>NZ_CP176011.1:0-1790000 GCF_054408545.1 Sulfurospirillum sp. 1307 | reverse complement strand
TGGAATCGCTAGTAATCGTAGATCAGCAATGCTACGGTGAATACGTTCCCGGGTCTTGTACTCACCGCCCGTCACACCATGGGAGTTGATTTCACTCGAAGCCGGAATACTAAATTAGTTACCGTCCACAGTGGAATTAGCGACTGGGGTGAAGTCGTAACAAGGTAACCGTAGGAGAACCTGCGGTTGGATCACCTCCTTTCTAGAGTATAAACTCATACATCTCACAATGTATGAGTAAGAGGTTATCTTGAGCTTGTAAAGTGCTTATTTAGTTTTGAGAGATTGATTAGAGAAGGGGCCTGTGGCTCAGGTGGTTAGAGCGCACCCCTGATAAGGGTGAGGTCACAGGTTCAAGTCCTGTCAGGCCCACCATTTTTAGCCAATACAGCTCAAAGCTAAAATTTTTAGTTTAGTCACTTACTCTTAAGTAAGCTCCTGCACTAAAAATATTACCTTTGCACTGTATAAACTAAAAGAGTTATCAGGCTTGGGGAATTAGCTCAGCTGGGAGAGCGCCTGCCTTGCACGCAGGAGGTCAGCGGTTCGATCCCGCTATTCTCCACCATTTCTAATAACATTTAAAAGGATAAGAAGTTTAATTTAATTTCTATTGTATATAGGTAGAGATTAAATTAGATTTTAAATAATCTATGTTCATTAAATTATAATTGTTGATTGTCAAAAATAGAAAAACAATTTTGCTGACTTATTAAAGATTTATTTTTAGTAAGGAAGTAAGTGCGAATTAGAATAGTCAAAGGTAAGCTATTAAGAGCGAATGGTGGATGCCTAGGCTGTAAGAGGCGAAGAAGGACGTACTAGACTGCGATAAGCTACGGGGAGCCGTCAAGAGGCTTTGATCCGTAGATTTCCGAATGGGACAACCCAGCATGGCGTGAGTCATGTTACCCTACGGGGGGCTAACCTGGTGAAGTGAAACATCTCAGTAGCCAGAGGAAGAGAAATCAAACGAGATTCTGCTAGTAGCGGCGAGCGAACGTGGAAGAGGGCAAACCCAATGCTTGCATTGGGGGTTGTAGGACTGCGATATTGTACTTCAAAGGATAGTAGAATAATCTGGAAAGATTAGCCATAGAGAGTGAAAGCCTCGTATACGAAATCTGGCGAAGACATAGCAGTATCCTGAGTAGGGCGGAACACGTGATATTCTGTCTGAATCCGGGGGGACCACCCTCCAACCCTAAATACTACTTACAGACCGATAGTGAACAAGTACCGTGAGGGAAAGGTGAAAAGGACCCCAGTGAGGGGAGTGAAATAGAACCTGAAACCATTTGCTTACAATCATTCAGAGCCCTATGATTTATCAGGGTGATGGACTGCCTTTTGCATAATGAGCCTGCGAGTTGTGGTCAGTGGCAAGGTTAAGGATACCCGGAGCCGTAGCGAAAGCGAGTCTTAATAGGGCGACATAGTCACTGGCTGCAGACCCGAAACGAAGTGATCTATCCATGAGCAGGTTGAAGCTGGTGTAAGAGCCAGTGGAGGACCGAACCGGTAGGCGTTGAAAAGTCTTCGGATGACTTGTGGATAGGGGTGAAAGGCCAATCAAACTTCGTGATAGCTGGTTCTCTCCGAAATATATTTAGGTATAGCGTCATGTTGTAGCATAGGGGGGTAGAGCACTGATTGGGCTAGGGCCTACACCAAGGTACCAAACCCTGTCAAACTCCGAATACCCTATGTGTAATCATGGCAGTCAGACGGCGGGTGATAAAATGCGTCGTCGAGAGGGAAACAACCCAGACTACCAGCTAAGGTCCCAAAGTTAAACTTGAGTGGAAAACGATGTGGAGTTACTTAAACAACCAGGAGGTTGGCTTAGAAGCAGCCATCCTTTAAAGAAAGCGTAACAGCTCACTGGTCTAGTGATTCTGCGCGGAAAATATAACGGGGCTAAAAGTTTACACCGAAGCTGTAGACTCAGATTTATCTGAGTGGTAGGAGAGCGTTCTAGTCAGCGTTGAAGCCATACCGGTAAGGAGTGGTGGAGCGGCTAGAAGTGAGCATGCAGGCATGAGTAGCGATAAAAGGGGTGAGAATCCCCTTCGCCGAAAACCCAAGGTTTCCTACGCGATGCTCGTCATCGTAGGGTTAGTCGGGACCTAAGTCGAGTCCGAAAGGGGTAGACGATGGAAAATAGGTTAATATTCCTATACTAATTTGTGAGCGTGATGGAAGGACGCTTAGGGCTAAACGAGCTAACTGATGGAATAGTTAGTCGAAGGATGTAGGTTGTGATGGAGGCAAATCCCTATCACACAAGACCGAGACCCGACAGGCTCTAGATACTCTTCGGAGTGGAAGGAGAATCGTTGATGCCGTCGAGCCGAGAAAAGTTTCTAAGCATATCACAAATTACCCGTACCGTAAACCGACACAGGTGGGTGAGATGAGTATTCTAAGGCGCGTGGAAGAATCCTGGTTAAGGAACTCTGCAAAATAGCACCGTATCTTCGGTATAAGGTGTGCCTCCTCTGGTATAGGACTTTACGTCTGAAAGCTAGAAAGGTTGCAACAAAGAGTCCCTCCCGACTGTTTACCAAAAACACAGCACTCTGCTAACACGTAAGTGGATGTATAGGGTGTGACGCCTGCCCGGTGCTGGAAGGTTAATTGATGCAGTTAGCATTAGCGAAGCTGTTGATCGAAGCCCCAGTAAACGGCGGCCGTAACTATAACGGTCCTAAGGTAGCGAAATTCCTTGTCGGTTAAATACCGACCTGCATGAATGGCGTAACGAGATGGGAGCTGTCTCGACCAGGAATCCAGTGAAATTGTAGTGGAGGTGAAAATTCCTCCTACCCGCGGCAAGACGGAAAGACCCCGTGCACCTTTACTACAGCTTGACACTGCTGTTGGGATATAGATGTGCAGGATAGGTGGGAGGCTTTGATTCATGGTCGCTAGATCATGATGAGCCGTTGTTGAGATACCACTCTTCTGTATTCTGATAGCTAACTCCGTACAGTTATCCTGTGCGAGGACAATGTCTGGTGGGTAGTTTGACTGGGGCGGTCGCCTCCTAAAAAGTAACGGAGGCTTACAAAGGTTGGCTCAGGACGGTTGGAAATCGTCCGCAGAGTATAATGGTACAAGCCAGCTTGACTGTGAGACGTACATGTCGAGCAGAGACGAAAGTCGGTCATAGTGATCCGGTGGTTCTGTGTGGAAGGGCCATCGCTCAAAGGATAAAAGGTACGCCGGGGATAACAGGCTGATCTCCCCCAAGAGCTCACATCGACGGGGAGGTTTGGCACCTCGATGTCGGCTCATCGCATCCTGGGGCTGGAGCAGGTCCCAAGGGTATGGCTGTTCGCCATTTAAAGCGGTACGCGAGCTGGGTTCAGAACGTCGTGAGACAGTTCGGTCCCTATCTGCCGTGGGCGTAGGAAGATTGAGGAGAGTTGACCCTAGTACGAGAGGACCGGGTTGAACGAACCACTGGTGTATGGGTTGTTCTGCCAAGAGCATCGCCCAGTAGCTATGTTCGGATGTGATAACCGCTGAAAGCATCTAAGCGGGAAGCCAACTCCAAGATGAATCTTCCCTGAAGACCTCATGAAGACTACATGTTTGATAGGCTGGGTGTGTAATGGATGAAAGTCCTTTAGCTGACCAGTACTAATAGGTCGTTTGGCTTATCTTTATTTTAATTCGCAACTTGCTTCCTTATTAGAGATAAATCTAATAGGAAACAAAATGTTTTTCAAGACAATCAATTATTAATGGGAGTCAGAGCTTTACTTTTAACTTTTTAGCAAAAGTTAAAACTCAAGCAACAGACCCCAAAAACACACAAAAAGTGTTAATGAAAATATACTCTTAACCGGAGTCAGAGCTTTACTTTTAACCTAAAGGTAAAAAGTAAATCAGCAGACCCCTAAGTATCTTTTCATTAACACTTCCGGTGGCTATAGAGAAGAGGAAACGCCTTGCTCCATTTCGAACCAAGAAGCTAAGCTCTTCATCGCCGATGATACTCTCCCTTACTGGGACGGAAACGTAGGTCGCTGCCGGTTCCTGTGTTATTTGTCTTTCCCCCCTTTTTTTTACTACTACTTTTTTTCTTTTCCTTTCTTTTTTATATGGTAATATTTTCTTTGTACATGTAAGGACGAATTTTAGCTGGAATTTTAGCTAACCTACAAGCTTCTTTAAACTTTTTATCCATTGTATTTTTACAAAAAGGTGCTATGTAGATCAAATCTTTGCTATAACATATGGCAATTTTGCTAGAAATAATGCAATCTTTAGTTCTGATTATCTCATTTCTCATATCTTTGCTTAAAAGAACGCCTAAATTTTTTGCTATTTTATCAATGCCTCTTATGTTTATCAAATCATCTTCATATCTTTTAAGTATGTATAAGTCTTTTTCTTTTTTTATCAAATCTGGCATTAATCTTTTAGCATCTTGACTTAAGTATTCAAAGCTTCTTTTTAATCCCTCTTTGTACTCTTTGACAAAAGATGATGCAAACTCATGCCTTATTTTATTTCTAAGGTATTTGGTATCGTGGTTAGATGAATCAAGAAAATGTTTGATTGAGTTTTTATCTAAAAAATCTTCTATCTCATTTTTGCTTATGTCTAAAAATGGTCTAATGATAGTATAGTTTTCTCGTTTTTCGATTTTGTTCATACCACTTAATTCAACCACTCCAGCTCCTTTTGATAGTTGCATCAAAAGCCATTCAAATTTATCATTTAAATGATGGGCTGTTATGAGGTTTTGGTATGAATTTGTTTTTATGATATTTTCAAAAAACTCATACCTTTTAGCTCTTGCATTATGTTCAAAGTTGTTTTTTTCTAATCTACATGTAAAGCTATAACATTTTTTATTGTGTTTTTTTGCTATCTCTTTTGCGTAGGCTTCTTCTTCGTCACTTTGTTCTCTTGTTTTATAGTTTACCAAAGCAATATCAAAATCAATTTCATATGCTTTTAAGATAAAAAAAAGAGCATTACTATCGCTTCCAGCTGAATATGCTAAAAGATTTTTATGCCCTTTTAATCTTTCTATGATTTCTTTAGAGAGCTTTGGTAACTGTTGCAACTAGTTTATCTCCTGCTAGTTCACTAACTCTAGCTTTATAGATTTTTCCATTTTCAAGTTTGCCAATTTCTGAGTCATTAAGTAAAATTTCCCCATCAATTTGGGGTGACCAAATGAGTTTTTTTGCTCCTAAAATAAACTCATGTTCACTACTCTCACCAAGGCATACAACTTCTATGTCTTTATTTAAATCTTTTTTTAATGAATCTTCATGCTGGATTTTTACTATCTCTTCTATAACTTCAAGTCTTTTGTTGATAGTTTTTTCATCTATCTTATTTTTCATTTCATAAGCTGAAGTTTCTTCTTCATCACTATAAGCAAATAAAGCAATTCTATCAAAGCTAAATTCTTTTAAAAACTCTACTAGTTCATTAAAATCTTCATCACTCTCACCAGGATGACCTATGATAAAACCTGTTCTTAAAAAGCTATCTTTTGCTTCTCTCATCATTTTTAGTTGCTCTATGATCCTTTGTTTGCCAGCACCTCTTTTCATAATTTTTAGCATATTATCACTTATGTGCTGTATTGGCATATCAAAATAGTTATGAAAAAGCTTTGAGTCTATGATAGTTTCTATCAATTTATTTGAAGTAGTTGTAGGGTATAGATAGTGAATTCTAGCACTTCTTATACCTTCAATCTTTTCTACTTCTCTAACTAGCTCAATCAAGCCATCTTTCTTACCAATATCTCTTCCATATGAGCTACTATCTTGAGATATAAAACTAAAGTCAATAAATCCTTTTTTTACTAAAGTAGTTACCTCTTTTATGATTGATTCTATCGTTCTTGAGTGAAGTTTTCCCTTGAAGTTTGGAATTGCACAAAAAGAACAGCTTTGATTACATCCTTCACTTAGTTTGATATATGCATGATAATTTGACCCAGTTATCACCCTTTCTTCATCATCTACTAGATAGGTTGAATTACTAAATCTACTCTCTTTATTTTTGATAATCTCATCAATCTTATCATAATCACCAGTACCACTAAAAAGATCAACTTCAGGTAACTCTTTTTGTAACTCTTCTTGGTATCTTTGTGTAAGACAGCCAGTTACTACCAATAAAGAATCTTTTTTTCTAACTTCATGCAAAGAAAAGATAGTATCTAAACTCTCCTCTTTTGCAGGGCCTATAAAACCACAAGTATTTACAATAAGTACATCAGCAATACTAGGCTCATTTACTATATCATACTCTTTTAATTTTCCTAACATTACCTCAGAATCAACAAGATTTTTGTTACATCCAAGGCTTACCATATATAAATTTTTACTCATTTTTTTCCTATATCCAAATATTATCTATCAATCTTGTGGTTCCAACTTTGCATGCAACTAGGATGATTGAGTTTTTGATTTCAACTGTTTTTATTGTTTTGAAATCTCTGTTGACAATCTCTATGTACTGGGCTTTTAGTGGCTCTAGAGTTTCTTGCATCTTTTCTTTTAGACTATCTACATGTAGATTTCCACGCATAATCTCTCTTGAAGCAATTTTTAGAGATTTTGATATCTTAAGGGCTTCTGTTTTTTCTTCATCGCTTAAGTATATGTTTCTACTAGAAAGTGCTAGGCCATTTTCTTCTCTTACTATCTCGCAAGGGATTATGTTTATATCTAAAAAGAGTGTTTTTACCATATTTTGTATGAGAAAAAGTTGTTGAGCATCTTTCTTCCCAAAATAAGCATTTGTAGGTTTAGTTAGATTAAAAAGCTTTAAAACAACTCTTAAAACTCCATCAAAATGCTTTGGTCTTTGATATCCCTCTAGAGTGTAACTAATTTGGCTTGGAGCAAGCACTATTGGTTCATCTTGAAAATACATCTCACTAATATTAGGCATAAAAACTGCATCAACGCCAGCTAGTTCGCAAATCTTTATATCAGCTTCATATCTTTTTGGATATTTACTAAAATCTTCACCCTCTAAAAATTGAGTTGGATTTACAAAGATTGATACTATTGTATTTTCATTTTGATTCACTGAGTTTTTAATCAAAGATATATGTCCTTGATGTAGCGCTCCCATGGTAGGAACAAAGCCAATAGTTTTACATGTAAGGGATTTTCTATATTCTTTTAGTTCATTTACTGTTTTTAATATTTTCATCTTAGGTTCTTTATTGTAAAATAAGCGACAATTATACCAAAATAAAGGTTAAAATTTGGATAGTTACGAATATACCGAATTACTAAAAAAACTTGAAACAAAGATAGAAAATATAGCTCAAATCATAAAACCAGAGAAGATAGAAGAAAGACTAAAAGAGATTGAAGCACTAGAGGCCGAGGCAGATTTTTGGAGTGATGCAAAAAGAGCTGCTGAAATTTCTAAAGAAAAAACTAGTCTAAATTCTATATATGAGAGATTTCAAAAAGCAAAAAATGCACTAGAAGATACAAGAGATATATATGAGATGGCAAATGAAGAGGGCGATGAAGATACTATCAATGAAGTTGTTAGTGAAGCTAGTAGCTTAGAAAATCTCGTAAGCGACCTTGAAATTGCTATGATGCTAAGTGGTAGTGATGATAGTAAAGATGCTATTGTTAGTATTCATCCTGGAGCTGGAGGAACTGAGAGCCAAGATTGGGCTAGTATGCTTTATAGGATGTATTTAAGATGGGCTGAGAGAAATAACTTTAAGGTTGAAACACTAGATTTCCAAGAGGGCGATGAAGCTGGCTTAAAAGATGTCAGTTTTGTCATAAGGGGATTAAATGCCTATGGGTACTTGAAAGTTGAAAATGGTATTCACAGGTTAGTTAGAATTTCTCCATTTGATTCAAATGCCAAAAGACATACTTCGTTTAGCTCAGTTATGGTAAGTCCTGAAGTAGATGATGATATCGATATAGAAATTGAAGATAAAGACATAAGAATTGATACTTACAGAGCTAGTGGTGCTGGAGGTCAACATGTCAATAAAACAGACAGTGCTATTAGGATAACTCATATTCCAACTGGTATTGTTGTTCAGTGTCAAAATGACAGAAGTCAACATAAAAATAAAGCAAATGCTTTAAAAATGTTAAAATCAAGACTTTATGAGTTAGAGTTAGAAAAACAGCAAGCTCAAAAAGATGGTATTGAAAAAAGTGAGATTGGCTGGGGGCATCAAATACGCTCATATGTATTAGCTCCTTATCAACAGGTAAAAGATATAAGAAGTAATAAAGCTTATTCAAATGTAAGTGCAATTTTAGATGGTGACATCTCTAAAATGATAGAAGATGTTCTAATTTCACAACAAAGCAAATAAATACGACCGCAAGGTTGTGCTTTCTCAAAGAGAGTGATTTGCTAACGCAAACCGCGTTGCTTCACAAGAGTGAGAGGAATTTAACTTGGGCTTCGCTCAAGTTAAAGGAGACAGTAAAAAGAAATACGACCGTAAGGTTGTGCTTCAGTGAGAGGAATTTAACTTGGGCTTCGCTCAAGTTAAAGGAGACAATTAAATAAAAAAGGATACGAATGAGAAACGATGCAATTCTTAGACAATTAGGCTACAGTGTAACACCAAATGCAATAGCTCAAGTTAAAAAAGCTATAGAAGCTACAAAAGATTTTGATTATGTTGAAAAACACCTCATAGCTCTTCATGACAAGTTAAAATCACATCTTTCTTATGTAGCACTCTCTTCAAGCAAAGATTGTTTTAAAATTAAAAATGAAGCAAAAGGCGAAGAGATGATAAAAGATGTAAATGAAATCATAAAAAATTGGTCAGAAAAATACAAAATAAAAATTGAAAAAGTAGAAGGAAAAAATACATATTATGTCATAGGATATGATAAATAAGCATTTAAAAAAAATAAGAGGGGATAAAATATGGTACTGGGTGATTTTATTGTTGAGATAGTTAAGAAATTAGGTGTTAAACACATTTTTGGTGTCCCAGGAGACTATAATTTAAGGTTTTTGGATTTTATAGAACATAGTAATGATTTACAATGGATTGGAAACTGTAATGAATTAAATGCTTCGTATGCCGCAGATGGATACGCAAGAGAGAATGGAATTGGTGTTTTAGTTACCACTCATGGAGTAGGAGAGCTTAGTGCTGCAAATGGAATTGCCGGGAGTTTTGCGCACAATGTACCTATATTACATATAGTGGGGTATCCTAACAGTTCTATATTAAATCATGATATACCAGTTCACCATACACTGGGAAATTATAAAAAAAATAATTTTCTACAATCATTTAGCCCTATTTCTGGCGCTACTACAATCTTAACGAGTGTAAATTATATAGAAGAGATTATGAGGGTAATCTCAAACATGTTAAGAACAAAAAAGCCAGCATATTTAGGTATCCCAACTGATCTTTTGGATATGAAAGTAAGTGATAATATTGATGATATAGTTTTTTGTTTTGAAAGTAGTGATACGTATATGGTTAAAGATGTTGGAGATATTATAGCTAAAAGATTTTCCCAGTCAAAAAGACCTATGTTTTTATTAGGAGTAGATATAGCTAGATTTGGCTGGAGAGAGAAAGTAACTAATCTTTTAAGAAAAACTCAATCAAAATTTACAACTACTTTGATGGGAAAATCTATAATAAAAGATCCAAGTGTAGCAACTCCATATTATATGGGAATTTATGCCGCAGATTACAGTACTGATGGTATGGTTGAGTTGATGCAAAAATCAGATTGTATTATATCTATTGGGACAATTGAGACGGATTTAAATACAGGTGGTTTTAGTGAGCATGGAATAAATTATGACAATGTAATTACAATAAGGCCAAATAGTGTAAAAGTAGGTAAAAAGGTTTACTCTAATTTGAGTGTAAATATGCTTTTAGATTATCTTACAAAAAACCTTGAGGTGAAAGAAGATATATATGAGAATTTTTCTTTACCAGTAGCAAAATTTAAAAAAATAAAAAACAAAAAATTAAATCAACAAGAATTTTGGCCATTTGTTGCTGCTAATTTTATAAAAGAGGGTGACATAGTTATCGCTGAGGCTGGTTCATCTTTGTTTGGTTTGTTGCCTCAAAATTTACCAGCTGGTATTGATTTTGTTTCGCAAATACTTTGGGCATCTATAGGATATACTCTTCCTGCTGCAATTGGCTCAGCCATAGCTTCTCCAGAAAGGAGAGTTCTTTTATTTATCGGTGATGGTTCATTTCAGCTTACAGCACAAGAAGTTAGTTTGATAAAAAAATATGATTTAAATATAACTATATTTTTAATAAATAATGATGGATATACAATAGAAAGAGCTATTCATGGTCCATCTCAACCATATAATGATATATATATGTGGAAATATTTAGATTTCGCTAAATCTTTAGGGATAGAAAAGCTTATTAGTATCAAAACATTTGATGAGCTTGATGAAAATATAGATGAGATTAATAAAGATGGAGGCAAAATGATCGAATTGTTTTTCGAAAAATTAGATTATCCTCCATTGTTAAAGCAAATTTCAGATAGATTAGCTGATGCAAATGCAGGTAAAATTGGCATAAATCACGAGCAATAATTTAATCATAACATATATAGTAAAGTTTAGGCTATACTTTAGGGTAAATCTTTATTTCTTTAGGCTGAAATATTTCTTGAGCTTTTTTTACAAATGGATGCTCTAGTATCTCTTTGGCTTCAAATTCCTTAGTGTCTTTTGCAATTGCACCAGCTATACAACTGCCACTACTTTGCTCGATTTTTTCATCTTCTATAACTGATGAGGTATTAGTATCTTCTTCTTTATTAGGCTCTAAATTTTTTTTTTCTTCTTTTGGTTTTTGGCTCATTGAGATTTTTGTTTCAATTCCAAAGATTTCTTGTACAAATTGTCTGATAATTGGATAAGAATTTTTCAAAAGATCTTTATCTTCTCCACTTGCACTTGAATTCCATGTTAGAGTATTGTTTGAAAAAGAAGTATAAGTGATATTTTTCTTAAAGCACTCTCCTAGAGCATAGCTTCTATCTTCAAGTTTTATTATCAGTTTTTCAAAAAGTTTTTCTCCATCATTTTGTATGCTTTTTGGCTCTTGAATTGGTTCTTGAATTATGGTTTTTGTTCCTTCTTTTTTATGTTCAGTTGGAATTCTAAACTTTTCGCTTTCCAAGGCTTCGATCATTTCATCTATCGTTTTGATTTGAGTAGCTTCTAGTAATTTAAAAAATAAAAGAGAAAGAACAAATCCATTATCAGCATTTAAAAATAAAAGATTTTTTGATTCACTCAAAATCCTAAAAAATCTCTCACTTAAAAGTGTAGAAAATTTGTTTTCATTGTTGAAAAACGCCTCTTTTATATAAGCGATAAGTTCATCTATAACGACTTCACACTCATAGTTTTCCAACTCTTTTATATAATCTCTTAGCTTATCTCTATCACCTTTTATAATAGTATCAAATATATCTTCAATTTGCTTAGGATCTAGTAAGCCTAGCATAGAAGCTATAGAGTTTGCTGTTATGTTTGATTTTGAAAATATGATAGCTTGATCAAGTAAAGTTAGAGTATCTCTTAGTGAGCCATTTCCTGCACGAGCTAGCATGTTTAATGCATCTTCTTCATACTCAACTTTTTCAAGATTTAAAATATGTGCCAAATGATGAACTATATCAGCTTTTGCAATAGTTTTAAATCTAAAATGCTGTGTCCTTGAGAGTATAGTCGCAGGTAGCTTTAAAGGATCAGTAGTAGCAAGAATAAATTTAACAAATTCAGGTGGCTCTTCTAGAGTTTTTAAAAGTGCATTAAATGCCTCTTTTGTTAACATGTGAACTTCATCGATGATAAAGATTTTAAATCTTGCACTATTTGGTTTGTACTTAGTCTGTTCTATCAAGTCTCTAATATCATCAATTTTTCTAGAACTTGCTGCGTCCATTTCTATGATATCGATATGTCGATTTTCATTTGCCATTTGACAGTGGATGCACTCTTCACAAGGCGTAGCAGTTGGCCCATTTTCACAAACTAAGGCTTTAGCAAATATTCTAGCAGTTGAAGTTTTGCCACTTCCTCTAAGTCCTGAAAAAAGATAAGCATGAGATAGTCTGTTTGAACTCAATGCTAAACTTAGAGTTTGGGTTACTGAGTCTTGACCTATTAATTTATCAAATGAATTTGGACGATATTTTAACGCTAAAACTTGAGACAATTACGAACCTTTTAAAAAATATTGTATAATTTTACTATCTTTACATGTAAGAGGATATTAAATTGAAAAAAATTGTTTTAAGTATTTTGTTGATTTTATCAATAGGAGCAGTTTTTAGTGGATGTGAAAAAGCCGATTATCAACATCCACTTCATAGAAGTAGCGGGAAGTAATTTCCCACTACTCGTTCATTGCAGCTAAGAATTCTTCGTTTGAGCCTGTTTTTAGCATTTTTGCATATAAAAATTTAAGAGCTTCAACATCTTCCATTTGGCTGATTGCACTTCTTAAAGCCCACACTCTTTGTAGTTTTTCAGGAGCTTGGAGTAATTCTTCTTTTCTTGTTGCTGATTTTGTTATGTTGATTGCTGGATAGATTCTTCTGTCTGAAATATTTCTATCAAGAACGATTTCACTGTTGCCTGTACCTTTAAACTCTTCAAAGATAACTTCATCCATACGGCTTCCTGTATCTATCAGTGCAGTTGAGATGATAGTAAGGCTTCCTCCAAATTCTATGTTTCTAGCAGCTCCAAAAAATCTTTTTGGTTTGTGTAAGGCATTTGCATCAACCCCACCAGTTAGTATTTTACCACTACTTGGAGTTACTGTATTGTAAGCTCTTGCAAGTCTTGTTATACTATCTAGCAAGATTACTACATCTTTACCCATTTCAACGCTTCTTTTTGCCTTTTCTATAACTAAGTTTGCAACTCTTACATGATTACCTGCTGGTTGGTCAAAGGTTGAGCTAAATACTTCACCTCTAACACATCTTTCCATATCAGTAACTTCTTCTGGTCTTTCATCTACTAAAAGTACTATTAGTTCAACATCTGGATGATTTCTTGCAATTCCATGAGCCAATTCTTTCATAAGCTCAGTTTTGCCGCTTCTTGGAGGAGCAACAATCAATGCTCTTTGACCTTTCCCAATTGGTGTGAAAAGATCAATCACTCTTCCAGTTACTTTCATAGGATCATACTCTAATTTAAAAGCCTCAGTAGGATAAAGTGGTGTTAAGTTTTCAAAAAGAGGTCTTTTCTTGCTATCTTTTAGAGGCATATAATTTATAGCTTCTATTTTTAAAAGAGCATTATATCTTTCTTGGTCTTTTGGAGGTCTAACTTGTCCTGTTACGATATCTCCATTTCTTAGTGCAAATTTTCTAACTTGAGTAGCACTTACATATGAGTCATTTGCTGTGTCGCTAAAGTTCCCATCAATTGCTCTTAAAAATCCATAACCTTCGTTTGTTATTTCTAAGATACCAGTAAAGAGTATAAATCCACCTTGTGTTGTTTGAGCTTTGAGTATCTCAAACATCAAATCTTGTCTTTTTAATTCTTGAGGATTTTCAACTTCTAATTCTGTCGCAATTTCTAGGAGTTTATCTAAAGTCATACTCCTTAAATCTTCTATCTTATAACCTTGAACAGGAACATGTGTCCTTGTTTTGTTGTGATGTTTGTTGTTTTTGTGATTACCATTTGTTGATGCAGTCTGATTACCGCTCATATTACCTTCTTTGTTAAGTGATATTTTTTGGTATAAGTCCAAAAAGTGTGCAAAAAATTGCACATTGTAGTATGTTTTCGAAAGCTTGCGTGTATAACACTAAGTAGTTCGATTTAATGTTGACATTTTATAATAATGCACCGTTTTTGTCAAGAAATATGGTGATTTAAATTTAAGTTTTATATCAATTTTTATCTCATTCTCAAAATGCCTCCTGCATTTTTCCGAGGCTTTGGACTATTTGCGCATCCTTGCACAAATAAACGCCACAAGAACCGATAAAATTTAATACAAAACTTAAATTTGAATTACTATAATCAAGAAAAAGCGAAAAAGAAAAGTGTAGGATAAAGAACAACTCCTATTAGTTTAAAAGGAAGAGGAATTGCATAGTTTACTTTAAACATTTCTTTAAAGTTGCCTAAATCTCTGTTTTTGTAAAGTTTGTCCATCAAAGATATTTTGGTTGTTATATCCAAGACTTTTATAACTATTATACTACTTGCTAAGAGTGAGTATTGGTTAAAGTACAGTTGGGCAAATATAACAAAATACAAACTAGGGTGAAGTAAAATAAAAAAAATCACCCCTTTGTTATAAAAGAAAAATAGATTTTTTACATAATCTCTAAAATCATTTCCTTTTTGCCAATAAAACTCAAAAAATTCTAAAAAAATCAGTATAGATAAAAATAATTCTAAATCTTCACTCAATCTTCATCTTCTTCAATTTGGTCTTTGTATTTTTCGTAGTATTCCATCATCGCAACTCTTACTTTTTGCTCATTTTGAGGGCTTAGGCTTTCATGACTGATCCATTTTACTTCATCGATCCTTCCTCCGTAGTCTTCTCCCATTTTTTGTATAGTTTCTTCAAAGATTTTCAAATCTTCACAAATTTCTACTCTACCATCAACTGTATCTTTAAGTTCTATAAACCATCCGCCTTGCTCATCATTTTTTACTGTTGCTTCAAAAACTACCACAATATACCTTTTATTTTTTTGTGCAATTCTATCATAAAATTATCTACATGTAAAAGAAGTAACGATATAATTACCTTTTTATAAAGGAGCAAGCTTTGGCTAAAAGAAAGTGTGATCATTGTCATTTAGAGTATGATGAAAGTGTATTGATAGAAGATAATGGTAAATACTTTTGTTGTAAAGGATGTCAAGGTATTTTTCATCTTTTGCAAAGCGAAGGTTTGGATGATTTTTATGATAAGCTTGGTCAAAATACAATTGAGCCTCCAAAAGAACTACAAGATGATATAGGAAAATTTGATAAAGAAGGTTTTATCAATAAGTATGTAACAACTACAAAAGATGGTTTTAACTCTATCTCTTTAATCATAGATGGAATTCACTGTGCTGCTTGTGTTTGGCTAAATGAAAAAGTACTGCACAAAACTGAAGGTATAGTTGAAGTTAGTATAAATCATACAAACAATAAAGCAAAAGTTGTTTGGGATGATGATGTAATAAAGCTTTCAAAAATCATTGAAGTTATTAGAAGCATAGGATATAACGCTTATCCATATGATGCTTCTATGCAAGAAGTCCAAGCAAATGCAAAAAGAAGAGACTATTACTCAAGGCTTTTAGTAGGTATATTTTGTACTATGAACATCATGTGGATAGCAATCGCTCAGTATGGTGGGTATTTTAGTGGTATGAGAAGTGATATAAAAGATATTTTGAATTTTGCAGGTTTTATACTCTCAACACCAGCTCTTTTTTATACAGGAGGAGTCTTTTTCAAAGGAGCCTATTATGGGCTTAAAAACAAATTTGTAAATATGGACTTACTTGTTGTAAGTGGAGCGCTAAGTGCTTATATTTTTTCTATCTATTCTATGTTTAGTGGGCATGGAGAGACTTATTTTGAATCAGTTGCCATGATAATAACTTTTGTTTTTACAGGAAAGTATCTTGAAGTTTTAACAAAGAAAAAAGTTGTAGATACGCTAGATACTTTTAGTGCATCAATTCCTGATGAGGTAATGGTGATAAAAGATAATGAGAAAATTTTTGTGAGTCTAGAAAATGTAGAAGTCGGAGATATCATAGAGATTAGAGCTGGTGATAAAGTAGTCATTGATGGGGTTATTACTAGTGGTGAGGGTTCTTTTGATAATTCAAGTTTGAGTGGTGAGAGCGAGCCTGTGTTTTTAAAAAAAGGTGATAAAGTTTTAAGTGGTGGAATTTTACTTGATAGTGTTGTAAGATACGAAGCAATTGCTACTTATAAAAGCTCAACTCTTAGTAAAATTGTTTCATTACTTGAAGACTCTATGGATAAAAAACCAAAGATTGAAAAAATTGCAAATCAAATATCAGGTTATTTTTCTACTATCATTTTAATTTTTGCAGTACTTACTTTTTTTGGCTGGTTTTATTATACTGGTTCATTTGAAAGAGCTTTGGTTGTTGCAATTTCTGTTATCGTTATAGCTTGTCCTTGTGCACTAGGTTTAGCAACACCAGTTGCAACTTTAGTGGGACTAAGTAGAGGTGCTAAAAAAGGAGTTTTATTTAAAGAAGCCGCACTTTTAGAGAGTATTGCAAAGTGTGATACGGTAGTTTTGGATAAAACAGGAACACTTACCTATGGAAAACCAAAAGTTGTGAAAGAAGTTTTAAACGAAGGTTTTGATATCTCTTTGATTTATTCTTTGGTAAGCCTCTCAACTCACCCAATAAGTAAAGGTGTAAAAGAGTACTTAAAACTTAAAGAACCAAAACTTTATGATTTAGAAGATATAAAAGTAGTAGAAGCAAAAGGCATAAAGGCTACATGTAACGGCAAAGTTATCATTGCAGGAAATGAAGCTTTTTTAAAAGAAGAGGGCTTTACATGTAAAACAAAAAAAAGTGATAAAAGTCTTTTACATGTAGGCTACGATGGTGAGTTTATTGGTACATTTTATCTTGAAGATTTGGTTAGAGATGGAGCAAAAGAGACTATAGCTTATCTTAAAGAAAAAAATCTAAGAGTAGTTATGCTAAGTGGTGATAATGAAAAAGTTGTAGAAAAAATTGCAAATGAATTAGGAATAAAAGAGTATAAATCTTCAATGTTGCCTTTTGATAAGGCAGATTTTATAAAAGAATTAAGGCACAATGGTGCAAAAGTGATTATGGTTGGAGATGGTATAAATGATACTTTGGCCTTATCACAAAGTGAAGTGGCAATCGCTCTTGGAAGTGGGACTGATGTAGCTTTGAGTGTAAGTGATGTTGTGTTGATTGATGAGAGTTTTTGGGGGCTAAAAAATGTTTTTGATATATCTTTAAAAACATATAAAAACATAAAACAAAACTTAGCTTTATCAGTGCTATATAATGTCATAACGATTCCTTTAGCAATGGCTGGATTTGTTATACCTCTTATAGCAGCTCTTAGTATGTCACTTAGCTCTTTGATTGTTGTTGGTAACTCTATGAGAATTAGATAAATAATTTTAAATTTTTTAAATTAAAAGGGAAAATATAAAATGGATAATTGGTTAGTTGCTATGATGTTAGGTGCTTCGACTCTACTTGGAGCATTTGGTTTGTGGGCTTTGCTTTGGGGGCTAAGAACTGGACAGTTTGATGATCCTAAAAAGTTTATTGATGGTGCTTTGTTAGATAGTGAAGAAGCACTTCACGATGCAATTGAGATGGAAAATAGAAAAAAAGAGTTAAAAGAAAAAAGAGAAAGAAAGGAGAAGAGTTACTCTCCTCCTGATTGATTACTTAAGTTTTGAAATATACTCAGCAACTGCTTTGATTTTAGCATCGTCATAGCTTGCTACTTGACCTTTCATAAGACCTTTCATAGCTCCGCCATAAGTTCCTGCTTTATAACCTTTAAGTGCCGCTTCGATTTTAGCTGCATCCCATCCTTGAATTACATGTGATTTGTTTAAAGCTTTTTTCTCAGCTTTTGCACCATGACAAGCTGCACATTTTTTATAAAGAGCCGCACCATCTGCTGCCATTAGAGTTGAAGCTGCCGCGAAAGCTAATACTAGTACTAGTTTTTTCATTTTTTTCTCCTAATTTTGTTTGAGTGAATTATATCTGAGTAATCTTTAAAAAATCTTAGTTTTTTATATTTGAATTATAGTAATATCAAAGTATAACTTTAAGTGAGTATAATTTACACTTATTTGATGGAGAAAAAATGAGAATATTACTTTTTGTTATATTTATAACCTCTATATCTCAAGCTAATGTTAATGTTGTATGCAAAGCTGGAGTGATGGATGATGACAATGCAAAAAAATATATATCAAAAGTTTTAAAAAAAGAACCAAAAAATGTAGAGTGTATTTTAAAACTTGCTTCTGTGTATCTAAAAAGTGGAGATATTTTAAAAGGTTATAATCAGGTTGTAAAAGCATATCATATAAACCCAAAAGCAGTAAAATCAAGTGATTTTAATAATATTTTAGATTCTGCTTTGGAAATTGTAAATCTTGCAAGAAAAGCAAAAAAAACAAAAGATGCAGAGCTTTGGAACTTGGTTGGAAATAATTTTTCCGAAATGGGAGCTTTTAAGGATGCAGCTTATGCGTATGAAAAAAGTTTAAAAATCAATCCAAATCAACCTAAAATCACAATAAAACTTGCTCTTTGCTATCAAAGATGCAATAAAGTATTTAAAGCTATTAATCTTCTTAGGAAAATGATAAAAGAGAAAGAAGACAATTTTTTCGCAAATTATTACTTAGCAAAAATAATAAGATATGATTTGAGAGATGAAGTAGAATCATGGGAATTCTTCCAAAGAGCAAAAACAATCCTAGAAGTCAATAAACATAACTTTAAAAAAGAAGAGTACGCTTTATACTTAGAAGACATAGAGAATGAATTAAGTCAGAGTGTTCAGTAACTTCTTGTTAATATTTTTTTTGCTAGAATATTGTCTATGAAAAAAGCAATATTTTTAGACAGAGATGGCATAATCAACATAGATAAATCTTATGTTTACAAAAAAGAAGATTTTGAGTTCAATGAAGGTATTTTTGAAACTCTTAGACATCTTCAAAAATTAGGATATCTACTATTTATAGTAACTAACCAATCAGGAATTGGTAGAGGTTATTATAGCGAAAAAGACTTTTTACAACTTACTGATTGGATGATAAAAGAGTTTTATAAAAAAGATATAAATATCTCAAAAGTGTATTATTGTCCACATTCTCCTGATGAAAACTGTACATGTAGAAAACCAAATATTTTGATGTTTAAAAAAGCTAAGAATGAGTTCAATGTAGATATGAAAAACTCTTGGATGATTGGTGATAAGCAAAGTGATATACAAGCAGGACTAAACGCAGGCATAGAAAATACAATTTTTGTCAACTCATCTACATGTAACAAAGCAAAATATTGTGTTAAAAAAGTTTTAGATATAATAAAAACAATTAAGAACTAGGATGAATTATGGCAATTGATTTTAATAATAAATCAGTTTTGATAACTGGTGGAGCAGGATTTATAGGTAGTAATCTTGCTTTTTATTTTCAAAAAAATTTCCCTAAGTGTGAAGTAGTAGTTTTTGATAAATTTAGAAGTGAAGAAACATTTAGTAATGGAAATTTAAAAAGTTTTGGTCACTTTAAAAATTTGCTAGGTTTTAAAGGTGAAGTAATAAGTGCAGATATCAATACCGATTTAGATTTACTAAGAGATAGAAAGTTTGATTATATTTTTCATCAAGCAGCAATTAGTGATACAACAGTGAGTGACCAAGGACTTATGATTGAAACTAATGTAAATGCTTTTAAAAATATTTTAGACTTAGCAAGAAGTATGCAATCAAATGTAGTTTATGCTTCAAGTGCTGCTACTTATGGAGATAGTGATAGATTTGAAGTTGGGTATGAAAGTCCTAATAATGTTTACGGATTTAGTAAACTTATGATGGATAATTTAGCAAGAAAGTATATGAGTTTTTGTGATATTAGTATCGTAGGACTTAGATATTTTAATGTATATGGTCAAAGAGAATTTTTTAAAAATAAAACTGCTTCAATGGTTTTACAATTTGGACTTCAACTCTTAAGAGGTGAGAGAGCAAAACTTTTTGAAGGTAGTGATAAGATTAAAAGAGATTTTATATATGTTGAAGATGTAATACAAGCAAATGTAAAAGCATGTGAACCTAAAAAAAGTGGAATTTACAATGTAGGAACAGGCAAAGCAAGAAGTTTCCAAGATATAGTTGATATATTAAAAAAAGAATTAAACATACAAAGAGAAGATGAGTATATACCAAATCCTTATATTGGTCAGTATCAGTTTTTTACTGAAGCAAACATAGAAGATACAAAAGAATTTTTAGGGTATGAACCACAGTTTGAACTCGAAGATGGAATTAAATCTTATATTGACGAGATAAGAGCAATACATGGATAAATTAAGAAATTATAAACCTAATATACTAGTAATTGGTGATTTAATGCTTGATAATTATCTTTGGGGTAAGTGTGATAGAATAAGTCCTGAAGCACCAGTGCAAGTTGTTGATATTCAAAAAGAAACTACTGTTTTAGGTGGTGCTGGCAATGTTATAAATAATCTAAGAACTCTTGGAGCTAATGTTAGTGTTTTAAGTGTTATAGGGAAAGATGAAAGTGGCGATGAACTTTTAGAAATGCTTGGAAAAATTGGAGTTGATACTTCTTTAATAATAAAGCAAGATGGGCGAAAGACGAGTAAAAAAAGTAGAGTAATAGCAGTACACCAACAAATCATAAGATATGATAAAGAAACAAAAGATGATATTTCAAAAGATAGTGAAAAGAAACTTCTTGAAAATTTAAAAATTTATCTAAATAATTTTGATGCGATATTGCTTAGTGATTATGGAAAAGGTGTTTTAACTGAGAGTTTGACAAAAAATATCATATCTTTAGCAAAAAACAGGTTAGTTCTAGTTGATCCAAAAGGCGATGATTACTCAAAATATAAAGGGGCAACTCTTATAACACCAAATAAAAAAGAGGCAAGTTTAGCAACTAAAATAGATATTGTTGATGAAGAAAGTTTGCATAAAGCTGGTAAAATTTTAAAAGATACTTTAGATTTGGATTTTGCTATCATTACCCTAAGTGAAGATGGTATGGCTATATTTGGTGATGAAGTTACAAAGATACCAACAGTTGCAAGAGAGGTTTATGATGTAACAGGTGCTGGAGATACAGTTTTAGCTAGTATTGGCTACGCGCTTAGTTGTGGGTATGATATACAAAAAGCAGCAAAATTTGCAACAAGTGCAGCAGCAGTAGTGGTTGGGAAATTAGGAAGTGCAACTGTTAGTCTTGATGAGATAGATATATATGAACATTCCCTAAGAAGTGGTAGGTCTGATAGCAAAATAAAAACTAAAGAAGAACTATTGCAACTTTTAGAAACCCTTAGAGATAAAAAAATTGTTTTTACTAATGGTTGTTTTGATATATTACATGTAGGTCATGTAAAGTACTTAGAGGTTGCAAAGAGTTTTGGTGATGTATTGATAGTTGGATTAAACTCAGATGCTTCAGTAAAGAGATTAAAGGGTGATAGCAGACCGATAAATAGTAGTGAAGATAGAGCATATGTCTTAGCTGGACTTGAATCAGTTAGTTTTGTAGTAGAGTTTGAAGAAGATACTCCATATGAGCTTATTCGTGCGATAAAACCTGATGTATTAGTAAAAGGTGGAGATTATAAAGGTAAAGAAGTTGTTGGAAGCGATATAGCTAAAGAACTTAGACTCGTAGATTTTGTTGATGGCAAAAGTACAACAAAAATAATAGAAAGAGTAAAACGATGATAAATATGATAAAAAGTGAGATGTTAGCACATAAAGAAACTATAGAAAAAACAATAGAAAGTTTACAACATCAAATATATACAGCTTGTATAATTGCAACTGAGACGATAAATAACGGTGGAAAAATTTTACTTTTTGGTAACGGAGGAAGTGCAGCAGATGCTCAACACATAGCAGCTGAACTTAGTGGTCGTTACAAAACTGAGCGACGAGGTCTCCCTGGAATTGCATTAACAACAGATACTTCAGTTTTAACTGCTGTTGGCAATGATTATGGTTATGATAGAGTATTTGATAGGCAAGTTGAAGCAATAGCACAAAAAGGAGATTTACTAATAGGAATTTCTACAAGCGGAAATAGTAAAAATGTGCTAAGAGCGCTAAGTTTAGGAAGAAACATGGATTGTAAAACCATAGGATTAAGCGGTCGAGATGGCGGAGTGATGGATGAGTTTTGTGATATTAATCTAGTAGTACCAAGTGATGATACACCTAGAATTCAAGAGATGCACATCATGATAGGGCATATTATCTGCCAAGCGATAGATGATTCTCTAGAACTTCAATAACTTCTTTTGCTTTTATGCCCTTCATGCACTCATGTGTTTTGATTGGGCAAACTCTTTTCATGCAAGGAGCGCATTCTAAATTGTGAGAAATTATGTATCCATTTGGATTATTCCACTGTGATGTTTCATTGTGCTTTGTAGGACCAAAAAGAGTGACAGTAGGCACTTTATATGCTGCAGCTATGTGCATAGGTCCACTGTCATTTGTTACAAACAGACTAAGTCCTGCAATCTTCTCTATGAGCTCTGTTATATCTGTTTTCCCAGCTAAATTTACGACCTTTGTTGCTATAAGTCTTTCAACTTCATTAGCTATTTCAATTTCATTTGGACCACCAAAAATAACGATATCATGAGTTTTTGAAAAGTGATTTGCTACTTTTGCAAACTCCTCAGGGTACCATCTTTTTGCACTTCCATAAGTGGCTCCTGGGTTTATACCTAAAGTAGGGCGAGCATATACATATGGTTTTTGATAGAGCTTCAAATCACTTGGTTTTACATGTAAAGCTTTTGCATACTTTTCTACTTGGTGGCCAGTAAAAACATTTTTTTTATATTGGATTTTATTTTTAGAATTTAAAAACCATAAAAATAGCTTGGAAGTAAATGAACTTCTAAAGCTAATAGCCAAATCAAAAGAACCAAGCTTTTTTGCAACTCTATAAAGCCATAGTAGACGAAAGTTTGATTTTTTACTTTCATCAATTACTACATGTAAAGAGTTTGGATGATTTTTTAGAGCTTCTGTAGAAACATAAGAGCCAAAAAAAGTTATCTTAGCATTTGGATATTTTTTTACTATCTGCTCAATACTAGGTGTAGTCATAATAGTATCACCAAGCCAAGTTGGAAGTTCAATGAAGATATTCATTTTACTAATTTGTAATGCTTTTTACTTAATTCTAGACCGAAGATTTCCTCAAGTTTCAGCATAATTCTGTGCTTTTTTTCTTTCTTTGACAATTTATGGTTTAAATCTACTTTAAATACTCCTTTTTCCTTGGGTAACCATTTTTGTATTATTTTTGGATGAATTCCTTTAAACTCTTTTAATATAGTATTGTCTATTTTCCTATAATCAATTTTTTTATGACTTTTGTTCCAATATTGTTGTACTTTTTGACTTTTTAAATTCATCTGTTCTTCACTTCTAACCCAGCCATAGTGATATATTTTTATACCTGAGTCTATTGCTTTTGGATATCTACCTATTTTGTTTTTTTCAATTACTAACCAAAATAAACCATCCGGGGCATAACTCCTTATAGAATTTTTAATTATTCTTGGAGCTTTTCTATACCAACCTGGGCTCCATAAATAGCTATTAGAATTTCCATAGAAGTGATAATAATCAAATACTATAGCTTCTACATTTTTATTATTTTTATATTTTTCACAAAGCTCTTTTATCTTCGGTAAATCATTTTCGTGTACTACTTCATCTCCCTCTAAATAAAATGCCCAATCTCCTATACAATTAAACTGAGCTATCATTTTTTGTTGTCCATAGACATAACCACGGTCTTGCATTTTATCATTCCATTGAGATATTATAATTTTTATTTTAGGATCATTTAAGTTTTTTATTGCTTTTAATGTATCATCTTCACTTTCACCAACATTAACAATAAACTCATCAACTATAGGTAAAATTGATTTTATTGATTCAATAAATGGGTAACCTAAAATTTCCCCATTTTTGATAAATGTAAATCCACTAATACTCACTATTTTCTCCTAAATATTTCTTTATACCATTTTGGCAATATTTTAAATTTTCATCTATGCTTTTTTTCAAAAGAGCGTCGTTTTTAGTTAAGTTTGCTCTTGGGTTTTCATTATGCCAAATGTGATATGCGATACAGTTGAATTTAATATTTTTTCTTTTTATGCCATTGTTTAATAAACGCACTACAAATTCACTATCTTCTCTGCCCCAGCCAATAAAATCTTCGTTAAAGCCATTTATATCAAAACAGTCTGCTTTAAAAAAAGACATATTGCAGGTTTTAATACCTGCTAATGAATTTTTGTTTTTTGAGAAAATCGAAGATAAAGTTTTATTATGAATTGTATTTTTTCTATTTTTTATGCCTGAGTCAAAAGGAGAAATTGAGTATTTTTTGTCTTGTATAAGTGTTTTGCTTTTTTCTTTTTGGATTAATACCCTTGAGCCTTGAATAAATTGTTTTTCTTTAGCATGAAGTTTATGTTCTTTTATAAAATCTTTATGAAGAATCATATCACCATCTATAAGAACGATGTAATTGCTTTTTGCTTTAGCAATTGCTTTGTTTCTACTACTTGCTGCTCTAAAGCCTTCATCTTCTTGCCAAGAGTGGATAATAGGCACGGAAGAATTTTTAGCAAAATTTTCTATTAATTCTTTTGTGTCATTACGACTTCCATCATCTGCTATAATTATCTCTTCAGGCAATTCACTTTGATTTAAAGCACTTAGTAAAACTAGTTCTAATGCCTCTTTCCAGTTATATGTTGTGATGATTAAAGCACAAGTCATTTTTTATTTTCTTCATATAGTTTTATGTATTTATAAAATACTCCATTTGCATTTGACATAGCTATAAGAAAGCCTTCATAACCATATAAAAATCCTTTTTGAAAAAAGTAATTTTTAAAAAAAGTAAAAGCTCCTCTTGAGATTGCTTTTATTGGAGAAGAAGTTTTTTTGTTTTTTTGTTCTTTTGCATAGAGTGTTGAGTAGTGTTGCATTTTATTTACAAGTTCACTTGCATTTTCAAAAGAGAAATGTTTAAAAGAGTTTGTTAGCTTTTTTACAGATATATCATTTTGAATGATAAGGCTTTCATGCACTTGTTGGTCATTAAATTTTGTTGAGTTTTTATTGAAGAGTCTAAGAACAAAGTCATTTTCCCAGCCACAACATTTTATTAGCTTTTTGTTGTAGTAATTGTCTCTCAGTATAGAGTAGATTGTATTTTTGTCTAAGGAAAGGCTTAGGATTTCATCTACTAATTTTTCACTAAAAACTTCATCGCTATCTACTGAGAGAATCCATTCATTTGAGGCATAAGATATAGCAAGGTTTTTAAGTGGACCAAATCCTATAAATTCGTTTTTATATATTTTTACATTTGAAAAAGTTTTAGCAATTTTTATAGTTTTATCGCTTGAGCCATTGTCCAAAAGAATGATCTCATCAAATTTACTCAGAGCATTTAAGCACTCGCTTATGTATTTTTCAGAATTTTTCGTGAGTATTGTAACGCTTATTTTGTTAGACATCTCTTAACCTCTGTAAAAATTGTTTTTGGATTAATTGCATATAGACAATCGCTTTTGCCATGTTTATCATCACAACCGGCTAATCCACAAGCTACACAAGGCATATTTGCTTGAAATATAGTGATATTACCATAAGTTTGCTTTGGTTTATTTTGAAAAGTTGAGCATTGAAGCGAGTTTGACCAAGGCGACCACATAGCTAATTTTGTAGGTCCAAATATAGCAAACACTTCTTTATTACTCGCTGCTGCTATATGCATGTTTAATGTGTCCATGCCTATATAAGCCAAAGATAAATCATTTAGTGCTAAAAGTTCATGTGGAGTTGTTTCGCCTATGAAATCATAAATATTTTTTAGTTTTGGAAGTTCTGTTTTTATTTTTTTATCTAATGCACTATTTGCACCTGTAATAACTATAGGGATATTTAAATCATTAAGAAGTTCCAACAATTTATCTCTTAAATCTTTTGGATATATTTTATACTCATACTGAGCGGAAGGGTGAAAGATGATAAATTTTTCAATTTTTAGTTTATTTAACTTTTGAGTAATTGTATCTTTTGAGGTTTGAGGATAATAAGTCTTTACATGTAAAGAATCATTTGGTATATTTAGCAAGTCTAAACTTGCTGTATTGTTTTTCAAAATATGCCTTGAGTTATCAAAAAGATAACTTTTTTTTAAAAAAAGTTTTTTCCACCAAGATTTTTTACTCTCTTGTTCCACAGCACTAATAGGGTAAGAAGAAGCTAGTATAGAGTACATAACACTTCTCTCATTTGCTGTTAGGTTTATGCTCAAGTCGTATTTTTTATATATACTTTTTATAATCGAAAACTCTTGTTTCAAAGGAGTGTTTTTTTTCTTTTCATAAGAGAAAGTATATATATGATTTATATGAGGTAAGCATTTAGCTATAGCTAGGGTATCATCGTTTACAAGCAAATCAATTTGAGGATTGTTGTAGTGTACATGTAAAGCTTCTATAAGAGGAGAGCTTAAAAATACATCACCATTTGAACGTCGTATGACGATGAGTATTTTAGCTATGTTCAATTCATAGTCTTTATAAAGAAACGCACTAAAATAAATAAATAGCATTGTAGTATAATGGCCTAGTAAATAGCTGTCACTTAACATTATAACTAGAAAAATAAGAGGTAAAGCAAGTTTTATTTCAGAATATTCAGACTGTTTAAAAGACAACTTTATTTGTGTGTAAAATATAGAAAGTAGGGTGATTAGTCCTAAAATTCCTGTTTGTACACCTACTAAAGTGTACATGTTATGTGGGTTGTTTGTAAGCATTGCTTTTGGTGTATTTTTTTCACTTACTATTTTATATTCGTTCGGGAAATCACCAGTTCCAACACCTATGAGGGGGTTGTTTTTTATAATTTCAAGTGAGTTAAATAGAAAAGTTAATCTAAGTCCTACATTAGTGTTAGGATTTTCTTTAAATGAAGAAATTTCTTTAACAGCTAAATTAATTCTATCATGAAATATATTGCTACTGAAGTATGCTAAAAAAAATACTGAAGGTAATGCTATGAACATAATTAAAATTATTTTAATAAAATCTTTTTTAAAATATTGGATAGCTAATATTGAAATTGCTACAAAAAAACCAACTTGCCCTGCACGACCTCCAGTTATAAACATGTTTATAGTCATAGATAATACAAACAAACTACTGAGCAAATATTCAATTTTATTTTTTACCTTGCCAAATAATATAAAATATCCGAGTAAGTATATAGTAAATGCTAAAAATGGATTATAAGATACATGACTCATAAATGGAGTTGGATTATCAATAGTGGCGCTTTTAAAGGGATCAATTATTTTAAACCAAATACTATAAGAAATAATTTCAGATAAGCTCATAGCTAATAAAAAAGATGTAATATAGTACTTTATATGTTCTTTTTTTGTTATAGTGATAAGAATTATTAGAGCTAATATTCTCCACTCTTTCCCAACTATATGTAAGCCCCACTCTAAATTTTCTGTCCATAAAAGACCTAGTACATGTACAAAGAAAAATGCTAAAAAAGCATAGGTGATAGGATTGTTTTTGATAGTAGAGAGTTTTTGAGAAAATTTTCCTTCATATAACCAAAAAAGTAAAATCAGTCCTAATATAATTGTTGCAATTGAAACAGATAGTGGAAGGAAAAATCCTAGCATTATCATTAGATAGCTATTTGTGTTGTGTATGTTCTCTCTATAAAAATGTCTTTTTATATTTGTCATTTATACAATTCCTCATATTGATTTTTCCATCTTCTATGAAGCCAAAACCATTCATCAGGTTTCTTTTTAATAACATATTCTGTTACATCTGCTTGTGCTTGTACGCTTGTTTTTATATCTTCTTCACTATTTTTAGTCTTTGGAGTAAAGATAGGTTCATAAAAAGTTATATCATACTGTTCATGATCGTTTGTTGTTATAAAAACAGGTACTATAGGAGTATTTGTTTTTCTTGCAATCAATGCAGCTGATGGAGTATGTCTTGCAAGTTTATTAAAAAAATTGATTAATATACCTTCCTTTGAACTTGTATTTTGATCGACCAATAATCCAATATTATATCCGCTTTTTAATCCTTTAAGTAAACCTCTCATGGCTCCTTTTTTTTCAAGCATATGTACATTAAATTGTTCTCTGTTAGATTTTAAAATATTATTTATTTTTTTATAGTCTAAAGGTCTTCCAACTCCCCATATATTCCCATATTTTGCCCCTAAACATAAAGGAAGTAATTCCCAATTCCCATAATGAGCGGTAATAAAGATAACTCCCTTTCCTTCTTCTTTTATATTAGTGTAGTAGTATTCATTGTGAAATGTGACTTTTGACAAGAGTTTTTCTTTACTTATATTTTGATTTTCAACAAAATCTCTCATATTAAATAGCAAGTTTTTATAGCAATTTTTAACTATTTTTATTTTATCATCTTCTTTCATGCTATTACCGTATGCAAGGTCTAGATTGACTTTAGCTATTTTTTTATGCCTAGCGTCCAAAATATATGCTAAATACGCTAAAAAATTTAAAATAATATTAGATAAAAACTTAGGAGTTTTATTAACTAAAAATACAAATATTTTAAAAGATTTTACATAAAGATTATCTAACACTTAAAAGTTCCTTTGCTATATTTATAATTTCGCTAGGTGCTATATTTTTTATGCAAAAATCATTTTTATTTAAGCGCTTTGCATCTACTTGCTTTTTACAGTCTAAAACTTTATTTTTATTTGTTTGTATTGTATTTCTATAGCTTGGTGTTGGACCAAATAAAGTGATACTAGCAATACCAAGAGCCCAAGCCATATGAGTTGGACCACTATCTGCACCTATTACAAGTTTTGAATTTGATATTATACATTTTAATTCATCAAGATTCAATTTATCTAAAACTTTTGCATGCGTTTTAGAAGAAATCCAGTTTGCATTTTCCAACTCTTGTGTATTTCCCCAAGATAAAAATGTTTCTACATGTAAAGCGTTTATAACTTCTACAAATTTTTCTTTAGGATAAACTTTGCTTTCCCAAGATGAACCGACTATTATCAAAAGAGTAGGTTTGATATCTAAATTTGATTTAAAAAATAAAAAAGGATTTTTATCTTTAATATTTGGTATTTCAATGCTTAAAGCTTTACAAACTAATTCCAAATTTCTCTCAATTACATTTTTTTCATATGGAATGTCAAAAGATTGATTGTAAAGTAAACTAGCAATTGGTTCTCTTAGAGAATTTTTACTAAATCCAATGGTTTTTTTAGCTACTATTTTTGATACGATGGATGATTTTATTAATCCTTGTAAATCTATTGCTAAGTCGTATTTTGGTATGGATTTTAGTTTTTTATACTCTTTGAAAATATTTTTTTTATTATCTTTTAGCTTTATGGTGATTATATTGTTTATGTTTGGGTTGTTTTTTAATACCTCTGCAAACTGTTCTTCTACTATCCAATCAATTTGATGGTTTTTTATGTATTGAAGCACAAGCATAGCATGAACAATATCACCAAGAGCAGATAGTTTTACAATAGCTATACGCAAATCATTCCTTTTTACAAAAAAATATTCTATCTAATAGTTGCTAAAGAGATGATTAGATATAATAATCCATTTAAAAAAGTTAGTAGGAAAAACAGTGAACAGTATCTTCAGAGAGTATGATATCAGAGGGATTTTTGAAAAAGAGTTAAATGAGAAGGTTGTAAAGCTTATTGGTTATTTTTTGGGTTTACATGTAAAAAAACTTGGTGGGGTTGTGGCTATTGGTTATGATGCTAGGAGTCATTCTCCTATATTGCATGATTGGCTTACTAGTGGCTTTAACAAGGCTGGCTGTGAAGTTTTGAGCATGGGTCTTGTGGCAACTCCTGTTAATTATTTTTCAAATTATCAAACATTTGATGGAATTAGCCCAAATGCTTCAGTGATGATTACAGGTTCTCACAATCCAAGTGAGTATAATGGATTTAAAATTACTATGGATAAAAAGCCTTTTTTTGGAGAAGATATTTATGCTTTAGGTAGGGAGATTTTAGCAAATCTTGATTTATCGATTGAAGATAATACTACATGTAAAAAAATAGATGCAAAAGTTAGATATATAGATTATTTAGTAAAAGAGTTTGAGCATCTACAAGGTTTTGATGTACCTTTTGTTTATGATTGTGGCAATGGTGTAGCTAGTGTTGTTGCTAGTCCTATATTTAAGCGATTAGGTTTTGCTTGTAGGGGACTTTTTGTTAGGCCAGATGGAACTTTTCCAAATCATCATCCAGACCCAACAGTTGAAGAAAATTTAGTTGATATAAAAAAAGAGTTAGCAGGTGATTATCACAGAAACCTTTCATCTAAAGATGAAACCGCATTTGCTGGTTTTGAGTATGGATTTGCATATGATGGAGATGCTGATAGGATTGCTTTTTTGACAAAGAAAAACAATGTCAAAGGTGATATAATGGCAATACTTTTTAGCGAAGCTATGAAAAATCCAAAAGTTGTAGGCGAAGTAAAATGTTCTCAAGTGATGTATGATACTATCAACAAGTATGGAAAAGCTTACATGTACAAAACTGGTCATAGTAATTTAAAGGTAAAAATCGCTGAATTAAATGCTGATTTTGCAGCTGAAGTTAGTGGGCATCTGTTTTTCAATGATAGGTATTTTGGATATGATGATGCAATTTACGCAACTCTTAGGATGATTGAGCTTATAAAAAATGGTTTACATGTAGACAGTAGAATTGCAAAACTTCCTAAAGTTTATTCGACCGAAGAGATAAAAGTAGAAACAACGGAAGATGAAAAGTTTAAGTTGGTAGATAGGGTAAAAGAGTTACTAAAAAACCCTCCAAATGATTTTCCAAAGATTAAAGATATTGTTGATGTTGATGGAGTTAGAGTTATATTTGAAGATGGTTGGGGTTTAGTAAGAGCTAGTAATACAACCCCAGTTTTAGTAACTCGTTTTGAATCAACTGATGAAAATAAAGCAAAACTTTATGAAGAAAAATTAAACGAGCTTATTTTGAAGGCAAAAAATGTTTAATTTTGAATTTTGAATGTTTAATTTTAAATTGATTGAAAATGAAGAATAATATAGTATTAGATAAATCATTTGCTTTTTCAGTGAGAATTGTAAAATTATATCAATATCTTTATAGAAAAAAGAGTGAATATGTTTTATCGAAACAACTTTTAAGGTCGGGTACATCAATAGGTGCCAATGTAAATGAAGCTCAAGCGGCTCAATCAAGAAAGGATTTTATCTCAAAGATGAGTATTGCTAGTAAAGAAGCAAGAGAAACTAAATATTGGATAAATTTATTGATAAAAACTGATTATTTAGATGACAATGATAAGAATACTAAAAGCTTAATAGAAGATACAGATGAGATAGTGAAATTATTAACTTCGATAGTAAAAACAAGTGGAGAAAAAATTGAATAATTCAAAATTAAAAATTAAAAATTCATCATTACTAAAATCTCAAAAGATTTTAGTAACCGGAACAGCAGGTTTTATTGGAAGCCATTTAGTCTTAAGACTTCTTGAAAGAGGTGATGAGGTTGTAGGATTAGATAATATAAATGACTATTATGACCAAAATGTGAAGTACGGTAGATTAGTAAGAACAGGTATCATTGAGGATTTAAAAGAGGGAGAAGATATAGCCTATAATAAGTTGATTACTAGTAAAAAATATCCAAATTATAAATTTATAAAGTTAAATCTAGAAGATAAAGAAAACCTAGAAAAGCTTTTTAAAGAAGAAAAGTTTGACAAAGTGTGCAATCTAGCGGCCCAAGCTGGTGTTAGATACTCCCTAAGTAATCCTGATGCTTATATACAAAGTAATATCGTAGGGTTTTTAAATATCTTAGAGTGTTGCAGGCATTATGATATCAAACATCTTGCATATGCAAGTAGCTCTAGTGTTTATGGATTAAATAAAACTCAACCTTTTAGTACAAGTCACGATGTGAGTCATCCTATCAGTCTTTATGCAGCTAGTAAAAAAAGTAACGAACTTATGGCTCATACTTATTCTCATCTTTATGATATTCCAACAACTGGACTTAGATTTTTTACTGTTTATGGACCATGGGGAAGACCTGATATGGCACTGTTTTTGTTTACAAAAGCTATTATTGAGGGTAAGAGTATAGATGTTTTTAATTATGGTAATATGCAAAGAGATTTTACTTATATCGATGATATAGTTGAAGGTGTTATTAGAGTCATAGATAATCCTCCAAAAGGAGTTGGCGAAGAAAAGATTAATCCATCAAATTCAACTGCTCCATATAAAGTATATAACATAGGAAATAACAACCCAGTAAAACTCATGGATTTTATAGAAGCATTAGAAAAAAAGCTAGGCAAAACTGCAAAGAAAAATATGTTACCACTTCAAGCAGGAGATGTTCCTAGTACTTATGCTGATGTAAATGACCTCATAGAAGATTTGGATTATAAACCTGAAACTAGTATAGATGAGGGGATTGGTAAGTTTGTGGATTGGTATGTTGATTTTTTTCTCACAGAGAGTGACAAGCACAAGAAGGTGAGATTATGACAAATAAATTATTTTTTGATGTTATGGCAGAAGAGGGTATATATGAAGCTATTTGTGATGAAACAAAAAGCATTGGTTACTACTCTTTGCCTGAGCAAGATTTAAGTGATTTAGAACATTATAAAAAAGAGTTTGAAAAGAAAAACAAAGAAGTAACTCATCTAGTTATCATAGGCATAGGTGGGAGTTCACTTGGCTTAAAAGCGATTTATAGGACTTTAAAAAATATAAAAAATTTTACTAAAAAAATTCATTTTTTAGAAAGCACAGATCCAGTTGCACTAAGAGCTGAGTTAGAAAAAGTAGGATTAAATCATGCTCACTTTTTCATAGTAAGCAAATCAGGAACAACGATTGAAACTATGGCAATATATAAATATATTTTAGAGTTATTAAAAAACAATAATATTAGTGAAGATTACAGATTTACTTATGTGACAGACAAAAATAGCCCGTTAGAAAAACATGCTAAGAGTAAAAAATCTTTTTGCCTAGAGATTCCAAAAAATGTGGGAGGAAGATTTTCAGTTTTATCAAATGTTGGATTAGCTCCTCTTAGTCTTATTGAAGTTGATATAAAATCTTTACTAAAAGGTGCTGGTTTTGTAAAAAATAGTTTTTTTAATGATGGATATTTAAAAGACATACTTCTTAAAAAAGCGACCTATTATGCAAAAAACTCCATGAGATATAATATAAATGCTCTTTTTATATATAGTGAGAGTTTTAAATATTTTGCAGAGTGGTATGTGCAGCTTTGGGGTGAGAGTTTGGGTAAAAAACAACTTCATAGTAGTTTTAATGTAGGTTTAAGTCCAGTAGGATTAATAGGCCCAAAAGATCAGCACTCATTTTTGCAACTCATAGTCGAAGGGCTTAGAGATAAAAGTGTAACATTTTTGAAGATAAATAATTTCAATGAGGATTTAAATATACCAAAAATTGAATTAAAAGAGTTAGAAAATTTAAATCTCATTGATAATCTAAGCTTTAATCAACTCATAAACCTACAAGCTGATTCAGTCATAGAAGCACTTGTACAAAAAGCAGATATTCCAGTTGATTTGATTGAGCTTGAAGAAATAGATGAAGAAAATATTGGAAAATTTATATTTTATTATGAATTATTAACTTCAATTACTGCTAGTCTTATAGGTGTAAATGCTTATGACCAGCCTGGAGTTGAAGAATCAAAAGTTATATTAAAGAAAAAATTACAAAATAGAGGATTGTTATGAAAAGTATAAGAAAATGCCTATTTCCAGCTGCAGGTTATGGAACAAGATTTTTGCCTGCTACAAAAGCAATGCCTAAAGAGATGTTACCAGTTTTAACCAAGCCACTTATCCAGTATGGGGTAGAAGAGGCTATAAAAGCAGGCTGTCAAACTATGGCTATTGTAACAGGGCGAGGAAAAAGAGCGATAGAAGATCATTTTGATATAAGTTATGAGTTAGAACACCAAATACAAGGTACTAAAAAAGAGCATTATTTGAATGAAATTAGAGATGTGATAAGTAAGTGTACTTTTTCATATACAAGACAGATTAAGATGAAGGGTTTAGGGCATGCGATACTAACTGGAGAAACTCTTATCTCAGATGAGCCATTTGGAGTAATTTTAGCAGATGATTTGTGCGATGGCGATATACTATCTCAAATGGTAAAAGTTTATGAAAAATATAATTGCTGTGTAGTAGCAATTGAAGAAGTTCCTTTTGAAGAGACTAGTAAATACGGGGTAATTGCCGGACATTTGGTAGATGGCAGTGATGATACATATAGAGTTGAGAATATGGTAGAAAAACCAGATCCAAAAGATGCCCCAAGTAATCTAGCTATAATTGGAAGATATATTCTAACACCTGATATTTTTGAAATCATAAAAGAAACAAAACCTGGAATTGGTGGAGAGATACAAATAACTGATGCACTTTTAGAAATGGCAAAAAAAGGAAAAGTCATAGCATATCAATTTAAAGGTAAAAGATTTGACTGTGGCAGTATAGATGGATTTGTAGAAGCTACTAATTATTTTTATAATAAGACTTTAGAATCTAGTTTACTTGATTAAAAAGCAGTCTAATAAAGATAAAATAATAATTATATAAGTTATATTATGTTAATCTCGTGTAAAATTTCATAAGGAGGTACTACATGAGAGTACTATTGGCTTTAATTTTATGTTTTGGTTTTTTATTTGCTAGTGTTGATATCAACAAAGCAGATAAAAAAGAGTTTTCAACTTTAAGTGGGATTGGTATGAAGAAAGCTGAACAAATAGTAGCTTTTAGAGATAAAAATGGTTGTTTTAAATCAGTAGATGATTTAGCAAAAGTTAAAGGTATCGGCAAAAAAACTATTGAGAAAAACAGAGAAAATCTTACAGTTTCAGAGTGTAAATAGTTTTTTACATGTAAGCCTTATGAAAAGGTTTACATGTTTATATTAGAAGGAATGAATTGAGAAAAAAACTTAAATTTAGAACTTTTGTAAATAGCTTGGTAACACTAAATGATTAGATTTTTTATCTTATTTATTCCTTTTCTTCTTTTTGCTAGTAAACCTAGTTTATTACTTTTAAAAACTTATAAAGACCAAAATATCTCAGGGTGGCTCATGAGTGAAAAACTTGATGGCATTAGAGCTTATTGGGATGGTAAGAAACTATTAAGTAGAAGTGGTAAAAAATTTAGTGTTCCAATTTGGTTTATAAAAAATTTTCCGTCTTTTGAGATTGATGGTGAGCTTTGGAGCAAACGAGGAGATTTTGAAAACATCTCTTCAATAACAAGTAAAAAAATACCTCATGATGGATGGAAACAAATAACTTACAATATTTTTGAGGTACCTAACCAAAAAGGTGGATTAAAAAAGAGATTAAAAGTTTTAGAAGACTACTTAATAGTACATCCAAATAAATATATAAAGATTATAAAACAAACTACATGTAAAGATAAAAAGCACTTAAAATCTTTTTTAAAAGAAGTTGAAAATAAAGGTGGAGAGGGTGTAGTTATAAGAGATCCCAATGCACCTTATATAGATAAAAGAACTTCAAAAGTGTTAAAAGTTAAAAGTTTTAAAGATACAGAGTGTAAAATAATAGCTATAAATCAAGGCAAAGGAAAATATCTACATGTAATGGGATCATTAACTTGCAAGTTAGATAATGGCAAAGAGTTTAAGATAGGAAGTGGATTTAGTGATGAGCAACGAAAAAATCCACCTAAAATTGGCTCAATAATAACATTTAAATATAAAGAATTTACAAAATATGGAAAACCAAGATTTCCTGTTTTTTTAAGGGTAAGAGATGAAAGATAAAATAGCAATAATAGGCCTAGGCTACGTAGGACTACCACTAGCTGTAGAATTTGCAAAGAAGTATGAAGTAGTAGGGTTTGATATATATCAAAAAAGAATTGAAGAGCTAGAAAATGCTCACGATAAAACATTAGAACTTACAAGCGAACAATTAAAAGAAGCTATTTCAAATGGTATCAAATTTACTTCTAAGCTAGAAGATATCTCTACATGTAACATTTACATAGTAACAGTTCCAACTCCAATTGATAAAAATAAAAGGCCAGATTTAACTCCTCTTTTAAAAGCAAGTGAAAGTATAGGTAAAGTTCTTAAAAAAGATGATATAGTTATCTATGAAAGTACAGTTTACCCTGGTGCTACTGAAGAAGATTGTGTCCCAGTCTTAGAAAAATTTAGTGGCCTGAAATTTAATCAAGATTTCTTTTGTGGATATTCTCCAGAGAGAATAAATCCAGGAGATAAAAAGCATACAGTAACAAAAATCCTAAAAGTAACTAGCGGAAGTACTCCGAAGATTGCTAAAAAAGTAGATGAGTTGTACAAATCAATAATAACAGCAGGAACTCATAAAGCCCCAAGTATCAAAGTAGCTGAAGCTGCAAAAGTTATAGAAAACTCTCAGCGAGATATAAATATAGCATTTGTAAATGAATTAGCACTTATTTTTAATAAGCTAGGAATTGATACAAATGCAGTTTTGAAAGCCGCTGGAACTAAATGGAACTTTTTGCCATTTAAACCAGAACTTGTAGGAGGTCATTGCATAGGAGTAGATCCATACTATTTAACCCATAAAGCTCAAGAAGTTGGTTTTCATCCTGAGATAATCTTAGCAGGAAGACGTATAAATGACAGTATGGGTATATATGTGGCAAACCAAGTAATAAAACTAATGATAAAAAAAGGTCAAAAGATAGAAGGCTCAAAAGTATTGGTATTGGGAATTACCTTTAAAGAAAATTGCCCAGATATAAGAAACTCAAGAGTTATTGATGTGATAAAAGAATTAAAAGAGTTTGGATGCAATGTAGAAGTCCAAGATCCATGGGCAGATAAAGATGAAGTAAAAAGAGAATATAATTTAGACTTAATTCAAAATGCACAAATAAACATTCAAAATTATAATGCAGTTGTATTAGCTGTTGCTCATGATGAATTTAAAAGTTTAGATATAAAAACAAATCAAAATCAAGTTATTTATGATATAAAAGGGATTTTGAAAGATTGTGATGGTGGGTTGTAGTGCCGAATAATTTTGAAAAGAATAATATGTTAATTTTTGTGTAAGAGAATTTAATTATATTAAAAGTTGAAATTTAGTAGAATAAAATTACTTAGTTTTGTATAAAATATGTATATAAAAATTATATCAAAATAGAGCTTTATAATTGGGGAATAGAGATAATGTTATGCAGATCTTAGTTGCATTAAATAAGTTTTAGAATAGAAAGTGGCTATAGATTTAGCAACTATGTATGGTAATTTTTGTAATTGATAATCAATGAATCAAAATAGCTATTTAAGTTGAAAAATTAAAATTAATAAAAAATTTTAAATTATTTATAATGTAGAGTAGTAAATATTTGGATTAAGAATGGATATAAAAAATGATTAATATAATTTTATGCGGGGGAAGTGGAACAAGGCTTTGGCCAATAAGTAGGAAGCTTATGCCAAAACAATTTGTGAAATTATTTACTACAAAAAAGGGTGTCAGGCACCAAAAGAAGGCACCAAAAGAGGAATAAAACTTAATATTAAATTAATTAAAAATTTTGTATACTATAAATAACAGGGGTCAGGTACTTTTTATAAACTTTTCTGTGTTTTACATTAATCAATCTCTACACAATCATCGAGAACCAACAAACATCATTCACAACCATCAACAACCACTTCAAGTCATTTCGTGCCTCACAGAGCTTCCTACAGCTTAACTATAACTTAAATCATAACCTTAGAAACCGTTTAAAAAGTGAGGGTTGTGCCAGCAATATGACAGCAACTTTATATCAATCATTCATCGATGTATAGGGCTATTAAAGCAATCAAACCTATCACATTCTTTTATTCCATTTGCCAGCTATATGCCAGCAAGCTATTTTTTGCTACTTGTATTTTACAATTTTGTAATTTTTACTAAATTTTTTTCATTTACCCCCTGTACGATTGTAATTTTCTGTTATACAATTTATAAAAAAGCAAGGAAAAGCTATGAAACTAACACAAGCATTTGTAAAAAGGGCAAAATGTGAAAAAGACAAGAGCAAACAAGAATTCCATGATGATGAATTAAAAGGTTTTATGCTTGAAGTAAGAGCCAATGGAAGAAAAACATTTTATTTAAGGATAGTTCTACATGATGGCAAACGAAAATCAACCAAACTAGGCGATGCCACAATCCTCCCAACCCAAGAAGCAAGAACAAAAGCTCTAAAACTAAAAAGAAGTCTAGAAGAGGGCAAAGAAGTCATCATAGATACTCCACCACCTGAGTTCTCCTCCATGACATTACTTAGCTTCTATCACCAATACTATCTCCCATTTGTACAAAAACATGTAAAGAGCTGGAAGAGTAATGATAGCATGATGCGAGTACATATACTCCCAAAGTTTGGAAAATATAAAATGAGTGAAATAAAAAAACATGATATCATGAAAGCCCACATAGAGATGGTACAAGTAAAAAAACTAAAACCATCTACAGCTAACAAATTTCTCATATTTCTCTCTCAAGCTTACACCATAGCTATCGAATACGAACTAGAAGGAATAGCAAACAACCCAGCTAGTAAAGTAAAACCATTAGAAGAAAATAATGCAAGAGAAAGATTCGTAACCAAAAGAGAAGCTAAACGCTTGATAAAAGCAGTCAATGAATCACAAAACATAAATCTAAAGTACATTATACCCTTTCTACTTCTTACAGGAGCAAGAAGAGGAGAAGTATTAAAAGCACAATGGAAAGATATAAATCTAAACCAAAACATTTGGACAATCCCAACAAGTAAAAATGGTAAAAAAAGAATTCTTCCAATATCAGAAAAACTAAAAGAACTCATATCAACTATACCAAATCATTCAAAATATCTATTTCCTTCTCCAAAAACGGGAATACCTCAAAATGACTTCTATCGCTCATGGGATCATGCAAGAAGAAAAGCAGGATTAAAAGATGTAAGACTTCATGATCTAAGACATAGCTTTGCATCTGCTCTTGTTAACAGTGGAAGAAGTCTCTATGAAGTACAAACCTTGCTAGGACACTCCAATATGAAGATGACACAAAGATATGCTCATCTTAGCAATGAATCTTTGATGAATGCTATCAGTTGTGCTGGGAAGTTGTTGGATTAAAAAGTATTGACAAAGACACACATTGTGTGTTATACTATTTAAAACAGTAGAGGAGAATGAAATGATTACAACAGTTACCAATAAAGTAAGAACCAATGTATATCTGGATAAAACTATGAAAGAACAAGCTAAAGATATATTTAAACAGTATGGTATGGGTTTAAGTGATGCTTTTAATATATTTTTATCTCAGTCAGTGATGGAGAAAGGAATTCCATTTGAGATAAAGATACCAAATACTGAAACATTACAAGCTATGAAAGATATTGACGAAGGTGTTGATTTAGAAGAGATAAGCTTTGACCAACTAAAAGATGATATGAAAAAATGTATCGTAAAATAAAAAGAACTAAACTATTTAATAAAGATAGCATAAAAGCTAAACTTACAGACCAGCACTACAGCAAGTTTATTATCTATGTAGGTAAACTATTAGCAGGTGAAGAACTCCCATCAGAAGCACAAGACCATCCACTTAAAGGTAATTATCAAGGATATAGAGAGTTTCATGTAAGTGGAGATATATTGGTTATATACAAGGTTACAGAAGATACATTATATCTAGCAAGAATAGGAACACACGCACAGTTATTTAAGTGATGCATAGCTTATGAAAGCAGCTTTTTAGGCTGGGAAGTTGTTGGATTAAAAGAAATATGGGAGTTACCCAAACATATGAGTAGGTAAAAATAAATTCCAAACAAGCATCATGCTTTAGCAAAATATTCATCCTGAATGCTAAAATATCCACAAATAAGTTCTCAACCGTGCTTAACCATTTGTGTGATATAATCTGTTATTGTTCTACTTGGAGCATTAAAACGACAGTAGCTAAAGGTTCATCCAGTGCCTATCCATCTACTGTCATTTAAGTGCTTGGATAGATGGGTGAAACTGGATAATTTACTTCATCTCACTTAAATTTATAGTTCCGGATGATAGTATGAATATTGAAAATACGAATATTGATGAGATGAAATCCCAAGATGAAGAATTTACAGATGAACTTTTAAATGATGGACTTGAATTAGCATCTACTATAGTAGATCTTGATGAGAAATCCAAAAAGCTAAAAGATGATGAGATGCTTGTTGTATCCAAACAAAAAAAGAGAAAAGTGTCAGCACCTTATGCCTATGTTGCAGTTGGTAATGGTAAAAAACTAGGATTAAAAGACGCAGAAGCATCAATTGATATTATCAAAGAAATGGTTGATATGAGAGTAAATGGAAGAAGAGCATTAGATAAATTAAAAGATTGTATGCTATCAAACGACCACATATTTGGAATTATAAAAATAAAAAGCTCAAGTTGGACAAAAAAAGAAAAAGATAACTGGCAAGATGGAATTAAAGAACTTATGTCTAAAGATTTTGTAAGGAGAGTGAAAAGAGCTCAATACATTATAAACCCAAAACTTTTAGTGCCTACAGGAGACCCAACAGTAGAAAAATACTTAAGCCAAGAAGAAAAAGCTAAGAGACATTTAAAATATATCAATACGGTTATGAGTAATTGGAGTAAGTTGAATACGACAAATCTGATACAAATTTAACCCCTACTAAATAGGGTATAACATCATACAATAACCCTACTTTATAGGGGTATAAAAACTATGATAAAAGACTGTATATAGGCATTTCTATATTATAAATATAATAACTAACAAATTAAAAAAGAACTTGGTGAGGAAGAATTCCCCCTCCAAAGTTCTTTCTCTCCTATTTTTCAGAGACGTGCCACTTGATAAAGCGTTGAGTGTTGCGTCAGACATCAAGAAAAGTTTTAGCGAAGTGAAACGCAGCTAAAAGCTTTTTGAAGATGGCTGTAAGCATAAACTCAAAAGCTTTTGAAAGTGGTGGAAAGTCTCTGTTGTTTTTATTATTATTTTTTAATTTCTAAAAACGATAGCTCTACGCAAGAACGTTCTTCGCTCTTTCAGAGCTTCGTCTCCTTCATCTTTATTCTTACAGCTACTTCAACAACTATTGCACTTCGCTACGCTCGTTCCATAGATTGTCTCATAGCTGACGAAACAGAATCAGTCGAACACTAGAATGATGAAAGTGGATGAGTGAATGATATGTCTTCATACAATCAAATAAACCCACCAAAAAGCCACAATCTAACTCCACCCAACATATCCATCATCTTACAACCAAATAGCTCTTAAACCTAAAAAACCACCTTCTCACAATGTCATAGTGAGCTTCTAAAAAAGACTAAAGATTTTTTATCGAGCATACCTTTATCTAAACCAGATTCTGATAATTGTGTGGTAAATTCCTCTTTATTTATCAATCTACTTATAGTTGATTTGGGAATTCCTGTTTTATTTATAATAGTTGTTAGTCGTACTTCTTGTGATTTTTGTAGTTCTTCTTTTATTGTACTTATAATAGCTTCTATTTTTAGGTAAGGTTTAGATTTGTTATTATTTGTATCCCCCAATATTGGTGACCATTTATCTATCTTTGCTCCTTTAAACTGATCTATAAATATATCTACAACATCAAAGTATTCATCTTTTTGTGCATAAAACAGATAAACATGGCTAAGGGGGCAGTTACCTTTTGTATCAATGATATTTCTTATAGCACTTCTGTTAACTGCTTGAACTAAATCATCTGCTAATTGTGTTACTTTAAATTTATGCATAATTTTACCCTCTATCCTATAAGACTGATATAAATCTTCAAAGCGTCCACATGCACTGATAAAATTAGCATAATATTCTAAGTTTTTATAAAACTGCCAACCTATCACAATAACTCTATTACAATCTTGCCAATTATTTTTACCTAAATGGTCTCCCCAGTGAGTGAAGCTAATTCGTTTATTAACGCTTAAAGATTCCATGGTTTGTCTAAAGCTTTTGGATGTTATCACTAGTATTTTGTCATCGTTGTATGCCAATAAACTATTGATAAGCTCAAGATATTCTTTAGCTTCTTTTGTTCCTCTTTTAGTTTTCATAATAGTGCTTTTGCCTTGAAAAAAACCTTTTGCAGTATGTATTGTTAAATTATTATATATTTTGGTTGGCGTAGTTTTAATAATTTTAGTTGTTTTTAGTCCATATTGAGATTCGATTTGATAAAACATATTAATTTTAGCAGTTGCATCTAAAGTAACGCAGGAACCAAAATTATTTTTTATAGGCACAATAGTTGTAATAGATTCGTCATTACCATTTTTATAATAGAAAAAATCATTACTAACTATTTTTTGTAATGATTTCAAAAACGTTAAAAGTTTTATTTTTGACTGCTTGTTGTAAAAAGCTGTTTCCTTCGGCATTAATGGATTCTTGACAAAATATATATTTGCATTTTTAATCACCTGAATAATATTTTCAATATTTTCATATTCATGCTTAAAATTATATTTTATTATTTTACAAGTGTTATCATATGTTGAAAAAAGGATATTTGAATTGTTGCTAGATGCCGTAGCTTTAAGCTTATCAAAAATTCCTTCAAAAAATTCTAAAATTAGTCTTATGTTTAAAAATGCTTCTAGAAGTATTTCGTTATCATTGTGTTCATATATCGAATCTATTTGATCCATTTTAATATATTCTTTGACTTGAAGTTTGCTGACAGTATATTTTCTATGATATTTTATGCGTTCATCTATCAATATAAAATCTCTATTTTTGTTATTAAAATTTTTATATATATCTACTTCTTTATTTTGGTTGGCGTTAAGAAACATATTGTGAGTAATGACGATGCATCTATAATTTTTTAATTCTTCTTTTTCAATTCTAAGATGATGATTATTGTTTTCATTTGATATCTGATAAAAACATCTCGCATAATTATCATTTTTACTCCATTCATTTATTTGTTCGCAAAACTCTATTGCTTGATCTACTCTTTGAACAACAATTAATGAGGATTCTTTTTTTAATAAAGAAATATATAATTTTGCTGATAATGATTTAGCGCTACCAGTTTGAGGAGAAACAATCAGATTTTTAAATTTAGAAGTATTCTGATTTAAGTAAATTACTTGATTAAATGTTTTACACATTTCTGTAATTAAGCTTGGTGTGTCTTCTGACAAAAATATTTTGAAATATTTCAATTTTTTGGTTACAGCTTTAATTAAATGCTTAGGATGAATGGGATAAAGAGGAAAATTTTCTGTTGTAGTTAAGTATTTATCTGAATAGTTAAATAAAGTATATGGAATAGCGTTTATTTTACGTCTTTTTTCTTCTTTTGTTAATTTCAATATTATACTCTTTTGACTTAAATATTATATAATGATATTTAAATACCATGTTTTCTATATATCAATACTTTTCTATTTTCTATTTTTACAATCTATTTCTATTAATACAAAATTATACTATTATTAAGTTTATAAGTAAAACCCAAATAATTAGATACAAATTATGTACTTTAAAGTGAAAAAGTCACACTCAAATACTTTTACTTTTTTCAAAACGAGAGGTAATTGTAGTGCAAATAATATCAACTTCAATCACTACAACAACTACCTCACTTTATGCTTTTCAATCCACTCATCAATTTCATATCTATCATATCTGATGAAGTTACCCATTTTGAGGAAAGAAAGATTTGAATCACTAGTTGCCATACGAGCTTTACTCTGCCAACTTTTACTGAAATCATATTTAGCTTCTAGATCTGATGGTGTTAACCATCTTTTTTGAGTATTTATAGTTTCACTCATAACTTTTATTAAATTACTCATTTGTAATTCCTTTGTGATAATTTAGTAATGTATTACTATTTTTGAGTTCAGTTTTACAATATAAAACCTATTAAAAAGAATTGTAAAGAAATTTTTTGATTTTTAAATAGGATAGTTTGAGGGATATTTTTACCTCCATCCCTTTTACATGAATAAAAAATATTGTCCCATTTTCTCCTTTAAGAAATAAAAAAAGAATATATGGAACAATAATAATAAAAAGAAAGAATCTAAATATCCTATCCTTTATACATGAGTAGCATTAAAGCTTCTAAAAAGGTACAAATAATGACCTTTAAAAATATAGCTAAAACATACAAATCAACCTTTTTAAATAACATACACAAGCATACACCATCATCATATGTAAAATTTCTATTTTTTTTGCAAACAAATATTAAAACTTCCACACCCCACACTCGCATAGACCTATCCCCCCCTCTAGTGATTCTATTCTTCCACACTTCTTTCACACATAGAGTAACTAGCGTTACTTTTTAGAGTAGTGAAAAAGTAAAAAGTTTTACTCTTAACAAAGCCCTACTGGTAAATACAGTTGTCAAGCGACCAACCCCTTAAAACAATACAAAGGAGAAACAATGCTAAAGATATTTTTAACAGATCTTCAAGCATACAATGAAGGACATTTAGTTGGTAAATGGATAAATCTTCCTCTTACCCCATTTGAACTCTCACAAGCCCTATCGGAAGTACTTAGTGAAGGAGAAACCATTAGTCAAACCTCAAACCATGAAGAGTGGTTTATAACTGACTATGAATGGGAAGACCTAGAGTTCTTTGAAGTATATGAATATGAAGACATATACAAGTTAAATGCTGATATGGGACAACTAGCAGTTCTAGACAAAGACAAACTAAAAGCAATTGCCTTTTTACTAAACGAAGGTATCACAATAGACATACAAGATGCCATAGAGCGAAGTGAAGATGTAATCATACATCAAGACCAAAGTTTGGAAGATGTGGCTTACAGCCTCTTAGAAGATTGCTATGGGGTATATAAATTAGACCCAATAATAGCTAACAATATTGATTATGAAAGAGTTGCTAGAGACTTAGAGTATGGAGGTAACTATTGGGAGATTGGATCTGATGTATTTGAATACATTGGCTAAAGGATTCACTATCAAAGTTACATGTAAAAACCAACAAGTTGCACAAAAAAGTGTCAATAATTAAAAAATCTAAAGGAGAAACAATGTTTGATGGACAATACGCAAAGTATGCAAATGATGAACAATTCTACCAAGATATGATGGCTTGGCTTGAAATGGAACATGAGATGAGTGAAAAAGATATCAAGGAGATGGAAAGAGACTTAGATAAGTCCCTAACCTCTAAGAATCCCATTGTATCTAAAACTCCAGTAAACAATCAAGATTATAACAACACTAACATAGGAGCATAGTTATGAAAACTACAAGATACAGATTTGAACAATCAGTACAAGAAGCAAATGCTTCAAACCTAGAGTGGCTCAAAGAAGAGTATAAATCAATCCTGCAATCAAATAAAGACTATACAAGAAAAGCTGATTATATTGGTTTTTCTATCATATCAATTGATACAAAGATGCAATCTCTTGATGATGAAATCAAAGAGTTACAACATCTAAAGAAAAATCTAAAACTAGCAAAAGAAGTAGCACTCAAAGTTGGTGCAGAAGTGTTTAGTGAGTTTGGTATTGATAAACTTGAAGGTGCAGGCATTAGCTCTATCACTATTAACAAACCTAAAGTATCTTCTAAAAACAAACTCATTGTTCATAAAGAAGAACCTCTTATACAAGCAGGATTTTATAAGAAAGTCATTGATACAGATACAATCTTAGAAGCTTACAAAAATGGAGAATATATAGACTTGATAAATAAGTTCTGTAGCATAGAGACTATAAATTATCCTACTAAACTTAAAATCAATAAAAGAAGAATTAATTCCAATTTAAAAGAGCAATTACTAGGACTTGCATCATGAGTACACCAATAGTAAAAATACAAGATAATAGCTCCTTAGATGTCAATGCACTTACAGGAGAAATTCATATCAGTGCAGATGAAAATGAATATGAACAACTAAAATCAACAAAGATAAAAGCATTGAAACTTCTTAATAAAGATGACTTCTGTTTGATCAATGGTATATGGGAAGCAAAAAGAGATGGTCTTATAAAAATTCTCTCTAGTCTACCTCTTAGTTATGCATGGGAGATAAAAGATAAAGAGATTCATCCTGAATTTGCACAAGTAAGTGGAACTCTAACAATTAAAAATGGAAATATTCTTAGGATTGCTGATTCTATAGGTATTTGTGAACTTAGTGAGTTACGAGGTAGTGGTGGACTTCATTTTATGAATGCTAGAGCTGAGACTAGAGCATTGAAAAGGGCTATTGAGGTTCTGTTTGGATCAGTGATTAATTATTTTGTTATTAATCACTTGAATACTGACAGAGCATTTACATCATAAGGAAAAACTATCATGTCAAAACTAAACAAGCAAGAACAAAAAGAGATTTTAGATAAGTTGCTTGAATGTCAAGCTGATATAGATGAAATCTTACAAAGACTAGGGAATCTAAAACTTTATGATTGTAGTTTTAGCCTTAGAGAAGTGGCTCATATACTTGATATTAGTAAAACTAGAGTCAAACAGATTGAATCTAAAGCTATGAAGAAGATTAGCAAGGAGTTGAAGGATAAAGGTGTAGCTTAAAAATTGAAGTCTGAGTGGGGTGTCCACTTGGGCTTTTCTCTTGTACAATAGTTGGATACTTTCCAAGTTTCTATATCTTCTTTAGAGAGGTGGAAAGTGTTGTGATGATAACGACATAAACTAATACATTTTATGTGGTTTACCTTAGCTAGGGGGATAGTGACAATCAATGAATGCACAGGCAGAATAAAAGGTCAGTTTTTGACCCTATGGAGAACATAAAAGGAGGTTTATTATGAGTAGAGGTGTAAAAAGAATCAAAGAGTCAGTAACTGAGGTAGAATACAAAAAGCTAATGAATGGTGTCAGGGGTGATGAGTCACTTCGTGCCACTAGCAGAACAAACTTACTTCGTACATTTACTCTACTGTATTTTACAGGACTGAGAGTTAACGAGTTGCAAGAGCTAAGACTTTATCATATAAGAGAGCTTACAGAACAAGGTAGCACAATACTTCTTCTACCAAAGACAAGAAGTGAACGAAAGGTATTTGCAGGTGAAGAGTTTGTGAAGCAGCTAAAGAGGTTGTTTGAGATAACTGATGAATCAGACTTAGATGCAAGAGTGATTGTTAAAGGGGCAGTTAAAAGTAAAAAGGAGGGCATCAACCACGATGTTTTTATCAAGCAGGTAAACGCAGTGATGAAGTCAATCCTTGGTAAGGGATACACCAGTCATAGTTTTAGACAAGGACTTATAACAGAAATGGGAACAAAAGGTATCAATGTGAAGATTATCAGCCAGTTTATCGGTCATAGTGATGTGAAGACGACTATGCGTTATATAAAGCCTACAGATGATGATGTTCGAGGAGCTATGGTTCGGTAGCTTAAATAAAGCTTTATAGTTTCATTTTCTCATAAAATATATAATATGGGGGAGTGAAACTATTTTTTATAGTGGTATTTACAAGCTGCAATGATAATTGATTTATCATCAACTTTATAAACCAAGCGATGTTCGTGTGTAATTCTTCGTGACCAGTATCCTTGAAATTCATGTTTAAGTGCTTCCGGTTTACCAAGACCCACAAATGGATTCCTATCTATATCTCGGATAAGAGAAATTATTTTTTTATAAACTTTCTTATCTTCCACCGCCCAATTTGTAAAGTCAGTAAAAGAGGCACTTTCAAAAATGATTTCTTTCACTGAAATAACTTTGGATCTGCTATTACAAGATTTTGTCCATTTTCAATATTGGCTATGGCGGTAGTTATAAATTCTTTGTTGCTCTCTGAAGCACAAAGATATTCTGTATCGTCAGTTTCTGTTATAGATAGCTCAATTCTTTTGTTTTTGAACATTTCTTTAAGTTTGTCAACAAAAAAATAATCTAGCTCATTGCTATCAAGCGTAAAACTTGCTTGCATATTCTATCCTTTATAAATTTTTTGTACCATATTATACCATAAATTACAGCAGTTGAATCCAGACGCATGCAAAAAACATCTAGTCCCATCACCTTCACTTAGAGGGGGGACAGTCTTACTATGCGATAGATTTCGATATACATTACTCAAAAATTACACATTCCTTAAGGAGGAAACAAAATATGGCTTTAACACAAGAACAAATAATCAGCGTATGTATAAGTACGTTTGATGCTGCACCAGGCGCGGCAAATCTTGCAAACCTAGAAGCATGGGCTGCAAGTAACCCAGACGCTGGTCTAGTAGAGTTAGCAGAAGCACTAGGAGCACTTCCAGAGTTTGCTGCTCAATTTGATGGTATGGATACAGCTGCAAAAGCTGAGGCAATGGCAGCAAGATTTGGATTAAGTGCTGGTACAGATGGTGGGGATGCTGCTATAGCATACTTTACACAAGAGATTGAAGCTGGAACTTCAGATGCAACTATGTTAGGTATGGCTACAGATTTCTTACTAAACTCAGATGCAGACACATTAGCTGGCTTTGGTTTAACTGATGCTGCTACAGTTTTAGCTAATAAAACAGCAGTTGCTAAGTACTACTCAGTAGATAAAGCTCTTTCAGGTGATACAATTGCTGATCTTCAAGCAATCGTAGCTGATGTTACAGCTGATGCTGCAACTGTTACGAGTGCTCAGGCGGATGTGGATGCTGCTGTTGAAGCAGCTAATAGCGCGTCAACTGGAATTACTGGAAGTACTCTTAGATTAACAACTGGAATTGACACACTAACAGGAACAGATAATGATGATATTTTCAATGGAAATGAAACAATAGTTGTTGATGGCTCAGGAACGACAACATATGATACTGTTACTGCGTTAGACAAGATTTCTGGTGGAAATGGAGAAGATATGTTAAATATTCAATCTACTTCTGCTATCAATCTTCCAGGAACTATAGAAGTTAGTGAAGTTGAAATTTTAAATTTAGAAACAGCATCGACAGTGACAGCTGATACATCAAGTACTTTTACTGGTTTAAAAACAATAAACTCTAAGAGTGTTGGTGCTACAACATTGACTGCTGGCGAAACTACAGATATTAATGCTACAGTTACAGCTACTGGAGCTATAGCTATAGATGGTGGTAATGATATTAATCTTACAACAAAATCTTCTGTAGCTGCTGGAGCAGTAACTATTGGAGGCACAACTGTAGCTTCTGGTGATGTTGTAGTTAATCAAACTAATACATCTACTGCTGGAGCTACTGCTGGAGCTATAAGTGTTAATGGTGGTGATACAATTTCTGTTACACAAACAAGTTCAAATGCTGTAAATACTACAGTGACTGATGGTGCTGTAACAATTAGTGGTAGTGCATCTACAACTAGCGTTTCAGTTACTGCTGATAAAGCTACTACGGCTTCTGCTACGGTAGTAGGTCATGTAAATGGTGCAGTTAGCGTTACTGATGTTAATGCTGCTTCAGCAACAGATGCAGGTACAATTACTACAGTTAGCTTAACTAACTTTGCTGCAGCAAGTGTTAATTCAGGTGCTTTAAGTACATTAAACTTATCTGGAACAGGTACTTCAGTTAATGCAGGTACTCTTGGAGCACTAACTACAGCAGCAATTGATACACTTGCTGTAAATGTTAATGACCTAACTACAACAGGTGCAGTAACAGTTGATACTGATATTGAAACACTGAATATAGATTCATCTACAGCAAAAAGTACAATTGCATCACTAGTTGCAAATGGTGCTAAAACGATAAATGTTTCTGGAGATGCTGCTCTTACTCTTACAGCTACAACTGTAGGTGCTTTAGAGAAAGTTGCTATTACAAATACAGCTGGTGTTGCATTTGGTTCAGTAGCAAATACTGTTGATTTTTCAGGTGGTGCTGGTGATGATTCTGCAACATTTGGTGCAACAACTAAAGATATTACAATGGGTGCAGGTGACGATACAGTTACACTAACTAGTGCTGTTGGTGCTAGTGGTACAATTGATGCCGGAGATGGTACTGATACTTTAGTGGTTGCTGATGGTGATTTTGTTACTTCTACAACTGATTATGTAAACTTTGAAGTTGTTGATCTTAAAGGTGCAGCTGCTGGTACGTTAGATATGGACTATCTTTCAACTGTAACTAAGGTTACTGTATCAGCTCCAATGACTGCTTCATTGACAACACTTAATGACGTTGCTGCTGGAACAGATTTAGAATTCGTTTCTGTTGCATCTACAGATACTGATACAACTGGTACACTAACATATAACTTAAAAGATGCAACTGGTACATCTGACTCACTTGATATAACATTAAAATCAGTAGATACTGATACAAATGGTGGAGATATTGATGGCGAATTGACTTTAAATGATCTAACTGCTGCAGGTATTGAGACAATCAATATTGTTTCTAGTGCATCAACTACTGATGTGGGTACTATTACAGCTGGTGTTGCTGCAGAAGAAGGAGAGTATACAAACACAATTACTACTTTGACTGTTGCAAATGCTAAAACAATAGATGTAAGTGGAGCTGCTGATTTAACTATTACAACTTTAAGTGATGCTGCGCTTACTAAGTTTGATGCTTCTGATGCTACAGGAGATATTACTGTTACTTTAAGTTCTCCAACAAGTGCTTTAGGTTACTTAGGCTCTGCTGGTGTAGATACAGTTGTTATGACTGGAAACGGTACAGAAAATAACGTTATTCAAGGAAATGGTGGTGCTGATGATATTACTCTTGCAGCTGCAGGAACTAAAGAAACAGTTAAAATTGCTTCTGATACAGATTCAGTTTTAACTTTAGTTGATACTACATCTCCAGTTGTGACTCCTGTTGTTATGGATGTTGCTAAAGGATATGATACAGTTACAACATTTACTACAGGAGAGGATAAAATTGAGTTAAGTGCAGCATTAGGACTTGGAACAGGTGATGCTAGAACAGCTATTACAGGAAAAGGAACTATTGGTGATGGTGCTATCGCAAATAATGCAGAATTAGCAGCAGATCTTCAAACTTTAATTGATGATGGTGTTGCTTTCTTCAATGATGGTACTACTGATCGTGCTGTTGCACAAGTAATTGTTGATGATGCTACTGATGCTACAGTTTTATTTATAGATACAAACGCTGATGGTGATTTTACAAATAGTACAGATCAAGCAATTTATTTAACAGGTCTTACAACAGGACTTGATATTAATGATATTGTCTTTGGTTAATATTTCCAAATGACCTCTAAGCCCCCCTCTCTTATGAGGGGCTTTCCAAGACACACAACAACGAGGTACTTTTATAAACTTTTATCTCTTTTACCTTAATCAATCTCTCCACAATCATCGAGAACCAACAAACATCATTCACAACCATCAAGAACCACTTCAAGTCATTTCGTGCCTCACAGAGCTTCCTATAGCTTCAAAAAGGGTGTCAGGCACCAAAAGAGGAATAAAACTTAATATTAAATTAATTAAAAATTTTGTATACTATAAATAACAGGGGTCAGGTACTTTTTATAAACTTTTCTGTGTTTTACATTAATCAATCTCTACACAATCATCGAGAACCAACAAACATCATTCACAACCATCAACAACCACTTCAAGTCATTTCGTGCCTCACAGAGCCTCCTACAGCTTAACTACAACTTAAATCATAACCTTAGAAACCGTTTAAAAAGTGAGGGTTGTGCCAGCAATATGACAGCAACTTTATATCAATCATTGAAAAAGGGTGTCAGGCACCAAAAGAGGAATAAAACTTAATATTAAATTAATTAAAAATTTTGTATACTATAATATGTCAAGAAAAAGAAGATACCAAGAACCAGGACAATATCATATTATAAATCGTGGAGTAGAGAGAAGACTTGTTTTTTTCGAACCTGAGGATTATGAGTTTTTTTCGGATCTGTTGTTAAGACTTACTAAAGAGTATGATATTGTTATACATGCATATTGTCTTATGTCAAATCACTATCATTTGCTACTTGAAACTAAGAACAAAAATCTTTCACAAGCTATGCAGTATTTAAACGATAAATATTCAAAATACTTTAACAAAAAGTATACTAGAAGTGGTCATCTTTGGCAGGGTAGGTACAAATCATACCCTCTATTTGATGAAGAACATTTTTGGATAGTAGCAAAATATATAGAAAGAAATCCTATTAAAGCTGGAATGGTAAATGATATTGAAGTATATAGGTTTCAATCATTATTTCAATGGAAATATAAACATAAACACTTTGAAGTTCTAAGAAATTCTATGATATTTGAGATGACATATGATGAATACGCTGATTATATAAAAAGCGATATGGATACTGAATCAATAAATAAAGTATATAAGTCTCCAAATATAATTGACAAAGATGATAAATTTAAAGTACTCAAAAAAAGAATAGAAACTTTTTTTGAACTTGATCATGATATAAATAGAAATCAAAATATAAAAAAAGCTTTTGAATATGGCTATACAAAAACGGAAATTGCAAATTTTTTAAATCTAAGTACAAAAACAATAAATACAATAATAAAATAGATTTATAAAAAGAGTGTCAAGAACCAAAAGAGTAATAAAACTCAATTCTTACTAAAATTACTCCATATCTCCTTATAAACACAAAAATGACTTTTTCCATACAAAACATCAACCAAGAATCAAATCGTTCTTTCTAGAGCTTCTTAGAGCTAATTTTTAACTTAAATTAAAACCTTAGAAACCGTTTAAAAAGCGAGGGTTGTGCAGACAGGGTGCAGACAAAAATAAATACATATATGCCTATATACTAGTATGTTTAAAGTATATTTTGCAAAATTTTAAGATCTATTTTTGCAGACTATATGCAGACAGTCAATTTTTACTTGACTTCTTCAGCTCTTTTGTTATATTGTTGTGAGTCAGAACAAAAAAGGTGATGACATGGCTAAATTAACACAAGGATTTGTTAAAAGAATTGAGTGTGAAAAAGGAAAATCTAAACAAGAGTTTTATGATGATTCAATTAATGGATTTATACTAGATGTAAAAAGTTCAGGAAGAAAAACTTATTATCTAAGAATTATAAACAAGGATAAAAAAAGAAAATACATAAAAATAGATGATGCAAAAATATTACCTCTTTTGGATGATCTGGCTACACTAAATAGGACACAGAAATTAAGTAATTCTGAGTTAAAATTAGTGATAGAAGGAAGATTATGTCAAGAAGTCAATATAGTGAAGAGTTTAGAGCTTCAACAATGCAGTTAATTTTAAATAATTCAAGATCCATTCGAGAAGTTTCTGATGATTTGGGTATTCATGAAAAAACCTTGTATAGCTGGATAAGAGCTTATAAAATAAAAAACAATATTCCGATTGAAGGAAGAGGTGCACATTTTAAGAAGACTAATTCTTTGAAAGAGTCCCATGAAGAAGAACTCAAGCGTTTAAGGGCTGAGAATAAGATACTTAAACAGGAGAGAGAAATTTTAAAAAAGGCAGCCGCATACTTCGCCAAAGAAACTCTCTAAAGTATACATGGATTAAAGAGCACGGGAAGAGTTTCTCAATAAAACTAATGTGTAGATTGTTTCAAGTTACAAGAAGCAGTTATTATATATGGATAAAAAATGGTTATATAGTAAATAAGGTAGATAAACCTTTAAATGACCTTTTGCAAAAGATTTTTGAAGAGGCAAGAGGTACATTAAGCCTACAGATGATGATATTAGGGGAGCGATGATCAGGTAAAACTACTGATGTTTAATAGTTTGAAGTACAGCTGAAACAGTTTGTAGGTACTCAACAGTATTTTTATCGTTTAGCTTGATATATTCTTCAATTGTAAGTTCAATAGCTTGATTTAAATCATAGTGTTTGTTGACAATTTGGTATAAATCATGATTTAAATTATCTAGTTTGTTAGCTATGATGTCCCAAACCTCGTCAGCATCTATTCCAAAGTAACCATGAACAATAACATTTCTAAAGTTTACAATTTTACGAAAGTATAAAGGTGCTACAGACTCAAAATCACTATCAGATAAGAGATGATTTCAAGCTTCACCTATTATTTCAAATGATCTAATAGTTGCATCCCAGTGAAGAGAACTACTTTGTAAATCATATCCATCTTCAAATGAGTTGGTATAAGTTTTTATTTTATAAATGGAGATAAAAACATCGAGTATAAATAGTTCAACATTTCTAATATTTTTATTATGCATAAAGAATTTCTTTAGATATTTTATCTTTATAGAATGCTCGAAAGCTATCAAAATATCCTACATCTATAGGTTTTTTGAAATGTTCTTGGAGATATTCTTTTAAATCTTCACGTAAAAAAAAATCTTTTTTTGAAGAAGAAATAGCTAAGTCAATATCACTATCTTCTGTAGCTTCATCTCTAGCATAAGAACCAAACAGACCTATTTGTGTTATAGCATATTTTTCTCGTAAAGTTTGTTTATGGTTTCTAAGAAAAAAAAGTATATCTTCTTTTGTCATAATCGTCTCCTATATTTGAGCAAATTATACCATAAATTACAGCAGTTGAATCCATACGCATGCAAAAAACATCTAGTCCCATCACCTTCTACAACAGGGGTCAGGTACTTTAAATAAAGAATGCCAAGAAGATACCGTATAACATCTCCTGGTTATTATCATATTATAAATAGGGGTGTAGAAAGGAGGAAGATTTTTTTTGATGTGGAGGATTTTGAATCATTTTTAGATATCTTATTATTTGTATCAAAAAGATATAAGATAACAGTACATTCATATTGTCTTATGAATAATCATTACCATTTGCTTTTAGAGACTACCGAGACTAATATATCTCAAGCCATAAGGTATCTAAATGCAAACTATGCAAGTTATTTTAATAAAAAATACAAAAGAAACGGACACCTTTGGCAGAGTAGATTTTTTTCAAATTATTTATTTGATGAAGAACATTTTTGGATTGTTACAAAGTATATAGAAAGAAATCCAATAAAAGCAAATATTATAAAAAAAATAGAAGATTATAAGTATCAATCACTTTTTCAATATATTCATAAACAAAAATACTTTAGTCTAATAGAAAAATCAAAAATATTGAGTATGAAAATAAAAGATTATTATAGTTATTTGAACACAGACATTAGTGAAGAGTACATAAATAAAGTTTATACTGAACCAAAATATGTAATAAAAGAAAGTGGAGGAGTTGAAATTTTAGATATAAGAATTGAAAAATTTTTTGAAAATGATAGAGATATAAACAGGTTGAAAAATATAAAAAAAGCATATGAGTACGGGTATACTAAAGCTGAAATTGCAAATTTTTTAAATATTTCCAGAACTATGATTTCAAAGTATTTAAAATAGCCTAGAAAGTTAAAAATATCAGATATCTAACAAAAGTTTTAACAATTTATTGTAATTTAATATAAAAAGAGATAAAATCCACATTCAAAAGAAATAAGTGCTGGTGTAGCTCAGTTGGTAGAGCAGCTGTCTTGTAAACAGCAGGTCGGCGGTTCAAGTCCGTTCACCAGCTCCACTAAAAAAGTACACATATGAACAATCCCAAGGTTATTACTGCAAAGACATTCACGTGTAATTATATTTCCAAAGAAGACAGGTTATTACTAACAATAAATTATGAAGAAATAGAAAATAGAGTAGATTTTTGGATAACAAGAAGCTTTTTATTAAAATTATTACCACATTTTTTTGACTATGTTAGTGAAGACTATAGTAATGAAAAAAACGATAATACAAAAAATACAGATAATACAACATTTAATTTGACTTTTAAAACACCAATTTTATTAGAAAGCGTTGGCTTTAAGAACTACGACAATGCTATTGAGATTGTTTTTAAATCTTTAGAACATAATATTTTCGCCAAAGCCACCTTAGATAAGTCAATTTTTCAAAAAGTAGTAAAATTATTAATTAACTCTTCTCCAACTTACGAATGGGGTATAATAAATTATATTAATTAGGGTCAGAGTCGTTTTTAATAAAATTTAAAGTATTTTACAGATATACTTCTCTTATTAAATAAAGGAAATTTATTTTGGCAAGAAAAATTAGATTGTTTTTTGAAGATGTTGCTTTACTCATTGTTGTTAAGAGCCTTAATAAAGAAGCTATTTTTAAAGATGAAGAGGATTATAACTTTTATTTATCACTTCTTGAAAAATTGAGTTCTAATTTACATGTAGATATACATTCATATTCTTTATCTACTGAGTATATACATTTGCTTGGAATGTTTGGCCAAAAAGATAGTTTATCAAGATTTATGCAGAGTTTAAATTTGAATTATATTAATTATTATAATAAAAAATATAATAGAAATGGTACTTTATGGGAAGGTAGGTACAAAAGTTCTTTAGTTGAAGATAAGTTTATATTGTCAGTTATGAGTTATATAGAATCATTTTCATTAAGAGAATGTAAAATAGATAAGCAAAATCCTTTTAAGTTTACTAGTCATTCAAAAAATGCATATGCAAACTATGACCCGATAATAAGAGAGAATGAAATGTATAAATTATTGGGTAAAGATTCAAAAGATAGATCTTTATTATATAAAAAAAGTTTTAATAAATTTATTTTAGATAAGGATTTAATGAATTTTATAAAAAATAATTTAGATAAACAAACTTTGACAGGTTCGCCTGAATTTTATAAAAAGATAGAAGAAAGAGTTGGTGATACAATTTTAAAAAAAAGAGGTCGCCCTAAAAATAAAAAAAATCAAAAAGAGAAAGAAGGAAAAGATATGTACAATAAATTAGTAGTTTTAGACAAAGAAAAGCACAAGTCTTTAAAAGTTACTCCATTAGAAAATTTAAATTTTGCTAAAGATTTAAAATTTATTCCAATTTTAGCAAATGAGATAGCAATGGTGTCTGAAATATTTCCTGTTGTTTTTACATCAGATGAAATACCATCGCTTGTAGCTTTAACTTCATTGGGTAAGGAAAATTTAGCTATCAATGACGAAGGAAAATATATATCAAGATATGTTCCAGCTTTTTTAAGAAAATACCCATTTTCATTAGCAAACACAAAAGAAGATAGTGAACAAAAAGTTATACTGATAGATGAAGAAGCTAGTAATGTTAGTAAATCTAAAGGTAAACAGCTGTTTAATAAGGAAGGCGAGCAAACTGAGGTATTAAAAAATGCTATTAACTTTTTAACTGACTATGAAAAACAAAACTTAAATACACAAGCTGTTATTAAAGCCATTAAAGATTCAGGTATATTAGAAGATAGAGAAATTAGTGTAGGTGAGGGTGAAGAAAAAAAGGTTTTAATAAATGGTTTTCAAGTTGTAAATAAAGATAAATTGAATGCGCTAGATGATGAAACTTTAGCGTTATGGGTTAGAAAAGGAATTATAACTTTTATTGATAAACACCTTGAATCATTATCTAAAATAGAAATTTTATTTAAATTAGCTAGTCAAAATCAACAAACTAAAAATTAGGAAAAAAAATGAATCCAAACCAAGCTAGAAAAGTTGCAATAACTCAACTTGAACAAGCACTAAAAAATACTAAAAAATCGTTTTTTTATGTTGGACTATTTAGTATGTTTATAAATATGCTAATGCTAGTGCCTTCTATTTATATGCTCCAAGTTTATGATAGGGTTATGTCAAGTAGAAGTCTTGAAACCTTAGCATTACTTACATTGATAGTCATAGTTATGTTTGCAACACTTGGTTTTTTGGAAGTTATAAGGTCTAGAATATTAGTTAGAATTGGTAATAAAATAGATTTAGATTTAAATGCCCATTTATTTGATGTTATTTTTCATCTAGCTAGATTAACTCCGGGTAAGTCTTCATCTCAACCCTTAGCTGACTTGACAAAAGTTAGGCAATTTATGACAGGAAATGGAGTATTTGCATTTTTTGATTCGCCTTGGTTTCCAATATATTTGTTTGTAATGTATCTTTTTAGCCCTTGGTTTGCTGTATTTACTATCTTTGCTGCTATTGTTATATTTACTATAACAATGCTAAACGAAAAAACTACAAAAAAAGCTTTAGAAGAAGCAAATAAGTTAAATAATCAGTCATTAGGCTATATCAATAAAAACATAGCAAATGCAGAGATTATCCATGCTATGGGTATGAATGAAAATATTAAATATAGATGGCTTCAAAAACATTTAAAATTTTTATCAATTCAATCAGAAGCTAGTGATAACGCAGGAAAATGGGCAAATATGAGTAAATCTCTAAGGCAACTTTTTCAGTCTTTAACTTATGGTGTAGGTGCTTATCTAGCAATAGAAGGGTTGATATCTCCAGGTATGATTATTGCAGGTGCTGTTCTCATGGGAAGAGCCCTTCAACCACTTGATTTACTAACAAATACATGGAAAGGTTTTTCAGATGCAAGAGGAGCATATAAAAGGTTAAATAACCTTTTGGCTCATTTTCCAGAGATTCCTGAACCTATGCAATTACCTGCCCCAAAGGGAGAAATAAGAGTTGAAAATATAGTAGTAGCTCCGCCTAATTCAAATATACCAACTTTAAAAGGTATCAATATGCTTATCCCTGCAGGTACAACAGTTGGTATTATTGGTCCTAGTGCATCAGGAAAATCTACATTAGCAAGAGCAATTCTTGGAGTATGGCCAGTTCACAATGGAAAAGTAAGACTCGATGGTGCAGATGTACATAGATGGAATAGTATAGAACTAGGACAATATATTGGGTATTTACCACAAGATATTGAACTTTTTGAAGGTAGTATAAGTGAAAATATTAGTAGATTTGGGGAATTAGATCCTAAAGAAGTAGTAGAAGCAGCAAAAATTGCTGGCGTGCATGACATGATTTTGAGATTACCTCAAGGTTATGATACCATTGTTGGAGTTGGTGGTGCTACACTCTCTGGAGGGCAAAGACAAAGGATCGGACTAGCAAGAGCAGTTTATAAAAAGCCTCCGTTGATTGTTTTAGATGAACCAAATTCTAATTTAGATGAGGAAGGTGAAAAAGCTCTTTTAGCTACAATTTTAGCTATGAAAGAAAATAAAAGTACAATTATACTTATTACTCATAGGCCTAATATTTTAGCTGCTGTTGATAGTATCGCCATATTGGCTCAAGGTACTTTAAGTGCATATGGTAAAAGAGATGAAGTATTAAAGGCATTACAGCCTAAGCCACAACAATCAGCTGTAACCCAGCAAAGCAAACCTCAGATGAGTGTTCCTAAAATGACAAAGCCAGGAGAAAAATAGTGAAATCAAATAACTCTATTGATAGTGTATTGCCAGATACAAATGATAAAAAATATATAAAAATTGGTTTGAGTGCTATTTTCATTGTTTTTGGTATTTTTGGAATCTGGGCATCTTTTGCCCCAATGGATACAGGTGTTCCTCTTCCAGGTCAAGTTGTTGTTGAATCTAACAAAAAGGTTATTCAACATTTAGAAGGAGGTATAGTTGAAAAAATTTATGTTAAAGATGGAGATAAAGTAAAAAAAGGAGATTTGCTTATTAGTTTAAGTACTAAAAAAGCAAAGTCTGAATTGCTTTCTATAGAAGCAAATTATTTTGATGCTCTTGCGACTCAAAGTAGACTTATAGCTGAAAATAATAATTTTGCAAAGATTTCTTTTTCAGAAGAATTAGATAAGCTAGAAAAAACACAAAGAGAAAAACTTGTCAAAACTCAACTTGAAATTTATAAAAATGATAAAAGTTCTTTTGAAAAAGAAAAAATAATTACTAAACAAAAAATTGATTCTTTAAGCAAACAAATTGAAAGTTTAAATCAAACAATTTCAAGCAATAAATCACTTTTAAAATCATACGAAAATGAACTAAAAGAACAGCAAGATTTGTATGAAGAACATCTTATAGATAAAATTAAATTAAGAGAGGTTGAGAGAAAGATAGAGTCTTTAAAAGCAGAAATTGCTAGAAATGAATCTGATATAATAAAAGCCAATATCCAAATAGACGAAACAAAAACTCAGCTTTTGCTAGATGAAGAATCTTTTTTTAGAAAAATAAAAAGTGAACTTAGAAAAACAACTACTTCTATTGAAGATATGAAAGCAAGAATGATTAGGATAAAAGATACATTATCTAGAACCAATATCAAAGCCCCTGTTAGTGGTACAGTACTTGATATGCAAATACATACAATAGGAGCTGTAATTGCACCTGGTAAACCGATTATGTATATAGTTCCCGAAAACTCTAAATTGATTATAGAAGCTATGCTTCAACCTCAATATATTGATTATGTTAAGGTTGGATTAAAAGCCAATATGACATTTCCTGCATTTCAGATGAAAGGAAGGTTTATAAAGAATATAGAAGGTGAAGTTATATTTGTTGCAGCAGATAGCACTACAAATAAAGATGGGCATAGTTTCTATACTGTAAAATTAATTGTAGACAAAGAAGGCGAAGAAACTCTAAGAAAAGAAAACCTTAAGCTATTAGCTGGAATGCCAGCAAGTGTAGTTATAAAAATAGGTTCACAAACAATGCTAGAGTATTTAGTAAAACCATTGACATTGATGATAAATAAGGCTTTTCTTGAAGAATAAAATTTATAATAAGAGGAATATATGAATAAATTAAACGTTAAAATTATATTAATATTTTTATATTTAATAATTACTAATTCAGTGCTTGCAAATGGTGAATTAAGTTTATTATTTTCATACGATGCTGCAAAAAATTATAAACCAGATTTAAAATCGTATGAATTTCAAACATTGGCAAAAAAAGAAGATATAAATCAAGCAAAATCAAGATTATTTCCAAAGATTGATTTTTCTATATCAGGCTTACAGAGAAATTATAAGCTTAATTATAATGGAAACAATAGGGAAGAGAAATATTATAAGGGTACAATTTCATCTAAGATACCAATTTATCATCCAGAATATTTTAATGCAATTGATCAATCTGAGTTAAAGTATAAATATTCTTCTTTGTATCTCAGTCAAAAAGAACAAGAACTTGCATATAATGTGATAAGGGCTTATATATCAATTATAAGGGCCAAAAATTCACTACATGTAGCCAAGTCTTATTATGAAGCCAATAAAATAAGATATGAGCAAATTAAAAAAATGTATGAAAAAAGACTAGCAAATAAGATGGATTATTTTGAAGCTAAATTAACGCTTGACCAGTCAAAAGTAAAAATTAATGAAGAAAAGCATAATATAGATTTGGCAAAATTAAAATTTAAAGACTTAGTGGGCTTGAAAGATTTTAAATTAGCTGATATAAATTTTGAAAAAGTTAATATTGACAGTTTATCGTTTAATTTTTCATATGATTATTTGTATGCTCATAATTTAGAACTAAAAAAGGCAAAATTAAATATTGAATTATCAAAAAAAGAGATAGAAAATTCTTATAATTTATACAAACCTAAAGTTGATTTATCAGCATCTTATTCAAAGTACGATAATGCAAATGTATATTCAGATTATAAAGACGAATCAACAATAATGTTAAATTTTAGTTTACCACTCTATCAAGGAGGATATAGGAGGTCTAAAATAGTTCAATCTAAATATATTTTAAGTTCGGCAAATTATTCTGTTGAGGACATTAAAAATAGTATAATTTCTGATTATGAAGAAGTAGTTGTTAAATTGAAAAATGCAAAAGAAAGTGTGTTACTTTATAAAAACTCAATAAAATTAGCGGAGCTATATCTGCATTCAGTCACAAAAGGTTATGAGAAAGGTTTAAAAAGTTTAATTGATGTTGAAGATGCTAAGGCAAAGTTATATGAATCAAAATTTAAACTCATTGATGCTACATATCAATATTTAGATTCATATGCAATCTTACTTCAATACCTAGGAGAATTAAATACACAAAATATATCTCATTTAGATGATATCTTTTTAAATACTATGTAAAAGAGGCTTTATGAAAAAGATTATTACAAGTGCTTTATTGGTAGTGCTTGATCTTTTGTTTCTTTTGTTTCTTTTTTTTGTTATAAACAATATTATATTTAACCAAGAAATTTCTTCAAAAATTATTTTAATTTTTGTATTTATTCTTTCACTTTTGTTTATAGGAAAAATTTATATAAATAATTTTGATTTTTGGGAAGAAACAAAAGTTATTTTAAAATCCATACTTTTATCATTCCTTATCCTATCCACATTTTATTTATTTGATTTTTATTTATCAAAAGATATTTTTATATGTTATTTTATAGTACTAATTTTATTATTTCCAATTTATAAAAGAATCATTAAAAGAGTTGTATATATATTTGATTTTTTTAAAACAAGAGTAAAGATTATAGGAAATGAAGAGCAAAAGAATAAATTTGAAAAGGAGTTTTTATTAAATTGGTATCTAGGTTTTAAAGTTGTTAAAGATAATCCAGAAGTTATTTTTGTAGCATCTAAAGATGTTCCTATAAAAAGTATAGAAGCATATATAAGAAGATACTCTAAGTTTATAAGAGATATATATTTACTACCTTATATGGAAAATATTAATTTTTCTCAATCAGAAATTTTAGAGTATTTTAATATAAGAGCATCAGCTATCAAAATGCAAAATAATCTTTTAAAGCCTATAAATTTATTTATTAAGAATTTATTTGAAAAGTTTTTAGTTTTGTTGATTGTGCCATTTTTGTTAATTTTACATTTAGTTATTGTATGTCTTATAAAAAGAGATTCATCAGGAAAGGTTTTTTTTAAACAAAAAAGATTAGGTAAAAATGGCAAAATATTTGAATGTTATAAATACAGAACCATGTATGAAAATGGTGATAGTATTTTACAAGAGTATTTAGAAAAAAATAAATTTGAAAAATTATATTATGACAAATATCATAAATATAAAAATGATCCAAGGATTACTAATGTAGGATATTTCTTAAGAAAAACCTCATTGGATGAAATACCTCAAATTATAAATGTAATAAAAGGTGAAATGAATCTAATCGGGCCAAGACCATATATGCCAAATGAAGAGCACAAAATGAAAAAAGAAATAAATATGATATTAAGAGCTAAACCAGGTATAAGTGGACTTTGGCAGGTTAGTGGTCGCAATGAACTTACATTTGATGAGAGAAAAAAACTAGATGTATGGTACATACAAAATTGGTCATTATGGATGGATATTATTATATTTTTTAAAACATTAAAAGTAGTTGTTTCACGAAAGGGTGCAAGATGAATAATATCTTCAGAGAGTATGACATTAGAGGGATTTTTGAAAAAGAGTTAAATGAACAGGTTGTAAAGCTTATTGGCTATTTTTTAGGTTTACATGTAAAAAAACTTGGTGGGATTGTGGCTATTGGTTATGATGCTAGGAGTCATTCGCCTATATTGCATGATTGGCTTACTAGTGGATTTAACAAGGCTGGTTGTGAAGTGTTGAGTATGGGTCTTGTGGCAACTCCTGTTAATTATTTTTCAAATTATCAAACATTTGATGGAATTAGCCCAAATGCTTCAGTGATGATTACAGGCTCTCACAATCCAAGTGAGTATAATGGATTTAAAATTACTATGGATAAAAAGCCTTTTTTTGGAGAAGATATTTATGCTTTAGGTAGGGAGATTTTAGCAAATCTTGATTTATCGATTGAAGATAATACTACATGTAAAAAAATAGATGCAAAAGTTAGATATATAGATTATTTAGTAAAAGAGTTTGATCATCTACAAGGTTTTGATGTACCTTTTGTTTATGATTGTGGCAATGGTGTAGCTAGTGTTGTTGCTAGTCCTATATTTAAGCGATTGGGTTTTGCTTGTAGAGGACTTTTTGTTAGGCCAGATGGAACTTTTCCAAATCACCATCCAGACCCAACAGTTGAAGAAAATTTAGTTGATATAAAAAAAGAGTTAGCAGGTGATTATGAGTATGGATTTGCATATGATGGAGATGCTGATAGGATTGCTTTTTTGACAAAGAAAAACAATGTCAAAGGTGATATAATGGCAATACTTTTTAGCGAATCAATGAAAAATCCAAAAGTTGTAGGCGAAGTAAAATGTTCTCAAGTGATGTATGATACTATCAACAATTATGGAAAAGCTTACATGTACAAAACTGGTCATAGTAATTTAAAGGTAAAAATCGCTGAAGTAAATGCTGATTTTGCAGCTGAAGTTAGTGGGCATCTGTTTTTCAACGATAAGTATTTTGGTTATGATGATGCAATTTACGCAACTCTTAGGATGATAGAGCTTATAAAAAATGGTTTACATGTAGACAGTAGAATTGCAAAACTTCCTAAAGTTTATTCGACCGAAGAGATAAAAGTAGAAACAACGGAAGATGAAAAGTTTAAGTTGGTAGATAGGGTAAAAGAGTTACTAAAAAACCCTCCAAGTGATTTTCCTAAGATTAAAGAGATTGTGGATGTTGATGGAGTTAGAGTGATATTTGAAGATGGTTGGGGTTTAGTAAGAGCTAGCAATACAACTCCTGTTTTAGTAACTCGTTTTGAATCAACTGATGAAGAAAAAGCAAAACTTTATGAAGAGAAACTAAACGAGCTTATTTTGAAGGCAAAGAGATTATGAAGATTTTAGTAACCGGAACAGCAGGTTTTATTGGAAGCCATTTAGTCTTAAGACTTCTTGAAAGAGGTGATGAGGTTGTAGGATTAGATAATATAAATGACTATTATGACCAAAATGTGAAGTATGGTAGATTAGTAAGAACAGGTATCATTGAGGATTTAAAAGAGGGAGAAGATATAGCCTATAATCAGTTGATTACTAGTAAAAAATATCCAAATTATAAATTTATAAAGCTAAATTTAGAAGATAAAGAAAATCTAGAAAAGCTTTTTAAAGAAGAAAAGTTTGACAAAGTGTGCAATCTAGCGGCCCAAGCTGGTGTTAGATACTCCCTAAGTAATCCTGATGCTTATATACAAAGTAATATCGTAGGGTTTTTAAATATCTTAGAGTGTTGCAGGCATTATGATATCAAACATCTTGCATATGCAAGTAGCTCTAGTGTTTATGGCTTGAATAAAGCTCAACCTTTTAGTACAAGTCACGATGTAAGTCATCCTATCAGTCTTTATGCAGCTAGTAAAAAAAGTAACGAACTTATGGCTCATACTTATTCTCATCTTTATGATATTCCAACAACTGGACTTAGATTTTTTACTGTTTATGGACCATGGGGAAGACCTGATATGGCACTGTTTTTGTTTACAAAAGCTATTATTGAGGGTAAGAGTATAGATGTTTTTAATTATGGTAATATGCAAAGAGATTTTACTTACATCGACGATATAGTAGAAGGTGTTATAAGAGTCATAGATAATCCTCCAAAAGGTGTTAGTGAAGAAAAGATTAATCCATCAAATTCAACTGCTCCATATAAAGTATATAACATAGGAAATAACAATCCAGTAAAGCTTATGGATTTTATAGAAGCATTAGAAAAAAAGCTAGGCAAAACTGCAAAGAAAAATATGTTACCACTTCAAGCAGGAGATGTTCCTAGTACTTATGCTGATGTAAATGACCTCATAGAAGATTTGGATTATAAACCTGAAACTAGTATAGATGAGGGGATTGGTAAGTTTGTGGATTGGTATGTAGATTTTTTTCTCACAGAGAGTGACAAGCACAAGAAGGTGAGATTATGACAAATAAATTATTTTTTGATGTTATGGCAGAAGAGGGTATATATGAAGCTATTTGTGATGAAACAAAAAGCATTGGTTACTACTCTTTGCCTGAGCAAGATTTAAGTGATTTAGAACATTATAAAAAAGAGTTTGAAAAGAAAAACAAAGAAGTAACTCATCTAGTTATCATAGGCATAGGTGGGAGTTCACTTGGCTTAAAAGCGATTTATAGGACTTTAAAAAATATAAAAAATTTTACTAAAAAAATTCATTTTTTAGAAAGCACAGATCCAGTTGCACTAAGAGCTGAGTTAGAAAAAGTAGGATTAAATCATGCTCACTTTTTCATAGTAAGCAAATCAGGAACAACGATTGAAACTATGGCAATATATAAATATATTTTAGAGTTATTAAAAAACAATAATATTAGTGAAGATTACAGATTTACTTATGTGACAGACAAAAATAGCCCGTTAGAAAAACATGCTAAGAGTAAAAAATCTTTTTGCCTAGAGATTCCAAAAAATGTGGGAGGAAGATTTTCAGTTTTATCAAATGTTGGATTAGCTCCTCTTAGTCTTATTGAAGTTGATATAAAATCTTTACTAAAAGGTGCTGGTTTTGTAAAAAATAGTTTTTTTAATGATGGATATTTAAAAGACATACTTCTTAAAAAAGCAACTTATTATGCAAAAAACTCCATGAGATATAACATAAATGCTCTTTTTATATATAGTGAAAGTTTTAAATACTTTGCTGAGTGGTATGTGCAGCTTTGGGGTGAGAGTTTGGGTAAAAAACAACTTCATAGTAGTTTTAATTTAGGTTTAAGTCCAGTAGGATTAATTGGGCCAAAAGATCAGCACTCATTTTTACAACTCATAGTCGAAGGCCTTAGAGATAAAAGCGTAACATTTTTGAAGATAAATAATTTTAATGAGGATTTGAATATACCAAAAATAGAATTAAAAGAGTTAGAAAATTTAAACCTCATTGATAATCTAAGCTTTAATCAACTCATAAACCTACAAGCTGATTCAGTCATGGAAGCACTTGTACAAAAAGGAGATATTCCAGTTGATTTGATTGAGCTTGAAGAAATAGATGAAGAAAATATTGGAAAATTTATATTTTATTATGAGCTATTAACTTCGATTACTGCTAGTCTTATAGGAGTAAATGCATATGATCAACCTGGAGTTGAGGAATCAAAAGTCATACTAAATAAAAAACTAAAAAATAGAGTATTATTATGAAGCAAATCAAAAAATGCCTATTTCCAGCTGCAGGTTATGGAACAAGATTTTTGCCTGCTACAAAAGCAATGCCTAAAGAGATGCTACCAGTTTTAACAAAACCACTTATCCAGTATGGAGTAGAAGAGGCTATAAAAGCAGGCTGTCAAACTATGGCTATAGTAACAGGGCGAGGAAAAAGAGCGATAGAAGATCATTTTGATATAAGTTATGAGTTAGAACACCAAATACAAGGTACTAAAAAAGAGCATTATTTGAATGAAATTAGAGATGTGATAAATAAGTGTACTTTTTCATATACAAGACAGATTGAGATGAAGGGTTTGGGGCATGCGATACTAACTGGAGAAACCCTTATAGGAAATGAGCCATTTGGAGTAATTTTAGCAGATGATTTGTGTGATGGCGATATACTCTCTCAAATGGTAAAAATTTATGAAAAATATAATTGCTGTGTAGTAGCCATTGAAGAAGTTCCTTTTGAAGAGACTAGTAAATACGGGGTAATTGCCGGACATTTGGTAGATGGCAGTGATGATACATATAGAGTTGAGAGTATGGTAGAAAAACCAGATCCAAAAGATGCCCCAAGTAATCTAGCTATTATTGGAAGATATATTCTAACACCTGATATTTTTGAAATCATAAAAGAAACAAAACCTGGAATTGGTGGAGAGATACAAATAACTGATGCACTTTTAGAAATGGCAAAAAAAGGAAAAGTCATAGCATATCAATTTAAAGGTAAAAGATTTGACTGTGGCAGTATAGATGGATTTGTAGAAGCTACTAATTATTTTTATAATAAGACTTTAGAATCTAGTTTACTTGATTAAAAATCAGTCTAATAAAGATAAAATAATAATTATATAAGTTATATTATGTTAATCTCGTGTAAAATTTCATAAGGAGGTACTACATGAGAGTACTATTGGCTTTAATTTTATGTTTTGGTTTTTTATTTGCTAGTGTTGATATCAACAAAGCAGATAAAAAAGAGTTTTCAACTTTAAGTGGGATTGGTATGAAGAAAGCTGAACAAATAGTAGCTTTTAGAGATAAAAATGGTTGTTTTAAATCAGTAGATGATTTAGCAAAAGTTAAAGGTGTCGGCAAAAAAACTATTGAGAAAAACAGAGAAAATCTTACAGTTTCAGAGTGTAAATAGTTTTCTACATGTAAGCCTTATGAAAAGGTTTACATGTTTATATTAGAAGGAATGAATTGAGAAAAAAATTTAAATTTAGAACTTTTGTAAATAGCTTGGTAACACTAAATGATTAGATTTTTTATCTTATTTATTCCTTTTCTTCTTTTTGCTAGTAAACCTAGTTTATTACTTTTAAAAACTTATAAAGACCAAAATATCTCAGGGTGGCTCATGAGTGAAAAACTTGATGGTGTTAGAGCTTATTGGGATGGTAAGAACCTCATAAGCAGAAGAGGTAAAAAATTTAGTGCTCCCATTTGGTTTACAAAAAATTTTCCTCCATTTGAGATTGATGGTGAGCTTTGGAGCAAACGAGGAGATTTTGAAAATATTTCTTCAATAACAAGTAAAAAAACTCCTCGTGATGGATGGAAACAAATAACTTACAATATTTTTGAGGTACCTAACCAAAAAGGTGGATTAAAAAAGAGATTAAAAGTTTTAGAAGACTACTTAAAAGCACATCCAAATAAATATATAAAGATTATAAAACAAACTACATGTAAAGATAAAAAGCACTTAAAATCTTTTTTAAAAGAAGTTGAAAATAAAGGTGGAGAGGGTGTAGTTATAAGAGATCAAAATGCACCTTATATAGATAAAAGAACTTCAAAAGTGTTAAAAGTTAAAAGTTTTAAAGATACAGAGTGTAAAATAACAGCTATAAATCAAGGCAAAGGAAAATATCTACATGTAATGGGATCATTAACTTGCATGTTAGATAATGGCAAAGAGTTTAAGATAGGAAGTGGATTTAGTGATGAGCAACGAAAAAATCCACCTAAAATTGGCTCAATAATAACATTTAAATATAAAGAATTTACAAAATATGGAAAACCAAGATTTCCTGTTTTTTTAAGGGTAAGAGATGAAAGATAAAATAGCAATAATAGGCTTAGGCTATGTAGGACTACCACTAGCTGTAGAATTTGCAAAGAAGTATGAAGTAGTAGGGTTTGATATATATCAAAAAAGAATTGAAGAGCTAGAAAATGCTCACGATAAAACATTAGAACTTACAAGCGAACAATTAAAAGAAGCTATTTCAAATGGTATCAAATTTACTTCTAAGCTAGAAGATATCTCTACATGTAACATTTACATAGTAACAGTTCCAACTCCAATTGATAAAAATAAAAGGCCAGATTTAACTCCTCTTTTAAAAGCAAGTGAAAGTATAGGTAAAGTTCTTAAAAAAGATGATATAGTTATCTATGAAAGCACAGTTTACCCTGGAGCTACTGAAGAAGATTGTGTCCCAGTCTTAGAAAAATTTAGTGGCCTGAAATTTAATCAAGATTTCTTTTGTGGATATTCTCCAGAGAGAATAAATCCAGGAGATAAAAAGCATACAGTAACAAAAATCCTAAAAGTAACTAGCGGAAGTACTCCGAAGATTGCTAAAAAAGTAGATGAGTTGTACAAATCAATAATAACAGCAGGAACTCATAAAGCCCCAAGTATCAAAGTAGCTGAAGCTGCAAAAGTTATAGAAAATAGCCAAAGAGATATAAATATAGCATTTGTAAATGAATTAGCACTGATTTTTAATAAGCTAGGAATTGACACAAATGCAGTTTTGAAAGCCGCTGGAACTAAATGGAACTTTTTGCCATTTAAACCAGGACTTGTAGGAGGTCATTGTATAGGAGTTGATCCATACTATTTAACTCATAAAGCACAAGAAGTTGGTTTTCATCCTGAAATAATACTAGCAGGAAGGCGCATAAATGACAGTATGGGTATATATGTAGCAAACCAAGTAATAAAACTAATGATAAAAAAAGGTCAAAAGATAGAAGGCTCAAAAGTATTGGTATTGGGAATTACCTTTAAAGAAAATTGTCCAGATATAAGAAACTCAAGAGTTATTGATGTGATAAAAGAATTAAAAGAGTTTGGATGCAATGTAGAAGTACAAGATCCATGGGCAGATAAAGATGAAGTAAAAAGAGAATATAATTTAGACTTAATTCAAAATGCACAAATAAACATTCAAAATTACAATGCAGTTGTATTAGCTGTTGCTCATGATGAATTTAAAAGTTTAGATATAAAAACAAATCAAAATCAAGTTATTTATGATATTAAAGGGATTTTGAATGATTGTGATGGTAGGTTGTAATTGATAGAAAAATTAAAGTATTTATTATCTAAAAGAGATAAGCAGTTTTTATTATTTTTATTGTTTTTTTCTATTGTAATTTCTATTGTAGAGACGGTAGGTATATCTGCTATAATGCCTTTTATATCTGTGGCAAATGATTTTACTCTGATAGATACTAATGAGTACTATCATACTGCATACAACCTATTTAGTTTCTCATCAAAGATTGATTTTGTTATATCTTTTGGAGTCGTGTTGATTGTATTTTATATATTTAGAAGTGCTATCAATCTTTTTTATTTTTATATGCTTTCGCGATTTTCAAAAGGAAGGTACCACCTTTTTGCTTATAGACTATTTGAGAACTATCTTGGGATGAGGTATAGAGACTTTATTGAGAGAAGCAGTAGCGATTTAAATAAAGCTATCATCAACGAAGCACAGAATCTAACTACCCTTCTATCTGCTATACTATTTATGTTTAGTGAAGTATTTATAGTTATACTAATATATTCTATGATGATATATGTTAATTGGAAAATAACTATACTTCTAACATGTTTATTGGTGCTCAATGCAATATTTTTAGTAAGAATAATCTCTCCAAAGATAAAAAAAGCCGGAAGTGCTAGAGAAAGCTTTCAAAAGAGATTTTATGAGATTATCAATAGCTCATTTGGCAATTTTAAGATTATGAAGCTAAAAAGTAATAATAAAGAAATTATGGAGAAGTTTGCAGAGGCAAGCTATGGATATGCAAGAACGAATATTATAAACGATACATATTCACACTTTCCAAGACTCTTTTTAGAGGCTGTGGGTTTTAGCATCGTCACTTTTATAGTTATATATCTGGTATATAAGTATCAAAGTGATGTCTCAAACGCTATAGCTCTTATATCTATGTTCGTCTTGGGACTTTACAGACTTATGCCATCGGCAAATAGGATACTGACAAGTTATAATCAGATACTGTTTTATAGAAAATCACTGGATATAATTCACAATGATGTGATATATGATACGGAGAGTTTAGGTATAGATGTTATAGAGTTCAATGAGAGTATAGAGTTAAAGGATATATCGTTTGAGTATATCCACGACAAGCCTATATTAAAAGAGATAAATCTAACAATCTCAAAGGGTACTTCCATAGCCTTTATAGGCGAGAGCGGAAGTGGCAAAAGCACACTGGTGGATTTGATAATAGGTTTGTATAAACCATCTAGCGGAGAGATATGTGTAGATAAGAAAATGCTAAATGAATCGAACATAAAATCATGGAGAAGCAAAATAGGCTATATCCCACAAAATGTTTATCTTTTTGACGGTACAGTGGCTCAAAATGTGGCTTTTGGAAATGAAGTTGATGAAAAAAAGGTACAAGAGGTACTAAAACAGGCTAATATATTTGATTTTTTAGAACTTCATCAAGATGGTATCGATACCATTGTAGGAGAGGGTGGCATAAAATTAAGTGGCGGGCAAAAACAGCGTATCGCAATTGCGCGTGCACTTTATAACGATCCAGAGCTTTTGGTACTGGATGAGGCAACATCTGCACTTGATAATGAGACGGAAGCAAAAATAATGGATGAGATTTATGCTATAAGCAGCAATAAGACATTGATTGTCATTGCACACAGATTGAGTACTATCGACAGGTGTGATGTGGTTTATAAATTGAACAATGGAACACTAGTGTCATGAAAAATAATGTTTTTATGACAGTTTTTACACCAACTTTTAATAGAGCAGATAAACTAGATAGAGTATATAAGAGCATTAAAAATCAGACATTACAAAAAATTAATAATAAATATATTTTTGAGTGGATTATTGTTGATGATGGTTCAACTGATAATACAAAAGAATTGGTTGAAAAATGGCAAAAAGAGTCAGATTTTGAAATAAGATACTTTTATCAGAAAAATATGGGAAAACCTCATGCTTCAAGAAAAGGGATAGAAAAAGCAAGAGGGGAATGGTTTTTGTTTTGTGACAGCGATGATGAGTTTTTGCCAGAAACATTTGAAACTTTTTATAGTGTATGGCGTAATTTTACAGAAGAAGAAAAAGCAAAATGCGGAGGCATTGGAGTTTTGTGTCAAGATCAATACGGTAATCGTATAGGGTGTGATTATCCAATAGCTAATAAACTTATTCCGACTTTAGATATTTTTTTCAAATGGAGGGATATAGGATTGGGTGAAACTTGGGCACTTTTAAAAACAGAAAATTTAAAAAAAGCTTTTACTATACCAGATGAAGCAAAAAATTTAAAATTTATACCTGAGAGCTTTTTTTGGAGTAGAATTACATTTGAGATTAAGCCATATTCTTATTTTTTAAATAAAGTATTGAGAATTTATTATAGAAATGAGAGTGATAATATTAGCCAAAATATTAGACAAAAATACCCAGAAGGATTTTTATTTGAATCAAAGTGGTTTGTTGCTCGTTATTGGTGGATGCTTTTTAGATATCCGAAGGTTTATGCGAAGCATTTGTTGAAGGTTATTTATTTTGGATTTTCACTATACAAGGTGATAAAATTATGAAAATAGCATTTATTATCTCATCTCTTGGAAGTGGTGGAGCTGAGAGAGTTTTGACTTTACTTGCTAATGAATTGTCAAAAAAGCATGAAGTATTCATATTGACTTTTTCAAGTGCAGATCCTTTTTATGAACTAGATAGTAAAGTAACACATATAAAATTAGATTTATTAAAACAATCTGAAAATATATTTCAAAGTATAAAAAATAGTATAAAAAGAATTTTTGTGCTTAAAAAAAAGCTAAAAGAGATTAAAGCAGATGTAAATATTTCTTTTATGACTCATACCAATATTTTATCAATTATTGCTTCCAAATTGAATAATCAAAAAATTATTGTTTCTGAAAGAACAATATACGATTTTTATAATTCCAAGATGTTAAATATTTTAAGAAAAATTATATATCCATTTTCTAATGAATTGATTACACAAACAAAATCCGATGCTCAAAATTATAATTTTTCGAATAATATAAAAATTATTTATAATCCGATTAATTTTACTAATAATGATAATGATATTTTATATTCACAAAAACGGGAAATAATTTTGGCAGTTGGAAGGCTTGATAAACAAAAAGGTTTTGATAATTTAATAAGAGCTTATGCTAACATAAAAACTGATTGGAAACTTTATATTGCAGGAGAAGGCAAGGAGAGACAAAATTTAGAAAAATTAATAGAACTGTTGCAATTAAATGATAAGGTAATTTTACTTGGAAATCAAAAAAATATTTTTGAATGGTATGCAAAAGCTTCAATTTTTGTTCTTTCTTCAAGAAAAGAAGGTTTTCCAAATGTTTTAATTGAAGCTATGTCTATGGGGTGTGCGGTAGTTAGCTTTGATTGTCCTTATGGACCAGGTGAGATTATAGAAGATGGTGTTAATGGTATCTTAGTGGGGAATCAAAATATTGAAAAATTAACCAAGTCTATACAACAACTTATAGATGATGAGTCTCTAAGAAAGAGATTATCCAAAGAAGCTGTGAAGGTTCAAGAAAAGTATAGTATTAAAAAAATAGCGAGTGAGTGGGAAAAAGTTATGAAAAAGGTAGTGAATGAGTAGTTATCCAATAGTATCAATAATTGTTCCTACATACAATAGAGCAAATTATTTAAAAGAGTGTCTTGATAGTATAATTAATCAAAATTATCCAAATTTAGAAATAGTAATTACAGATGATAATTCTACAGATGATACAGAAAAAGTTTGTAAAACTTATATCGAAAAATACGATTATATAAAATATGTGAAAAATAAAAAATATCCCCAAGGTCCCAATGGTAATAAAAATAATGGTTTAGATTATTGCACTGGTGAAATAATAGGTATATTTGATGATGATACTATGGTAGAGGTGCTTTAAGTATGATGGTTGATAAGCTTTTAGAAGGTTATGATGTTGTAATGGGAAATTGCAAAATCATCTCAAACAGATGGGACAATGGAAAGTTTTCTGGTTTGGGACTTGAAAAAAGTGGAGAAGTTGATTGGAAAGATTTTCTATGTGGAAAAATTTCAGGTGAGTATTGGAGTATTTTTAAACAAGAGATTTTAGGCAATAAAAGATTTGATATTGATTTGTATGGCGGTGAAGGAACATTATGGCGAGGAATGTTAAGGCATCGAAAGATATATTATTTCCATAAAGCCGTTAGAAATTATAGGATAAATGAAAATAGTGTTACTCACAATATGATAGAGAAAGCTGATAAAGCAATAATCAACTATGAAAGAGATATAGAATATTATCAAAATGAAATGAAATTATACTGTCCATGTTATTTGGCAACAATATTTAAAGGTGCGGTATATTTTGCAAAACTATCAAACCAATATAAAAAGGGATTTAGTTATCTTTTGACAAGCATAAAGTTATGCCCAAAATATAAAGGTTCATATGTAATGCTCATTGTTATGTTTTTACCTAAAAAAATAGTTCCTTTTTTGTCAAAAGTAAAAGTATATTTAAAAAGAGTTTTTAAATGATTAAATTAGTTTTGTCTATACGCTCTTTAGACATAGGGGGAGCAGAGAGGCAATTTATAGAATTGGTTAAGCATATAGATAAAACTAAGTTTGATGTTTTAGTTTGCACTATGTATGGAGGGATACAAGAAGATATAGTTAAAAATATTCCAAACATAAAGTATATTAATCTTAATAAAAAAAGTAGATATGACTTTTTTGGATTTTATAGTAATTATAAAAAAGTTTTAAAAGAGTTTAGTCCAGATGTAATTTATTCATTTTTAGGTGAGATGAATCTTTTTTCTTATTGGTGTAAACCTCAAAATACAAAAATTATTTGGGGATTTAGAGCTTCAAATATGGACTTTGCTAAGTATGGGAAAGTTTCTCAGTTTTTATTTTGGCTGCAAAAGAGGTTATCTTATAAAGTAGATAAGATTATTGCAAACTCTTATGCAAGTATAGAGTTTCATAAAAATAGTGGTTTTTGTATGGATAAAGCTGTGGTTATTCATAATGGGATAGATACTGACAGATTTAAAAGAGATGAAATAAAAAGAAAAATATTCAGAGAAAAATATAATTTAAATGAGAATGACATAGCCATAGGGATAGTTGCAAGGATTGATTATATGAAAGGATATACTATATTTGCAAATGCTGCTAAGAAGATACTAGAAAACTATGACAATATAAAATTTTTTTCTGTAGGTGATGGTGATGAAAATATAAAACAGGAGTGTGAAGAGATACTTGGTGAGTATAACAATAAAAGATTTATCTGGCTTGGTAAACAAAATAATGTAGAAGATTTTTACAGTGGGTTTGATATATCTTCTTCTTCTTCTTTTGGAGAAGGTTTTAGTAATTCAATAGCAGAGGCAATGAGTTGTGAGTGTGCTTGTGTAGTTACTGATGTAGGTGATAGTAAAATTATTGTAGGAAAATGTGGAGAAATAGCCCCCTCTAATAATGTAGAAAGTTTGATAAAAGAAATAGAAAATATAATGAAAAAAGAGTTAAAAAAATTAGGACAATGCAGTAGGGAAAGAGTGATTGAAAATTTTTCTATAGATAAAATGGTAAAAAATACGGAAAAAAAGATTTTAAAATGTGTGGAATAGTAGGTTTTAACACTAAAAATACTACTGTTTTAAATAGTATGCTTCAAAGCATACAACATCGTGGTCCAGATGACAACGGAGTTTATGAGAGCGATGAATTTTCTCTTGGTCATGTAAGGCTTTCTATACTTGATCTTAGCTCACATGGTCATCAGCCGATGATTTATGAAGATATTGTAATGGTTTATAATGGTGAAGTTTATAATTTTCAGGAGATAAAAAAAGAGTTAAGAGCTTTAGGATATAGTTTTGAGAGTGAAACAGATAGTGAAGTTATTTTAAAAGCCTATCATAAGTGGGGTATAAAAGCGGTTGATAAGTTTATAGGTATGTTTGCTATTGCTATTTATGATACAAAAAATAAAACTGTTACTTTGATAAGGGATAGGGTTGGAGTAAAACCTTTATATTACTGTTTTAATGGTAAAGATTTTGTTTTTGGCAGTGAATTAAAGCCGATTATGGAGTATAAAAAAGATTTAGCGCTAAATAAAGATGCACTTTATGAGTTTTTTCAATTTGGATATATCTCTTCAAATTTGTCTATTTTTGAAAATTGTTTTAAAGTTCCAGCAGGATATTATGTAGAATTTGAAATTGATACTTTGAGATTGAAAATCAAAGAGTATTGGTCTATTTTACCATATTTTCAAAAGCCAAAATTTACCAAAAGTGAAGAAGAGCTTATAGATGAACTTGAAAAACTTTTGATAGATAGTTTTAAATATCGTATGGTATCTGATGTTCCTGTGGGTGTGTTTTTGAGCGGAGGTGTTGATAGCAGTGTTGTCGCTGCAATTTTGCAAAAACACTATGGAAATATTCATACATTTACTATAGGTTTTAAAGAAGCAAAGTATAATGAAGCAACTTATGCTAAACAAGTTGCCGAGCACTTAGGTACAACTCACACTGAAAAATTTCTTGATAGTTTACAGGCAAAAGAGATACTAAAAAAATTTGTTGATATTTATGATGAACCATTTGGCGACAGTAGCGGAATCCCTACAACTTTGGTTTCTCAAGTGGCTAAAGAGGCTGGGGTAAAAGTTGTTTTGAGTGCTGATGGCGGAGATGAGATATTTTGTGGGTATGAGAGATATTGGTACAGTTACGCTATAGGGAAAAAGATACTAAAATTGCCTAAAATCTTGAGAAAAAGTTTAGTTTTTATGATGGATAAAATTGGTGTGCAAAATGCTTCAAGATTTATCAAAATAAAAAATTTTGAACATAAATATTACCAATTAACTGAAATGTTAAAGGATGATAATTGGCAAGCAATTTATGAGAAACTTATACACAATTCTAAAAATTATGAAATTAAAGAGCTTTTAGGTGTAATAAAAGGAATAGATGAAAAAAGTTTTCAAGTTGGTGAAAAAGAACATCCAATGCAGGGTATGATGCTTTGGGATTATCATAGATATTTACCAGATGATATTTTAAACAAGGTTGATAGAGCTACAATGAGTGTCAGCATTGAGGGAAGAGAGCCACTTTTAGACCATCATATAGCAGAGTTTATGGCACAAGTTCCGTTTGCATTAAAATATAAAGATGGAACAAGTAAATATCTACTGCGAAAAGTCCTTGAAAGATACATACCAAAAGAGATGATAGATAGACCAAAAATGGGATTTGGCATACCTATGTTTGAGTGGTTTGGTGGAGATTTGCAAAATCTATTTGAAAGGTATTTTAATGCAAATAAACTTAATAAGCATCATCTGTTAAATAACAATTATATTCAAAAAGAATATCAGAAATTGGTGAATAATAAAGCTATCAATATTAATAAATTGTGGTTTATATTAGTCTTTCAAATGTGGCTTGAAAAGTATAGGAATATAAAGTGAAAAAAAAGTTAGCAATACTTATTTATTCATTAGCAAGTGGTGGAGCAGAAAGGCAAGTCAGTATATTATTGAAAAAATTAAGTAAGAAATATAATATTATTCTTGTTCTAATGAATGATACCATTTTTTATGAAATTCCAAAAAATATTGAAGTCATTTTTTTAGAAAAGTCAAAACCTTTTGAGAGTGGAATAAAAAAATTTTTAAAATTACCATTTCTTGCTATTAAATATAAAAAGATTTTAAAAGAAAAAAATATAGATGTAAGTTTAAGTTTTATGACAAGACCGAATTATATAAATATTCTTGCTAAAATTTTTGGAAGTAATCACAAAAGTATTATAAATATACGAAGCACAACATCAAGATATAAAAATGAAGGCTTATTGGGTAAAGTAAATCTTTTTCTTATAAGTATCTTATTTGATAAAGCAGAGTTAATTATATCAAATTCTAAAGGTGTAGATGAAGATTTAAAATCTCTTATGAATATCACTACAAACACAAAGGTGATTTATAACGTAGTTGATTGTGATTATATAAATAGCAAAAAAGATATTTGTGAAGATGTAAATTTTGAGTTTGAGAAAAACAAAAAGTATATTATCTCTGTTGGTAGGTTGATACCTCTGAAAAGAAATATGGATTTGATAAAAGCTTTTTTTGAATTACAAAAAAATGATAATAGTTTAGAACTTATATTTTTAGGTGATGGTGTTTTAAAAGATGATTTAATAAATCAATGTGTAGAATTTAAAATAAAAGAAAAAGTTCATTTTTTAGGAAATGTTAAAAATCCATTTTATTATTTAAATAAATCTGATTTATTCGTTTTAAATTCGGAATTAGAAGGGTTCCCAAATGTTTTAGTAGAAGCTATGGCTTGTAACTTGCCTGTCATTTCTAGCGACTGTAAAAGCGGGCCGAGGGAGATACTTAAAGATGAAAAGTATGGATTACTTTATCCAGTTGGTGATGTAGAAACTTTAATAGGTAAAATGAAGATTTATTTGAGTGAAAATATTGATAGAAAAACTACGATAGTGAGTAACTTAAAAAGAATACAAGATTTTAATATAGAGAAAACTATAAATGAGTTTAAGAATATCTTATGAATAAAAAGAAAAAATTATTTAGGATTACAACCGTACCAATATCTCTCAAAATACTTTTAAAAGATCAACTAAAATTTATGAATAAATATTTTGATGTTATTGGGATTTCAAGTAGAGGAAAAGAGTTAAAAGAAATAGAAACAATTGAGGGTATTAGAACTATTGAACTTGATATGAGTCGAGAGATAACCCCTATTAAAGATGTTATATCTTTAGTTGAAATGATAGTTTTAATATGTAAAGAAAGACCAGATATAGTACATACTCATACTCCTAAAGCAGGTATTATAGGTATGTTAGCATCTTATATATGTAAAGTTCCACATAGGCTTCACACTGTTGCAGGGCTTCCGGTGATGGAAGCTACGGGAAAAAAGAAAAAGCTTTTATTATTTGTAGAAAAACTTACTTATTTTTGTGCAACAAAAGTTTATCCAAACTCTAAAGGTTTGGAAGAGTATATTTTAGATAATAATCTTACAAAAAAAGAAAAATTAAAAGTAATAGGTTATGGTAGTAGCAATGGTATAGATACAGAATATTTTTATAAAAGTGATAAAATTATAAATAAATCTTTAGAAATAAGAGAAAGGTATGATTTAAAAGATAAATTTGTTTTTTTATTTATAGGAAGAATTGTAAAAGACAAAGGTATAGATGAACTAGTATATTCGTTTGATAAGTTAACTTATGAATTTCAAAATATATCTTTGATTTTAGTTGGTAATTATGAACATGATTTAGATCCAATATCGCAAAACACTAAAGATATTATAAAAGAAAATTCAGCTATCATTGAGGTTGGTTATATAAGCGATATAAGACCGTTCATAGCGTTAAGTGATTGTTTTGTTTTTCCTTCTTACAGAGAAGGTTTTCCAAATGTTATTCTTCAAGCATCTAGTATGGAATTACCTTGTATAGTTTCAAATATAAATGGTTGTAATGAAATAATAAATCATGGTAAGAATGGCCTAATAGTTAAACCAAAAGATAAAGGAGAATTGTATTTAGCTATGAAACAATTCTTAGAAGATGAAACCTTATCAAAAAGATTATCGAAAAATATGAGAGATTCTATCGTGAAAAAGTATGATAGAAAACAATTTTTTAAATATTTACTTGAAGAATATGAAGAGATAATAAATGCTTAAATCACTGTTTGATAAAACCTTAGCATTGTTTTTAATAGCTATTTTTTTACCTGTTTATGTAGTAATTAGTTTACTAATATTTTGGAAGATGGGGAGACCAATATTTTTTAGACAGGATAGACCTGGTTATAAAGAAAAAATATTTAACATTTATAAATTTCGTACAATGACAAATGAAAAAGATAAAAATGGTAAATTATTGCCTGATGAAAAAAGATTGAAAGGGATAGGTAAATTTATAAGAAGTACCTCTTTGGACGAATTGCCTCAACTTTTTAATGTTTTAAAAGGTGACATGAGTTTTGTAGGTCCTCGTCCACTCCTTATAGAATATCTTGAACTATACAATGATGAACAAAAAAGAAGGCATGATGTAAAGCCAGGTATTACAGGCTGGGCTCAGGTAAATGGTCGCAACGCAATAAGTTGGGAAAAAAAGTTTGCATATGATGTATGGTATGTAGATAATCAATCATTTTGGCTTGATATGAAGATACTATGGATGACTTTTTTAAAAGGTCTTAAAAGAAGTGATATAAGTTCAAATTCTAGCGTTACCATGGAAAAGTTTACTGGGAGTAAGTGATGAATAAAAGTATTTATATTTACGGTGCAAGTGGACACGGATTGGTAGTTGCTGATATAGCTATGGCTTGCGGGTATGATGATGTTATTTTTGTGGATGATGGAGAAAATGAATATATAGCTTTTGAAGATATTAAAACAACTAACAATATTCCATTAGCTTTTGGTATAGGAAACAATACAATCAGAGCTAGACTTTTTGAGAGAGTGCAAAACCATAGCTTTGAGATAGTAAGTCTGATACACCCTAGTAGCATAGTCTCTTCAAGTGCAACTATAGGCAAAGGTACAGTTGTAATGCCAAATGTAATAGTTAATGCAAAAGCAACTATAGGGGATGGCGTGATACTAAACACTTCTTGTATAATTGAACATGAATGTATAATAGAAGATTTTGTACATGTATCACCAAATGTAGCACTTGCAGGTAATGTTAAAGTAGAGAAATACAGCCATATTGGCATAGGTTCACAAGTTATACAAGGTATAATGATAGGAAATAATACGATTATAGGTGCGGGTTCAAATATAGTGAAAAATATAGGAAGTTTTAAAAAAGCGTATGGTAATCCATGTATAGAAATAGAAGATATGAAATGAATAAGAGAATTTTTTTAAGCTCCCCACACATGAGTGGCAATGAGTTAAAGTATATAGAAAAAGTATTTGAAAGTAACTACATAGCGCCACTTGGAGAGTATGTTAATAAGTTTGAAGATAGTATCAAAGAGTATACAGGTGTAAAAAATGCTTTAGCTGTAGTTAGTGGGACAGCTGCTATTCATTTAGCTCTTAGAGTATTGGGAATTACTAAAGGTGATGATGTTTTAGCTTCAACTTTTACTTTTATTGGTTCAGTCAATGCTATCCTTTACCAAGGGGCAAATCCAGTGTTTATAGATAGTGATTTTGAGTCTTGGAATTTATCTCCAAAACTTTTAAAAAAATACTTATCTACATGTAAAAAAAAGCCAAAAGCTTTGATTCTTACACATTTGTACGGTATGAGCGCAGATATTGAAGAGATATCCTCTACATGTAAAGAGTATGGTGTGTATCTCATCGAAGATGCAGCAGAGAGTTTGGGAGCTACATGTAGAGGAAAGCATACGGGAACATTTGGAGATTTTGGAGTATATAGTTTTAATGGGAACAAGATACTTACTACTTCTGGTGGAGGTATGTTAGTAAGTGATAATCAAGAGTGGATAGAAAAAGCTAAGTTTTACTCTACTCAAGCAAGAGAACCATTTGTGCATTATGAACATTTTGAGTATGGATATAATTATCGAATGAGTAACGTTCTTGCTGCTATTGGGGTTGCTCAGATGGAAGTTATAGAAGATAGAGTAGCTAAAAAAAGAGAGATATTTAAATGGTATAAAGAGTTCTTGAAAGATGTTGAAGAGATAACATTTATGCCTGAACTCAAAAAGAGTCGAGGAAATAGATGGTTAACTACTATGATATTTAAAAATTTAAATTATGGTAAAATCATGAAGGCACTAGAAGAAATAAATGTAGAATCAAGACCTCTTTGGAAACCGATGCATTTGCAACCTTTGTTTAGAGATGCTAAATCTTTAGTGGATGGTACAAGTGAGGAGCTTTTTAAAAAAGGACTTTGTCTTGCAAGTAGCACTACAATGAAAAAAGAAGATGTTAAAATGATTTGTGAAGTGATAAAAGAAAATATAGGTAAATGATATGAAGTTTTTTAATAAAAAAGTCTTAAACTTTTCACTGATAACTTTTTTGTCATTAGTTACATTTTGGTGGACTTCTTTTATATTTCATGTTGATTTTAACTGGCATGTTTTACTTACAATTATTGCACTTCGTATGTTGGCTTCGCTGATTATTTTACAAGATTACTCTTTGTCTTGGAGTAAAGCTACACAAAAAACATTTCTTATAAAAACATTAGTTGTTGGGATACCAATGTTTATTTCAATGGTTATTTTTTATCGTGAGGTTCGAATTGCATTTATATTATCTGAAGCTTCTTTTTATCTTGTATCTGTGTCTTTTTTGATGTATGCTTACTATTATTACATGAACAGAAGTGGAATTGCTAAAACAAAATCACTTGTTATTTATGGAGCCGGGCAAGCTGGAAATAAATTAGAAGCTGAATTCAGAACAAGTGAATATAAAATCAAATACTATGTTGATGATTCAGATATTTGGCAAGGAAGAAGTATAGATGGTGTTCGTGTAGTATCAAATCAAGATTTGAAAAAAATAATTGGAATGAATAATAAGTTTGATTTGCTAGTCATTGCTATGCCTTCAGCTCCTAAAGAAAGAGCTCAAGAAATATATGAAGAACTAAGTCCATATTTTGAAAAAATCAAGATACTCCCATCACTTGAACAAATACTTGATTATAAAAACTTTTCATCTCAACTTAAAGATATAGGTGTTGAGGATTTACTTGCGAGATATCCAAAAGACTTAGATAAGAAACAGATAGAAAAATTTATCAAAAATAAAAAAGTATTAATTACTGGTGCTGGAGGAAGCATAGGAAGTGAAATAGCAAGAAAGTGCGTAAATCTAGGAGCAAGTGAACTCATACTTTTAGATCACAGTGAATTTAATCTTTATAATATAGCTGAAGAACTATATTATTTTAAACCAGCTATTGTAATGCAATCAGTTGTAAATATTGAGCTTCTTGATAAAACATTTGAAAAATATAAACCAGATATTGTGATTCATGCAGCTGCATATAAACATGTTCCGTTAGTAGAAGAAAACATTGATGAAGCAATTTTAAATAATGTTATAGGTACTAAAAATACTATAGATTGTGCTATAAAGTATGGAGTGCAAAAATTTGTACTGATATCAACTGATAAAGCTGTAAGACCTACAAATGTTATGGGTACAACAAAAAGAATTTGCGAGCTATATGCTCAAAATGTAGCGTCAAATAGTACTGAAATAGTAGCTGTAAGATTTGGAAATGTACTTGGTAGTAGTGGAAGTGTAATCCCTAAATTTAAGGCTCAAATCGAAGCAGGAAAAAATGTCACTGTCACTCATCCTGATATTACAAGATACTTTATGCTTATACCTGAAGCATGTGAATTAGTTCTGCAAGCAGCTTCAATTGGTAAAGGGGGAGAAGTGTTTATCCTTGATATGGGAGAGCCTGTAAAGATAGTTGATTTGGCTAAAAAGATGATAGAACTTAGTGGAAGAAGTGACATAAAAATAGAATTCATTGGACTTAGGCCAGGAGAAAAATGTTTTGAGGAGCTTCTTATCAATGATAGTGATATGAAAACAGAGTATGAGTCTATAACTGTTGCAGGTAAGACAATTTATGAAATTAATAAATTAAATAAAGATATATATTCATTATTATCTTCATCTAACAAGATTAAAAAACTAAAAGAAATAGTTCCTGAGTTTGATCACAAAGAAAATTGAATTTGAATATTATGTACAATATGAGTTATTTATGATTTACTTAGATTTATGCAAAAAACATATATACTACACTTTTATATAAATCTATTTTTTAAACATTTTTGGAGATAGTATGACAAAAGATAGAAAATTATACATTTATATGGCTATTGCATTTATTTTTAGCGTAGGACTTAGGTTAATTTGGGTTTATCAGTTTAGTGGAGTTGAAGCTTTTAAATGGAATGGCCAATTTATGATAAATACCAATGATGGTTACTACTGGGCAGAGGGTGCTAGAGATATACTAAGAGGTGTATTTGATGAGTTTAGTTTATCTCCAACTAGTACAGCTCCTGCTTGGCTTACTGCTATGTTTGCTTATGTGCTTCCTTTTTCATTTGAAAGTATTATCTTTTATATGCCTGCAATCTTAAGCTCGCTTGTAGTAGTTCCTATGATTCTTATAGCAAACAGTTTAAAAAGACTTGAGATAGGCTTTGTATCAGCTCTTATAGCAAGTATCGCTTGGAGTTACTATAATAGGACTATGGTTGGGTATTATGATACTGATATGTTAAATATACTTTTCCCAATTCTTCTTTTATGGTCTCTTATATTGGCTTTTAACACAAGGGCTGAGAGGTATTTGATATTTACAGCATTGGAGATTATAGCTTACAGACTTTGGTATCCTCAAAGTTACTCTTTGGAGTTTGCATTTTTTGGATTGATTTTGCTTTATACATTGATGTATGAGAGAAAAAATATCTACATGTATAAACTTTTGGCTATCATGCTCTTTGCTATGATGGGACTTCCTAGTTTGGTTAGATTAGTTTTTGTTATAGGTATCTACTTTTTATTTAAAAAAGAAAAATTTGATAAATATATATACTATGTTTTAGGTCTTGGAGTAGTACTATTTTTTATAAGTGGTGGATTTAATCCCATATGGGGACAATTAAAAGGTTATGTTTTTAATGATAATATTGCAGCTTCTAGTGATGGACTAGGGCTTCATTTTTTCACAGTTACTCAAACTATCAGAGAAGCTGGAAAAATTCCGTTTGAAACTTTTGCAAATAGGATAAGTGGGCATACTATTACATTTTTTCTCTCCATTATTGGCTATGCTATCATGTGCTATCGTCACAGAGTAATGCTTTTGGCACTTCCTATGCTTGGGCTTGGATTTTTAGCTTATGTTGGTGGGCTTAGATTTACCATCTATGCAGTTCCTGTAGCTGCTTTTGGGGTTGCTTATCTTTTATTTTTTGTAACAGAGTTTTTTGAAAACAAAGGCTTAAAGATAATTTTTATATCTACATGTACAATTTTGATTTTATACCCAAATGTCATGCATATAATAGGATATAAAGTTCCAACAGTTTTTACAAAACAAGAAGTTAGTGTCATAGATAAATTAAATAAAATTTCAAATAAAAAAGATTATGCCATAGCTTGGTGGGATTATGGTTATCCTTTAAGATATTATGGTGATTTAAAAACACTCATTGATGGTGGAAAACATAGTGGTGAGGTTAATTTTCCTGTTAGTTATATGCTTACAAGTGAGCAAGTTAGTGCTTCAAATTTGGCAAGACTTGATGTAGAATATACTGAACAAAGATTTCTAATGAAAGAAGATGATCCAGATAGAAATCGATCAAACATAGAAAAAATGACCATAGATTATGGTTTTAAAGATACAAATGATTTTTTAGATTCATTAAAAACGAACATAAAACTTCCTAAAAAAACTAGAGAAGTATACTTTTATCTACCATATAGGATGATGGGAATTTTCCCAACTGTTGCTAGATTTAGCGATATAGATTTGATGAATGGAAAAACAAATAGAAGGATGTTCTTTTATCAAACAAATAGATTTAAAGATAGTGGAAGCCTGCTAAATTTAGGAGGCGGTATCATTTTCAATAAAAAAACAGGTATGATAAAAATAGGCAATAAAGAAGTACCTCTAAAAGATTTTTACATAACAGCATATGATAAAAACAAAAAACTCATAAGACAAAAACAAAGAATCTCAGATGATGGAGTAATAAACCTCATATTTATGCGCTCTTATGGTTCAGTTTTACTTGTAGATAATCAAGCGTTAAATTCACTTTATATACAGCTTTTTGTATTTGAAAATTATGATAAAAACTTGTTTGAACCTGTAGTGTTGGATCCTAGTGCTAAAGTGTTTAAATTGAAAAAATAAACCAGTATCAAAAAAATGATGCATTAATTAACCACTTAGTAAGCATAATTAAAAAAGAAAACAAGTATAATATATTACATAATGTTTCAAAGGAGTTATGCTACATGGTAGTAAGAGAAATACAGCAGTTTGCAGAAGTAAGGCAAAGAGCTAGAGCTTATTTTTGTTATCTTTTTAGCAGAAATATGCCAAATCGCCTTCCAAATCCTAGCTTAGATGAGATACAAAAATCACTTGATAAAATAATCAATGAAATGGATAATTTTGAAGCACTTTATGTACTTGATAGCAATGGTGTTCAAGTTACAGATAACCTGACAAATAAATCAAAATTTAAAGGCGGGAAGGGTGAAAATAGAAGCAATAAATCCTATTTTTATAGAGCAGTAAGGCAAAAAAGATGTGTTTTGACTGACCCTTACCCATCAACCTTGACAAATTCTTTGAGTGTAACTGCTGCTTTTCCTATATACAATGATAAATCAGAGCTAATTTATGTAGCTTGTATGGATATATCTTTAGAAGAAGTCTTAAAGATTGCTCATCCTACTTCTTCTCAATCACTATTTGGAGATTTTGTAAAAGTTGCATATTCTGCATTTTCAATAGCTCTTTTAACTGTGGCATTTTTACTATTTTACAAAAGTATTTTAACACTTATCGACCAAGGTTTTATGAATGCTTTTAAAAATATAGAGCTTATGTTTAAATCAACAATTCTATTAACTTTATCACTTGCTATTTTTGATTTGGTTAAAACTATTTTTGAAGAAGAAGTTTTAGGACGGCATAACAAAGATGAGGCTCATGGGATTCACAAAACTATGGTGCGATTTTTAGGCTCGATTATTATAGCCCTTGCAATTGAAGCTTTGATGTTGGTTTTCAAATTTGCTATAACTGACGCAGTTCATATCAAAACAGCAGTTTATCTCATAGGCGGAGTCTCTATCCTTTTAGTTTCTCTTGCTTTTTATGTAAAATCAGTTTCAAAAGGTACAGATAATGATAGCTCTAATTGATTATAATATGGGAAATCTAAGAAGTGTGATAAACGCTTTTGATAAGATTGGAACTAAAATTGAGCTCGTAAAAGATGCTGATAGATTAAAAGAGTTTGATAAGATCATACTTCCAGGCGTTGGAGCTTTTAAAGATGCTATGGAGCATTTAAATTCAACTGGATTAAAAGAAGCTATTTTAGAGTTTGCTAAGAGTGGAAAACCACTTTTGGGTATATGTCTTGGAATGCAGCTTTTAGTTGAACAAAGCGAAGAGTTTGGAGTGACTAAAGGCTTAGGACTCATAGAAGGTGAGGTTGTAGAGTTTGACAAAGCTAAATTTGAAGAAAAGCTAAAAGTACCACATATGGGTTGGAATGCTCTACATGTAGAAAAAAATTCTGAGCTTTTTAAAGATATGCCAAAAGAGTTTTATTTATATTTTGTGCATAGTTTTCATGCTACATGTAAAGATGAATTTGTGATTGGTAAAACTTTTTATGGATACGATTTTGTGAGTGCTGTTCAAAAAAATAATATATTTGGATTTCAGCCTCACCCTGAGAAATCACATGAAAATGGACTAAAAATACTTGAAAATTTTGTAAGGTTGTAAAGGTGGAAATATTACCAGCTATTGATTTAAAAGATGGAGTTGCTGTTAGGCTAACAAAAGGACTGATGCATAGTGCTAAGATTTACTCTAATGAGCCTTGGATTTTGGCTAAGAAGTTTGAAGAGCTAGGATCAAAATGGATTCATTTGGTAGATTTAAACGGAGCATTTGCTGGTGAGCCTAAAAATTTAGAGCAAATTGAAAAAATTAGAAAAAATTGTCATTTGAAGTTAGAACTTGGTGGTGGAATCAGAGATGAAGATACCATAAAAAGATATGTTGATATTGGAGTTGATAGAGTAATACTAGGCTCAATTGCTCTAAAAGATCCTGATTTTGTAAAAAAAATGTGTGAAAAATACAGAATTGTTGTAGGCATAGATGCAATAGATGGTTTTGTTGCAGTTGAAGGTTGGGCTGAAAAATCTACAATGAAGGCTAGTGATTTAGCAAAAGAGTTTGCAGATGCTGGAGTTGAAGCTATAATTTGTACTGATGTTGGAAAAGATGGAACTTTAAGTGGTGTAAATGTTGATTTTACACTTGAGATTGCAAGGGCTAGTGGCATTGATACAATCGCTAGTGGTGGAGTAAAAGATATCGATGATATTAAAAAACTGCTTGCAACAAATGAAGTTTCAGGAGTAATTGTTGGTAAAGCTTACTATGAGGGAACACTAGATTTAAAAGAAGCAATTGAAATAGTTCGTTAAAGTAAGTTAAAAGCAAATTTGGCTAAAATGTAAGATGATTATTTATCATATTGGTAAACTTATAAATTGAAAAAAAGGAGTGACATTGAGACTGCTAGTAGTGGATGATAGCTCGACAATGCGCCGTATAATAAAAAATACACTAGCTAGATTGGGTTATAAAGATGTTTTAGAAGCTGAACATGGTGCCCAAGCATGGCAAATTTTGTGCGAAAATGATGATATTGATGTGCTTATTACTGATTGGAATATGCCAGAGATGAATGGCTTAGAACTTGTAAAAAAAGTAAGAGCTGAAGCAAAGTATGAAGATATGCCTATCATCATGGTAACAACTGAAGGTGGAAAAGCTGAAGTTATTGTAGCTTTAAAGGCTGGAGTAAATAACTACATAGTAAAACCTTTTACGCCTGCAGTTTTAAAAGAAAAATTAGAGGATGTTTTAGGTTAAAATATATGAAAGAGACCTATAACGAGTTACTAATTACGCCTTCGGGCGAATACGAAAAATTTGCCGATTTTATTTTATCACTAGGCCAAAGTGCCATCGAAGAAAAAGATGGAGATATCATCGTAAGAAGCGAAGATGACTTGAGTGATGTTAAGTTTGGAGTAGAGCTTTTTGCAAATAGTTTATCTCAGGCATTAAAACAAGATATTACGGTAAAAACTAGTCTACACGTAAAAGAAAATATCGATTGGATACAAGCTTATAAAGATTCAATAAAATCGATTGAAGTTGGAAAATTTTTTATATATCCAAGTTGGGAAAACCCAAAAGACAATAAAATCAACATTATCATAGACCCAGCACTTGCATTTGGCTCAGGTCATCATGAAACAACATATGGCTGTTTAGAGATGATTGGAAAGTATGTAAAAAAAGATGATAGTATTTTAGATGTTGGATGTGGTAGTGGAATTTTATCAATTGCATCAGCTAAACTTGGTGGTGTTGTTGATTTGTGTGATACAGACGAGCTTGCTACAAAAAGCGCAATTGAAAATTTTAAATTAAACAATGTAAAATTTAACGATATTTGGACTGGCTCAGTTAAAAAAGGTGAAAAAAAGTATGATGTAGTAGTCGCTAATATCATAGCTGATGTTCTTATCATGCTTGCAAATGATTTAGTGCATGTAGTAAAAGACAATGGTACTTTAATACTTTCAGGGATACTCGATAAATACATAGATAGAGTAGAATCAAGATATAATAAATTAGAAATTTTAGAAAAATATAAAAAATATGAGTGGTATACACTTGTTTTAAAAAAGGTAGTAAATGAATCAAAATAACAACAACAATAATAATAACAATAATAACAATAATTTTTTTAATCAAAATCCACTTTTGGTTTTTGCGATTTTTTCCATCGTCATTATTGTGATATTTAAAAATTTTATGGCTCCTGAAGATGGTTTAGGTGATACATCAGGACTTGGTGGTGCAAAAGCAATAAGTAAAAATATAAATTATTATGAGTTTAAAGAGCTTGTAAAAAACAATCAAGTAAATTATGTTGCAATTGGACAGACTATTTTAAGAGCTGTTCATGACAATGGAGTTACAAAAACTGTTTATATAGTTAAAAAAGTAGCTGAAGATAATACATTGATACCACTTTTAGATGAACACAAAATTCCATATGGTGGATTTAACGAAACAAATATCTTTACAGAGATACTGTTTTCTTGGGTAATTCCTATCTTTATCTTTTTTGGTATATGGATGCTTTTAGCAAATCGTATGCAAAAAAATATGGGTGGCGGAATACTTGGTATGGGAAATAGTAAAAAATTAATAAACTCAGAAAAACCAAAAGTAAAATTTGATGATGTAGCTGGAGTTGAAGAGTCAAAAGAAGAGGTTAAAGAGATAGTTGATTTTTTAAAACACCCTGATAGATACCTACAACTTGGAGCAAAAATTCCTAAAGGTGTGCTTTTAGTAGGACCTCCGGGTACTGGTAAAACACTGTTGGCAAAAGCAGTTGCTGGAGAAGCAGATGTTCCATTTTTCTCAGTATCTGGTTCAAGTTTTATTGAAATGTTTGTTGGTGTTGGAGCAAGTAGAGTTAGAGATTTATTTGAAAATGCAAAAAAAGAGGCTCCAGCTATCGTATTTATTGATGAGATAGATGCTATTGGAAAGAGTCGTGCAGCAAATGGACAAATGGGTGGAAATGACGAGAGAGAACAAACACTAAATCAACTTTTAGCAGAAATGGATGGATTTAGCTCTGATAAATCACCTGTTATTGTACTAGCTGCAACAAATAGGCCAGAAGTACTAGATGCTGCACTTTTAAGACCAGGAAGATTTGATAGACAAGTTTTAGTTGATAAACCTGATTTAAAAGGAAGAATTGATATTTTAAAAGTTCATATTAAAGATATTAAGCTTTCAAAAGATGTTGATTTGGATGAGTTAGGAAGATTAACAGCTGGACTTGCTGGAGCTGATTTAGCAAATATCATCAATGAAGCTGCTCTTTTAGCTGGTAGAAAAAGTAAAAGTCATGTTGAACAAGCTGATTTAATTGAAGCAGTTGAAAGAGCTATTGCAGGACTTGAGAAAAAAAGTAGAAGAATTAATCCAGAAGAAAAAAGGATAGTAGCTTACCACGAAAGTGGACATGCTTTGATTGCTGAGACAACTAAAGGAGCAAAGAGTGTTTCAAAAGTTTCAATAATTCCAAGAGGTTTGGCTGCACTTGGATATACTCTAAATACTCCAGAAGAAAATAAATTTTTAGCTCAAAAGCATGAACTTATAGCTGAAATTGATGTTCTTTTGGGTGGCCGTGCTGCTGAAGAAGTGTTTATAGGTGAGATTAGCACAGGTGCAGGAAATGACCTTCAAAGAGCAACAGATATAATAAAATCAATGGTTAGCATGTATGGTATGAGTGAAGTTGCAGGTCTTATGGTACTATCTCGTCAGCAAAATACATTTTTAGGTGGAAGTGCTGCTAATGAGTATAGTGAAAAAATGGCTGAAGAGTTAGATAACTATACAAAAAATATGCTAGATGAAAGATATAGCATAGTTAAAAAAAGACTTGAAGAATACAGTGAATGTATAGAGAGGATAGTTGAAGCGCTTCGTGAGTATGAAACAATAGATGGTGATAAGTTAAGAGAAATTATAGCTAGGTTTGAAGAAGAAAAAGGCATAAAGTCTTTAAAAAACGAAAATAGCGATGAAGAATAATACAACAACCCAAATAATAGCAAAGGAAGGCATAAAATATATTGCCTTTTTCTTTGTTGTTTTTTTAATCTCTTTATATGTAGATTTTTTGCCATGGGTATTTTTTGCTATCATGGCTTTTACAGTTTTTATATTTAGAAATCCTGAGAGACTTCCAAATGAAGATGATGAATTTTCTCTTTTAGCTCCATGCGATGGAAAAGTTTCAGATATTAAAAAAGTAAAATTAAATGAAAAAGAGTATGTTAAAATCCAAATAGATAAATCTATTTTTAATGTAGCTCTTTTAAGGTCTCCTACAAAATTGAACATAATAAATACAAAAAAAAGAAATGGACTGTTTTTGCCTGTTACTTCAAGCCTCAGTAAAAAGCTTGCTCAAAGTGTTATGATAGAGTGTGAAAGTAAATTTGGGCAAATCTTGATAAATATAATAGCAGGAACACTAGCAAGAAAAATTGAATTGTTTAAAACAATAGGCCCACTAAAAAGTGCTTCTAGATTTGGATTATTAGTTGATGGAAGTGTAGAGCTTTACATTTCGCTAGATACTAGAATAAAAGTTTCAATAGGCGATGAAGTAAAAGCAGGTGAAAGTGTTCTTGGGTATTTTGCACACAAAGGAAATGATATTGAATAGTAGCGATGGTAAATTACAACTTATGTATATTTTCCCAAATCTTTTTACAGCTGCAAGTGCTTTTTTAGGAATGATTGGGATAATAGCATCATCAAATGGTCAGTTTGAAAAAGCAGCAATTTATATACTTTTATCATTGGTTTTTGATGGACTAGATGGTAGAGTAGCAAGACTTACTAATACAACTAGTAAATTTGGAGCAGAGTTTGATTCTTTGGCTGATGTCATTGCATTTGGAGCGGCTCCTGCAATGCTTTTTTATTTTACAATAGGCCATAAATTTGGAAAATTAGGAGCTCTTTTTTGCGCTATGTATGTAGTCTTTGGAGCTATTAGGCTTGCAAGATTTAACATAATGAGTACAAGCACTGAGCCTTCAGTTTTTATAGGGATTCCAATACCAGGTGCTGCAGTTGTACTTACTATGTGGGTTCTAAGTTATTTAAAATATGATGCATTACATGGTATAGAGTTTTTTATGCTTTTATCATTGGGATTATTATCATTTTTAATGGTAAGTAATATAAGATATCCAAGCTTTAAAAAGATTGATTTAAAAACAGCAAATATAAAAAGAGTATTGATTTTACTTATCATAGTTTTTTCTTTACTTTATTTATTTCCAGTAGAAGGTACAACTTTGATGTTTACATTGTACCTTTTATATGGTATGATAAGAGCAATATATACATTTGCGATTGCAAAACGCAAGAAAATCTAGTATAATACAAAAAAATTTAAAAAGGAGACGTTATGACATGCTTGTCAAGGTTTAAAATTTCAGATCAAAAGAAAAACAACGCTCTCCTCCTGCTTCTCTTACTTAACTTCTAATTAAATTTAATAACACAAATCAAGAAATGTTGCTTTACAAATATAGTAGAGCTTTTTAAGATAATACAAAAATACACACAAGGTAATAAAAATGGAAAATATTAAAATATTTGATACTACGCTAAGAGATGGTGAGCAAAGTCCTGGTGCTTCAATGAATACTGAAGAAAAAATTCAGTTAGCTTTGCAGTTAGAAAAATTAGGAGTTGATATAATTGAAGCTGGTTTTGCAGCCGCAAGTCCTGGAGACTTTGATGCTATTAGTAGAATTGCAGAGCAAGTTGAAAATTCTACTGTATGTTCACTTGCAAGAGCGTTAGAGAGAGATATAAAAGCAGCAGGAGAAGCAATAAAACATGCAAAACTTCAAAGGATTCATACTTTTATTGCAACTAGTCCAATTCACATGGAATATAAACTTAAAATGACTCCAGACCAAGTTATAAAAAAAGCAGTTGATGCAGTAAGTTATGCAAAAACTTTTTGTGATGATATTGAATTTAGTTGTGAAGATGCAGGAAGAAGTGATGTTGGATTTATGAAAGAAATTTTAGATGCAGTAATTGAAGCTGGTGCTACAACTTTAAATATCCCTGACACTGTTGGATATAGGATGCCAAGTGAAATGGGAGCAATAATAAAAGCTTTAAAAGAAAGTGTTGGAGATAGAGCAATTCTTTCTGTTCATAATCACAATGATTTGGGCTTAGCAGTTGCTAGCTCTATTGAGTGTATCTTAAATGGCGCAAGACAGGTTGAATGTACTATAAATGGTTTGGGAGAGAGAGCTGGAAATGCTGCTCTTGAAGAAATAGTGATGGCTTTAAGAACTAGATCAGATATTTTTAAAGATTATTACACAAATATAAATATAAAAGAGATTTATCCAACAAGTAAGTTAGTTTCAACTATAACAGGGATTGAGCCACAACCAAACAAAGCAATCGTAGGTAAAAATGCTTTTGCCCATGAAAGCGGAATCCATCAAGATGGTGTATTAAAACATATGGAAACATATGAGATTATGAAAGCAACTGATATAGGTTTGGATAAAAACTCTATTGTACTAGGTAAACACTCTGGAAGACATGCTTTTAAAGATAAATTATTGGGCTTAGGATTTAATTTAAAAGATGAAGAGATAAATGAAGCATTTGAGAGGTTTAAAGTTTTAGCTGATGCTAAAAAAGAGATATTTGATGATGATATTAGAGCATTGGTTGCTGAAGAAATTACAAAAATTCCTGAAATTTTCAAGCTTAAAACTCTTCAGTTAAGCGATTGCAATCCTGGAGGAGTTCCTAGTGCTGCAGTGACAATAGAAGTTGATGGTCAAGATGTAACTGACGCCGCAATTGGTAATGGAACAATGGATGCAGTATTTAAAGTAATTGACAGAGTTTGTGGAGTTCAAGGCGAATTAAGAGACTATAAAGTAGATGCTGTTACCCAAGGTAAAGATGCTCTTGCTAGAGTTGTTGTTAAAGTTATCTTTGATGATAGTAAGCCTCCTATTATGGGGCATGGACTTAGTGTAGATACTATGCTTGCTACTGCAAAAGCTTATATAGGTGCGCTAAATAGTTACATGTCTATGAAAGATGGATTAAGAAGTATAAAAGATAAAACAGGAGCTAATATATAAAGCTTCTACTTATCTATTTCAAAACTAAAGTAGCGTGATTGAAATCCTTGATCACCTACTTTATTATATTGTATGATAGCTCCATCCCAGTTTTCAATCTCTTGGTATAAAAGGCCAAGAGCATATCTTGCTTCATAATTCTTTGGATTTGTTAATTTTGAAAGCTCTAACAAGGCTACTGCATTTTCAACATGTCTAGCCCCAATACTTGCAACTGCTGCTAAAAAGATTGTTGCACTGTCATTTTTGCCCATTTCATCTATTAGCTTGTTATACAAAACATAAGCTTCTTCGAAATTATGAGTGTATATATCAACATAAGCAAGTGTTTGAGTGATTGCTGGTATATCATTTCTCTCTAATTTCGCTTTTTTTATAAGAGCTTCTCTTTCATGATGGAGTAAGCCACCAATTTGTAGTAATTTTACATAGTTTTCTTGAACTAGTCTAGCTCCATAGTAAAATGCATCATAATCCAAATCAAACTTTTTAAACTCTATTTGAATTGCTTTTGCATACTCTTTAATGTCATTTTTTTTGTATTTTGCATTAAAATTTAAGATATTTGCCATAATATCTTTTGGTAGGATTGACTTTAAAAGAGTAGATTTTTGACGGTAAGCTTTTTCATTAAATATTTTGTGAGCGATAATAGTATCAAATACTAGATTTAAAGGTGTTTCTGGTTTTTCTTCTTCAAGCCATCTTGTCATTGATAATTGATTATTATCTGTTAAATGAAGCAAAGAGCTAAATAGATTGGTTTTTGGAAGCTTTTCATCACTATCTATACTGTTTGATACATCTTCTCTTAGTTTTTTAATATCTTCATTGATTATTTGACCTGCCATGATAGCAAATATACCAGCTAAATAATTATTTGTATTTAAGTGATAACTCTTTTTAAAATGAGCATAAGCTTTTTCATAAGCACCCATTTGTGCATAAGTTAAAGCTAAATTATAGTGCAAAATCGAGTGCTTTGGATAATCATCAATCATTTTTAAAAAGATTTTATTTGCTTGTTCAGTGTGATGAGCAAGGGCTTTTTTTATACCTCTAGAAATTGATATATTTACTTTTGAGATAGTAGAACTTCTTTTTAGATATGAAAGTGCTGGACCAATTTCATCTAAAAATATATTAATACTTCCTTTTCTTATGTAATCGACTGTTTGTTTTGCATTGAAAACTTTAAATGGAGCGTAATAAAAAAGCAATCCATATGTTCTTTGGTTATCAAAAAATAGAGTTTTATCAAACTCATTTTGTGCAATATTTATATCAAACAGTGATTTTTTTAAAATGGTTTTTATGGGATACACTTTTAAAGCTTTATCATTATAGAGTTTGAGCATATCTTTCATCAAATCAGCACTAGTTTTTAGGTTACCAAGTTTATTTTCGACTAAAGCAAGAGCTGCTTTTACATGTAAAGGATTGTGTGTATTTTGTGTGGCTTTTGTAAGGTAATTTTTTGCTACTTTAAACTCACCCAACCTTGCGTATAATAGCCCTAAAGTAAGAGCATCATCAATTTTTGCAGTACTTTCTAGCTTGCCTACTGCTTTGTAATTCATATTGAGTGATGCTAAAATTTTTGAAGATAGATATTTTTCTTCATAGTTGTAAAACTTACTACTTGGATGTTTAAAAGATGCTAATGCCTCGTAGTAGTAGTCTTTGTAGTAGTTTATCAAGCCCATATAATATGAGTATAAAGGAGCATTTATCTCAAGTGGCAAGTAAGAATAAGCAAGGTCAACATAGTATTTAAAAAGATTGTAGTCTTTTAACTCAAGTGCTGCAACAGCTGAGTTTATAGAACTTACACATCTTTGTTCTCCATTATTTATTGCTTGCTTGAAAGCTTCAATTGCACCTTTATAATTTTTCTCTTTGAGCCTTGCTACTCCAATGTTATAGTAAGATATAGACTCATTAAAAGTTGCGATTTTTTCATATATTTTTAGTGCCTCTTCTTTGTTTCCTCTTTCATAAAGAAGATTTGCTTTTTTAATCATATTTTCTAAATGTGATGGAGAAAACTGTGGTAAGTTTGTTTTCTTGTTGATTTTCTCAACGATTTGAGTTGTGTTTATGTCAGCTACATTTGTATCATTGTTACTATTTTTGAAGAGAATTATAACTACTATTATGATGATGAGTAAAACAATACCAGATATTCCTCCAATGATGAGAAATTTTTTCTTTTTGTTATCTGGTAAAATCTTTTTCTTTTCTTCTTTTGGTGAGGCTTCTTCCTCATCATCAGTTTCTAAGATTATAATCTCTTCTTCAGCCATTTAGTATCCTAATAGTTTTACATGTAAGGCTCTAAAACCTTTGGAATTTTTATACTTCCATCTTCTTGTTGATAATTTTCCATAATGGCAATCAGTGTTCTTCCTACTGCTAAACTAGAGCCATTTAGGGTATGAACTAGTTTGTTTTTCTTACCATCTTTATATCTTATTTTAGCTCTTCTTGCTTGAAAATCAAGTGTATTTGAAATTGAACTTATCTCTCTGTATTTTCCTTGTCCTGGTAACCAAACTTCTAAATCCACAGTCTTTGCTGCGCTAAATCCAAGATCGCCACCACAAAGCATAACTTTTCTATGGGCAAGCCCAAGACTAGAGAGCAAATCACTAGCACAATTTACCATTTCAGTAAAAACATCCTCGCTTTGGCTTGGTTCACTAATGGCTACTAATTCTACTTTAGAAAATTGATGCTGTCTTATCATACCTCTAGTATCTCTTCCTGCACTACCTGCTTCTTTTCTAAAGCACTCAGTATATGAAGTCATTTTGATAGGCAAATCACTGCTTTCTAGTATCTCATCATTAAAAAGGTTTGTAACAGGAACTTCAGCTGTTGGTATCAAAAACAGATCTTCTCCATCAATTTTAAATAAATCATCTTCAAATTTTGGAAGTTGGCCTGTTCCCATAAGAGTATTTCTATTTACAATATATGGAACCATGACCTCTTTAAAGCCTCGCTCTTCATTAAACTTAATCATATAATTAATCAAAGCTCTAGCAACTTTTGCTCCATCAAATCTAACTACTGTAAATCTACTCTTAGATAGCTTTACTCCTCTTTTAAAATCAAGCCAGCCATTTAGCTCAGCTAACTCCCAATGCTCTTTTGGAGTAAAGTTAAATGTTGGAGGTGTTAGGATTTTTTCAAGTTCTACATTGTCTTCATCACTATCTCCCTCAGGTACACTATCATCAGGAACATTAGGGATTGTAGTTGCTATTGAAGTTAGATTTTCTTCTAACTCTTTTACAACTTCATTTGCTTTTGCAATTTGTTCTTTGTTTTTAGAGAGTTCATCTTTAAGCTCATTAATGTCTTTGCCTTCTTTTGCATAAACACCAAACATTTTACTCTTTTTATTTTGCTCAGCCTGAAGCTCTTCAAGTGCTTTTCTTTCTTCTTTTAGCTTTAATGAAATCCCTTTTAGTTTTTCTAAGATAGCCTCATCAACTTTTTTCTTTCTAAGTTTTTGTGCAATTTCATCAAAATTATTTTGTAATAGTTTTATATCTAACATTTTTTCCCTTATCTATAAATGCCAACAGCATCTCTAATAATTTTCATTTTTTCACTTGCTATTTTTTTAGCTTTATTTGCTCCGTTATCTAGTATATCGTACACTTCATTTATGTTATTTAGGTAGTACTCTCGTTTTTCTCTAGCCTCACTAAAATAATCCCAAATAAGCTCTTTTAGATACATTTTAAAGTGGCCATAACCCTCTCCACCTTTTTCATATCTTGCTTTTAATTCATCTATCCCATCTTCATCTAAAAATAGTTTTGCCAAAGCAAAGACATTACATGTAGACCAATCTTTTGGATCTTCAAGGGCAGTTGAATCAGTTATAATTTTTCCTACTGTTTTTTTAAGTTGTTTATCTGTACAAAATATATCTATAGTGTTGCCATAACTCTTACTCATCTTAGCACCGTCCAAACCTGGAACTGTTGCTACATTTTCATCAACTCTAAATTCTGGTATAGTAAAAATTTCTCCATGAGTATTGTTAAACTTTTGAGCTATATCTCTAGTCATTTCAACATGCTGGATTTGATCTTTCCCAACAGGAATTATGTTCGCATCATATAAAAGAATATCAGCTGCCATTAAAACTGGATAAGAAAATAAAGAGTGATTAGCTGCAATTCCTTTAGCAACTTTATCTTTGTAACTATGAGCTCTTTCAAGCAGTCCCATAGGAGTATAACTAGATAAAATCCAATAAAGCTCAAGTACCTCTTTTACATCTGATTGAGCGTAAAATGTAGTTTTATTTGGATCAATTCCAAGTGCCAAGAAGTTTATAGCAGCATCAAGTGTGTTTTCTTTTAAAGCTTTTCCATCATTTAGGCTAGTTAGCGCATGATAGTTTGCTATAAAGATAAATAAATCACTACTATCTTGCAAATCTTTCATCTGTTTTATTGCCCCAAAATAATTACCAAGGTGAAGGGCACCTGAGGGCTGAATACCTGTTAAAACTCTCATAAAAATCCTCTTGTTTTTTGCAAAGATTATACCCAAACTATACTTATCTAACGCTGTTAGTATGGTGATTTATAGTAATTAAAGTTTAAGTTTTATACCAAATTTTATCGGTTCTTGGGACATTTACTTGTGCAAGGACGCACAAATTGTCCAAAGCCTCGGAAAAAATGCAAGGATGCATTTTTGAGAATGAGATAAAGTTTGGTATAAAACTTAAACTTTTACTAGTGTTAGACTTTTTTTAAAATCTCTTTAGCTATCTCTTTGGGAGTTTTATTTTCTACATGTATAATGATGTCAGCTTTATTTTTGTATTGTGAAGTTCTTTCTTTAAAAAGTGCTTTTGCTTTTTCTAAATCTTTTAAAAGTGGTCGCTTAGCCAATTTTTTTTCAGCATTGGGAGAACTTTTTAGTCTTTCTAAAATAGCTTCAAAACTAGAGTTTAGATATATGACTTTTCCAATTTTATTTAAATTAGGAACTTTAAAAAAGCCACCTCCAGTTGAAATTATGCTCTTTTTTACTGAACCCTCAAGCCAAATGGCAGTTTTTTTCTCTAATTCTCTAAAATATTCTTCGCCATTTTCTTCAAAAATAGTTTTGATTTTGCGATTTTCTAAACTCTCTATCAAATCATCAGTATCAAGGGCAAATAAACCACTTTGTTTTGAAAGTTCTCTTGCGATTGTGCCTTTACCAACTCCCATAAATCCAATTAAAATGATGTTCTTAGCCATTAACTTTTCCCTTCTGCCTTGCAGAATTAAAAAAGCCAAGCATTTGGCTTTTTCTTATCATTCTTCATCCCTCTCACCTTTTTTTCTTGCATATAAAAGTACTGGAGTTCCTTCAAGCTCAAATCTTTCTCTTAGTTTATTTACCAAATATCTTTTATAGCTAAAGTGAAGTGCTTTTGGTCTGTTCATAACTAAAACAATTTTAGGAGGTTTTACTTCGTATTGTGTTGCAAAGTAGATTTTAACCTCTTTAGTAGCATCACTTGGCATATGGTGTCTAATGGTTGCTTCTTTAAATAACTCATTTAACTTTGATGTAGGAATTCTACTTGAGTAGTTTTTATAGACTTGAAGTATCAAATCTTTTATTTTATAAACTCTTTTTTTTGTAAGCGCTGAAACTGTTATAATAGGGGCATAAGATAAAAATTTAAATCTATATCTAATCTCATCAACAACTTTTTCATAACTATCATACGCCTTGTCCCATTTGTTTAATACTATGATTACACCTAAATTGTTTTTATCAGCTAAGCTTGCTATCCTCTCATCAAGTTCGCGAAATGGCTCGCTAGCATCTAAAACTAAAAGTGCAATATCAGCATTTTCAAGCATAGAATTTGTTCTTAAAAGAGCGTATCTTTCAATCCCTTCGATTTTTCCCCTTCTTCTAAGCCCAGCAGTATCAACAAAGTTTAAAATCTTATCTTCATACTCTATGGCTTCATCAACTGGGTCTATTGTAGTTCCAGCAATGCTACTAACAACAGCTCTTTCTTCTCCAACTAAAGCATTTAAAAGAGAGCTTTTACCGACATTTACTCTTCCAATAATTCCTATATTTATTTGGTTTGATTCTTCTTCTATCTCTTCTTTTTCTTCATCTTCACTAGCTAGTAGTGATTCTAAATCAATATCTTCATCATCTTCTAATTCAAGTTCATTTTGTACTTCAATTTCAGGTAAAAAACCTTCAATCCAATTTAAAAGCGCATTTACACCTCTATTGTGAGAAACTGATACAGCAAATACATTTTCAGCTCCAAATTCACTAAACTCCCAAGCTCTTTCCATCTCTTTGTCATTATCAATTTTATTGATTACTAGTGCTATTGGTTTGTTGTAGCTTTGAAGCGAGTAAAAAATCTTTTTTTCTTCATCACTTGGAAGAAGCTTTCCATCAACCATCATTAAAATAATATCTGCTTTGTTTGCAGCTTCTAATGATTTTGTTTTTACATTTTCAAACAGTTCATTTGAATTATCAAGTCCGCCTGTATCTAATATGACACATGGTTTATCATTTATCAAAACTTCATGGTCTTTTACATCTCTTGTTGTACCGCTAAAATCTGATGTTATTGCTATTCTTTGTTTTGCTATTCTATTAAAAAGTGAGCTTTTACCAACATTTGGTAAGCCTATAATCGCTATGGTTTTCATAATTGCCTTTGTCTAGTGTATCTTCGCATTAGACTTCTTTACTCATATTCGTCATAAAGAAGTCTATAGATTATAACATACTTTTACTTATAGCTTTGAAAACTTAAGCCTTAGAGAGTTTAGTACAACTGTTACAGAGCTAAAACTCATAGCAATTCCTGCGTACATTGGACTTAGCATGATTCCAAAAAATGGATATAAAATTCCAGCTGCTATTGGTATGCCTATGGAGTTGTAAAAAAATGCCCAAAATAAATTTTGTTTTATTGTTTTCATGGTTTTAATTGAAAGATTTAGACTTTTACTAACAGCATTTAGTTTGTTATTTACTAAGATTATATCTCCTGCGTCTTTTGTGATATCTGAGCCACTTGCTAAGACTACGCCAATATCTGCTTGTTTGATGGATATGCTATCGTTTATGCCATCTCCAACAAACATGACTTTTGCTTCTTTTTGTAAATCTTTAATAACCTTGTATTTCTCATCTGGTAAAACTTCAGCATAAACTAAATCAATTCCGATTTTAGATGCAACTTTTTTTGCTGTTATTTCATTGTCTCCTGTTAGTAGTATTGGTGTGATATGGTTTTGTTTTAGATGAGTTATCATCTCTTTTGCATCATCTTTTATACCATCTTTTAAAGATATTACTCCTACACATTTATCATCAATTCCAGCTAGTATTGCACCACTTCCATCATCTAGAAATTTTTCTAAAATCTCTTGTTGGTTTTTATCTACATGTAGATTTTCTTTTTCAAATAAAGCCATATTTCCAATTACAATTTTTTTATCTTTAGTATAAGCGATTAGCCCAAAACCAGGCTCGATTTTTATCTCATCAATTTTTATATCTGTTTTTATATTGTTTTTCTTAGCCCAAGTAACTATAGCTTTGCTTATTGGGTGTTCACTTTGTACTTCAGCTGAACAAATAAGAGGAAGATACTCATCTTCTACATTCATTTTATCTACTTCAATTTCACCTTTTGTAATAGTTCCAGTTTTATCAAAAATTGCAAATTTTATATCTCTTATGATTTCTAGTACTTCAGGGTTTTTTATAAGTATTCCTTCTTTGGCACCTTTTCCAACTGAACTTACTATTGCTATTGGTGTGGCAAGTCCAAGTGCACATGGACAAGATATTATAAGTACGCTGATCGACGCTAAAATAGCACTTTTTAAATCACCTACAAAAAATGCCCATATGATAAAAGTTAAGATAGAGATCCCAATCACAGTTGGAACAAAAATATTTGCAACTTTATCTGCAAATCTAGCAATCGGCATTTTTTTGTTTTGAGCTTCGTTTAATAAAGAGATGATTTGAGATAATTTCGTATCGTTTGGCTCTTTTTTAACTTCTACTTTTATGATTCCATTTTGATTGATTGTACCGGCTATGACCTCATCTTGTATTGTTTTTGTTTTGGGCATTGGCTCGCCAGTTATCATAGATGTGTCAATCTCAGCTGTTCCTTCAATCACAACTCCATCAGCTGGTATTACTTCGCCTTGTTTTACAAGTACTATATCTTTTACATGTAGATCTTTTGCGTTTACTTCTGTAACTTCATGGTTTTTTACCAAATTTGCTTTATTTGGAGCTAAATCCATAAGTGCTTTTAAAAAATTTGTAGCTTTTGCTTTACTTCTTTCTTCTAAAAGTCTTCCCAAAAGTACAAATGTGATTATCACTGCCGCACCATCAAAATAGACAAATCTAAGATTTTGTGGGAATAAATCTGGGAAAAGTACAACAAAAGCAGAGTAAAAATAAGCTGCACTTGTTCCAAGAGCTACTAATACATTCATATCATAGTTTTTATGTTTTATTGCACTAAAGGCAAGATTGTAAAATCTCTTACCAACATAAAATTGAACAACGCTTCCAAGTCCTAGTAAAATGTATTCGTTTTTTATAATGCTTACAGGAAAAAACATAAATATAAATATATAAAGAGTAAAAAAAGCTGATACGAAAAAGGTGCTTTTTAGTTTTTTGTAGCTTTTTTCTTTCTCTTTTTCCAATGCTTCAAGATCCTCAACTACTCCATATCCTAGCTTTTTTATTTTTTCTATTATTTTTGTTTTATCTACCTTGCTGGTATCTATAACAAATTCTCCAGCGTTTGATGCAAAGTTTACAGTTGAACTCTCTACACCATCAAGCTTATTAACTACTCTTTTGATACCATTAGAACAGTTTACACAGGTCATTCCTGATATATTTAGATTTATTTTTTCTTTTGGCATTTGTTGTTACCTTCTAGTATGATTTGAAGTATCTTTTTTACATCATCATTTATGATACGATAAAATGACATTTTTTTATCTTTTGTAAAAGTTACTATGTTGTATTTTTTTAAAACTCTTAGTTGTTGAGATACATGAGATTGCGGGATTTGTAGTAGATTTACCATTTCGCCTACGCATATTTCATACTTGAGTAGGGCAAAGAGGATTTTGGCTCTAGTAGGATCACTTAGAGCCTTAAATATACAAGTGATATTTTCTATATCAGAATCATTAGGAATGATTTTTAAAATATCAGGTATATAGCTTATATCTTCACAACAAGATCTAATGAGTTTTTCACTCATCAATAACCTCAAAACCTAAATCACTCATTTCTTCTTTGAACTTTGCTTTAGCATTGTCATCTGCAATTTCTACTGTAACTTCTTTTGGTTCTACATCTAAATTGACAACAAGTTCTCCAAAATCATCTTCAAGTGAACCTTTGATGAGGTTTGCACAGTTTTCGCAATTGATATTTTTTGCTTTAAAAGTTTGTTTCATGATAATTCCTTCATATGTTTAATTTTTCATATGAAAATCTTATCATATAAATATTTAAATTTTTATTAGATTTATCAAAATTTAATATATGAGTATTAGTTAATTTTATATTTAAAAATATAAGATAAAATTGTTAAAAAATACCTAGGGTTTACAATGAGCAAAATTTTTAGTTTTGGTGAGAATGTAGCTGAATATGATTTTAAAGTTATAAATGAAAATGATGCAAGGGCAAGTGCAGGGATAATGTTTTTATTGGGGATAATCAGCTTATTTTCTGTTTTTTTAACAAGAAGTTTATTTTGGGCTGAATTGTTTTCTATCACATTTATAATCGAATTTTTTATTAGAGTTTTTGTAAATCCAAAATATGCCCCATATATGTTATTAGGCTCGTTAATCGTTTCAAATCAAGAGCCAAATTGGGTAGAAGCAAAACCTAAAAAATTTGCATGGACACTAGGTGTAGTTTTAGGTTTAATTATGGCTTATTTTATAATTTTAGATTTAGTAGCCCCTGCAAGGTTGCTAATATGTGTTGTATGTTTAATTTTACTTTTTTTAGAATCTTCCTTTGGAATATGTCTTGGATGTTTACTTTATAGTAAATTAAATGTCAAATTAGAAAAATGCCCTGGAGGTGTTTGTGAAGCAGGAGTTATAAAAGACAATAAATTCAAAGTATTACTTTTATCAATGTTTTTAGTTCTGTTTTTAGGTATTTATTTTTATTTAAACAACTATAAATATAAAAATACATTAACAACAAACAATGTCGAAAAAAAAGAGATAACCCATACCAGTAAAGGCGATTGTATTGCACCTCAATGGGCTATAGATATGGGGCATGAAAAAATGTGGAAAGAGCACAATTGTAAATAAAATTTACTAAATCATCTCATTTTCTTTTGGCATACTCTCAATATATAGTGATTGTGATGGAAATGCAAAAGAGCAACCATTGTCTTCAACTATTTTCATGATTTTAAGGTTTACATTTTCTCTTACTTTTAAATACTCTGCCCAATTTGTAGTTTTTGTAAAGAAGTAACAAAATAGGCTCAAAGAACTATCTTGAAACTCATCAAAGTAGACCATAATAACATCAGGGTGAATATCAGGATGATTTTTAAGCATTTCTCTTATATCACTTAAAACTTTTTCAAGTTGCTCAGTGTTTGTAGAGTAGGTTAGTCCTAATCTCATCTTGATTCTTCTTTTTCCCATCTTTGACCAATTGGTTATGGCTGAGTTTGCAATAACCGCGTTTGGAACACTTACTAAGGCTTGTGCAAAAGTTCTTACTCTAGTTGATCTTATCCCAATACTCTCAATCGTTCCTTCAACCTCGGGTGTTAGAATCCAATCTCCTTTTTTAAATGGCTTATCAGTAAATATAACAAGTGAACCAAAAAGATTTGCAGCAGTATCTTTAGCAGCAAGGGCAAATGCCATACCAACAAGACCAAGTGAAGCTACAAATGCTCCAACATTGATGCCCCAACCCTCTAAGATAGTCATACCACCAATAACAAGTATGATAACTTTTAAAAATTTGATGATAAAATTTGAAACATCATCACTTAATTCTTTTCCAAATTTACTTGAAAAACTAGTAAATATAAAAGAAAATTCATTTACAGCACGATAAAGCACCCAAAAAATAGTAAATACAACAAGAGTTCTTTCTATGTTTGATGCAATTTGTTTAAATCCTGCTATATTTATCCACATTTCAGCTAGATAAAATCCCATAATCAATATAGAAAGTTCTAAAGGAGGCTCTATTATCTTTAGTAATTTATCATCCAATAAGGTTTCTGTTTTTGATGTAAAATGTTTAATACTTTTGATAATAATCTTGCTGAGTTGAATTTTCAAAAAATAAGCAATAAACAGTATACCAATAGCTATGATTATATCTAAAACTTTTATATCAAACAGAGTATAATTTAGTAACTCTTGCACTTAAAATCCTTGTTAGAAAGTTATGTACAATTATATTTAAAAATTTCTTTATAGTAGCTATAAAACAGTTTTTTATTTTTCTAAGGCATACTCTACTGCTTGCATTGCATGTATGTGTGTTGTATCAAAAACTTTGATTTTTAAGTCCTCTTGAGATATCAAAAGTCCTATTTCAGTGCAACCTAAAATCACACCTTGTACAGATTTGTGTTTATTGATAATGTCAAGATAGATTTTTTTTGATTCTTTAGAAATTTTACCTAAACATAATTCATCATATATGATTTTGTGGATTATGTCTATATCTTCTTTACTTGGTATAGATACATTTATATCTTCATCTATCAATATTTGCTTGTAAAAATTTTCTGTCATTGTAAATTTAGTACCAAGTAGTAAAACATTTTTGATTTTACATTTTTTTATTTCATTAGCAGTTGCCTTAGCAATGTGCAAAAAGGGTATTTTTATAAATTTTTGAATTTGAGGTAAGAGTTTATGCATCGTATTTGTACATATCACAATAAAATCAGCCCCAGCATTTTGCAAAGACAAACAAGCATCTATAAGTATTTTTCCAGCTTCATCCCAACGATTTTGATGTTGTAGTTTTTCTATCTCTTCAAAATTTACTGTAAATAAGATAGACTTTGCATTGTTTTGATTGCCCAACAAAGCATTTGTATGTTCGTTGATAATCTTATAATATAACAAACTAGATTCCCAACTCATTCCACCCAATAATCCGATTGTTTTCATTGCATTTACCTAATATTATGTTTTTTATTTTAACCAATTGTTGTGAAAATATTTTGGCTAAGATACTTCTTTTGACGTTTAAAATGAGCCGATGAATTGCCCACAGGGTAATTTATTGGCTCCACTGATTTGTTATCTTTTTATTGTGTATGCTGTTAAAATTCTACCATTTCGTAACATAAAACCAGCATGTTCAATAGAATCAAATATATCTTTATCACTCCAGCCTATGTGATAAAGTTCATTAAAATCACTTTTATTAAAATTTTTGCTGTCAAATATCGCTTTTATACTTTTGACAGCCAATAATTTATGCTTATCATCAAATGGTATTTGTGACAAATCTGATTTTGAACTATTTATAACTTCAAGATCATAGTTTCTATTTTGAAGTAGTTGTGTATTAAATCCAATGCAATATTTAAAACCTTCTTGATTTGCAATAAATAATCTTAGAAATCCAAAATAATCAGGATTGATTGTTTTGTGATTTATAAGTTTAAAGACATATAATAAGAAATCTTTTAAGATATTTACATCAATATTTCCAAGTAATTCAAAATTTGGTGGTACACTACCAAACATTTTTTTTATTTTTGAGTTAATCTCTTCTAATTCTCTAGATTGTTCTTGATTGTTAATTTTAATAAACATATTTTATCCTTTAATTGGACCAATTGGTCTGTTTAAAGAATATTAAAATACTTTTGCTTAAAATAGACTGAACGGTCTAGTCTGTTTTTAATGATTTTAGATATTGTTTCAGGTGATTTATATTGTTATTAAATCTTTTTTGCGAAGATTGATTTGAACTCAAAGATAATGCTCCCCAAGTAGATGTAATGATAAACTCGGATAGTGAATTTATATCAGTTTGTTTGATTTCCTTGTTTTTAATTGATTTATCAAGTAGTACATTTATTCTGCTTTGTATGTTTACAAATATATTATTTAATTCTTTTTCAAAATCTTTATCTGAGTTTGATAACTCTATATTTAATCTATTTAACGGGCAATTATACTTTACTAAATTTTCATTATTTGATATTTTTTCTATTGTTTCAATGATTAAATCAATTGAGCTTTTTGTGTCATCATTCTCAAGTAAAAAAAGCATATCCATTTTTGGAGATAATCTTTCTTTTATCATGGTGAGTACTAACTCTTTTTTTGATTTAAAATAATGATATAAAGAACCTTTTGGGATGTTACATTCTTTTAGAATTGTAGAAATTCCTGTGGCATTGTACCCATGTTGATAAATTATAGAAAATGTTACATCTAGTATTAAGTCTCTTGTTTGCTTTTTTATCATTTGCCCTTACTCTCCATAATGCGACCACATTCTAGAGATTCTTACTTTCTTTTCATTTTCCCTTACTTCATAAACCAGTCTATGTTGAATATTTATTCTTCTCGAATAGGAACCATTTAAGTTTCCTACCAATTTTTCATAAGGAGGTGGATTTTTAAATGGGTCTTTTCTTATAATTTCAATAAGCTCTTTAGCTTTTTTATCTAAATTGGCACTTGTTAATTTTTTGGCATCTTTTAATGCTAACTTACTATAAAGAATTTTATACTCTACCATTCAATATCTTCACTAAACTCACTGTCATCTGCATTCATTGATTCTTGAATTGAAGAAGCCATATTTGGTATAGAATTTAAATATAACGTTTCTTCTATTGCATTCCAATCTTCTTGTGAAAGCATAACCACATTGTTTCTTTTCCCAGTAATAAGCACCGGCTCATGCGTCTGTGCTGTTTCATCAATTATATTGTAAATATCAGCTCTTACCTGACTTACCGACATAACTTTTGTCATAACTAACCCTTTAACATGTTTTCTACATTGTACTAAATATCGTACGCTTTGTCAAGATGTGATATTTTAAAGATAACGACTGTCGTGAGCAATAATTTTCCCGCTAGGGTAAATTATTGGTCTCCAAGTACTTGTTATGTCTTTAGAGTGCTTGAATAAACCAAGTAAAAGTTGCTTGACTAGTTAACACATCATTTATATCTTTAACTTCTATATTAATTTGGAGTGAACCTCTGCCTTTTTTCTCAAACTGAGCTTTGAATTTTTCAATAGCTTCTTCATCTGATGATGAAAAAGCAATAATTTTTTCTTGAGCAGGTTTTTTATATTTTATCTGAGCATCTCTCAAAACTGGTATTACTTTTCCTTCAAGCTCTGGAAATAGTTTTTGCAGATGAAGACCACTTTGTGTTTCTGCTAAAGTAAATTGAGCACTTGCGTGAATAGTTTTAATATGATTTAATACATCTTCTTTGAAATCTAATGATAGTTCATTGTTTTCATCTTTAATTCCGATGTGACTTACGAAAGGGATATCTGTTGCTTTAATGTTGTCCTCCAATGTTGACATAACGACTGAGTTGAGAAATATTTGAGCCGTTAGGGTCAAATATTTCTCTCCAATAAATTGTTATGTGTTTGTTTTTAATTCTTCAATACCAATTTCTTTTAAATATTTAAAAGTTTCGTCATAAAACTTACTAGGCCTTGTATGGTCATTTTTGTTACCTTTTGGAATATAAATTATCATTCCTTGTCTTGATCTTGTCAATAAAACTCTATATGTATTCTTAAGGTATTCTTTATCAATTTCCTGATTAATATTTTGCCATTTAGTTCCCTTAAAATTTTGATATTTCCAGTTATGGCCATCCATATAAAAATTTGCCCCCCATGCTACACATGCCCAATCAATTTCAAGCCCTTGTATGTCAAATTCAGTTGCCACATCTTCTAAAAAATATGATGAACGAATATCTGTTTTATCATTTAAAAACCAATTAGGTGCAGAAATTTCATTTTTGACATCAATGCCAAAAGGTCTTAATCTTCTTGCTCCAGATGAAGCAATCAATCCTATACGTTCACTGCCTTTTGCTTGTTTTCTTAACCATTCTTTGGCTCGTTCAATATCTCTAGTTAAAACAATAGGATATTGATTTTTAATTTCTTGATATATCTCTTTTGCACTGTCAGAGTTGATATTTAATAATTCATGAACAAATTCGGAAAGTTTTTCAGACCTAAAAGATCTCACTGAAACTGCTAAGTGCAATGAAACCTCACTTGTTCCATGTGTCTTTAGCCACTCTTTTGTTTCATTAGATTTTAGATAATTATCACTCTCTAAAATTAAATTTGAAAAATGAATACCCCAATCATGAAAATGATTTTTTAGTGATTCTATCCACTCCTCTAATCCTGCTTCACCAGTATTAATCTCTTGCCCTCCACCGATTAAACAAACAATGGTGCACCAATCTGTATGTCTATTCATGACGTCAATAAGAAATTCTGGTTCTGACATATCGAAATCTTCTATATCTCTTTTGCGTCTCATGAAAGAACTTACTTGATCTTTTGTCCACGCTCTTTGAGCTTCATCAAAAACTACAACTTTTTCAATAGGAGCTTTAATTGATTGCAAATTATCATCTCTAAAATGATGGATATTTTGGATAAATGCATTGGCTTTAATGGCAGCTTCTTTTTTGCTTAATCTTTCTCCAGATTCTTTAGCTGTGGCGACTTCATCTCTCGTTAACGCTTCTCTCAAGACATCAACCAATGGACCATTTCCAGACAAAAATACAGCATGTTCGTCTTTATCTGCCTTCATACGTTCAACAGCAATATTTAACCCTGCTAATGTTTTTCCTGCACCAGGCACTCCTGTGACAAAACAGATTGATTTTTGCTTTCTTGTTTTGGAATGTTCTATTATTGAGTTTATGCAATTTGCAGTTTTTGATAGATTGATTGCTCCTGCATCCGATCTTGTTATTTCTTTAACATTATGCCCTTTATATAGAGCCTGTGCAGCTTCCACAATGGTTGGGGTAGGTTTATAAATAGAGTTTTCCCAATCATCGATATTTATCGATTCTTTCATACTATCAATAAAAGATTCTATGATATCTTTTAGATTATACTGATTGGCTGTTGCAGCACTCTTGTATGCGATAATATCTTTAATAGATTCTTCATAAATTGGAGTCGCATTGGTTGCTATTAAAACAGGTACGAGTTTTATTTGATGGCTTCCTTCATGAAAATTTTTTAAGTCAATCGTGTAGTCAATAACCTGTTCGATCGCATGTTTTTCATATTTATCACTACCTACTTTAAATTCAATAATAAAAGCTGTATCATTAATGATAACAATATTATCTACTCTTTTCCCCATTCTTGGAATGGCAAATTCGAAGTAAACTTTTCCTTGAAATTCTTGTAATTGATCCTTTAAAATCTCAATTTGCTTACGCCATGCATTGATTTGTAAATCTTCTAGTGTTCTATTGGTATGTTTTAAAGTTAATTTACCCAAAATACTATCTTCTGATTCATTTAAGAAATCATTTATTTTATTTGAGTAATAGGCTCTATTCACTTAAATATCCTTTTTACACATAACGTTTGAGTTGAGAAATATTTGAGCCGCAGGGTCAAATATTTCTCTCCAAAGTTTTGTTAGCTTTTAGACTAAGCTACATATTTTTTTTTCTACTGCTTGAGTTTTTTTCTTTGGATCTTTTTCATTAATAGTGATTATTTGTAAATTATGTATATTTGAATAATATTTTGTGAGTTCATTTATATTTAATTGTGCATGTAGACACCATTTATGTTCCAGTGCAATCAAATATATATCTGCGTTTTGATATAAATTTTTAATTATTCTTATTGAATCATTTGATGGTTCTTTTGTTGGACAAAATGCACTAATAATATAATCTGGATTAGAGCCTAATTTTTTTAATCTACTGTTTACTGCATTAATATAGCCAGTTTCTCCCCAGTCATCATTTGATTGTGACTGAACACAAAATTTTTTATCACATAGTTTATAAAGTTTATTTTTATAAAATCTTTCTCTACCATTAAATAGTTCTTTAATAATGAAACTTTTACCCCAATTTTGAAATCCTGTAATTAAAAAAACTTTTTGTTTCATATCATATCCTTTTGTAAGCTAACGACTGAATTGAGAAATATTTGAGCCGCAGGGTCAAATATTTCTCTCCAATGATTTGTTATACATATGAATTGTAAGCACTCTCATTATTTTCAAAACCTTCATCTTTATAGTTTTTATCTCTAAAATAAGATTCACAAACCATACATCTCCAGCTTCCATATTTTTCATCTTGAAGTCTAATCAACTTTTTATTATCATCGTAGCATTTTTGACAATAAGGACCATCTTTGGAGTCACCAGTAAGTTTCCAATAGTATGGTTGTTCAAATTCTAACTCATTTTGAACTTGCAAAGCACTTTCTAGTTCTTGAATTTTTTCATTTTTATCTATTAATTCAAGTTTTATATCAGAGATTTGACTTTTTGTATCAGCTATTGCACTGATTAATTCTGATAATTTTAATTTAATTTCTGCTTCTTCTAATGAAGTGGAACTATCACTTATTATTTTTGAAATATCATAAGCAGTTTTTAAACTACTTAATGCAGTCGATATTGTTGTTAAATCCATTTTGGTGTCTCCTAATTATAAAGTTTAAAAATATATATCGTAGGTATTATTTTTAACTATCATTTTGTACATTATCATTTTTTTGCCTTTATAAGTCGTTTGCATGCCAAAAATTATAGCTTTTGGCATTAATTCCAATTGTAATCCAAGGCTAATACACTTTGCAGCAGTTCCATCTGTAAAGTACACAACAGTATCACCATTGCAACCTTCAAACCCATCTTGCTTAGGTTGGTTAGGTTCTTTAAATCCCTCAATTGTTTTAACTTCTACAATTGTCCATCCAACTAATTCTTCAAGTTGATATGAAGAAATATCTGCCTTTAAGATTGATAATGAAAATAAAATCATTACGGATATGTATTTCATCTTAACTTTTCCTTTGTATAACGGTTGAGTTGAGAAATATTTGAGCCGCAGGGTCAAATATTTCTTTCCAAGGTTTTGTTATGACTTAAAAACTGTCAAACCACTCTTTTTTGATATTTACAGTTTCTACAAGTTCAACATTAACACCTAATTTTAAATCTTTTAATTTTTCTGCAAAATCGTTTCCATCTATTAAGTCAATTGGTGGTGCACCATCTCTTTGAGCTTCTTTTTTTGCTTCCCTTGTAAATGTTCCTGTTGTGATAATAAGTCCTTTATCAGCTCTACCAATCATTGCACCTCGAAAGTCCCTAACTACAGGAGCACTAACACTGTCTTTATATCGCTTCGCCTGAAATACAACATGAAAAGACATGACACCGCCAAGCCTAATAACACCTTTCCCATCAATTCCACCATCATTACTATATTGTGTAACTTCTACATTTATAAACCCAAGTTCTCTTAGTAGTCTTTGACACAACCTTTCAAAAGCTTGTGGTTCCATTTGTTTGACTATATTAAGCAACTCTTCTTTCCATGATAATTTTGAAATTTCATTATTGATGGTTATATTTTCTTCATCATCAGGCATATCTTTGTCATCATTATTTTTTGATTCATTTACTACAAATCTTCTGATCTCTTCATCATTAATGTTTTGAGTTTTTAATCCTTTTTCAGTTAAAGCCCAAATACCTCTTGATGAGTTCTCAATTAAACCATATTTTTTCAAATATGTTCTAGCCCAAGCCAACCTGTATGTTAGTTTTGTTGTATTTTCTTTGTGAATATCATTTATTTCTTCATCAGTTAGATTTAGAATTTCAATAACTTTTTCTTCAATTTCACTTATTGATCCAGAACCACCTAACTGTTGCAAAGCATCTATTGTTGGCTGAAAAAGTTGATTATATTTATATTTGAACATTTAACTATCTTTCCTGAATATTATCATAACGTTTGAAATGAGCTAATAAATTGCCCGCAGGGTAATTTATTAGCTCCACTGTTTTGTTAGTCATCTTCTCTTCGTTCAGGTGGTATATAGTCTCTAATGTTTCTTTGATATAAAATACCCATTAAAGCACTAAACTTTCCAATATTAATTCCATCGTTGTATGCCATCTCAACAACTTCATCCTTGTTGTAGTCACTTTCAGGCTTTGCAAGATATATAAAATCTATCTCTTGAGGTCTCATAGAGTAGTCATGAATGTTAAATCTGTATGCATCACTAACCCATATTGTCAAATCAGATTTTCCATCCCTTTCAATTTTGTAAAATATGTGTTCATCAGTTTCTATTTTTTCAAAACTATCAACCATCACATGTTTTGCTAAAGCGTTTTCTAAGTACGGCAAAATTGTGTAATGTAAATCTTTTCCCATTTTAAAACTCTTTGGTGTCTAATAATCTATTTTTGAAATCATACAAGCATTCTTCTTCTCTCAATGAGAACACTGTTAAGTGCAGACTTTTGTCGAAGTCAGTCTTAAAATTTTTTTCCATTTGTTTCAACAATTCTGATGTACTTAACAATTCGGTACTACTCGAAGTATTTATAAACAACAAAACATCTATGTCATGTGGTTTTTTGTCATAAAGAGCACTGCCAAAAATGTATTTGTTCTGTATATATGCGATTTGATTAGACACAATATATTCATTTATCCATGACGTGTATTTCTCAAGGTACTTATCCGCCAAAAGGCCATTATTGCAATATTTTGTAATCAAAATTGAAAATTTAATTGGAAATTGGTGTTTTGAATAATCAACATCTGCATGTAACACATGGTTTTTAAAAGCTTCAATATGATTTTTCATATCTTCAACTAAACTAACTTCACTCTCTTTGTATGCTTCTATCTTTGCAAGTATTGAATAAATTTTTTCATTATTCGGAACGATTTTTTCGGCTTTAGTTTCATTCCATACAGATAATTGGGCTGTATTTCTTAGGTCATCTACGCTAGTTGCAGATGAGTTTGGCCCTTGAGTCTTAAAAATTCTTTTGTTCTCATCTAACAATTTTTTAATAGAACAGCTTGCCTCTTTTAATGTTTTATACTTCGTGTTGTCTCTATTTTTAATAAATACTAAATAGTAAAATATGCATGCGATTAGTACAAATATGATTCCGACAATTTTCAGAAATATATCTGTTTCATTTTCTATTGATAGTTTTAAAAACAATTCTTTATATTGGAATTCGAATGAAGTAATGAAGTTAATCAAGTTTTTATAACCAATTAGTAAAAAACCAAATGTCAATAATGCCCAAATGATTTTTTTATCGAATTGTGGATTTAAAAGAGAATCCAGTTTTCTTAAAAGTATGTTCTGTAAATCCAAGATTATTATTTTCCTTTAGTGACTAACTATTTATTGTATAAACAAAATATTAACTAAATGAATCTTAATATACAATCAATTAGTAATATTTAATAATTCATTGATATATTGGTTATTAATATTTATATAATAGAAAATTAACTATAATTTTGTGATAAAAAGACATTTATATTTGAGAGGTTATATGCAAAAAGAGAAAAAATTACTTGATAAATTAAGAGATAAAATTATCCAAAAAGGCTATAGTAGAGCCACTGAAAAAACTTATGTTTATTGGAATAAAGAGTATATTTTATATCATAGTAAAAAACACCCTGTTGATATGGGTAAAAAAGAGATTGAAGAGTTTTTAACTTATCTTGCAGTCCAAAAGAATGTTTCTGCTACTACGCAAAATCAAGCTTTTAATGCAATACTTTTTTTATATAAAGAAATTTTATATATTGATACTAAAGAGTGGAATATACAGGCTTTAAGAGCAAAGAGAAAAGAACATTTACCGATTGTTCTTACTAAAGAGGAAGTTAAAAGAGTTATATTTTATATGAATGGGGTATATAAACTTATGCTTGCTCTTATGTATGGTTGTGGGCTTAGGATGAATGAACTTTTAAGGCTCAGAGTCAAAGATATTGATTTTGGATTTGAAAATATTTATATATGGGATAGTAAATCTCAAAAAGATAGAATTGTTCCGCTTCCAAAAACTTTAAAAGAAGAGCTCAAAATGCAGATTGATGAAGTAGAAAGAATTCACCAAGAAGATTTAAGTAGTGGTTTTGGTTATGTTAATCTTCCAAATGGCCTGGAAAAAAAGTATCCAAATGCAAATAAAGAGTTTAAATGGCAATATCTTTTCCCTATGAAAAACATCTCTAAAGATCCAAGAAGTGGAAAAATGATAAGATTTCATATACTTGATAAAACATTTGGTAGAAACATTAAGGTAGCTACCAATAAAGCAAAAATTCCTAAAAAAGTTTCGGCTCATACTTTTAGGCATTCTTATGCAACGCATTTACTCCAAGCTGGTTTTGATATAAGAACGATACAAGAGCTATTAGGACACAAAGATATATCAACGACTATGATTTATACTCACGTTGTAAGAGATATAAATAAAACCACTTTAAAATCACCACTGGATTTTTAGATGAGAAATATAAATATTGGTGTTTGGTATATGCTTTTTGCTTCTTTTTGTTTTGCTATCATGGGGGCGATTGCAAAAGAGCTTAGTTTGTACATGGATTCGCTTGAGGTTGTGTTGTTTAGAAATCTTATTGGGGTTGTTATCATCTCTATTTCATTTTTTAAGATGCCAGTTAGTCAAGTTGGTGGCAAGCCTTTTTTGCTGTTTTTTAGAGGGCTGATGGGCTTTAGTGCTTTGGTTGCATTTTTTTACAATATAGCTCATATTTCTTTAGCGGATGCTATGACATTTTCTAGAACTTCACCTATGTTCACAGCACTTCTTGCATTTTGGTTTTTAAAAGAAAAGCTAGGAGCAAAAGAAATCATAGCTTTGATTATTGGATTTACGGGGATTGTTTTTATCATGAAGCCAAATGGACTTAGACTTGATTTGACTGATGTTTTGGGGCTTTTTAGTGGTATTGGTGCGGCTTTGGCTTATACAAGTGTAAAAGAGTTGAAAAAGTATTATGACACTAGAGTCATAGTTTTATCTTTTATGCTTACTGGTACTATTGGTCCGATATTGCTTATCACTTTTAATGATTTTCTACATGTAGAGTTTTTGAAGGCTACTTTTGTGGTTCCTGATCTTAAGATGTGGATTTTTATCTTAGGTCTTGGAGCTAGCGCAACTATAGCTCAAATTTATATGACAAAGGCGTATGGAGTTACAAAAGCAGGGATTGTAGGGGCTGTAAGTTACGCAAATATACTTTTTTCTTTAGTGATTGGAGTGATACTTGGAGATTCTTTACCTGACTTTTTGGGAGCTTTTGGTATAATCTTGGTAATAATTGGTGGCATACTTGTCGCAAAGGAGAAAAATTGATACTTATAGCAGGACCTTGCTCGATAGAAAGTAGAGAATTACTTTTTGATGTAGCAAAAAAATTAGTAAAATACAATGAAGATGACAGAATTGAGTTTTATTTTAAATCAAGTTTTGATAAGGCAAACAGAACAAGTCTAGATAGTTTTAGAGGACCAGGTTTAGAAGAAGGTTTAAAGCTTTTAGATGAGGTAAAAAAAGAGTTTGGATTTAAAATTTTAACTGATATTCATGAGAGCTATCAGGCAAAAAGCATTGGCGAAGTTGCTGATGTGATTCAAATACCAGCGTTTTTGTGTAGGCAAACAGACCTTTTAGTAGCTTCAGCTAAAACAGATGCTGTTGTAAACATCAAAAAAGGACAGTTTTTAAACCCAGCTGATATGAAGTACTCAGTAAAAAAAGTTTTAGAAACAAGAGGCATAAAAGAAGATGGGTTTAGTGTTGCAAAAGAAAATGGCGTTTGGCTAACTGAGAGAGGTAGTACTTTTGGGTATGGAAACTTGGTTGTTGATACAAGAAGTTTTTTGATTATGAGAGAGTTTGCACCAGTGATTTTTGATGCTACTCACTCTGTGCAAATGCCAGGAATGGCTGGAGGAAGTAGCGGAGGGAAAAGAGAATTTGTAGCACCACTTTCAAGAGCAGCTGCTGCTGTTGGGGTTGATGGATTCTTTTTTGAAACTCATACAAACCCATGTGAAGCACTTTGCGATGGTCCAAATATGTTAAATTTAGAAGATTTAGACAAGGCAATCAGTGATATTTTTAAAATCCAAGATGCACTAAAGGCTTAATATAATGGATATTTTTCAAGCCGTTATTTTAGGTATTGTTGAAGGATTTAGTGAGTTTTTGCCTATCTCTTCAACGGGGCATATGATAGTTGTATCTGATTTTTTAGGACTTAGCCAAACTTCTGCAACTAAAGCGTTTGAAGTCATCATCCAGCTCTCTGCAATACTAGCAGTTGTGTTGTGCTATAAAGAAAAATTTAGTTTTAAAAAAGTTGAACTGTGGAAAAAACTTTTTATAGCATACCTCCCACTAGCAGCAGTTGGTTTTGTATTTAGACATCAAATTAAAGAGCTTTTTTCAGTACAGATAGTCGCTATTATGTTCATAGTTGGAGGTATTGTTTTTTTAATAGTAGAAAAATTTTACAAACCAAAAGAGCATAGCGTAAAAGATGTTGAAGATGTTACATATATGCAAAGCTTGTGGATTGGCTTAGCTCAAATATTTGCTTTGATTCCAGGGACTAGTAGAGCAGGCTCAACCATCATAGGGGGACTTTTAGTAGGGCTAGATAGAAAAGCAAGTGCTGAATTTAGCTTTTTATTAGCATTTCCAGTTATGCTTACAGTGAGTGGATATGATATACTTAAGCATTACAAAGAGTTTATGGATGAAAATCTTGTAGTTTTATTGGTTGGGTTTGCTACTTCTTTTGTAGTTGCATACTTGACAATAAAACTGTTTTTGAAATTTTTGGAGAAATTTACATTTGTAAGTTTTGGAGTTTATAGGATATTATTTGGTGTATTACTGCTTTATATAATTTAAATAAAAGGATGAAAATGAATATAATAGAAGGAAAATTAGCGTTAGATGGAAGTGAAAAGGTAGCGATAATAAATGCTAGATTTAATCACATCATAACAGATAGATTAGTAGAAGGTGCAAGAGATGCTTTTTTAAGACATGGTGGAGATGAAAAAAACTTGGATTTGATTTTAGTTCCAGGTGCTTTTGAAATCCCTTTTGCACTAGATAAAGCACTTGCTAGTGGAAAGTATGATGCAGTATGTTGTGTTGGAGCTGTTATAAGAGGAAGTACACCTCATTTTGATTATGTTTCGGCTGAAGCTACAAAAGGAATAGCAAATGTTACTTTGAAGTATGCAAAACCAGTAACTTTTGGAGTTTTAACAACAGATACAATCGAACAAGCGATTGAGAGAGCTGGAAGCAAAGCAGGAAACAAAGGCTTTGAAGTAATGACAGGTCTAATTGAGATGATAAGTTTATATAAGGAATTATAATTGGCAACAAGATTTCAAGTAAGAGAAAGTATCATTGGGCTTTTGTACGCAAGTGATATTGGAAATGATGGTATAGATAAATTTGTTGATGATATTTTTGAAGAAAAGAAAATCAGAAATAAGCAGTTAGAGTTTGCAAAAGAACTCTATGGTGGAATCAAAACTCATATTGACAAGATTGATGAAACGATAAATACTTATCTAAAAGAGTGGAATTTAGAAGAAATTGGAAATGTTGAAAGAGCTATTTTGAGGCTTGGAACTTATGAGATTTTATATAGTGATTTAGATGATGCAGTTGTGATTAATGAAGCAATTGAGTTAGCTAAAAAACTATGCAATGATACAAGTCCAAAGTTTATAAATGGTGTTTTAGACGCTATTAAAAAAAGTAAAGGAAATTAAGTAGTGAAACTTTGTGTTGCCCTAGACTTACCAACAGCTAAGGACAATTTGGATTTAGCAAAAGTCTTAAAAAACGAAGATATTTGGTTAAAAGTTGGATTAAGGTCTTTTATAAGAGATGGTGAAAATCTTTTGAAGGAATTAAAAGATATAAACCCTCAATTTAAAATTTTTTTGGACCTTAAGATATATGATATACCAAATACGATGGCTGATGCAGCTGAGTCAGTTGCTTCTTTGGGTGTTGATATGTTTAATGTACATGCTTCTAGTGGTAAAAAAGCTATGAGTATGGTAATGCAAAGATTAAGCAGTTTAAAGAATCCTCCTTTAGTTTTAGCGGTAACTGCACTTACAAGTTTCGATGAAGATAGCTTTTACAAGATTTATGGAGTAAATATAGAAGAAAAAGCGATAGAGTTCGCTAAAGATGCTTATGAGAGTGGGTTAAATGGAGTTGTTAGCTCTGTGTATGAATCAAAGTTGATAAAAAGCAATACAGATAAAAACTTCATTACACTGACTCCAGGAATTAGACCTTTTAGTGAAAGTAGTGATGATCAGCAAAGAGTTGCAACACTAGAAGTTGCAAAAAAAGAAAACAGTGATTTTATAGTAGTAGGTCGTCCTATATATAAATCTAGTGATCCTTTAGGGGTAGTAAAAAAAATAATTGAAAATTTGTAGGAGAAGAAAATGAAAAAGTTTTTGATAATTAGCACAGGTCTGATGGCAGCAATCATAGTTGGCCTTTTAGTTACAATATCAATGTTGGATTTAAACCAATATAAACCAAAATTACAAGAAGCAGTAAAAAAGGCTTCAGGATATGATTTGAAGATAGATGGAGATATAAAAGTATCTTTTTCACCAGTTGGACTTAGTATAAAAACTGTAAAATTAGCAGTTCCAAACAAAAAAGAGTTTGCATCGTTTGATGAGCTAGCTGTTGCAGTTGAGATTTTGCCACTATTATCTAGTGAATACAAAGTAAAGTATGTTGTTCTTTCAAATCTTGATTTAAATATCAAAAAAGATAAAAATGCCAAATTTAATTTTGAAGTAAAGCCAGTAAAAAAAGCTCAAGAAAAAAAAGAAGTTAAACAATCTGATGAAAAAGCACAATTACCTTTGCTTAATGTTGGTCAAATTAGATTGGACAATGCAAATGTTTTATATACAGATGAGCAAACAAAATCCAAAGCTAGCGTTAAAAATATAGATGTAGTTATCAATGATATAAGCTTAAATGGTGCGAAAGAAGGCTTAAAAGCTTTAGCTTTAAAAGCAAATGTTGATATTAAAAAGCTAACTTATAACAAATACAATGTCAATGATATATCTCTTGATTTTGCACTTAAAAATGCAGTTGCTACACTTAAAAGTATGAAATATACTATATTTGGCTCAAAAGCAAGTGCAAATGCAAAAGTTGATATGAGTGGCAAAGTTGCAAAAGTTGATTTCGAAGAGCTTATTCCAAATCTAAAATTAGAAAATTTTTCTAAAGAGATTTTAGATAGTGATTTACTAAAAGGTGTTGTTAATTCTGAACTAAAAGCTAGTTTTAGAGGGCTTGATGAAAAGAGTGCAAAGAAAAGTATGAATGGCTATATCTTACTAGATGGTAAGAGTGTTGGAATTAATGGTTATGATATAGATAAAATTGCCCAGAGTTTAAGTGATTTAAAAAGTGGAGACTTGAAAAAAACTGGAACTTCTCTTTTAACTAATGCATTAGAAAATAGTGCAAGTGGAAAAGATCCTATGGGTGGATTAAAAGGAGGAACAACAGCCTTAAATCATCTACATGTAAAAGCTGATATAAAAAATGGAATTGTAAATTTAAGTGATGTTGCTATGAGTAGTTTAAAAAATCGTATAGCACTAAAAGGAAGTATCAATTTAGTAAATGAAAGTCTAAATGGTGTTAAAGTTGCTATTTTAGATGAGAAAGGTTGCGCAAAATATTCCCAAGGATTTGGTGGAACGATCTCAAATCCTAAAGGAAGCTCTTTAGAAACTACCAAAGTATCACAAGAGCAAGTACAAGAAGTTGTTGGTATGATAAGTTCGTTTTTTGGAAAATCTAAGAAAAAAGCTGAACCAAAGAAAGCCGAAACTAAATGTACTCCATTTTATAATGGAGTTGTTAAGCACCCATAAGGAACATTCTTTGCTTTTTTGAAGGTAAATAATTTCAAAAGGAGCAAAAATGAAAATTTTGGGTAAAGTTGAAATGATTGCTATGCTAAAAGAAAAAATAGCAGAAGCAAAAAATACAGGAGATAATGAAGTAAAAAAATTACAAAAGCTTCTAGAAAAGCTTACTAAAGGTAGTGATGTAAGTTTTATATAGAGATGATAGCTCGCTTTAAGCGAGTTATTATCTTTAAATGGTATAATTTCGCTCTAACTTTAAAGCATACGGACAGATGGGTGAGCTGGCTGAAACCACATCCCTGCTAAGGATGCGTAGGGGTAACTCTACCGAGGGTTCGAATCCCTCTCTGTCCGCCACTAATCTTTAATTCCCCTATTTTGCACTACTTTTGTAAAAGAAAAAATCTTATTGTGTCAGAATAATTCTTAATAAAATATACTTTTTTAATAAAAATTAAGGTTAAGTTTGGTTATCATTTTAGTATAGGTAGAGTTGGTTGTAAATATTCTTGATAACATATATCATGAAAGGTTCAAGTATGAACGCTATAAAACTTTATCTTTTGGATTTTAAAGACTTATTACTAAAAGATAAAGATTATTTAATTAAACAGTTTGAAGATCACAAGCATATAAGTGGTTTACTGTTTTTTCTCTATGCTTTTTTAGGCCCAATACTTTGGATTTGGGACTATAATTTAGATCCTATAGGTGCTCAGAGTACTATTTTTTTGCGTCTTAGTTATTTGATTATATTTTCTATTTCTGGATTTGCTTTTTTTTATTTTAAAAATGTAAGATTTTTATTTATTTTGAGTGTAGTATCTATACTGTTCTCAGAGTTTATATTTGTTATTATTTTAAATAAATTGGACTCTGGAATGAGTTATGGTATTGCTGGCTTTATGTATTTTTTGTTTTTTGGTCTTTTAGTTTTCCAAGCATTTCCATTGTACTGCAATTTTATTTATTCCCTTAGTGTGATTATATTCCCTCATTTTTTAGGATTTATTGGCGTAGCTAGCAATTTTGAGCATATGAATTATGCTACTCTTTTATATCCTGGAGTTTTTACAGCTATGATAATGCAACTGGTATATGCAAAAAGTTATGAGTATAGATACAACTATGAAAAGGAACTCAAAATAGCTTCTACTACAGATTTCTTGACTAAAGCGTACAATAGAAACAAAATAAATAATGTTTTAACACATTTATACAAAAAGTATAAGAGAAATTCGATTCCATTTGGTGTAATTATACTTGATATAGATTATTTTAAAAATGTAAATGATACTTTTGGTCACAATAGGGGAGACGAAGTTTTAAGAGAGTTTTCATGTGTCGTAAAAAACAATATAAGGGAAATAGATATATTTGGTCGCTGGGGAGGAGAAGAGTTTATAGTAATCGTTGAAGATATTGATATTGAGAATTTGTTTATGATAGCAGAAAAGATAAGAAATGCTATAGCAAATACAAAATTTACTAAAGTAAAAAGTATTTCTGCAAGCGTAGGGGCTGCCGTTATAAAAGAAGATGATACTGTAGAAAGCTTGATTGCAAGAGCTGATAGAGGGCTTTATAAATCAAAAGAAGAGGGAAGAAATAAAACTACTGTGCTAGAAATTGCAACATAAAAACTTTACAATTTCATCTTTTGATTTAAACCCATCTTTGATTCTTGAAAATATCCCATTTGCAAGTAGTGAGCTTTTAAACCCTTCTCCTATTTGATTTGTTACCCAATAGTGTACTTTGTATTTTGTTAGTAGTTCAGGAAGGATTTTAGCTGGTTTTGACTCTTGCTTATACATTGGATTTTTAATATAAGTTATTTTTTGTATAGTTTTATTTTCTAAGTGAATTAGTGCTATTAATTCATTTGAATTTGATAAATGAGAAAAATCATTTTCATTTGAAATACTCATGGCTACAATAAAGTTATCTTTTTCATGAATTATCTTGATTTCATAACCTAGTATTAGGGCAGTTGTGAGTTTTTTTCTTGCATTTTTTATAATTCTTGATAGTGTAGGACGTGAAATATTCATCTTTTTAGCTGCTTCTTCTTGGTACATATCTTGATAGTCTAGTAAAAACAGAGCTTCAATTTCATCACTGTTTATTTTCATCGTTCCCTTAGAATTTTCAGGTTTAAAATGTGTAAATTCTGGTATAAAAAAACAATTTCTTTTTATTTTATGTCTTCCCATTTTTACTCCTTTTCAAAATTATAGCAAGATTTAATCTAAATTTCTTGACATATGTTCAAAAAAAGTGTATTCTTATGCAAAAATGATAAAAATAATAAGGAAAAATCTGTGTTTAAGAGTAAATATCTTTTTTTAGCAATTGGATTTTTTTTAATCTTTATAATTTCAAAGTCAGCTTATGACCAATTAAATAAAAAAACAGTTGCTAAATCGATGCGTCTTGATTGTCAAAAAGAATTAACAACTTTTGAAAAAATATATAAATATGATGAAGTTAAAATAGCAAAAGACTTATTGAAAAGTGGCAATATAGTCATAAATTCATCTGTGGAAAAAGCCAAATATTCCAAAAGTAGATTATTTGATTATGTAAAGCTTGAAGATATGGATAAAATTACAAAATCCATTTTAAAAACATATGAACAAAAGAGCAAAATAAAAGATAAAAAATTAAATATAGTGTATTATATATACGAAAATGATGTTTTAGACCCAGGTAAAAAAACTGAACAAAGCAAATTATATGCTGGATATGTAGTTTTTAAATTTATTATTTCAGGTGAACTTATATATCAAGTTCAAACAGATTTTATGGACAAAAAAGGTTTAGATATACCAAAATCAATTAGATGTGCCATAAAATCTTTTATGACAATTCAGTAAGATTGTTAAAATAGGGACTATTGTCCCTATTTGCTATGACGCACCAAGAGTTCTGAACTCGGCACTTTCAATCCATTGAGATGGATGTTCAATATATTCTAATATATTTTCTAAAATCTCTTTATGCTTTAACTCCTCTTCAGCAATTCTAAGAAAAATTTCTTTATGCTGAGGATTTGTTGATTCATTTGCTTTTTGCATATACTCTTCATATGCTTTATCTTCTGTTGCTATAGCTCGCCTATAAAAGTCAATCTGCTGATCACTCATATCATAAGCAACGCTTTCTTTTGCCATTTCAGAAAATATCTCTTTAGCATCCCTAAATACTTCCATATTAGGAATTGTGATATTATCTGAATTTTTAGCTAATTTGTTAAATACGTTATAGTGCTTAACCTCTTCATTAGCCAACATTGTAAAAATTTTTCTTAGACCATCTTGATTAGTTTCATTTGCTAATTGTCTGTAAAATTCTTCACCTTCTTTTTCAACCTTCATTGCATATTCGTAAGCATTCATTTTATCTCCTTATATTGACATAGTCTATCATTATATTTTAGGATTAATATGAAAAACTATATTTTTTATTTAAGTTTTTTTAAATATGTTACTAATTTACATCTTTTTATACTATTTAGATATAATACAAAAAAATATGAAATAGGAAATATACATGAGATTGCTATTAATTGGTGCTGGAAATATGGGTGGAGCTATGCTTCAAGGTTTGAGTGATTATGATGTTACCGTTGTAATTAGAGATAAAGAAAAAGAAAAAAGTTTAAAAGCATTATATAAATCGATTAAAATAGTAAATGAAATCCCAAGTTTAGATGGATTTGTTGTTATACTTGCTATAAAACCTCAGTCTTTAAATTCTTTACATGTAGAAGGAAAAGCTGATGGTCTTATATCTATTTTGGCTGGCGTTACACTAGCTAAACTAAAGGAAAAAATTAAAGCAAACTACTATGTAAGAGCTATGCCAAATATGGCAGCACTTGTTAGAAAGTCAGCAACTTCTCTTTGCGGTGATGAAGAGCTAAAAGATAAATCAATTGAGATTTTAAGTAGTATTGGAAAATGTTTTTGGCTAAACAGTGAAGATGAGTTGGATATGGCAACAGGATTAGCTGGTTCATCTCCTGCTTGGTTGGCCCTTGTTGCTGAAGCTTTAAGTGATGGGACAGTAAATCTTGGATTAAAAAGAGATATAAGTTATGAATATATTGCTCAAGTATTTGAAGGAGTAGGTGCAGTTTTACAAAATGAGCATCCTGCAATACTAAAAGATAAAATTACATCTCCAAAAGGAACTACCATTGCAGGCATTACAAAACTAGAAGATGGAAAAGTAAGAGATAGTTTTATAAAAGCTATTAAAGCTTCATATGATAGGGCAAAAGAGTTATCTTAAAGAGGAGTTTTACTCCTCATCTTTGTATAAAAATGAAAATGTTTTTCTAAGTGCTTTTGGTTTGTATCCTGTAAATGCACCCCATAAGGCAACTATTATCAGGCTCAACCACAAAGGTGCTCCAAGATAGATTGCTAGTGAGAAGATTACAAAACTTATAGCTACTATTAGAGCAAAGTCTATGATAGTGTCTACAACTTTAGATGATTTGTTTTTTGACATATAAAATCCTTGATTTTTAAAAAGCTATAAGGATATTTTATGAGATAAATTGTTAAAGTACAATTAACTGAGAACTTATTCGCTATATATATCGCGTAAGGTCAGTTATGAATTTGAGTTAAAAATAGGGAGATTTTTAGTTGTTTAGTGTTGAAAATATTTATAAAAGTGAATTAGAAGTAAAAAAATCTACTTTTATCTCTTTTATAGTTCCAATACATGGATTTGATTCTTTACATGTAAAGCTAAAAGATGAGCATCCAAAAGCAAGACACATAGTTTGGGCTAAAAGATTTTTAAATGAGTTTGATCAAATTGTAGAAAATAGTAGCGATGATGGCGAGCCAAAAGGAACTTCAGGACCTCCGATTTTAAATGTTATGAGAGGAAGTGAGTTAATAGAGTGTGGAATTTTAGTTGTTAGGTACTTTGGAGGCATAAAACTAGGCACTGGAGGATTAGTTAGAGCTTATGGAGGTAGTGCAAAAGAGGTAATATCTCAAGCTAATTTAATCAAATATGAAAAAAAAGAAAAAGTTGATTTTTTTACGATTTACTCTATAAGTGATAGGTTTGAGCATTTTTTAAAACACAGTGATTTACATGTACAAAATAAAGACTATAAGGCAGATGGAATTTTTTGGACTTTGATGATTAGTAAAGCCCAAAAAAATGAATTTTTAGAGTTTGCTAAAGCTTTTGAGAGAGATGGATTTAAAATAGTGGAAGAATAAATTCATTATATATCTTCCAAGTTCCAGCACTACAAATTCCAGCAAATAATCCAGCTAAAAGGTCATCTCCTACAACTCCTAAACCACCTTTTACATTTCTATCAATCCTTCCTATTACTGAAGGTTTGTATATATCAAAAGCTCTAAAATATATAAAACTAAGTATGATTTGAGTTAAGTTTCCTGAAGCTATACAAAAAGCAAGCCAAAGTCCTACTACTTCATCTATCACGATACTTTTATCATCATGAGTTCCACTTTGTTTTTCGTATTTATCTATCTCTTTAATAGCAACAATACTCAAAAGAATAGTTAATAAAAAAAGAGTATCAACTGGAATATATTGTAAAAGTATAAATCCTACAAGCAAAGCTGCTAAACTTCCAGCTGTACCAGGAGCTATTGGAGAGAGTCCACTATAAAAAAATGTCAAAAATATTTTTCTCATAAAAAACCTTTAAGTTAGTGATACTGTTTGATGTAAATTCATAAGTTCCAAATAAAAGTCTTGTTCACTGTGGCTTTCTAGTAAGCCTGAAGTTGGGAATATATTGTCATATATTTTTTGGATGTTTTCAAATCTATTTGGAAACATTTCACTTAGAAGCAAGGCTGAAATATCTTTTCTCATTAACACTGCAGGTGGTAATATACCAGCTTCTAGAAGCGTTGAGAGTGTTGGAGAATCATATTTTATATGATGATGTTGTCCATGAGGGCAAGTATTTTTACTAACTAAAGTTCTACATTCATTGCAGTAAACAAACTCTGTTATGATTTCTACATCTATTTTTAATGAATCATATTTATCTAAGATAGATCTGATTTCATTTTTGTCATAGTACATTCCTATACCACTATGGTTTTGTCCAAGAACTAATCTATTGCATCCCAAGTTTTGAGCACAAATACTATCTAATACAGCATTATTATATCCTGCAAATATATAAGTGTTTTCAAAAGGTACGATTACGACTTTATTTTTAGGTAAGTAATGGTCAACGAAATACTGAAGTGATTTCAAACGAAGCTCATATGAAATTTTATCTTGAGTATATGGTTTTAGTAAAAAGATAACCAATAAATCAGTTTTTTCTAAAGTAATTCTAATCAATCTTTCATGTGCCCTATGAAATGGTTTAGCGCTCATCATCACTGATGCTACACATTTTGGATTTAGTTTATCTTTTGCTTCTTGAATTTTTCTTTTAACATCTTTTATGTCATCAAAGTCTAATTCATACTCTCCACAAACTGCATAATCTCCAAGCCTTTTTAAAAATAGTTGAACTTCAGGATTTGCTGTATCGTATGTTCCAAAAATTTGTTCAATTCTTCTTTTTTTATCGATTTTATATACTTCATCGACTACTATATGTCCTTTGATCTCACCATCAACTACAAAATCAAGAACTTCACCCCTTTTTGCTGTAGTTAAAACAGCAGTATTTTTTCTACCAAAAGGAGCAATTATAAAAGGAAATGGAAAAGGAATACCTTTATAAAATCCAGTTTTATCAACTTCTTTTGCTTCTTTTTCATTCATAAGCCCAGTAACAGGCGATAAAATTCCTTCTTTAGCAAAAGAAAGGGTTGCTAATGCTTGTTTATCTATAAATATTTGTCTATTTTTACTTCTTTTTTGCGATTCCATATTTTTTCCTTTTTTCCCACAAGCTCTTTCGTGAAATTCCTAATTTCTTTGATAATTCTGTATCTGGAAATTTATTTTGAAAATTTACTATAACATATTTAACATAATCATCAATACTAAGGATATTACCTTGGTCAAATACTTTGTTTTCTGTTGAAACTTCAATCTCTTGTATGATATCTTGAGTTTCGTTTATATCTGTTGTTGAGATTATGGCGTGTCTGTTTTCTATGAGGTTCAATACTTTTAATTTATCACTTTTTTTAATGTTTTGTAAATTTGTTACGTACATTAGTTCATTAAAAGGGGTTTTAACTATTTTTTCAAGTGCATCATCTTCACTAAGAGAGATAAATGTAAAAAACTCTCCAACTTCAAATGCATAATGAAATGCAATTGCATCTGCGTGCTTTTGATAATTTGTCTTTAGAAGTACTGGAAGTTTGATTTTTGAATTTATTGGTTCTAAATCGCTACTTTCAAAAAGATTTCTTACATAATCTTTATATGTTTTATTTTCTCTTTTAAGCTCATTAAAATAGCTTAAATGTCTAAGTTTTCTAATCAATTCTTCTATCATAAAAGGCTTTTGGATATAATCACTTGCACCTGCTTTTATAGGGTTTGAAACTGTATCATTACTAATATATGAAATCATTAAAATAATTATAGATGATTTGTGTTTTTCAATCACTGGATAGAAGTTTTGTCCAGAAATATTTGTAGATAATAAAACAGCATCATATTTCTCATCTTTTAGAGCATCTTTTATAGATGCTGCTATTTCACAAGTGTAGCCAACTTCTGTAAGTTTTGATGCAATACTCTGAGCTAGATAGATTTCATTTTCTACTATTAAGATTTTCATTTTGCCCTCTTTGTTTCAAGTTCTTCTTGAAATGTATTCTCTTTTTTCCAATTAATATATTTGAGTGTCGCAACAGCATTGACACCAACCCCCTCACTTCTTCCAACAAATCCTAATTTTTCAGTTGTAGTTGCTTTTACATTAACTCTTATTACATCAATTGCTAATATAGAAGCTATCGTTTGTCTCATTTTGTCTTTATATGGTGATAACTTTGGAGTCTCAGCCATGATTGTTATGTCAGTGTTTATGATTTCATATCCTACTTTTTTTACAAATGATACAACTTGTTCTAGTAGTTTTTTAGAATCAGCATTTTTATATTTTTCATCATTGTCAGGAAACAATTCACCAATATCACCAGCACCAATTGCTCCTAAAATTGCATCAATTAGTGCATGTAGAGCAACATCTCCATCAGAATGAGCCTTAAAACCTCTTTTATCATTTATCAAAACTCCACCAAGCCACATTTCTTTATTTTCGCAAAACTGATGAACATCAAATCCAAAACCAACAAATGTATCATCACAAGGTCCATCTAAATGTTTTATTACATGTATATCCTCAAGTGTGGTTAGCTTATCGGCTTTTTTATCTCCCAAAACATACTTTACTCTGCCACCATTAGCCTTTATAGCACTACTATCATCTGTATATAATGTTTCTACATGTAGAGCTTCTTTTAAAGATTTAGTAAGTGATAGTTGTGGAGTTTGGATAAGTTTTACTTCATCTCTATTGATTGTATTACCTTCATATACAACAGTATCATGTACTTTTAAGTAAGGAACAACTATATCAGCATTTTCTTTTTCATTAATTATTCTTTGAATCATACTATTAGGAACGCAAGCTCTTGCGATATCACTAACTAAGACGAATTTTGTATCTACATGTAAAAGTGCGTTTTTTAAAGATTCTTGTCTGGTATCTCCACCTTTAACATATGTATAAGAGTTATTATAAAGTTTCATGTATTCTATTTCGTCTTCAGAGCAAACTATTATGATGTTTTTAAATTCAAAATTTTTCTCGATTTGTTGTGTAGTATAAAGCCATAATGGTGAGTGAGAAATTCTTAACCATTGCTTTTTTACATTCATCTTAAACCTAGTTGAAGACCCAGCTCCCAACATGATAAGGGATAAATCAGGCAATTTTTGTCCTTTTTTCCTTAAGTGTTACGATATTATACATTATAAAAGCTTTTTTTTATCTTTTTTGTGTTAAATTCCCTTATCTAAAGATAAAGTAAGGAGTTTATATAGATGTTAAATAAAGATAGTATACTTGAAGCCTTAAAAGGTGTAAAGTATCCAGGATTTGAAAAAGATATAGTTACTTTTGGATTTGTAAAAGATATAGAAGTAACTGATTCTAATGTATTTGTTGAAGTAGATATTCTCTCAGCAAGTAAAGAGATTGCAGATGAATTAAAAGCAAATATCGATGCAACTATAAAAAAATTAGGTGCTAGCAGAGTAGATGTAGCTATAAAGCAACCAAAACCACCAAAACAAATGAGTAATTCACAAAGTGGTAAAAACATAGCTCCACATATCAAAAACTTTGTTATGGTAAGTAGTGGTAAGGGTGGTGTTGGAAAAACAACAACTACTGTAAACTTAGCTATTGCACTTGCTAGTCAAGGTAAAAAAGTCGGACTTTTAGATGCTGATATTTATGGTCCAAATATTCCTAGAATGTTAGGTGTTGTTGGAAAGGCTCCTGAGATTGTTGGACAAAAAGTTAAACCTATCTTGGCTCATGGTATAGAAATGATGAGTATGGGAAGTTTGATGGAAGAGGGCCAATCTCTAATTTGGAGAGGGGCAATGATCATGAAAGCAATCGAGCAACTTTTAGCAGATATTTTATGGAGTGATTTAGATGTATTGTTCATCGATATGCCTCCAGGAACTGGTGATGCTCAGCTTACACTAGCTCAAAGTGTTCCTGTGACTGCTGGTATTTGTGTTACAACTCCACAACAAGTTGCACTTGATGATACAGTAAGAAGTCTTGATATGTTCCAAAAACTTCATATTCCAATCGCTGGTATTATGGAAAATATGAGTGGATTTATCTGCCCTGATAGTGGAAAAGAGTATGATATCTTCGGTAAAGGTACAACTAAGCCATTAGCTGAGAAGTTTGAGACACAAGTTATAGGTGAGATTCCAATTGAGCCTGCTGTTAGAGAAGGTGGAGATGCTGGAAAACCAGTGGTATTCTTTGCTCCAGATAGCGAAACTGCAAAAAGATATCAAGAAGCAGCAAATAAACTATGGGAAGAGATAGAAAAAGTAAATGAAGAAGGTGGTGCTAGTAACGAAGCAATTCAACCAACTACACCTCCAGGCGTAAGCGCTTGTTCAACTACCTCATCTAGTGGAGGTTGAGGTGTTTAAATAGCTCTAAGGTTTAGAGATACAAAAAAACAAAACACTTCAAAAGATAAAGGCAGAGTTAAAAAACTCTGCCAATTTCTCCCCTTGTAACCTACATAAATAAATCCGATAAAATTAATCTTTTTATTTGTTCCTGTTTGATATAATAAAAGCAAAATTCAAAGAGGTAATGTATATGAAAAAAATAAAAAATGTTGAAGAGTTTAAAGCTCTAGTTGAAAAAACTGAATCAATAGAAGGATATAAAAAACCAATAGGTTTTGGAATTGCTAGAGTTGATAGAGGGCAATTAAATCGTGATAAAATTTTACAGGCAAATTTTCCTGTTATCAATTGGAATGAAAACTATGGAAGTGCGGCTATTTTTGTAGCAGCATTGCTAGATAGTGGAGTTGAGGTTGATTTTAGTGGAAGTGAATTTACTTGTGATGTTAATAAAAAATTTGTAAAAAGAGCTTATAAAGCATTTACCCCATTTTTAGATGAGGCGGAAGGTGATGCACATAAAAATGTACAAGTTATTAAAACACTTCATTGGATAAGTGATGTTGATAAGCTAAGAGATGATTATAGATTAGTCTTTATCTTTGAAGATGAATCTCCTAAAAGTGTTGAAGCAGTTTATTTAAAACTTTATGCTCTTTCAACAGGAAAAGCTGAACTTAGAAGTTTAAATCTAAATGGAGCTTTTGGAGTTTTAGAAAATGTAGCTTGGAGTGGTGGAGTTCCTTTAGAGCTTGATTGGCTAAGAGCAAATGAGATAGAGATGAAATTAGATGGAACTTATCCAATCATCGAATCAGTTGATAAGTTTCCAAGATATTTAGCACACATAATTCCAGCAGACAACACTAGGATTTTAGATGCTAGTAAAGTTAGAATGGGTGCACAATTGAGCGCAGGAACAACCGTTATGCCAGGGGCTAGTTACATAAACTTTAATGCTGGAACAACAGGACCTGTTATGGTAGAAGGAAGGATTAGCTCTTCTGCTGTTGTAAAAAAAGGTGCAGATGTTGGAGGAGGAGCTAGTATCTTAGGAGTTCTTAGTGGAACAAATGGAAATCCAGTAAGTATAGGAGAAAATACTCTTCTTGGAGCAAATTCAGTTACAGGCATTCCTCTTGGAGATGGTTGTATCGTTGATGCTGGTATTGCAATACTAGAAGGTACAAAAATAGCTGTAAAAAAAGAACAATTAGAAAAAATCAAAGAGGTAAATCCTGAATTTGAAGCAAAAGATTCTGATGAAGATATACAATTTTTTAAAGGTTTAGAATTGGCTGGATTAAATGGAATTCACTTTAGACAAAACAGTACAAATGGAATGATAATGGCACTAAGAAGTCAAAGAGAAGTTGTTTTAAATAGCGATTTACACTAAAAAGGCGAGGATTTTCCTCCCCTTTTTTTATGAAAAATATCTCATTTTTCTCATAAATTCTTGGGCATACCTAGAAGCAATTTCATTGTATGTTATATTGGCAAATTTTTCCTCTTTAAATATCCAATCTCCACAATTAGAGCATTTTATTGCAAATTTTTCTAATTCTTTAAAGTCCATCTTTTTTGATTTTACTAGCATTCTTTTACATTCAGATTTACTACATGTAAGGCTTTTCATCTAACAATCCTCTAGGTATTAATTACACTTATATCGTCATTATACAATTTCTTCCTTTGCTTTTTGCTTGATATAGCGCAAGATCTGCATTTTTTAAAATTGTTTCTGGATTTTTCACATTTTTCGTAGAGTTTGCAACTCCTATACTGACTGTTACATGTAGAACTTTTTGATTATCTCTTTTTTGTATTTTTTCTGGTTTTTTATCTGGTCTATCTTTTGCTCTTAATTTAAAGTCCCTTTTTTCTATAGCTTCTCTAGTCTCTTCTAAAAAAGGCAACGCCTCTTTAGAATTTTTGTTTGAAAACAGTATTGTAAATTCTTCTCCACCATATCTAAAAGCTTTTGCTCCACCTTTTGTTTTTTTAAGCTCACTTGCAACTAGCTTTAAAACTTCATCTCCTACATCATGACCATGAGTATCATTGAATTTTTTGAAGTGATCTATATCTACCATAGCAAGTGTAAAGTTATTGCCCAATTTTAAAAACTCTTCTTCTAAGGCTCTTCTAGCTGGAATTTGAGTAAGAGTGTCAATATAAGCCATTGTGTAAGCATCTTTTAAAAGAGCAGTTATAAAAAGTAAAGAACCCAAAGCACTAAATAAAATGAATGCTGATTGAGTTTTGAAAAATAAACTAGGTACCAATAAAGCTATCAATACCCAAAAGATTGATAATTCAGTATGACTAATTTTTCTGAAAAATAGTATTGTAAAATTAAATATAATAGAAATGATAAATAAAATAATAGTTAATTGATTTGTTTTGATAAAACTAGGTAGTGTAAAATCAAAGATTTTTGTATCTAGTGCCATTTTTAGTTGCAATGAAAAATCATGTAAAAGATAGTATGTTATGGCTAATAAAAAAAACATAGCAATTATTTTTATTAGGCCATAGTAACAAAATACTCCTCTTTCTTCTAATATCCCTATAAATAAAAAACTAATAGCAGTTGAGATTGGATATATATGCCAAAATGAATATTTGCCACCATCAAGGCCTATTAAGTTTGGATAAAACATGTATAGGTTAAATAGTAAAGGGATAAAAAGCAAAACAAAGATTTTACTTCTCGAAAAATAAAGCGAAAAGCCAAGTGCTAGTATATTTATACCCATAAAAATATCTTTTAATTTTAAAAGAGTATCTCTTGGTATAAAATCTAAATATGATATTATGGATACTATGAAAATCGCTGATAAAGAAATGATGTTAAAAGAGTTAAATTTTGTCATTTATATCCATTTTTTGACAAAATTATAGCAAATTTTCTACTCTTTACTCTTTTTATTTCTATTTAGAATATTTACAAGATTTGAAACTATTTGTCTTTCTCTTTCATCTAAAAATAGTTGTATTCCATATCTAAATGCATTTTTCTTACCGATAATACTTGTAATGATTCCATTTGCTTCGAAAGAAAATTTAAAATTATTTGCTTCATCCTCATAAGATATAAAAGCAACAATATCTTGACCCTTTTCAAAATCTCCTGAAGATGAACTCATAATTCCAATTCCGCCTTCACTAATGTCTAGCATATTTCCTGAGATGTATTCATTTTCATTTGCAATGTAAACAAGGCTTGCGTGTATTATAGAGGCTCTAGGGTATTTTCTGCTTAAAAGAGGATAGCTCTCTAGCTCTTTTAAATCGTCAATTAAAACTATACTATCTAAATCTGATAATATTTTAGCTCTTACACTAAAATTTTTCTCATCATCTAAATTTTTTAGGATAAATGATGTGCAATTATCTTTTAACATTACTAATTGTTCATGTGAAACTTTTATAATTGCTGAGTACGAACCGATTTGAACAAGGTTTATAAATGAAGGTGCAGTTCCTAGTTTGGAATGTGTTATAAATCTTATGTCTCTTTCTAGCTTGTACATATTGTGAAGATAATGTATAGCTGGGTTTTTGGGAACATATGGTAATAATTCTAATGGTTTTTCATTTTGCACTAGAGTGTTTGCGATATTTTTTTGTAGAGAATTTAGTGTTTTTGTCATATGAGCTAGTTGTTCTTTTGTTTTATCTTCTTGTATATACTCAGCTAGTAACTCATACATAAGTGAAGATAAAATTTGCATTGATGTAAAATGATTTTCTTTTAGCCATGAAAGATGTTGCGAATAAAACTCTTTATTGTAAGAAAATAATGCATCATAAAATTCATGGGCAACTTCTTCTTGTGTGATAAAAGGATATTTACAAAGGTCGTTAGTTATTATATACTCGAGTATTTTTTTTACAAGTTTTTCTTTTTGATTTACAAAAAAGTTTTTCTCATCTTTAAAAATTGAGTCCAATTTTATTCTGTTGATTTGTGTTAACATTTTGTTCTCTCCATAACCTGATGATATTATATCAAATTTTTTTTACTTTTTAGCAAGATTTCAAAATTATGGTATAATCGCGAAAAAATATAGATAGGCAAATATATGGTAGAAGTAAATAATTTAACGATGAGATTTTCATCTCAACTCCTTTTTGAAGATATCAATTTAAAATTAGATGCAGGAAAAAGATATGGCTTAATTGGAGCAAATGGTGCTGGAAAAAGTACATTTATGAAAATTTTAAGTGGTGAGATTGAGCCAACTAGTGGAAATGTTTCAATACAAAATGGTTTAAAAGTAGGTGTTCTTAGTCAAAATCAGTATGCATATGAAGATTTTACTCTAAAAGATGCTGTTATGATAGGAAATAAAAGACTTTTTGATGCTATCAAAGAAAAAGAAGAACTTTATATGAATGGTGATTTTGAAGATGATAAAGTCAATGAAAGACTTAGTGAGCTTGAAATGATTTGCGCTGAAGAGGACCCAACATATGAGGTTGATGTAAATATTGAAAAAATACTTTGTGCTCTTGGCTTTCCTATTGAAACTCATAATGACCTTATGAGTTCTCTTACAGGTGGCGATAAATTTAAGATTTTACTTGCTCAAGTTTTGTATCCAAAACCTGATGTTTTATTTTTAGATGAGCCAACAAACAACCTCGATTTAGAAGCAATTGCTTGGCTTGAAGAGCAGTTAAAAAGACATGAGGGTACGATGGTTGTAATCTCTCATGATAGACACTTTTTAAATGCAGTTTGTACAAATATATTAGATGTGGATTATAAAAAGATTAGAGAATTTAGTGGAAATTATGATGATTGGTATATAGCTGCTAATTTAATAATAAAGCAAAAAGAGTTAGAGCAAGCTAAAAAACTAAAAGAAAAAGAAGAATTAGAATCATTTGTAAGAAGATTTAGCGCAAACGCAAGTAAAGCAAAACAAGCTACTAGCCGTCAAAAAAGACTAGAAAAACTAAATATCGAAGATTTGCAGAGCTCAACTAGAAGAGATCCAAGTATTGTTTTTAAAATGAAAAGAGATATAGGAAATGAGATTTTAGAAGTTTTAAATATCTCAAAATCATATGGAGATAATCAAGTTTTAAAAGATTTTAGCTTTAAAGTAGAAAAGGGCGATAAGATTGCTTTAATAGGGCCAAATGGAGTTGGTAAGACTACATTGCTTAACATAATCATGGGAGAATTAAAGCCTGATAGTGGAGAGATAAAATGGGGAGCTACGATTGAGCCTAGTTATTTTCCTCAAAATACAACAGAGATAATAGATGGCGATGAGCAGCTTTTTGAGTGGCTTCAAGCTTTTGATGAAAAAAATGATTTAGATGAGATAAGAAAATGTTTAGGAAGAATGCTTTTTAGTGGTGAAGAGCAAAATAAAAGCATAAAAAATATCAGCGGTGGAGAAAAGCACCGTATGATGCTCTCTAAGATGATGCTTCAAAAAGGTAACTTTTTAGCTCTTGATGAACCTGATAATCATCTTGATTTAGAAGCTATTATTGCTCTTGGAGAGGGGCTGTTTAAATTTATGGGTAATGTTGTTTGTGTTACTCACGATAGAGAGTTGATTGATGCTTTTGCTAATCGCATCATAGAGCTTAAACCTGATGGTAGCGTTGTTGATTTTAAAGGCGATTATGAAAGTTATAAAGAGCAAATGGAAGCATAAAATCAGATGCAGCATATCATAAATACCCTAATACCTATTTTTTCATTAATACTGTTAGGGTATTTTTTTAAAAAACTAAAATTTCCTTCAACCGATTTTTGGCCGATGGCTGATAGATTTACTTACTATGTACTTTTCCCTGCTTTATTGGTATATAAACTATCGGTTGCAAAAATTAATCTATCCGAAGCTTTAGAATTAGTCTCAAGTGCTTTAGTTAGCATATTTGTAGTCTTTTTAATTCTTTTATTTATTAAACTTTTTATTGATTTTAAAAATCCAGCGTTTACTTCGATAGTTCAAGGTGGTATTAGATTTAACTCTTATGTGTTTTTAGCTTTTGTTGATTCTCTTTATGGAGATAAAGGATTAGTAACTGCAGCTATTATAATGGCCTTTGTTATTCCTTTTATAAATATTCTTTGTATTTCTACTTTTGCAATTTATCTAAGAAATGGCAAGTTCTCATTTGTATCATTTTTAAAAACTATTGTAAAAAATCCTTTGATTTTAGCATGCATTGTAGGTGGAAGTATAAATGCTGGAGAAATTGCACTTCCATTAGTACTTTTAAAAACACTCTCCATTTTAAGTAATGCAGCACTTCCTCTCGGACTTTTATCTGTGGGAGTAGGTTTAGAATTTGGGCAGATTAAATTAGCTAAAAAAGAGCTTTTTACCTCAGTTATAGTAAAGCTTTTACTTTTTCCAATGGTTATTTATTTTGTAGCAAGACTATTTGGAATTGAAGGTTATTTTTTAGCAATTTTAGTGATATTTGGCTCAATGCCAACAGCAGTTAGTGGTTATATATTAGCAAGAGAGCTTGGAGGTGACACAAGCCTCATGGCCTCCATCATCACACTCCAAACACTTCTTTGTGTTGTAACACTTTCTTTTATAGTGCCACTGTTTTAAGAGTTAAATTCTAACTCTTTAATTCTTTTTATGATTTCTCCTTGGATTGGAAATCTTCCGTCTTTTTCTTTAGAAAAAATATTTTTTCCATCAACTTCAACTTCAAAAACTCCTCCGAAGCTTGGTATTCCTATCAAATCAGCATCTGGATAAACCGACAATATTTCATCTCCGACACGCGAAGCTATTGGTCTATATGCTCATTGATTACAATAAATTATATTTACTTGCATGTTTCTCCTTTTTTGTTGCGAATTTTAGCTAAAACATAATTAATTTACAATTTTTTATGAATTTTTGTATAATAGTACTCTTTTATTAAGAGGTGTTATTGTGAAAAAAACTTTTTTTTTAATTTTTATATTTATTTTACATGTATTGTGTTTTGCTAATGAAATACAAACAGATGGATTATTTGTTAAATCTAGTATATTAACATCTTCACTAAACACAACTATAAATGATATACAAAAATCAAATAAATTTGAGCCATTAAGAAAAGAGCGTGTAAATTTTGGCTTTAATGCAAAAATATCTGTTTGGTTGAAATTTGAATTTCAAAATAACTCAAATCATAAGCTAACTAAATCTATAGTTCTTTCTAATCCTATGCTAGAGGATGTATTTTTCTTTGATAGTAAGAAGAACTTTAAAGTATATAAGTCTGGTATGCTACATGTAAATAAACAAAGAGGTGAAATTTTTCCTTCTTACTCTTTTATTTTGCAACCAAAAGAGAAGAGAGAAATTTTTGTAAGGATAAAAAACACTACAACTTCATTTGCATTTGGAGTTAATATTTACAATACAAAAGATTTCATACAACAAGATAAACAAAAGCAATTTTTTATAGTATTCTTATTTGGTTTGCTATCAGCTATCTTGATATATAGTTTAGTTTTATTTATTTATACAAAAAATATTAGTTATGGTTTGTTTGTTTTGTATCTTTTTACAACAGCATTTCAACAGCTTGAGTACACTGGTTTTATACTTTTATATGCACCTTCTTGGTTTAATGAAATTTTTACTATGCTTTTAGTCCTAAAAGTTAGTGCTGCAATAATAACGGCATCTATTTATGCTATAAGTTTTTTAAATGTAAAACAATATTCGCTCTTGTATAGGATATATAAATCATTAATAATAGCAGCTATATTGCAAATATTTTTATTTGGGACACCACTGTTTTATGTACCTGAAGTGGCAATGTTGTTGGGTATTATATTTGTAGCTTTTAATGGATTTGCTGGTGTTTACGTACATAAAAAAGGAAATAAAAGAGCAAGGTTTTTTATTGTTGGTTGGTCGTTTTTACTGATTGCTTATCTTTTATTAACACTAGATGCAATAGGTTTAATATCCACAGTATATGAACTTCCTGAGATAATACTTTTTTTAACTTTTTTAGAAGGTGTATTTTTGCTATTAGCTTTTACAGATACCATAAATATTCTTTCTCATGAAAAGAAATTGTTACATGAAAAGCTAGTAAAAGAGATGTCTTCAAGAGAAAGTGTAATTAAAAATGAAGTAAAACAGAAAACCAAAGAATTAAATATAGCTTTATCTGATAAAAATCTACTCTTAAAAGAGTTGCAACATAGAGTTAAAAATAATTTGCAATTAATTTTATCAGTTACCCGTTTACAAAGAAGAGCAAGTATAAATAAAAATTCAATAGATGAATTTTATAAACTTGAAAAAAGAATAAGGGCTGTTGCCAAAACTCATGAACTACTTTGTTTAAAAAATGATATTGAAACTATAGATATGAAAGAATATATTATACAATTGTGTGAAGAGATACAAGGTAGTATCATGGAAGAAAATATAAAAATATATTATGATATAAATATTACTCTACCATTTAGTAAAGCTGTTTATATTGGAATTATAATTAATGAATTAATATCAAACTCTATAAAACATGCATTTAAAAAATGTGCTGGAGAGATATACATAAAACTATCATATGAATCAAGTAAGTATATATTGATAGTTAGTGATACAGGGGATGGTTATAATTTCAATGATTCTAAACCAAATACTTTAGGCTTAAAACTTATTCATTCTCTTGTCTTAAAACAGCTAAAAGGCTCAATAGATATTTCAAAAAACGATTTATTCGAGTATAAAATAATTTGGAGTTAATAACTGACCTTACGCACTAGATATAGTTCTTGATAAAACAAGAAGGCGTTATATGCAAGGCAGATTCTTGAAAGCCTAGCTAAAGCTAAGGTGAAAAAATCTAACGCCTTCAGATAACGCCTTATTGCTTTACCCTTTGGGTGCTTTTTGCAACACCCCCCCCAGGCGTTAAAAAGTTTCAAGTTACAATAAGTAGCTTTTCAACTTTTTGTCTACCAATGAAATGTTGCAAAAAACATCAAGTACTACATATAGTGCGTAAGGTCAGTTAATAACTTTACATGTAAGAAAAAGTTCTTACATGTAAAGGATTAAAACTCTATCTTTGGAATTGCACTAAGAAGAGTTTTAGTGTATTCATGTTTTGGATGTTCAAATATGGTATCAACATCACTGCTTTCAACGATATCTCCAAAATACATAACTACAATTCTATCACTTATATGTTCAACTACTCCTAAGTCATGAGAAATAAATACATAAGTAAGATTAAATTCTTCTTGTAAATCTAACAATAGATTTAAAACTTGTGCTTGAATTGAAACATCTAGTGCACTTACTGGTTCATCACAAATGATTACTTCAGGGTTTATTACTAATGCTCTTGCTATTCCAATTCTTTGGCGTTGGCCACCTGAGAATTGGTGAGGGTATCTATCGTACCAATCTTCTCTTAGACCAACTTTTTCCATGATTTCTAAAACTTTTTGTTTGATTTCTTTATCACTAAAGTTTGTATTTAGTTTCAAAGGCTCAGCAATGATTTTGCCAACCTTCCACCTAGGATTAAGTGACGAGTATGGGTCTTGGAAAATAATTTGAACTTTTTTTCTATATTCTTGAAGCTCTTTTTCACTAAATTTTGTGATGTCTTTACCTTCAAAAAATATCTCTCCAGCAGTTGGCTTTTCAATAGTCATTAAAAGTTTAGCTGTAGTACTCTTACCACATCCACTCTCACCAACGATACTTAAAATCTCACCTTTTTTAACTTCAAAGCTTATATCATTAACTGCCTTTATTGTAGTAGGTTTTGCAAATAAGCCTTTTTTAACTTCATAATGTTTTTTTAAATGTTTTACTTCAAAAAGAGTACTCATCTTATCTCCCTTGGAAATTGAAGATAATCTATACTATCATCAACTGTATCAAGTCTTGATTTTCTTTTGTGTTTTCCAGGACTTGGAATAGAGTTTAAAAGTGCCCTTGTATAAGGATGTCTAGGATCAGCAAATAACTCTTTTGCACTTGCTTTTTCTACAACATGTCCTCTATACATTACAACTACTTCATCAGCCATTTGTGCAACAACTCCTAAATCATGAGTGATAAAAAGAATCGAAGTTCCTTTTTCTCTTTGAAGTTTGTTCATAAGTTCTAAAACTTGTGCTTGAATAGTAACATCAAGTGCAGTAGTTGGCTCATCTGCTATCAATAGTTTTGGCTCGCAAGCCATAGCCATAGCAATCATAACTCTTTGTCTTTGACCACCACTTAGCTTAAATGGATACTCATTATACTTCTCTTCAGGATAAGGCATACCAACTAGCTCTAGAGCATCAATAGCTTTTAAATATCTCTCTTTTTTGTTTAAATTTTTATGGTGAAGTTTTAATACTTCATCTATTTGAAAACCAACAGTATATGAAGGATTTAGTGAAGTCATTGGTTCTTGAAAAATCATAGAGATTTTTGCACCTCTAATTGTTCTCATATACTTCATATCTTTTTTTAAAAGATCAACACCTTCAAAAATTATCTCTCCACCTTCTATTTTACCAGGTCTATCAATCAGCCCCATAATTGAAAGAGAAGTTATACTTTTCCCACTACCACTCTCACCAACAATACATACAGTTTTGCCTTCAGGGATACTAAAGGAGACATCATCTACTGCTTTGTTTACATTATCATCAGAATAAAAATATGTTTTTAGATTTTTAACTTCTAGTAACATTATATTGCCCCCTTTATCAAAGAAGTGAATTCTTTGATAAATTCCTCGCGACTAAAGCTAACACTTCGTGTAGAATCTATCATTATTTCTCCTTCAATTTTGGATCAAGAACATCCATAAGTCCATCACCAACAAGGTTAAAACCAAGAACTGTTAAGAAAATTGCAAGACCTGGATAAAAAATCATCCAAGGAGCAGTTGTAATGTATTGAAGTGAATCAGCTAGCATTGCTCCCCACTCTGGTGTAGGAGGTTGCGCGCCAAGTCCTAAGAAGCTAAGACCAGCAGCTTCAAGTACAGCTGAAGCAAATCCCATTGTTGCTTGAACTATGATAGGAGTTGTACAGTTTGGAAGTATAACTCTAAACATCAATCTTAAATTATGTGAACCATTAACTCTTGAAGCAATTACATACTCTTTTTCTTTCTCAGCCATAACTGAAGCTCTTACAATCCTAGCATAAGTTGGAATTCCAACTATCCCAATAGCAATCATGGCATTAAATAGCCCAGGTCCCAGGATAGAAACGATTACGATAGCTAAAAGCATTGCAGGGATTGAAAGCATGATATCAACTATACGCATGATAATTGTATCTGTTTTTCCTCCAAAATAACCTGCAAAAACACCCATTATAAGACCAAAAAGAAGCGAAATACCAACAGAAATCGCCCCAATCATCAAAGATATTCTAGCACCATATACTATTCTTGAAAAAAGATCTCTTCCAAAATCATCTGTTCCTAAAATATTACTGACACTTCCTCCTTCATCCCACATTGGTGGTAAAACTCTATTTGCTAAGTTTTGATCTAGTGGGCCATGCGTTGCAATCCATGGTGAAAAAAGAGCAAATATGATAAGTACTAAAACTATGAAAAATCCAACAACAGCAGACTTGTTTTTCTTAAATTGCTTTATAAATTCTAAAATTTTATTTTCATTATTCATTAGCTAAGCCTTATCTTTGGATTTATAAGAGCATAGAGTAAATCTACTATTAAATTTACTACGATAAACATTGTTGCAATTATAAGGGTTGCTGATTGGATTATAGGAAAATCTCTTTGATAAACTGCATTTATTATCCATTTTCCAATTCCAGGCCATGAAAATGTAGTCTCAGTTAAAATTGCCCCAGCAAACAAAGTTCCTAACATCAAGCCAATAACAGTGATGACTGGCATCAATGCATTTCTTAGAGCATGTATCATGATAACTGAAAATATACTACAACCTTTTGCTCTTGCAGTCCTAATGTAATCTTCTTTCATAACCTCAATCATACTAGCTCTTGTCATCCTAGCAATAATTGCCATAGGAATAGTACCAAGTGCAATTGCTGGCATTATAAGATGTTTAAGCGCATCCCAAAATGCTTCATAATCATTTGCCAAAAGCGTATCAATTAGATAAAAACCAGTCACATCATCAACATAAAATTCATACCCAAGTCGTCCAGAGACTGGAAGCCACCCAAGTTTTACTGAAAAAAAGTAAATCATGACAAGACCAAGCCAAAATACTGGCATAGAAACACCAGCAAGTGCTACAAACATTGCTGAATAATCAAAAAGTGAATATCTTTTAATAGCTGAAATTATACCAGCTGCAATACCTAAGATAACAGCAAGTATCATAGCTACTGTTGCAAGTTCAACCGTAGCTGGAAATCTTTCTTTAAATTCTTCTAAAACTGGTTGTTTTGTTTTCATAGAGTTTCCAAAATCACCAGTTACAGCTCTTTTTACAAATATAAAATATTGTTCATAAAGAGGCTTGTTTAAACCCATTTCTTCACGAAGTTTCTCAACAGATTCTTTATTTGCATGATCTCCAAGAAGTGTGATAGCAGGGTCACCAGGACTTAAATGTACCATCAAAAAGACAAGTAGTGAAACGCCAAATAGTGTTGGTACAGACCACATTAAGCGTTTTATTATGTAACTAAACAAATATTCTCCTAAGTTATTTAATCCGCATAGTTTTATGAAGCCCTTTTATAAACTGCCCTTACGCACTACATATAGTGCATAAGGGCAGTTTCAAAGAGTTTTACAAAACCATAATCATAGTTCTACATGTAAAGAAAAATCTTTACATGTAGAGTGGTGTATGAGATTATTTTGCAATCCATACTTTGTGGAATCTTCTTTTACCTACTGGGTCAAGTTTGAATCCATTTACTTTATTTACCATTGGCTCAACTACGATAGAGTTAGCAATAGTTACCCATGGAGCTTCTTTTTTGAAAACAACTTGAGCTTGTTTATAAAGTTCAGTTCTTTTTGCAACATCAGTGATAACTTTTGCTTTTTCTACTAAAGTATTGAACTCATCATTTTTCCATAAAGCAATATTTTGAGCTGGTTTATTAGCTGCTGCTTTACTAAGTAGAGTAAATAAGAAGTTATCAGGGTCACCATTGTCACCTGTCCAACCTAGAAGTGCCATGTCATGCTCACCCATCTTAGTTTTTTGTAGGTAAGTACCCCAGTCATAGCTTACGATTTTGGTTGTTACTCCAATTTTAGCAAGGTCAGCTTGCATAGCTTCTGCAACTTTTCTTGCATTTGGCATGTAAGGACGAACAACAGGCATAGCCCATATCTCAAACTTAAGATCAGAATATCCAGCTTCTGCTAAAAGTTTTTTAGCTTTTTCTGGGTTATACTCATAATGCTTGATATTTTTGTTGTATCCCCACATTGTAGGAGGTAGTGGAGAATCAGCTACTTTACCAAAACCAGCATAAATAGCATCTACAATAGCTTTTTTATTAATAGCATAGTTTATTGCACGTCTTACTCTAACATCTTGAAATGCTTTAACTTTGTGCATATTTAATGCCATGTAGCCAACATTTAGTCCTTCTTGCTTGATAAGTTTTATTTTTTTATTTGCATCAAGTGCAGGGATTTCTTCAGGATTTGGAAAGTCCATAACGTGAATAGACCCTACTTTAAGCTCAGCTGCTCTAACAGATGAGTTGGGGATAACTTTTAAGATAAGCTTTTTAAGATATGGTTTTCCATTCCAGTAGTCTTTGTTTGCAGTATATATGATTTTATCATCTTTAATCCACTTTTGGAATACAAATGGACCAGTTCCAATAGGGAATCTAGCTAGTCTATCTTCTTTTCCTTCTTTTAGTAGACTAAATGCATAATCTTTTGAAAGTATTGATGCAAAGTCCATAGCCATATTTGCAAGAAATGGAGCTTCTTTTCTGTTTAGAGTAATTTTAACAGTAAATAAATCTACTTTTTCAATACTTTTAATGATTTTACTCATATCCATAAAGCCCCAATACTTATAAGAACCTCCTACCTTAGCAAATGGATGATCTTTTTGAAATTGTCTATTAAGAGAGAAAAGGACATCATCTGCAGTAAACTGAGATTTTTTCTTATAGAATTTTGTAGTATGAAAATATACATCTTTTCTTAAATGAAAGATATATGTTAGTCCATCTTCTGAAATATCCCAAGAAGTAGCAAGTGCTGGTTCTATCTCTGTAGTACCTAATTTAAATTGTACCAATGTATCGTAAACTTGTGTTGAGCCATAAAAACTTTCACCATCTGTTGCATGTGATGGGTCAAGAGAAACTGAATCTCCACTTCTGCCGAAAACCAATGTTCCACCATATTTTGGTGCGGCATACATTAGTGTTGTTACAAATAACAACGTCATTATGAGTATTTTTCTCATATATTCCTCCATTTAATTTAGTTTAAAAGCTAGTATATCAAATTAAAACAATGAGTTTCTTTAAAAAGTAAGTATTTTTACTATTTTAGATATAATCACAATCTAATAGTAACAAAAGGAAATTTGTAATGTTTATAAAAGATATATCGATTGGACTTGTGAAGATACCACTTATAAAAGTATTTAAAACGGCACTTAGAACTGCTGATAGTTTTGAGATGATAGTTATAAAGATAACAACTAATAGTGGTATAGTTGGATATGGTGAAACTGCTCCATCAAAAGCAGTCACTGGCAATACAAAAGAATCTATTGTAAATACATTAAATTTTTTAAAACCTATTTTGATGGGAAAAAATGTAGAAGATTTAAACTCTTTACTGCATATTCTTCATAAATCAATTAAGTTAAATTTATCTGCAAAGTCTGCTGTGGAAATTGCTCTATACGATATATCTTCACAAAATGCAAAATTACCACTTTATAAGTATCTTGGAGGAAGTAAAACAGATTTTAAATCAAATATGACTATAAGTTTAAATGAAACAAAAGTGATGGTTAAAGATACTTTTGAAGCGGTAGAAAAAGGGTTTACATCTTTGAAGATAAAACTTGGTAGCGATTATATAGAGGATATTGAAAGACTTTGTGCGATAAATGATGTTGTAGATAAAAATATATCTTTAAAAGTAGATGCAAATCAAGGTTGGAGTCAAAAAGATAGTGTTAGATTTCTAAATGCAATTGAGGGTAAAAATATAGCGATTGATTTTTTAGAGCAACCAGTTAAACGCTTTGATATAGAAGGATTAAAATATATAAAAGAGAGAACGACAACACCTATAGTAGCAGATGAAAGTATGTTCTCTCCTATGGATGCTATTAAGATTCTTGAAAATAAAGCAGCTGATATGATAAATATCAAACTAGATAAGTGTGGAGGTATCTCAAAGGCTATAGATATCGCACATATTTGTGAGCTTTATGGTGTGAAGTGTATGATAGGATGTATGATGCAAGGGGCTATTAGCGTTGGAGCTGCTGCTCATGTAGCTTCTGCTTTGAGTGATACTGTTGTCATTTACGATTTAGACTCTCCAATGCATTGTAAAATCTCCCCTGTTGTTGGTGGTGTTGATTTTAATGCTCCAAATGTAAGTTTATCTGTGGTAGATGGATTAGGGGTTAGAGATATTGAAGGGATTGCTTGGTTATAAATCAAGCAATAGATTTTCAATAAATTTTTCAAAAGATGGTAGATTTAGATTTGATTCTCTTTGTTTTGTGCCCCACATAGGCTCTGGAAAGTATGAGTCATTTTCAAATCTTGCCATTACATGTATATGCAAATGAGGCAAATAATTTCCAAACATTGCTATATTTATCTTTTTTGGATTATAATATTCAATCATGGTTGTTTCTATTTGTAACATTGCTTCAAATAAAATTTGCCTTGTTTTGCTATCACAATCGCTTAATTCTTTGTATTTCTTAATCGGAAAAATCTTTAACCAAGGAATTTCTGATTTTTCAATTTCAATGTATATACAATTATCTTCATAAATTCTCATTATATATTTCCTAAATAAACATTTTTTAGATTATATCTTTTTGCAATTGAATATGCAGTTTTTAGTTTTTCAATTGGAGTTCTTTTTGTATCCATCATTTTATAATCAGGATGAAAAGCACTTAGATGCCAAGGGGTATCAATCCCTAAATCATTTGCGATAAATTTAGCAATGGATTCAATTTCTTTTTCAGAATCATTTATACCAGGAATAACAAGTGTTGTAATTTCTACATGTAAACCTAGTTTTTTTAGATTAGTAGCGTTTTGTAAGACAACTGATAAGTTACCTTTTAAATGTTTTTTATAATAAATTTCACTAAATGATTTTATGTCTATATTTATAGCATCTATGTAATTTGGCATTTCTAAAACTACTTCTTCGCTCATAAAACCATTACTTACCATGATGTTTTTTAAACCTTGTGTTTTAGAGATAGTTGCAATATCTTTGATGTAGGGAAAGAAGATTGTTGGCTCATTGTATGTATATGAGATGGATTGACATCTATGATAGATTGCTAATTTGACTATGTCATTGGGAGCAAAATATTTTTCTTTTTGCATTTCTATACTTTGAGAAAGTAAGTGGTTTTGACAAAAAGGACACCTAAAATTACAGCCTACAGTTCCAATTGAAAAAGTGTTTGTGTGAGGTAAAAAATGATAAAGTGGTTTTTTCTCAATTGGATCAACTTGTAAAGCATTTGGATATCCATATACTTTACATGTAAGAGTATTTGAATCATTTTGTATGACACCACAATAACCGATTTGTTTTTCACCTAACCTACAGTAATGATGACACAATCTACATGTAATCTTTTCCATAAGTATATTTTAGTAAAATATCTTTTATGAAACAATATATGATGATCTTGATTTTAATATTTAGTGGTTGTAGTACAAGTGATTACACTGGGCTTGCCTCAGCAGTTGTTAGTAAAAATCCATCTTATGCACTTGAGTCTTTTGCTAGAAATAAATCTATCCAGTATGCATTAAATCCTAAACTTTTGGAAAAAGATTTAAAATTTTTAGCAAATTTTGTAGAAAATATAAAAAAAGAGTGGGGTGGAAAAAATGTAAAAATTCCAAAGCAAAAAGAGTATGTAAAGTATATGCAAAATTATAAAAGTAGAGCTTTGGTAGATTTTGATAATGGGATTGTAAGGGTTGAGAGTTTAGATAGTAAAGAAAGCCTTAAAAATGCAATTGTTACTACTCTTCTTTTGCCAGATGATCCAAGAGGAGCTGATCTTTTTAGTGCTAAAAAGGTTAAGCTAGGCTCAACTCCATATCTTTTAGGGGAGATAAAGGATGATCAAGGGAAAAATATAAGATACCAGTGGAGGGCAAATAGATTTGCTGGGATTTTACTCAAAACTAGATACAAAGTTAAAAAAGAAAATGGAAAAACAATTCACTATGTAACTATACCAATGGTAAAAGATCATGTAAGTGTGAGAGTTAAAAAGTTTAAGCCAATAGTAGAAAAATATGCCAAAAAATTTGGTGTTAGTAAAAATTTGGTTTATGCAATCATAAAAACAGAAAGTAATTTTAATCAATTTGCAATTAGCAGTGCTGGAGCTTATGGACTTATGCAAATTGTTCCAAGAAGTGCTGGCAGGGATGCTTATAAATCTATCAAAAAGAGATCTTGGATACCATCAAAAGAGTATTTGTTTGAAGCAAGAAATAATATTGAATTAGGAGTTGCATATATAAAACTTTTAAGTCAGAAGTATTTTTTGGGTATAAAAAATCCAATTTCAAAAGAGTACTGTGTAATTAGCGCTTATAATACAGGAAGTGGAAATGTTTTAAAGGTATTTCACAAAGATAGAGATAGAGCAAAACAAATTATAAACTCATATTCTCCAAATGAAATTTATACTAGACTTAGAAAGTATTTACCATATGAAGAGACAAGAAGATATCTGTATAAAATTTTACACAATAAAAAGGATTTTATAAATATATGAGAGTTTTAATTGCAATTGATTCATTTAAAGGGTGTGCCTCTTCAAAAGAGTTAGCTTTGGCTATAAAAAAGGGTATTTCTAAAGTCTCAAATAAATTTGAAGTGGATTTTGTTTCAATTTCTGATGGAGGAGAAGGTTTACTTGAAGTTTTTGGAGAAAAAATTCAAATTCAAACTCTTACATGTAAAGATCCATTGGGCAGAGAAATACAAGCTAATTATGGAATAAAAGATAATAAAAAAGCGATTATAGAAGTAGCAAACTCGATAGGTCTGTACAGATTAAAAAAAGAGGAGAGAGATCCAAGTATAACTTCATCTTACTCAGTTGGTGAGCTTATAAAAGATGCATATCAAAAAGGCATAAGAGAGTTTATAATTGGGCTTGGAGGAAGCTCAACTAATGATGCTGGGCTTGGCATGCTAAGAGCTTTAGGATATAAATTTTTAGATAATAATAATCAAGAGGTTAAATATGCTAAAGATTTATCAAAAATTGTAAAAATTGATTTTGATAATGTTTTAAAAGGTTTAAACAAAGCAAGTTTTCTAATAGCAAGTGATGTAAATAACCCCTTGTGTGGAAAAAAAGGAGCTAGTTTTACTTATGGTGCACAAAAAGGTGCAAGTAAGCAAATGCTAAAAGAGTTGGATTTTGAGTTGAATTCGTTTGCTAATTTAGTAAAAAAAGAGTTACTTGTAGATTTTAAAGATACAAATGGTGCGGGCGCCGCTGGTGGACTTGGTTTTGCTTTTTTATCATTTTTAAATGCCCAAATAGAACCTGGCATAAATGTAGTAATAAAAGAGTTGGATTTAGAAAATAAGATAAAAACTAGTGATGTTATAATTTCTGGAGAAGGAAAGATTGATAATCAATCTTTAAATGGAAAAGTGGTTAATGGTATCGCTAAAATTTGTAAAACATACGAAAAACCGTGTATAGTTTTAACTGGAGATAGCTCTGAAATAGATGATGAAATTTATCATTTAGGAGTTGGCTCAGTATTTTCTATACAAAACAAACCAATGAGCTTAAGTGAATCGATGCAAAAAGATATAGCACTTAATTTAATAGCACACAAAAGTGAACAAATATTTAGACTAATTGGATGTTTTTAATTTAGATAAAATAAACTCTTTTCTAAGTTTTATACCCTTTAGTGTTTGAACAGTCAAATCTGGAAATGCACCATTTAAACCTTTTCCATCATGACCATGACAACCACCGCAGTTACTTGTAAAAAATAGGGCAGATTCTTTTGCTTTTTTATCATCACTGCTTTTTTTACCTGAGAGTGTGACTACATATCTTGCTATATTTTTTGCATCGCTTTTATCAGCAAATCCAGCATCCATAGCTCCACTTTTAAAGCCTAAAACTCCATTTGAGCCATTGTTTATAATGTTTTCTATGTAGTCTTCTAAATAAGGAGTTGTATTGATTACCTTTAACTCTTGTTTGATTTGTTCAAGATTTAGTTGCTTTTGCACTTTTGTTTTTTTCTTAGTGTTTTTAATAACTTTATTGTTCTCTTTTTTTTCACAACCCAAAAACAAAAGTGCTATTAGCAGTAAAATTTTCATTACTCTACAGTTACACTCTTTGCTAAATTTCTTGGCATATCAACATCATTACCTAATCTAATAGAAATTTCTAATGCTAAAATCTGAGTTATTATCATCATTTCAAAAAATTCACTCATAGGATGATTTTGTTTAGAAGTTTTTATAAAATCATCAGCCAAATCAAATTCAAGCGGACTAATAGCAAGTATAGTAGAATCTCTAGCACTTAACTCTTCTACATTGCTCTTTGTTTTTTCATAAAGTATTGTTTGAGGCATTAGCGCAATTGTGAAAAGATTACTATCTGCTAGTGCAATTGGTCCATGTTTCATTTCACCTGCTGGATAGCCTTCTGCATGAAGATAGCTAATCTCTTTTAGTTTTAAAGCACCCTCAAGCGCTAAAGGGAAAAATATATCTCTTCCTATAAAGAAAAAACCATGTCCATGAAGATATCTTTTAGAAAGTCTTCTTATTTTTTCATGAGTTGTATCTTTTACATGTAGAACGCTTGGTATGTGAAGAATTGCTTTTAACTCTTCTTCTAATTTTTCTTTTGAAATCGTATCTTTTTTAAGTGCTACAAATAAACTTAACATCCAAAGAGTTATGATTTGAGTTGCAAATGCTTTTGTACTAGCAACTCCTTTTTCTATACCAGCTCTAGTTAGAAGTGTTGCATCGGCTAATCTAACTATCGAAGAGTTATCTACATTACAAATTGCTAGTGTTTGAAGGCCAGCATTTTTAGCCATCTTTAGAGCTTCTAGAGTATCAGCAGTTTCTCCACTTTGACTAATTACTACAAATAAAGTTTTTTTATCAAGAAGAGGCTCTTTGTATCTAAATTCACTTGCAATTTCAACTGAACACCTAAGCTTGCTAATTCTTTCAAAAAGATAAGAAGCAGTAAGTCCAGCATGATAGCTTGTTCCACATGCACAAATTTTAATTTCATCAATATTACTAAAATCAATATTTTGAATTTCTTCTAAATTTATGCCATCATCACTTACTCTTCCCATAAGAGTTTCACTAACTACATTTGATTGCTCATAAATCTCTTTTTCCATAAAAAATCTGTAACCATCTTTTTGGGCATACTCTTTATCTTGAGTTAATGTTTTAAAGTTTGGTATAACTTCAATTTCATTATTAAAAATTACAATTTCATCTTTTTTAATATACCCATAATCTCCATCTTCTAAGTAAACAACTTCACTTGCATAACCTATCAAAGGAGCATCACTAGAAGCAAAAAATTTCTCATCTAAACTATTTTGTCCAATTATCAATGGAACAGCATTTTTAGCAAAAAATATAGTATCTTCTTGGTTTTGGGTGATTAGTAAAATTGCAAATGCACCTTTTAGTATTTTAATAGTTGATTTAAATGCCTCTTTTGCATCTAATCCCTCTTTTATAAATTGTTCAAATTGATGAACAATAACTTCTGAATCAGTTTGAGATAAAAATTTTACGCCTTTATTTTGTAAATCTTCTTTTATCTCTTTATAATTTTCAATAATTCCATTATGAACAACATAAGAAAATTCTCCACGATGTGGGTGAGCATTTATCTCTGTTGGTTTACCATGAGTTGCCCATCTAGTATGAGCAATACCCAGTCCAAATCCATCACTTTTAAAATTTTTTGTTTTATTTTTTAAATTATCTAATTTCCCTAAAGCTCTAAATGAATCTATATTTTCATCTTTTAAAACAGCAATTCCAGCACTATCATATCCTCTGTATTCAAGCTCTTTTAAACCATTTAGTAAAAATTCTTTTTTCTCTTTTTCGCCAATATATCCTACGATTCCACACATTCTATTGCCTTGTAATAAACATTTCTATTAATTTATTTTTATTATCGCATAAGTCTATCGTTTTTTCTATTAAAAAAAGATTTCTTGCTCTGTTTTTGATTGTTTGGATTTTTGCAGTAGATACATCAATCCCTTCATCATCTAAAATACTCATAAAGTAAGCCATCATACCTTTTTGATTTGGAGAGTTTATTGTTATTTTAGCAAGAGTCTTTGAATGATCACAATCTATTTCAATCTCATCTTCTCTTATTATTGGTTTACAAAGAGTTGTTGTTTTACTCATATCAAAACTCTCATCAATTAACTTATGTATATAAGGCAGATCACTATTGTCAACATTTTCATTAAAATCTATTTTAAAGTATTTTTTATCATCATAAAGTTTAAAAATTTCCATATTAATTAAATCTAAAAAACTAAGCTTCCCAAGCAAATAACCAACATTTAGAGGAAGTGATTTTATGATTGATATGCTAAGGTGAGTATCATTTTGGATTTTAGCTTTAAACTCTTGAGTTTCTTTAGCAATTGAAGCAATTTCTAATATTTCTATTGGTTTGTGTTTGATAAAAAAATAATTGGATGTGATAGATAATATCTTTCTTTGAAGTATGCCAGATAAATTTTGAAATTCTATTAGTTTTTTAAGTGAATTCTCTTTTCTAAGACGCCTTTTAGTCTCTCCTATTAACTCTTTTTTATCAAACATTTCAATTGTCAGATGATATAACTCTCTTAAAAGCTTTGAAGTAAAGCCATTATACTCATTTCCACCTACTGCATTTACATCACAATATGTAAGTATATATAAGAGTTTCAATATCCTTGCATCTTCTATTTTAGATGTAAAAGCCAGTACTACATCCTCACTGTAAATATCTTCTCTATTTGCAATGTTATTCATAAGTGTATGGTGTTTGATTAAAAGATTCCCTATATGTAAAGCTTCTTCACTAAATCCTAATTTATTTGCATATGCTCTAAATATTTTTGCTCCAATTAAACTGTGATTTCCTCTTCTTCCTTTTCCTATATCGTGAAGAAGTATTACTAACTTTATAAGCGCTTTACCTTCTCCACACAAATCATCATACAATCCTTTTATGAAAGGCTCTTTAATGTTTTCAAGATGATAAATGCCCAAAATGGAGTGAATATCAACTGGATATCTATGGTAACCATCAAACTGAGCTAAATGTTTTATATGTTTAAAAGGCTTTATAAGTTGTTCCAATAAATTTGCATTGTAAAGTACTTTAAATATTTCATAAGTATAATCATTTCTAAATATTTTTTTAAACTCTTTGTATAACTCTTTTGAGTTATGTTTTTGGTGTTTAGCTTTTCTTATATAATCTACATAACTTATGTCAAAAGTTTGATTTTGCGAGTCAAATCTTTGTAGTTGTTTTACAATATGAAGAAGTGTTTTAGAAGATAGTTCACGCTTTGCAACAACTCTATCATTAAATAAATATATACCTTTTTCTACTCTATTTTTTCTTAAATTTTTAATACTTTGTTTTTCAAAGAAATAAGGAGAAACTAACTTTTTAATAAAGATTTGAGAAGTTACATCAATAGTGTGCATAGCGCTAAATGTTTTTTCACAAAGCTGAATTTGTGCATTTTTTAGTTTTTTATCTTCAAATCCAAGTTTCTTTGCAATATCAGGAATGAATTCTAAATTTAAAACATCTTGCTTTTTCTTTGCACTAAGATGCAAAGCAGAGCGAACTCTATATAAGAATTCCAGTGCAATTCTAAACTCTTTATATTCTACATCATCTATATATTTAGGTACTAAGTCTTTTATCTTAGTAGCTCTTAAAAGAGCTCTTGCAAGCCATAGTATAGTGTTTGTATCTCTTAATCCTCCTATTGCATTTTTAATATCAGGCTCCATACTCATAGGATTTTCTTCTCTTCTTTTTTCATGAGCCAATATAATCTCTTTTACAAAATCTTTTACATCATGATTTGCAATTTTATTTATTTCTCTTTCTATTTCTATCCATAAAAAGTTTGAACCACAAAGAAATCTTGATTCTAGCATTGCTGTTTTTATAGTTAAATCACTATTACTTGCTTCAAAAATTTCTTCAACTTTATGTACTCTATGTCCTAATTTTAAGCCACTATCCCATGCAAGATAAAGCATAGATTCTATGATTGGCTCAAGATTGTATCCTTTGATGTCTTTATAAACTATCATCAAATCAACATCAGAGTAAACACAAAGCTCTTCTCTTCCAAAGCTTCCCATTGCTACTAGCGTGATTGGTATGTTATTTGCAAAAGGAAGATAATCTCCAAAAAATTTTCTAATTGTATATTTATATATTAAAACTAAAAATTCATCTATTCTTCTTGTATGCTTAACTAAAAAATCTTTTCCTTGGTTTTGTACAAAAATTAGCTCAAGTGAGCTTAAATAGTTTTTGATATGCTCTTTAATAACTTTAGAAATTTTAAAATCATCAGCACCACTGTCAATTAATTCTTCTATTTTATACTTTAGATCCATATGATTCTCTTTTTTATTGATATGATACCAAAAAATTATTTATTGTGAAGTTTTTACATTTCTTCAAAGAAAAATTAACTTTTATTTTTGCTTTAATGAGCAATTTAACTTATCTAATTTATAATTGTTAAAACTACACAAAGGATAAGTATGATTCAAAAACCATATTTAAAAGCATTTCCAGATGAAAAAGGATATTTTGGTAAGTTTGGAGGAGCGTTTTTACCTCCTGAGTTAGAAGAACAATTTAAACAAATTGAACAAGCGTACCTTACTATTGGAAACTCCCATAATTTTATTATGGAATTAAGAGATATTAGAAAACACTATCAAGGTCGTCCAACTCCAGTTTATTATGCAAAAAGATTAAGTGAATATGTTGGAGGGGCTAGGATTTATCTAAAAAGAGAGGATTTGAATCATACAGGAGCTCATAAATTAAATCATTGTATGGGAGAGGCACTACTTGCAAAATATTTAGGGAAAAAGAAACTAATTGCTGAGACTGGAGCTGGTCAGCATGGTGTTGCACTAGCAACTGCCGCGGCGTATTTTGGTTTAGAGTGTGAAATTCATATGGGGGAAGTTGATATCGCTAAAGAACACCCAAATGTAACTCGTATGAAAATTTTAGGTGCAAAAGTAGTTCCAGTTAGTTTTGGAGGAAAAACACTAAAAGAAGCAGTAGATAGTGCATTTGAAGCGTATTTAAAAGATCCAAAAAATTCACTATATGCTATTGGTTCAGTAGTAGGTCCTCATCCATTTCCAAAAATGGTAAGAGATTTTCAAAGTGTAGTAGGTTTTGAAGCAAGAGATCAGTTTTTAGAGATGACAGGAAATCTTCCAGACAATTTAGTAGCTTGTGTTGGTGGTGGAAGTAATGCTATGGGATTGTTTTCAGCCTTTTTAGAAGATCCATGTGAGATATATGGAGTCGAACCAGCTGGAACTGGAACTAAACTTGGCGAACATGCGGCTAGTTTAACATATGGGAAAGAGGGAATTTTACACGGTTTTAATTCTATCATGCTTCAAAATGAAGATGGCTCACCAGCTCCTGTTCACTCAATCGCTAGTGGACTTGATTATCCTTCTGTTGGGCCAGAGCATGCTCATTTAAGTACTCAAAATAGAACAAAAGTTGCAACTGCTGATGATAAAGAAACAATCCAAGCTTTTTATGATTTATCTCACTACGAAGGAATTATCCCAGCACTTGAGAGTTCTCATGCAGTAGCATTTGCCATGAAACTTGCTCGTGAAAAACCGTATGAATCAATTTTAGTTAATCTTAGTGGAAGAGGCGACAAAGATATAGACTTTGTTGTTGAAAATTTTCCGCCAGAAGACTACATGTAAAGTCAGTTAAAAAGAGGATTTAATTCCTCTTTTATCCTAGTGTAATTTTATTTGGGTAAAATACCCTCTTAAAATTAAAAATAGAAAGTTTTTATATGAACTTATTAGAGAAGTTAGATTCAAATGAACGCTTAAGTTATGAAGATGGCTTGAAGCTTTGGGAACTAGATCTTTTTACATTAGGAAAGTATGCAAATGAAAGAAGAAAAAAGCTTCATGGAAAACAAGCCTTTTTCAATGTAAATAGACATATAAATCCAACTAATATATGCAAAGATGTATGTAAATTTTGTGCTTTTAGTGCAAATAGAAAAAATCCAAACCCATATACTATGAGTCATGAAGAGATATTGAATATTGCTGAAAAAGCAGTTCAGCATGGAGTAAAAGAGGTTCATATAGTTTCTGCTCACAACCCACATGCTGGTTTAGATTGGTATCTTGGAATGTTTAAAAAAATTAAAACTAAGTTTCCATCTTTACATGTAAAGGCTTTAACTGCTGCTGAGATAAATTTTTTGGCAAATGAGTACAATCTTGAGTATGAAGAGATTATAAAAAAAATGATAGATTCAGGTGTAGATTCTCTTCCTGGTGGTGGTGCTGAAATATTTGATGAAAAGGTAAGAGATTATATTTGCAAAGGAAAAGTTAGTTCACAAAACTGGTTAAAAATACACGAACTTTGGCATAAACAAGGAAAACAATCAAATGCAACAATGCTTTTTGGGCATGTTGAATCAAGAGAAAATAGAATAGATCACATGCTAAGATTAAGAGACTTACAAGATAAAACAAATGGTTTTAATGCTTTTATTCCACTTGTTTATCAAAGAGAAAATAATTACTTAAAAGTAGAAAATTTTTTAAGCTCGATAGAAATTTTAAAAACATATGCAATTAGTAGGCTTATGTTAGATAACATACCTCATATAAAAGCATATTGGGCAACTTCTACAATAAATTTAGCGTTAATTGCATTAGAATTTGGAGCGGATGACTTAGATGGTACGATAGAAAAAGAGGCAATTCAATCAGCTGCAGGAGCAAAAAGTGCAACTGGTATGAATATAAAAGACTTTATAGACTTGATTACTACAGCAGGTTTTATTCCTGTTGAGAGGGATAGTCTATATAATAAATTAAAAATTTTCAAAAAGGATTAAATTTGGGTTTTTTCAAACTTAAAGAGCATGGTACGGATGTCAAAACTGAGTTTACTGCTGGTTTTACAACATTTTTAACAATGATGTATATAGTTCCAGTAAATGCAATCATTATGAGCAAAACTGGTATGGATTTTGGAGCATTAGTAACTGCAACTGCTTTGATTACTATATTTTCAACAGTTTTAAATGGTCTTTGGGCAAATACTCCAATTGCTATGAGTGTTGGAATGGGACTTAATGCTTATTTTACATTTGGACTAGTACTTGGTATGAAAATACCTTGGCAAACAGCTTTAGGGATTGTTTTTGTTTCAGGTATTTTATTTTTAGTATTGTCTTTTACAAAGTTTAGAGTTTGGATGATGCAAAGTGTTCCTCATGATTTAAGAAGAGCAATTAGTGCTGGTATTGGAGCATTTATCGCATTTATTGGTTTAAAAAGTATGGGAATGGTTGTTGATAACCCAGCAGTTTTAGTAGGCCTTGGTGATTTTAAAGATTCAAAAGTTTTACTTGGTGTTGTTGGATTAGTGCTTGTGTTTGCTCTTTATGCATGGAGAGTAAAAGGGGCTTTTATATTATCAGTTCTTTTAACATCAATCATAGGTTGGGTTTTTGGAGTTGCTGATGCACCAAAAGAGTTTTTCTCAATGCCTTCATCAATTGCTCCAATTGCACTAGAGCTAGATATCACTCATGCTTTAACTTTAGCTTTTGTTCCTGTTGTGATTACATTTTTAATAACTGATATGTTTGATTCAATTGGAACTCTAGCAGGAGTTGGTTATAGAGCAGGACTTTTTAAAGATGATGGAAAAGATTTACAAAAAACACTAGAAGCTGACGCAGCTGCTACAGTTGCTGGATCATTAGTAGGAGTTTCAACAACAACTAGTTTTATTGAAAGTGCTGCTGGTGTTGAAGAGGGTGGAAGAACCGGTTTGACAGCTGTTGCAACAGGTTTATTTTTTATATTAACACTATTTATGATGCCACTATTTCAAGCAATTCCAGAAAATGCTATTTATCCAGTATTAGTAATGGTTGGTGTTTTGATGTTTAGTGAATTATCACACATTAATTTTGATAATATTGCAACCTCAGTTGCAACATTTTTGATAGTTATTATGATGCCACTTACTTTTTCAATTACAAATGGTTTGGCATTTGGTTTTGTAGCATATTTATTAATAAAACTATTAAAAAAAGAGTATGAAGATATTAACTTAGGTGTTGTATCTTTGGCTGTTATTGGTTTAATTGTTTTTATAGTTCAATAAATTTAGGGAAGGGGACAAATTGCGTTTTTATAGTTATGATGAGTTTAAAACAGATGTTAATCTTTTAGCTAAAGAGATAAAAAAGTATGAGCCAGATGTCATCTTAGCAGTTGCTAGAGGGGGAATGACACTAGGACACTTTTTGGCAGAAGCTTTAGAAATGAGAGATTTATATTCTATCAACTCTATTCATTATGAAGAGACTAGAAAGTTAGATACTATTGATATTTTTAATATTCCAGATTTAACTAAAGCAAAAAGAGTAGTAATCGTTGATGATATTATAGACAGTGGCGAAACTATGATAGAAATCAAAAAAGTTTTAGCCGATAAATATCCACATCTAGATTTAAAAGTTGCTTCTATTTATTATAAAGAAAAAGCTCTTTTAAGACCAGATTTTAGTGCAAGAGAAGCTACAGAATGGATAGAATTTTTCTGGGACTTTCAGATAGATAACTTCAAATAAAATTGGAGGGGTTTCCCTCCAACTACTTATTTTGGTATAATAACTCTATATTATCCAAGGATACACAAAAAATATGATTTTAATGATAGATAACTACGATAGTTTTACTTACAATATAGTTCAGTATTGCCTAGAATTGGGTGCAGATTTAAAAGTTATAAGAAATGATGAACTAGATACAAAAGAGATAGAAAAATTAAATCCAGAAAAGATAATAATTTCTCCAGGCCCAGCAACTCCAAATGAAGCAGGAATTAGCCTAGATGCAATCAAATATTTTTCAGATAAGTTACCGATTTTGGGGATTTGTTTGGGGCATCAAGCAATAGCTCAAGTCTTTGGAGGCAAAGTAGTTAGAGCAAAAAACATGATGCATGGTAAAACCTCTAAAATTAAAAAAGTAAAAGATACTAAAATTTTCAAAGGTTTACCAAGTGAATTTACAATGACAAGATATCATTCTTTAATAGTATCAAAAGATGATTTAACGGATATCATAGTTCCTACTTCTTATAGCATGGATGATGATGAAATAATGTCATTAGAAATTAAAGATAAAGATGTTTATGGAGTACAGTTTCATCCAGAATCTATTTTAAGTGAATATGGTTATGAGATACTGGATAACTTTTTAAAATTATGAAAGAGATTAACTTAGTTGTTTTAGTTATTTTTGTAAATGTACTTTTCTTGCTATATGGCATAAATTCACTATCAATAAGGTATGAAGAGGCACAAGTTCTTTTTGAAGGAACTAATTTACTTCATCATATTGTTTATTTTTCTACTAAAATATTTGGGCAAAATGATTTTGCTCTTCGTTTACCTTTTGTTTTTCTACATGTAGTATCTATTATCTTATTGTATAAAATCGGAAAACTTTTTTTAAAAAGAAAAATAGATAGAGTTATTTCAATCACTCTTTATGCAATGCTTCCTGGTGTAAATAGTGCTGCTTTGTTGATAAATAATGCCTATGTAGTTATATTTTTTACTCTTTTATTTATATATTTTTACATGTATAATCAAAAAAGGCTGTCTTACTTAGTATTGATTTTATCTTTATTTGTTGATAATGCTTTTTCTATTTTGTACCTTTCTATCTTCTTTTATAGTATATTTAATAGAAAAAAAGAATTTTTATGGTTTAGTTTATTGCTCTTTGGAATTTCTATGTACATGTATGGTTTTGATACAGGAGGAAAACCAAAGGGATATTTTTTAGATACTCTAGGAGTATACGCTGCAATTTTATCTCTTTTTGTTCTTTTGTATTTTATATACACCATATATCGAATTTTACTTAAAGAAGAAAAAAATATACTGTGGTATATCTCTTTTACATCATTTTTACTTTCAATATTGTTGTCTTTTAGACAAAAGATTATGGTAGAAGATTTTGCACCATTTGTAGTTATATCAATGCCACTTTTGGTAAAAGTATTTTTTAATAGTTACAGAGTAAGACTTCCTCAGCACAGAAAATATCACAATATATCTTTTGGTATTGTTTTTTTGTTTTTAGTAGCTAACCTTGCTATTAGTTATTTTAACAAACCTCTTTATTTACTTCTTGATAGACCAAATAAACATTTTGCATACAAATACCATATAGCAAAAGATTTAGCAAATATATTAAAAGACAAAAACATAACAAGTGTAAAATCTATAGACAAACAACTTGCATTAAGATTAAAATTTTATGGTATAAAAGATGGGGGAGATTATATCCTTTCTCATTCTAAATTTAAAAAAGATGAATATAAAACGATAAATATAGAATATTTAGGTAAATTAGTTAAAAGATTTTATTTATATAAATAGGAGCGGCAAATGAAAAAAGCATTTACTATGTTAGAGCTAGTTATGGTCATAGTTCTTGTTGGAATAATTTCAGTAATGATTGCTCCTAGCTTCGAAACAAATAACCTAAGAAGAGCTGCCGAACAAGTAGTAAGCCACATAAGATATACTCAACACTTAGCTATGATGGATAATAAGTTTGATCCAAATGATGATGATTGGTACTTAGGAAGGTGGCAAATTGTATTTTCAAAAAATTCAGGAAGTGATGATAAATGGTCATATACTATATTCTCAGACTGGAAAGGTGGCCATGATGGGAATCCAAATCCAGCAACTTCTACTACTTCAAGTGAATTAGCATACAATCCAATAGATAACACAAGATATTTGACTGGTGGAACAAGTGGAACCAACATAATACATTATGATGACAAAGAAGCAACAAAGGAACTTAATATTGGTAATGAATACGGAATAGCAAATGTTAGTCTTTCAGGTGGTGGAACAGGCTCAACTACACAAAGGGTAATATTTGATAATTTAGGTAGACCTTATAGAGGAATAACAAATACTTCAACATCAAGTCATATAAAAAGTTCTGTAGATAGGTTAGTTCAATCACAAATAGTAATAACACTTACAAATAATTCAGGTGAAAATATTCAAATAGCAATTGAGCCTGAAACTGGTTACGCACATATTCTATAAATTTTTATAAAATCTCCAATTTCTTTAATGAAACTCTAAGCTAAAACTGTATATAATTTCGTCCTCGTTTGAGAGAACGGGGTTAGAAGAGCCTTGGTAGAGGGCGATTCAAGTTCATTAAAAATATAAATGTTAAATCAATCTTTGAAATCTAAATAAGCGACTTTACAAGTCGGGATAACTATTAAAAGAGTTCAACTAACTCAAATAGTTAAAATCAACACTCCATGTTGATATGTTATTTAAATGTTTTCAATTATTAAATTAATTCTACTGCGAAGCAGTTAGCTTTAGTGCAATGAATTTAAAAGGAATTACTTCCTTTTAAAGAAAACAATTATTATAAACAGTTTAATGGAGAGTTTGATCCTGGCTCAGAGTGAACGCTGGCGGCGTGCTTAACACATGCAAGTCGAACGATGAAGCTAGTGCTTGCACTAGTGGATTAGTGGCGAACGGGTGAGTAATGTATAGCTAACCTGCCCCTTGGAGGGGGACAACAGTTGGAAACGACTGCTAATACCCCATACTCCATTATGACATAAGTTATAATGGGAAAACTCCGGTGCCAAGGGATGGGGCTTTATGGTATCAGGTAGTTGGTAGGGTAACGGCCTACCAAGCCAATGACGCCTAGCTGGTCTGAGAGGATGATCAGCCACACTGGAACTGAGACACGGTCCAGACTCCTACGGGAGGCAGCAGTGGGGAATATTGCACAATGGGGGAAACCCTGATGCAGCAACGCCGCGTGGAGGATGACGCATTTCGGTGTGTAAACTCCTTTTATAGGTCAAGAACATGACGGTAGCCTATGAATAAGCACCGGCTAACTCCGTGCCAGCAGCCGCGGTAATACGGAGGGTGCAAGCGTTACTCGGAATCACTGGGCGTAAAGGATGCGTAGGCGGATTAACAAGTCAGAAGTGAAATCCTACAGCTTAACTGTAGAACTGCTTTTGAAACTGTTAGTCTAGAATATGGGAGAGGCAGATGGAATTGGTGGTGTAGGGGTAAAATCCGTAGAGATCACCAGGAATACCCATTGCGAAGGCGATCTGCTGGAACATTATTGACGCTGAGGCATGAAAGCGTGGGGAGCAAACAGGATTAGATACCCTGGTAGTCCACGCCCTAAACGATGTACACTAGTTGTTGCGATGCTTGTCATTGCAGTAATACACCTAACGGATTAAGTGTACCGCCTGGGGAGTACGGTCGCAAGATTAAAACTCAAAGGAATAGACGGGGACCCGCACAAGCGGTGGAGCATGTGGTTTAATTCGAAGATACGCGAAGAACCTTACCTGGACTTGATATCCTAAGAATCTCTCAGAGATGAGAGAGTGCTACTTCGGTAGAGCTTAGTGACAGGTGCTGCACGGCTGTCGTCAGCTCGTGTCGTGAGATGTTGGGTTAAGTCCCGCAACGAGCGCAACCCTCGTCCTTAGTTGCTAACAGTTAGGCTGAGCACTCTAAGGAGACTGCCTTCGCAAGGAGGAGGAAGGTGAGGACGACGTCAAGTCATCATGGCCCTTATGTCCAGGGCTACACACGTGCTACAATGGTCAGGACAAAGAGAAGCGATACTGCGAGGTGGAGCAAATCTTAAAACCTGATCTCAGTTCGGATTGGAGTCTGCAACTCGACTCCATGAAGCTGGAATCGCTAGTAATCGTAGATCAGCAATGCTACGGTGAATACGTTCCCGGGTCTTGTACTCACCGCCCGTCACACCATGGGAGTTGATTTCACTCGAAGCCGGAATACTAAATTAGTTACCGTCCACAGTGGAATTAGCGACTGGGGTGAAGTCGTAACAAGGTAACCGTAGGAGAACCTGCGGTTGGATCACCTCCTTTCTAGAGTATAAACTCATACATCTCACAATGTATGAGTAAGAGGTTATCTTGAGCTTGTAAAGTGCTTATTTAGTTTTGAGAGATTGATTAGAGAAGGGGCCTGTGGCTCAGGTGGTTAGAGCGCACCCCTGATAAGGGTGAGGTCACAGGTTCAAGTCCTGTCAGGCCCACCATTTTTAGCCAATACAGCTCAAAGCTAAAATTTTTAGTTTAGTCACTTACTCTTAAGTAAGCTCCTGCACTAAAAATATTACCTTTGCACTGTATAAACTAAAAGAGTTATCAGGCTTGGGGAATTAGCTCAGCTGGGAGAGCGCCTGCCTTGCACGCAGGAGGTCAGCGGTTCGATCCCGCTATTCTCCACCATTTCTAATAACATTTAAAAGGATAAGAAGTTTAATTTAATTTCTATTGTATATAGGTAGAGATTAAATTAGATTTTAAATAATCTATGTTCATTAAATTATAATTGTTGATTGTCAAAAATAGAAAAACAATTTTGCTGACTTATTAAAGATTTATTTTTAGTAAGGAAGTAAGTGCGAATTAGAATAGTCAAAGGTAAGCTATTAAGAGCGAATGGTGGATGCCTAGGCTGTAAGAGGCGAAGAAGGACGTACTAGACTGCGATAAGCTACGGGGAGCCGTCAAGAGGCTTTGATCCGTAGATTTCCGAATGGGACAACCCAGCATGGCGTGAGTCATGTTACCCTACGGGGGGCTAACCTGGTGAAGTGAAACATCTCAGTAGCCAGAGGAAGAGAAATCAAACGAGATTCTGCTAGTAGCGGCGAGCGAACGTGGAAGAGGGCAAACCCAATGCTTGCATTGGGGGTTGTAGGACTGCGATATTGTACTTCAAAGGATAGTAGAATAATCTGGAAAGATTAGCCATAGAGAGTGAAAGCCTCGTATACGAAATCTGGCGAAGACATAGCAGTATCCTGAGTAGGGCGGAACACGTGATATTCTGTCTGAATCCGGGGGGACCACCCTCCAACCCTAAATACTACTTACAGACCGATAGTGAACAAGTACCGTGAGGGAAAGGTGAAAAGGACCCCAGTGAGGGGAGTGAAATAGAACCTGAAACCATTTGCTTACAATCATTCAGAGCCCTATGATTTATCAGGGTGATGGACTGCCTTTTGCATAATGAGCCTGCGAGTTGTGGTCAGTGGCAAGGTTAAGGATACCCGGAGCCGTAGCGAAAGCGAGTCTTAATAGGGCGACATAGTCACTGGCTGCAGACCCGAAACGAAGTGATCTATCCATGAGCAGGTTGAAGCTGGTGTAAGAGCCAGTGGAGGACCGAACCGGTAGGCGTTGAAAAGTCTTCGGATGACTTGTGGATAGGGGTGAAAGGCCAATCAAACTTCGTGATAGCTGGTTCTCTCCGAAATATATTTAGGTATAGCGTCATGTTGTAGCATAGGGGGGTAGAGCACTGATTGGGCTAGGGCCTACACCAAGGTACCAAACCCTGTCAAACTCCGAATACCCTATGTGTAATCATGGCAGTCAGACGGCGGGTGATAAAATGCGTCGTCGAGAGGGAAACAACCCAGACTACCAGCTAAGGTCCCAAAGTTAAACTTGAGTGGAAAACGATGTGGAGTTACTTAAACAACCAGGAGGTTGGCTTAGAAGCAGCCATCCTTTAAAGAAAGCGTAACAGCTCACTGGTCTAGTGATTCTGCGCGGAAAATATAACGGGGCTAAAAGTTTACACCGAAGCTGTAGACTCAGATTTATCTGAGTGGTAGGAGAGCGTTCTAGTCAGCGTTGAAGCCATACCGGTAAGGAGTGGTGGAGCGGCTAGAAGTGAGCATGCAGGCATGAGTAGCGATAAAAGGGGTGAGAATCCCCTTCGCCGAAAACCCAAGGTTTCCTACGCGATGCTCGTCATCGTAGGGTTAGTCGGGACCTAAGTCGAGTCCGAAAGGGGTAGACGATGGAAAATAGGTTAATATTCCTATACTAATTTGTGAGCGTGATGGAAGGACGCTTAGGGCTAAACGAGCTAACTGATGGAATAGTTAGTCGAAGGATGTAGGTTGTGATGGAGGCAAATCCCTATCACACAAGACCGAGACCCGACAGGCTCTAGATACTCTTCGGAGTGGAAGGAGAATCGTTGATGCCGTCGAGCCGAGAAAAGTTTCTAAGCATATCACAAATTACCCGTACCGTAAACCGACACAGGTGGGTGAGATGAGTATTCTAAGGCGCGTGGAAGAATCCTGGTTAAGGAACTCTGCAAAATAGCACCGTATCTTCGGTATAAGGTGTGCCTCCTCTGGTATAGGACTTTACGTCTGAAAGCTAGAAAGGTTGCAACAAAGAGTCCCTCCCGACTGTTTACCAAAAACACAGCACTCTGCTAACACGTAAGTGGATGTATAGGGTGTGACGCCTGCCCGGTGCTGGAAGGTTAATTGATGCAGTTAGCATTAGCGAAGCTGTTGATCGAAGCCCCAGTAAACGGCGGCCGTAACTATAACGGTCCTAAGGTAGCGAAATTCCTTGTCGGTTAAATACCGACCTGCATGAATGGCGTAACGAGATGGGAGCTGTCTCGACCAGGAATCCAGTGAAATTGTAGTGGAGGTGAAAATTCCTCCTACCCGCGGCAAGACGGAAAGACCCCGTGCACCTTTACTACAGCTTGACACTGCTGTTGGGATATAGATGTGCAGGATAGGTGGGAGGCTTTGATTCATGGTCGCTAGATCATGATGAGCCGTTGTTGAGATACCACTCTTCTGTATTCTGATAGCTAACTCCGTACAGTTATCCTGTGCGAGGACAATGTCTGGTGGGTAGTTTGACTGGGGCGGTCGCCTCCTAAAAAGTAACGGAGGCTTACAAAGGTTGGCTCAGGACGGTTGGAAATCGTCCGCAGAGTATAATGGTACAAGCCAGCTTGACTGTGAGACGTACATGTCGAGCAGAGACGAAAGTCGGTCATAGTGATCCGGTGGTTCTGTGTGGAAGGGCCATCGCTCAAAGGATAAAAGGTACGCCGGGGATAACAGGCTGATCTCCCCCAAGAGCTCACATCGACGGGGAGGTTTGGCACCTCGATGTCGGCTCATCGCATCCTGGGGCTGGAGCAGGTCCCAAGGGTATGGCTGTTCGCCATTTAAAGCGGTACGCGAGCTGGGTTCAGAACGTCGTGAGACAGTTCGGTCCCTATCTGCCGTGGGCGTAGGAAGATTGAGGAGAGTTGACCCTAGTACGAGAGGACCGGGTTGAACGAACCACTGGTGTATGGGTTGTTCTGCCAAGAGCATCGCCCAGTAGCTATGTTCGGATGTGATAACCGCTGAAAGCATCTAAGCGGGAAGCCAACTCCAAGATGAATCTTCCCTGAAGACCTCATGAAGACTACATGTTTGATAGGCTGGGTGTGTAATGGATGAAAGTCCTTTAGCTGACCAGTACTAATAGGTCGTTTGGCTTACATTTTAATTTACTTTTACCGCTTGAACAAAGTCCAAGCTAAAGTAACAAATACTAAAGCACAAAAAAGCTTCGGCTTTTTCGTATTAAGTGTTTGAATTATTCTAAGCACTTGCTTCCTTATTAGAGATAAATCTAATAGGAAACAAAATGTTTTTCAAGACAATCAATTATTAATGGGAGTCAGAGCTTTACTTTTAACTTTTTAGCAAAAGTTAAAACTCAAGCAACAGACCCCAAAAACACACAAAAAGTGTTAATGAAAATATACTCTTAACCGGAGTCAGAGCTTTACTTTTAACCTAAAGGTAAAAAGTAAATCAGCAGACCCCTAAGTATCTTTTCATTAACACTTCCGGTGGCTATAGAGAAGAGGAAACGCCTTGCTCCATTTCGAACCAAGAAGCTAAGCTCTTCATCGCCGATGATACTCTCCCTTACTGGGACGGAAACGTAGGTCGCTGCCGGTTCCTGTGTTTATCTTATTCGCTTACTACTTTTTTATTTCTATTTTTTTTGTTTTAATTTCTTTTTAGTTGCTTTGCTTGTATATTGGTTTATTATATATTTAGTGGTTGTTTCTATACGTATCTTTTATATATGTTCCCAAAAGTTTGATTTCTTTTGCAAAGAAATTTAATTCTTCCATTGCTAGTTTTAATTTTTTTTCTTCTATATGCGCATCAATATCTATATGAAATTGACTTGCTTGAAGGGAGCCAGGAAGAGCATAGCTTTCTAATTTTATCAAGTTTACTCCATTTGTAGCAAATCCACCTAGTGCTTTATAAAGAGCTGCTGGTATATCTCTTACTTGAAAAACCAAGGATGTTATGTATTCTTTTTCTTTTTTATATTTTGGAATAATAGATTCTTTTGATAATATGATAAATCTTGTTGTATTATTTTGTAAATCTCCAAAGTTATCATTTAAAATTTCTAAATTATAGAGTTTTGCAGCTAAACTTGAAGCAATTGCTGCGTGTTTTTTATCTTTTAGTTGACTTATTTCTTTTGCTGAACCAGCTGTATCAAATTTTGCTTGTGCTATTAAGTTTAGTTTAGTTATATTTTTATGGCATTGTGCTAGTGCCTGAGGATGTGATGATATGTATTGCAAATTATCTAGCTTCGTTCCCTTAATGGACAATAGACAGTGTTTAACTGGTTCAAAATGTTCTTTTATAATATATAGTGATAGTTTTGGAATTAGCCTATAAATTTCTTCTACTCTTCCTGCTGTTGAATTTTCAAGTGGAATCATTGCAAAATTTGCAGTACCTGATTCTACTAATTTCATAGCATTTACAAAACTATCGCAAGCAATACTTATAGAATTAGGAAATGCTCTTTTGCATGCCAAGTGAGAGTAAGCACCCTCTACGCCTTGATAAGCTATTATTTTGTCGTTCAAGTTAATCCTTTGTTTGTACTTTATTTGATAGTACTTTTACGCATAGTGTAGCAAAAATAAAAGCAAAAAGAACTCGTAGAGTAACTATAACCCATATATTTGCTCCAAAGATAACAAATAAAAGTGTATCTTCAATGATTGCGTGACATATCATAAGAAATGTACCGATAAATAAAATTTCTTTTTTTGTTAATCTGTTTTTCTCATATTCACTTATAAGTATGCCAGCTCCATATGTAATGCCAAGAATTACACCAATACTAATCGAAAATGCACTATTTACTTTGTTTGAATATTCTTCAATAATCTTAAGCGATTTTATAAAATCTAAAATAAAAATAAGCAAAGTTATAAGAGCAATTATTTGAATTGATAGATACAATGATTCGTATAAAGAAGTTTTTAGAAGGTCAACTATTGAGTTATAATTTGGAAGGGATGGAATATTGTCTTTTATAATAGTTGTTGTTTCAAACCAAGTTTCAGGCAATAATGAAGTGATGTAACCCACACTAAGTCCTACAATTAGTCTTAGTAAAATTGAAAAGGTTTTTGAAATACCTAATTTTTTCATGACAGCAGTTTCTACTATAAGTGCATGGCATATACCTAAGAATACAGCCAATATAGTCCACTCTTTTGGGCTTAATCCTAATGGTGCAGAAAAAGCAATAGCTGCATATAAATTAAGAAATATTCCACTTACAATTGATAGTGCAGTTTCATTTGGCAAACTAAGAAAAGAAGTAATAGGTTCAAATATGAAAGTTATATATTCTAATAAGTTATAATAAAAAAGTATATCAGCTAATATATAGATAGGTACAACAAGCCTGAGTATGATAATGGAACTTTTTAAAGATGATTGCAAAGATGTGTTAATGGAAAATTTCATAAAAATTCTTTTTTTATCTAATTTTACACAAAAAAACTTTGATTTTTATATAAATTTGGGTATAATCTCACTCTCAATTAAATATGCGCTCGTAGCTCAGCTGGATAGAGTATTGGTTTGCGGTACCAACGGTCACAGGTTCGAATCCTGTCGAGCGCGCCATCTTCTTAAAGCTACATAAAATTTTTACAATACAATTTCATCTATATAATAATATTTAATTAAAACAGTATTATTATGCTAACAAAAACTTTAGAAGGAAGAAAATGAAAAAGTTGGTTAGTATAATTTTTGGGTTATTTGTGTTTTTATCCTCAGCAGTTGCAGCGGATAGTATGGTAAGTGCATATTTAAGAGGAGAGTATGTTCCAGTTAGTGATGTAGCTACGAAATTAAAATCAGTTGGTTTTGAGATATTGGCTACATATGATAGTGTAAAAGATGGTAAAACTATAGTTTTTACAAATGATGCTTTGGAAAACGAAGCATCAAAAAAAGGTAGAGCTTATGTTGCTATTCTAAGGGCATTTGTTGATAAAAAAATGAATACTCTTAGCATCACAAATCCTATATATTTTGGAAGAGCATTTATGCAAAATGATTATAATCCTAAGGTTTTTGAAGAGCAATTATCTTTAATAAATAAAATTTTTCCGCAGTTAAAAAAGTCTTCAGATGCTTTAGAATTTAATGATTTAGCAGGTTATCACTTTATGTTTAGTATGCCTTATTATGAAGATAGTTTGTTGCTTGGTAGTGGGAAAAATGAAGAATTATTAGCAAAGTTAGAAAAAAACAATCCTGTATTTGTTTTAAAATTAAAAAATAGTATTTTAGTTGGTTGCGATTTAAAAGAAAGTACTAAATCTTTTGTTGAAAAAATTGGAAGAGCAAATGCTACTGTATTGCCATATACTGTAAAAATTGAAGATGGTAAAGCAACTGCACTTCATGCTAAATATTATTTGGCAATTTCCTATCCTAGTTTAAGTATGGGAAAATTTATGACTATTTCTGATATACCTGACATTATAGAGAGTGAATTATCAAAGCCATTTAATTAGTCTTTGATAGTATCTGCAATTGTTTTAAATTCTAGATTTAATTCTAAAAATGCATCTACTAGTTCAGGATCGAAGTGCTTAGCCTTGCCATCTTTAATGATGGCAATAGCACTTTTGTGAGTAAATTCATTTTTGTAAACCCTTTTTGAAGTTAAAGCATCGTAAACATCGGCTATTGCCATAATACGAGCTGATAGTGGTATCTCTTCTTCTTTTAATCCTCTTGGATATCCACTTCCATCCCATTTTTCATGATGCCCTCCAGCTATATCTTTTGCATGAGATAAAAAACTAGTTGGCCCATTTTGCTCAATTAATTTAGATATAATTTCTTCTCCAAATAGTGCATGTTTTTTCATCTCGTCAAATTCTTCAGGAGTTAATTTAGCTGGTTTTAAAAGTATGCTGTCTTGAATGCCAACTTTACCTATATCATGGAGGGGCGCTGAGTTAAACAGTAATTCAATATAATCATTATTGATTATTGAACTATATTTTTCATTTTTTTGCAAATGTTTACATAATAGTTTAACATAGTGTTGAGTTCTTCTTATATGAGCACCAGTTTCATTGTCTCTGTATTCTGCGAGTGAGCCCATAGCTTCTATTATGCTTGATTTTAGTTTTTCAATTTCATAAGTTCTTATTTGTATTTGTTTTTCAAGGTCATTTCTGTAAATTGATAGTTCCAAATGACTTTTTATTCTAGCAAGTAGCTCCATACCTTCAAAAGGTTTTGTAATATAATCAACACCTCCAACTTCAAATCCTTTTTCTAAATCGTTTATGTCAGATTTAGCAGTTAAAAATATTATGGGAATGTTTTTTAATTCTTCAATTTGTTTTATTTGCTTTGTTGTTTCAATCCCGTCCATTTCCGGCATCATTACATCCATCAATATAAGATTTGGAATTGTATTTTTAGCTCTGGCAATGGCTTGTTTACCACTTGTTGCATATGTTACTTTACATCCTAGTTGTTGGATGTGAGACATTGCTACTTTTATGTTTTCTACGATATCATCTACTACCATGATTGTATAATTTTCAAAGTTCATGATAATTCCCTTTTTCAATTGTTGTAATAATATTAAAGCATTCTTTCTCAATAATATCAATATCTAAATTATCTACGGCACTATTAATCTTTACAACTATATATTCATTGGAAGACTGTTTTTGTAGTATATTAGCTATTTCTTTTGCTTGTGTTAAGTCTCCAGTATCTAAAAGTTTTTTTGCTAAGTTCAATAGTGTTACTCTATCTTCTTTTTTAAAGGTTAATTTAGATTTTTCTTCAACTTCACTTTTTATATTGTTTTGTTCATTATTAATTACATGTGTTAAATATTTTGCCATTGTATTTTCAAGTTCTTGTATATCTATAGGTTTAGGTATAAAGTCGTCAAAGTACTTTTTATCTCTTTTTAAATCTACTTCTCCAAGAACTGATGCTGAAACAGCAATAATTGGTATGTTTGAAGTTATATTATTTTTTTTAATTGCATTGGACGCTTGATAACCATCAACATGAGGCATTTTTATATCCATAAGTATAATATCAGGTAGTTTTTCTTCAGCTAATTGAATAGCCTTCGAACCTGAATTTGTTTTTATTATGTCAAATTTATATTGTTCTAAAATATTTTTTAATAGATTAAGATTTTCTTCAATATCATCTACAATTAGTACGCTTGCTTTATCAAAAAGTATTGTTGGAGTGTTGTTTGAGTTAATTGAAGGGAGTGAAGTAGCTACTTCAATATTTGGAATTATAAGAGTAAAGGTAGATCCCTCATTTTGAAAACTTTTAAGTTCTATTTTTCCTCCCATAAGATTTGCTAATTTTTGGGATATAGAAAGACCAAGCCCAGTTCCTCCATATGTTTTGTTGTCTTGTGAGCTTTGTTGCTCAAACACTCCAAAAACTTTTTCTTTATCTTCATCTTTTATACCAATTCCAGTGTCTTTTATCTCTACATGTAAATCTATTAAATCTTTTTCATTGTTATTAAAAATTGTCATAAATTTTACTTTTACACTTCCTTGATGCGTGAATTTTAGGGCATTTCCTATGAGATTTATTAGAATTTGTCTTATGCGTATTTCATCTACTATTAAAGCTTTTTGCACATTTTTACCAAAAGATATATCAAGAAAGATATCTTTATTTTTAGCTCTAAGGCTAAATATAGCATATAAATCATCTGCTATATTTTTTATATTGGTTGGTTTTTTTTGTATTGATAGTTTACCTGCTTCTATTTTTGACAAATCTAAAATATCGTTTATTATATCTATAAGGGCTTTTGCTGATTTTTTTATAATATTTACATTGTTTAAAGCTTTTGATGGTAAATTCATTTTTGAAGTAAGCTCTGCAAAGCCAATAATAGCATTCATTGGAGTTCTTATCTCATGGCTCATATTTGATAAAAATTCACTTTTAGCTTTATTGGCATTTTCTGCTTTTTTTTGTGCTTCTATCAGTTTTGCTTCAACTATCTTTCTATGATTTATCTCTTTTGTAAGTTTTCTATTCCAATATATAATAAATAGTAAAATAATCAAAAATACAAGAATAATTTCCCATATAAGAGTATAATCTATCTTCTTTTCATTTTTTATTGATATCCATTTATTAAGTATACTATTTATCTTTTCTTTTGGCATAGTATTTATCATTTGATTGATTGATTCTTGTAATTTTGGCCAGTCCTTTCTGATACCATATCTAAGTTCAACACTTTCTTTGGCTTTTCCCAATAGTTTAATGTTTGTTAATCCATACATCTTTATAACATCATTTATAGATGCCAAAGAATCAAAGAAATAGCTAATTTTTTCTCTGCTAAGATCAATTAGAGCATCTTTGATATCGTCATACGGAATAATCTTTATAGATGGATATTTTCTTTCAATATATTATATGTTATATAACCCTTTATAACCCCAACTTCTTTGCCTTTTAAATCAGATAAAGAATCAATTAAAATATTGTTTGATTTTCCTACTATTACAAGAGGAAGTTTTAAATAAGGATTGCTAAAAAGCATTTTTTCAGATCTCTTAGGTGATTTTACAATACCAGCTATCACATCAATTTTTTTATCTTCTATTGCTTTTATGTGTTTATTCCAGTTTGTTTGTGTAATAGGTTTAATATTTAACTCTAAATTATTCTTAAAAATATAGTTTGTTATATCTTTAATTATACCTTGATAGTTACCTTTTTCATCAACAAAGTCAAAAGGTGGCCATGATGTATCTATACCAAGTCTGATGTCTTTATGTGAACTAAGGAATTCTTTTTGAGCATCACTTAACAAAAGTTTTTTTGAAATACTTCCTTCTAACATATTGCCAAACCATTTAGTGTATAATTTTAAAATTTCATCTTCTTTTATACTATCAATGGCTTTTTGAATTATAGAGTATAAGATAGGCAAATCCTTTCTAACTCCAATAAAATATTTTTCATGTGATTTGTTTTTTAAAATTACAGGAGAAGATAAAGATATATCAGTAAATAAATTTCGATTAATTTGATAAGATAGAAAATTTGTTGTTCCTATGAAGCCACCTATTTTACCATTGGATATATCCTTAAAAGCATCCACACTAGATTTGTATTCTACTACTTTTATATGAGGATATAGCGATTTTATTTTATCAACTATCCAATAATCTTTTATAACCCCAAGTTTTAAACTATTTGTATTAAAAAATTCTATTGTTTTTTCTGTTGTGCCTTTTTTGTATGCTATTGATATAGATGATGAGAGTATAGGTGCTGTAAAAAGTGTAAATTTTTCTCTTTCCTTATTTTTACCTATAATTGAGAGCATATCTATCTTTTTATGTTTAAATAGATTTACAGTTTCATGCCAAGGATACTTATTTATAAATTTAAAATGTAAACCTGTTTTTTGTTCAATTAATTTCAAAAAGTCAACTGAATAGCCTTGCGCAACACCATTTTTAGTGAAATCAAATGGTGGCCAATTTATATCAGTTCCTACTGTTACAGTACTATGTTTAGTAAGAAAATCTACCTCTTTTTGATTTAATTTTAATTTATTAAAATTATTTTCATTTGAAGTCAATGGTGCAAATAGTTTTTCCAGATTTTTTTCGCCTATGTATTTAATAGCTTTATCAAAAATGTGTTTTAAAATCAACTGATCTTTTTTCATTACCAAGCTTAGGTTCAACAGGTATTGATAAAATATACCATTTAAATAGAGTTTGTTTACTTTGTAATTTTTTTTATAGTATTCAACTGATGGTTTTGCATCTATTAAGATATCAGCTTCACCTGATGAAATTGAATTTAAAAGATCAAAAATATCTTTTTTCTCAATAACTGTTATATCTTTTAAATATTTTTTTGCATTTGTTCCTTTTAAGACAGCTACTTTTTTATTTTTTAAAGATTCAATAGAATTTATTTTTAGATTTTTATCCTTGGAAAATGCTGCTGCACTGTATGTCGCAAAAGGTTTAGTATATAAATAGTCACCCCCATGAGCTACTTTTGTACCATAAAATAGATCAATTTCACCTTTTTTTAGCTTATCTGACATATTTTTAATAAGTATTGGCTTTAATTCCAAATTTATACCAAGTAAGTTTTCAAACTTTTTATTTAAATCTACAATAAGACCTTTTTTATTTCCTTCATTATTTAATCCATAAAAAGGCAGGAAGTTATCCCTAACACCTAAAACTATTTTTTTATGATTTTTTAGAAAATTTTTTTCCTCTAAAGTTAAATTTTTCCAAAATTCTACAAACGATATATTGAAATTGTTAGATTGAAGTATATTGATATTTTTCTCGTTTTTATTTAGATTTATATATCCTAGTTCATCAAATATAGTTAAAATAGAGTTTATTTTTGTGTTATTTATTTGACCTATTGGAATTCTCTCAGGCATTATCAGCTCTTTAGTTTTTAATGCTTCATATTTAAGTGTCTTTATGTCTAGTTCTGATTTATACTTGTTTTTTATAACCTCTATAGTTTCATCAATATTGTTTAGAGCATAATACCAGCCTTTAAAAGTTGCTGACAGAAATCTTTTAACTCTATTTGGATGATTTGATACCTCATTTTGAGATGTAAATATCATATCCCCATAAAAATCTATTCCATATGCAAGAGGATCGATGATGTTGTATTCATATCCCATTTCTTTTAAAAGGTATGGAGAATCAGTTAAGTAAGCAGAGATTATATCTGCTTTATTTTCTATCAAATCATTAATGGAAGGGTATTTTTGAATAAGATTGAATTGATTATTTTTGATCCCTTCTTTTTTTAAAAGTGTAGCAAGTGTTGCATTGTTTTTTTCTAATATAGCAACTATATTTTTACCTACAAAATCTTGCGGAGATTTTATATCATTTGATTTTAAAGATAAAAATATCACAGGGGATTGTTGGAAAATTGCTGCTAATGCTCTTATCTTTCTATCATTTTTTTGTTCTATCAAAGCAGAAGGATCTAATATAGCATATGTTGAATGCATATCTTCTAGTTTTGTTGGTGTGTCTTTATCTAATGAAACTTTGATATTTACATCTAATTCAAGGTCATTGTAAAAACCTTTTTCTTTTGCCATATAATATCCGGCAAATTGAAATTGATGTTTCCATTTAAGCAGTAAATCAATTTTTTCATTTTGTGCATATAGCCATGATGTTAATATAAAATATAAAACAAAGGCTATATGCAACTTTTTCATTGCTAAACTTTAAAGTAATGCAGTTTATCGTTTAGTTTTTGAGTTACTTGGTGAAGGTGGTCTGCGGCACTTGCTATCTCTTCGAGATCTCTGGCATTTGTTGTTGAAATTTCATTTATATGCTCTAACTCATCCATTGAATGTTTAATTTCATTTCCAGAAATTTCTGTTGATTTTGTGGATGTTTCTACTGTATGAACAGAATTTGTCATCAATTCTACTGATGAGCTTATTTTGTGAGATACTATTTCAGATTGTTCAACTAATTCTTTAAATAGTTTTCCATTTTCATCCATTTGTCCACCTGAATCGTTAATGGCTTGAACTATAATGTTTACAGTTGCATTTATTTCAACCAGAGATTTTTGCGTTCTCTCTGCTAATTGTCTAACTTCATCTGCAACAACAGCAAATCCACGTCCATGTTCACCTGCACGTGCAGCTTCAATCGCTGCATTTAATGCAAGTAAATTTGTTTGATCAGCTATATCATTGATAACTGTTAGGACATCTTTAACTTGTTCTGCATCTTGAGCAAGAAGATTCATTTTAGATTGAAGTTCATGCTCTACTTCAGATGTTTTTTCAATTTTTTCTATAAGTAATCCAAAAACTAGATTTGCTTCAGTTAGTGATTTGTTTGTATCTTCTATCTCTTTTTGTGCATTTTTTGATTGTTCGACTGATTTTAGAATATTTTCTCTTGCCATTTGTCCAGTTTGGGTAGTTTTTTGGATTATTTCAGTTTCCTCTTCTGCGCGTTTACCAATACTAAGTGAAGTAGACGAGAGTTCATGCGCGACTGCTGCATTTTCATCACTTGTTGTAATTGTATCAGCAACTGTATTTCTTAGTTTTCCCATAAAAGTATTTAAAGCGTTTGCTATCTCTCTTAATTCATCATTATATGGTACTTCATACTTTACGGTTAAATCATTTTCATTAGAAACTATTTTATCTGTTAGAGCTCGTAGAGGTTTTAAAATAGACATAATTATATATGTAGTTAGCGATAATACTGTTAATATCATAACAATAGTCAAGGTTAAATAAACTACATTTTTTTGACTCTTAAGTTCATTTATCTCTTTGTTTAAGAGCTTTACTGTACTGTTTATCAAAGATTCTGTTTGATGTACAGTTTTTCTTATTTTTCCAAGTGCGCCTTGTGTTTGGTTTAATCCTATCTTTTTATATCCATCAACCAATGCAAAAAAATCATCTTTATAGCTTTGCATCAAAGGTAGTACGGGTTTTAAATTTTCTTTTTCATTTATGTAAGAGATAGCTTTTTCATAGTTTTTTGAAAGTTTATCTACATACTTTGTCATTCTTCTGAGCATAAAATCTTTTTCATTTCTTCTTAGAGTTAGCATAAGTGTACTGGCTTTTGTATCATCAAAGTCTTTAAAAAAAGCTTCTGCTTTGTGTATAGCATCTCTTAAATTTCCTCTTAATCCATCTTTTGGTGTAAGACCATTTTGTTGTTTTATTTTAACTAATTCGTTAAATATAGCTTTATAATTTTGTATTATGTTTAGCATTTTTGATAAATTACCAGTTTTTAAATCTAGCTCTTTTGCCTCTTTTATCAAACTATTAATATGTGTTTCTAGCTCTTTTTCAGCATCATTTAACTTTTTGGCATATTTCATATCGCTTCTTGCAAGAAAATCTTTTTCATGCTTTCTAAGCTCTAAAACATGTGTTTCTATATTTGATACTTCTTCGTGTAAAGTTGTCAATCTCTTTTCTTGATTGTTAAATACAGTAGCCACTGTATGTATAGATAATATACCAAGTATAGTAATAGCCCCAAGTATAATTAACCTCATTTTGATAGATAAATTTTTCATAATTTCACCCCTAATAAAACATTAAATTATTATACGCCAAATTACTTAATGAAAAATTAAAATATTTTTATTTTATATTTGGAGGGGAAAGTATAATTATTTATGAGCAAAAAACAATTTAATTCCTAGACCAATCATAACAGTTCCTGAAATAAAGTCTAAAGTTTTTTTGATATTTGGGCGCATTATAAAACTGTTTGCTTTGTTTATTGTATATATGATAATACCTTGCCATATTATTGCTATTATGAAGTGAAAAGAAGCAAGTATGAGTGATTGAATTAGTGCAGAATGAGTTGTTGAGATAAACTGCGGTAAAAATGCCATATAAAAGACTATAGTTTTTGGATTTAGTACATTTGATAAAAATCCTTCTGTGATAGAACGAGAAAAAGAGAAGTCTACATGTAGAGTTTTAATATCATTTAATTTATCATTAGAGTAAAATGATTTTAGGTTGTTAAAGCCTAACCATATTAGATAAATTGCTCCTATGATTTTTAAAATATCAAAAGCAGTTTGAGAATAAAAAAGAATTGCTGATATCCCGACTGCAGATAATGTAGCGTGAACATAAAGTCCTAAACAAATACCTAAACTTGATGCCCAACCATCTTTCATGCCACCTCTGATTGTGTTTCTAATGACTATCATCGTATCAGCGCCAGGCGTCATAGTAAGAAGAGTTATAGCTATAAAAAAGGTAATGCTAGGTATCATTTGGTTTTGATCTTTTTAAAGTATTTATATGCTCTAAATAGAGTTGAAAGTATAAAATAAGCAATTCCTATATAGATAAAAATATTGATCAATAGAGTTTTATCTTCTCCTTTTAAGCCCCAAAAACCACCAGCAGAAGAAACAGAAGTTAAAACTACGATAATACCAAAAGAGATAATAAAATCTCCAATAATTGGAATTTTGTAAAGATCGCTCCACATTTTTTTTGATTCTATCATTTTAAAATATCCTCTAATATTAAGTCTGCTATTTTTTCTATGCCATTTGAATTGATTTTGTTATATAAATCTTTTGAGATCTTTTCTAGATTGATGTTTTTAATTATATCTAAAAGAGTATTGTTATCTAGTTCATCTTCTGTTTTTAAAATGGCCATGTTTTTATCTGCTAAAACTTTTGCATTGTAGTATTGATGGTTTGAAGCAGCGTAAGGATAGGGTATAAAAAGTGTTGGCAAAGCATTTGCGCTTAATTCCCAAAGTGTACTAGCTCCTGCTCTACTAACTGCAAAATCAGCCAATTGTATTTTTTCTTCCAAGTTTTTATGAAAATCAAAATACTCTACATGTAGATTGTTTTTTTCATAAAATTCTTTACATGTAGAAAAATCTCTTTTTCCAGTTTGATGTATGATTTTAATGCCCATTGATGTTAAATCTTTTGCCGCATTCATAGCTAATTGATTGATGCTTTTAGCTCCAAGTGAGCCACCTAAAAAGATGATAGTATCAAGCTTTTTTCTAACTCTTTTAGTTTGTAAAAACACATCTTTTACAGGGTATTCTTTTACTTTGGAGTTTTCATCGTATGAGCTAAAAAACTCTTTTGCAAAAGGTTTTAAAATCTTATTTAATTTACCCATAACAGCATTTTGTTCATGTATAAAAAGAGGAGTATTTGATAAAATCGCACCAAATGAAGCAGGAGCAGCAGAGTATCCTCCAACACAAAAAACTGCTTTTACATTATGTTTTTTAAAAATATTTCTACATGTAAAGCTTGATTTTATGATGTCGCTTAAAACAAGTAGCTTTTTTATGCCTTTTTTGTTTACAACTCCTTTTGAATTTAAAAAGTAAGTTTTTTCAAAACCACTGTCATTTTCAAACCACTCTTTATCTTGTCCATTTGTTGAGCCAATGTAGATAGGTTTTAAGCCTCTTTTGTTTAATTCATTTTTTAAAGCATTTGCAATCGCTAGATGACCACCTGTGCCACCGCCTGTTATACAAATCACGTTCATATCACTGAAGCTTTTACTGCGTAAAGAGGTTAGTTTCATAGCTTCGCCCTTTTACTAACCATGAGAACCATTCCTACTCCTATCGAGATGGCTAAAAGTGAACTTCCTCCATAGCTGATAAATGGTACTGCTATTCCTTTTATAGGTGTTATTGAAGTTATTCCATACGCATTCATTAAAAAAGAAAATACAATAAGAAGTCCAATACCAAGGGAAAATAGATAAAAGACTTTGTTTTCACTTCTACTTGAGATTTTAAAGATTCTATAAATCATTGTAAATATAGCTAGAGTTAAAAAAGTTGTTCCCAAAGCTCCTAATTCTTCAGTGATTCCAGCTAGTACAAAGTCAGTATGAACTTCACTTAAATAACCAAGTTTAAATAAACCGCTACCTAATCCTTCTCCAAAAAGTCCTCCATGTTTTATTGCATTTAATGAGTGTGAGATTTGGTAAGGCTCAGGTGCATTTTCTACTCTAAGAGCATTAGCGATACTTGGAGGGAAAAGTGAAAGCACCATATCTTGTATAGTTGCCCACCAAGTTTTTATCCTTAAAATCCTATGGTCTGATGTAAAAATTGCTATGAGAAAGATTATAATAGAACCTAAAATACTTAGCATAAAAAATCTAAGACTAGTTCCTGCAAAAAAAGCCATAAAAGCCAAAGTTAGAGCCAATACGACTACTTGCCCTAAATCATTTTGCATAATTGCTATGAGGTAGATAACTAATAAAAACAATCCAACATAAGGCAGTATCAGTTTCATTTCATCTTTTAGTGGTTTTTTCTTGTCATCTAATTTTCTAGCAAAACTCCAAGCTAAAAAATAAACAAAACCAACTTTGAAAAATTCAACTGGAGCAAATGAAAATCCAGGTAGTCTTATCCATCTTTTAGCACCTCCAGCACTTGTTACAAGAGATTCTGGAAGATAATGCATTATGCTCATCAAAAAAAGGCATGTAAAAAAGATAGTAAATCCAATCCATATCAAATGTTTTTCTGGATTTAGCCTAGATAATCCCCACATGATTGCTATACTTATCATACCAACACCAAATTGTCTTATAAAAAAGTGAAATTCTTTATAATCAAAAAAAAGTGTAGTAAATACAGGCAATGATAATGAAAAAGTTATGCTAATAAATATACAAAATACACAAAGTATGAAAAGTGTTTTGTCTGTTGCCATGATTCTCTTTACATGTAAGTTTTTTGTTATTTTAATATAATAATGTTTAATATAATATTTGGAACAAAAATTGCTTTATTAAAAGTAGATTATTATTGAGAGGATAAAATGGTTTATTCAACTACTAAAGCAAAACCTTTAATGGAAGCAGCACTTAGTGCTAGAGCTTTAAGACAAGACTTGATTGCTGGTAATATTGCAAATATTGATACACCATTTTATAAAGCAAGAGATGTAGATTTTGAATCAGCTCTTAAGGAAAAAGCTAGAGAAATGTATGCTAAGGATGATGTAAAAAAACTAGAAATGGCAACTACAAATGAGCATCACTTAAAAGCATATGAAGATAATGATACACATAAAGCAACTCTTTTTCTAAGAGATGGGCACATGGCAAGAAACGATGGCAATACAGTGGATTTAGATGTTGAAACAACAGAGCTTAGTAAAAACTCAGTTATGTTTAATGCTCTAACAGCAGCTCTAAAGAAAAATAGTACAATTTTTAAAAGTGTATTAGAAGCATCAGCAAAGGTATAATAAATGGCATTTTTAAATGATTTTGATATAAGTGGATATGGACTTTCAGCGCAGCGTTTTAGAATGAACATAATAAGTTCAAACATAGCAAATGCAAATACAACAAGAACAAGTGAGGGAGGACCTTATCAAAGAAGAGAAGTGGTTTTTAAAGCTATGGATTTTGATAAAACTTTAAATGCCGAGCTTGAAAAAGATAGTAATTTTTTGAAATATGAAAACCCACTTGATGATACATTTTTGCAAACAGATGCAAAACCTGCTATAATGAGTGTTGAAGTTGATAAAGTAATCAGAGATGATAGTGATTTTAAATTAAAGTATGATCCATCTCATCCTGATGCAAATGAACAAGGGTATGTTGCTTATCCAAATATTAATCCAGTTATTGAAATGGCCGATTTAATAGAAGCAACAAGAGCTTATCAAGCAAATGTAGCAGCATTTCAAAGTGCTAAAAACATGGCAAATAGCTCTATAGATATGATGAAAGGATAGGTTTTAAATGCAAACTATAGATAAATTAAATGGTATTAACTCTTTAAACAATAAATTAGACCAATCCAATAAAACAACATCAAATAGTGATTTTTCAAAAGTATTAAAAGAGTCATTAGGAGAAGTTAATAAAACTCAACAAAATGCTGATAAAGCAATGGCTGATATTGCTACAGGAGAAGTTAAAAATCTACATCAAGCAGCAATTGCGATAGGAAAAGCAGAAACTAGCATGAAAGTAATGTTGGAGATTAGAAATAAAGCTTTAAGTGCCTATAAAGAGATATCTAGAACTCAACTTTAAACAATCTTTCGCTATACTCTCATATGGACAAAAAAGATACCCGAAAGATAAAGATTCTATTTTTATTTTTTATTGTTACTATTGGTTTTGCTATATTTTTAGGGACTTTGTTTTACTGGTCAAATATAGATAGAAGACTTCCAACTCTAATTCACAAAGAAATTACTCATGCTACAAGAGGCAATATAATAAGCAGTGATGATTTTAAAGTAGCAACTAGCAAAAAGCTTTATAAAGCAGTAGTTGATACAAGAAATATAGATCCTGATAAACTTGATTTATTTGTAAATTTATACTCTTTATATAGTGGTGATGACAGAGAAAAAATAAAAAAGAGAATTTTATCACGAAAAGGAAGCTTAGTTCTTAGCTATAAAATTAATCCAAAAAATGCTAAACATTTAGAAGCATTGGCAAGTAAATTATTTCGTTTTGGTGTTTTTAGAACATATCATGATAAAAAAAGAGGCATAGCTTTTTTACATGGTTTAAATATCAGTGAAAGTGGCGAAAGAAGAGTTTATCCAGCAAAAGACACAATGACGCCAATAGTTGGATATGTTAAAAAAATTGAGAGAAAAGGGATAACACAAGTTACTGGAGTTAAAGGTTTAGAAAGGTTTTATGAAGATAAACTTTTAAGTATTCAAGATGCGATGGTAGTTGGAAATAGAGATATTTCAAATACAATAATTTTAAATAAAAACAGTATAACAAGTAAGCGAATCGATGGATTAAACCTACATACAACGATATCTTTAAAACTTCAAAAAATTATTGAAAAACTACTTGATAAGTATAAAGAGGAGTTAGAGGCAAAAGAGATAGTAGTTGCTATAATGCATGCTTCAAGTGGAGCAATATTGTCATTTGCAAGCTCAAATAGGTATAATCCAGATTTTATTAGAAGAGAGGATTATCCAAATTTAAATGTTACTGCTGTTGAGTATGCGTATGAGCCTGGTTCAGTTATGAAAGCAATTACTTTTGCACTTCTTTTAAAAGAAAAAAAGATTAATCCTTATGATTTAGTTAGAGTTTATGGTGGTAAATATAAGCTTGGAAAAAGAACAATCACAGACACCCATGATTTTGAATGGTTAAGTGCTGAAGATGTTATAGTTTACTCTAGTAACATTGGGATAGCACAACTTGCACAAAAACTAGATCCGATTGAGTTTTATCAGGGCTTAAAAGATTTTGGTTTTTCTTTAAAAACTGGTATTGATTTACCTTATGAAAAAAAAGGTGTAATTCCTAGCTTACATAGATTTAAGTCGGAAACTTATAAGGCAACGGCTGGATATGGCTATGGTATGGAAGCCACATTTATGCAGGTTTTAAAAGCATATAATATTTTTAACAATAATGGAAGAATGATCACTCCTTATATAGCTTCATATTTTAAATCAAGTGATGGAAATATTTATAATATTCAAAGAGATAGTGAAATTCAAATTTTACCTGTTTCAGTTGCTAAAAGAATGAGACAAATTTTAGAAAAAACAGTTCAAAAAGGAACTGCTACTAAAGCTAAAATTGATGGTTTAGAAATTGGAGGTAAAACAGGAACTGCTCACATCGCTGAAAATGGTAAGTATGTAAGAAAGTATAACAGTTCTTTTTTTGGTTTTGCAAATGATAAGAAAAATAGATTTACAATTGGAGTTTTAGTAAGAGAGCCTAAAAAACCTTATCATTATTTTGCTTCAATGAGTGCAGTGCCAATTTTTAAAGATGTTGTTGTAAGGTTGATTGAAGAGGGTTATTTAAACCCTGCTAAGCTCAAGTAAAACTTGCACAAATTTATCATCATTATTTGGACATCTAGCTACTAAATAATCTTCAAAACCAAGCTCATCTGCTACTTCTTTATACTCAATAGATAGCTCAAACTCTGTTTCAGAGTTATCAATGGTAAAAGAGATTGGAACTATAATAGCTTTTTTAGATTTAAGTGATTTTAGCTTGTCTTCCAAAGATGGCTCTAGCCATTTTACCGGGCCTAGTTTTGACTGGTAGGCTACATGTATATATTTAAATTCTAGAGATCTTTTTGTTAAAATTTCTTTTAAAAGTTCTACATGTAAAAGTACTTCTTTTTGATAAGGATCTCCGTTATCTACAATCTTTTGAGGTAGCGAGTGAGCTGAAAAAATTAGTTCAAAATCTTTGGAGTCTTTATCTTTTAGTGTCTCTTGGATTTTATCTGCTAAAAGTTCATTGTAGAGTTCATTTTCATAAAACCTATCAATTTGCTTTACATGTAGATTTTTAGAAAATTTATAAAAATCCTCTAGTGATGATTTTGTTGTAGTTGTGGAGTAGTGTGGATACAAAGGTATCAGTGTAACTTCTTTTATCTCTCTTTTTTTTAATTCTTCTATAACATCTTTGGCAAAAGGAGGAGTATATCTCATAGCAAAAGTTACATAGGTATCTTCTAGTTTATCTTGAAGTTTTTTTACCAACTCTTTTGTATATCCAACTATCGGAGATTTTCCACCTAATTTTTCATAGTTACTTCTAGCTTCTTTTTTTCTAGAAGTAACTATCATAAAAGCTATAAATGAGCGAAGTATGTTACTTTTAACTGTTATGATATTTTCATCATTGAACATATTTTTTAAGAAAACTTCAACTTCATCAAGGGAGTTTGGTCCTCCCATGTTTAAAAGAACTAAAGCTTTTTTCATTTGCCAGCCGAAGAAATTTCTAGAGTTATGATACTATCTTCTATACTACTAAGCCCATGTCTAACTCCAGTTTTAACAAACTTTCTAAATGCTTTGTGTTCTCTTACTAAAGGCTCTTCTTTTTTTACCATACATTTTCTAATAACATAAGAGTTGTTTCTTTGGTATTCTGAGAACTCTGTTAAATCTTGCTCCATCAAATCTGCTTCATAATAAGCATTTTTTGTAGCAACTTCAATAGTTCTTTTTCTAAAAGGAGTTAGCCAGTTTGTTGTAATACTTGCTATGACTTCATTTTCTAGTTTAAAAGATAATATTGCATTGTCTTCGTGGTGGTTGTGGATTTTTTGAGATTTGTATATAGAAGTTTCTTCTATCTCTTTTCCTGTTATATATCTGATTAAATCAATATCATGAACTGATAAATCTGTTAGTATCCCAACATCTGCAATTCTTGGAGGAAATGGTCCAACCCTAGTGATTCCAATAGAATAAATTTCAGTATTTTCAAGCTCTTTTTTAAGCTCCTCAACAACTGGGTTGAATCTTTCGATATATCCTACACAAACTCTTGCATCTTTTTCTTTTGCAACTTTTAAGATTTCATTTGCTTCTTCTACACTTGAAGCAACTGGTTTTTCTATAAATAAATGTTTTCCTTTATTTAGACACTTTATAGCTACTTCTTTGTGTAAAAATGTAGGCACAACAATCACAGCTGCTTCAAAATCAGCTTTTTCTAACATTTCATCAATGTCCGTAAAAAATGGTTCGTCATAATCTCTTGTTTGTTGTATATCACAAAGTGCTGTCAGTTGAAACCCTGTTAAACTTTTTAAAACTCTGTAATGGTTTTGTCCCATGGAACCAAGTCCAATTAGTGCTACTTTTACCATGTCTTTTATCCTTTAATTGCTTCAATAATAAAATCTTGTTGTTTGGTTGTCAAAAATGGACTCATAGGAAGTGACATTATACCTTTTGCTACTTTTTCACTTACAGGAAAATCTCCTTCTTTGTATCCAAGATTTGAAAATGCCTCTTGCAAGTGAAGAGGAATTGGATAGTGAATTGCAGTTGGAATTCCTTTGTCATTTAATTTTTTTACAATTTCATCTCTATTTTCACACAGTATAGAGTATTGAGCATATACTGAAGTTCTATCAGAATGAACAAATGGAGGAGTTATTCCATCGATATCTTCTAGAAGCTTTGTATATCTTTGTCCTATTTCTTCTCTTTTTTTTATCTCTTCTTCAAAGTGATTTAGTTTTACATTTAAAACTGCAGCTTGAACTGCATCAAGCCTTCCATTTATCCCTATAAATTTGTGTTTATATCTCTCTTCTTGACCGTGATTTAGTAAAACTCTTATTTTTTTTGCTATGTTTTCATCGTTTGTAAAAACTGCTCCACCATCGCCGTAACATCCAAGAGGTTTTGATGGAAAAAAGCTAGTACATCCAATAGTACTTAGATTACAGCTCTTTTTATCTTCAAGTGTTGCTCCAAAACTTTGGCATGCATCTTCAATAACGGCTATGTCATATTTTTCTGCAATTTTATTTATCTCATTCATATTTGCTGGTTGTCCATATAGTGACACTGGGATAATAGCTTTTGTTTTATTTGTGATTTTTTCTTCTATCTTACTAGCGTCTATATTGTAATCATTTTCACAAATATCAACAAAAACAGGAGTTGCACCCAAAAATGCTATGACTTCAGCAGTTGCTATGAAAGTAAAAGGTGTTGTGATGACTTCATCCCCACTTTTTATATCAAGTGCCATTAGGCTTAAAAGTAAAGCATCTGTTCCACTAGAACAACTAATAGCATAAGATGATTTTGTGAAATTTTCTAAGTTTTTTTCTAGAGTTTGAACTTGTGCACCTAAAATAAACTGAGTAGATTCAAGTTGTGCTAAAACTGCTTTGTTTATTTCTTCTTTATATGTTTCGTATTGTGTTTTTAAGTCTATAAAAGGGATATTCATTGTAAGCCTTAATTGTAAAGTAAATTAGAGGTCATTATACTTAAACTTTACTTTTGAGAGGATAAAAATATTTATGCTTATTACTTATAAGCTACATCTTTATCAAATTTAGATAAAATAATTGAATTTTAAAATACAAATAGGATGGGTATACATAATATGGATATTAGAAGTGAATTTTTAAGTTTTTTTGAGAAAAAAGGACATAAATTAGTGCCAAGTGCTCCACTTGTGCCAGATGATGCAACTTTGTTGTTTGTAAATGCGGGTATGGTTCCTTTTAAGACTATTTTTACTGGAGAAGTGCCAGTTCCAAATCCTCCAAGAGCTACAAGTTCTCAAACATGTATAAGAGCTGGTGGTAAGCATAATGATTTGGATAATGTAGGTTATACTAGTCGTCATCATACTTTTTTTGAAATGTTAGGAAATTTTTCTTTTGGTGATTATTTTAAAGAGCAAGCCATAGCTTACGCTTGGGAATTTGTAACAGAAGTTTTAAAACTTCCAAAAGAGAAACTTTGGGTAACGGTTCATGATAGTGATGATGAAGCTGAAGAGCTTTGGCAAAAGCATATTGCAAAAGATAGGATAAAAAGATTTGGAGATGCTGATAACTTTTGGCAAATGGGAGATACTGGACCTTGTGGCCCTTGTAGTGAAATTTTCTATGACCAAGGAAGCGAACATTTTAACTCTAGCGAAGACTACTTAGGTGGAGATGGAGATAGGTTCTTAGAAATATGGAACTTAGTTTTTATGCAATATGAAAGAGATGAAAGTGGCAAATTAACTCCTCTTCCAAAACCATCAATTGATACAGGAATGGGACTTGAAAGAGTAGTTGCGGTTTGTGAAGGTGTTAAGAGTAATTATGATTCATCTTTATTTATGCCTTTGATAAACAAAGTTGCTGAGCTTTGCAATAAACCTTATGTTTATGAAAGTGGAGCTAGTTACAGAGTTATAGCTGATCATATACGCTCAACCGCATTTTTATTGGCTCAAGGAGTTAATTTTGATAGAGAGGGAAGAGGGTATGTTTTAAGAAGAATTTTAAGGCGTGCTTTAAGACATGGTTATCTTTTAGGCATAAAAGAGCCATTTATGTATAAACTTGTTGATACTTTAAATGAACTTATGGGTAAACAGTATAATTACTTAGTAACAAAAGCTGATAGTATAAAAGAGCAGATTAAACTAGAAGAAGAGAGATTTTTAGCGACTATTGCAAATGGACTTGAAATTTTTGAGAATGAACTAAAAAATACTAAAGATGTATTTAGTGGTGATGTTGCATTTAAACTTTATGATACTTGTGGTTTCCCACTTGATTTGACTGAAGATATGTTAAGAGAGAAAAATATAAGTGTTGATGTTAAAAGATTCGAAGAGCTTATGAGTGAACAAAGACAAAGGTCAAAAGCTTCTTGGAAAGGAAGCGGAGATAAGGCAGTTAGTGGAGATTTTAAAGTCTTATTAGAAAAGTTTGGCCAAAATGAATTTGTAGGCTATGAGAAGCTTCAATCAAAATCAAAAGTTTTAGCACTTTTAGATGAGGATTTTAAGAGGGTTGATACTTTAGAAGAGTCTGGTTGGATTATGCTTGATAAAACTCCATTTTATGCAACAAGTGGTGGACAAACTGGAGATATTGGTGAGATTGTAGACTATGGAAAAGTTGTAGCAACTGAGAAATTTTTTGACTTAAATCTCTCTCAGGTAAAACTAGAAAAACCTTTACATGTAGAAGATGAGGTTGAAGTAAAAGTTGATGATAGTAGAGCTCAAATTGCAAAGCATCACTCAGCAACACACTTGCTTCACTCTGCTCTTAGAGAGATTTTAGGAGATCACATCGCTCAAGCTGGAAGCTTGGTTGAAGCAAACAGATTGAGATTTGATTTTTCTCATCCAAAAGCATTAAGTGATGAAGAGATAAGTAGAGTTGAAGACTTTGTAAATAGTGTAATCTCAAAAGGTTTTGAAGCACAAACTAAAATTATGGATGTTGAAGAAGCTAAAAAAAGTGGAGCAATTGCACTGTTTGGAGAAAAATATGGCTCAAAAGTAAGAGTTGTGTCTTTTGGAGATGTTAGTGTTGAGCTTTGCGGTGGAACACATGTATCTAGTGTTGCTGAAATTGGAAGCTTTTTTATATTAAAAGAGAGTGGCGTAAGTGCTGGTGTTAGAAGAATTGAAGCAATTTGCGGAAAAAGTGCTTATGAATACTCAAAAGGTCTTAGAAGTAAAATCCAAGAAGCATCTTTAAGAGTAAAACATAAAGATTTAATTATCGGCATTGATAAACTTCAAAATGAGGTTAAAAGTTTAAAAAGTGAAATTGAAGCTTTAGAATCAAATGTTTCAAAAGAGATTAAATCAGAAGTTATAAATGGAGTTGAGTTAATCGTAGATGAGCTAGGAGCTGGTGATATTAAAAAAACAATTGATGATTTTAAAAATCAAAAAGATAGTGTTGCTGTGCTTTTATTCCAAAAAAAGGGAGATAAAGTTCTAATAGCAGCTGGAGTTAAAAATGCTAATTTAAAAGCTGGTGATTGGATTAAGACAGTAGCTCCAGTAGTAGGAGGAGGAGGCGGTGGTCGACCTGATTTTGCTCAAGCTGGTGGAAAAGATGCTTCTAAGATAGAAGAAGCAAAAAAAGTAGCAATCAATTTTGCAAAGGATAATTTGTAATTGTGAATGGAATAATTATAGATATATTTGGCTCATATGGTAGGATTATAGTATTTTTACATGTAATTAGTGCTTGCCTTTTGATAGGTAGCATGTTTGCAATTAGATTTATAGTCAAACCAGTTATTATGGACATAGATGAAGAATTGGTAAGATATAAAAAATGTATTAGAATACTTCAGAGATATTCATACTTTGTGTTTGTTATCATGATGATACTAATATCAGCATCATTTATGATGAATGTTGGACTTGGATTTGAATATACAAGTCCAAGTCATTTTGCAACAACTCATGTAAAAGAGGCTTTGTGGGTTTTTATAGCTTTTAATTTTGTCTACATGTATATAAAATTTCTTCAAGCAAAAAAATTTTATGGTATGAGAGAGTTTTTTGATGTCCATGAAAATCTAACTTTAGTGGTTAATTATCTAATGCCACTAAACATTATTTTAGCTATTATAGCATCTTATTTAGGTGTTATATTAAGAGGGTTTTGATGATAATACTTGCTTCAAATTCACAAACAAGAGCTGAACTTTTAAAATCTTTTGGTGTTGATTTTATCCAAAAAAGTGCTAGTTTTGATGAAGATAGTTTGGATATTTCTAATCCGGCGCATTTTGTTTACAGGGCTACTGTTGGTAAAATGAATGCTTTTATTGATGAGTTTGGTTTAGAAGAATTTCCTATATTGTGTGCAGATACAGTAGTAACCTCAAAGGGCGAGATTTTGCGAAAAGCAAAAGACAAAGATGATGCAAGAAGGATACTAAAACTTCAAAGTGGAGGAGTTGTATCTATCCTTACATGTATGATTTTAAAATCAGCTAATAAAGAGTTTATTGACCTTAGTAGTACAGATTATATTTTTGATAAATTTGATGAAGATAAGCTTGAAGAGTATTTACTAAGTGATGAGTGGAAGGGTAAAGCTGGAGCTTGTATGGTTGAGGGGTTTTGTAAAGATTACATAAAAGAAGTAAGAGGATATGAAAGTACAGCTATGGGACTTTGTGTTGAAAAATTACTACCGCATCTTGAGGTTTAAACTTGTACCAAGATGAATTAAAAGCTATTAAAAAATCAAATAGATATAGATCAAGAGTGATTTATGATGATTTTTTATATGACTTTGCTTCAAATGATTATCTAGGGTTGGCAACTAAAAAAAATTTGTTACAACGTGCATTTGATCAGATAAAAAGATATAATTCTCACGCTCCAAAATCATCTCAAATGGTAAATGGGTATCATCAAATTCACAAAGATTTTGAAGAGTTTTTAACAAGACAAAATAATTTTGAAAGCGCAATAGTTGCTGGAAGTGGTTTTTTGGCAAATTTAAGTCTTATTGAAGCACTACCTAGAAAAAAAGATATATTGATTTTAGATGAAGAGTACCATGCAAGTGGGATTTTAGCTTCCAAACTAGTTGAGTGTGAAGTTGTTTTTTTTAAGCATAACTCTTTTGAAGAGTTAGAAGAAATATTGAAAAATAAAAAGTATAAAAGAGCAATCATTGGGGTTGAAGGTATTTATTCGATGAGTGGTGATATGCTTGAGTCTAAAATATTTGATGTTGTTGATAGCTATGAAAATACAGTTTTGATTGTTGATGAAGCTCATAGTAGTGGAGTTATTGGAGATAAATTAAATGGTGTGTTTGATTATTTTGGTGTAACTCCTAAAAAAAATCATGTAAAAATGGGAACACTTGGTAAAGCCTATGGAAGCTATGGAGCATATATCTTAGCTTCAAATGAGATAATAGAATTTTTACAAAACAGAGCAAAAGCTCTGATTTATGCAACTGCACCAAGTGTTTTTGATATAGCACTTGCTCATCAAGCTATGCTTTATGTACTTAAAAACAAAGAGTTTATAAAAGAAGAGATAAAAAATAGACAAAATTTAGTAAGTGAAATTTTTTCCATAAAAATGGATGGATTGATTTTGCCAGTTAATTTTAAAACTTCAAAAGATGTTTTAAAAGCTCAAGAGGTTTTAAAAGACAAAGGCTTTTTAGTTGGTGCAATAAGACCTCCAACAGTTAAAAATCCTATGTTAAGAATTATCACTAAAATTGATATTGATTTTGAGATTTTAAAAGAGCTTTTTGATAGCGTAATTAAATTAAAAAGGGATATGGTTTGAGTTTTACATGTAGCAAACTCAAAATAAGTAGTCCTAGTAAAAAACTAGTTGATATTAGTTTTAGTTTTGAAAGTTCATTTGCTCTTGTTGGCGAGAGTGGAAGTGGTAAGAGTTTGAGCCTCAAAGCACTCTTAGGAATGCTTCCTAATGAGCTTGAAGTTGAATTAGACATAGATAGAGAAGTTTATAAAAGAGGTAAAAGCATTGCATTTGTCCCTCAAAATCCTTTTACAGCACTCTCTCCTTTAACAAAGATAATTGATCAATTTTTGATTTCAAGAGATAAGGCAAAAGAGTATTTTGAGTTGGTGGGTTTGAAAAGTGAGTTCTTAGATAGATTTCCAAGTGAGCTAAGCGGAGGGCAACTTCAAAGAGTTGTAATTGCATTTGCTTTAGCATTAGAGCCAAAACTGCTACTATTAGATGAGCCTACAACCGCACTTGATGTTGATTCGAAAAACTCAATATTAAAGCTTTTAAAAGCTTTACATGTAGAGAAAAAATTTTATATGTTATTTGTAACACATGATATAGATTCAACTAAAGATTTATGTAAAGAAATTGCTATTTTAAAAAATGGAAAAATAATAGAAAGTGGCTTACTACAAGAAGTAATTAATAATCCAAAAGAAGATTATACAAAAAAACTTTTAAGTTCGAGTTTTAAAAATAGAGAGTTTAGACAATGAAATATATAATTACACTTTTTTTAGTTGGAGTTTCCCTAGCAATTGCTGGTTTTTTATATCTTTATTCTGAAGTTAGATTTGATGCTTATAAAATCATAGATTATCATCCAAAATTAAGTACTCAAATATTTGATAGAAATGATGAACTAATTGCCAATATTTTTGAAAAAGAACATAGATTGTATGCTCCTTATGATGAAATTCCAGCTCGTATGATTGAAGCTTTAGTGGCTATCGAGGATACTTCATTTTTTGAGCATAAGGGCATTAATATAGAGGCTATCATTAGAGCAATTATAAAAGATATAAAAGCTATGAAGTTAGTTGAAGGAGCTAGTACACTTACTCAGCAACTTATAAAAAATGCAGTATTAACAAGAGAAAAGACACTTATTAGAAAATTAAAAGAGGCAGTTTTATCTTTTAAAATAGAAAATGAATTAAGCAAAGAAGAAATTTTAGAGAGATACTTTAACCAAGTATATTTTGGACATGGTTATTATGGGATTAAAACTGCTGCAATTGGGTATTTTCATAAAAATTTAGATGCACTTAGTTTAAAAGAAATAGCTATTTTAGTTGGACTTCCAAAAGCTCCTAGCTCGTACGATCCAACTCGTAATTTTGATCTTTCTTTAAGTAGAGCAAATAGAGTACTTTATCGTATGCATTCTCTTGGTTGGATTAGTGATGAAGAGTATAGAAAGGCTATGAGTGAAGAGCCAATAGTTTATGATGAAACTTTAACAAAAAATAGAGCACCTTATGTTGTTGATGAAGTTATTAAAGAATTGAGTGATGAATATGAAGATTTAAAAACAGGCGGTTATAAAATATACACAGGAATTGACATAAGGCTTCAAAACCTAGCCAAAGAAGCTTTGAAATATGGCTATGATAAAGTTTTTGAACGCCATCCTGATACAAATGCAAGTATTTTAAATGGTGCAATAGTTTCTCTAGATAGTAAAAGTGGAGATATTTTAGCACTTGTTGGAGGAGTTGATTATAAAAAATCTCATTTTAACAGAGCAACTCAATCAAGACGCCAACCTGGATCTTCCTTTAAACCTTTTATTTACCAAGAGGCTTTGGATGTTGGGTACTCACCAATGAGTGAAATTCCTGATATTTCTAGAGTATATGTTGATAAAAAGAATGATAAAGAGTGGAAACCTAAAAATTATGAAGAAAATTATGAAGGCTTATTGACTTTAAAAGAGGCATTAGTACACTCAAGAAACTTAGCTACTATTAATCTTGTAAATGCTTTAGGTTTGGATAGTCTTTATAAAGAGTTAAAAAAAGATGGTTTTAAAAATATTCCATATGATTTATCACTTGCTCTTGGAAGCTTTGGAATTTCTCCACTAGAATTTAGTGGATTTTACTCAATGTTTCCAAATTATGGCCTAAAGGTTGAGCCTATTTTAGTTAAAAAAGTAGTAAACAGATTTAAAGATGAAACTATTTATGAAAATAAAAAAGAGAGACTAACATCGCCTGAACAAGCCTTTATGATGGTAGATATATTAAGAACTGTTGTTAAAAGAGGTACAGGAAGAAGAGCAAAAGTTGCTGGAATAGAAACTGCTGGTAAAACTGGTACTACAAATGATAATATTGATGCTTGGTTTTGTGGATTTACTCCTGAGATTGAAGTTTTGGTTTGGTTTGGAAATGATGATAATTCTCCAATGAAAAAGTATGAAACAGGAGGAAGAGTGACTGGCCCATCTTTTGCTTATTTTGTAAAAAAATATTTAGAAATTTATCCCCAAGCAAAAAGAAAATTTGTAGTACCAGAGGGTGTAGGTATGAAAAAAATAAATGGTGAAATGCAGTACTTTACAAAGACATCTCCATTGCCTAAAAGTACAAAGTTAGAAGAAAATGATGATGGAGGGATGATATTTTAAAACTTTATATTGATGGTGATGCCTTCCCAAATCTCTTAAAGCCAATAGTCATAAAAGCGATAGAAAGATTAAAAATAGATACATATGTTGTTGCCAATAAGAAAATAAATATAGGTAAATCAAAATATATCTCATATATCTTAGTTGAACAAGGTGCAGATGAAGCAGATAACCATATAGTTGAGTTTGTAAAAGAGGGTGATTTAGTAATTACAGCTGATATACCTTTAGCTGATAGGATTATAAGCAAAAATGCTCATGCGATTGATCATAGAGGTGAGCTTTATAGCAAGGAAAATATAAAACAGTATCTTACGATGAGAAATCTTATGAGTGAGCTTAGAGACTCTGGAGAAACCACTGGAGGTCCTGCACCTTTTTCAATTAAAAATGCTCAAAGTTTTGCTAATCAATTTAATGCTTTTTTGCAAAAATATTATCATTAAACAAACTATCATTTACATTTGTTATTGAGATCTTTTAATTCCATATTTAAAGCATTTGTTGAGATATAAACTTCCCAAAGTGATATTATCATTGAAATACACATAGCAATTAAGCTAAGTCCAAATATTTTTTTGCCTATTTCTATAAAGTCTAAAAAGAGGCTAAACATAGATATGGTACATAAAAGAAGGGATAAAACACCAAAAATTTGCATCCATTTTGTAATACCATTCCCCACTAAGAATCAAAAAAGCAAATTAAAAATAAGTTATTAGATATGAGGCAAAGCTATGCAGGAGCTACTAGTAGCTTCAAAGAGCTTTAACGAAATAGATGATGACGTATTTTTAACCCAAAGGGCGACTATATTGTAACATATTGCTTCGTTGAAAACCCTTGAGGCTACTAGTAGCCCCTACTGATTTTCGCCTCACACTATGTCATAATATAGTCGTTTGCTATTTTGATTCTTAGTGGGGAATGGTATAAGTTCTAATCTATTTTTTAAATTCTTGATTTGTTCAGTTACTTTGCAATTGTCTTTTTCTTGTATTTGTTTACTAAGTAATCTAATAAGACTAGCAACTGCTAGAAATCTATTTGTGTAAGCTAGTAAAAGTAAAGATACAGCAGGGAAAAGAAGTGCTGGAGTTGATATAGTTATTTGCATTTTAAACTACCTTTTTTTGATGTACTATGTAATATTAACTACCATTTTAGCATAAAAAGTTACTTTTTGTAGCATTTATTTGATAAAAATATAGAGTTTTCTTAAAACACACTTTTTACACACCTACGAATGATAGAGTATTTAAAATTTATTTAAAAGGAGAAGTTTTGTTTTCAACTATAAATTCATTTTTGAATGATTTGATATGGGGAAATGTTCTTATATATTTCTTACCATTGTTGGGGATATTCTTTACGGTTAGTTCTAGGTTTGTTCAGTTTAGATACTTTTTTAAGATGTTTGGTATCTTTAAAGAGTCTTTACATGATAAAGACGGACATGTAAGCTCATTTCAAGCATTAATGTTAAGTGTTGCTGGTCGTGTTGGTGGTGGTAATATTGCGGGTGTTGCTGTTGCTATTACACTAGGTGGACCTGGTGCAGTTTTTTGGATGTGGGTTATTGCTTTAGTTGGTATGGCTACATCATTTTTTGAGTGTTCACTAGCTCAATTATATAAAGAAAATGACAAAATTGATTCATGTACGTACAGAGGTGGTCCAGCGTATTATGCAACAAAAGGGCTTGGTCAAAGATGGGTTGGCTATATAATTTCATTTTTATTAATGGTAACTTTTGGTTTAGCATTTAATGCAACTCAATCTTTTATCATTACTAGCTCATTTGAAGGAAGTTTTAATATACCAACTACTATTTCAGGTGTTATTTTAACTATTGTTTTTGCTCTTTCAATTTTTGGTGGAGTAAAGAGAATCTCAAGAATATCAGAAATAATAGTTCCAATTATGGCAGGAAGTTATTTGTTAATTGCTTTAGTTGTTATATTATTAAATATTGATAAAATTCCATCTTTGATTAGCATGATAGTAACTGAAGCATTTACTCCAAACTCAGCAATTGGTGGAGGAATCGGTGCAGTTATCATTCAAGGAGCTAAAAGAGGAATGTTCTCAAATGAAGCAGGACTTGGATCTGCTCCAAATGTTGCAGCAGTTGCGTATGTAAAACATCCAGTACAACAAGGTATTGTTCAATCTTTCTCAGTATTTATTGATACAATTATACTTTGTTCTTGTACAGCATTTATCATCCTTTTATCTGGTGTATATGTCCCAGGAGCTGCTGATGTTCAAGGTGTTTTACTCACTCAAAATTCACTAATTGAGCATATTGGTCCTTTTGGTGGATATTTTGTTACATTTGCACTATTTTTATTTGGTTTTTCTTCAATGATTTATAACTACTACTTAGCAGAAAATAGTTTAAACTTTTTTACAAAAGGAAATACTTCTTTGTTTACAATGTTTAAACTTTTATGTATAGGTTTAGTTCTTTGGGGATCATTTCAAAACTTATCATCAGTTTTTGCATTTGCTGATTTAACAATGGGACTTTTAGCAGTTTCAAATATGATTGTTATTGCTTTACTTTATAAGCCTGTTTTAAAACTTATAAAAGGTTATGAAAGACAAGTAAAAGAGGGTAAAACTCCTGTTTTAAAATACGAAGATTACAAAGAATTTAATATCGAAAAAAATACTTGGAAAGAGGTTGTTGACAACATTCACAATTCTAAGTAAAATGCGTTTGGGCATAGTTTTCTATGCCCAAATAATTTCAAGGTGGACAAAATAAATGTTCAAAAAAGAGGGAATTCCTTTTTTTGCAATTATGATTCCTTTTATTTCTATCATTTTTAGTGCATTTTTTACTCTTTCTTATTATCTAAAAGTTTCAGAAGAACAACTAAACCAAGATATTCTAAGTTATGTTAAAGTTCATGGAAAAGATAGCTCAAATATAGACAAGTTTATAGAAGAAAATAAAAAGATACATAAAAATTCAAAAGAACAATTTACATCATTTATAATCATAATAACAAGTGTTATACTTTTTTCTTTAGGTTTTTTTATTTTTCTGATGTCATCATATATGAATACTATTGTAGAAAAGTATTTACAAAAAGTTGAAGCAAAAGAAGAAAAATTAAAAGATATAAATAAAACTTTGGCTATAAAAGTAAAAGAAGCAATCAAAGAAACTGAACTTAAAAATAGGCTTTTATTGCAACAATCAAAACTTGCAATGCTTGGTTCAATGATTAGCATGATTGCACATCAATGGAGGCAACCTCTTAGTGAAATATCTGGGCTTTTAATGGAGTTAGAATTAGCTACAAAAATGAAAAAAGCTGATGAAAAACATATTTTGCACTCTATCAAAAAGAGCAATAAGGTATTAGATTTTATGTCAAATACTATTGATGATTTTAGAGATTTTTACAGACCAGATAAAACAAAAGAGACTTTTTTAGTAAGTGATGCTTGTAAAAGAGCTTTAAACATAGCAAGTGCTACATTGGAAAATCTTGGTATTGTTTTAGATTTACATGTAAAAAAGGATCTACTTGTAAAAGGTTATCCAAGAGAGTATTCTCAAGTTATTTTAAGTATAATTACCAATGCAAAAGAGACTATTGTTTCAAGAAAGATAAAAAACCCAAAAATAAAAATTATTGTTTATTCAGATAAACAAACAAGTATAGTAACAATCGAAGATAATGCCGGAGGGATTAAAGAAGAAAATATGGAGTTTATATTTGATCCATATTTTTCAACAAAAGAGTATTCAAAAGGAACAGGACTTGGACTTTACATCTCAAAAGTTATTATTGAAAAAAATATGCATGGAAGATTAAGTGTTTATAACAGTGAACAAGGTGCAGTTTTTAAGATAGAGATAGGGTAGATTGTGGAAGATAATTATTTAGAAGAATTAAAAGATTTAAGTATACTATGTGTAGAAGATGAAGATGGTATAAGAGATATTATAGTAAAAACTTTAAAATACTATTTTAACAGTGTTTATGAAGCAAGAAACGGAGAAGAAGCTTACAAATTATACAAAGAAAAAATGCCAGATATTATACTTAGTGATATAAAAATGGATAAAATGGATGGCATAGAATTTGTAAAAAAGGTTAGAAAAGAAGATTTAAATATCATGATAATTATGCTTAGCGCATATTCTGATAGCAGTTATTTGATTGATTTGATAAATTTAAATATTAATTACTATATACTAAAACCTCTAAATCTAGAAAAGCTAGATGAAGCATTAAAAAAGTATATCAATAGAAATGCTCATGAGATTTTAAAACTAAGTGAGGATTTGGTTTTGGATGTTGCAAAAAGAGAGCTTATTTATAAAAAAAATCAAAAAATAGCTTTGAGGAAGAGAGAAAAAGATTTTTTACAAATGCTTTATAAAAATAAAAATACGATTACAAAATATCAGCAAATAGAATTTGAATTATGGAGTAATAAAGAGATGACAACATATGCTCTTAAGTCTTTTATAAAAGAGTTAAGAGCTAAGATTCCGGAAAATATTATAAAAAATATCCCTCAAGAAGGTTATATATTGGAGTAAAAGGGGACAAAGCCCCTTTTGTTGTTAGCAAGAGTAAGTTGATTTGAATTCAAATGCAGTTGGACGAGCTTCGTCTGGCCAAACTTGAGTTTCAAATTTGTATTGTTGATAAGTATCTATAAAATCATCAGTCATAACTGGTTTTAAAAACTCATTATTTCTGATTAGTGATTCTAGTGAACCTCTTAGAGTATGAGGCATTTGGTTGATACCTTTTTCTCTAATCTCTTTTAGAGTTAATTCAAATAAATCTTCATCCATTGGACCAATTGGCTCAATTTTATTTTTAATACCATCTAAACCAGCTAAAAGCATTGCAGAAAATGCAAGATATGGACAAGCTGTAGAATCAGGAAATCTCATTTCAACTCTAACTGATTTTTCACCACTTCCATAAGGGATACGACAACTTGCACTTCTATTTTGAGAAGAGTAAGTTAAAATACTAGGTGCTTCAAATCCAGGGATTAATCTTTTATAAGAGTTTGTACTTGCATTTGTAAATGCCGCTACACTTCTAGCATGATTTAATATACCACCTATATAGTGTCTAGCTATATCGCTTAAGTTTGCATATTCACCCTCTTTATAAAATAGGTTTTTACCATCTTTCCATATAGACATATGTGTATGCATACCATTACCGTTATCACCATAAAGAGGTTTTGGCATGAAAGTTGCGGTTTTACCATTTAGATGAGCTACCATTTTAACAACATATTTATATTTTTGAACATTGTCAGCTGCTTCAACAAGTGTTCCAAATTTTACACCAATTTCTCCTTGAGCTTGAGCAACTTCATGGTGAACAACAAAAGTTTCAAGTCCAACTTGCTCTAATACTTGAACCATTTCAGCTCTTAAATCTACCATTGAATCAGTTGGTTGACAAGGGAAGTAGCCACCTTTTGTTCTAGGACGGTGTCCAGTATTGAATCCATCTTCGTAACTTTTACTATCACTCCACTCGCCTTCTTCAGAGTCAATTTCATAGTATGAGCAGTTGATTTCATCTTTTATTTTTACATCATCAAAGACAAAAAATTCATTTTCTGGTCCAAAATAAGCTACATCACCAATTCCTGTTTCATTTAAATGTTGAAGTGCTTTTTTTGCCATGCTTCTTGGACATTTTTCATACATTTGACCTTTGTATATATCATATACATCACAAATTACGATTATAGTTGGATCAGCAGTAAATGGATCTAAAAAAGCAGTTTCGGCTTCTGGCATAAGAATCATGTCTGATTTGTTAATTGGTTGCCAAGCATCTACACTTGATCCATCAAAAGGTATACCATTTTTGAAAGTATCTTCTTCAATTGCCTTAATATTATATGTTACATGATGCCATGTACCTTTTATATCTGTAAAACGAAAGTCTACAAACTCAACTTCATGCTCTTGGCAATACTTAAAAAACTCTTCTACATTATTGACAAATTTGCCCATAACTACTCCTCTTGAAATTATTTATTATTAGAATTGTATCTAATTATGACTCAAAAATCTCTAATTTTATGATTAAAAATTAATCAATTGATGATCCTTGTTGATATAAACTGAACATTTGCTATATCCAAACTCTTTTGCTAGTGCATGGATTTCTTCTTTTTTAAATCCAACTTGCTTTGGATCATGTGCATCAGAGCCAAAAGTTATGGGTATGTCATATTCACTCAATAGTTCCATTATAGCTTTACTTGGATAAGCTTCATTAATTGGTTTTCTAAATCCAGCAGCGTTTATTTCAACACTCATACCTGATTTTTTTATCTCTTTTATAGCATCTTGTGCTATTATTTTGATATCTTTTTTAGGTAGAAAATTAAAAACTTTTATCAAATCAATGTGTCCTACAATATGAAATAATCTACTTTTTGCAAGTTCTTTTATGGCTTCAAAATATTCTTCCCAAATTTTATCAATATCTTTATTTTTGTATTCGCCAATGAATTCAGGATTGTCAAATCCCCATTTTCCTATAAAATGAACTGAGCCTATTAGATAATCTACATTTGCATTTATTACTCTATTATCAATGTATCCTTCTAAAAAATCAACTTCATAAGCAAGTAGTATGTTTATATCATTTTTGTACAATTCTTTTACATGTAGAATCTCTTTTTCATATTCAGCCATTTGTGAAAAAGGCATCCTATATTTTGGATCAAAATCCATGGGAGCATGATCACTAAAGCCAAAATATTTTATTTTATGTTTTATCGCTTCTTGAATGTATTGGTGCGTTGTGCCAGTTGCATGATTGCATCTTGTTGTATGGTTATGTAAATCTACACTCATAAATTACTCACTTTTTTTTGTTGTTAAAGTAAAATTATATGAAAAGTTATATATAATGTAGCATAAATATGTTGCAAAACAAGTCTAATTTAGGAGAGACTAATGACACAAGAAGAACTTGATGCCTTAATGGCTGGCGGATTAGACGAAGAAGATACAAAAGAAAACGAAGAATTAGCTTCATCTGAAAATGTTGAAAGTGAGGAAGAAAATGTTGAATCAACAGAAGATATCTTAGGTGATGAAGAAAACATAACTCCTGATAGTTATAGAGCTTCAGCAGATATGGCTTGGCCTCCACCACCACCAACTGATGATCATAAGATGGTATATCAGCTAGATGATGTTACTAAAGACTCTGAAGCAAAAGCTGGTGAAGTTTTTGATAAATTAGAATCTATAAACAGCTTTATGATGGAAGCTGAAGAAAATGCAAATGAAGTTATCGCTTTGATTGAATCAAATATTGAGCTTTTTTCAAAACTTTGTGAAAAATTTCCTAAAATTGCTGAATTTCAAAAAGCACTAGAAGATAACAAAGAGATGAAAGATAAAGTAGAAAAACTTATCGAGAGTGCTCAAAGTGCTGAAGATGAAGTTATGATGACAATGGATATAATGCAATATCAAGATATACATCGACAAAAAATTGAAAGAGTTATAAATGTTATGAGGGCATTATCTAAGTATATGAGCCATCTTTTTGAAGGTAAGGTTGAGGATGAAAAGCGTGTTGGAAGTGCTGTTCATATTCACGGAGATGAGAGTACTGAAAATATTGTAACAAATGATGATATTGAAGAGCTTATTGCTAATTTAGGGAAAAAATAGTTTTGGCTAGAACAGAGTTATTATCACCTGCTGGTAATTTTGAAAAATTAAAGATTGCACTTGCTTATGGAGCTGACGCTGTTTATGGTGGCGTTAGTCATTTTTCTCTTAGAATTAGAAGTGGAAAAGAGTTTAGCTATGAGAGTTTTGAAGAAGCTGTAAAATATACTCATGATAGAGGGAAAAAGATTTATGTAACTATAAATGGTTTTCCTTTTAATGCTCAAATAGAACTTTTAAAAAAGCATATAGAAAAAATGGCAAAAATGAAGCCAGATGCTTTTATCGTTGCTGCTCCTGGTGTTGTTAGATTAGCTAAACAAATAGCTCCAGAGATTCCAATCCATCTCTCAACACAAGCAAATGTATTAAATTATCTTGATGCTGAAGTATTTTATGATATGGGTGTTAAGAGGATTGTTGCAGCTAGAGAAGTTAGTCTTAAAGATTTAAAAGAGATAAAAAAACATTTGCCTGATCTTGAGATTGAAGCTTTTATTCATGGCTCTATGTGTTTTGCATATAGTGGTCGTTGTTTAATTAGTTCTGTTCAAAGCGGAAGAGTTTCAAACAGAGGAAGCTGTGCAAATGATTGTAGATTTCCTTACACTCTATATGCTCAAAATGAAGAAACAGGAACACTTTTTAAAATAGAAGAGGATGAAAGAGGCACTCATATAATGAATGCAAAAGATTTAAATCTTTCAGCTCATGTTGATGAAATATTAAAAAGTGGTGTTATTGATGCTTTGAAGATAGAAGGAAGGACTAAAAGTCCATATTATGTTGGAATTACTGCTAAAACATATAGAAAAGCAATCGATGATTTTTATGCAGGTGAGTTTGAAAAACAAAAATATGTAGATGAATTAAATACAACTAAAAATCGTGGTTTTAGTGATGGTTATCTAGTAAGTAGACCATATGAAAAAAATGATACTCAAAATTTAGAACACTCAATTAGTGAAGGTACTCACCAAGTGTTTGCAGAAGTAAGAGAAGATGGAAAAACATTTTTGGCAAAAGATAAGGTTGAACCAAATGTTGAGTATGAATTAGTTTTACCTCATGAGAATATTGAAGAAATTGATAATGAAGTAGGAACCATCAAAAAAGTTGATGATAAGTATTTGATAAGTTTTAAAGAGTTAGTTAGCGAAAAAGGTAAGTTATATGAATCAATTCATAGTGGAAATGTAAATGCAATTGTATTGCCATGCGAATTGCCAGCATATACTTTTTTCAGAAAAAAAGTTAAATAAAATATAAAGGTAGATTATGAATTTTGTTTCTATTTTGATGGGTAGTAAGAGTGATTATGATATCATGCTTGAAGCTGCTAAGATATTAGAAAAGTTTGGTGTTGCTCATGAGCTTGTAATAGCTTCAGCCCATAGAAGTCCAGATAGAACACATAGATATGTTAAAAATGCTGAAAAAAAAGGTGCAAAAGTATTTATAGCGGCTGCTGGGATGGCAGCACACCTCGCAGGAGTTGTAGCTTCTTTAACTACAAAACCTGTAATTGGAGTTCCAATGAAAGGTGGCGCTATGGATGGTCTTGATGCAATGCTAAGTACCGTACAAATGCCTTCAGGTATGCCAGTTGCTACTGTGGCTCTTGGAAAAGCTGGAGCTATGAACAGTGCATATCTGGCAATGCAAATTTTGGCAATTGAGGATGAAGAGTTAAGAGCAAAACTTTTAGAAGATAGAATACTAAAGGCTAAAAAGGTTGAGTTTGACTCATCAGAAGTTGAAGTAATCATATAAAGGTAAATTTATGCAAACCTGGTTAGATATTGATGAATTTAGTAAATTAGTTCACTTAGATATAAGTACTATTGAAGATATGATAGAGCGTGGAAAACTAAAAGTAAAAGAAGAAGATGGAAAACGCTTTATTGAAGCTACTAATGGAACACATGAGCTAATTCCAGTTAAAAATACAGTAGATGCCGAAGTTGTAAGTTTGGCTGGAGCTGATTTTGTAGAAAAAACAATAGGTACTATTTTAGGTTTGCATGAAAAAGTAATGGATGCTAAAGATGAAACATTAGAAGCTTTGAAAAGTGAAAACCACTTTTTAAAGGAAGCTTTGTTTTCTATGCAAGAGTTATATGATGAAGATAGAAAGATAGTAGAAACGCTTACAAAACAAGTAGAGCAATTACATGAAGAGTTAGAATTTACAAGAAGAAAATACAAGCTTATGTGGAATAAAGCTGTAGAAAATTATAAAAATTAATAAATCAAAGGAAGTTGAGTTGTTGACATTTAGTGAAATGCTATTAAAATTACAAACATATTGGCAAGATGAAGGTTGTACAATTGTTCAGCCATATGACATGCCTGCAGGTGCGGGAACTTTTCATAATGCCACTTTTTTGAGAAGTTTAGGAAGTAAACCATGGGCTACTGCATATGTAGCACCTAGTAGAAGACCAACTGATGGAAGGTATGGAGAAAACCCAAATAGATTGGGAGCTTATTATCAGTTTCAAGTATTGATTAAACCAAGTCCAGATAATATTCAAGAATTATATCTAAGAAGTTTAGAAGCACTAGGACTTGATTTGAAAAATCATGATATTCGCTTTGTAGAAGACAACTGGGAGAGCCCAACTCTTGGTGCATGGGGATTAGGCTGGGAAGTTTGGCTTGATGGTATGGAAGTAACTCAATTTACATATTTTCAACAAGTAGGAGGCATTGCATGTGATCCAATTTCAGTTGAGATTACATATGGGGTTGAAAGACTTGCAATGTACTTACAAGAAAAAGATAGCGTTTTTGATCTTGTTTGGAATGAAAATGAACATGGCATTACAACTTATGGTGATGTACATAAACAAAGTGAATATGAGTTTAGTAAATATAACTTTGAAGTAGCAGATACAAAGATGCTTTTGGAGCAATTTGAAAGTGCTAGAGATGAGTGTAAAAGATGTTTAGATGAAAAGTTGCCACTTCCAGCATATGATTATTGTTTAGTTGCATCTCATACTTTTAATGTTCTTGATGCAAGAAAAGCTATTAGTGTTACTCAGCGCCAAAATTATATTTTAAAAATTAGAGAATTAGCAAAAGGATGTGCTCAAACATATAAAGAGGTTGTTGATGCAAATTAGAGAAGTTTATCAGATATTAGATAAACTAAGCCCTTTTGAGCTCCAAGAAAAATGGGATAATAGTGGACTTCAAGTAGGTTCGATGAATGATGAGGTTCAAAGAGTATATTTAAGTTTAGATATAGACAGCTCTTTGATTGATAAAGTTGAAGAAAAATCACTTATCATTACTCATCATCCTTTGATTTTTAAAGGAATAAGAAGTGTTGATTCAAGCTATTATCCATCTAATATTATAAAAAAGATGATAAAAAAAGATATCTCTTTGATTTCTATGCATACAAATTTTGATAAAACACATTTGAACAAATATGTAGCAACAAAGGTTTTAGGCTATGAAAATGCTACATGTAGTGATGATTTTATATGTTATTTTGATGTAGGACTGGATTTTAGTGAATTTATTTTACATGTAAAGAAAAGTTTAAAAATAGATACGATTAGAGTTGTTGGAGAAGAAAAAAAGATAAACAGGTGTGCTTTAACAACAGGTAGTGGAGGAGATTTGATAAGTTATGTTGATGCTGATTGTTATCTAAGCGGAGATTTTAAATATCATCAAGCACTTGAGGCGTATGAGAATAAGTTGAATTTAATCGACATCGGTCACTTTGAAAGTGAGTCCTATTTTTCAGTATGTTTAAGCGAAAATTTGAAAAATTTTCCATTAAAAGTTATAATTACAAATTCAATTAACCCATTTTTATACAAATAGTACAAAAAAATACATTAAGGAAGTAGATGAACAAGCATTTAGAACAATTGATAGAATTGTCAAAAATAGATAAGCAGATAGATGAGTTTGGACCAAGAATAAAAGAAATTGAGTCTAAATTAAGAGTTGCATTAGCAAAAGAAGAAGAGATACTAAAGAAGATTGAAGGTTTCGAAGAAGAGATTAAAGACAGTAAACTTAAAAGAAGTAAAAATGAACTTCATTTAGCTGAACTTGCTGATAAATTAAAAGAGCTTTCAAAAAAGAGTGCTATTGTAAAAACTGATAAAGAAATCAAAGCATTACAGTTAGAAGAAGAGATTAGTAAAGAGCAATGTGAATTTGCAAATGAAGAGATTGAAAGATTAGACAATATCATTGAATCAAAACAAGCTGACATTGAAGAAGCAAAATCAATGCTTGAAGAAGTACAAAAAGAGAGTACAGAAATAAAAGCTTCTATTGAAAAAGAGATGACAGATATCGAAAAAGAAAGAGAAGAAGTTTACTCATCGAAAGAGAAACTAGTTTCTAAGATGAGCCAAAAAATACTTACATTTTATGAGAAAATTAGAAAATGGGCAGGTAATACAACTGTTGTTCCTGTTAGAAAACAAGCATGTTATGGTTGTTTTATGAGAATTAATGATAAAACATATTCAAGTGTAATAAGAGCAGATGATATTATCACTTGTCCTCATTGTGGAAGAATTTTATATAAAGAAGTAGAAGAAGCATAGGCAAATAAATTGCTTTTTATTTACTACTTTTTAGTAGTGCTACTATTTGTAGTAGCACTACCAATTTTGTTAATCCTCTCTTTTAAAGAAAAATACAAAGACTCAATCCCAGCTAGATTTTTTTTAAAGCATAATCCAACTTTTAAAAAAGAAGGTATTTGGTTTCATGCATGCTCTTTGGGTGAGGTAAATTCACTAAAGCCAATTATTGAAGAGTTAAAAGAAGATGTAAATATCAGTGTAACTACTCAAACTGGTTATAAATCTGCAACAGAGATTAAAAATGTAGAAGTGAGATATTTGCCTTTTGAGATTTTTTTACCTTTTTGGATAAAAAAGCAAAAAGTTTTAGTAGTAACTGAGGCTGAACTTTGGCCGATGATGTTTGTTGTAGCAAAATTAAAAGGTATAAAAACTATTTTAATAAATGCTAGAGTTTCAAATAACTCTTATAGCTCATATAAAAAATTTAGTTGGTTTTATAGATGGCTTTTTAGTTATGTCGATGAAGTTTTTGCTCAAAGTAGTATAGATAAGCAAAGATTAGAAGAGTTAGGTGCAAAAAAAGTTATTGTAAATGGCAATATAAAAACTTTTGCAAAACCAAAAATTACAAAAGAGTATAAAAAACCAAATAAACGAGTTGTTACGATTGCTAGTTCTCACGAAGGTGAAGAAGAATTACTTTTAGAGAATTTAAAATTAGAACAAAATGAAATGTTAATAGTAGTTCCAAGGCATCCTGAGAGGTTTGATAAGGTTAGAAATTTACTAGAAAAACATGCAAAAAAACATAACTTGAGCTTTTCTACAATAAGTTCGGGATTAAACAGTGATATAGTTTTGTGTGATAAGATGGGAGAGCTTGTAAATTTGTATAAGATAAGTGATATTGTTTTTCTTTGTGGCTCTTTTAAAGAGGGTATTGGCGGACATAATCCATTAGAGCCTGCATATTTTTCTTGTAAAATTATAAGTGGAGAGTATTTTTTCAATCAAAAACCACTTTTCTCACTGGTAGAAAATATAAAGATTTGCTCAATAAATGAGCTAAAAAAAATAAATTTTGAAGATTTAAAACCTTCAAAAATTTTACATGTAGGGGATATGAAAACCCTCATAGATAGGATAAGATGATGACTGAAAAAGCATATAAATTACTAGCAATTCAAGAAAAAATTTCAAATAGAGCGGCAAAAGATTTGATTGATAGAGGAGTTGTTTATAGTGGTGGAAGAAAAATTAGTGTTGCTAGAGGTGAGATAAGTGTAAAAGCAAAATTTAAAATTGAAAAAATTGAAAAAGCAAAAGTAATATTTGAAGATGATAAGATTTTAGCAGTAGACAAACCAGCATTTTTAACAACTGAAGAGGTAGCAAAAGATTATGATGCGACGCTACTTCATAGATTAGATAAAGAAACTAGTGGAGTTTTACTTTTTACAAAAGATGAAGATTTTCACAAACAAGCTGTAAATGCATTTAAAAATAAAGAAGTATACAAAGAATATATCGCAATAGTTCAAGGAAAATTAGTTGAGCCAATAACAATAGATGAGCCATTGATAACGATAAAAAAAGGTAGTTCGTTATTTAGTAAGATAAGTGAAGATGGAAAAGTTGCTATTACTCACATAGAGCCATTAATGTTAGAAGGAAAACTTTCGAAAGTAAAAGTAGTAATAGAAACTGGAAGAACTCATCAAATAAGAGCACATTTAAAAAGTATAAAAACCCCAATCTTAGGAGATACACATTATGGGGCAAAAGCTTACAAAAGAGTAATGCTTCATGCCCATAAAATTTCTCTTTTGGGATATGAATTTAAAAGTAACGAGCCAAAAGAGTTTGTAAAGTGTATGAATGTGGGATAATAACTTATCTGATTTAAAGCAAAAATTAAGTAGCATAACACCCTAATAATGTAAAGAAATAAGGAAAATATTTTGTTCGAAGTTTTAACTGATTCATTTAAAAGTGCAATAAATAAAATAAGATTTGCAGATGATGAAAAATCACTAAAAAAAGCTCTTGATACGCTTAAAAAATCACTTTTAAAAGCTGATGTTCATCATAAAGTTGTAAAAGATTTATTAAGAGTTGTAGAACTTGAGACAAAAGCAAATGGTATAGGTCAGCTTAATTTTTTAAAGGCATTAAAAAACAATTTAAATGAAACTCTTAGTGCTCCTGGAAATCAAGGATTTGTTTTTTCTCCAAAACCTCCTACAAGAGTTTTAATGGCAGGTCTGCAAGGTAGTGGTAAAACAACAACCACGGTAAAACTAGCAAATTATTTAAAACTTAGAAAGAAAAAAGTACTAATTGCAGCTTGTGACTTGCAAAGACTAGCAGCAGTTGAGCAACTAAAACAGCTTTGTGAACAAAATGAACTTGATTTGTATTATGATGACAATGAAAAAAATCCAGTAAAAATTGCAAAAGATGCAGTTAAAAAAGCAAAAGATGGTTTGTATGATGTTTTACTAGTGGATACAGCTGGTCGTTTAGCGATAGACGAAGAGCTTATGAATGAGCTTGAAAGCGTTAAAAAAGTAATTGATCCTGATGAAATTTTTTATGTTGCAGATTCATTAAGTGGTCAAGATGCTGTTAGAAGTGCATCTACTTTTAATGATAAAATTGGAATAACTGGAGTAATTTTAAGTAAATACGATGGCGATAGCAAAGGTGGAGTTGCTCTTGGAATTGCAAAACAAGTTCAAGTTCCACTTAGATTTATTGGTACTGGTGAAAAGGTAGCTGATTTAGAAGTATTTGTCCCAGATAGGATTGTTAATCGTTTGATGGGCGAGGGTGATTTAGAAACTCTTGCCGAAAAGACAGCTGCAGTTATTGATGAAAAGAAAGCAAAAAAAGTTGCAAGTAAAATCAAAAAGGGTGAGTTTAACTTCAATGACTTTTTAGAGCAAATGGAGCAAATGAAAAAGCTTGGAAGCATGAAGTCTATTATGGGGATGATTCCAGGACTCTCAGGTATGGCAAATCAGCTTAAAGATGCAGATTTGGAAAATTCGGCAGAGATGAAAAAAATCAAAGCTATGATTGGCTCAATGACTAAAAAAGAGAGAGAAACACCATCTTTACTTAATAATACAAGAAAAAGAAGAATTGCAAATGGTGCAGGATTATCCCAAAATGAAGTAAATAGATTTTTAAAACAGTTTAAAAATGCTTCAAAGATGGCAAAAAAATTCTCTGGTAAAAAGGGAATGCAAGACCTACAAAATATGTTAGCTCAGGCAAAACAAGGAGGAATACCTAGATAATTATCTAGGTTAGCTCCTTTTTTGGCTAAATACTAAACTCCTTGCAATATACACAAGCAAGAGTGGCAATAATATTACATCTAAAATAAACTTACCAAAATAAAACATTGAAAGATTTAAGAGTGCTGTTATAAGCTTGGTTGAATTGCTTGTATAATAGCTTATAGCCTTTTTTATTGACTCAATTGACGCTTCAACTGTTGGAGGTGATTTTAAGATGGCTAAGTTAGATTCGATTTTTGTCTCAAACACCTCTTTGTAAGCATAGTCTGATACAACAGCACTAAAAGGTATAAAAAGCCTTGTGATGATTAAAATTAGAAGAATTTTTTCTATATAATCTTTTTGTATAAATAAACTAGCAATTCCAATGAATAATACAATCCAAATCATAATAGGAGTTTTTGAAAGTTCATATATGATTTTTTCACTTCCAAGTGCCCATATAGAAAAAGTTATCATATCTGAAAATCTTTCTACTGCGTCATTTATGGGATCTAGTACTTGTCCTATGGCGATGTTTGCTTCAACTGCAATTCCTAAATTTAAACTGCTTTCTTGGACAATAGATACAGCCGCATTTAAACCTCTTAGCGAAGCATATGTAATGGCTGATTTTGTTAGTGAATTGTTTATATAATTTTGAGAAATTTTATCATACAATGGTGTTGCTAAAAAGACAAATATAGCAAATATTGGTAAAACTAATTTCTTTACTGATAGATTGTATTTTTGTAAAAAATTATTCAAAAAAAGCCTTTAAATTGGATTGTAAACATTATACCACAAATAAAACTTTACATTTGAGAAATTTTTAGATATAATCCAGTCTTCATTTGGCTTACAAAATAATCCCTCTGTGATTGTAGGCTGTATATGACACTTAGGTGGTCAAAAGAGGCACAATAAACTTCTACAATAATTTATTATGCCCACATTTTTACCCCCTATAAAATTAATATTTAAGGAAGAGACAATGACAGTTGTTAGACTAACAAGAATGGGTAGAAAGAAAAAACCTTTCTATAGAATCGTAGTTACAGACAGTAGAAAAAGAAGAGATGGTGGTTGGATTGAGTCAATCGGATATTTCAATCCTTTAACAAAAGAGATTAAGTTTGATGCTGAAAGACTAGCTTATTGGAAAGGCGTTGGAGCTAAACTTAGTGATAGAGTAGCAAAGATTACAGCTGAGTAATTTTGTAAGAGTAGTTAATCTCATATAAGTATAGATTTTATGCTTTTATGAGAGGAATTTGTCCATAAATTTTATGGGCAGAGGAGACAGTAAAATGATAGAAAAATTTTTAGAAGAGTTTGCTAAGTTAGTTGTTGATCATCCCGAACTGGTAAAAGTTGAAAAAAATGATGTAGATGAAACTTTCTGTGAAGTTACAATCTACGCAGATAAAGTTGATACTGGTAAACTTATCGGTAAAGACGGAAAGATGATAAACTCTTTGAAAACATTAATCTCTGGTTGTAAAGCCAAAGATGGCAAATCATATAGAGTGACAGTTAAAGCAAACGATGAGCAATAAAGACTCCTTGATTGAAGTTGCTAGAATTGGTAAAACTGTAGGTTTGCAAGGTGAATTAAAACTGCATTTGCATTGTGACTTTCCAGAGCAGTTTAAAGCTGGAAAAGTATTTGAAACCCAAAAAGGTTTAAAATTAGAAATTATCTCATATAACCAAAAAAGAGGTTTGATAAAGTTTCGTGGATATGAAGATAGACAAAGTGCAAGTGCTTTAGTGAATTCGTTTTTGTTAACAAGTATAGAAGAGACTAGAAAAAGTTGTGATTTAGAAGAAGATGAACTTTTTTGGTTTGATGTAATAGGATTAAATGTTAAAGAAAAAGATTTAAATCTAGGGCTTGTAACAGAAATACAAAGAATTGGAAATGTTGATTATATGGTAGTAAAAACAGATGATAAGCTTTTAAAAGAAGGATTAGCTAAAAGTTTTTATATACCATTTATTGATAGATATGTGCTTGAAGTAAAAAAAGATGATAAAGTAGTCTTAGTAAAAGATGGACTTTTGTTATTAGAGAGTTCATAATGAATTTTACTTATGTGACACTTTTTAAAGATTTAATCTCTTTTTATTTTGAAGATTCTATTTTGAAAAGAGCGATTGAAAAAAAGCTTTTACATGTAGAGTTTTTTAATCCAAGAGATTTTACAAAAAATAAGCACAATAAAGTTGATGATTATCAAGCAGGCGGAGGAGCTGGTCTTTTGATGAGTTCACAGCCACTTTTTGATACTCTAAAAGAGATAAAAAAAAGCAACCCTGAAGCTTATTTTATATTTCCAGCTCCAGCTGGAAAACCATTTAGGCAAGTAGATGCTAAAAGATTGGCAAAGAAAAGTCACTTGGTATTTGTAAATGGAAGATATGAAGGAATTGATGAGAGGGTTGTTGAAGAATTTGCTGATGAAATTTTTTCAATCGGCGATTATGTTTTAACTGGTGGTGAGTTGGCTAGTTTAGTCATGAGTGATGCAATAAGCAGAAATGTTGATGGCGTTTTAGGAAATGAGAATTCTTTAGAAGTGGAGAGTTTTGAAGAGTCTCTTTTAGAAGCTCCATCATTTACTAAACCTGCAGTTTTTGAGGGCTTAAGTACACCCTCAGAGTTTTTAAAGGGAAATCACGCTAAAATAGCCCACTTAAAAAATGAGATGGCGAAGTTGAAGACAAAATACTTTAGGCCAGACTTGTATTCTCTGTGTAAAACAATATAGAATTACTTGTCAAATAAAAGGAAATCCAATGAGAAATAAATATATTGAATCTTTTGAAAAAGCTCAAATAGAGTCAAAAAATGTACCTGATTTTAGAGCTGGTGATACTCTTAGAGTTGCTGTTTTAATTAAAGAAGGTGATAAACAAAGAGTACAGAACTTTGAAGGCGTTTGTATAGCAAGACGCGGAGAAGGAACTGGTGAAACTTTTATCGTAAGAAAAATTGGTGCTAACTCAGTAGGTGTTGAAAGAATTTTCCCAATCTACTCAGATAGTATTCAAGAAATAAAAGTTCTAAGACGCGGACGTGTTAGAAGAGCTAAGCTATTTTATCTACGTGAAAGACGTGGTAAAGCTGCAAGAATTAAAGAACTTAAAAAGTAAATTTATTAAGCGGCTAGAAAAAGCCGCTTAATTATCCTTTATGAACCTACAAAAAGATTGTATTGATTGTATACTTAAGCAATCAAAAAGAGTTTCTTCATTACTAAATGTTTCAGATAAACAAGCTTCTCAGATAGAGCTTATAACACAAAAACATATCAATAAATTTGATTTCAATGTAACTCCTACACACAATGCCTATCCTTTATATGAAGATATAGCTAAGCTTTTAGGTGTTGATGACTTATATAAACAGATAAAAGAAAAATCAAGTAAAAAAGCTTGTAGTTTTATCTCTACATGTAAAGAAAAAATAAAAAACTCAAATGATAAATTATTTTATGCTATAAAAACAGCAGTAGCAGGAAATGTTATAGATTTGGCTGCTGAAGTTATATATGATTTGGATGATGAGTTAAAAAAGATATATGAAACAGATTTTGCAATCAATGATTTTGAAATTTTGAAAAATAAATTAGAAAATACCAAAATATTAGTATATCTAGCAGATAATGCTGGAGAAGAAATTTTTGATAAAATCTGCATAGAAACTATAAAAGAAATTTATCCAAATATTGATGTTTATTATTTTGTCAGAGGAAAACCTATCATAAATGATTTGACAATGGCGCATGCAAAAAAATCAGGATTAGATGAAGTATCTACTATAGTTGATAGTGGAGTGCCAACTCCAGGTTATGCTATGGATTTAGCTAGCAAGAGTGCTCATGAAATATTTCAAAAAGCTGATTGTATTATATCAAAGGGTATGGGAAATTATGAGTGTTTAAGTGAAGAAAAAAACTTTCCAATCTTTTTTCTTTTGAAAGTAAAATGCCAAGTAGTTGCAAAATACATAGGTGCAAACTTAGGCGATATTGTTTGCAAAAAATCCTACTAACTTTATAAAAAAATAAAATTACAAAAATCTATAAACTTTCTTTAAAACTGTTTAAGAAAACTTTTATATAAATACAAGTTATTATCGATATAATTCGGTAAATTTATTGCGCCACTAGGTAAATTTAGGAGTTGTGATGGAAGAAAGTATAAAGGTTTCAGAGTTTGATAGTTCTAATATCAGAAGAGTAAAGAAAGTAAAAGAGTTTTTAGATGAAAATGGCTTAGAGCTTTCAAGTGATATAGAAATCTTTGTTACTTTAAAAGAAAATAATGAAATGATTGCTTGTGGAGGACTTAGTGGAAAAGTTCTTAAATGTATTGCCGTGGCAAATGAAAGAAGAGGAGAAGGCCTTATCTTGAAGGTTATGACACATCTTTTAAATGCTGCTTATTCAAGGGGAAGAAAGGAACTGTTTTTATTTAGTACACCAAAAAATATAGAGTTTTTTAGAGATTGTGGTTTTAATCTCATCGAGGAGTGTGATGGAGAAATCATACTTATGGAAAATACAGATAATCTTAAAAAATATCAAGAAGAATTGAGTACTAAAAGAGTAGAAGGAGATAAGATTGGCACAATTGTTATGAATGCAAATCCTTTTACTTTAGGGCATAGATATTTAGTAGAAGAATCTGCAAAAAGATGTGATTGGCTTCACTTATTTGTTGTAAAAGAAGACCTTAGTGAATTTAAATTTGAAGATAGAATAAGACTCATAAGAGAAGGGACATCTCATATAAAAAATATAACGATTCATGAAGGCTCAGACTATATAATTTCAAATGCAACTTTTCCTACTTACTTCATAAAAGACAAAGGTAAAATCAACGAATTACATGCCAAGCTAGATCTTAATGTTTTTAGAAATAGATTAGCACCATACTTAGGAATTACTCATAGATTCGTTGGAACTGAGCCGTATTGTAAAGTGACAAATAATTATAATCAAAATATGAAGAAGATTTTAGCTGATCCAAATGGTAAAGCAAATCCAATAGAAGTTGTGGAAATTGATAGAGTAGAGTTTGATAATGATGCAATTTCAGCTTCAAGAGTTAGAAGGCTTTTAAAAGAGAATAACTTTGAAGAATTAAAAAATATAGTTCCACCAACAACATATAAATTTTTAAAGGAAAATTATGAAGATTATAAGTAGTGCGCAAGCTGGTACTTTAGAATCTAGTGATGCATATATACAAGTTAATCCTTTAGAGGGTGATAAGATTGAATTAGAAATTCATAGTAGTGTAGAAGAGCTTTATGGAGAAATGATAGAAGAATTGATTTTAGAAACATTGAAAAAGATGAATGTAACAGGTTTACATGTAAAAGTTCAAGATAAGGGCGCTTTGGATTTTGTTTTAAAAGCAAGACTTCAAGCTGCAGTTTTAAGAGCAGCAGAGGCTAGTAGAAACCCTGATTGGGAGGAGTTGTTATGAAGCTAAGAAGAAGTATGCTTTTTGTTCCTGGTGCAAATACAGCTATGGTATGTAGTGCGTTTGTTTATAAGCCTGATACGGTTATGTTTGATTTAGAAGATTCAGTAGCACTTGCAGAAAAAGATACAGCAAGAATCATGGTTTATCACGCACTAAATCATTTTGCCTATAAAGAGGTAGAAACTGCAGTTAGAGTAAATCCTATCGATTCTCCTTATGGTCTTTTAGATTTAGAAGCTGTAATAAGAGCTGGAGTTGATATTGTAAGACTGCCAAAAACTGATACTGTTGATGATGTTTTAGATATGCAACATGCCATTGAAAAGATAGAAAATAAAATAGGAAGAACTAAAAAAACTATGCTTTTAGCTGCAATTGAAAGTGCTAAAGGTGTTGTAAATGCGGTTGATATTGCAAGATGTAGCACTAGGCTTATGGGGATTGCACTTGGCGCAGAGGATTATGTAAGAGATATAAGAACTCAAAGAACAAAAGAAGGAAATGAATTAACAGCAGCTAGAGCTCAAATACTTTTAGCTGCAAGGTCAGCTAAAATTCAAGCATTTGATTCAGTTTTTGCTGATGTAAGAGATAAAGAGGGATTTATAGCAGAAGTTAAAAAAATAAAAGCTCTTGGTTTTGATGGAAAATCACTAGTTAATCCAAATCAAATTTCAATTTTACATGATATTTTTGCACCTAAAAAAGAAGAAATAGAGTGGGCATTAGAAGTACTAGAAGCTGCAGAGCATGCAAAGAAAAATGGCTTGGGAGTTGTATCTATTGATGGAAGAATGGTAGATGCTCCTATCATAGCAAGAGCCAAATATACTATTGATTTGGCTAAGAAATCTGGCTTGATTGGAGAAGAAGATGAATAGATATGAGCCTAAAGCAAAAAATGTAGATATAAGTAAAAGAGATTCCAAAATTTGTGAAAGTATTAAAGAAGCGATTGAAAAATCTGGATTGAAAGATGGCATGACTATATCTTTTCATCATGCTTTTCGTGGTGGGGATAAAGTTTTAAATATGGTTATGGCTGAGATTTCAAAACTAGGGATAAAAGATTTAACTTTAGCTTCTAGTTCACTTGCAAGTGTTCATGATGAAGTTATTGAACACATAAAAAATGGCGTAGTAACTCAGATTTATACATCTGGACTTAGAAGTAAACTAGGTGAAGCAATTAGTTATGGTTTGATGGAAAAACCTGTTCAAATCCACTCTCATGGTGGTAGAGTTCATCTTTTACAAAGTGGGGAATTAAACATTGATGTAGCTTTTATAGGTGTTCCTTGTACTGATAAATTTGGAAATGCAACTGGTTCAAAAGGAAAATCTCAATGTGGCTCATTAGGATATGCTATGAGTGATGCTCAATATGCCAAACATGTTGTGCTTTTGAGTGAAACACTGGAGCCATATCCAAATATGCCAGCTTCTATTTCTCAAGATCAAGTTGATAATATAGTTTTGGTTGATGCAGTTGGGGACCCAAGTAAAATTGGTGAGGGAGCTACTAGGATGACAACCAATCCAAAAGAACTTCTTTTAGCTAGAAGAACTGCAAGAGTAATAGAAAACTCTGGTTTATTTAAAAATGGCTACTCTTTGCAAACCGGTACTGGTGGTTCATCTTTGGCAACTACTATATTTTTGTCAGAAAAAATGCAAGAGAAAAATATAAAAGCTAGTTTTGGACTTGGTGGTATTACTGGAACTATGGTTTATATGTTAAAAAATAATTTAATAGAAAAACTTTTAGATGTTCAAAGTTTTGATGAGTTTGCAGCAAAATCTTTAGGAGAAAATCCAAGACATATTGAAATAAGTGCAAATGAGTATGCAAATCCTAGCTCAAAAGGTGCTGCAATTAAACAGCTTGATGTTGTTGTTTTAAGTGCTTTGGAGGTTGATGTAAATTTTAACGTAAATGTAATAACAGGTTCAAAAGGTTTGCTAAGAGGCGCAAGTGGTGGACATAGTGATACTGCTGCTGAGTCAAAACTTGCAATCATTGTGGCTCCACTAACACGTGGTAGAATTCCAACTATCAGAAGTAGGGTACATACTATTGTAACTCCAGGAGATAGTGTAGATGTAGTTGTAACTGACCAAGGAATTGCTGTTCATCCAAGAAATGTAGAGTTAAAAAATAGATTAAAAAAAGCTGGGCTTACTATAGTTGATATAGAAGATTTACACAAACGAGCAATAGCCCTTTGTGGACAGCCAAAGAAGATAAAACACACAGATAAAGTAGTAGCTCAAATCAGGTATAGAGATGGACGAATTATAGATGAGGTCTATGAAATTAGTAGATAAAATTTTAGCCAATAAAGAGCTAAGAGTAATAAAACAAAGAGAGCTAATCTTTAAGTTTGGCTCTCCTTTAATAAGCCTTACAATTAATATTCCAGGTATCCAAAAAGATATAAAAAATGCCAAAACAATATACGAAGAAGCTATAAAAGAGATAGAAAAACTTCCCTTTAAAATATTAAAAAAAATTTCTACATGTAGTGATGTTGGATTTGAAGCGATTTATGCAGTTGATGCCAATGCAAAAGATTTAAAAAGCTATACATGTAAAATAGAAACAATCCATCCATTGGGAAGATTTATGGATATAGATGTTATAGATAAAAATCATACAATACTATCAAGAAATACTCCTAGAAAATGCTATATTTGTGATAGAGTTGCAAAAGATTGTGCAAGAAGTCAAAGGCATAGTATAGAAGAGTTATTAAAGTTTATTGATGAACAAGTTAGAACTTTCAAATCTATGTCATAAAGCTCTTATAAAAGAGGTTGAACTCACTCCAAAGCCTGGACTTGTTGATAAAAACAACAATGGAAGCCATAAAGACATGAATTTATCAACTTTTTATAAAAGTGCAGATGCAATTAAACCATTTATAGAAAAATTTGTAAATGCCAATGATTTTAATGAATTAAGAAAGATAGGGCAAGAGTGTGAAAAAGCTATGTTTGAAGCAACGAGTGGAGTTAATACTCACAAGGGCATGATATTTTCTTTAGCTGTTATTAGTAATGCTTTTTATAGAGTAAAAAAGTTTGATAAATTACAAAATGAGATAAAAAAATTGTGTAAAGATTTATATAAAGACTTTAGTGATGTAAAAAATCCAAAGACAAATGGTGAAAGATTTTACAAAGAAACTAAAAATCTTGGTATTAGAGGCGAAGCCATGAGTGGCTATGCTACTATATTTGAGAAAAGTCTACCTTTTTATGAGAAAAAATTAAAACTTTACGGCGAAGATACGGCTTTAAAAATGACACTTTTATATCTAATGAGCTTTATTGATGATACAACAGTATTTGCAAGAGGTGGACTAGAAGGTTTAGCATTTGTTAAAAATGAATCAAAAAAAATCTTACATGTAGAGAATTTAGATGCAAATTTACTGGTACTTGATAGCAAAATGATAGAAAAAAACCTCTCAGCAGGTGGAAGTGCTGATTTATTAGCATTAACTTGGTTGATTTATCAAGCAAAGATATTATAAGGTTATAACGTTACAATACTCTACACTACTCTAAAAATATTAATAAAAATAAATATTTAATTTTTATAGAAAAAGTAAAATAATTTTTATTTAATAATAATTATTTGAGCTTTATATAATAATAAAAAATATTTTTATTTAATTTTAAGAAATATATTTTAAACACTATAAAATGGCTGTTTTAACTAAAATATTTTACAATTTAAAATTCAAAAAAATATGTTAAGACTGTTTTTATATAAAAAATATTTTAAATTTTATTAACAATACTTTGTCATTTTATTAAATCTATGTGTATTAAATATAAATAAAAATTTAAGTTTTCTGTGTTACCATTGAGTTAAGTAAATCGGAGGGGAGGGCAATTTGTCTTTAGAACTCAAAAATATTTCGATGGTTGTCAATGGTATGACACACATCTACAATACGGATTTAACCCTAAAAGAGGGTACAATGAATGTTTTGCTAGGTAGAACACAATCTGGTAAAACAACATTGATGAGGATTATGGCTGGTTTAGATATCCCTACTACAGGGAGTATCTTTTGGAATGGTAAAGATGTTACTAAAGCTAGAGTGCAAGATAGAAATGTTGCCATGGTATACCAGCAATTTATTAACTATCCATCTCTAAGTGTTTATGAAAATATTGCTTCACCATTAAAAATTATGAAAATGTCTAAATCTGAAATAGACGAAAAAGTAAAAAAAACCGCTGAATTATTGCATCTTAGCAATCAGTTAGATAAAAAGCCATTAGAGCTATCAGGTGGACAACAACAAAGGTGTGCCTTAGCAAGAGCACTTGTAAAAAATTCTGGTTTGGTTTTACTAGATGAGCCATTGGCAAATTTAGATTATAAATTAAGAGAAGAGTTAAGAGAAGAAATTCCTAAAATTTTTAAGGAATCTGGTGCCATTTTTGTATATGCAACTACTGAGCCAGAAGAAGCGTTATTGCTAGGTGGTAATGTTGCAACTCTTTGGGAAGGAAGAATTACTCAATATGGGAAAAGTGATGAAGTATATCATTTTCCAAATTCTACTACAACTGCAAGAATATTTTCCAATCCATCTATGAACTTTTTTGATTTTACAAAAGAGGGTGATTATATTTCTTTTGGAGATAATGAAAAAGCTATTGCTAGCAACACTTTAAAAGATTTGAAAGATGGAAAATATATAGCTGGTTTTAGACCAAACTATTTGGATATTGAAAAATATTCTAATGATGCTATGAAGATAAAAGCTCATTTAAATGTAACAGAGATTACAGGTTCTGAGACTTATTTGCATTTAAGTCATAAGAATAATCATTGGATTGGCTTAGTTGAAGGTGTTAAAAAGTTAAAGTTTAATTCTGATATTGAAGTTTATCTTGATACTAGACATATATATGTATTTTCTCCTGATGGGAAAGTGGTTACTTCTGCACTTTCTTCAATTGAAAATTATAAAAAAGAGGAGTCTTAATATGGCAAAAATTATATTTGAAAATTTGGCTCACTCTTACTTACCTAATCCAAAAACGAAAGATGATTATGCTCTACAAACCCTTAATCTTGAGTGGGAAGATGGTGGAGCTTATGCACTTTTGGGACCTTCAGGCTGTGGAAAATCTACACTTTTAAATATCATTTCTGGAATTATTACACCCTCACAAGGAAGGTTGTTGTTTGATGATAGAGATGTAACTTTTGCTGAAACTGTAGATAGAAACATTGCACAAGTTTTTCAATTTCCTGTTGTGTATGATACTATGAGTGTGAGAAAAAATTTGGAATTTCCACTTAGAAATCGAAATGCAGATCCTGAGTATATCAAAAAAAGAGTTGAAGCTGTAGCAAAATCTATTGGAATGGAAGATATTTTAGATAAAAAAGCCAGTGGTTTAAGTGCTGATGCAAAACAAAAAATTAGCCTTGGAAGAGGTATGGTTAGAGAAGATGTAAATGCAATTTTATTAGATGAGCCTCTAACTGTTATCGACCCTCATGTAAAATGGCAGTTACGTACGCAATTAAAAGCATTACATGATGAGTTTAATCATACGATGATTTTTGTTACTCATGATCAAACTGAGGCATTAACATTTGCTGATAAAGTTGTTGTTATGGACAAGGGTGTAGTTGTTCAAATAGGAACTCCTGAAGAGTTGTTTGAAAAGCCAGCACATACTTTTGTTGGTTATTTTATAGGCTCACCTGGAATGAATATATTTGATGCAAAAATTGATGGAAATGTTGCATATATTAAAGATAAAAAAATAACATTATCTAAAAAATATAGTAATTTAAGTGGGAAGATAGAACTTGGTATACGACCAGAGTTTTTGAAGTTAAGTAAAGATGATGGTGATTTAGAAATTGAAATTGTCAATATAGAAGACATTGGTTATCACAAAATAGTAAGAGTAAAATTTGAAGATATTACTATGAGTATTATTGTAAAAGAAGATAGCCCGATTACAAAAGATATAAAATTTGTATCTTTTGATGTTGAGCATACTTTTGTATATAGTGATGGATGGTTAGTTGAAGGAGAAAAGTTATAATGAATAAAACAGTAAATCAAAAAGCATGGTTTTTAGTTCTTCCAGTTTTTATTTTGGTTGCATTCTCGGCAATTATTCCGCTTATGACAGTTGTTAATTATGCTTTTCAAGATACTTTTGGAAACAATCAATTTTTTTGGGCAGGATTAGATTGGTTTGATCAAATCGTTCATTCTCAAAGGATGCATGAGTCTTTAGGAAGACAAGCATTGGTTACAACTTTGATTTTGCTTATTGAGATTCCTTTAGGTATATTTATAGCATTAAATATGCCTAAAAAAGGTTTTTGGGCATCTTTTTGTTTGGTTGTTATCGCTCTTCCCTTACTTGTTCCTTGGAATGTTGTAGGAACAATTTGGCAAATTTTTGGAAGAAAAGATATCGGATTGCTAGGACATACTTTAGCTTCAATGGGTATAGAGTATAACTATGCGCAAGATGTTTTATCAGCTTGGATTACCATAGTAGTTATGGATGTTTGGCACTGGACATCTTTGGTTGTTCTTTTATGTTATGCAGGTCTTCAATCAATTCCTGATGCTTACTATCAAGCTGCAAAGATTGATCAAGCTTCAAGATGGAGTGTTTTTAAATACATTGAACTTCCAAAAATGAGTGGAGTTCTTTTAATTGCAGGTTTACTTAGATTTATGGATAGTTTTATGATTTATACTGAACCTATGGTTTTAACTGGAGGAGGCCCTGGAAACTCTACTACATTTTTATCAATAGATTTAGTAAACATGGCTTTAGGACAGTTTGATTTAGGTCCAGCTTCAGCTTACTCAATTATGTACTTTTTAGTTATCTTGTTAGTCTCTTGGGTATTTTTTACTGTTATGACTTCAATTGATAAGAAAGGAAATGTGTAATGAATAATAATACAAAAGATAAAAAAATAACAAAATCTTCTTTTATTATGTTTTTATACATACTGTTTTTAATGATCCCATTATATTGGTTGTTAAATATGAGTCTAAAAACAAATGAAGAGATACTTAGTACATTTTCTTTGTTTCCAAATCATTTAACATTTGATAATTATATAACGATTTTTACAGATCCTGGCTGGTATATGGGATATATCAATTCAATGACATATGTTGTTATAAATGTAATTATTTCTTTAGCAGTTGCACTTCCTGCAGCTTATGCATTTAGTCGTTATTCGTTTGTGGGAGACAAACATTTGTTTTTTTGGTTGTTGACAAATAGGATGGCACCACCTGCAGTTTTTGCATTACCATTTTTTCAGTTATATTCTAGTGTAGGATTGTTTGATACTACTTGGGCAGTTGCATTGGCTCACACACTCTTTAATGTTCCTCTTTCAGTTTGGATACTTGAAGGATTTATGAGTGGTGTTCCAAAAGAGATAGATGAGACTGCTTATATAGATGGATATAGTTTTGGTAAATTTTTTACTAAAATTTTTACGCCTCTTATTGCTTCTGGTATTGGAGTTACAGCATTTTTCTGTTTTATGTTTTCTTGGGTTGAGCTTTTATTAAGTAGGACACTAACATCAGTTGATGCAAAATCAATTGGTGCGACTATGACAAGAACAGTTTCTGCTACAGGAATAGATTGGGGTGTTTTAGCAGCTGCTGGAATTTTGACAATAGTTCCAGGTGCATTAGTTATCTATTTTGTTAGAAATCATATCGCTAAGGGCTTCGCCCTAGGTAGAGTTTAGGAGGGATTGATGAATTTATCATGGATGGCATGGACACCACAAACTGCAGCATTTTTTATACTTATTTTTGTTACGCTAGTTATTATGACGATTTTGGCAATTAAAAAACCTGAAGTGCCAAGAGTTGGAATACTAAAAATTGAAACAACAAGGGGGGATAGACTTTTTCTAAGCTTACTTGGCTCAGCTTTTATATCAATCGGCTGGCTTTGGATGTTTGGTCCACCAATATATGGTGGTTTGATAGTTTGTTTTTTTTACGCAGTAGCCGTTTTTTGGTTAGTGTAAAATTTGGCATATTGTATGATATTCGGTATTTAATCAAAAGGAGTAAATATGATTAATTCAAGGATTAAGAAAATTGCATTGGCTTTAAGTGTCGTTATGGCATCAAGTACTGCTGCATTTTCTTCAACAGATGTAATTGACAAGTTAGTAGATGAATTTCAACCATCTTCACTAACCAAGGCTGAGCAAAAAGATGAGTTAAAATGGTTTCAAGATGCTGCTAAACCTTTTAAGGGAATGACTATAAAAGTTGTATCTGAAACAATTACTACTCATGTATATGAGAGTAAAACTTTAGCAAAAGCATTTTATGACTTAACAGGCATAAAAGTAATTCACGATTATATTGGTGAAGGCGATGTAATCGAAAAGTTACAAACTCAGATGCAAACAGGAAGAAATATTTACGATGCTTTTGTAAATGACTCAGACCTAATAGGAACTCACTGGAGATATAAGCAAGTTAGAAACCTAACTGATTGGATGAAAGGTGAAGGAAAGGATGTAACAAATCCAAATTTAGATTTAGATGACTTTATAGGTCTTTCTTTTACAACTGGACCTGATGGAAAAGTTTATCAGTTGCCTGATCAACAATTTGCAAACCTTTATTGGTTTAGATATGATTGGTTTACTGATCCAAAAATAAAAGCTGAATTTAAAAAAGAGTATGGATATGAGCTAGGTGTTCCAGTTAACTGGTCAGCATATGAAGATATTGCTAAGTTTTTTACAGGTCGTGTGATCGATGGTAAAAAAGTTTATGGTAATATGGATTATGGTAAAAAAGATCCATCTTTAGGTTGGAGATTTACTGATGCTTGGATGTCAATGGCAGGTATGGGTGATAAGGGTGAACCAAATGGACTTCCCGTTGATGAGTGGGGAATTAGAGTAAATGAAAAATTCCAACCAGTAGGATCATGTGTTGATCGTGGTGGTGCTACAAACTCTCCTGCAGCTGTTTATGCAGTTAAAAAATATATTGAATGGTTGAAAAAATATTCTCCACCAAGTGCAGCAGGTATGGTTTTCTCTGAAGCTGGACCAGTTCCTGCTCAAGGACAAATTGCACAACAAATGTTCTGGTATACAGCATTTACAGCTGATATGGTAAAGCCTGGCTTACCTGTAGTTAATGAAGATGGTACTCCAAAATGGAGAATGGCTCCATCACCTCATGGTGCATATTGGCAAAAAGGAATGAAAGTTGGTTATCAAGATGCAGGTTCTTGGACATTGCTAAAATCAACTCCAGTAAAAAGAGCAAAAGCTGCTTGGTTATATGCTCAATTTGTAACTTCAAAAACAGTTGATGTTAAAAAATCTCATGTGGGTTTAACTTTTATCAGAAAATCAACTATTAATGATAAATCATTTACAAAAAGAGCTCCAAAACTTGGTGGTTTAGTTGAGTTTTATCGTTCCCCTGCTAGAACTGCATGGTCACCAACTGGTGTAAATGTTCCTGATTATCCAAAATTAGCTCCACTATGGTGGCAAAATATTGGTGATGCTTCAAGTGGTGCAAAAACTCCACAAGCAGCATTAGATTCACTTTGTAAAGCTCAAGAAAAAGTTCTTAAAAGAATTGAGCGTTCAGGTGTTCAAGGTGATATTGGACCAAAACTTGGCAAAGCAAAAGGTGCTGATTATTGGTTGTCACAACCAGGTGCTCCAAAAGCTAAGTTAGCAAATGAAAAGCCAAAACCTATAACTATCTCATATGATGAATTAGTTAAGTCTTGGAAAAAATAAAATTTTATTTTAGCGTGGGAGTATTCCCACGCTTTTAGTAAAAAAGTAGGAAAATTATGAAATACATTTTAGCAATTGACCAAGGTACAACTTCTAGTAGAGCTATATTGTTTGATGAGAATATGCAAGTTGTTAAGATTTCTCAAAAAGAGTTTGAACAACACTTTCCAAATTCAGGGTGGGTAGAGCATAATCCTGAAGATATTTGGGAGAGTGTATTGTTTACATGTAAAGATGTGATAAAAGATATCAATGTTAATGATATTGTATCTATTGGTATAACAAACCAAAGAGAAACTACTGTTGTTTGGGATAAAAATACAGGAAAAGCTGTATATAATGCAATAGTATGGCAAGATAGAAGAACTTCAAAATATTGTAATTCTTTAAAAGAAAAGGGTTACGAAAATATAGTTAGAGAAAAAACTGGATTACTCCTTGATCCATATTTTTCTGGAACAAAGTTAAAATGGATACTAGATAATGTAAAAGGGGCAAAGCAAAAGGCAGACAAAGGAGATTTGCTTTTTGGAACTGTTGATTCATTTTTGATTTGGAGGCTAACAAAAGGCAAGGTTCATGCAACAGATGCTTCAAATGCTGCTAGAACAATGCTTTTAGATATAAAAAAAGGTATTTGGGATAAAGAAATATGTGATATTTTAGAAATTCCGATGCAATTGTTACCAGAAGTCAAAGATAATGCTGATGATTTCGGTTTTACTTCAGAAGATTTTTTTGGTGTAAAAATACCTATAAATGGAGTTGCAGGTGATCAGCAATCAGCAGCAATTGGACAAGCATGTTTCAAACCAGGTATGTTAAAAGCAACCTATGGTACAGGGTGTTTTGCTATTTTAAATGTTGGGGATAGCATGGTTTTATCAAACAATAAGCTTTTAACTACTGTTGCTTATAGACTTGATGGAAAAATAACTTATGCACTAGAAGGATCGATTTTTATAGCAGGCGCAGTTGTGCAGTGGCTAAGAGATGGATTAAAGATTATTAGTGAAGCAAAAGAGAGTGGAGAATTAGCTAAGAGGGCAGATGAAAATCAACAGTTATATATAGTACCAGCTTTTACAGGACTTGGAGCTCCTTATTGGGATGCTGATTGTAGAGGCGCTATATTTGGGCTTACAAGAAATTCTGGTCCGTGTGAGTTTTCAAAAGCTGCATTACAAAGTGTTGGTTATCAAACAAGAGATTTGATTGAAGCTATGCAAGCAGATATTGAATCATCTAAAGAAGCTCATATAAAAGCTTCAGTTTTAAGAGTAGATGGAGGTATGTCAGCATCAGATTGGACTATACAATTTTTATCTGATATTTTAGGCTTAGAAGTAGATAGACCTAAAGTTTTGGAAACTACAGCACTTGGTGCTGCTTGGTTGGCTGGAATGAATCAAGGTTTATATCCAAAACAAGAAGGGTTCTCAAAAAGTTGGTCACTTGATAAGTGATCTGTCAACAGTATTTAGGACATAAAATTTTATATTCTACATAGCTATTTCTTTTTGTAACATTACTTCTTCAAATTCATAAGGTGACATGTAATTATTAGAAGAATGTAAACGCTTTCTATTATAAAAAATTTCTATATACTCAAATATTTTTTCATTGGCTTGAGCTCTTGAAATAAACTTTTCATGATGGATAAGTTCTGTTTTAAGAGAGTGAAAGAAACTCTCTGCAACAGCATTATCCCAACAATCACCTTTCTTACTCATACTTTGAGTAATACCATATTTTTCTAAAATAGCCTTATGTTCGTATGAAGCATATTGGCTACCTCTATCAGTATGATAAACAAGTCCTTTCTTAGGCGTTCGTCTCTTTATTGCCATAATCAATGCATCATTTACAAGAGAAGTGTGTAAAGAGTGACTCATAGACCATCCTACAACCTTCCTGGAATAAATATCAAGCACTACTGCTAAATAAAGCCATCCCTCATAAGTTGGCACATATGTAATATCTCCAACATATACTTTATTAGAGTTGTTCGCATAAAAGTCTCTCTCAAGATGGTTTGGTGATATAGGTAATTTATGATTGGAAGTAGTAGTTATAACTTTATATCTTCTTTTCATCTTCACTTTTAAACCAAGCTGGCTCAAGGACTTTTGTATTTTTCTACGAGATACAATAATCCCATATCTCTTCTCTAGCACTACTTTTAGTCTTCTTGTGCCATATGTAGCTCTTGCCTCTTCAAAAATCTTTTGCAAAAGGTCATTTAAAGGTTTATCTACCTTATTTACTATAGAACCATTTTTTATCCATATATAATAACTGCTTCTTGTAACTTGAAACAATCTACACATTAGTTTTATTGAGAAACTCTTCCTGTGCTCTTTAATCCATGCATACTTTAGAGAGTTTCTTTGGCGAAGTATGCGGCTGCCTTTTTTAAAATTTCTCTCTCCTGTTTAAGTATCTTATTCTCAGCCCTTAAACGCTTGAGTTCTTCTTCATGGGACTCTTTCAAAGAATTAGTCTTCTTAAAATGTGCACCTCTTCCTTCAATCGGAATATTGTTTTTTATTTTATAAGCTCTTATCCAGCTATACAAGGTTTTTTCATGAATACCCAAATCATCAGAAACTTCTCGAATGGATCTTGAATTATTTAAAATTAACTGCACTGTTGAAGCTCTAAACTCTTCACTATATTGACTTCTTGACATAATCTTCCTTCTATTACTAATTTTAACTCAGAATTACTTAATTTCTGTGTCCTATTTAGTGTAGCCAGATCAAAGAGATTTAAGCCTAGTATGGATAAAGATAAAAGAGAAGAATTATACTCTGGTTGGAAGGATTCAGTTAGTAGAACTCTTTCAAAATAAAAATATATTTTAGGAAAAATATTTATGCAAAAAAAAGATTTTGACATTATTGTTGTTGGTGGTGGTGCAACTGGGGCTGGTATTGCTCTTGATGCTACGCTAAGGGGTTATAGATGTTTGCTGTTAGAAAAAAATGATTTTGCAGAAGGTACAAGTAGTAGAAGTACAAAGTTGGTTCATGGCGGTGTTAGGTATCTAGAAGCTGCTGTTAAAAAGTTAGATAAAGATCAGTATAATTTAGTAAAAGAGGGTTTAAAAGAGAGATATATCCTTTTAAAAAATGCACCTCATTTAGCTCATAGTATTACTTTGGTTACACCTCTTTATAAGTGGTATGAAATTCCCTATATTTATATTGGTTTGGCACTATATGATTTGATTTCAGGTAAAAGAAGGCTTGGAAAAAGTCAGATTATTAGTAAAGAAGAGATTAAAAAGATTTTTCCTAGTGTTAAAAAAGATGGATTAAAAGGTGGAGTTAGATATTTTGATGGTGCTTTTAATGATGCTAGAATGGTAATATCTTTACTTCAAAGTGCTACAAAATTGGGTTGTATTGTTAAAAATTATCATGAAGTTGAAGACTTTATTTATGAAGATGAAAAAATATCAGGTGTACTTGTAAAAGACAATTTAAGCGGTGAAAAGCATACATTTAGTTCAAAAATAGTAATAAATGCAACTGGAGCATTTTGCGATAAATTAAGATTAAAAGATAATCAAAATGCAAATAGTATAGTTGAAGCAAGCTCTGGAATTCATATAGTTTTAGATAAAAAGTTCCTTCCTAACAATGAAGGATTGATGATACCTGAAACTGAAGATGGAAGAGTTTTGTTCATGCTTCCGTGGATGGATAAGTGTTTAGTTGGAACAACTGATGAAGAATCAAAAGTAGTTGATCATCCACAAGTCAAAGAAAAAGATGTTGAATATCTTTTAAGGCATATGAGAAAATACTTTGATATAAAGATTGAAAAAAGTGATATCTTATCTTCTTGGTGCGGACTAAGACCTCTTGTTTCGCTAGAACATACAGAAAATACAAAAGAGGTTGTAAGAGAACACTATATTGAAGTATCAAAAAGTTCTCTTATCAGCATTGCTGGTGGAAAGTGGACCACTTATAGAAAAATGAGCGAAGAAGTAGTAGATAAGGTTGATTCAATTTTAAAATTAGATGGAATCAAAGATTGTAAAACACAAGAGTATAAATTAGTAGGTAGCCACATAGATTTAGACAGCGTAAAAAAATCTATACAAGCTGAATGTAAAGATAGCGCAATTTGTGAACATTTATATAAAACTTATGGTGCTAATTCTTTTGAAGTACTTGAATATGCTAAAAAATATGGTTTTAATAGACTTCATGAAAATTATGATATCATTGAAGCTGAAGTTTACTATGCACTTGAGCATGAGTTCATTAAAAAGCCACTTGACTTTTTAGTTAGAAGGGTATGTTTAGGACTTATTGATATGGAAGTTTCTAAAAATATTTTATATAAAGTTTCTGATATAATGAAAAATCATTTTTCATGGGATGAAAAAAGATTAGAGGATGAGATAAATTTGGCAATAAGTCATATAGAAGAAAATAGATTGTAAATAAGGATTATTTTGGAAGTATTTATAGTAGTTATTTTAGCTTTGTTTTTGTATCTGTTAATAAAACCAAAAAGTTTAAGAAAAGAACCTAAAAGTAAAGAACAAAAACAACAAGAGATAATTAGTATGTACGAACAAAAGTTAAAAGAGGGGTTGAGAGATGTAAGTAAAGATGATTACATCAAAACAAAAACCGCTCTTTTAACTAAAATATCTAAAGAACTACACAATAATCTTTTTTTTGATGAAGATGAAGTAAAGCAAATTATACAAGAATTGGCTAAATAAATTTAGAAATAGCATTTAATTATTTGTTATTTTTTTGGCAAATAGTGGAGCTATACCCATAACTAAAAAAAGTCGAAAAACATGATGTAAAGCAACATAGGGTAGGTTCACTGATATAACGATGGCTATAAGATTTATTTCGGCTTGACCACCAGGAGAAAAAGCTAAGATAATCGACAGTGGATCAAAATGAGTTAACAAAGAGACTATAAAGGTAAAAAAAGCACCTACTGCTAGAAGTATCATAAAGTAACCAAAAGTGCTAAGTATAGTTGTTACAATCTCTTTAAAAGGCACTCCTCTAAAAACAAATCCAACAGAAGTTCCTAGTATGATTTGAACAAGTTTGATAACTTCATCAGGTGGACGAGAAGTTACCCAGCCATTTAAAAAAGCTATCATACTCACAAGCATAGGCCCGATGATAAAAGGAGCTGAGATTTTAGATTTTTTTGCTAAAAATACACCTATAACGGCCAATCCAACTAAAATAAGCATATCTAACACATCTACATCTTTTATAGGGGTTGTAATAGTTCTATTGCCATGTAAACTTATGCCTCCTACAATTTCTATGATAAATGGTAAAGAAAATACGATCAGAAGAAGTCTTGTGGATTGAAAAAGAGTAACTTTGTATATATTTGCGCCCATTGTTTCACCAATAGCAATCATCTCTAAAAGTCCACCTGGCATTGCACTAAAAAAAGAAGTTACCTTATCATGCCCCAAAATTTTCCAATAATAATACATACCACAAATCGCAATCACAACTACAAAAGGTAAAATCATAACTAAACTAACAACATAATTGCCCACATATTTGATTATTTCAGGAGTAAAAGCACTTCCTATCATAAGTCCTAAAATAGACCTTGCAGCGGGAGAGAGCATCTTTGGATTTTTTGCAGGAATAAAAGTAAATCTTGAAGCTATTGCCATAGCTGTTATAGAGCCAAGAAGCCAAGGAAGAGGAAGCTTTAAGTATATAAATATAATTGCACCTAAAAGTCCAATGCAAAGAGATAAAGCTACATGTAAAAAAGGTAATAGTTTTTTTAACAACAAATTTCCTTGGAAATCATAAAGTATAATTTAGTATTTTACTTTTTTTAGCTTTATATATAGCTTTTTATAGTCTTGTTTTGTTTGTTATATAAATTAAGTAAGCTTTGATTCTTCATAAGCTAATAAAATCTTTTTTCTATGTACTCCCCAACGATATCCACCCATAGCAGCACTTTTTGCAATAACTCTATGGCAAGGAATTAAAAAAGCTACATGATTTGAACCAATGGCACTAGCAACTGCCCTAACTGCTTTTGGTTTATTGATCATTTGTGCTATTTGAGAATATGTTTGTATTTTTGCATATGGAATTTGTAAAAGTGCTTTCCAAACATTGATTTGAAAATTTGTACCTTTAACAAATAACTTTATCTCTCTTGATCGTTTAAAAACATTATCAAGTAAATTTTGTGCAGCGTTGTTGTTAAGTATAAACTGTGCATTTTCCCAAGTACTATATAATCTTTGTTTTGCTTCATCTTCTATATAATCACAAAATTCTAATGCACAGATACCTCTTTTTGTATTTGCTATTAGTGCTTTTCCAAATGGAGTGTATCCAAAACCATAAGTAATTAGTATAGTTTCATCCATCTTTTTATATTCACCAGGTGTAATACCTGAAAACTTAACAAAGAGTTCGTGCAATCTACTTGAACTTGTAAGACCAACATCATAAGTTGTATCAAGTATAGATTTTGTACTCATCAATCGCTTTTTAGCATGTTCAAGTGTTGTTGCTTGTAAAAATTGTATAGGGGTTATGCCTGCATACTCTTTAAATACACGGCTAAAATGATATTTACTCATGCCTACATGTAAAGATAGTTCATCTAAATTTGGCTGTAACATGTAGTTTTTATCTATATATTCAATTGCTTTTTTAATAATATTATAATGTTCACTTTGCAATTGGAATGTGTTCATGCTTTTTCCTTGTTGATAAAATATAATGAAACAAATATGAGTAAAGCTCCAAAAAGCATATTTAATGTAAATACTTCATTCAAGAAAAAAACTCCTAAAAATGATGCAGTAATAGGGATTAAATATGTTACCAATAATAGCTTTACTGCACCAATGCTTGCAAGTAGTTTAAAATATATTATATAGGCTAAAGATGTAGAAAAAATAGCTAAAAGCAAGACATCTTTAAATTTCCAGAAATTATCATATGATACTTGATTTATAGAAGAAAAAAAGACTACATATAAAATAAATGAACTTGAACTTAACATACCAAAAACATTAAATATAGGGTTGTTATTAGCTAGTTTTTTACCAAAAATCCCAGCAAATGCATAAGAAAGTGCTCCTGCAATTGCAAAGAGTCCTGCAATTTGAAAACTTCCAAAAGAAGTTGGTAAAAGTAAAACTATTATACCAATAAATCCAATCAAGATTCCTATAGATTTTAAAGTAGTTGCTTTTTCATCTTTAGTAAAAAAGTGCGCTAAAATAGCAGTAAATATAGGAGTTGTAGCATTAAACAATGATGCTAGTGATGCGCTAATGCTTTCTTGGGCATATGTTATTGCTAAAAAAGGAATTACATTATTTAAGCAACCTATTACTAAAAATGAATACCATAGTTTAATATCAAAAGCAATTTGTATTTTTTTTATTAGTAGAACCAACAATATAAAAATAGCAGCAAAAAATACACGAAAAAAGACAAGTTGCTCATACGAAAAGAACAATAATGCTTTCTCAATAAAGAAAAATGAACCACCCCACAAAATCGAAAGTAAAAAAAGCAAAGAGTAGTTGCCTAAACTCATTGGAATCCTTCTTTTTTAAAGTAAGTATATTTTATATTGATTTAAAATGTCAATCCAAATCTTGCTAAAATAGTAAAAAATGTGTTTTATATATATCATATGCTTTTTTTAACCTTTTTACGCCAATTTTTATATCTTTACATGTAGCATTTGTAAAGTTCAATCTGGCATATGTAACTTCTCTATTACCCTTAAAAAAAACAGATCCAGGTACGTAAGCAATGTTTTTCTTTATGGCAGTATCAAAAAGTTTCATAGTATCAATGTTGTCATTAAACTTTATCCAAAAAAACATACCTCCACTTGGTATTTCAAACTCGATTTCGTCTTTAAATTCTTCTTTTAAAGCATTTGCCATTGCATCTCTTTTTAGCTTATAATTTTCTATCAAATTCTTTACATGTAAAGCTAAACTACCGTCTTTCATCATCTTTGCTACAATGTATTGAAAAAACTTTGGACTTTGAAGGTCTGTATTTTCTTTCATGCTTTGAAATACTTTTAAAAACTTCTCATCTGCTCGCATCCACCCAAGTCTAAAATCTGGCACAAGTGTTTTAGAAAATGTTCCTAAACTCACACTCAAATTTGGAAGTAGTTCTTCAAAACTAAGTTCATTTGTTTTTTCATATTTAAGAGCATTATAAGGGCTATCTTCGATTATTAGAACATCATATTTTTTAGCTAGTCTTGCAACTTCTTTTTTGCACTCTTCATCCCAACTCCACCCAGTCGGATTTTGAAAAGTTGGAATCGCATAAAAAAACTTAGGTTTTTTAGTTTTAAAGATTTCTTCAAGCTCTTTAGTATCTACCCCTTTACATGTAAGGCTAACTTCTTGTATATCGGCATCATATAAAGCAAAAAGGTTTAGTGCTGCAAGGTAACTAGGAGCTTCAACCACTATGCAGTCACCTTCGTTTATAAAAGCTTTACAAAGTAAGTCTAAGCCTTGTTGTGAACCTGTTGTTATGAGGATTTGTTCTTTATTTGAGTTTGCATAAGTCTTTGCTATCTCATCTCTTAACTCATCTGCTCCAAGAGCTGAGCTATACTGATAGAGTGGTTTTTTTAAGTACTCATCTGTATTTTTCTTTATCATTTCATATGGAAACAGTGAATCATCAGGAAGGCCACCAGCAAAAGAGATTATCTCATCTTTTCCTATAATATCTAGTATTTTTCTTGTAAATGACCTTGGCGCATTTTGTACTCTTTTTGCGAATCGTTGCATATTTAATCCTTTGTGAAAGTTTATCTACATGTAAAGTTTATATCTACATAAAAAATAACTATAATTTTGTCGAAATGTGCTATAATAGTATATGAAGAAAATAACTAGAAATGACCATAGTCAAAGAATAAACGAAATATTGTTTCATATTCACTTGGATATATCACAAGAGCATAGTGTTGAAAGTTTGTCTAAAAGAGCTTCTATGTCTGCGTTTCATTTTAATAGAGTTTTCAAAAAAATAGTTGGGCAGAGTGTTCATGCTTATATAAGACGAGTTAGGCTAGAACACTGTGCAAATGCACTTCTTTTCAATCCAAATTCAACAATAAGTGAAATTTTTAGTGAAGTAGGTTTTATCTCAAACTCCTCTTTTACTCATGCTTTTAAAGATCATTTTGGATGTACACCAAGCAAATGGCGTGAGATAGATAAACCTTTACATGTAAGCCAAAATATCACAAAGATAAATCCTTTACATGTAGAGATTGATTATGTACCTAAAAGAAGGGTTGTTTATGTGCGTCATCGAGGTTATAACAGAAGTATAAAAGAAGCTTGGCAAAGATTAGAAGAGTGGACTTTACAAAATAATCTTGATTTTTCAAAGATGCCAATGATTGGGCTTCATCACTCAAACCCAAATATAGTAAAAAAAGAAGATTGTCATTATGTTGCTTGTTTGGAGATAAAAGATGATTTTGAGTACTTTAGAAGTGGCGATGTAGGTGTGATGGAGATACCAAGAATTTTCTGTGCAAAATTTGCTTTGAGTGGAAAATATGGAGATTTGATGAAATATATGGATTATATCTACTACGAGTGGTTACCAAACTCAAAGTATGAAAAAGTTCATCTTCCTTCAATGGCACATTATCATAAAAACCATTTTATAAGCAAAGATGAACTTTTTGAATTAGATTTTTTTATTCCTATTAGGCATGCTTAAGCTCAAGTCCTAAAGTAGGAGCAATCTCTCTCATAGCAAGTATAACTTCTTTTATCAAATCATCTAGACTCATCTCTAGCATTTGTGCACCTTCGCTTATAACTTCTCTGCTAGCACCAGCAGCAAATGATTTTTGTTTAAATTTTTTCTTGACAGATTTTACTTCTAAATCCATAACTGATTTTGAAGGTCTAACAAGAGCGCAAGCTGTTATGAGCCCTGTTAATTCATCAACGCCATAAAGAGTTTTTTCCATCCTTGATAGTGGCTCAACATCTGTACAAATTTTCCAAGCATGGCTCATAATAGCTCTTATAATCTCTTGGCTGTAGCCTAGAGGCTCAAGTATCTCTTTTGTTTTATAACAATGCTCATCTGGAAATTTTTCATAATCCAAATCATGTAAAAGTCCAACAATTGCCCATGTTTCTTCATCTTCACCCCATTTTCTAGCAAAGTGTCTCATAGCACCTTCAACTGCTAATCCATGAGTTACTAAAGCATCGCCATTATACTCTTTTAAAAGTTTAAGCGCATCTTCTCTGTTTGGCATGGTATTCCTTTTTTAGAGGTATTATATCAAAAATTCATAGTAAGGTCAGTTATATAAAATCCACCAAACACTAACCATAAAAAAAGAATTGAAGCAAGATAGATTGGTTTTAGTCCAGCTTGTTTGAATTTTTTGAAATTTGTTTGCATACCTAGTGCACTCATAGCCATAGTTAAAGCAAAAGTATCAACAATGTTTATATTTTGGATTATGTTATTTGGTATAAACTCAAATGAATTAAATCCTGCAACAACGATAAACCAAATAGCAAACCATGGTATAGTGATTTTTTGTTTTTCTTTAGAAGTTGCTGTTTTTGATAGCCACAAACTAAGTAAAATTAAAAATGGAGCAAGTAGCATCACTCTTATCATTTTTACTATAACTGCACTATTTGCTACTTCTTGGCTAATAGCACTTCCTGCTCCTACAACATGTGCTACTTCATGAAGAGTTCCTCCTATGTATATACCCATACCTTGGGGCGATAGTGGGATTAAACCTGATTTGTACAAAAATGGATATAAAAACATACTTATTGTTCCAAACAATACCACAGTTGAAACTGCAATTGCCGTTTTGTAAGCTTCGCCTTTTACAACTGGTTCAGTCGCTAAAATTGCAGCTGCGCCACAAATAGAACTTCCAGCTGTTGTTAGTATGGCTGTGTCTCTATCCATTTTTAATATTTTAGTACCTACAAAATAACCTATGATAAAAGTTAGAGTTACTATAAGAGTACTTACTAATATGCCAGATAGTCCAACTTGAAAAATGTCTTGAAAAGTAAGCCTAAAACCGTAAAATATAATAGCTCCTCTTAAAATAGTTTTTGTTGAAAAAATTATGCCAGATTCAAAACTTTTTGGAAGTTTATGCCTAAGAGTATTTGCATAAATCATACCGAGTACTATACCAATGATAAGTGGGCTTAAGCCACCAATAAAATTTGATAAAAATGTTGCTACTAGAGCAAATAAGCTAACTAAAATCAATCCTTGAATCATCTAAACTCCTTTTGATGCAATAATAGTGTAGTTTTATTTATTTGTAAAATATATAAAATTTGATATAATAATTAAAAAAATATATAAGAAAGAAAATGACACTTAAAGAACTAGATTTTTTTTATGCACTATGTAAAAACCCTCATGTTTCTAAGCTTTCTAAAAAGCTAGAAATCTCACAATCTGCAATCTCTTTGGCTATTAAATCACTTGAGACAAAATTAGGTGAGCCACTTTTTGATAGGATTGGTAAAAAACTTGTTCTAAATGAAAGAGGGCGAGAGTTTAAGGAAATTACTTATACAAACTTTTTAGCATTAAAAGACGCGAAGAGTTATTTTAAAAAAGATGAAATTGCAGGAACTTTGAAAATTGCTTCGAGTAAAACGATTGGAAACTTTATAACTTCTATGAGCGTATTTGATTTTTTGAGTTTAAATAAAGAAGTAAAAATAGAACACCAAATCGAAAATTCTTCTTATATCATAGAGCAAGTAAAGTTAGGAAATTTAGATATGGGATTTATCGAGACTACATGTAGAGATGATGAAATTATCAAGGAAGTTTTAGCTGAAGATGAACTTGTAGTTGTTTGTAGTGATAAGAGTTTAAAAAAAGAGCAATATATAGATGAGTTATATGATAAAAAATGGATACTAAGAGAAAAAGGTTCAGGCACAAGAGATACTTTTGTTTTGGCTTTGGGAAAATTATTTGATGAGCTTAATATCTTCATGGAGTATCGTGATTTTGCTCAGATCAAGGAGCTTCTTTTGAAAAACACTAATGCAATTACATGTATATCAAAAGTAGCTGTAAAAAAAGAGCTAGAAGCAAAAGAGCTTATAGAAATTAAACTAAAAAATATAAAAGTTAAGAGAAATTTTTATTGTATTTATCATAAAAATAAATACAAAAGTAAACTCTTTGAGAGTTTCAAAGAGTTTACATGTAGCTATTTTTGAATCTCATATCTATTTTTGTGAAGAACAGCAAAAAATGTTGGTACATAGATAAGATTTAGTATAGTTCCCCAAGCTAAACCAAAACCAAGTGAGATTGCAAGTGGTTGGAATATGGCTGCTTCTCCTGTTGGGAAAAAGATAAGAGTTGAAAGACCTACTAAGGTTGTGATACTTGTTAAGAAAATCGGTCTTAATCTCTTTGTTGCTTCTTTAAAGAGTTGATCCAAAGTTCTTGCTCCTTGAAGATATGTCATCATAACTATACCATCATTTATGACAACTCCAGCAAGTCCAAGAGCCCCTATAACTGAAGGCATGGTAAGGTTTATACCCATTATGAAGTGACCTATGAGTACTCCTAAAAATGAAAATGGAATAACAGACATTATGATAAAAGTATCTCTAAAAGAGTTAAACATATACATAAGGCTAAGCATTATCAAAAGCAAAGATATAAAAGCAGCATTTAACATATCTTCTTTTAATTCATCATTTTTCTTCTTTTCTCCTAAGAGTTTAATCTCTACATCATTGTTTTTGATCTTTTCTAAAGTATCTTTGATTTTATCAATTGCTTCAGATGCAGTGACTTTTTTTGTATCAACATTTGCATAAACATAAAATGTTTTAACTCCAAAATCTTTATACACTTTTTCAAAAGATTTTACAATTTCAAATTCTACTACATCTTTTAGCATTACACTTTTGCCATCACTTAGTGGAATTTTAGCAGTTTTTAATGTACTAATATCATCTTTGTTTACACTTTGGACTTTTATTTCGAGTAAGTTTTTATCATCAAATGCTGTTGTTTTCTTTTTTGATAAAAAGAGATTTGATAAAATTGCTCCAATATCTTGCTCATCAAGTCCTAGCGATTCTCCGTATTTATTAACTTTTATCTTGATTTCATCTATACCTCTACTTGCACTATCACTTATGGATTTTACTCCATCAACTTTTTTCAAAGCAGTTCTAATCTCTTTGATTGATTCAAAAACTTTTTTATTATCATTTGAAACCACTCCTATCTTTATATCTGATTTAACAGGACCTGCTCTTCTTTCTGCTACTTCGATTTCTTGGAGCTTATATTTTGATTTGTAATTTTTTTGTTTTAAAAACTTTCTTAACTCTCTTGAAATTTCAAAAGAAGTTTTTTCTCTGATTTTAGGAGTATTGTCATCATAAAAGCTTAGATATGGAGTTATGTATTCATTAAAAAAGTTTTCGTTTTTTAACTTGTAAAGCTCTAGTGTTATGTACATAACATATGGGTAGTTCTCACTAGCTCCTTCAGTATTACTTCTATATCCTGCTACGCTTGAGACACTTTCGATACCATATTTGTCTTTTAGTTTTACAAAATCTTTGCTTATCTCATTTACAATTTCAAAAGATTTTTCTATTGGAGTGTTAATATCTGCTTTTATGGAAATATTTATTTTAGTTGTATCAAACCTTGGGAACATTTGAAATTTTGAGTGTTTGATGCCCAAAAAAGTTAAGATTGGTATGATTACAAGAAATAAAAATAAAAATATTTTTTTATACTTTACATGTAGATGTATGATTGAACTATAAATTTTATTTGCTCTGTCCCATGAGAGAACTTTTGATTTTGTTTTTAGTGTGTGAGCAGCGTGTATCGGTAAAAATATAAATGATTCTATAAGTGAAGCTACAATCAAAGCTGAAACTGCAATAGGAATGAGTTTTATAAACTCTCCCATAGTTCCTCTTAACATCAAAAGTGGTATAAAAGTAAAAAGAGTTGTAAGTGAAGCAAAGATTACAGGTTTTGCAACCTCTTTAGCTCCTTGTATGGCTGCTTCTTTTGGCGGTAAGCCTTCTTCTAGTTTTTGTTGTATATTTTCAGCTATTACTATGGCATCATCAACAACAATTCCAAGTGCAACTAAAACACCAACTAATGAGATAAGATTTATTGTATATCCTAGCTGATAAAAATAAAATGCAGCCATGATAAAAGATGTTGGTATCCCAATAGCAACTATAAAAGCCATTCTTGTGTTTATGAGTAAAATTAAAAGTAAAGTTACTAACCCAAAACCAAATATGATGTTAGAGCCAACGACATTTAATCTATCTTTGATTCTTTGAGTGTTGTCATTGTGTACTAAAAAATCAATATCAGGATTTTGCTTTTTTATTTTATTTAGAGTCTTTTCTATGTTCTTTTTGGCATTTAGTGCATTTCCATCTGAGCTTTGAAATACAGTAAGAGTTAAAGATGGTTTTGTATCAATAGAAGAGAGTGTAGAAGAATCTTCATATCTTTTTTCAACTTTTGCAATATCACTTAGATAGATTGATTTTCCATCAATCTTTAAGAGGGTATTTTGCATTTTATCTGAACTTTTTTTACCATTGTAGGTAGAAAGATAGTAGTGCTTACCATTTCCCTCAATCTTTCCTACTGGAAAGATATATGAAATTCCAGATATTGCATTAAACACAGAGTTTTTATTGAGTCCTAAACTTTCAATCTTTCTTTCATCAACTAATATATTATAATACATATCAGAATCACCGTAGATTGTAACTTCTGATATATCTTTTACTTTTAAAATAGCAGTTTTTAAATCTTTTGCAAAATCAATAAGTCCTGATAAATTTTTTTCTTTAGATGATATTGAGATATCTACAAGGCTCTTGTTGATACTTGGAACTGTAACTTTTGGATCATTCATATCGCTAGGAAAGTTTTGTTTAACTTCATCTATGTAGTCTTTTATTTTAGCAGCTGTGTCGTACTTATTTGTTCCTTTTATAAGTTCTAAAGTGATTCTAAAAGAGCCTGGAGAGATAGTAGAAGTCATATCATCTACGCCTTGAAGGCCTTGCAGTTTATCTTCAATCTCTCTTACCGCCATTTTATCTAGTATATCAATAGAAGCTCCACTATAACTTCCTGAGATGATAATTTTGTCTAATTCAAACGAAGGAAATACCTCTTTTGGTGTTTTCATATAAGAAGTTATCCCTACAAAACAAACTAAGATAAACAATATATAGTTCATCTTAGCATTATCGCTAAAAAATCTAATCAATTTTTCCATAAAATACCCTAAAAAATAATTTAGAGTATTTTATCTAAGTTGTGTTAATAAAGTGCTAATAGTTGATTTCAATTTCAATAGGAATATATCTTAATCTATTGTTTGAAATTTTTACTATTCTTCTTCCTTTGTATTTTGCTATATTTTTGTATCCTACAAATTTTTCTTCATAACTTTCTTGATATTTTGTTACACATCTTTTTCTAGTTTCATAGCTTGTACTTTCATATCTTCTTTCATGTTTTGACAAGTTGTGACCAACCAAACTCCCTATTATTGCTCCACCAACTGTTGCTAAATCATTTCCTCTACCTTTACCAACTTGATGGCCGATAACTCCCCCAGCAACTCCACCTATAATTGTTCCTATTGGATAATCATCGTTATAGCTACCTCTTCTAACTGGAACTTCTTCATTCCAACACTCTTGGTATGGAACTCTTTTTGTAACTGTTTTGTAAATTGGAGTTGATTTTATAACTCTTGCTCTATCAGTTAATGTAAATGAATTTGCTTGTAAACCTATGATTGCTACTGTTAAAATTGTTACTATCTTTTTCATCTTTCTCTCTCCTACTTTTTTGTTTTGTTTGGAAAATTATAAAATGAAAAAGTGAAATGATTGTGAAGAGGGTTTGGAGGCAAAATTGCCTCCTTAGTTATGCTTCTACTTTTTTCCCGTAAAATCTTACAACTAAAGCTGTAACTAAAATAGCTAAAGGTAAAACAAGATACATAGAAAATCCCATAGCTGCTGGGATATATCCACAAAGTATAGCGATAAACGCTACTACTATGGCATAAGCTAGCTGAGTGTTGATATGGTCTATATGGTCACATGCTGAGCCCATTGAAGATAGGATTGAAGTATCTGAAATTGGTGAACAGTGATCCCCAAAAATAGCTCCAGTTAGAACAGCACTTATATTTAAGATTATATAGTTTTGAAGTTCACTTCCTTCAAGTCCTGTGTGAAGTCCAACAGCATTTGCGATAGGAATTGCTAAAGGCATCAAAATCCCCATAGTTCCATAAGAAGTTCCAGTGGCAAATGATATGATCGAGCCTAGTATAAAGATAATAGAAGGTAAAAGTACTTGTGGTGTAGAATCACTTAGGATTGAAACAAGATAAGTAGATGTTCCAAGCTCTTTTATTACTCCACTTATTGACCATGCTAAAATCAAAATAACAGCTGTAATAACCAAAGCTTTTACACCAAAAACCCAAGTTTCAAGTGCTTCACTTAGATTAAACATTTTTTGTTTCATTCCCATACCAATTGCAACTATTGAAGCAAATAAAGCAGCTTCAAAAAGCACAACACTAGCATCAGCAGCACCAAAACAATCCCTTAATGAAGCAAATGAGTAAGGATTTGCATCAACCATTTTCAATGCTTCACCCTCAAGTGCATGATAACCGTTAAAATAAAATCCAAAAAAAGCAACTACTATAAGAGTTCCAATAGGAATTAGTGCATTCCAAATTGAGTGTTTTACTCCATCTTTTGGCTCTAGAGTCGAGCTTTCTTGGTTTGTCATGAGTTTTGCATCAGGGTGATATACTTGACCTTTTTGGATTGATCTAGTTGCAGCTTTGTGCATAGGGCCAAATTCACGCATAAAATATGCTGTAAAAAATACAAACGCCAACATCAAGATATTATAAAATCTAAAAGGAATGGTTTGTACAAAAATCGCATAAGCGTTTATATCTGTTTGGCCTATCATACCATAAGCATCTTTGATAAGTGAGATTTCATATCCAATCCAAGTAGAAATAAGAGCGATTCCAGCTATAGGAGCGGCAGTTGCGTCTATGATAAATGCTAGTTTTTCTCTACTTACTTTTAGTTTATCTGTAACTGGTCTCATAATTGGTCCGATGATTAGTGAGTTTGCGTAATCATCAAAAAAGATAAAAAAGCCCATAATCCAAGTATAAATCTGAGCTGAACGACCTGTTTTTGCTCTTTTTGCTAGTTTCTCAGCTATGGCTCTTGGTCCGCCCATCTTTGTAATTACAGCGATTAAACCACCAATTGTTAAAACTTGAAGTATGATTCCCGCGTTCCAAGAATCAGCCATACTTCCAATCATCTTAGAAATAATTCCTATAAAAGCATTGTAGAGTGCTAAAAAGATATTGTTTCCAGTGACATTTAAAAGAAAAGTACCGCTAAAGATTCCCATAAATAGAGAAAAAATTACATTTTTTGTTAAAAATGCTAAACCGATCGCCACTAAAGGTGGGATTAGAGTTAGCACACCATAAGTTTGTGCATTTGTTTTTGCATCTGCAAATAGCATGATTGGCAAAAACATTAAATAAATAAAAGATTTAAGTTTCAAACAATCCTCCTAAAAATAAAAAAAAGATTATAGCATAAAATAGGTATTACTTTTGGTAGTACTAAAATAAAATTTAAAAAATGCTATAATTATCTTTAGGAGAGTATATTATGGAAGATTTTATAAAAAATTTAAAAAAAGCTGAACTTCACCTTCATATTGAAGGTACGCTAGAGCCTGAGTTGATGTTTAAACTTGCAAAGAAAAATGGCGTTAAAATACCTTATGGAAGTATAGAAGAGGTAAAAAATGCTTATAATTTTACATCTTTGCAATCATTTTTAGATATTTATTATGCTGGGGCAAATGTTTTGATAGAGGAAGAAGATTTTTTTGAACTTACTTGGGCATATCTTTTAAAATGTAAAGAGCAAAACATAGTTCACACTGAGATTATGTTTGATCCTCAAACTCATACAAAAAGAGGCATTTCTTTTGGAGCAGTTATAAATGGAATTACAAAAGCTTTACAAAAAGCTGATGAAGAGTTAGGAATTAGTTCGTGTTTGATTATGAGTTTTTTAAGACATTTAAGTGAGGAAGAAGCTATAAATACGTTAAAAGAAGCTTTACCTTACAAATACCTCATAAAAGCAGTTGGACTTGATTCTAGTGAAGTTGGAAATCCACCAAGCAAATTTCAAAAAGTTTTTACTATGGCTAAAAATGCAGGATTTAAGCTAGTAGCTCATGCAGGAGAAGAAGCAAACAGCTCTTACATTTGGGAAGCGATAGAGCTTTTACATGTACACAGGATTGATCATGGGATAAGATGTGATGAAGATGAAAAGCTTTTGGAGTATTTAAAAGAAAAACAAATCCCTTTAACTGTTTGTCCCCTTTCAAATGTTAAACTAAGAGCAGTAAAAGATTTAGCTAGTCACAATATCAAAAAACTTTTGGATATGGGCTTGTGTGTAACAATCAACTCAGATGATCCAGCATATTTTGGGGGTTATTTAAATGAAAATTTTATAGCCACTGCAAAAGCTTTAAATCTAGAGAAAAATGACATAAAAAAGATGATAGATAATGCTTTTAAGGCGTCATTTAAATCCTAAAAGTAAGCATGTTTTATGTTTTATTTATGTATATTCTTAAGTAGAATCGTATAAAGGTTAGTTTATGGGCATCTCTAAAAAAACTTTTTATCTTTTTTTATCAATTTTTCTAATAACTATAATCTCTATTAGTTTTTTCAGATTTAAATCTCTTTCTTATACTCAAAATATAATATTAAAAAATGTAGCCCAGACTCAAGCTTCAAAATTAGTTACAATGTTAGAATTTAACAAAGAAAGGCTTGAGCATTTATCTAAGGATTGGGGGAACTGGGTAGATAGTTATCTGTTTTTAGAAGGTAAAAATGAAAATTTTATAAAAAATAATTTTTTAGGAGATACAACTCTATCTGACATAGATGTAGATTATATGCTCTTTTTTGATAAAAATAAAAGACTTTTTTGTGCAAGAGTAAAAGAAGGCAAGATAGGAAAAGAGTTAGTATCCTTACCAAAAACTTTTGAAAATTTAAAAGATAAAATAAATCTAAAAACCTCTTCTAGTTTGTATTATGTATATGATAATCAAATTTATATGATAGCCTTTTTCCCTATAATAAAAGAGATTGATGAACCTTCAAATGGTATATTGGTAGTTGTTAATAAAATTGATAAAAAGTTTTTTGAAAAAAATAAGATAAAAGATATAAAAATCAAAATAGAAAATAAAAATGTCAAATCTTTTGACAAGTTAAATGATTTTTCGCATTATTACTACTCTTTTAATCACAAAGCTGAGATTTTACATACACAAGTTGTTTATGATTTTAGTAGAGATAAACAAATAATCTTTACATATACAAGCAATCAAAAAGATATCATAACAGTTTTAAATTACACTTCTTATAAAGTATTTTTAGGAGTTGTCCTAATCTTAGGGCTTGTTTTCTTTATCTTTTATAGTGTGATTATCAATAAAAGAGTTAAAAAATTAGACAAATTATCAAAAACTCTTACTTCTAAAGATATTGATTTTGATGAATTACCAAGCTTTGAGGACGAAGAGCTTCAAAAAGTTGTAGATTCTGTAAAATCAATGGCTCATGAGATAATAGATCAAAAAAATACATTTGAGGGCTTAGTGAAAAATATGCCTTCAGGTGTCATTTTGTATTCTCCTACTTTTATATATGCAAACAAATATGCTTTGAGAGTTTTAAAAACCGATATGGATACTTTATCTTCTTTAACCCCATTTGATGTTCTTGATAAAGATAAATATACAAAAGAAGAAATTATAAAATTTGAGCAAATACTAGAAGAAAGAATCAAAATTGGTGGTAATGCTAGAACATATGAGGCATTTTTAAAAATTGATTCTCATAAGCTAAAAGTATATGCCATTTCTGATTCTATGGTTTATAAAGGTAAAAGAGTTGGTATAGTTTCATTTGTAGATATAACAGAAATAGAAGAACTAGGCAGGGAATTAAACCTTTTGATGAGTTATTCTCCTGTTGTTATTTTTCATACTGTTTATCATAAAGATAAAATAACATTAAAATATCTCTCAGATGGATTTAATAAGATTACAGGATATAAAAAAGAAGAAGTTTACTCTACTTGGTGGGAAGAACATCTTCATCCTTTGAAAAAAGATGAAGTTCTAAAAAATCAAATAAACCTAGAATCAAAAGGCAAACTAAATCAAATATACAAATTTAGAAAAAAAGATGGAAGTTATATTTATATAAATGATAAAACATATAAACTAAATAAAGCAAATGAAGATAATGAACTGATAGGTTTTTGGCATGATGTAACAAAAGATGAAGCTTTAAAAAGAGTAGGGATTGCGCTTTCACAGATTAATCAAATGCTTTTACATGTACAGAGTAAAGAAGAAATTTTTGAAAAAATTTGTAGTATTTTAGTAAAAAGTGGTCCTTTTAAATTTGCATGGCTTGGAAGTTGTGATTTTGAAAAAGGAGTGCTTAGAGAAGTTTCAAAATATGGAGAAGAAGAGGGGTATTTAGATGATTTTGTTTTGACTTTAGATCCTTCAAACTTAAAAGGGACATCTGCTAAATGTATATTTGAAGGAAAAACACTAAGTTACAATCAAAATACATTTACAAATGAAGATATTGAGCCTTGGAGGCAGAGGCTTTTAGAAGCAAAGTTTTTTTCATCATCATCTCTTGTTATAAATGATAATAAAACATCTAAAAAATATATACTAAACTTATATAGTGATACATCAAATATATATTCTAAAGAGCTTGAGAATTTACTTGAAACTATTAGTAAAAATGTCGAGTTTGCTCTGGAAAGTTTAAGAAATATAGAAAAATTAAAATTTTTAAGTTATCATGATCCACTTTGTAAATTACCAAATATCAACGCTCTTCAAGTTGAGTTAAATAATGCAAAAGAGCCAGTTAGTATATGTGTTTTAAATATAAGAGATTTTTCTCTTATCAATCTTAATTATGGTTATAAGTTTGGTGATAAAGCACTTTGTTCAATCTCTAAGGCAATAAAAGATTCAATAGCAAAGACTGATAAACTTTTTAGACTTGGTGGCGATAAGTTTGCTATACTTTTATACAATGTACATAAAGAGCTTGCAATTGAGATTTTAACTCGTATAAAGAAAAAATTAGCTTCAGGAATTAGCATAGATGATGAACATTTAGTCCCTATTTATGTAAGAATGTCAGTAGTAAGTGCTCCTGAAGATACAACTGAGATAAAAAGTATGCACGAACTTGGTATGAGTGCTTTGGGATATGGAAGAGAGAGTAAACATGTCATACTATTTGAGCCATGGATGCTTGATTTATCAAGAACTAGGATATCAATTGAGAAAAATATCATAGATGCGATTAAAAATGAAAGTTTTGAAGTGTACTATCAGCCTATATATGGAGCAAATGATGAAAAGGTATATCACCTAGAAGCCTTGATGAGATTAAAAGACAAAGATGGTCATCCAATTTCACCTGAGCTTATAGCAAAGACTGCTGAAGAGTTTGGAACTATCAATGATATTACAAAAGTAATTGTTAAAAAAGTACTACAACAACAATCAATTTGGAGAGAAAAAGGAATTGATTTAAGAGTTGCTATTAATATATCTGCTTTAGATATAAGTGATGAAAACTTTTTTAGTATGTTAGAAGAAAACCTAATCAAAAATAAAATAGGAAGTGACGCAGTTTCATTGGAAATAACTGAGCGAGCTGCAATCAATGACCTTGAAGTTGCTAGTAGATTTATATCTCGTGCTAGAGATTTGGGGATAAAAATTGAAATAGATGATTTTGGTATAGCTCATTCCTCTTTGAGTGAGATTTCATCTATCGATTTTGATTATTTAAAGATAGATAAAAGTTTTATAGATAAAATTAATCTATCTAAAAAGAGTGAAAAAGTTATAGAATTCATCATCTTCTTATCAAAAGAGTTTGGTGCGAAAACTATAGCAGAAGGTGTTGAAACAAAAGAACAAGTTGATTGGTTAAGAAAGGCTGGTTGTGATTTTATACAAGGCTATTTTTACTCAAAACCACTTCCACCAAATGAAATAGAAAAGAAATTATGAAAAAAAAAGCCATATTTATAACAGCAACAAATACTGATGTCGGGAAAACCTACACTACATGTAAACTCATTGAAGAGCTTTCAAAACAAGGATTAAAAGTGGGAGTTTTAAAGCCTATTGAATCAGGTGTAAAAGATGAGCCCTTAGATGGAAAGTTACTTTTAGAGTTTGCAAAAAAGTATAATCCAAACATAAAAGACTTTACATGTAAAGATATAGTACCGATCCAATACAAACTCCCAGCAGCTCCTTTTGTATCTAAAAAAGATGAAAAGATTGATTTAAAGGTTATAAGAAAAGCTTTTGATAAGATAGATAGTGTAAGCGATATAGTGTTAATAGAAGGTGCTGGAGGATTGATGGTACCAGTTGATGAAAATCTTTATATGTATGATTTTATCAAAGAGTTCAATGCAATTACACTTTTAGTAACTCATGCAAATTTAGGCTGTATAAATGATACTTTATTAAATATAAATCTTTTAGAATCTTTACATGTAGATTTCAGATGGTGTGTAAATTTTAGAGATAATGAAGAGAGTTTTAAGAAAATTACCTTGCCATTTTATGAGCATAAATTTGGCAAGGTTTTAAGTGTTCAATCAGATATAACTAAGATTGCAAGTAGTTTAGTACTCAACCTTGATTCTTAGTCGAATTTTATCTAGTGGTCGATCGCTATATTTTACAATAGTTTTACCCTTGTAATCAGCTATATTTTTGTAACCAACAAGTTTTTCCTCACTATGCTCTTGATATTTTGTCACACATCTTCTTTGTGTAGTAGTTGAAGGATGATTACCTTTTTCGGAGAGGTTTTTACCAACAAGAGTTCCAACAATGGCTCCACCAACAGTTGCAGCAGTTTTACCACTTCCTCCACCTATTTGATTGCCTAAAATTCCTCCAGCAACACCACCAATAAGTGCTCCAATAGGACTTTCTTCTGAGCTATTTGAAGTTACTTCTTCATCCCAGCACTCTTGATATGGAGTTCTAGTGATAATTGTTTTGTGAATTGGCTCGCTTTTTATGACATCAACTGTTTCATTATATTTTATAGAATTTGCACTCAGTGACATAGAAAAAGCAAGAATTGGAATCAATATAATTTTTTTCATTTTGCACTCCTTGTTCTTTTTTGTCATTATACACTATTATCGTTAATGGAAAGTAACTTTTTGTAATATCTTTTTTATATAATAATGATAATATTTTATTAATTAAAAAATAAGGATAGATTATGAAAATGCTACCAAAGAGTTATTCAGATTTTTATGAGAAAATTATAGGACAAATACCTAAAGATAGAGTTTTTACAGATCCACTTCGTACTTTAGCATATGGAACTGATGCGTCATTTTATAGATTGGTACCAAAAGTTGTCATATGGATACAAAGTGCTAAAGAGGTAAAACTCATACTAAAAGAGGCTACAGCTTTGGGGTTACCTGTTGTTTTTAGAGCAGCTGGTACAAGTTTGTCTGGGCAAGCACTGAGTGATTCTATTTTAATCGTTACTTCAAGAGATTGGAATGGAATTAGTGCAAATGAAGACAAAAGCCTTATAACACTTCAAGCATCAGTATTAGGTGCAAGTGCAAATAGGTACTTATCAAAATATGGTAAGAAAATCGGACCAGACCCTGCTAGTATAGATAGAGCAATGATAGCTGGAATCGTTGCAAATAATGCTAGTGGTATGTGTTGTGGGGTTGTTGAAAACTCACTGGAAACCATCTCTGATATTAAGATGATATTGATGGATGGGACTGAGCTTGATACTTCTAGTAAAGAAAGTAGGGAAGCTTTTAAAAAATCACATCCTAAATTACTTGAGAGAATGAAAGGAATATCTCAAAAGATAAAAAATAATAAAGAGTTATATGACAAAATTGTTAGAAAATATAGCATCAAAAATGTTTGTGGATACTCTTTAAATGCATTTTTAAAATCAGATGATCCAATAGATATGATTAAATATCTGATGGTTGGTAGTGAAGGTACTTTAGCTTTTATTGAAGAAGTTACTTTTAGAACAGTTCCTGATTATAAAGATAAAGCAAGTGCTTTGATGGTTTTTGAAACTATTAGAGAAGCATGTGAAGCAGTTGCTATTATGAGTTTAGAGTGTAGAGATGCAGTTGATGCTGCCGAAATGATGGATAGACTTGCTCTTAAAAGTATTGAAAATAAACCTGGAATTCCTGATTATGTAAAAACTTTAACAGGAGATGCAACAGCTATCCTAGTTGAAACTAGAGCTCCTTCAAAAGAGAGTTTACAAAAAAATATAGATACAATCTTAGAAAAGCTAAAAGACAAAAAAACAATTATTCCTATTGACTTTACTGACAAAGAAGAAGAGTATAAGAAGTATTGGGAGATAAGAAAGGGAGTATTCCCAGCTGTTATTGGTCAAAGAGAGGCAGGAACTACTGGAATTATTGAAGATATTGCTTGTCCTATTCAAAACCTAGCAGATATGACCGAAGAGTTACAAAAGTTGCTTATCGAATCAGGTTATGATGATTCTTGTATCTATGGTCATGCATTAGAGGGTAATTTTCATTTTATTTTAAATCAAAGTTTTGCTAGTGATGATGAAGTAGAGAGATATGATACTTTGATGGATAAGGTAGCTCATATGGTTGCTAAAAAGTATGATGGAAGTTTAAAGGCTGAACATGGTACAGGAAGAAATATGGCTCCATATGTTGAGTTTGAGTGGGGTAGTGATGCTTATGAAATCATGAAAGAGATAAAAGAGCTATTTGATCCAAAACACTTACTAAATCCTGATGTAATTCTTTGCAGTGATAAAAAAATACATCTAAAAAATCTAAAAGCAATGCCAAAAACTGATGATATTATAGATATGTGTATTGAATGTGGTTTTTGTGAGTCTACATGCCCTTCAAACATGATATCTTTAACTCCTCGTCAAAGAACAGTATCAAATAGATATATGACAATTTTGAAAAATGAAAATAGACTCGAAGAATTAGAAGAATTTAAAAAACTATATCAATATTATGGAATCGATACATGTGCTACATGTCAGCTTTGTTCTATGGCCTGTCCTGTTGATATAGACACTGGTAATTTAACTAAAAAACTAAGAGCGAAACAAGCCACTACTACTTGGAAAGCTATTTCATCAACTCTTGCAAATCATTATGCTGGATTATTAGGTATTGGTAGGTTTGCACTTTCAACTGTACATACTATAAATAAAGTCATACCTGATCCAGTTATGAGCGGAGTCTCTGGTGCTATTACAAAACTTAGTGGTGGGTCTATCCCTCAGTGGAAAGCATCATTGCCTAGTGGAAATAAATTTCAAGGTGAGCCAAAACTAAAAAGTAATGAGAAAGTTGTTTATTTTTCATCTTGTATCAACAGAACTATGTCAAATACTCATCCAAAAAATGATAAAGAAGAACCTTTAAGTAAAGTAGTTATCAAACTTCTTGAGAGAGCTGGGATTGAAGTTATAATACCTGAGTATCTTGATGGATTGTGTTGTGGTATGCCTTTTTCTTCAAAAGGTTACAAAGAAGATGGAAAGAAAAAATCAGATGAACTAGAAAAAGCGTTGATTGTGGCAACTCAAAACGGAAAATACCCAGTTTTGTGTGATATGAGCCCATGTACAAAAACAATGATACAAAACTTTAAAGCAGATATAAAGATATACGATACTGTTGATTTTACACATGATATATTACTAAATAAACTAGAGTTTAAACCAATTGATGAGCCAATAGTTATTCATACAACTTGCAGTACAAGAAAAACAGGACTTGCAGATAAATTTGCAAAGATTGCAAGAGCGTGCAGTACAAATGTTACAATTCCAGAGAATGTTGGATGTTGTGGATTTGCTGGAGATAGAGGATTTACTTTTCCTGAGTTAAATAAATCTGCTCTTAGACATTTGAAAGAAGAAATTCCAAGTAATGTAAAATATGCTTTTTCAACAAGTAAAACTTGTGAAATTGGTTTGAGTGAAGAGAGTGGATTGGATTATAAATCTATATTTTATTTGGTTGAAAAAGTTACTAGATAGTGATTATTAAGTGCAAATTTGTTAAAATTACAATTATTTTAATTGAGGATTTACATTGCAACACTTGATAAATACTAGAGATTTCTCGATCGATGAAGTTAATGCACTTTTTAAAAGAGCTGCTGAGTTTTTGGATGAAAAACAAAGAGATATACTAAAAGGTAGGATGATAATCACTATCTTTTTTGAAAACTCAACAAGAACAAGAAGTAGTTTTGAAATTGCTGCTAAAAGATTAGAGGCTCAGGTTGTTAGTTTAGATGTATCAAAAAGTTCTTCTAGTAAAGGAGAAACACTTTTTGATACAGCAGCTAACCTTGATGCAATGGGACCTGATGCTATTGTTGTAAGGCATAAAAATGCCGGTGTTCCTAGTATACTTGCAAATTATGTCAAATGTCCTATCTTAAATGGTGGTGATGGAAGCCATGCTCATCCTACTCAAGCATTGCTTGATCTTTTTACTATGACTAGATATTTTAAAGATTTAAAAGGTAAAAAAATTGCAATTGTTGGAGATATAAAAAATTCAAGAGTTGCAAATAGCAATATCGAGCTTTTAAGTCGCTATGGTTTAGAAGTTATCTTAGTTGCTCCTCCTCACTTTTTACCTCAAACTTCACTTAGAGTTTCTCATAACATAAAAGAAGTTATAAATGAAGTTGATATAGTTATGAGTTTAAGAACTCAAACAGAAAGACATAAAAATCAAATCTATGCATCTTTAGCTGATTATGCAAAAGATTTTTGTATAACCAAAGATGTAGTAGGCGATAGAAATATACTTCTTTTACATCCTGGGCCAGTTCATAGAAATGTAGATATAGATGATGAAATGCTAAGAGATCCAAGATGTAAAGTCCTAGAGCAAGTTAAAAATGGAGTTGCTGTAAGAATGGCAGTTTTGGAGAAACTTGTTGGAGCTAATTGATAGATTAAATGAGTGCGGGAAAAAAAGAAAACCAGTTTTTTTTGCAATAGATTTTGAAGCAAAAAAGTGGTTTTTTGAAGATGAAAATGTACTTTTCAAATTGGCTGAATTTCAAAACTATGAGAGTAAAACTCCACAAAAAACTACGCATATTTTAAAAAAACATTATATCTCTTTTGAGAATTACAAAAAAGCAATAGAGCAAGTAAAAGAAGAGATTAAAAAAGGAAACACTTATCTTTTAAATCTCACATTTCAAACGAGGCTTGAAGGAGATATTCATTTAGAAGAGATTTTTTATCTCTCAAGAGCTCCTTTTAAACTACATGTAAAAGATAAATTTGTCTGTTTTTCGCCAGAGCGATTTGTAAAAATCCAAAATAACCAAATAAGCACATATCCTATGAAAGGTACAATTGATGCAAAAATTCCTAATGCAAAACAGAGTATCTTGGAAAATGAAAAAGAGATGAGTGAACATACAATGGTTGTTGATTTACTTAGAAATGATTTAGGAATTGTAGCAAGTGATGTGAGGGTTGAGAAATTTAGATATATCGATAAAATAAATGCTGGAGATAAAGAACTACTCCAAGTTAGCTCAAAAATAACAGCAAAACTAAACGATAGTTGGCACGATAATTTAGGAAAAATCATAACAAGTTTACTTCCAGCTGGCTCAATCAGTGGAACTCCAAAGAAAAAAACAGTAGAAATCATTAAAAAAATTGAAAATTATGATAGAGGATTTTTTACTGGTATTTTTGGTTATTATGATGGAAATAGTTTAGATAGTGCTGTTATGATTAGATTTATTGAAAAAACCAATGATGGCTATGTTTACAAAAGTGGTGGTGGAATTACAATAGATAGTAATGATCTAAGCGAATATGAAGAGATGAAAGATAAAGTTTATGTTCCCTTGTTTTGAAACTATAAAAGTAGAAAATTCTAAGTTAAAAAATCTAGAGTTTCATCAAAAAAGAGTAGATTTCACTCGTCAAAAATTTTTTGGGTATGAAGATAAACTAGATTTGGCTAAACTGTCTTTTGATATACAAAATGGAGCATTAAAAGTTGAGTATGAAAAAGATTTTTTAAAGACTACATGTAGAGAGTTAAAACCTAGAAATTTTAGAAGGTTTAAAGTGCTAAATAGTGAAATAAGATATGATTTTAAGTATGTAGATAGAAAAAATTTAGATGCTTTACATGTAGATGGGTATGATGATATTATAATCACAAAAAATGGTTTATTAAAAGATACAAGTATCGCTAATATTGCACTTTTTATCAAAGATACATGGTTTACTCCACGAACTCCACTTTTAAACGGTACAACAAGAGATAGATTAATAAGGAGTGGTTTTTTAAAAACAAAAGATTTATATATAGATGATTTAAAAAAAGCTAAACATTTTGCCATAATGAATGCTTTATTAGATTTTAAAATTATTGAAAATCTAAGTATAGATTTTTTATAAAAATCTGGGATATTTATAATATCCCAGATTCAAGTAGTTATGCTGCAACTTCTTGTAATTCGTTTTCACTATTATAGATATTTTCGTCAAGTTCGCCTTCACTTTTTGCAACAAGAACAGAAACCATGGCATCACCAGTTACATTTATAGTAGTTCTAGCCATATCTAAAATACGATCAATTCCTGCGATGATAGCAACACCTTCCATAGGAAGACCAACAGAAGTCAATACTAAAGAAAGCATGATTAAACCAGCACCAGGAACTCCAGCAGTTCCGATTGAAGCTAGTGTTGAAGTTAAGATTATAGTCATATAGTTTCCAACACTAAGATCAACACCAAAAGCTTGTGCAACAAAAACAGCACATACACCTTGATATAAAGCTGTACCGTCCATATTGATTGTAGCACCAAGAGGGAGTACAAAACTAGCTATTGGTTTAGATACACCAAGGTTTTTTATGACATTCTGAGTTGTCATAGGTAGTGTTCCTGAACTACTAGTTGTAGTAAATGCTACAGATTGTGCTGCAAGAATACCTTTGAAAAATTTAATTGGACTTAATTTTGCTATTACTGATAGTGTAAAGCCCATAGTAAAAAGAGCATGAATAATACATCCAAGATATACACCTAAGATAACTTTACCTAAGCTATAAAGCACATCTATTCCGTAAGAAGCAGAAACCCATGCCATTAAACCAAATACACCAAAAGGAGCAAAAGAGATAACTATATCAGTCATTTTAAACATAACTTCAGAAAATGAACTAAAAAAACTAGCTACTGGTTTACCTTTTTCTCCTGCAAGATTTATTGAAATTCCTAGAATAATAGCAAAAAATATGATTTGTAATATATTGCCTTTTGCTAAACTTGCCATTGGATTTTTAGTAATTATATTTAAAAATGTATCTACTAAAGAAGGAGCTTCTTTTGCAGCAATAGTTGTAGCACTTTGCATAGAAACACCAACTCCAGGTTCCAAAACAATACCTATAACAAGACCAATTGTAATTGCTATGGCTGTAGTTATAAGATATAAAAAGAAAGTTTTCAACCCTATACGTCTCATCTTTTTCATATCTTCCATTGCTGTGATACCTGTTACTAAAGTAACAAATACAAGTGGAACTATTAGCATTTTGATTAAGTTAATAAACAAAGTACCAATAGGTTTTAACATAATAGCAGTATCACCAAGAGTAAGTCCTGCAACTAAACCTAAACAAAGTCCAATGAAAATTTTTTGCCAAAGTGGCATTCTTTTCCATACTAACATTATTTTCCTCCTTAAATTTTAGCTATTCTAAGAATCCAAAGTGACCTCAAAGAGACTTTTTTGAAAATAATCTGTTTATTACACAAATAATTTATGTAAATGTTACATTTATACACAATTAAATGCTTTATTGGTAGATTGTAAATGAAACACGTTCTTGTAATAAAACTAGAAAATGATGTAATACCAATATTTAAAGGAGAAATGATTAAAAAAAGTAGAAAATTTTGCTATAATGAATTTTTTATAAATAAGAATATAAGGATAATTTTTTGAATTGGGATTTGAGTGCATTATATAAAAATGAAAATGATTTAGATAAAGATTTGGCTTTAGCAAAGCAAAAAGCACAAACTTTTGAAAAAATGTATAAAAATAGATTAAAAACGCTAAGCTCTAGTGAATTCGTTGAAGCAATTAGTGAGTATGAGTGTATAAGTCAAATTTTGGGTAAAATTATGACATATGCTTTTTTAAAATTTGCTACTGATTCTTCAAATGGTAATTACTATGCAAAATATCAAAATGAATATTCAAATGTAAGTGAGTATTTGATTTTTTTTGAATTAGAGTTTAATCGCCTAAATAAAGCAAAACAGCAAGAGTTTATTGATGGAACTAGTAAATACAAGTTTTACTTACAATCTTTACAACAAGAAAAGCCACATCAATTAAGTCCAAAAGAAGAGAGAATTCTTTTAAAAACAAGTAACACTAGAAGTAGTGCTTGGAGTAGGCTTTTTGATGAGCATTTTAGTAGGTTAAAATTTACGTATGACAAAAAGAAGATTTCTGAAGAAGAGATTTTATCACTACTTCACAATCCAAACAGAGAAGTTAGAAAAAAAGCTGCTACTGCTTTTAGTAGAGGCTTAAAACCACATCAGCCACTACTTGGGTATATCTACAACATGATAAAAACTGATTTAAAAAACAGTTGTGAACTAAGAGGTTATGATTTACCTGAAACTCCTCGTCATATGGACAATAAAATAACACAAAAAAGTGTCGATGCTTTGGTAAATAGTGCAAATGAAAGTTTTGATTTGGTTCAAGATTATTATAAATTAAAAGCACAGTTACTTGGACTTGATGAACTTTATGATTATGATAGATATGCTCCACTTGAAGAAAAAGAGAGGGAGTACAGTTTTGAAGATTCAAAAGAGATTGTATTAAAAGCATTTGAAAAATTCTCGCCAAAATTTGCTAGTATCGCAAAAAAAGCGTTTGATGAAAAGTGGATAGATGTTTATCCTAAAGATGGTAAAAGAGGAGGGGCTTTTTCTCACCCTGCTACTACTGATACTCATCCGTATGTTCTTTTAAATCATACAAATAGAAGAAGAGACCTTTTTACACTTGCTCATGAATTAGGACATGCTATTCATCAGTATTTATCAAGAGATGTAGGATACATTAATTCAGATACTCCTTTAACTACTTCTGAAACTGCTTCAGTTTTTGCAGAAATGTTGGTTTTTGATTATATAAAAGATACACTAAGTGATGAAGAAAAAATCTCTTTATACGCAAGTAAAATAGAAGATATCTTTGCAACTTTATACAGACAAATAAATTTTACAACATTTGAAAGAAAAGTTCATGCTCATGAAGGAGAGCTTAGTTTAGAAGTTTTTAATAAGTTTTGGATTGAAGAAAGCAAGAAAATGTTTGGGGATTCCATAAAGCTTACAAAAAATTATGAGCTTTGGTGGAGCTATATCCCTCATTTTATTCATTCTCCATTTTATTGTTACTCTTACTCTTATGGACAACTTTTAGTCTTGGCTCTTTATGGATTATATAAAAGTAAAAAAGATGATAATTTTATAGAAAACTACACTTCATTTTTAAGTGCAGCTGGAAGTAAAAGCCCAAAAGAATTGGTGAGTAAATTTGGGTTTGATATTGATAAAGAAGAATTCTGGCAAATTGGTATAGAAGAAATTAGAAAACTCTTAAATGAGTTTAAAGGGATTTGTGATGCTACAAAATGTGTTAAATGATGTAAAATTCTCAAGTGAAATGAAAAGACACATAAAAGAGGTTTTGGAAATTTTATTGAAAAAAGGTGTAAATTTTTCTATATTGACAAATGTTAGTGAGATAAGTTTTGATCCACCTTTACCTGAAGAAATTACATCTTCATTCAAACCAATTACTATGTTTGTATTGGCTGGATATACATTTGAGAGTTGTGTTGTAGATGATTGGGGTATGAGTTTTGAAGCTGGTTTTGGACACGAAAATTTTGGCTCGCTAGTAAGCGTTCCTATGCTTTCAATTTTACAAATTTTGATAGATGAAACTCCAATCTTAATAAATCTAAGCGTTGAAGCAAAAACTAAGCCAAAAATGAAAAAAGAAGATGGGATAAAAAGAAGTATGGAAGCACTTCTTTCTAATCCAGAAAATGAGAAGTTACTAAAAAAGTAACTTCTTAAATCTTCTTTTTACTTGTGATATAGTTTATAACATTGTCCATAAACGGATCGCTTTTTTTCTCTTTTAAATGAGCAATATATAGTTTTCTTGTTAATTTTATGCCTTTTACTCTAGCATAGTGTAATTCTTTGTTTGTAATTCTATCTTCTACCATATGCTTTGATATAATTGTAACAGTTGGTACTCCATCAACTATTGGAGATTTAAGTATAGTCTGTTTTGCAGCAGTTGAGCTAGTAACAACACTTCTTAAATCAAAAGAATCACAATCTACACCAATTTTTTCAAACTCTTGTTTTATGATTTGTCTAGTGTTTGAGCTGTCTTCTCTGCAAATCCAACTAAAATTATTTAATTCGCCAGGATTAATATATTTTGGAAGTGGAGTTTTGCTTACTAAAACCAATTCATCATCCATCCACTCTTTATAAACTATCTCATCATTAAATTTAGGTGACTCAAGTAGGGCTAAATCAACTTTTTTATCCAATAGCTCTTCCGTAATATTGCTTACACTATCTACTTTTATCATCACATCATTTTTTATTGCACCTTGGATTTCTGTTAAAAAATCAGGCAAAATATAGTTTCCTATCATAAATGATGCACCAATAACAAACACAATTTCTTTATTTATAATCTTAATGACATCTCTTTCAGCATTCAATACACAACGCTCTAATCTATTTACTATCTTGTAAAACTCTTCACCCTCTTTTGTAAGCTTGATACCATTTTTCTTTCTATCAACAATTTGAGTACCTAAATAGTCTTCTATTATCTTTATTTGTTGAGTAACTGCTGGCTGGCTAATACCAAGTTTTTTTGAAGCTTTTGAAAAACTCTTTTCTTTTACAACAGTAAGAAAAGTGTCTATTTTTGTAAAGTCCTTTAACACCGTAATCCCCTAAAAATTTTTATTAACTGAGATTACATACTATCATAGTATATAAATTCAGTTTTTAAATATAATTTGAAATTATAACTAAAATTAATAGTAATTACAAGATAATTTATAAGTAATTTTAGATTTCTTTATTTGCTGTTTGAATAATTTTAAATAAAGTGTATAAGCCATTAATCGGGTCTTAATAGATTTTTGATATAATAAGACTTCTTACTAGACTCCTATACACCTCAGATGGTTAAAAAGTGGTAAGATTGTGCAAAATAAATTTTATTCCTAGCCGTAGCTAAGTATAAAATATTTTTTTGTGCAAGATTGCTACTTTTTAGCCATCCCTACGGGCACTTAATAGAGAGCTTTACTCTGCGTTAGATAACCTTTCTTATAGCTATGGCTATGAAAAAGAACATCTGTCTTGATTAAAACTCTCTATTAAGCGCTGAGGCGTATAGGAGTCTTGCAAGAAGTCTATTAAATAAACTTATTTAAAGAAGAGAAAATGGAAAAGATATTAGAATCACTAAATGATGCTCAGTGCGAAGCTGTGAAAACAATCGATGGACCTATTTTGATACTAGCTGGAGCTGGAAGTGGAAAAACTAAAACTATTACATCAAGATTGGCATACTTACTTAGTTGTGGAATTCCTGCATCAAATACACTTACATTAACTTTTACAAATAAAGCAGCAAATGAAATGAGAGATAGAGCTATGTCTATGATAGGCAATGAAAGCTCATATCCTCCACTTTTATGTACTTTTCACAAATTTGGACTTCTTTTTTTGAAATTTCATATAAATTTACTTAATAGAAAAAATAGTTTTGTTGTGATTGATACTGATGACAAAAAAAGAATTATAAAGAGTTTTAATTCTGATTTACCTGTAAGTTTAGTTGCAAATGAAATCTCAAGATATAAAAATTCTCTTATTACTCCACAGATTGCTTGGGAGAAAGCTGAACAAGAAAATTATAAAAAAATAGCAAAACTATATGAACAGTATGAAAAGTATATAAATGATAATAACTTAGTAGATTTTGATGACTTACTTGTTTTGCCATATAGAATTTTAGATGAAAATGAAGATTTATGCCAAGAAACTAGCCAAAGATATCAATATATAATGGTTGATGAATATCAAGATACAAATGAACTCCAATACAGACTTTTAAGAAAACTTTGCTCAAATCATAACAATATATGTGTAGTTGGAGATGATGATCAAAGTATATATGGATGGCGTGGAGCTAATATAAAAAATATTTTAGATTTCAAAGACCAGTTTGATGATGTAAAAGTTATAAAATTAGAAAATAATTACAGATCAACTGCAAAAATCCTTGAAGCTGCTAATAACCTCATAGAACATAATCGTTCAAGATTAGGAAAAGTGTTAAAAAGTACAAAAGGTGAAGGTACTAGTATAGCTCTGATAGAATCTGTTGATGAAAAGAATGAATCAACAATTGTTGCAAAAAGAATAAAAAAACTAATAAATGATGGAGTTAGCCCAAAAGATATTGCTGTACTTTATCGTATAAATGCACTTAGTCGTTCTTTAGAAGAGGGATTAAACAGAGAAAAAATCCCTTATAATATGGTTGGTGGAGTAAAGTTTTACGAAAGAGCAGAGATAAAAGACCTCATAAGTTATTTAAGAATTATAGCAAATCCAAATGATGATTTTTCTATCAAAAGAATAATTAACAAACCAAAAAGAGGCTTGGGAAAAGTTACAATAGATAAGATACTAAAAGGGGCATATGAAAATAGAGTATCAGTTTATGAATATATCAAAAATTATCAAAATGATTTAAAAGATTTAGTTAGTAAAAAATCATTTTCTTCGCTTATTGAATTTATAGATAATATTGACAAGCTTATAGAAGTTTCAAACAATGCAACTTTTAATGTGATAGATGAGCTTGAAGAACTTTTTGGTATCAAAAAATACTATGAAATGCTTCCAGATTCACTTGAGAGGGTAGCAAATATTGATGAATTTTACGCACTTTATAGAGATTCTATTAAGCAAAACCCTGATTTAAGTATTGATGAATTTTTAAACGATTTGGCACTTGCTAGTGAGGCTGATGCAATAGATAGTGAAAATATATCCATTATGAGTATACACGCTGCAAAAGGTTTGGAGTTTGATTATCTTTTTGTTATCGGTTTAGAAGAGGGCTTTTTGCCTTTGATTGGAGATGGAAGTGATATCGAAGAAGAACGCCGCTTAGGATATGTTGCTATTACTAGGGCAAGAGAAGAGTTGACTCTTAGTTTTTCATCAAGTAGATTTTATAAAGGAAGAAGAACTGAATTAGAAAAGAGTAGGTTTTTAAAAGAGTGTGGAGTTTGTAAAGGTTCACTATCATTGGAAAAGACAACATCTTTTAAAAAAGGTGATTTAGTTAAACACAAGATTTTTGGTATCGGAAGAATTTTTGAGATTAGTAAAGTCAAACGTGAATTTAAACTAAAAATCAACTTTAGTGGAACAAAAAGAGATATTCTTGCCTCTTTTGTGGAGAAAATATGACAAATAGATTATTTGTAGCTTATAAACCTGCTGGCATTTCATCAAATAGATTTTTAACTAGCATTAAAAGAAGATATGGAGTTAAAAAAGCAGGATTTAGTGGAACCCTTGATCCATTTGCTAAAGGTGTTTTAATCATTGCTTTTGGACAATACACTAAACTTTTTAGATTTTTAAACAAAAAGAAGAAATCATATAGAGCAACTTTGTGGCTTGGAGCTTATAGTCCAACACTAGATATTGAAAAGATTGAAAAAGTGGACGAAGTTATGCCATTTGCCGATGTAAGTGTAGAAATAGTGGCTAATACTTTAAAAGGTGAGATTGAGTACTTACCTCCAAAATATTGTGCTAAAAGAGTAGATGGTAAAAGAGCTTATGATTTAGCAAGAGATGGCAAAGAGTTTGAACTTAAAAAAATAAAAAGCACAATTTATGATTTTAAAGTTATAAGCTATATGCATCCATTTTTAACTTTTGAGATAACCATAAGTGAGGGTGGATACATAAGAAGTATTGGTGATATAATAGCTTCAAAATTTGGTTTTAATGGAGCTCTTAGTTCTTTGGAGAGATTGAGTGAGGGTGATTTTGTATACGAGAATGAAAAAGAGCTAAATCCCCTTGATTATATTGATGTAAAAGAAAACTTTTATTTAGGTGATATACAAGATATCAGACTTGGTAAAAAACTTGATATAAAAAATCTGAAAATAAAAGAAAATGGCTTATACAAAATTGTCTTAGAAGATGAATTTTGTTTTTTACATGTAGAAGATGAAAAAGTAGAATATGTACTAAATAAGGTAAAACTATGTTAATTCTATCTAGAAAAGTTGGCGAAGCAGTTGTTTTAGATGAAAAAGTAACCATAAGAATTATTGACATTTCAAAGGGTGTTGTAAGGATTGGCTTTGATGCACCAGAAGATATGCTAATCTTAAGAGAAGAGCTAGAAGAAGAGGTTAAAAAACTTAACCTAGAAGCAACTAGTAAAAATCAAGATATAGAAGCTCTAAAAGATTTTACAAATAAGTTGAAAAAATGAGATATCCTGCATTTGCTAAAGTAAATGTTTTTTTAAAAATCGTTGGAAAAAGAGATAATTATCATGAGATATTATCTAGGTTTGTAAAAGTAAAAAATTTAAGTGATTATTTGGAATTTAAAGATAAAAAAACAAACCAAGAGTTTGAACTTGTTGGAGATTTTGGCTGTAAAACTGAATCAAATACAATCTACAAAGCCTATAAGGCTACATGTAAAGCTGGATTTGAGGATAAATTAAAAGATTTTTTTAAAAACCACTCTTTACATGTAGAAAAAAATATACCATCTTTTGCAGGTCTTGGAGGTGGAAGTAGCGATGCGGCCGTTTTTTTACATATGATAAACAGTGAACTAAACCTTGGTTTGGGTGAAGAAGAACTAGCAAAGATCGGCTTAGAAGTAGGAGCAGATGTTCCTTTTTTTGTCTATGATTACAATAGTGCAAATGTAAGTGGAATTGGTGAAATTGTAGAAGAGTTTGAAGAAGATTTACTTGATATTGAAGTTTTTACACCAAACATAAAATGTGATACTAAAGAAGTATATAAAGCTTTTAGGCAAAATTATATAATAGAGCCAGTTTTGGCTAAAAAGATGTCAAAAATGAAATCAACTGAGCTCTTAAAAACTTATTCAGATATAACTCTAAATGATTTATTTAGAGTAGCTTTAAAAGTATATCCCAAACTAAATGATTATAGAAAAGATAGTTGGTTTTTTAGCGGAAGTGGAAGTAGTTTTTTTAGAGTAAAAATTGACAAATAAATATAGCTATAATATAATTATATAAAAAGGATTTGCCTTGCAAGTTTCACTTATTGATATAGGTACAAGTAAAGGGATTAGAATCCCTGCTAGTATTTTAAAAATGTTTGAAAAACCCACTGCCTTTGATTTACATGTAAAAGAAAATAGTATTGTTTTAGATGTTTTGGAAAATCCAAGAGTTGGTTGGGAAGATAAGTTTAAAAATAGTGAAAATACTCTTTTGATAGACGATAATCTAGATATGAAAGATTGGGATGAATTATAACCAATACAAAGTAGTTTTGATTAATTTAGATCCAAAATTAGGTAGCGAGATACAAAAAACGAGGCCTTGTTTGATAATATCTCCAAAAGAGATGAACTATAGCAATATTATAGTTGCTCCTATAGCTTCAAAATATAAAGATTACCCAACAAGAGTAAAGTTAAAAAAAGATAGTTATGTAGTGCTTGACCAGATAAGAACAGTTTCTATAAAAAGAATTATCAAAGAATTAGATGTTAAGATAAGTTCTAAGAAAATTAATGAGATTAAAAGTATTATTAAAATAATGTTGGTGGATTAAAAGTAGTAAAGAATATAAAGGAGAATTCATGTTAGCAAAAGAAGATATATTTGAAGAAGTTATGACTATGAAACCAGCACAAAAAGCTGAACTTATTGATAAGCTAATATTGAGTCTTGATATACCAAATCAAGAAGTAGAAGAACTCTGGAAAGAAGAAGTAGAAAATAGAGTTGAAGCTTATGAAAATGGAGATATAGAAACAGTGTCTATAAAAGAAGTATTTAAAAAATATGAAGTTTGAGTTTTTAGATATAGCTCAAAAAGAGCTTGATGATTCTTTTGAATACTATGAATTTCAACAGAAAGAGTTAGGCTATAGATTTATTGATGAGGTTATAAAATCATTAGAAAGGATAAAGTTTTTCCCTTATACTTGGCAAAAGATAACGAAAAATACAAGAAGATGTTTAGTAAAAAGTTTTCCGTATGGAGTGATTTATAAAATATATGATGAAAAGATACTAATTGTGGCAATAGCAAATTTACATCGTAAGCCAAATTATTGGAAAGATAGAATTGAGGATAAAAATATATATGGGACAAACAATAGCAAGAAATAAAAAAGCATATCATGATTATGAGATTTTAGAAGAGTATGAAGCAGGTATTGCGCTTAAGGGAAGCGAAGTAAAGGCTATAAGAAGGGGAAGGGTTAATTTAAAAGACTCTTTTGTTAGGATTATAAAAGGTGAGGCATTTTTGCTAAATGCACATATTTCAAATCTTGAAACAACTCACTCGTTTTACAGACCTGATGAGAGAAGAGATAGAAAGCTTTTACTTCATAGAAAAGAGATAGACAAACTAGAGCAAAGAGTGATGAAAGATGGACTTAGTATTGTACCAACTTCACTTTACTTAAGTCATAAAAACTTAGTTAAAATCAAAATTGCACTTGCTCGTGGTAAAAAGTTGCATGATAAAAGAGAAGATTTAAAGAGGAAAACAGCAAATAGGGAAGCTCAAATTGCTATGAAAAATCATTTTTATAAATAGTTTATAAACTATTTATATTTGATTGGTAGAATAATCATATTAAATTTTAAACTAAAAGGGAACTAATAATGCGTTTTTTGAAAATTTTAGCGAGTATAATAACAATTTTTATTTTTATAGGCTGTTCTGATAGCACTCAAGATGGACCAGTACAAGAGACATACAAAAATGGTGATGTAATTGAGCTTGAGAGTGTACTAGGAACAAAAATGACTCTTCTTAGAAAAGATGGAGGGTTTGTTTTAAAAGGTAATGAAAATAAAATTTTGATACTTGATTTTTTTGGTACATTTTGTAGACCTTGTCAAAAAGAAGCACCAAAGTTGATGAATTTTCAGTTAAAAAACGATAAAGATGTAGTATTGATTGGGTTTACATCTCTTGAAGATGTTACTAATGAGTATGTAAGAGATAATTTTGTATCAAAATACAATGCTTATTATTTCATAGTTAATTCACCTAACAATGAAAAATTACTCAATACAGTTACAAAAGATATAGATTATAATAGAGCTGTTCAAGTACCATTTAAGGTAGTTTTGAAAAATGGAAAATATCAAAAAGTTACGGACCCTTATGATGAAAGTCCAAATGACAATTTTTATATTGGGGCAATTGAAACAGAAATTATAGAAAAAGACATAAATAGGATAAAATCAACTAATGAGTAAATTTAAAGAGGAAGTAAAGTCAGAAATTGAGCTACAAAAGCCTAAAATGTATAGGGTTTTGCTTTTAAATGATGATTATACAAGTATGGAGTTTGTTGTAAATGTATTGAAGTTGATTTTTCATAAAAATGAAGAAGAAGCTCATGCAATAATGCTTAAAATTCACAACAGTGGAAGTGGAGTATGTGGAGTTTATACATACGATATAGCCGAAACAAAAGTAGCGCAGGTTTTATCTTATGCAAAACAAAATAAATTTCCTTTAAGAGCTATAATGGAGGAAGAATAAAATGGTAAGCGAAGAGTTAAATTCTGTATTTGCAGATGCAATAAGTTTTGCAAAAGAAAATCAACATGAGTATATAACAATTGAGCATATTTTTTATTCACTTATTCACAACAAGCAAATAGAAGACATTCTTTTAAAGTGTGGAGCAGATTGTGAATTTTTGAAAAAAAATTTGATGGTATATTTTTTAAATAGTATTGAAAAAGTAAACGATAAAGCTGATTATCAACCCTTTGAGACAGTTTCTCTAACAAGAGCAATTGAAAGCATGATGATACATGTAAAAGGCTCAGGTAAAACTCAAGCAACATTAACAGATATGCTAGTAGCCATCTTTGATGAAGAACAATCATACAGTGTAATTTTACTAAAATCTCAAGGAGTCGAAAAGCTAGATATTTTAGAAATCATAACTCAAGTGACTTCTCCTGAAGTTACTCAAGAAAAAGATAAAAAGAGCGCATTGGAGCTTTATACTATTGATTTGATTGAACTTGCTAAAAAAGGCAAGATTGATCCTTTGATTGGAAGAGCTGACGAAGTAAACAGAGTTATGCAAGTGCTTTGTAGAAGAAAGAAAAATAATCCTATTTTAGTAGGTGAAGCTGGTGTTGGAAAAACTGCGATTGTTGAAGGTTTGGCTTTAAAGATTGTAAACAATGAAACTCCAGAAATCTTAAAAGATGCAAAGTTATATGCACTTGATATTGGCTCTCTTTTGAGTGGAGCTAAGTATAGAGGAGATTTTGAGAAAAGATTAAAAGATGTTTTAAATGAGCTCAAAAAAGAAAAACAAGCAATTTTATTTATAGATGAAATTCACACTATTGTAGGAGCTGGCTCAACTAGTGGTGGCTCTATGGATTTATCAAACCTATTAAAACCAACATTGGCAACTGGAGAACTTAAGTGTATAGGAGCTACAACTTATAGTGAATTTAGAAACTTTTTTGATAAAGATAGAGCTCTTAGTAGAAGGTTTTCAAAGCTTGATGTTAGCGAGCCTAGTTTGGAAGATTCATACGAGATACTTTTAGGACTTAAAAAGTATTATGAAGAGCATCATGGCATAAAATATCCTCCAAAAGTTTTAAAAAGTTCAGTTGAGCTTGCAAAAAAATACATAAATGATAAATTTTTGCCTGATAGTGCGATTGATTTGATTGATGAGGTTGGAGCTTCTTTTGCTCTAAATAAAAGAAAGAGAAAAGTAGTAACTCTGCATGATATAAATATAATTTTATCAAAAGTTGCAAATATTCCAAATCCAAATGTTGGCGTTGATGAAGGCGAATTGATGAAAGATTTGGATAGTAAGCTTAAATCAAAAGTTTTTGGACAAGACAAGGCTATTGAGACTTTAGTAACTGCTATAAAAAGAAGCAGAGCAGGGCTTGGAAATCCAACTAGTCCAATCGGTGCATTTTTATTTGCTGGGCCTACTGGAGTTGGTAAAACTGAAGTTGCAAAACAACTATCAAATGAACTTGGAATTCATTTTGAGAGATTTGATATGAGTGAGTATATGGAAAAACATACTGTAAGTAGACTCATAGGTGCGCCTCCTGGTTATGTTGGGTATGAAGAGGGTGGTCAGTTAACTGAAGCTATAAAAAAACACCCTTATAGTGTACTTTTGCTAGATGAGATTGAAAAAGCACATCCTGATTTACTAAATATATTGCTTCAAGTGTTTGATAGTGCAACTTTAACAGATAATGATGGAAATAAAACTGATTTTAGAAATGTAATTATCATAATGACTTCAAATCTTGGAACAAAAGAGGCAAATCAAGTAGGATTTACAAAAGAGAGCAGTTTTAAAAGCGAAAATGCTATAAAAGACTTTTTTGCACCAGAATTTAGAAATAGATTAGATGCCATAGTAAACTTTGCTCCACTTCCAACTGAAGTTATGATTAGCATTGTTGAGAAATTACTAAGAGAGTTAGAAAATCAGTTAAAAGATAAAAAGATAAAAATCGAAGCTTCAAAAAAAGCTAAAACTTACTTAGCAAAAAAAGGATACTCTGCTGAACTTGGTGCAAGAGTTATGCAAAGAGTTATCAGTGATGAAGTTAAAACTCCGCTTAGTGATGAGATACTTTTTGGAAAGTTAAAAAATGGTGGAACAGTTAAGATTGATTTTAAGAAAGAAGCTTTAAGTTTTGAGTATCAAAGTTGAAATACCAAAGCTACTAGATGATGAATATGTGTTCCCAAATCCAAGAAGTGCTACTTCACATGGACTTCTTGCTTGGGGAGGAGATTTGAGTGTAGAAAGACTTTTGAGTGCCTATAAAAGTGGAATTTTTCCTTGGTATTCAAAAAATGATCCAATTCTTTGGTGGTCACCAGATCCTAGGTTATTACTTTTCCCAAACGATTTTAGAGTTACTAAATCTTTGAAAAAAAGTAGAAAAAAATTTGAAGTAAACTTCAATAGTGATTTTGAGAAAGTTATCTCTACATGTAAAGAATTAAGAGAAGATACATGGATAACAGATGAGATGCTAGAAGCTTATATTTCTTTACATGTAGAAGGTTTTGCTAAGAGTGTGGAATGTTATCAAGATGGTGAGTTAGTTGGTGGGTTATATGGAGTTCAAATTGGCTCTGTATTTTGTGGAGAGTCTATGTTTAGCAAAGTTAGTGATGCTTCAAAAGTAGCACTTTGGAATTTGTGTGAAGTGATGGGAAAAAATGGTGGAGATTTTATAGATTGTCAAATGCCAACAGAACATCTCATAAGTTTAGGCGCTAGTATTGTAAAAAGAGATGATTTTTTAAATAAACTTTCTACATGTAAAGATAAAAAGGTTGAATTGTTTTAAACTAATTTATACTTTAAAGCATAATATTATGATACAATATTATGGTTACAACCATAAAAAGGCTAGATATGCTAACGCAACTCAAAGATTATCAATTAAACTATTTAAGAATTTTTAATGAAAAATATAAAAGGTATATACATAAAGAGGTAAATTTCAATCAAAAACTTATTGGTATTATTGGTGCTAGAGGTGTTGGGAAAACCACTTTTTTACTTCAATATTTAAACGAAAATCCTTTACCATTATCTAAAAAACTTTATTTTAGTGCAGATGTTGTTGATTTGGAATCTCTGTTTGAGATTGCATACTCTTTTTCAAAAGAGGGCGGAGAACTTTTAATAATAGATGAAATTCATAAATATAAAAATTTTGAAATAGAGTTGAAAAAGATTTATGATATGCTTGATTTAAAAGTGATTTTTTCAGGCTCAAGTGCATTGAAACTGGATAATGCAAAAGGAGATTTAAGCAGAAGAGCATTTTTGTACAATATGAAAGGATTGTCTTTTAGAGAGTTTATAGAGTTAAAAACTTCTATGACTTTACCGACTTTTACAAGTAGTGAGATATTTGACAATCATACAAACATAGCATATGAGCTTGGGACTAAATTAAAACCATTTGAGTTTTTTCAAGAGTATATTCAAAAGGGTTATTATCCATTTTATTTTGAAGATAGAGATAATTATCTTATAAAGCTTCAAGAGACTATAAATACAGTTATTGAAGTTGATATTCCATCAATATTTCCAATCGAGTATGAAAAGATTATAAATTTGAAAAAACTGATAAAACTTGTATGCTTATCTAAGCCTTTTAAAATAAATATAAAAGAGTTATCAAATAGAATTGGCATAAATGATTATCAGACACTCTATAAATATATGGAGTATTTAAAAAGAGGAAAAATATTAAGTATTTTAAGAGCAAAGTCAAAAGGTGATAACATTTTTACAAAACCAGATAAATTGTATCTTGCCAATACAAATTTACACTTTGCATACTGTAGCAGTAGTGAAATAGGAACTATTAGAGAAGTGTTTTTTATGAGTATGTTTCATGAAGACAGATTGAGCATTAGTAAACAAGGTGATTTTTTAGTTGATGATAAATATACTATAGAAGTTGGTGGGAAAAGTAAAAGCTTCAAGCAGATAAAAGATATAGAAAATAGTTTTGTAGTTGCTGATGATATTGAGGTTGGAAGTGGCAATAAAATCCCACTTTGGTTATTTGGATTTTTATATTAAACAACAAAAATAAAGGAATTTTACGTGCAGATAGATTTGTTGAATAGGTGTTTGTGTTGATAGCTGATATAATGCCAGTTTTTATTTTCGTGGCACTTGGATATGTGTTTAAGGTTTTCAAAAGAGATATATCTGAATCTCTTATTGAGTTTGTTATTTACTTCTCTCTTCCTGCTCTTGCTTTGGTTAAAATTAGAGAGTTAGAATTTAACGAAGTAGTTTTTAATATCATTATCATTGCTTACATTGCTATGACAATATCAGCCGTGCTTTCTTACTTTGTAGGTAAGTTTTTAAAACTTGAGAGAAAAGTATTGGCGACATTTATGGTTGTGTCTGTTTTTGGAAATACATCGTTTGTTGGATTTTCATATGTAGAATCTCTTTATAGTGCAAATGAACTAGTTTATCCTTTGGTATATGATCAAATCGGAAGTTTTTTAGCTTTACTGACTATCGGTATGGTTTTAATCTCATGGGGAGCTCAAAGAGAGATAAAACTTAGTACTTTTGAAAAAATAAAGATGATTTTAACTCCGCCTTTATTGTCTATCATCTTAGCTATTTTTTTTCATGGTGTTGAATTTCCTGTTTTTTTAGAAAATGTACTTCAAAAATTAGAATATACTCTTATACCATTAGTTACCATGATAGTCGGTATGAAACTAGAGATTAAGGCTTTTAAAAATTATTTTAAAGAGAGTATGATAGCACTTTTAATCAAAATGATACTTACTCCGCTGATAGTTTTTATGCTGGTTTATCCTTTTTTTGATTTTACTGAGAATTGGGCTAAGATAAGCATCTTAGAAGTAGCAATGCCACCAATGACTATGGCGACCGTACTTGCTATAAGAGGTGGATTAAATAAAGATTTAGCAATAAACTCTTTGGGGCTTGGAATTTTATTTTCTTTTTTAGTAATTCCAATATGGAATTTTATTTTAAGTTAAATGGGAGTAAAATTACCTCTTTTAAAGAAATAGGTGGGCTATAAGTACCTAGCAGGTACTTAAAAAAGCCTTGGTTCAAACTTTTAAATTTTATTTTTTCTTACTAACAAATGTGTTTTTGAAAAAATGGAAAACAAAAGGATGGAAAACAGGTTTATAAGTAATTATAAACGGGAAAACAAAGAAATGGAAAACAAAATGCAAAACAAAACACAAGATTCTGTGAAAACACAATACCTCTTTACAAGTGAAGTCGTAAGTCCAGGTCACCCTGATAAATGTGCTGATATCATAGCTGATAGCATTGTAGATGCTCTTTTGATTGAAGATTCTAATGCTAGAGTTGCTAGTGAAGTATTTGTTGCTGGAAAGCATATAGTAGTAGGTGGCGAAGTATCTACAAAAAAGCATCCTGATTATGAAAAAATTGTAAAAGATGCTCTTGTTAAAATTGGATATGATGGAAAATCAGCTTTTAGTAGGGAACAATGCTTATATCCTGATGATGTAGATGTTCAAATTCTTTTAAATCAGCAAAGCCCAGATATCAATCAAGGAGTTGATCAAGAAAGCGGAGAAATTGGAGCTGGAGATCAGGGGATTATGTTTGGATTTGCTTCAAATGAAACAGCTGATTTGATGCCAGCAGCAATCTTTTATGCAAGAATGTTATGTGATAAAGTTTACAATTATGCACTAAATCACAAGCATAAATTGGGAGTTGATATAAAGACTCAAGTTACTATTGATTATGGAAGCAAAGAGAATTTTGAAAATTGTAAACCACAAAAAATACACACCATAGTAGTGTCAGCTCCTTCAGTTGAGTCAATGCCAATAGAAGAGGTAAGAGCTCTTATAAAAGGTCTTATTGATGATACAGGTTTACCAACTGAGTTATATGATCCAAATGATACAATCATACATATAAACCCAACAGGAAGATATGTAAATCATAGCTCTTTACATGATTCTGGATTAACCGGAAGAAAACTGATAGTAGATAGCTTTGGTGGGTACTCTCCAATAGGTGGTGGTGCTCAAAGTTCTAAAGATTATACAAAAGTTGATAGAAGTGGATTGTACGCAGCTAGATGGATTGCAAAAAATATAGTAGCAGCAGGACTTGCTAAAAAATGTTCAGTTCAACTCTCATACGCGATAGGCGTAGCAAAACCAGTTTCAGTAAGTGTAGATACTTTTGGAACTTTTACAAGTGTAGATGATGATACACTTTCAAACTTTGTAAGTCAAACTTTTAGCCTTACTCCTAGATGGATTACAGACAAGTTTGGTTTAGACAAGCCAGGTAGTGAAACATTTTTATATGCAGATGTTGCAGCTCGTGGCCAAGTAGGACAAAGTGATTATCCTTGGGAAAAACTTGATGCGGTTGAAATTTTCAAGGCTTTAGAAAAATAATAAGAAGAGCAAAAGCTCTTCTTATTTGTGTTTATAAAAAACTTTATTTAGGTAATTTGCAACTTTTTCTTGTTCTTCGGGAAACCATCCAGTATCAAAGTTACTATCACACATTTCAACCCACGCCTTTATCTGCTTTAGATCTTTTGCTTTGAAACTAGTTCCTTTTTTGTTTATAGAATTTGGATCAAATTTTGCACCTTGCAGGTGACATTCTTTACAATCAGCTTTAACATACAAAGCCCTTCCTTCGTCAAAATCACTACTAGCAAAGACTAACATAGAGGCTAATAAACTAAAAATTAAAATTTTCATTTTCTCTCCTTTGTTTAAACTGTCACTATTATATCACAATATGAAAATATTATCTAATTTTTATTTTGCCTCTAACATTTTGTTAAAATTAGTGTCTTGGACTTAGATGAATCCCAGCAATCATGCATCTAACAGATCCACCTGCAAGTTCAATTGTAGGTACTTTAAGTGGTAAAATGATTGAGCTTTTTTCTATGATGTCGATTTGTTCTTTAGTTAGTGCATCTTTTGCTCTTTGAGACATAACTAAATAACTTTGGTTGTTGTCTCCAGTTAGCTCAATTGCATTTCCAGCAAAATTATCTATTTGCTCATAACTTAGAGGTATGACTTCAAAACCTCCTTCTTCAAGTCTTTGCTTAACTTCTTCTCTTCTTTTTTTATCTACAATCATATCAAGGCAAATAAGCGCGTATTTTGAAGCTATACACATCATTACATTTGTATGATAGATTGCATTGTTATTTGCATCAGATGTATCAAATGCCATTGGTTCGTATTTAAATATTGAGCAAAATCTTTCTAGGATTATCTCATTTGAACGGTTTGATTTTGCAGTATAAGCTATCCTATTTATGTTATCTAAAACCATTGCTCCAGTACCTTCTAAGAAGAGATTATCCCACTCTAAGCCAGAAAAATCAATAACATCTTGAACTCTATATTCTGATTTGAGCATTTCTATGATATCACTTCTTCTTTCTCTTCTTCTGTTTGGAGAAAACATAGGATAGATTGCTATGTGACCGCCATTGTGCGTTGAAAACCAATTGTTTGGAAAAACAGAATCAGGAGTTTCTTTTTCTCCAAAATCATCAAATACATGTACAGTTATACCATGTTGCTTTAATTTTTCAACTGCAGTATCAAATTCATGTAGGGCTTTTTTTGATATATTTTCTATATTTTCTGTATTTTCCTTTTGGAATGCATTATCAGATACTGTTTCAGGGTTAGAAAAAAATTTCCATGGACGAACCATGACTATTGCATTTGGTGCTTGAATAAGTGCCATAATATTTCCTTTGATTTTTTAAGGCGTAATTATAGCATTTATCCCACCATTTGCACTATGATAAATGATAGTATTATATTTTCTTGCATAGTATTTTAAGAGTAGTTTTTGTAAAGTTGGCTCGATGGAGGGTTTAAACCATGCATTATTGCTAATTGCCACCATATATCTTGGGTTGTTTTTAAAAAGTTCATTACTTGTAGCTTCATAACAAATGGCATTTCTAAATTTGTAACCGTTTATATCAAAATCAGTAACATCTTTTGCGCTTTCATAGTCTTCTGCGCCGTTAAAAAATATTTTATTTATTATTCTTGCCATAAATTTTGGAAGAGCTATTTTTTCTCCAAAAGGTACTAGTACAACCTTATTTGCTATTTTCATATCTCCATTTTGAAACATATATGATGAGTTATATACTTTTTCATTTAAAACTCTTAATCCACCAGTAATAATTGAAATTTTATGAGATAGTTTTTTTAATTTTTCTACTAACTCTACATGTAAATTAAGATAAAGCGGAAAAGCACTCTCAGGTAGTATTATCAAATCTTTTTTGTTTTGTATAGCTTTTTTGATTATCAAAAAGTTAGTTTCAATTATCTCTTGTTGGTATTTTTTATCCCATTTTTTATCTTGCTCTAAATTTATATCTGCAAGTGCTATGTTTAAATTTGGTGGTTTTATCTGAGTTTGATTGTTAGAAAATGGAAGCAATATAATAGCAATTAAGAAAATAAAATTATATGGTTTTTTTACTCTAATTAAAAAGACTAAAAAAGCTAAAAAAAGAGTGTACATGTAAAGGTTTGTAGAAAAATATGAATTGATAAATAAAAGCTCTAACTTTAGCCAATTAAATCCAAATGGTTCAAAAAAAGATAAAGCTAGTAAGAGGATAGCTCTTATCTCAACTGATATAGAAAGCTTAGAAATAATCCAAAAAATAAACCCATAAATAAGTCCAATTCCTATGATTACAAAAGGTATTAGATAAGGTAAATCATAAAACCTAAAGCTAAGAGAAATCCAGTAAAACCAAAAAATTCCTAGAAAAAATCCTATCCATGGTAATGTTTTATTTTGTGCTTTTAAAAGAGTGTAAAATCCAATAAAAGCAAATATTGAATTAATAATTTTTGATTGAAAAGAAAAATAATCAAGATATATAAAAATTGATAGGCTAAATGCTATAAAAAAGCCTTTTATTATATAAAAAGTGCTAGAATGATTCTTCGAAAATTTTTTATAAAAGGATTCATATGCAAGGCGGTTCAGATATATTTGCATCTTTGCTCCCATTGGTGGTGTTATTTGCGATTTTTTACTTTTTGGTTATTAGGCCTCAACAAAAACAGGCTAAAGAACACAAAGAGATGATTGCCAACTTAAAAAAAGGCGACAAAGTTATCACAAATGGTGGTATTATCTGTGAGGTGGTTAAACCTGAAGAGAATTTTATCAAACTTAAGCTTAATGACGAAGTTGTGGTAAAAGTTTCAAAAGAGTATATAGCGAAGAAAATCGATGAGTAAAGGCGGATTAAATTACCGATTGGTGATTTTTTTTCTTGCTATCATCTTTGGCATAGGTTTTTCTATGCCAACATTTTTGCAAACGCAAAAGGGTGCAAAAATTTCTTTAGGACTAGATCTTCAAGGCGGGCTTTATATGCTCCTTGGAGTAAAAACAGATGAAGCAATAAAAAGTAAAATTAAATCAATCGCATCAAGTATAAAATTTTTTACGGATGACAATGACATTATCATAGATAATTTAAAAATAACAGATGATAGTGTTACTTTGGTTTTAGTTGATCCAGATGAAGAGAAAAATTTGGATGAAATGTTAAATAAAATACCTGGTTTGAAAATTGAAAAAGATAAACTAAACTATACGATTACACTCACTCCAATAGAAATCGAAGCTACAAAGGATTATGCTATTAATCAAGCGGTTGAGACTATTAGAAATAGACTTGACCAATTTGGTTTGGCAGAACCAAATGTTGCTAGGCAAGGACAAGATAAAATCTTAGTAGAACTTCCTGGAATAAAAACTGGAGAACAAGAAAAAAGAGCAAGAGAACTTATAGCAAAAGCTGCTCATTTACAACTGATGGCAGTTGATGAGCTTAGAAATGACAGAGCTTATAGTATGAGTGAGGATGAAGCAAGAGAGTATGGTGATGTTATATTGCCTGATGCTAGAAATCCACAGCAAAGACATGTTCTAAAAGAAGTTCCAATACTAGATGGAAGTATGCTAACTGATGCTAAAGTTGGATATGACCGTATGAATCAACCAGTTATTAACTTTTCACTAAATAGTGAAGGGGCAAAAATATTTGGTGATTTTACAGCAAAGAGTATTGGCAAACATTTAGCAATTGTTTTAGATGATAAAGTATATTCTGCTCCAGTTATTAGAGAAAGAATTGGTGGAGGAAGTGGTCAAATCAGTGGTGGATTTAGTGTAGATGAAGCTAGTGATGTAGCTATTGCTCTTAGAAGTGGTGCTCTTTTAGCTCCTGTTAAATTGCTTGAAAAAAGAAGTGTTGGCCCAAGTTTGGGGGCTGATAGTATAAAATCAAGTATGATTGCACTAATTTTAGGTTTTGTATTAGTTGTTATATTTATGGTTGTTTATTATGGCTTAGCTGGTGTTATTGCAAATGTGGCTTTGATAGCAAACTTGTTTATAGTTTTAGCAATTATGGCACTTTTTGGAGCAACCCTGACCCTTCCTGGAATGGCAGGTATTGTACTAACTGTTGGTATGGCAGTTGATGCCAATGTTATTATCAATGAGCGTATAAGAGAGCTATTTAGGCAAGGTGTTAGCATACAAAAAGCGATTGAAAAAGGTTATGATAATGCAATGAGTGCAATCTTGGATGCAAACATAACTACTCTTTTAGCTGCAGTTGTGCTTTATGCATATGGAACAGGGCCTATAAAAGGTTTTGCAGTTACTATGAGTATAGGTATTTTAGCTTCAATGCTAACAGCTATCTTAGGAACTCATGGAATTTATCAATACTTTATGCCTCGTATTGAAAAGAGTAAAAACTTATCTCTTTGGTTTGGGATAAAGAAGGAGGTAAGATAATGCAAATTTTTTCAAAAGATAAAACTTATGATTTTATGAGTAAAAGCATACCTTTTTTAATGCTTTCAATTATACTGATAATTGCATCATATGTAATGATTTTTTCTAAAGGTTTAAATTATGGAATTGACTTTGCCGGAGGAACAATTGTTCAAGTAAAATATGAAGGAAAAGCTCCAATTCAAAAGATGAGAGATCAAATATCAGTAGATAAAATGTTTGCAAATGCAAGTATTACTGAATTTGGTAGCCCTGATGAAGTTGTTATTAGGTTTATGAGTAGTACAGATTCTGTTCAAAATGATTTGAGTGATAAGATTGCAAAGCTTTTAAAAGGCACAGGTAACTTTGAGATAAGAAGAGTAGATATAGTTGGGCCTAAAGTTGGTGGAGAGCTTAGAGAAAAGGGCTTGATGGCAATGGTAGTTTCAATCTTAATAATCTTGATATATGTTACATTTAGATTTGAATGGAGATTTGCTGTTGCTTCAATCATTGCTTTAGTTCATGATATTTCTATTGCTATTGGTGCAATTGTATTGTTTAAGGTTGATGTAAATCTTGATATATTAGCAGCACTTTTAACTCTACTTGGTTATTCACTAAACGATACTATTATCGTTTTTGATAGAATTAGAGAGGAGATTAAAAACTCCAAAAATTTTGATTTATTTGAAATTATCAATTATTCTATATCAAAAACATTATCTCGTACACTTTTAACATCACTTACTACATTTTTTGTTATTTTAACACTTTGGGCATTTGGTGGAGAGATAATTCATGGATTTGGTGTCACTCTTTTAGTAGGTATCATCGTGGGAACTTATAGTTCCATTTTTGTAGCTTCTCCAATACTTAAATGGTTAAACTTTAGTGTAGAAGATTACAAGAAAAAAGAGACAGAAAAAGAAAAAAGAAGAGTAGAAAAAGAAAAAATGAGAGCTCAATACGAACAAGGAATTGTGTAGTATTGAGTTCTCTCTCGACGAAGTCGAAGCTTTAGTGTTTGAGAGAGCTTGAACTTGTTCGAGCGAACGAGGTAAAATATAAAGCTCAATACGAACAAGGAATTGTGTAGTATTGAGTTCTCTCTCGACGAAGTCGAAGCTTTAGTGTTTGAGAGAGCTTGAACTTGTTCGAGCGAACGAGGTAAAATATAAAGCTCAATACGAACAAGGAATTGTTTAGTACTTAGTTTGTTTGAACTCAATACTAACAATAAAGTTACATTATTGAATAGTTTTATTTTCAAGAAACTCTACATGTAAAAACTTTACATGTAGAGTTGAATTAAGAGGAGATGGTAAAATGGATTGGGGAAAAGTAATATACATATTTTTTGCTCTTATGAGTCTAACAACAACTGTTGGTTTTTTGTATGAAACTAACGAAGTAGCACTTTTTGTAGCAGGAAGTATTAACTTGATTTCTACACTTCTAAAGATTGGAGTAAAGAATATATTGGCAGCTGAACTTTTTGCTAGTTCTTTAGTAGCTGATTTACATCTTATCCCTGCTTTTATATTTTTAGTAATTGCAGGTAATGAAACTATGGCAATATCTCTTGCAATTGGAGCAATTGTAGCTAACTTATTTTCATTAGCATTAGTATTAATAGAAGCACTTAAAACAGAAGAAGAATTTTAAAACGGAGTAATTTTATGGACTATAATCCAATAGTTATAGAAAAAAAATGGCAAAAATATTGGAATGAAAATAATTCATTTGAGCCAAGTGAAGATTTTAGTAAAGATAAAAAATATATTTTAAGTATGTTTCCATATCCTAGTGGAAGAATACATATGGGACATGTTAGAAACTACACAATTAGTGATGCAATAGCTAGAAATTTTAGAAAACAAGGGTTCAATGTACTTCATCCAATAGGCTGGGATAGTTTTGGAATGCCTGCTGAAAATGCAGCTATTAAAAACAAAGTTCATCCAAAAAAATGGACATATGAAAACATAGATTATATGAGAAATGAGCTAAACTCTCTTGGTTTGTCATTTTCAAAAACAAGAGAGTTTGCAACAAGTGATGAGTTATATACAAAACATGAACAAGCAATTTTTATTGAAATGTTTAAAAAAGGACTTGTTTATCAAAAGAGTTCTACTGTAAACTGGTGTGAAACTTGTCATACTGTTTTAGCAAACGAGCAGGTAGAAGAGGGATGCTGTTGGAGATGTGACAATAAAGTAGAGCAAAAAGAGATGCCTGGATATTATCTAAAGATAACAGATTATGCACAAGAGCTTCTTGAAGATATAAAACTACTTGAAAAAGGTTGGCCAAATCAAGTTTTGACTATGCAAGAAAATTGGATAGGAAGAAGTGAAGGTTTAGAATTTGAATTTAATTTGAGTGATGAATCAAAAGAAAAACTTGGTAATAATTTTGATAAATATAAAGTATTTACAACAAGACCTGATACAATTTATGGTGTAACTTATAGCGCACTTGCGCCTGAACATGAAATTGTAAAATATCTGTGTGAACATAAACTTATTAGCGAAGAAAAAATTGCTAAGATTAAAGAGATGCAATCAGTTAGCGCAAGAGAAAGAGCTCAAAGAGAAAAAGAAGGGCTTAGCTTAGATATAGATGTTATTCATCCACTAACTGGTAAAAAAATTCCAATTTGGGTAGCAAATTTTGTGTTAATTGAGTATGGTGGGGGTGCAGTTATGGCAGTTCCTGCTCATGATGAAAGAGATTTTGAATTTGCAAGCAAATATAATCTTCCAATAGTTCAATCAATAAAAAGTGAAAATGAAGATTTTGATGGAAGTAAGGCAATAACAGAATATGGGGTTTTAGTAAATTCTGATAAATTTAGCGGACTAAGCTCCAATGAAGCTAAAAAAGCAATAATTGAGCATTTTGAGAGTAATGGACTTGGTAAAAAAGTCATAAATTATAAGTTAAGAGATTGGGGAATAAGTAGACAAAGATATTGGGGTGCTCCAATTCCTATGGTTCATTGTCCTAAGTGTGGTTTGGTGGCTGAGAAAAAAGAAAATCTTCCAATTGCGCTTCCTGAAGATGTAGTAATTAGTGGAGAGGGAAATCCTCTTGATACTCATCCAACTTGGAAACATACTACTTGTCCAAATTGTGGTAAAAAAGCTATAAGAGAAACTGATACTATGGATACATTTTTTCAATCAAGTTGGTATTTTCTAAGATACACAACTCCAAAAGAGTTATGGGAAGATGTACCATTTGATGAAAAGAGTGTTGATTATTGGATGAGTGTTGATCAGTATGTTGGTGGAATTGAACATGCTATCTTGCATCTTTTGTATTCTAGATTTTTTACAAAAGTATTAAGAGATTTAGGATATTGTAAAGTAGATGAGCCATTTTCAAATCTTTTAACTCAAGGTATGGTTTTAAAAGATGGCTCAAAAATGAGTAAAAGTAAAGGTAATACAGTAGATCCTGATGATATAGTAAGTAGATATGGAGCCGATACTGCGAGATTGTTTATACTTTTTGCTGCTCCTCCTGCAAAAGAATTAGAGTGGAATGACAGTGGAGTAGAGGGTGCTTATAAGTTCATAAAAAGATTGGTTGATAGAAGTAAAAATGTACTAAAAGTAGATGAACTTCCTCAAATAGATCATAATTTACTTAGTAAAGAGGCACAATTTGCTAGAAAAAAAGTTTATGAAGCTCTTAAAAAATCAAATGAAGTTTTTGAAGATGGATATGCATTTAATACTTTGATTGCTTCTTGTATGGAAGCTTTAAATGCCTTAAATTCACAAGAAAATGAGCAAGTCTGGACTGAGGGTTATTTTATCCTTTTAAATCTTCTTGAGCCGATTATCCCTCATGTTTGTTGGGAGTTAAGTAGCGAACTTTTTGGCCTTAATAACTTCAAAAAAATTGAGATAAAAGAGGAGGTATTTGTTCAATCTACTATTACTCTTCCTGTTACCATTAATGGTAAAAAAAGATGCGAAATTGAAGTAAACAAAGATAGCCAAAAAGATGAAATTTTAAAGATTGCAAAAGAAGCTTCTTTGAAATGGATTGAAAATAAAGATATAATTAAAGAGATTTATGTCCCAAATAGATTGGTAAACTTGGTGGTAAAATAATGTATAAGATAATTGGATCTTTTCTTTTAATGTTTTTTATTGTTGGTTGTGGATATAAGCCATCCGTGTATTATACTAAAGAAGCTCTTGGTAATAATATATATGTTGATGTTAGCATAAGTAGAAAAGATCCAAAAAATAGTGTTTTGATAAAAGATGCTCTAAATGAAGCTGTTATAACAAGGTTTGGTGGAAGATTAAGTACAAAAGAAATGGCTGATACTGAAATATTTTTAAAAATTGGATCTGTTACTTTTACTCCAATTTTGTATGATACTGATGGTTATGTTACTGCATACAAGGCAAAAGTGTCATTAAATATAAATTATGAATCTAAAAATAAAACAAATAGAAGCTTATCGACTAGTGGAGAATATGACTTTCCAATCCAAGCAAATACAGTAATATCTGATACAAAAAGATTTGAGGCGATTAAATACGCATCACTTGATGCTCTAAATGAGTTTGTCTCAAATATCGCATTACAAGGTATGAAAAAATAAAGAGGAAGATATGTCAAGCACTATAAATGAAATTATAAAAGAGAGTATAGAGACTATAAGAGCTGAGCATTTAACATTGACTCCAGAAAATTATGAGAGAATTTTTTGTCAAGTTGCAAAGAAAAAAGGTGTTGTTGTAGAAGATTGCCAAAAAGTTGCAAAGTATCTAAAAAAGCTTGATACAAAACTCTCGGCAGAGGCTAAAAGAGTCAATGTAGTAACTCTTGATCAACTCTTGACTTTTATAATTTCAAGGCTAAATCGTAGTAGTTCAAGCGAACAAGAACAATTGATTAGCTCACTCGTTCTTCTTTCAAAAAGAGTTTTACAAGCGATTAGTCTTCTTCATGATAAAAAAGCTTCAACATTGGCAAATGCTTCACTTGAGAGATTAGGTCTGAAACATGATTTAAAATCTGTAGAATTGATTCGTGATAAGTGGTTTGATTTTATTAGTAATTATGATGATTCTTTTTTAAAAAAATTAGACAAATATGGCAAGATAAATAAAGAAGACTTAAGTAAAATGGTTCATGACATCATAAAAATTTTAAGTGCTGATGATGAAGTTGAAATTTATAAATCTATTGCGCCTTTAGTTGTAGCAACCCTTACACCTTCAATAGCTTCAAGTATGAATGATGATTTAGCAACTATTAGCTATGAGCTTAGAAATCATCCAGAAGCACTAAGCACTCAAGCAATGCAAGAAGAGATAAAGCATTTTATCAAAAAAAGAATAGAATTAGACAAAGAAGAAGTTAAAAATAAAATCTCATCACTGGATAAAATATTAGATGAAATCAATAAAAGAGTATTTGCTCTTATTGATAGTAGTGATGTTAGTAATAAAGAAGTACAAAACATAAAAAATGATTTACAAGGTATAAATCTCTCAAAAGATAGTTTTGAATCAATTCATCAAAAATTAGTACTAATAGCAACTTCGCTAGAGTCAGAAACAAAAGGTTTAAGCCAAAAGATGGCAGAAAACCAAAAAACAATTGCAAAACTTCATACAAGGGTTAAAAAGCTAGAGCATGCGCTTGTTCAAGCTAAGCAAGAAAGCAAAGAGGACTTTTTAACAAATGTTGCAACTAAAAGAGCATTGGATAAAGAGTTAAAAAGAGTTGAAGATGCTTTTAATAGATATAAGATTGATTATACACTTTGCTTTATTGATATTGATCATTTTAAAATGGTTAATGATACTTACGGACATGAAGCAGGCGATGTTATACTCTCAAGTCTTGGTAAAATTTTAACAAAATATGTAAGACAAGCTGATTTTGTTGGAAGATATGGCGGAGAGGAATTTTTAGTAATACTTCCAGGGATTGAGCTCAATCATGGTGTGATTTTTGCAGAGAAAATTAGAAAAATTATAGAAAATTATAAATTTATGTATAAAAATGAACGCATTGATGTTAAGATAAGCTGTGGTGTTGCTCAAAGAAGTAAGTGTGGCTCCATGGAAGAGTCTGTTAGAGAAGCTGATAAAATGTTATACGCTGCAAAAGAAGCAGGAAGAAACCAAGTAATGCCAAAGATTAAATGAATTTAGATACTTTTTTATCCGCTAAGCCTCTTTATTATGCCAATATTGATTATGCAAGATTTCCTAGTATATTTAAAAAATATACATATTTATTTAAATTACCAAAAATAGTTCATATAGTAGGAACAAATGCAAAAGGCTCAACTGGAAGAGCTCTAGCTCATCTTCTACATGTAAAGGGTGTGAGCGTAGGACATTATAGTTCTCCTCATATTTTAAGATTTAATGAGAGAATTTGGTTAAATGGAGATGATGTAAGTGATGAAAAGCTTGAATTAGCTCATGAGTTTTTATCTGAAAATATAAAAAAAGAAGATTTGGATTTGATGAGTTATTTTGAGTATACTACTTTGCTTGCTATGAAAATATTTTGTGATAGTTGTGATATAGTAGTGCTAGAAGCTGGACTCGGTGGGGAGTTTGATGCTACGAATGTATTTGAAAAAACTTTAAGTATAATAACTCCAATAGACTATGACCATCAATCATTTTTAGGTAATAGTATCAAAGAAATTGCAACAACAAAGTTAAAAAGTGCCTCAAAAGATATAGTCTTAGCAAAGCAAAATGAAGAAATTGTTTATGAATTAGCATTGAAACAAGTAGAAAAAAATAAAAGCAATTTATATCTTTCAAATAGTTATCTTACTTCTAAAATTTATGAAGATTTGGAAAATTTTATAAAAGAAAATTCATATCCTCAATTTTTTTATGATAATTTTTCTTCTTCTTTGTGTGCATTTAAAATTTTAGGCTTTGAGCCAGATGTAAAGTTGTTAGAAGGTTTAAAACTTTTTGGAAGATGTCAAAGGATTTCAAAAAATATAACAATTGATGTTGGACATAATCCACTTGCTGCAAAAGCTATACAAAAAAATTTTATAGATAAAAAAGTTGTTTTAATTTATAACAGCTATAAAGATAAAGAGTATAAAAAAGTTTTAGAGATTTTACAAGCTATTATAAAAGAAGTTCAGATACTTGCTATAGACGATGATAGAATAGTTTCTAAAAAAGAGTTGATAAATACTTTAGAAAATTTAAATATAAGATATAAAAATTTTGAAAAAATTGATGAAAAAGAGGATTATCTCGTATTTGGTTCTTTTAGTGTGGTAGAAAAATTTTTATTGGGTTTTTATGAAAAATAAATTTACAATAACTATATCAGATATAAATGGCTCAAAGCATTATTTATTGCATCAAATTATAAAAAGATTTGTGCTTTACTTTACTCTTTTTGTAGTACTTCTTATCGTAGGTGGTTCATTTTTTATATCTTTTTTGATGAATGAGGTAGAAACACTTGAAAAGAAAAAAGAAGTTGCTCTAAAAGAACAACAAGTTTTAGAAAAAGAGAACAATAAGCTTCTTTCTCAAATAGAAGTTAAAACAAAAGAGTTTGATACACTAAAAGATAAAATTTCTGATATTGAAGAATTAGTCGGTATATCTGACACTTCAGACTATAAAGTTGATGTTAGGTTAGAAAATCTTAAATTTACTTCAGCACAGCAAAAAGTTTTTTTTGAAAATATTCCAAATGGAGAAGTTGTACCTTATAAAGGATATAGCGGAAAATTTGGATGGAGAGTTCATCCAATATTAAAAAGAAAAGAGTTTCACAGAGGACTTGATTTAAGAGCTGATATGAATACTCCTGTTAGAGCTCCAGCTGATGGAGTTATTGAGTATGCTGGATATCACAAAAGCAGTGGATTTGGTAATTTAGTTATCATAGATCATAACTTTGGTTTTAAAACATCCTATGGGCATTTAAGTAAAAAGTTTCCATTTAAAGCTGGTGATTATGTTAAAAAAGGCGATATAATAGCATATACAGGTAGCAGTGGTCTTTCAACTGGTCCGCATTTGCATTATGAAGTAAGATTTATAGGTAGGCCTTTAAATCCTATATATTTTGTAAAGTGGAATAGTGCAAACTTTGAAGATATTTTTAAAAAGGAGAAAAGAGTATCATGGCAATCTTTAATAAATCTGATGGAAATCAGGCATCAACTTCTGAAACAACAATAATAGCAAGTGGAGCTAATATTGAAGGTGTTTTTAATTGTAATTCTCGTTTACATGTAGATGGTGAAGTAAAAGGGCAGATTAATTCAAAAAGTATCGTAACTATTGGGAAAGCTGGTAAAATTAGTGGTGAAGTTATAGCTAAGCGTTTGATAGTAAATGGGCTTTTTGAAGGTGATGCAAATTGTGATGGAGTTGAAGTATTAGCTGGAGGCAAGTTTTTGGGTAAAGTTACTTCAAAAGAGTTAATGATTGAGGCTAAAGCACAGTTTGAAGGTGAGAGCAAAATAAAAAGAGAAAACGAAGTAAATGAAAAAAAGATAATTCCTACAAAGGATAAGTAAGATTTGCAATCATCAGTTTATGAGTTTCTAAAAAATAAAAATACCTGCGATTTAATTACAGTATCAAATGATAAAGATGCTAAGAGTGTTAGTGATGTTGTAAGGTATTGTGAATATCCAACTTTTGTTTTACCAGATTTAAGAGCTGAATATGGAGATGATTTACTTAGTTTCAAAGAAGAATTACAAGCCCTTTTCGTATCTTTAAAATCATATTACGAATGTAATTCATCAAAAAAGATTTTAATCTCTCCAATTAGAACTCTTTTTACTCCACTACCTCCAAGTGATCTTTTTAAAACAATAAGGCTTGAATTTGGCCAAAGCATAAATCTTGAATCATTTAAAGAGCAAATCTTAAATTGGGGATATAGTGTAGTTGATGTTGTTGAATCTAGGGGGGAAGTCTCTTTTAGAGGGGATATCATAGATATATTTCCAATAGATAAAGATAATGCGATTAGAATTTCTTTGTTTGATGATGAAATTGAAAGTATAAGAGAGTTTGAGTGTGAAACTCAAAAAAGTTTTAAAGAAGAATTAGAAAGCGTAGAGATAACTCCAGCTATTTTTTCACTAGATAAAGATAAGTATGAGCTAATTTCTAAAAAAATTGAAAGTATTCAAAGTGATAGTTTTTTAAAAGATATTCACTCTTTAGGGTTTTGGGCGATAGATGAATTTTCTAAGAGTTATTTTGATGAATTTAAGATTGTAGCAGTTCCAAGCGTTACATCAGATATCAACGAGATTGCACTATTTGATGAGAAAAAGGCTGAGATACTAAAAAGTTTAGAATTCATTGAAGATGCTAAAGAGTTTAAAGATTTGGAGATTTCAAGTCCAAAAACATTTTTAGATTTTCATCAAAATAAAAAAATTACAATTCTAGCCAAAAACGAAATCCTTCTAAGGCAAGAGCAAATTGATCCTTCTTTTGGATTTAAACAGAGTGATTTGATTGTCAATATAATAAGTCCAAAAGAAGTCATTTTATCACTCAATAAACCAAGCAAAAAAAAGAAAAGAAAAAAACAAGCCTCCATAATACTAGATGAGTTAAAAAACGGTGATTTAGTTGTTCATGAAAACTATGGTATCGGTGTTTTTAAAGGGCTTCAAAATACAACAGTTTTGGGTAGTACAAGAGATTTTGTAGTTATTCAATACCAAGGAGAAGACAAACTTCTGCTTCCTGTTGAAAATTTAGATGTCATTGATAGATATATAAGCGACGGTGGCTCTATTGGAGTAGTTGATAAGCTAGGTAAGGGAAGTTTTAACAAACTAAAAGCTAAAGCTAGAGAAAAACTATTTGAAATTGCAAGTGAGATTATCCAGATTGCAGCTAAAAGAGAGATGATAGAAGCTGTAAAATTAGAAGCAAATGAAAAAATTTTAGAGTTTCAAAATGATGCCGGATTTGTTTATACTGAAGATCAAAAAAAAGCTATAAATGATATATTTAGCGATCTTTCATCTGGAAAGATTATGGATAGATTACTAAGTGGAGATGTTGGTTTTGGAAAAACTGAAGTTGCTATGAATGCTATGTTTTTAAGTGCAATCAATGGCTATCAAACACTTTTAATTGCTCCAACTACTCTTCTTAGTTCACAACACTTCAAATCAGTTTATGAAAGATTTAAAAAATACAATATTAGAGTAGAAAAGTTAGATAGATTTACCTCAACTAAATCAAAGAGTAAAATTTTAAGTGATTTAAGAAGTGGAGAATTGAAAGTTTGTGTTGGTACTCACTCCTTGTTAGGAGTTGAGATGAGTAATCCTGCTTTAATAGTACTTGATGAAGAGCATAAGTTTGGAGTTAAACAAAAAGAGCAGTTAAAAAAACTAAAAAGTAGTGTACATGTACTAAGTATGAGCGCGACTCCAATACCTAGAAGTTTAAATATGGCGCTTAGCTCCATAAAACAATACTCTCAGATTTTAACTGCTCCTATAGACAGACAAGATTTGAGAACTTTTGTTAAAGAGTATGATGAAAAAATCATCAAAGAAGCAATTTTAAGAGAGCTAAGAAGGGGTGGTCAAATCTTTTTTGTACACAATAGGATTGATAGTATTGAAGATAAGAGAAAAGAGTTAGAACAGATTTTACCTTCACTAAAAATTTTAACACTTCACTCTAAAATTAGTGCTAGTGTAACTGAAAAAGAGATGATGAAGTTTGAAAACAAAGAGTATGATGTACTGCTTTCAACTTCTATCATTGAATCAGGTATTCACATACCAAATGTAAATACAATCATCATAGATAGCGCAGATAGATTTGGTATAGCTGATCTTCATCAAATGAGAGGAAGAGTTGGAAGAAGCAAGAGGCAGGGATTTTGCTACTTTTTAGTAAAAGATAAATCAAAACTAACAGACCAAGCTAAAAAAAGATTAATTGCTCTCGAAGCAAACTCATATCTTGGAAGTGGTTCAGTCTTAGCTTATCATGATTTAGAGATAAGAGGTGGAGGAAACCTCATAGGAGAAGCTCAAAGTGGACATATCAAGCATATAGGTTATACTCTTTATCTAAAAATGCTTGAAGATGCAATCAATACCCTTTTAAACAAAACTCCAGTACAGAAAAAAGAGGTTGAAATAAAACTATCAATTAGTGCGTTTATCAGTAGTGATTATATAAGTGAAGATAGAGTTAGATTGGAGCTTTATAGAAGACTTAGTAAGTGTCAGAGCGTTAGAAGTGTCCTTGATATTGAAGAAGAGATGCTAGATCGTTTTGGTGCACTTGACACTCCTACCAAGCAATTTTTAGAAATTATTACCATAAAAATTTTAGCAACGATTGCAAAAATAGTTTCAATCTCAAATTTTGGACAAAATATAACTTTAAAATATGAAAGTGATGAAAAAGAGTACCTAAAATCAAGAAGCAAAGATGATGACGATATCATAGCCACTGTATTGGCACATCTTCGAGGAAAGGTAAAAAATGGATAGTTTTGAGCTACTTAAAGCACTAAAAAACAGTGGTCATATCAAAGAAGAGAGAGAAGAGTTTTGGTGGCCAAATAGTGGTACTTTTGATGTAGTTGTAGGAGCAGTTTTAACACAACAAGCAAAGTGGGAAAAAGTAGAGAAAAGCTTGGCAAATCTAAGAGATAAAAACTTGTTAGATTTGGATTCTATTGCAAACTTAGATGGTAAAGAGTTAGCCCAGTTAATAAAACCAAGTGGATTTTATAACACAAAAGCAAAAAATCTTAAAAAACTTTGCCAAAATATAGTAAATGAATTTGAAAGTTTTGAGAATTTTGCTTTACATGTAAGCAGAGATTGGTTGCTTTCTCAAAAAGGCATAGGTGAAGAGAGTGCTGATGGTATACTTTGCTATGGCTGTAAGAAAGAAGCTATGGTAGTAGATAGCTATACCAATAGACTTGTAAAAAAGTTTGGATATGAGTTTGAAAGCTACTTGGAACTTCAAGAGTGGTTAGTGAGTGGCATTGAAGCAAACTTGGAAAAAATAGATAAACTTTATGAAAAAGAGATGCCTTTAAATCTCATCTACGCTAGATTTCACGGAAAAATCGTGGAGTTTTGCAAAGAAAATAGAAAAGGGAAAGATGTAAATATTGATAGTCTAGATATTTAGCTTTTCATTCTCATTTCATTTTCACACTTTATAATCCTCTAAATTTTGGAGGTTTATATGAGTATATTTACAAAAAATCGTTTTTCTTTAATCGTTTTGTTAATCGCTTTGTTTGTTGGCATTAGCTTTATAACTAGAACTGTACTTCTTGGTGCTAGTTTTAATCACATTGATTTTGGATTGATTCCATTGCTAAAACTTTATGGAGCTGGCTTCTTTTACGATTTAGTTGCGTCTTTATACTATGTGGCACCTTTTGCATTTTATTTAATCATAGTTCCAAATAAAATATTTAATAGTAAAATACACAAGTATATTATATGGTTATTCATACTCACACAAATCTATGCATTTGCATTTAATGGTGTATCTGAATGGTTCTTTTGGGAAGAATTTGGAAAAAGATTTAATTTCATTGCAGTTGATTATCTTGTATATACACATGAAGTAATAAACAATATCTTAGAATCTTACCCTGTACCTCTTTTAGTTTCTATTGTTCTTTTTGTTTCATTAGGAATATTTTATTTTGTAGCTAAAAAATGTACGGTTTTAGATGATGCATTTACATGGGAAGATGGTTTCTTACAAAGAATAAAACTTGGACTTATTTTTATTTTACTGCCTTTTGTCCTTTTTAATGCTTTTAACAAACAAGGTTTAGCTCATGTTTCTAAAAATAGTTATAACAATGAGTTAGCTAAAAATGGATTTTATTCACTATTTTCTGCCTTCAGAAACAATGAATTACCTTATGATGAGTTTTATAAAAGTTTAGATGACAAAGTAGCAATGTCAAATCTTTATAAACTTGAAGGCTTTGATGGAAATAAAATAAAAAGTATAAAAAATGAAGGTATAGAAAAGAAGCCTAATGTTGTATTGATTATGGTTGAGAGTTTAAGTGCTGAGTTTATGGGAGCTTTTGGTGATAAACGAGGTTTGACTCCAAACTTGGATAAGTTAGTAAAACAATCTCTATTTTTTAATAATCTTTATGCAACAGGCACAAGAACTGTTAGGGGTATGGAAGCCGTAACTCTAAGCTTGCCTCCAACTCCAGGAAGAAGTATAGTAAAAAGACCAGACAACTTTAATATGTTTTCTGCAGGATTTATTTTTAAAGATAAAGGGTATGACAATAAGTTCATCTACGCAGGTCATGGTTACTTTGATAACATGAACAGTTTTTTTTCACATAATGGATTTAACATAGTAGATAGAACAGATATGAAAGACAATGAAATAACTTTTTCCAATGTTTGGGGAGTTTGTGATGAAGACCTTTTAAGAAGAGTTTCTAAAGAGGCAGATAAATCATATAAAAGTAAAAAACCATTTTTTAGTTTTGTAATGACAACATCAAATCACAGACCATATACTTACCCTGAAGGAAGGATAGATATACCTTCTCATACAGGAAGAAGTGGAGCTGTGAAATATACAGACTTTGCAATAGATAAGTTTATAAATGAAGCAAAAAGTAAACCTTGGTTTGATAATACGATTTTTATCATAGTAGCTGATCACAATGCAGGAAGTGCAGGAAAAACACAACTTCCAGTATGGAGATACAAAATACCTTTTATAGTGTATGCACCAAAAATTGTTAATCCTGGTATTGTTAGTAAACTTTCATCTCAAGTAGATATAATGCCAACTCTATTTTCTATGTTAAATTGGAGTTATAAAAGTAAGTTTTATGGCAATGACATATTAAATAACAGTTTTAAACAAAGAGCATTTATAGGAAATTATCAAAAACTTGGATACTTAAAAGATAACAAGCTTCTGATTTTGGAGCCAAATAAAACTACTAATGAATATGAAATAGTAGAACAGACTTTAAGAAATAATAAATATAAAGAGATACAAGTAGATATGCAAAAAGAGAAAGAGGCCATCACTTATTATCAAAGTGCTAGTTACATGTACAAACATAATCTGAATAGGTGGAGTAAGTGATGAATGAGAGTTTATTTGTACTTATAAACTCTTTTGTTGGTAAAATAAGTACACTAGATTTGCTTGGGGTTTTAACAGCCCAGTATATGCCATATCTTTTTATAGTAGTAGAAGTGTATATATACTTTGGATTAAAAAAGAAAAATGAAGCAATATTTGCTTTTTATGCTATGTTAATCGGACTTTTACTAAATCAAATCATAGGGCTTTTGTATTTTCACAATCGTCCTTTTATGGATGGCATTGGTATTAGTTTGATTCATCATGCAGGTGAAAACTCTTTTCCATCTGATCACACAACTTTTATAATGGCTATTGCAATAGTTCTTTTTATGCAAGAAAAAACAAAAAAATTGGGAAAGATTTTGTTACCTTTGGCTCTTTTAGGTGGCATTGCTAGAGTATTTGTAGGTATTCATTATCCATTTGATATAATAGGCTCAATCGTGACAGCTACTTTTGCAGCATTTGTAGTGATAAAACAAAAAGAGAAACTACAATATATAAATGATATAATTTTGAAAATCGATAGGAAAATATTTAGATATGAAAATCTTAATTATTGAAGATGATGAGCATATACTCTCTTTACTAAAGCGTGGATTTGGTGAATATAACCACAGCGTAGAAGTAGCAATAGATGGAGCTGATGGAGAGTATATGGCATCAATCAATAGTTATGATGTGATTGTTCTTGATTGGATGCTTCCAAGCAAGGATGGATTGGAAGTACTTAAAGAACTTAGAATTAAAAATATAAAAACTCCCATCATTATGCTTACTGCAAAAGCTGACATTGATGATAGAGTTTTAGGGCTTCAAAATGGAGCAGATGATTACTTACCAAAACCTTTTAGCTTTAAAGAACTCCTAGCAAGAGTTGAAGCACTTTATAGAAGGACTATCTCAAGTGGAAGCAACACTATTCAAATAAAAGATATAATCATAGACATTGACAGTAAAAGAGTTAAAAAAGATGATATTGAGCTCATTTTAACTCAAAAAGAGTATGAGCTTTTACTCTTTTTGGTAAAACACAAAAACGCAATGGTATCAAATGCTATGATAGAAGAACAACTATGGAGTGAAGAAGAGTACATCAATAGCAATGTTATACAGGTGACTATCTACCACTTGCGTAAAAAGATAGGAAAAGATTTTATAAAAAGCTTTAGGGGATTGGGCTATTGTGTTGAAGTTTGAAAAGATTAGAGGAGAAATAGTATTTGCTGTAAAATCTATGATAGAAGCTAGTACTTTTTGTTATGAAAAGATATTTAGTTACCTTTTTACTCCTAGCATAAAAACTAGAGTCCTTGTTTGGTTTGGTCTTACAAGCTTTTTTATCTTGTTTATTTTTAGTGCAGCTTTTTACTATTTTTTCAATGAGAGTGTAAATCTTAAAATACAAAATCAATTATATGATAAAGCTCTATCAATCAAAGAGAGTATTCATACAGGAGAATCATTAGAAAATATTTTGCATGATAGAAGGTATCTAGATTATTATATTGCGATATTTAAAGATGAAAAAATTATTGCTAAAAATAAAAATTTTGATTATGAAAAGTTAAAGAACAAATTAAACCCAAATGAATTTTTTTATACATTTCATAAACATGAATCTATCAATGCGATATATATTCTTCCCATAAATAAACCATATAAAGCAGATATATTTATATATAAAAAGGGAATAGATGATAAAGTTGAAAATGTTATAGATACCTTGTTAGTTTTAGAGCCTATTTTGCTTCTTGTTTTGATATTTTTAGCAAGTAGGCTAATAGATAAGATTTTGGTTCCTGTAAAAAATATCACAAAAACTGCCAATGAGATAACTATAAGTGACTTTTCAAAAAGTATAAAAAGGCCAAAAGATAATGACGAGATAAGAGCATTGGTAGACTCTTTTAATGAGATGATTAGAAGATTAAAAGAGGGTGTAGAAAAAATAGAAAGATTTAACAATGATGTATCTCATGAGCTTAAAACACCACTAACCGTTATAAAAGGTGAAGTAGAGATAACTCTAGATAAATTAAGAGAACCACAAGAGTATATTAAAAGCATGAAAGTTATAGATGAAGAAGCAGAACAAATTAAAAATATTGTTGATAATTTATTATTACTTTCAAAATACTCTAAATCAAATATACAAAATTCTTATGAAATTTGTAATGTAGAATCTATTTTCTTAAAAGTGCTAGAGAAGTACAACAAGGCATTAAAAGAGAAAAAATTATCTTTACATGTAAGTAAACTTGAGAATATTCAAACAAAAGCAAATCAAGTCTTACTAGAAACTATCTTCTCAAACCTAATAGACAATGCCATAAAATATACACCAAAAAATAAAAATATATACATCTCTTTATATAAAGATGAAAAAATCCATTTTATAGTAAAAGATGAAGGTATTGGTATTCCAAAAGATAAAATTCCTTTTATAACAGATAGATTTTATAGAGTAGATGAGAGCAGAAATAAAAAAATAAAAGGATTTGGTTTGGGATTAAGCATAGTTAAAAATGCAGTTAAACTTCATAATGGCAATTTAATTATCGACTCTTTAGAAGGTATCGGAACTACTTTACATGTAGAATTGTGAACAAGTAAAAAGTTTTACTTGTTCACAGTACTTTAATCAGCTACTTCTGCACCACCTGCATCTTTTTTAACACTTGAACTTTGTGCTTTATAACCTGTTGCATTTACAATAACTGATACTTCTCTTTCATTTAGTGAGTTATAGTATAAACTATTAGGATTTGCTTGAAAATGGTTTGGTGCTTTTTTCAAATCTACATGTACAGATTTTTTTTCATTTGCACCTAGTACAAATCCATTTAATGGAAGGATATATGACTGCATCGCTCTTGTCTTTAAATCAACTATTTTATAAAATAGAGTAAAATCTGATATGTCCTTAGAACTAGTGTTTTGCAATATAATTTCTAAGTGGTCAGGGGCATCTTTTTTAGCTACTTCATCATAATTATTTTCAACTAATACTTCTCTAATTTTAAAAGCATTTACTCCTGTTGATTTTATAAATTTAGTATCGACATTAAGTGGATGTTTATCCTTTAAGTCATTTATGCCATCACCATCTGTATCTGCATTATATGGACTTGTTCCCAAAATCTTTTCAGAATTATCTGGAATCCCATCATGGTCAAAATCTTTAGCACTCATATTTTGTGCAAACATTAAACTACTACTCAGCAATATTGCTGATAAAACTTTTACTTTCATTTTTTCTCCTTGAATTTTGATTTATTATTTGTGAGTATAGCTCTTATAACATGGCTAGCCTCCTAAATAGTTTTTATTTTTTATAAGTATTAGGTAACTTAATATGTAAGCAAATATGAATGTAAACAAAATTGATAATGCATTGCCAGCATTGTCAAGCAATATTTTGCTAAGAGACATATCATTGTACATAGATTTTATACCAAAAATTGCAAACATTTCTCTCTCATAATGTTTTGTTATCGATAATTGTTCAATGCCACCTCGAATTACTTCATAATTATTGAATTTTTTCATAATTTCTTTGCTTTTTGCTCTTGTTATATTCATACTTTTAAAAAATCCACCAGGCACTTGATTGTCAGGATCCATAGTATCACCAATTTGTGGAAATATAAGTACAAAAACTAACCAAATTATAAAAGATAAAATTAGAGCATGATTGATATTCTTTTTTTGCAATGAGAGTAAAAAGGAGAGCATAAAAAACACCATTATATATAATGTAGAAAATATAACATATAAAAATAATTTTGTGATTTCAATGCCACTTAAAACTACACCACCAACAAAATATATTTCTAAAAATACTACAGTTGCAATTGCAATCATCAGTAAAAAAATAAAAACTCCATTACCGATTAATTTACCTATTGCTACCTCTTTTTTGGAAACAGTACGAGTTAATATAAGTTTTAAAGCTTTCGTATTTCTCTCTTTTGCAATGCTTATATATCCTAGAATAATTCCTAAAATAGCACCAATAATTTCAACATAATCAACTACACCTCTTAATAAATTTAAAGGATATAATTTAGGCATAGCTGTCGAGGGCATTTTACCTAGTGACTTTAAAAATGCAAGTGCACTGTTATATTCATTGAGTTGTGCGTTAAAAATCAAGAATGAAACACTTACAGACAATATAGTTAAAAAAATTAACAAAGCAACCATGTAGATAAAAGTTTTACTTCTTAAGATATCTATCCATTCTTTTTTAGCAATAATATAGATGTTATTCATAGTCATCTCCTTGCGAAACATCATATTTATTAACAGCTCTGAAAGTTATGAACAATGTTAAAAAAAACCATAGTGCCAATATACCAATATGACCAAAAGAAGAATATCTAGTGATATTTGTTGGCATATTTTGTGAAAAACCAAGTATATTTGAACTTAATTCTTTGTATTGCTCTGATATAGAAAATGGGTACACTATTTTGTGCATATTAGCAAGAATAGGTGAGTCCACAAGGTTTGTTTGTGGCAATACAGGATTAAGTGAGCCAGTAGGATACAATGCTGAACTCATTTCAGGAAGGGCAAATGTAATTACTATCCATAAAAGAAGTGGTAAAAGTATAGCTTTTGTACTACTGTTTGTTTTTATTGCAAAGTAGATTCCTAAAAAAGCAAATCCTGCCAGATATACAAAGGATACCATATAAAATTCAAAGACATTTATCAAATTTGTAAAGCTAAAAACTCCAACGAGAAATAAAGATACTATACTTATAATAAAAGATAAAATAATAGCAATAGCTAATACACTCAAAGTTGATATAGATTTTCCTATTAAAAAACTATTTTTTGAAAATGAGTTTGAAAATAAAATCCTCGTAACTCCTGCTTTTCTATCATTGATCCCAATAATATGTCCAAAAGTTATGGATAATAGTGCTCCAATTAGTGCGATATATATAATCATATTTTTTATGATTCCTAGAGATTCTTGAGAAAAAGGAATAGGAGGAACTGGTTGGTTTAATGCTTTTAATTCTATCGCTGAAGCATTGTAAATATCCATAATTGTATGATTGGTTGACCAACCAATGTAGGTTGAGAGAGCACTCATCAGCATAAATATAGAAAATATAATCAAAAAACTATTTTCTTTAAACAATAATTTTATATCTTTTTTAGCTAAGATAATAGATGCATTTGACATATTAACTCTCCTCTATATCAAAGTAAATCTCTTCTAGAGAACTTTCATCTTTAAATCTAGCCATTGTATTGTCTATGCTATCTTGATATATGAGTTTCCCATGACTTAAAACTGCAATTGTTTTACAAGTTTTTGAGACTTCTGAGAGAAGGTGAGTGTTCATAAAAATTGTCATGTTTTCTTCACGGTTTAGTTTGAGGATGATATCTCTTAACTCTTTGACTCCCATAGGATCTAGTCCACTAGTTGGCTCATCTAAAAAAAGTATTTTTGGCTTATGAATAATAGCTTGTGCAAGACCTATGCGTTGCCTCATGCCTTTTGAAAGTTCTGAAATTTTTTTATCTTTATATGAAGTGGCATTTAAAAACTCTAAGGTATTGATAATATCTTTATGAGGAGTTTCAATGCCAGATAACTTAGCAAAAAATTCTAAATTTTCATATGCACTTAATGTATCATATAATTGTACATTTTCTGGTACATAACCTATGATTGACTTTACTTTTAAACTCTCTTTTATACTATCATAACCATTTATGGTTATGGTTCCACTAGTTGGTTCCAATAAAGTTGTTAACATATTGATAGTTGTTGTTTTACCAGCTCCATTATGTCCTAAAAAGCCAAATATATCTCCTTGTTCTACTTCAAATGATATATCATTAACTGATGTGAAATTTTTGTATTTTTTTGTGAGATTTTTTACTTTTATGATTGTGTCCATGACATCTCCTTTTTTATTTGTGTATTGTAAATGGTGTAGATGAAACAAAAATGAATAAAACTTTTCATTTTTATTTCATCTTGAAATTTTATACTCACGAGAAATGGAGGGGAAAAATGAAAAATTATAAATTGGTATATATATGTTTAATACCTGTTTTTGCATTTGCAAATAAAGTGGTAGATTTACCTATGTGCATACATTATGTTAAACAAAATAATAATGATATAGCTATTGCAGAAGAAAATATAAAATTAGATTTTGTTAAACTAGATAAACTAAAAGCAAGTTTAGATAAAGAAAAAAAACCATCGATAGAGTTTAATAGTGAATACAAAAATAGTTATAATCACGGATTTGGAAATGACTCTTTAACTACTTCATTGACTTTTACCTATAATATTGCTTCGTATTTAAATAGATACAACTCTTTAAATAATTTTTCACTTAATGCTGATAGATTAAAAAAAGATATAATTTATTCATATTTAACATATAATACAAAAACAAATTATTACAATTTGTTAAGAGCAAAAAAAGAGTTAGAAGTACTAAAAAAACAAAAAAAACTATTAGAAGAACTACGATATACAACAACTGTTCTTGTAAAAGCAGAGATAAACTTACAAAGTGATATTTATAAAGTTGACAACACAATTGACTCTATAGAAAATCAAATATTTTCAAAAGAACATGAAATAGCATCGAAACAGAGCTATTTAAGGGATTTAATAAATCAAAAAGATGATGTTAACTTTAAAGATATTGTATTAGACTTTTCAAATACTGAAAATATATCTTCTTTTATCTCACATACAGAGGAAAATTCTCCCCAGATTAAAAGTTTAAATTTTGAATTAGATGCACTTTTAGCAACGAACATAAAAAAAGATAGCAGTATATATCCATCGTTTTATATTAAAACTGAACAAGAAAAATTCTTTGCTGGAAATACAAGTGATAATTATAATATATATGCAGGTGTTAATATTCCTTTATTTACAACAGATGTTTCAAAATACGATAAGCAAATAAAAAGAATATCTATCAATAAAAAAAGACTTGAAATATCAAAAAAAGTCAAAGCGATAAAAAGAGATGTAAAAAAATTATCCCAAAGTTTACAATTCAACAAAAACTTATATAAAAAATACATAGATACTTATGAAAAAACAAAAGCAACATATAATGTTTTACATGTAGAGTACAAAAATGGTCTAAATACAAATATAGGTGAGTTGATAAATATACAAAAAGATATCTTACAAGCAAAGCTAAAATCTCTAGAAGTTTTTTATGATTATAAAATAAATTTAGCAAAATTGCACTATTACAATGGAGATGTAAAATGAAAAAAATAATGTTAATAATCTTAAGTATGGTATATTTAATGGCTAGTGACAATACTGGAATGCCAGTCAAAATTGAGAAAGTCAATAATCATATTTTGATAAAATCTTTTAGAGTATTTGGCGCAGTAAAAACTAGTAAATCTTCAAATGCAAAGGTATATACTCAATTTGATGGACAAATTATAGATAAATATTATACTACTGGAGATTATGTCAAAAAGGGTCAACTTCTTGCCACAATTCGTACTAAAAAAGCTCAAGCATTAGAAAAAATCAAAGGTTTTTCTATAAAAGATAAAAAAATATTTGCTCCTATAAGCGGATATATTGCTCAAGATTATGTCTCTTTAGGTAGTATCGTTACTCCTAGTATAGCGTTGGCTAAAATTAGTTCTGATAAAAACAAATACATTTCTATTTCTATACCTAATAAATACAAAAAATATATAAAAACAAAAGAACAAATAACATATATTTGTAGCAATAGCAAACATACAGGTATTATTAATAAAGTTATACCTTTGATAAATCCTCTTAATGACACTTTTGAAGCTATATCATACATAAAAAATAGTGACATCATATATGAAGGAACAGTATGTGATGTTGTGGTGTCTTTAAAACCTAAAAATGTACTTGCCATAAGCAGAGATGCAGTTTTAAGTAAAGATGGGAAAAAAGTAGTTTATGTTGTCAATAATGCAGAAGCAAAAGAAAAAACAGTAACCATTGGGATAAATACAGATAAATATTTAGAGATAACATCAGGTCTATCTATAGGGGAAGATGTAGTTGTTTTGGGTAACTATGAACTAGAAGATGGTATGAAAATTAGGGTAATAGAATGAAAAACTTTATACACAGTATACTAAAAAATAGAGCTCCAATATTTTTTATTATTTTTAGTATAGTTTTAGTGAGCGGATATAATATACTTACTATTAGCCAATCAGTATTTCCAAAAGTAACTTTTCCTCATATACAGATAAATATAGATAGTGGGTTTATGCCACTAAAACAGATGCAAATGCAAGTTACAAAGCCTTTAGAAAATAGACTTTATGCTATTTCTGGTGTAAAAAAAATTACTTCTAAGACATATCAGGGGATATCTGAATTTGAGTTAACTTTTGACTGGAACGCAGACTTAACACAGGCTTATCAAGCAACTTTAACAAAAATGAGTGAAATGAAATCATCTCTTCCTCAAAATAGTAAAGTTGATATTGTGAAGATGAGTACTAGTGCGTTTGCTGTTGAAGGGTATAGTTTGTATTCGGATACTGTGCCTTTAGATAAACTCAAAGAGTATGTCAAAAATATTATTAGACCAAATTTAGAAAAGATTGAAGGGGTAAAGAGAGTAGATATAACAGGAGGAATTGATAAAGAGTACCAAGTGGTGTTAAAACCAAACAAACTTATACAGTTTGGATTAAATCCTATCTATGTATCTAAAAGCATAAAAAACTCAAATGATATAAAATTTGTAGGTACTATAAATCAAGAGTACAAGATGTACCTTGGTGTAAGTGATTATCAACTAAAAAGTATAGATGATATAAACAATATAATTATAAAAACTATAGACAATAGAACGATATATCTAAAAGATATAGCTGATATTTCTCTTGGTAAAACTGCTCACACTATAATAACTTCTACAAATGGACATCAAGCTATTTTATTTGATATTTTAAAACATCAAAATGCAAATGTACTTGAAGTATCTAAGCGTGTAGATAAAGAACTTAAAGCCTTAAAGTCAAGACTACCAGCAGATACACACATATCTAAATGGTATGATTTAGCACAGTTTGTGCAAAAGTCAATAAATGGTGTTTTATATAATCTTTTAATGGGTATGATAATAGTATCTTTTGTTGTGATTTTGTTCTTAAGAAATTTTAAAATGTCATTTTCTTTATTGATTTTTATACCTCTTACAATGACAATATCTGTAGTTATTATGAAATATTTTGGAATGACTCTAAATATTATGAGTTTAGGTGGTCTTACAGCAGCTCTTGGTATTTTAGTTGACAATGCTAGTGTGATGGTAGAAAACATATCTAGGTATTTAAGTAAAGAAAAAGATGTATCATCTGCTATTATAGATGGAACTAGTGAGGTTGTGAGTCCGCTAGTATTTTCAACATTAACGACTGTAGCGGTTTTTGTGCCACTATTACTTCTAGATGGAATAGCAGGATTTTTCTTTAAGTCTACATCTATGACTATTGTTATATCACTTAGCGTTTCTCTTTGTTTAGCTATATTTTTTATTCCTATATTGATGAAATACTTTTTTAGTGGTAGAAAAGCATTGGTTTTAAAAGAATCAAAGTTAACATTTTTACAAAAATCATACAAAAGTCTGTTGGTACAAATCTTAAGACTTCCATCTCTTTTTATTGTTGCAAGTTTGCTTATGGGTGGATATAGTATATATTTGTTTAAATCACTTCCTACTAGTTTTTTACCAAGTTGGGATGAGGGTACATTTATCATGGACTTAGATACACCACCTGGTACATCGTTAAAAGAGATGCAAAGAATCATAAAAGGAGTTGAAACAGTTATAAAAGATACTCCTCTTATAGAAACTTATTCCACACAAATAGGAGATGCAGCAGTTCGTCCAAATGAAGCACATTTTTATATGCATCCAAAAGTTCAAAAAGATAAAAATGCCCCATCTACTTTTGATGTTATGGATAATCTAGAAAGTAAGTTGATTTCTAAGTTTCCAGAGTTAAATGTAGATTTACATCAAATCTTACCAGACAGATTTGCAGATTTTAGTGGTAAACAAAAATCTGTACTTATCCAGCTAACTAGTGCAAATCAAAGTGATTTATTAAAATCATATGACACAATCAAGACGGGTTTAAATAAACTTACTTTTATCAAGAAACTAAAAGCAAAGATACCAGAAGATACACCTGTATTTGATATACAATATAAAAAAGAGTATTTGAAAAAAGCTAATTTAAGTGAAGACTATATTTCAAAGCAAGTAAAAATAGCTTTACAAGGTGATATTGCAACAAATGTATCCCAAAATGGCAAAAGTATTAGTATGCGAATAAAATATCCAACTTCATATACAAAGTATCTTGAGAGCTTAGATATGCTACCAATCTTCACTTCTAATGGTAATTACATACCTCTTGGCACAGTTGCAACCATAAAAACTAAAATGCAGCCAAGAAATATATTTAGTCAAAATGGAATGCAAATTATAAATATAGAGGTTAAAACAGACTCAAATGATTTACAAAAAAATGCACGACAAATTCAAACAAAACTAGATACTCTAAAGTTACCTAAAAATGTTAATGTAGAGTTAGCAGGTGATTGGAAGACGCAACAAAAATCTTTTAAACAGCTTTTATATATAGTTATAATGGCTGCATTTTTGGTTTTTATTTTATTGTTATGGCAATTTAAGAAGTATGGAGTTACTTTGATAGTTTTCATCTCCTCTTTATTGTCTTTATCAGCAGTCATATATGGACTTTTTATTACACATACCTCTTTTAATGTATCAGCATTTATAGGTCTTATCATTTCACTTGGTATTGTGGTAAATAATGGCATCTTAGTTGTAAGTTTTATAGAAGATATCAAAGATAAAGCTTCATCTATAAAAGAAGCAGTTATAGAAGCTTCTATATTAAGAGTAAGAGCAATCATGATAACTTCCATAACAACAATAGCAGGTTTTTTACCTATGGCTTTAAGATTAGGCAATGGTGGGGAGATGCTTCAACCACTTGCTGTTGCTGTTATATTTGGGCTAGTTGGTTCTGTTATTATATCCTTAGTGGTTATCCCTAGTTTTTATCTGTTTTTTGTAAGAAAATAGATAATTTTTCATTTTTGTTTCATCTACTCTTTCTATAATTTCACTATCAATCAAATATATGATTGAAATTTAATACAAGGATTTACATTATGAAAAAAAGTTCATATTTTGTAAAAGGATTAGTAGTTTTAAGTTTAATTGGGACCATGGCTATGGCTGATGCTAGTAAAGAATCAAATGATGAAAATAAATTACAAGTAAAAAGCTCAATACAAGTAAAAGAAAGCACCAATGAAGTAGATGAAAAGTCTTCAGCTAAACTAGGTGTAGAAGAAGTTGCAAAGATTGCTAAAAATCAATTTGGTGGCAATGTTATAGATGTTCAGCTTGAAAATATAAATGGAAATTTAGTTTATCAAGCAGATGTTTTAAACAACAATCAAATCACCAATGTACTTATTGATGCAGGAAATGGTAAGATACTAGCATCAAAAGTTGAAAAAAATGATTCTCATGACAAAAGTGACAACGAAGGTGATGAAAATGACGGTGAAAATGAAAATGATGGATCTTGGTATAAATTTTGGAGTTAGATTGTGAAAATCTTAATCATAGAGGATGACTTAGGCATCCTCTCCCTACTTAAAGAGAGTTTTTTAGAAGAAAAATATATCGTAGATAGTGCTGAAGATGGAGAAGATGGAGAGTATTTAGCTACTATAAACAGATATGATGTCATCATCTTAGATTGGATGTTACCAAAAAAAAGTGGTATTCAAGTTATAGAAGCATTAAGAAAACAAGATATTAAAACTCCAATTATAATGCTAACAGCCAAAAGTGAAATAGATGATAAAGTTATGGGATTAAAAAATGGAGCAGATGATTACTTGAGTAAACCATTTAGTTTTGCTGAACTACATGCTAGAGTTGAGGCAATGCATCGAAGAGTGATTTCAGGTGGTAAAAAAACAATAGATATAGATGATGTTTCTATAGATACTAGTACTAAAATAGTGACTCAAAAGTCAAAAATTGTTAAATTGACAGCAAAAGAGTATGAGTTGCTACTATTTTTAGTAAAAAGAAAAAATTCTTATGTATCAAAGTTTATGATTGAAGAGCAACTTTGGAGTAACGAAGAGTTTAATCAAAGTAATGTCATAGAAGTTACTATTTACCATTTAAGAAAAAAGCTAGGAAAAGACTTTATAAAAAGTTTTAAAGGCTTAGGATATAAAGTTGAAATTTAAAAGCTTAAAAACAAAAGTTCTTTTTTGGTTTAGTTCATTGTCATTTGCTATATTGTTTGTATTTAGTGTGTCATTTTACTATTTTTTTGAAAAAAGTTTTGTTTTAGGTATAGAAAGTAAATTATATAATGAAGCTACATATATAAAAGAAAGTATCAACATTAAACCTCTTGCCTCAATAAAACATAAATTTCCTTTCGCAGTTATTAAAAACAATAAAATTTTTTTTAAAACAAAAGAGTTTGAGTTTAATAGCATAAGCAAAATAAAAAATAATTTTACTATTTTAGATGGAAAAGAGTTTAGTAGTGCTGTTTATAGTATGCGCATAGATGAACCTTTTTCTGCAAAGATAGTTGTTTTAGAAAAAGAGATAGATGAGAGACTTGAAGATATACTCTATGCAATGTTGATTTTAGAGCCTATTTTACTACTTATGTTGATTTATATTGCGAATAAAATGTTAGATAAAGTTCTTCTTCCTGTTAAAAGTATAAGTAGCATAGCAAAAAATATTTCAGTAAATAACTTTAATGAAAAAATCACTTTAGATGATAGTGAAGATGAGATAAAAGAGTTGGCACAAACATTTAATGATATGATTGACAGACTAAGAGATGGTGTTGAAAAAATAGAACGGTTTAATAGCGATGTATCACATGAGCTCAAGACTCCACTCACTGTTATAAATGGACAGATAGAACTTGCTCTCAATAAAGAAAGAGATATTGAGTACTATAAAAAAAGTATCAAAAATATACAAAACGAATCAAATAAAATACAAAATATAGTAGAAGAGTTGTTGCTCCTTAGTAAGTACTCAAAAGAAAATTTGAAAAAAGATTTTTTAATGTGTGATTTCAATGCTTTACTTTTAGAAACATTAGAAAAATATACTTCTAAAGCAAAAGATAAAAATATAGAGATAGAGATTGAAAGATTTGAAAAAGTAGTCTCAAAAGCAAGTGCTACTCTAATTTTAACCGTCTTCTCAAACCTAATAGACAATGCCATAAAATACACTCCAAACAATAAAAACATATATATCTCACTACACCAAGACGATAAAATCCACTTCATCATAAGAGATGAAGGCATAGGCATCCCAAAAAATAAACTTCCATTTATAACAGATAGATTTTACAGAGTAGACGAAAGCAGAAACAAAAAAATCAAAGGCTTTGGTTTGGGTTTAAGTATAGTAAAAAACTCTGTTGAACTTCATGGTGGAGTTTTACATGTAGACTCAACACAAGAAGTTGGAACTAGTGTACATGTAGAGATATAGCTTTTCATCTTAATTTCATTTTAGGATGTATAATTTTAATGATTATTTAAGAGGGGGGGGAGTAGTATATGCAGGTATATTATTTGTTAGTTGTAAAAAAAGGAGATTTTAGATGTTGAAAAATATTTCAATTAAAAAGTTTTTAATACTGACAGGATTTTTGATAGCGGCGTTTTCAAGTTTAAGTGTCTTTATAATAAAACAGCATACTATGGGCATAGAAAAGTTGTTGTGGCAAAAGGATAATGATATATTGCCTCATTATATTGATTATTTGAAATTAGAAAATAAATTATTGGCAATAAATAATGCATTTTTAGATATTTCTGCTACAAGAGCAACTGAAAAAACCAATGATGGATTAATTGTAGCAAAAAAGAGGAAAAAAGAGTTTGATGTCATAGTAAAACGTTTAATCGAATCTCATCAGCAACTTAATGAAGTAGATGTTGTCAATGAGCTAAAAATTTTTCAGAATAATGCAGATCAATATTATGCTATTGGATTAAAAATGGCTAACAAGTATATAACAGGCGGCCCAAAAGAAGGCAATATACTTTTACATCAGCTTGATCCATTAGAACAAGAAATCACTTCTCAACTAGATACTTGGATAAAAGCCCAAAAAATAGAAAATAATACCCATACACAGACGATAGAAGATAAATTACTGTCATTAAATACGCAAAATATGCTAATAGGGATTATAATTGTTGTATTTATCATTTTGATGTTTATTTTATTGGTTAAAAAAGTGATGGGTTCACTTGAGGTTTTTCAAGTAGGAATATTAAAGTTTTTTAGATATTTAAACAAAGAAGAGAAGAATGTTGATTTAATAAAATATAATTCAGATGATGAAATTGGGCTTATGAGTAAAGTAGTAAATGAACATATAGAAAAATCAAAAAAATCTCTAGAAGAAGATAAAGAGTTCATAAAAGATTTACAAACAATAATGACAAAAGTTGAGAAGGGTGACTTTTCAAGTACTATAACAGTTCAAAGCAAAAATGATGCTTTAATTGAGTTAAAAACAACAATAAATAATACTTTAGTAAATTTAAAATCAAATTCTAATTCTATAAATAATCTTTTAAATCAGTACACGAATTATGATTATACTGCGAGTGTTAGTTCTGATGAATTTATAGAAAATAGTGATTTTGATTTACTCATAAAAAATATAGACAAGTTGAAAAACTCCATCATTAAGTCCTTAAATGATTCTTCTCAAATTTCACTGCATTTGGTAGAAAAATCTGACTTATTATACTCTTTAATGAATGATTTAACAGAGTCAACAAATGTGCAAACAACCAATATCGAAGAAACTATATCTTCTGTCGAAGATATTACTCAATCAATTGTGCATATATCTGAGAAGGCCAATAATATAGTTTCTCAATCAAATGATATAAAATCTATAGTTGCAATTATTTCAGATATAGCAGATCAGACAAATTTACTTGCTTTAAACGCTGCTATTGAAGCTGCGCGTGCAGGTGAACATGGTCGTGGTTTTGCGGTAGTTGCAGATGAAGTTAGACAATTGGCAGAAAGAACACAAAAATCTTTATTGGAAATTAATGCAAATGTCAATATACTGACACAATCTATTGTTGATGTAAGTTCAGAAATAGATGAGCAAAATGAAAATATAACACATGTAAATAAAGCTATAAAAAACATAGATAAATCAACTAAAAGCAATAATGATATAGTTAATAAAATTACTGTTGTTTCAAACGATGTTAGGAACATCGCCGATGAAGTTTTAGAAGATTTAAAGAAAAATAAATTTTAAATAAAGAAAGAACATGATAGATAACTTAAAAAAAACACTTATAAAAAAAGTCACTTTATTTCTTATTGTTTTTTCATTGTTGTTATCTTTAGGCATTTTACTGTATAATTATATGATTATTGAAGAGAGAGTAGATCAATTGGTTCAAAAAGAATCAATTGATCTAATTAGTTTATTTCAAAGTTCTAATAAAAACTATAATAAAGAAAATATTAAAACTTTAGAAGAAAAAATTTTAGAAAAACTAAAACTGGGTAATATTTCTTATATAAAATTTTATACACAGCAATTAGAAGAAATCCAAACTATAAACAGTTTACAACAAAGTAAACATATTCCTATTCAAGAATTACTAGAGCAAAATAATGATAGTGTTTTAAACTTAGGCTGGTCAAAAATTAGTTTAGAAGTTGCTATTCCTATTAGAGATATTACAAATCAAGAAATACTAGGATATTTAACTCTTGAATATACTGTTCCAAAGAATGAATTATCGCAAATAAAAAGTGAAATAATTATTTCAATACTTTTTTCTTTGATGATAGTTCTTGTTACAACACTCTTTTTATATCCTATGATGTTTAGTATGAATTCATCACTGATTGATTATACTAATCAACTAATATCTTCAAGGCTAGAAACACTAATGACATTTGGTAAAGCTATTTCTCAAAGAGATAATGATACTGGTGGACATAACTATAGAGTTACTTTGTATGCTATCGCAATTGCAGAAGAATTAGGATTAAGTATAAGTGATAAAAGAGATTTAATAAGAGGTTCATTTTTACATGACATTGGTAAGATTGGTATAAGTGATAATATATTATTAAAACCTGGAAAACTTACAGAAGAAGAGTTTGAAACAATGAAAAGTCATGTAACAAAAGGAGCAGAAATCATAGAAAATATTTCTTGGTTATCTGGTGCTAAAGATGTAGTGTTATATCATCATGAAAAGTATGATGGAAGCGGTTATCCTTATGGACTAAAAGGTGATGATATACCAGTAAATGCAGCTATATTTGCAATAGCAGATGTGTTTGATGCCTTAACATCAGAAAGACCTTATAAAAAACCATTTAGCTATGAAAAAAGTATTGAAATTATATCTCAAGAAAGCGGAACTCATTTTAACCCTCTATTCGTTGAAGCATTTAAGAAAATATCCAAAAAATTATATTTAACAATTTCATCATTAAATAACGAAGAAGAGTTAAAAGAGCTATTATTATATCAAATAAACAAATATATACCAGAAAGTTAATACTTTTTATTTCATTGTCACTCTCTATAATCTTCTAGAATTTGAAGTTAGTTAGCTAATGGAGTTTTAACTGCCCAGTAAAGATATAGTTTTCTTGGTAATAATTCAAGATTTAAGACCATTTTTGTTTGCATTATGTACTACAATTGTGGTATAATTCTTTAAAAGGAGATTCTTATGAGAGCAAGTACAAGTGTTCGTATCGACCAAGAAGCAAAACTAATTGCATCAGAAGTTTTCAAACAGTATGGCATGAGTCTTAGTGAAGGCATAAATATTTTTTGTAAACAAGTAGCAATGACTCACTCTATCCCTTTTGAATTAAAAGTACCTACCAAGCGAATGGAAAAAGCACTTGAAGAGCTTGAAGAAAGAGAAGGTAAAACTTTTTCTTCAATGGATGACCTTAAAAAAGACCTAATGTCTTGAAATACTCTATATTTAGAACTAAATCCTTTAAGAAAGCTTTTAAAAAACTTTCTTCTGAAAATCAAAATGCCATGTTGTTGGTTATTGAAAATATAGCCAATGGAGAAAACATAGAAGCAAAATATAAAGACCATTTGCTTGTAGGTAATTTTAAGGGCTGTAGAGAGTGTCATGTTAAACCTGATTTACTTTTAATTTACAGAATAAAAGACAACATAATGGAACTAGCATTGATTGAAGCAGGTAGTCACTCTACTTTATTTGGTTAAAAGTAAATAGTTGGAACTACATTTACATGTAGAGATATAATTTTTCATTTTCGTTTCATTTTGAGTTCATTCTCATTTCATTTTCACTTCTTATAATTTCATAAATAAATTAAGGAAAATGAAGATGAAAAAAGTACTTTTTGCTGTAAGTTCACTAGGTCTTGGTCATGCTACAAGAAGTTTGGCTATTATGAAACATTTTATGAGAGAGTATGAAATCACTATTATCTCTCATGATAAGGCATTGAGTTTTTTGCAAGAAGAGTTATCTGGTGAGAATGTTAATTTTATAGATTTTGAAGATTATCCTAAACTTGAAAGAGGTGAAGGGTTAAAATTTTATCTATATCTTTTAACTGATCTTGCCAAAACAAGTTTTGTCATAAAAAATGAACACAAAAAATGTTTGATGATTGAAGATAAATATGAATTTATATTTTCTGATGGTAGATATGGTATATATTCCGATAAGATACCATCGTTTTTACTTTCACACCAAATATCATTTATGCCTCCTAAATACTTAGGTATGTTTAAATTTGTAACAGATTTCTCAAATTATTTTTACTTTAAAAATTTCAATAAAGTTTTTATACCTGATTATAAAAAAAACAATGATAGTATAGCAGGTAACTTGTCTCATGCAGTTATGACAAAGTTTTTCCCTCATGACTATATAGGAGTAGTATCATCATATAAAAAATTGGATGTAGAAGAAGATATAGATTATCTTTTTATTATAAGTGGATACCTTCAAGAAAAAAAAGATAATTTTGTTTCAAAACTTTTAGAACAAGCCAAACAATTAGAAGGTAAAAAAGTTTTTATGCTTGGTGATCCAAATAGTGATGATATAGTAAAAATGGATGAATTTGATATTGTTATTTATCCGTCAGCAACAAAAGAGTTTAGAAATGAACTATTTTGTAGAGCTAAAGTGGTTATATCAAGAACTGGTTATACTACAATTTTAGATTTAGTTGAACTAGACAAAAAAGCTATACTATTTCCTACTCCAAATTCTACAGAGCAAGAGTATCTAGCATCTTATCATAAGTATAAAGATTATTTTGTGATATGTGAAGATGAAAATAATTTTGATTTAAAAGAATTATCAACCAATCTAGATAATACTATATCTTTAATGCCTAAAAATAAAACCAATGAAGCTCTTTTAGATATAGAAACAACAGTTAAGTCATTTTTTCATAAAAACTTTTTTACAATAGTTGTTCCAATTTACAATGAAGAAAGATATATCAAACAAACTATTGATAAACTACTAGAATTAGATTATGACAAAGAGTATTTGGAAATAATTTTAGTAGAAAATGGTTCAACTGATAGTAGTTATAGTATTGCTTTATCTTATGAAGAAGTATCAAATAATATTAAAGTTTATCAATCTGATAAAGGTGTTTCAAAAGCTAAAAATTTAGGTTTAAAACATGCAAATAAAAAATCAGATTTTACAATATTTTTGGATGCTGATACACTCCTTGAAAAAGATTTTCTCAAGGAGTTAAATAATCATATAAATAAAAATGCTAATGATAATCTGACCATAGGAACAACATCAATCAAACCATCTGATAGTTCTTCTTGGTATGATAAGAGTTGGTTTAAATTTTATGATATTGGACATAAGTTTTCAAAAACATCATATTCTATTCAAATAGCACAAACAAATATCGCTCAAAAGGTTAGATATGATGAGAATTTAAACTATAGTGAAGACTTAAAATTTATTAATGAAATGCGTTTATTTGGTGATTTTTTCTTCTTAAATACTAATCAAGTGTCTACTTCAACAAGAAGATTTAAAAAAGATGGATATTTAAAAACCTTATTTTATTGGAATATTCAAGCTTTAACACCTTATAAAAATAAAATAAACAAGTCTTATAGTACAGCTAGATAAATATGTATACCATAGATCAATTAATTGGCTTTTTAGTACACTATAAAGAGTTTGCATATGCTATACTTTTTTTAGGTTCTATGTTTGAGACTATTATTGGTATATCTTTTTTTGTTTTTGGCGAAATATTTTTTCTAAGCGGATCTATACTTGCTGGTATGGGTATATTAAATATTTGGATTATTATATTAGTACTATATAGTGGGGGAATACTTGGAGATAATATAAGTTATTTTCTTGGAAGAAAATATGGAATATCATTTTATAATAAACTAAAAAAAATACGATTGATTGATAAGTTTATTAATGAAGAGAATTTTGTTAAAGGCTCTAACTATTTTAAAAAATATGGAGCTTTAAGTGTGTTTTTGGGGAGGCTTTTAGGACCTCTTTCTTGGATAACTCCATTTATAGCAGGGACATATAAGCTAGAGTATAAAAAGTTTCTGCCATATGAAATGACAGGGGCTATTATAGGGATTGGACAGTTTATAATAGCGGGTTATTTTTTTGGTAAGCACTTTGATGTAGTTATAGCTTTATTTGAAACTTATATATTTGTTGTCATATTTATTGTTATCATATGTTTATTTATACTTTATTATATTAAGAAAAAAAAGATTTTAAAGCATTGGAAAGATATTTTAAATAAAGATAGAAAAAAAGCTATTTCGTTCATAGCAAAGGACTCTTTTAAATTTATTGTAGGTATGTTATTTGTCTATTTGCTTTTTTTATTTTTTATTTTTTTTATAGAAAATAAAAAACCAACATCTGATTTTTTAAAATTTTACGATACAAGTATAATTTCCACAGTAGATACGAAAGATTGTAATAATCTTGGTTTGTATTATAAAGATTCTAAAACTAACACTATTCAGCCAATAAATATAATCTTAAATACTTCTCTTGATGTGAAAGATATATTTGATGATAATTGGATTGAAAATGACATATTTAGACAGGATAATATTTCATTTAGCGAGTATGTTAAGCTAATCAGGCAAAAAAGTTCTCCTGTTAGTTCTCTTTATTTTATTGGATTACCACAAAATTTTGCATATCAGTATAAAACGACTTCACTTTCAAAAAGAGAGCATATAAGATTGTGGCAATTTTCTAATAAAAAAAATAATTTAAAAACTTATTATGCATCTATCTCTTATGACGATGGCTATCAATTTGGTTTTTACAATTATTTTATTACTCCTCTTCATAAAATTGATAAAAATATAGATAAAAGTAGAGATTTTTTTTATAAATATCTTTTGAGTAGAAAAGATTGGAAAATGACATGTAAATATGAGCAAACTAAATGTTCAATAAAAGAGATAAATGGCGACAATGAACCAAGCGAAGAGCAACGGTACTATACTGATGGAAAAATTTTAAAATGTAAAATTCAAAAAAAAGGAAAGGAACAATGAATATACTAATTACCGGAGGTGCTGGTTATATTGGAAGTCATATAATAAAGAAATTGGGTGAGTTAACATCTCACAAGATTACGATAATCGACAATCTTTCTACAGGATTTGAAGAAAATATTTTATTTGGAGAGTTAATAAAAGAAGATTTAGGAAACCCAAAAAAACTGGAGGAAGTATTTCAAAAAAAAGATTTTGATGTTATCATACATTTTGCTGCAAATATTGTAGTGCCTGAATCAGTACAAAATCCACTTAAATATTATATGAACAATACAATTAATACAGCAAATCTTATTGATTTAGCTATTAGATATGATGTAAAAAAATTTATTTTTTCTTCAAGTGCTGCAGTATATGGCGACATTGAAAATATGTCAGCTAGTGAAAATAGTATCAAAAATCCTATTAACCCTTATGGGTGGAGTAAACTTATGAGTGAACAGATGCTAATTGATGCTGCAATAGCACATAAGAATTTTAAATATATAATACTAAGATATTTTAATGTTGCTGGTGCTTCACTAGACAATAAAATAGGACAATCATTCCCTAATGCAACACATTTAATTAAAATTGCAAGTGAAACAGCAATTGGGGCAAGAGAAAAAATGTATATTTTTGGAGATAATTATGATACTTTAGATGGAACATGTATCCGAGATTATATACATGTAGAAGATTTAGCATCTGCACATCTTACTGCAATAGAGTATAATAAAAGTGAGATTTTTAATTGTGGTTACGGTAAAGGATCAAGTGTAAAAGAAGTAGTTAATGCAATGAAAAAAGTAAGTGGTGTTGATTTTGATGTAGAAATTTGTGATCGAAGAGAAGGCGATGCAGGTATTTTAATAGCAGATAATTCTAAAATTTTAAAGCTTACTAAATGGAGACCAAAATATGATAACTTAGAGCTTATTTGTAAAACTGCTTTAGATTGGGAGAAAAAGAGATTATTGTAATGCAAAAGATATATATACATGCAGATGATTTTGGTAATTCATTTCATATAAGTAAAACTATTTTAAAATGTTTTGAAAAAGGAGCTTTGAACTCTACTAGCATTATAGTAAATTCTGATGATTTAGATGATTCGTTAAAGCTAATTAAAGATAAAGAAATAAGAAAAGTGCTACATCTAAATATAGCAGAAGGAAAGGCTATATCAAGTCAAAAATTTCAATATCTAAGTGATAAAAATGGTTATTTTTTTAGAAGTTGGCAAAGGTTTGTAGCTGAATATTATTGTTTCTCTAGCAAAAAAAAGCAGAATATTATCAAAAGTGAAGTAAAAGAAGAATTTAAAAATCAAATCCTTTTATTTTGTGAAAAATTACAAACAAAAGATATAAATATTGATTCGCATCAACATTATCATGAAATCCCATTTGTAACCGATATTTTGATAGAATTAAAAAATGAGATGGATATAAATATTTTAAATATTAGAGCTACAAAAGAGAAGTTTTTTTGGGCAATTGGTTCATTTAATGATCTTAAAAATTACATAGGCATAAACTTTTTTGTTCATTTTTTACTAAATTTTTTAGCTAATAAAATGATAAAAAAATTAAATAAAGAAGACATAAGATACAATGATGCTTTTATAGGCGTACTGCTTAGTGGAGATATGACTTTAAAAGCCATCCAAAATGGCTTAAAAAAAGTAAAAATTGCAAATGAAATTGAGGTACTTTTGCACCCAGGATATATATCTGAAAAAGAAAAGAAAAGATTCAACAATGATCAGTTTAAAAGATGGTATACAAATAAAAATAGAAAAAAAGAGATGGCAGTTTTACTATCTTTGGGTCTAAAAAAAATTTTGCAGTGATTCTCCCCATCTAATAAGTGCATATACAAAATTATTTTTACAAATGAGTTATGTATGGTATGATTATTTATTAAAGAACTAGATGTTACAATAACAAAATATAAAAATATAGAGAGAAAATTAGGTGATATTTAAATTTAAAACAGAGTTACTACATGAATAGAGTAAATGATTATCTTTTAAAACATTTTATGTCTTTGTTTAGTTCACTTTTTTTTGTACTATTTTCTATCGCTTCTATTGTATTTTTTATAAAAATTGCAAGTATCACATCGGTAATTCAAATCAATTTTTTAGAGTTGATGATTATGTTTGTCTATTTGATTCCAAGATTATTATTGTATACAGTACCAGTAACTTTTTTTATTGCTTTATGTATCACTTTATTCAATCTTTCAAGAGAAAATGAATTGTTAGTCCTTTTTACATTAGGTCATTCTCCAAAGAAAATATTGAAATTATTTATCTTTTTAGCATCTATTTTTTCCACATTGATGATTATTAATATAATTGTTCTTATACCAATTTCTAGACAATTAAATGATAATTTTCTTGACTACAAAAAATCAGAAGCAAAATTTAATATACAAGCAAGTAAATTTGGACAAAAATTTTCTGATTGGATTGTATATGTAAAAAAGGTTAAAAAAGACCACACATATCAAAATGTAGCCTTATATCAAAAGGACTCGCCAAATAAACCAGCAAAACTTATACTAGCAAAGGTAGCTTCAATCAAGAATGTAACGGGAATATTAAGGCTTATTTTAAATGATGGAAAAATTTTTGAGTTTAAAAAAGATGAAATTCATCAAATTGATTTTAAAAAAATGTACATAAATACAAAACAGAGTGGAAACATAGGCCATATACAAACTATTTATGATTATTGGCATATTGCTTTTCAAAACGAAGGGAGGGCTTATAATTTTGCTTTTTTTATACTTATAGCATTATTTCCTTTATCCACAGTTCACTTGGCATTGGGATTATCCATCGTTGTATCAAGATATACATCAGCTAAAATTTATCTATATATATTTTTATCAATATTGTCTTATATTTCATTAGTTGTAGTTGTATCCAAGATAAATGCTTTTTATTCTATTCTAGCTGTACCTATTGTGACAATTTTTATATCTTATTTTATATATAAAAGACAAGTATCGTTAAGATTTTAAATTTGAGTAAAGCACATATCTTTCACTACTAAAGATTTTATACAAGTTTTTCTCTATATTTTTATTTTTAAGCACCATATTTTTGTGCATAACTACAAAATATCTTAGTGTTTTATTCTTTTTAATTTGTATATAAAACTCATTTTCATTTACAGGAGTTACTTTTTTATTCATATAATATGTATCTGAAAATTCTTTTTGGTTTATAAAATATATCGGTTCGTTACTTTTTGCGATAGTTTTATAATGGGTGATTAAGAATTTTTCAGTTTTAAGAGTATTAGCTTTTGGAATAACATAAAATACTCCTAAAACTCCGATTAGTGGTATAAGTGTAGCACTTACTAACAATATTTTTTTGTATTTATTTAAATACTCTTTATTGTTCGTTATGTATAGGGAAAATAAAACGCCTAGTGCAGGAAAGCCATATAGTGTGTATGTGGGTGTAATATTTGCAGAAAAAGTAAAGAAAACTATAGGAAATAGCATCCATATAGTATAAAATAAAATATCATCTTTTCTAAGTATTTTTAAAAAAGTTTGACGATATGCCTTTTTTATGGATTTTTTCAAGATTATAATTATTCCCGCTAAACCCCAAGGCAAAGATGAATATAACCACATAAGCCAAATTGTCCCAAGAGGCTTAAAATGAGCATGACCATAACGATCACCTTTCCAACCAGAGTCTAAAAAGCGACTAAAATTTTCTCCAATGATAAAATAATGCAAAAATCCAGGTGTTTTTATTTCAGCCAATATGTACCAAGGCATAAAAATCAGCAACATTAACAATATGCCTTTTATCCAAGGAAGTTCAAGTATTTTGGTAAATCTTTCTTTAAAGGAAAAAACTACCCAAATAAATATAGTTCCACCAACAAGCACTAGTGCCAAAGGACCTTTTGTTAAAATTCCTATACCCAAACCTACAAAAAATAGATAATTCCAATACTTTTTATATCCTTTTATGAACATAATAAAAGAAACATAAGATAAAGTAGTAGCAAAAGTAAGATAGATATCAATTAAAACTACACCACTTAGTGCATAAACAAGCAAAGAACTCATATATATGATTATTGCCCATAATGCAGTTGTTTTATTGCTTAGCGTAATAAGCATTTTGTATATGAGCCAAGCAGTAGCTAAGGTTATGAGCATGGAAGGCAGTCTTGGCACAAAATCGTGAATACCAAAGAGTCTATAAGAAAGTGCCTGAAACCAAAAAGCAAGTGGTGGTTTGCCCCAGTATGGCACTCCATAATCAAAATACGGAGTAATCCAATCCTTGGTTTTTGCCATAATTAAGGCTATATTTGCATATCTTGCTTCTGTTGTATCTGTTAGAGGGAAAAATATCATCAATGTAAATCTTGAAGCTACTATACTCCAAAATATAAGTATTAAATTTTTAGTTTTGTTCATCAGTAAAATATCCTCTAGAAATTTATAAACACAATGTTTCTTTTAATGATTATATAACATAAAGATGAAATGAAAATGAAAAATTGATTTATTAAGCCATTAAGAATATTCTTGTATAATTGGTAAAAAGAATTGTTTTATTTGCCAAGGAATATTTTATAATGAAGGTATATCAGAGATATATAGTATTAAAATACATTAAAAGTTTTATTATTATTTTCTTCGCATTAGAGTTTTTTTATATTGGTATTGATCTTTTATCAAATTACCAAAAATTGCCAAAATCAGCTAGCTTAGAAATTCTATATGTATTGTTGCAGAGTGCAAATGCTATAAACTATACGCTACCTCTTTCAGTAGTATTTGCAATGATTGTTTTTGTACTTTCCATGGTAAAATCAAATGAATTAGTTAGCTTTTATAGTCTTGGATTGAGTAAGCAATCTGTATCAAAACTTTTATTTGTGACTTCTTTATCTATAACAATTGTATATATTCTTTTGAACTTTACACAATTTTCTTATGTTGATACTTACCGCTATAATCTTTTAAAATATAAACAAATCTTGACAAATACAAACTATGTTTTTTTAGCAAATGGGGATGATTATATTTTCTTCAAAAAAATTAATCCTATTAAGAAAAATGCTACAGATATAAAAATTTTTAAAATAAAAAATGGAGATCTTACTTCGGTTATCGAAGCAAAAAAAGGGGATTATAGAGTAAAGCAATGGATTTTGTATGATGGGAAAGAAACTATAAAACCAAAAGTTAATACTATCAACAGTAATGGTATTGTTGTAAAAGATTTTATTACAAAAAAAGCACTTACTAAATTTAGACCAAAAATTATAGACAATATTTATAAAGGAGAAGTAAATTTTTCAATATTAGATGCTATAGAAGCATTAAAATTTTATAACAAGCAAAGTCTGGATACAGACAAAATAAAAGCTATTATTTTATCAAAAATCTTTATACCTTTGTTTGCTCCGTTTTTAGTTATAATATTTTTTACTCAAATACCGATAATTTCAAGATATTCTAATTCAGTTTGGATATCTTCTATTTTAAGTTTTTCTACTATTTTCATCTGGGGTATCTTGTTTCTTCTATCCAAATTAGCCATAAATTCTGTCATAACCCCAGAAATTGCTATTATGATACCAATTTTCTTGCTTGCTAGTACTGCTTTCTACTTTTACACTAAAAAATAGCTTTTTTTCATTTTTGTTTCATTTTCACATCATATAATCATATATAATTTTAAATTTATCTAAGTAATTTTCTATAAGGTTAAATCAATATGAACTATTCCAGAAAATATGACATGTACCATATCAAAAGGTTTATTATAAGTGGTGGAAGTGCAACATTATGTCATCTTGGTACAATGACACTTTTGGTTTGGCTTGGGATTAATGCAAATATCTCTACTTCTGTAGGGGTGATAATAGGTGCTATTTTTAATTATATATTTCAATATTATTATACATTTGATTCTGACGAGCAACACAATACCTCTATTTTAAAGTATATAATCACTGTATCAATCTCTTTTGTTAGCAATTTGATTCTATTTACAATTTTTCATAATTTTTTACAAATTAACATATTTGTATCACAATTATTAACCTCAGCTATTGTAGCTATTCAAAACTATTTAATATATAAGAATTTTGTTTTTCTTAGAAATGGAGCATTTTATGAAGCATAAATTGGTGAGCATCGTTATTTCATTATATAATGAAGAAGGAAATATCCATCAATTATTCGATGAATTGTACAAAGTAGAGTTAAACCTTAAAGATAAAGTTCAATTTGAGTATATATGTGTTAACGATGGTAGCACAGATAGTACATTTGTAGTATTGAAGAGTTTGATGCAAAAGTATAGAAATATAAAAATTTATAATCTTTCTAGAAATTTTGGGCACGAGATTGCCATGAGTGCAGGTATGGATCAAGCAAAAGGTGATTGTGTCATATTTATGGATGGAGATTTGCAACATCCCCCAAAACTAATAGAGACTATGGTAAATGATTGGCTTGATGGTTGTGAAATTATTTTAACTAAAAAGATAAACAATGGAAATGACAAATCAATGCTGTATAATATATTATCTTCAACATATCATTTTATATTAGATAAACTCTCAGATATAAAGATACCAAAAGATTATCCAGATTTTAGACTTTTGGATAAAAAACATATAGAAACTTTAAAAACTATCGGTGAAAATGACAGAATGTTTAGAGGACTTTTAAACTTTATAGGATATAAAAATCATAAAGTAATAGAATTTGAAGTACCGCAAAGATTTTCAGGTAAAACGAAATACAATTTTAGTAAGTCATTTAGATTAGCAGTTGACAGCATAATGCAATTTTCAACAAAGCCACTCAAATTAGCAACTTATTTAGGTATTATCTCCACAACAATATCTAGTATAGTCGCATTAGATACTTTAATTGAATATTTATTTTTTAATGAACATAGAACTGGATATGCCACAACTTTGATAGTCATAGTATTTATGGGCTCTATCCAACTCATTATCTTAGGAATTATTGGTGAATATATAGGTAAAATTCATATTGAAGTCAAAAAGAGACCACTGTATTTTGGAGACTTAATTGAAAATAATAATTAATGCAGATGATTTTGCAAACTCACCAAATATGAGTGATATCATCTGCAAATGCTTTCAAGAAGGTTCACTAAACTCTACTAGCATTATGATAAATTCAAATTATGTGGATGAATCTTTGGAAAAAATAAATAAACTATCTGGCATAAGAACATCTTTACATCTAAATATAGCAGAAGGAAAACCAATCTCCAAACCATTGGATATAGATTATCTTTTGGATGAAGAAGGAAAATTTTGCAAGAGTTTTGAAAATATTTTATTTGACTACTATTTTAAAAACCGAGAAAAAAAATATATTATAAAACAACAAATCAAAGAAGAATATAAAAATCAAATTTTACTTTATAGTGAAAAAATAAATTCTAAATCAATCAACATAGATTCGCACCAACACTATCATACTATACCATTTATATCTGATATATTAATTGAATTAAATAGAGAATTAGATATAGATATCTCTTATATTCGTGTTCCAAAAGAGCCATTTTTTATAGAGATGGGTTCACTTAAAGATTTAAAAAATTATTTTGGTCTAAATATCATAAAGCATTTTTTACTAAACTTTTTATCCAACCAATTGGTAAAAAAACTCAAACAAAATGGCATAGAATATAGCGAGATTTTTATAGGAGTCTTATTTACCGGAAATATGACATTTGGATCTATAAAAAAAGCACTTTTTAATGTCAAAAAAAATGAAAATATTGAGATATTATTACATCCTGCCTATCTTAGCCAAGAAGAAGATTTAGCTTGGAAAGATGATAAATTCAAAAAGTTTTATACAAACAAAAACAGACAAGAAGAGATGGATATTTTATTATCTCATAATTTTGAAAAATTAATAAACAATATGAAGGTAAGATATGAATAAGCAGATTAAAAATTTAATGATTTTATTTTGGGTAATTATAATTTCACGATTTTTACCTATGTTTTTTCTTCCTCTTGCAGATACAACAGAAGCAAGATATGCAAATACAGCACTAATAATGTCAAAATTAAATGATTGGATTACACCATATTATGATTATGGTGTACCTTTTTGGGGAAAACCACCTTTTGCTTTTTGGTTTGAAGCACTCTCATATAAGATATTTGGCATTCATGATTTTACGCCTAGATTTCCCTCTATGTTAATAACACTTGCTACAATTTGGCTTGTTTATAAATTATTGATTACACTAGAAAATAAAACTACTGCATGGCTAGCAATCACTATATACTCTGGTTTGACACTGGTTTTTGCACTAAGTGGAGCAGTGATTACTGATCCGTATCTCACTTTTGGAACCACACTGTCTTTAGTTTCTTTTTTAATGGTTATAAATGGACATATAAAATATTGGAATTATCTATTTTTTGTGGGAGTCGGACTTGGCATACTTACAAAAGGACCTCTTGCATTAGTAGTAGTTGGTGGCATAATTACACTTTGGATACTGTTTTCTTATAAAAAACGGATATCAACTCTTGCGAAATTTCCTTGGATAAGCGGTATAGCTTTAATGTTGGTTATTGCTGTTCCTTGGTATATAGCTGCTGAGATAAAAACTCCTGGTTTTTTATACTATTTTATAATAGGGGAAAATCTAGGACGATTTCTAAATACAGGTTGGCATGGTGACAAATACGGATATGTTCATAAAAATCCTCATGGAGCTATCTGGGTAATGTGGATTGTAGCAACTTTACCGTGGGGATTAAGCGCTATAGCTTTAAGCTTAAAAAATATGAGAGACAAGATAAATCGTCTAACATTACTGCAAGAACTTAAAAAAGAAAATATATCTTTTTATGTTGTATGGATGTTGTTTTTGATGTTGTTTTTCACTTTTGCTGGAAATGTTATTTGGACTTATGTTTTGCCTTCATTGCCAGGATTTGCGATAGTTTTGGCTTTGTTTTTAAACAGAAAGGATGGCAAATATTTAGCTAATTACGGAAAATTTATAAAAATAAATGGCTTGCTTGTTCCTATTGTATCTATAATAGCTCTATTTTATATTTTATACAATCCAAGCACATTAAAAACAGAAAAATTTTTGATAGCAAAGTATAAATCTGTCTCTAAAGGAAATAAGCCTATATATTTTGTAAGAAAGAAATCTTTTTCTTCAACATACTATATGAATAAAAAATTAGATTTAACTACATTAAAAGATTTTAATAAAATAGAGAAATCTTCAAAAACAAGATACTTTGCAGTTGTCAATAAAAATGACTTGTCACAAATAAATAAAAATTATCTAAAAAAGATTTATACTAGCAAAAAATACATATTATATATGAGTAAATGAAGAAGGTTTTAAAAATATAAAAAAAGAAATTTCAGTTTTGTTATCTGATGAGTTAAAAGGAATTTTATCTTGAATTTAATAGAGACTTTGAAAAAAGCTCCATTTTCTCTAGTTTTATCTGGAGGCGGAGCTTTAGGAATAGCTCATGTTGGAGTGATTGGTGATTTGGAAAGGTTTGGAGTTGTACCTAGTGAAATTATAGGAACAAGTATGGGTGGAATTATCGGGACGCTTTTGGCTATTGGGATGAAAGAAGAGCAAATTTTGGTGGAGTTAAAAAGATTTTTAAAAGTGAGTAAGTGGGTAGATATTTCTTTTCGAGGAAATTCAATCATTGATGATCATAAAATAAAAGCAATTCTTGAACAAATCTTTGGAGATAGACAAATCTGTGAAACACAAATACCACTTAAATTAATTTCAACAGATTTATTTACGGGAGAAAAATATGTATTTAGTGCAGGTAAAAATGCTCGTATAGTTGATGCACTATTGGCAACAATGGCAATCCCAGGTATTTTTAAAGAGCAATATATAGAAAATTTAACGCTAGGAGATGGATTTTTATGTGAAAATCTCGGAATCTTAGAAGCTAGCATGGATAATATTTTAGCAGTAGATGTGATGGGTAAAAATTCATTTAAACAGCATTTACCAGATAATTTTTTTAAAACTAGCAATATAGCAGAGATGCTTGAACATTCTATTAGACTTCTTATATATAATCAAACAAAACATGCTATAGTTAAATGTAAAAAGCAACTTTATCTATTAGAGCCAAAAACATCTTCTTTTAAAACTTTTGATTTTTCTAAAGTTGATGCAATAACAGCATTAGGAAAAGGATTACTAGAGTCTAAAAGTTTTGAAAATAATGATGTCTCATAAGCTCATTTCATCCTTATTTCATTTTCACTTTTTACAATTACATAAACAGTATGGTTAAAACCTCCTCATGTTTTGTTTATATTTATAGAAAGTTGGATTTTAAATGTTGCATACAATTGTAGATTTTTTAGTAAATACGATAGGTCAAATGGGATATTTTGGGATATTTGCTTTGATGTTTTTAGAAAGCAGTTTTTTCCCATTTCCTAGTGAAGTTGTTATGATACCGGCAGGTTATCTTGTTTATCAGGGTGAAATGAGTATGACTTTTGTACTCTTAGCAGGTTTATTAGGTAGTTTAGCTGGTGCATGGTTTAACTATATTTTAGCTTTGAAGTATGGCAGAGGAGTTTTGCTGAAGATAGTATCTATTCAAAAACTAGATAAACTTGAAGAGTTTTTCGATAAGCACGGACATATCTCTACCTTTACATGTAGACTAATTCCAGGCATTAGGCAATACATATCTTTTCCAGCTGGTCTTGCTAGGATGGATAAGTTAAAGTTTACTATGTATACAGGTTTTGGTGCTTTTATTTGGATGTTGATTTTAACTCTTTTAGGTTATTATCTAGGTGAAAATCAAGTTTTAATTCATAAATATTTAAAAGAAATTACAATTGTGACTTTTGGTATATTGGGTATAATAATAATTTTATATGTAAGAAAGGGGAAATAATGGTTGATGTACTTATGAGAGCGATTAAGGATGTTTTTGATAAAAAGATATTCTTTACTTCACTCATTCCTATAGTTATAGCTGCTTTGTTTTGGGGAGTTGTGTTTTTTGTATTTCATACACAAATCAATAGTTTTTTTGTATATTTGGTTAGTCATGTACCATTTTTTGGAGATGCTACTTGGCTTAAAGATATAGTAGAAGCTGTTGGTGGTATATTTGTTTATTATCAATTATTGATTTTGACTTCCGTTTTAATTGTTGGCTTGATAGCTGATAAAATAGTAGATAACATAAATGACAAATACTATCATCTTAAAAAGAATGGCTTTGGAAGTATGCTAGGCTCTATTGGTATATCACTAAAACAAAATGCTATATTTATTGTTTTATTTTTGATACTTTTACCAACAATGTTTGTACCACTTTTAAATATATTTGTAAATCTTATATTATGGATGATACTTATAAAAAAACCTATGTTTTATGATTCTGTATCTATGTATGCCTCAAAAGATGAGTATGCTATGCTTCAAAAAAATGAAAAGATGAGTACAACAATGATATCTTTACTAAGTGCATCACTATTTTTAGTGCCTATCTTAGGTGTGTTTGTTTATATACTGCAACTTTTAATATTTACACATTTTAACTTAAAAAGATTAGAAAGACTCAGATGAGCATACATCACTTAAGTGAATTATTTTTTTCTTGGATTGTAACTTTCCCTCCAAGTATGGTTTTATTAATAGTAGTAAGTGTATTATTTATAGGTTCTATCTTAGAGTCAATACCAATGGCTGGTATGTTTTTACCAATGGAAACTACAACAGTATTTTTTGGCATATTAGCTTTTAAAGGTATTGTAGATATAAAAATCTTGTTAGTAGTTGCATTTGTGGGCTTAGTTATAGGTGATATAATAGGCTATTATGTTGGTAAAAAATTTGGTGAAGAGTTTTTAAGAAAGCATGCAAAAAAACTTAAAATAGATGAAGACAAATATAACACACTAAAACATTCCATAGATAATCATCTTATAAAAGTTTTATTTTTTGCACGCTCAAATGGCTTTACAAGATGGCTTGTACCTTTTTTAGCAGGAGCAAATGGAGTTGATATAAAAAGGTTTAACATAGCAAATCTTATAACAGCAGCATTTTGGTCACCTGCTTTTTTACTTGGAGGATTTTTCCTTGGTAAGAGTTTCGAGCTTTTTGGTAAGTATATTGGACTTGGTATCGTTATAGCAACTATTTTAGCACTTTTGATTTATAAATCATACAAGCATTTTGAAAAACTTTCTATCTTAAAAAGAGAAGATTTTAGATACTTTTTGGTCAATATACTTGGACTTTATCTCTTTTTTAAGATGGCAGAAGATGTGATGGACTTGGAGTTGATTACAAAAGCAGATATATGGATACACTCACATATAAACGAGATATATACACCACTACTAACAAAAAGTATGATTTTTATGACATCTTGGGGAAGTTTTATACCCTTTACATGTATACTTGTTTTCATGGGAGCTTTTTTGATTTATAAAAGATATTTTAAAGAGTTATATTTTTTGACTTTTGCTATTATCGGCTCATCAAGTTTGATGTATGCAGTTAAAAATATAGTACAAAGAGCAAGACCAGAACACTTTTTGATAGAAGCTTCAGGATACTATTTCCCCTCAGGTCATGCAACTTTAGTAACAGCTATATCTTTTAGTATTTATTTGATTTTTAAGGACAAAACAGAGTGGAAAAAAAGCCTTCTATTTTTTGCTTTTATAATCACTTTTTTAATTTCATTTAGTAGAGTTTATCTTAGCGTTCACTATCTTAGTGATGTTATCGCAGGTATTGGACTTGGGCTGTTTTGGGTGAGTTCGTTAGCAATATTTTATGAGGTACTAAAAAATAAAAATGATAAATAAAAACATAATTGCCATGGGCTTTGTCAGTTTTTTTACAGATATGGCAAGTGCTATGGTTACAACTTTATTACCTATTTTTGTTGTTTATGTGTTAAAGGAAGATGTAGATAAATTAGGCTTGATCATTTCAATTTCAACATTTGTATCTTATATCTTTAGATTAGGATTTGGATATTTGAGTGATAAACTTCAAGTAGTAAAGCCATTTGTAGTTGGAGGATATTTTATATCAGCTATTGTTAAACCTCTTATAGCTTTTGCTCATACATATACTGGCGTTATGTTTCTTAGGGGCTGTGAAAGAATGGGTAAAGCAATAAGAAGTGCTTCAAAAGATTCTCTCATTAGTGCTTATTCTAAAGAAAGGTCACATGGGAAAACTTTTGGTTTTCATAAAATGATGGATATAGCAGGAGAGCTTAGTGGCGCATTTATAATTTATTTAATTTTGACATATGTCTCTCATAATGAGTCTATAATTAGGGATATATTTATGTATACAGCTATCCCTGGAATAATAGCAACTATCATAGTGATTTTTTTTGTAAAAGATGTTCCGTATAAAAAAGCTAAAAAAATCATAGTAATTTCAGAAGATGACAAGCAGTTATATCCTATTTTATTTTTGTATTTTATGTTTATATTCTTTATAATGAGCGAACAATTTTTTATACTTTATGCAAAAAATATAGGGTATACTTTAGCAGATATTCCACTTTTTATTATGCTATTTACTCTAGTACAAACCCTCATAAGCTATTATGGAGGTATTTTAAGTGATAAACTAGGTTTGTTTTATACTCTGGGGATATCTTTTTTATTAGGTTTATTTGCTGTTTTTATGTTAAAAGTTAATTTGTGGGTATCTTTTGTTTCTCTTGGATTTTTCACTGTCATAAGTTTAAATGCACTTAGAGCATATATCTCAGAACATGCAATTTCAAAAGGTTATGTCTTTGGTATATTATATGCTGGCATAGCACTCTTTAGTTCTCTTGGAGCTTTAGTCATTGGATATATATGGAAATTTTATGGGTTTGAGTATGTGTATATTTTTAGTATATTAGGAATGATGGTTATATTGATATTTTATATTTTAAAGCCGAGTAAAGTTATTGTTTAGTTTATGTTTATTATTAAAATTAGATTAGAAAGTAGAAATTAAAATATTGGGTATATAATACCCAATATTTTATAGATTATGCTCTTTTTTATAAGCCATAATCATAGCGTATGCTTCATCTTTTAGCTTTAGCTTCTCTTTTTTAAGAGTTTCAAGCTCTAAAGCATCCATATGTTCACGGCCTTCTTCAACATCTGTGATTGTTTTGTCTAATTCATTGTGCTTTTCAAATATCTTAGCAAAATGCGCATTTTCAGTCTTGATTTTTGAAATTATATCTCTGTATTCATGTAACATGAGTTTGTCCTTTTTATAAATTTTGAGCGATTATATCTAAAAACTTGTTAATATAAGTTTATGTCCTATAATCAGCGTTTATTTTAACATATTCATAGCTTAAATCACATCCGTAACTTGTGTATGAAAACTTTCCAGCATTTAAATTACATGAAATTTTATAGGAATCTTTTTTCATGACTTCAAATGCTTTTTTTTCTGTTCCTTCATCTAAACTTGGTTTGTTTTTTGAGTATATTAAAACATTATCATATTTTATTTCTAATTCATCAGGATCACACTCAACTCTGCTTGCACCAATAGTCGAAGCTATTCTTCCCCAGTTTGGATCTTCTCCAAATAGTGCAGTTTTTACAAGCAACGAGTTTGAAAGAGCTTTGCTTGCAGTTTTTGCATCTTCTAAACTTTTAGCACCATTTACTTCAAAAGCCACTACCTTGTTTGAGCCTTCACCATCTTTTAATATTTGCAGGCTAAGCTCTTTGGTTAAAAGATTAAGTGCTTCTTTGAAGGCTTCTTTATCGTATGATTTTTTTGCTGAACTAAGAAGCATTACTGTATCATTTGTAGAAGTATCACCATCAACACTTATTGTATTAAAAGACTGCTCTACACTTTGTTTTAAAAGCTCATCCATATCTTCTTTTGGGATATTTGCATCAGTTAGAATAAAACAAAGCATAGTAGCCATAGCAGGGTTTATCATGCCAGCACCCTTGCAAATGGCTGCTATATGGAAAAAATCACCATTTTCAAGTTCAATTTTAAAACATAGTTCTTTTTTGAAACTATCAGTGGTCATTATAGCTTTTGCTGTATTTTCTGAATTACATGTAGAAAAATCAAATTTATCAAAACCATTAGTTATTTTTTCTTTGTTTAGTCTATATCCAATTACCCCGGTTGAACTCATAATTGGATTAGTGATTGTTGGAAGCTTTTCTTTTAGTTTTTCAAAGATTTCATCTATATCTTCAATCCCTTTTTGCCCTGTCATAGCATTTGCATTTTTTGAATTTATTAGCAAAAAGTTTGTTTTAAAACCTTTTTCATACCTCATAAAATGCTTTATTGGTGCAGCTTGAAATCTGTTAGTTGTAAAAACTGCACTTACATTACAAAGCTCACTGCTTCTAATAAAAGCTAAATCATTGTCTCCATTTGGTTTTAATCCACAATTAATTCCATCGCAGAAAAAACCTTCTACATTTTCTAATCCATTTTTTAAAGGTGTTATATTAAACATATTTTAACTCTTCTGGTTTTTGTTTTTTTCTTATGATTCTTTTTGTAGCTCTAATACTCTCAGCTGTTCCAATAACCAAAAGTTTTGAGCCAGTTCCAACAAGAACATCTCCTTTTGGCATAGGTATAAAGTTGTCTTTATTATCTTTAATGCCAACGATACTAACATTTGCAATATCTCTTAGTCTAGTCTCTTTTAGTTTTTTAAATCTAAGCCAAGAGTGATCAGGGATTTTTAACTCTTCCATATCAATTGGAGCATCTTTTCTATATAAAAGTTTCTCAAGCATGTTTTCCATATCAGGCCTTAAACTCATAGCTCTAACACGCTCAGCCATTAGTTTGGTTGCACTTATTACGCTATTTGCTCCTAATTTTTTTAATTTGTCCATATCTTTTTCATTAGCAGCACTTGTTATAATGTAGTATGGTTTTGTACGTCCTATCTCTTGTTCATATAATCTTGTTGATGCAATGATTGCAATATTATCAGCAGTATTTTCACTAAGAGCAATAATACCTTTTGCACTTGAAAGATATGATTTCAAGAGTGCAACTTCAGTATGCGGCTCTTCTTTTATGTAGTAAGGATATTTATTTATTTCGGCAATTTTTTCTAAATCTTCTCTAGGGTCAACTACAACAAAGGGTATGTGATTTTCGCGAAATTGCTTTGATAATTGAATAGTAATGTCATTGTGATAACAAATAACAAAGTGATTTTTTAGCCTAGCGATTCTATATAGCATATTTCGCTCCTTTATTGTATTTAAAAGGTGACCTTGATTTAGAACTTCTATTAGTATACCAACAGAAAATGAAAAAAGTCCAAATCCAAGGATTATTAGAGTAATTGTAAAAATTCTTCCAGCAGGTGAGATTGGAGAGATTTCTCCATAGCCTACAGTTGTAAATGTAATTCCAGCTTGATATATCGCATCAAGGAGAGTAAAGCCGTCTATAAAGACATAACCAAGTGCTCCCACCATATTTATTAAAACAATAAGTATAAGTGGGAGTCGAAATGGTTTTAGTTGTCTGTATAATTGAGTGTTTAAATCTATATGGGGTTTTGTTCCGCTTTGCCAGTTAATAAGGTCTTTTAACTTTTTTATTAACTGCAAGCATCCCCCTTGATAGGTTTTTGTGAGCTTAAGCGTTCTTCTTCATAGTTCTTAGTGTTGAAGCCGCAACTTTAATTTTTCTTGTTGTTCCATCTTCTAAAGTAACTCTTACAGTTCTTAGATTTGGTAGGAATCTTCTTTTTGTTCTATTTTTAGCGTGGCTAACATTATTTCCACTCATTGGACCTTTGCCCGTAATTGCACATTTTTTTGCCATAATCAATTTCCTTGAAATTTTTTTTGGAATTCTACACAAAGTAAGCAAAATAAATACTTAAATTTGCATACATAACTAGATATGATACCATAAGATTTATAAATATTTTATGAAATTATAGATACAATCTTTCAAAATCACTAGCGGGATTAAAAATGCTTTCTGAATCAAGTATAAATAATTATATAGATAATATTCCACCGATACCTAAAGTTGTAAAAGATTGTAGAGATTTACTTAATGCTGGAGACTTGATAGGAGCAGCTAAAAAAGCAAGCCAAGATAGAGCTCTTATGAATTATCTTTACAATATTGTAAATAAGCCCATATTTGGTTTTGCAAAAGAAGTTAAAAACCCAAACCAAATTTTTGGAGCATTAGGTTTATCTAAAGCAAAACAAGTTTTGTATGGATACTATATATTACTTATACTTCCAAAAGAGTGGGAAGTTTTTCATTTTAGTAACTCACATTTTCAAAATTTTCAAGCAAGACTTATATATAATTGGGGAAAATTGATTGCATACTTGAAAAATGACAATGATGAATTAAACCAAGCCATTAGTGTTGTCCCAGCTTCTTTAGTTGTATGCGAAATGCTTTTTAGAGATATAAAAGATTCTATTAAACTTTTAAAAGAAAAAAAAGATTTAAGTTATGAAAAATTTCTTATGAAGATGACTGGGAGAACTTTTTTTGATATCACAGCTTTGATAGCTAAAAAGTGGGAGTTTAGTGATAAAACTATGGAGCTGTTGGTACAAATAAACTCAAATGAGCAAAATTGTCCTTTAGAAATGGATTTTTTAAAACTATTGCTAAGCTATGAAATGAGTAGACCTGATATCATTAAAAGTGGCTTAAATGATCTTTTTGAGATAGATATTACTGATGATGAAAAAATAATTGAAATATTTTATGACATAATCAAAAGAGAAGACTGATGAAGCCAGTTAGTAAACAAAAAGTTGCTTTTTTTACTCCAGTTGGTTTTTTAGATGGCGAAAATGCTAGTGAAATCATCACTCCAAGCGACGAAGATTATCTGTTAAAACAAAAGTTTGAAGGTGCCTTTATCTCTTTGAAAAAAGTTGTTTCTTTTAATAAAAAAGGTATAAGTGTTTTAATAGAATCACTAATGAGAGTAAGAGAAGGTTGTGGAACAATCGTTGGTTTTTGTGATTATAATGAAAAAAAATATAAAATGATTTTAGATATGTTTGAAAAAGGCTTAGATTTTACTCTTTTTGATAGTACTGAAGTTGCTCTTATGTTCTTAGGAGATGATGTTAGTAGCTATAAAGAAAAAAAGATACTTATACATGTAGAGTCACAAGAACAAAAAAATCAATTAGCAGTAGAGCTTTATGAAAGAGGATTAAGCCCAATCGTTGCTAAGGATGAACATGATTTTTTAGAACAAAGAAATGATGCTGATATTATCATAGAGCGTTCATATCTTGGAAAGCTAGATAAAAGTCCAGGAGTTTATATAAAAGATAATATTGTCATTTATACTTTAAAAGGATTTGTTGATTCTAGTATAGCTAATAAGTTTGATATGAGTTATCATGAGCACTCTTTAAAACTTGGATTTAAACTATTTTTATTTGAATCAAGCAAAGTTTCCTCCATAAATATCCACGGGGCAGATTTTTTAACCAAGATTTCAACCGCTGGAGCTGAATATGGTGCAAGCATTGCAATGTGTGGATTGGATAGTAGAAAAATATCTGAAAAAATAAAAGAAGATTTAGAAGATGCAGGAATTTTAGTATACCCTAGTATGAAAGATTTTTTTGAAGATGAAGATATCATAAAAGAGGCTCACGAAGATGTGGGAGCTTCTTTTAAAAGAGGTGAAATTACAAAAAGGCATATCTCAATTTTACCTGTTATTACAGAGGCTTGTGTAAAGACTATTGAAGTACTTTCAGGGTATAATGCGAAAAAAAAATCAGCAGAAGTTCAAGACTTAAAAGTTGAAGATAATGATGGATTATTGTGCACTTCTATAGGATTTTATGGAGATATTGAAGGCGTTTTAGTTTTGGTTTTAGAAAAAAGTATTGCCCAAAAAGCTTGTAAAATTTTACTAGAAGAAGATAGTGACGAACATGATCTTATAGACGCATTAGCAGAGTTTATCCATATCATTGGTGGTAAAATTGTATCATTGTTGCGTAAAAGATCGATAAAGATAGAAGTTACAATGCCAAGAACTTTTAATTCTTTAGATGAGCTAAGAACTTTGGAAAAAGATATCAGAGGTGCTCAGGTAAATCTAGAAATTGAAAATAAAGATATGATTCTTTTTTTAACAAGATAATAAAGGAAAAAAATGTTAGTAGCCCCAAGTATTTTATCAGCAGATTTTGGGAAATTAAATGAAGAGTTAAGAGACATTTGTGAAGGTGGGTGTGATTTTGTTCATGTTGATGTAATGGATGGTCATTTTGTACCAAACCATACAATTGGACCAGTAGTAGTAAGTGCAGTTGCAAAAGCTAGTACAAAGCCACTTGATATTCATCTAATGGTAGAAAATAACAGCTTTTTTGTTGATTTATTTGCTCCTTTTAAACCAGAATATATCTCATTTCATATTGAAGAAGAAAAACATCCTCACAGACTTATTCAAAAGATAAGAAGTTATGGTATAAAACCAGCGATTGTTTTAAATCCTCATACTCCTCCAGAATTAATTGAATATCTTTTAGAAGATTTAGATATGGTCTTACTTATGAGTGTAAACCCTGGCTTTGGGGGTCAAAAGTTTATACCATCAGTTATAAAAAAAGCTAAAAAATTAAAATCAATGATAAAAGAGCAAGGTTTAAACACTCTTATAGAAGTTGATGGTGGAGTAAATGATAAAAATGTAAAAGAGCTAGAAGCTGCTGGAGTTGACATAGTAGTTGCAGGAAATTATGTTTTTTCAAATCCTTCATATAAAGACGCTATAAGTAGTTTAAAATGAGAATATCTTGCCAAAGGCAAAGCTTCAGTGCAATGAATTCAACTTGGATTTTCAGAGAAACTTTTCTCTTTGAGAAATCGCATATGCTAGTTTTATTCAAGTTAAAGAAAGTAGTCAAATGAAGGTCAAAATCTGTGGCATAACAAACCTTGAAGATGCTTTAGTTGCAATCAAAGCTGGTGCAGATGCTTTAGGGTTTGTTTTTTATGAAAAATCACCTCGTTATATAACTCCTAAAAAAGCTTTGGAGATAGTAGAAAAACTTCCACCTTTTGTAGAGAGAGTAGGGCTTTTTGTAAATGCTACATGTAAAGAGATAAACTCTACATGTAAAAAAGCAAAAATGAGCTTGGCGCAGATTCATTTTGAAGCAGATGAAGAGCTTTATAGTGGATTGGAAGTTTCTCATCTTAAAGTAATTAGAGCTACATGTAAAGATGATATACTAAAATATAAAGATGAATATAAAATCGTTGATGCTTTTGTTAAAGGTTATGGTGGAGAGGGAAAAAGAGTTGAGTTAAGCTGGTTTGAAGGCATTGATTGTTCTAAGATGATTTTAGCTGGTGGTTTAAATATTGATAATATAAATGAAGTAAAAGATATGGGTTTTTATGCTCTTGATGTGAGTAGTGGAGTTGAAAAAAGCCCTGGAAAAAAAGATAGCAAAAAAATAGAAGAGTTTGTAAAAAGAGTTAAGTATTGAGAAATTTTGATAATTTAGTATTGAATATGGCAAAAAATGCACAACCTTTTAATGTGTGCAAGGCAAAGCTTGAAAAAATTGAAGAGTTAAAAGAGTATGTTTTTGATAATCCAACTGATTTTATTGAAAACCTAAGATTATTAGGACTTCCTTTGGTTGAGTTAAACAACAACCTCATAGCTTTAGAGACAACTTTTACTCCAATTGAAAAGCAAAAATTTTGTATAGTTGATATAGAGACAAATGGCAGTAAACCATCAAATGCACAAATTATTGAAATAGGAGCAGTGATGGTTCAAGGTGGAGCCATAATAGACAAATTTGAAAGCTTTGTAAAGGCCAATGAGATACCAGATAATATAGTAGAACTCACTAATATAACACTAAGAGATTTAGAAAAAGCTCCAAATATAAAAGATGTTTTAGCTAAATTTAGACTATTTTTACAAGATGCTATTTTTGTAGCACACAATGTAAATTTTGATTATAACTTCATCTCTTACTCGCTAGAATCAGCTGGTTTTGGGCCACTTTTAAATAGAAAAATGTGTACTATCGATTTGGCTAAAAAAACTATACAAGCACAAAAGTATGGACTTTCATCTTTGATTGAAGAATTTAACATAGATGTAAAAGGAAGACACAGAGCTTACTGGGATGCTTATGCTGCTAAAATAGTTTTTGACAAAAGTTTAGAAAACCTGCCAGAAACTATTATCAGTAGCGAAGATTTGATTAGATTTGCAAAACCAAATCCTAAAAAGAGAAAGAAAAAGACTAAATCTTAGATACACCTTTTAAAAATCTGTTCTTAAATTCTACATAATTTTTAGATGATTGATAAAGCGATTTTACCTCTTCATCAGTAAGTTCTCTAACAACTTTAGCTGGATTTCCAATGATTAGTGAGCGAGGAGGGAACTTTTTGTTTTTAGTAACTAATGAGTTTGCTCCAACGATTGATTCTTTTCCTATCACAGCACCATCTAGTATAGTAGCACTCATCCCTACCAAGCAAGTATCTTCAATGGTACAGCCATGAAGCATTACTTTGTGAGCAATCGTTACATCATCTCCTATGATAGTTGGATTTCCATCACTTCTATCTTCTTTTGTAAAATGAGTTACATGAATCATACTTAAATCTTGTATGCTAACTCTTTTGCCTATTTTGATGAAGTGAACATCACCTCTTATCACAGTTCCATACCAAATCGAGCTATCTTCACCAATCTCAACATCTCCAATGATATCAGCACTATTTGCTATGAAAACATTTTTTCCTATTTTTGGTTCATAATCTTCAAATTTTTCTATCATATTAACTTTCCTTAAACAACTTTCTTGCCAAAATCTCAGCTTTACTAAAAGTTGTATCTTTTTTCATTGTTTTATAAATTTTATTGATGTATTCTTCTAAAATCTCATGATTATTTATAGCTTTTTCATTTTCTTTTTGAACTTTTTCATACTCTCCATCACTTCTTAACTTCCAACTTAACATGTTGTCATTTAGTTGAAGTTGAAGCATTTCAAAAAGTTTTTCTTGTAGAGGTTTTTCTATGATTGGAGTCATGAGTTCCAATCTTCGCTCTAAATTTCTTGGCATACAATCTGCGCTTGCTATAAATATATTTGGCTCGCTATTTTTAAAATAAAATACTCTTGAATGCTCTAGGTATTTTCCTATTATAGATTTTACAGTGATGTTTTCACTTAAACCCTTTACATTTGGTCTAAGACAGCAAATACCTCTTATGATAAGCTCAATCTTAACTCCAACTTTTGAGGCATTATAAAGAGCTTTTATAACATCAGTATCAACTAATGCATTCATTTTTAAGATTATATGTCCGTCTTTGCCCATTTTTGCTTCATTGTTTATCAGTGAGATTATCTTTGGTTTAATCTGCGTTGGAGACATTTTGAGAGTTGATAGCCTTTTTGACTTAGAAAAACCAGAGAGTATATGAAAAAATGATGTAGTATCTTTAGCAAACTCTTCTTTACATGTAAAAAGACTTACATCGGTATATATTTTTGCTGTACTTGCATTGTAATTACCAGTTCCAAGATGCATATAGAATTTTAATTTACCATTTTCTTGTCTGATTACTTGTGTGACTTTTGCATGTACTTTAAATCCTGTGATACCATAAATCACATGTGCTCCAGCTTGTTCTAATGCTTTTGCCCAGTGAAGATTGTTTTCTTCATCAAATCTAGCTTTAAGTTCAACCATAGCAGTAACTTGCTTACCATCACTTGCAGCATCAATTAAGGCTTGAACAATTTGTGAGTTTTTTTCAACTCTATAAAGTGTAGCTCTTATTGATACTACATTTGGATCTTTTGAAGCTTCTTTGATGAGCTTGGTTACACTTTCAAAACTTTCATATGGATGCAATAAAAGGGCATCTTGCTTTGCAATTATTTTAAATATCGATTCATTTTTATTAAATGGTGGAACAACTTTAGGATTGTATGGTTGCATTGTTAAGTATGAAAAGTCTTTATTTCCAACTATTTGCCAAAGTCCAGCTAAATTTAGAGGGATACTGTATTGGTATATATCTTTAGAGAAGATTTGCATGTGTGAATTTAAAAACTTCATCAAATCTTCATCAGGGTTTTCTTCTATCTCAAGTCTTACGAAAGCTCCTTTTCTTCTTAGCTTTAATCCTTGCTCCATTATCATCATAAAATCATCTGCTTCTTCCTCTTCTATGACAATATCAGCATTTCTTGTAACCCTAAAAGCAGCTGAAGATATTAGGCTATAGCCAGGAAAAAATTCTCCCGCATGTTTTTCAACGATACTTTCAATTGGCACATAAATATTATCACTAACTTGATAGTATCTAGGAAGAACTCTTGGAATCCTAATCATGCCGTATTTGAAACTAGCTTCATCAGCTTTTTCATCTTTAAGTTTGACAGCTAGAGAAAATCCTAAGTTATTTAAGTGTGGAAAAGGATGAGTAGCATTAACGGCGATTGGAACACAAATTGGAAGAATATTAGAAAAAAAGTAATTATCAGTTTTCCTCTTTAAATCTCTTTTTAAATCACTATAATTAATCACAAATAAATTTTCTTTTTCAAGTTCACTCATAATTGTTTTATAGTTATTTTGAAGGACTTTTTTCTCTTCTGAGATATATCTTCTTATCTCTCTTAACTGATCAAGTGGAGTCATCTGATCACTTCCTGTTACAATTACTCCAGCACTAAAAAGTTGTTTCAGACCAGCAACTCTAATCATATAAAATTCATCTAAATTGGTAGTGTAAATTGCCAAAAATTTTAATCTTTCCAAAAGTGGAAGCTCTTTTTTCATAGATTCATTTAAAACTCTAGTATTAAATCTTAACCAAGAAAGCTCTCTGTTTATATAATTTTTTGGGTCATTTAAGTTTGGCATTTTTAGTCCTTTAAAGAGATGGTTTCTATTTTATCTAAAGAAATATTATTATGTACTTACGCATACATCACAAAATCAGATTCAATGATTTCAGGTGTATTTGCGTAACTAATAGGGGAGTTTTTACTGTATAATTCTTTTGAAAGCTCTAACCTAGCTTTAAGCTCAATCATAGTAGCAGTACTTGCAACTTGGTAATCTGTAGGACTAGGATCAGCAGGAGCCAGTGCTGCAGTCTTAACTAGCTCCATTTTTGGAATTGTTTTTTCTGGGGTGTTTTCTTCTGAAGTATCAATGGCAACTTCACCTGCTACTGCGTACAGTTTGTTATCTGGTCCCTTTTGATATGTAAAGTTTGCGCCACTTTTTATGACGCTTCCACCAGCTGCTATGTGTGCAGCCTCATGGGCTCTTACTTTTTGGTCGATTGTTTGTAGTTCTTTTACCTTTTCTTTTTGTTCGCTAGTTAGCTCATTTGTGTTTTTGTCATTTTTGCTAGTATCTTTTTTTTGTGCAGTACTATCTTGTGTATAATTTGTAATTCTAAGCAATGATGAGTCTAAAAAACCAACTGCTTGCATTTTAAAATCCTACAAAAAGATACTTTGGTATTATTATACCATAATTTTTTAAATTTTTCTTAACTTGGCTATCTCATCTCTTAGTTTTGCAGCTTTTTCAAACTCCAAAGATTTTGCAGCTTCGTGCATCTTGGCTGTTAATTCTTTGATGATTTTTTTTCTCTCACTTGGTGGAATTTTATCTTTTTTATCAAGCTTATTATAAATCTCTCCAAGCTCTTCAACTTTTAAATTTTCATCCAAAACTCTTTTCGTTGTTTTTGGAGTAATGTTATGCTTTTTATTAAATTCGATTTGAGCTTCTCTTCTTTTGTTTGTAAGTTCAATTGCGTATTTCATTGAATCAGTGATTTTTTTTGCAAACATCAAAACTCTTCCATTTACATTTCTAGCAGCTCTTCCCATAGTTTGAACTAAACTTGTTTTACTCCTTAAAAATCCTTCTTTATCAGCATCTAAAATCGCTACAAGTGAAACTTCAGGCAAATCAAGCCCCTCTCTTAAAAGATTTATCCCAATTAGAACATCAAATTCCCCTTGTCTTAAAGCCCTTATGATTTGATTTCTCTCAATTGCATCCGTATCACTATGCATATACTTAACTTTTAATCCAAGCTCATTGTAGTATCTACTAAGTTCTTCACTCATCTTTTTTGTAAGAGTTGTGACTAAAACCTTTTCACCTCTTGCAATTGTTTTTTTGATTTCATCGAAAAGGGTTTCAACTTGATTATCACTATCTAGGATTTCAACTTTTGGATCCAATAGTCCAGTTGGACGGATGATTTGCTCTGCAACACACTCTTTTGAAAGCTCTAATTCTAGCTCATTTGGCGTGGCTGAAACAAAAAGATAATGCGGTGCTTTGTTTATAAACTCATCAAACATCAAAGGTCTATTATCAAGCGCACTTGGAAGTCTAAATCCATACTCAACCAAAACCTCTTTTCTACTTCTATCTCCTGCAAACATTCCTCTAAATTGAGGTAAACTAACATGAGATTCATCAACTATGACTAAGTACTCTTTACCCATAGCTTCAAAGTAATCAAAAAGTGAAAATGGAGTTTCTCCAGCTTTTTTACCTGTTAAATATCTAGCATAGTTTTCAACCCCTTTGCAAGCTCCAGTGCTCTCTAGCATCTCAAGGTCAAATTCTACTCTACTTTTTAATCTTTGATACTCAACAATCTTTTCTTCTTTTTGAAAAAAAGCAAGCCTTTCATCTAGCTCTTTTTCTATCTGTTTTATTGCATTTTTTAATCTGTTTTGTCCAACTATAAACTGGTTTGCAGCATATATGATGACTTTTTTTACACCATTTAACTTCTCATTTGTTAATGTATCAAAGTACACTATACTCTCAACCTCGTCACCAAAAAACTCTATCCTTATGGCTTCTTCTTCACTGTAAGCTGGAAATATATCTATAACATCTCCATTTACTCTAAAATCACCTCTATCAAAAAAAGAATCATTTCTTTTATATCCCATATCTACAAGTTGTAAAAGAAGAGTTTTTTGGTCAATCTCACTTCCAACTTCAATGGCTTGAACCATACTTTTGTATTCACTTGGATCACCAAGTCCATAGTTAGCTGAAACTGAAGCCACACAGATAACATCATCAAAACTAAGCAAACTTGCAGTTGCACTAAGCCTTAGCCTTTCTAACTCTTCATTTATGGAACTGTCTTTTTCGATAAACAAATCACTCCTAGGTATATAAGCTTCAGGCTGATAATAATCATAATAGCTGATGAAATACTCTACATGATTTTTAGGAAAAAAACCCTTAAATTCACTATAAAGTTGAGCTGCAAGAGTTTTGTTGTGAGTCATAATCAAAGTTGGCATTTGAAGTTTAGAAATGATTTGAGCCATACTATAAGTCTTGCCACTTCCTGTAACTCCCACCAAAGTAGAGTATCTACTGCCTTTTTTTATGCAAGCACTAAGCTTTTCTATCGCCTTTGGCTGGTCACCTGCTGGAGAATAATTGCTATTTATTTCAAATTTTGCCATATTTTTACTTTTTTTTGTTACAATTATAGCAAAGTAAAATTTATATTAGGAAAGAGTAATGTTTAACGAAGAAGTAACCGTTAGTAAACTAAGTGAAAAGATTAGTGATTTGCTAGCTAGATTTGATGAACTTAAATCACAAAATGAAATGCTAAGACAAGAGGTAGTGACTCTAAAAGCACAAAATGAAGCAAAAGATTCTCAAATCCAATCACTTGAAGAAAAACTTATGAACAAAGAGATTGAAGCAGAAGAAATTTTGTCTAAGATTGAGGAAGTCTTAGGAAGATGAGTAAGCTTACCATCTCTGTTGGTTTAAAAGATTTTGATATCACTCTTGATGATGATTTTGCAAAATTTTTTGAAAAAGATTTTAAATCAACTTTTGGTGAAAAAACAGGCATTGATACAAAAGAGCTTTTGTATGCTTATGTACAAAAATGCTATGACGAATACTTAAGTAAAAAAGAGATGAAATCACTCTTGGAGAAAATGGAAGAGATTTAAGCAATTCTTTACATGTAAAGGTATAAAATACAATTAATGGCTGATAAGTGTATCAGTACAAAACTTAAAGGAGAAAACCATGAAAAAAGGTTTTACAATGATCGAGTTGATCTTCGTGATCGTGATTTTAGGAATTTTGGCTGCAGTTGCTCTTCCAAGATTGATTGGAGTTCAAGAGCAAGCAAAAGAGGGTGTTGCAAAGGCATTTGTTGGGACATTAAATAGAACAGTTGGTCCTGCTCTTTGGAGTAAAGCAATAATGGATGGTAATAGTAGTATAAAAAGTCTTACAGGAGATGATGCTAATTTAAGTGTTTTTACGGAAATTCCAGATGGCATTAAAGTTGATGGAAATTTTTCAGATTGTGTTGCTCCAACTGATACTAATATAACAAATATTAGTACAAATCACTTAGCTTATGATTCTTCAAATGGTTTGTATATTGTTTGTAGAGATGGTAGTGATACTTCAGCTCCGAAGTTTTGGTATACAGATGTAAATACTACTGTTAATATTGATGATACTAAGTTGAAATTAAAATAGTATTAATCATGAAAAAAGCCTTTACAATGATAGAACTTGTTTTTGTTATCGTTGTTTTAGGTATATTAGCAGGAGTTGCCTTACCTAGGCTTTTGGCTCCTGCTGATGATGCTAGGCTTGTGAAAGTTAAAAGTGATATATCTTCTATAAGAAGTGCTATTAGTCTTCTTAAAAATAAAAACATCCTCGAAGGAAACATGACAAACAATGGTTATCCTACAGCATTAGATGATGCTTCTCTTAACACAGAAGATGAAGAGTTATTTGATGGAAATGACACTATTGGTACTCTTTTAACCTACCCCATTTATTCTAAAAATAGTGGTGGTTGGAAAAAGACTGGTGTAAACCAATACAGTGTCAATGTTTCAAATAAAAATGTAGTTTTTACATATGATAGTTCTACTGGTAAATTTGACTGTAATACATCCAATGGAACTTACGGTGATGTTTGTTTGGAATTGCTAAAGTAAATTGTACTATTTAATTGGCATTTTAAACTCCCCTCTAACTCCTCTTACTTATCACTCAGATAAAAAATTAGAGATTGGAAGTGTTGTTGAGGTTTTACTAAATAAAAAAGAAAAACTTGGCGTTGTTTTAGAAGAGGTTGAAAAACCAAGCTTTACATGTAGTGATATTTTAGCTTTTAAAGATGAGTTTTTTGATGAAACTACACTGGGTCTTGCTAAGTTTGTAAGTGAATACTATGTTTGTTCACTTGGAGATGCTCTTGGTTTGTTTAAGCCTTTTAGAAAAAATAGCCAAAAAACAGAAGTTAAGATAAACAGTTCTATAAAGCTTTCAGATAAACAAGCAAAAGCTTATGAATTTATCAAAAAGCATCAAAACTCACTTCTTTTTGGAGAAACAGGGAGTGGAAAAACTGAGATTTATATCAAGCTTATTGAAGATGTTATCAAGGAGGGAAAAACTGCTATATTTTTGATGCCCGAGATTGGCTTAACTCCTCAGATGAAAAATAGACTAAAAAAAGTTTTCAAAGACTCTTTAGAGATTTGGCATTCAAAAGTTACAAAAAAGAAAAAAGAAGAAATCTTAGATAGAATTTATAAAGGAAGAGTAAAACTAGTAGCAGGAACAAGGTCAGCTCTTTTTTTGCCACTTAGGGATTTAGGATTGATTGTAGTTGATGAAGAGCATGATGAAGCTTATAAATCAAATTCAAGACCAAGATACAATGCTAGAGATTTAGCCCTTTTATTTGGTAAAAGAAAAAAAGCAAAAGTCCTTCTTGGAAGTGCAACTCCAACTCTTAGTAGTTATGAGAATATTCCTTTTTTTAGATTAAAAGATAGGTTTTATACTTCAAAAAAAAGTTATATATTTGAAGATTCTATTAGTGATTTAACTCCTAGTCTTCTTTTAAAAATAAAAGAGCATTTAGATAAAAACTCTCAAATTATTATCTTTTTACCAACAAGAGCAAATTTCAAATATCTTACATGTAAAGAGTGTGGAGAGCATGTAACTTGTCCTTTTTGTTCAGTTGGTATGAGTTTACATGTAGATAAAAATGCCTTGGTTTGCCACTACTGTAACTATACATGTAAGATTCCTAAAACTTGTCCTACATGTAAAAAAGAATCTATGAGAGCTATTAGGCTTGGGACTGCTGAAGTTGTAAGACAATTGAGTCAAGAATTTCCACAAAAAGTGATAAAAAAATTTGATAGAGATGAGATAAAAACAAACAAAAAACTTCATAGTGTTTTAAAAGATTTTAATGATAAAAAAATAGATATTTTGGTTGGAACACAAATGCTCTCAAAAGGTCATGATTATCATGGTGTGAGTTTGAGCGTGATTATGGGGATTGATAGTATCCTTGGTATGAGTGATTTTAGGGCTAGAGAAAAAGCAATGGCTTTAGTGTTGCAAGTAGCAGGAAGAGCAGGGCGAAGTGGAAACTCTGAAGTATTTATCCAATCAAAAAATTGTGATTTTTTTAAAAAATTTATCAATGATTATGAAGACTTTATGAAAGATGAACTTGACTTTAGAAAGGATTTTTATCCTCCATATGTAAAACTACTAAAGGTTTTAATAAGTCATAAAAATGATGAAAAAGCTAGAAAAACTTTGGATGAAGTTGAGAATTTAGCAAAGAGATTTAATAAACTAGAGATAATAGGCTCAGGAAGAGCAAATATAGAAAAAATAGCAAACAAATACAGATATAATCTACTAGCAAGAAGCAAAGATGCAAAAGAACTTTTGCGTTTTGCTCACATGCTAAAAGAGCATGATGTTGAAATAGACATCGACCCATTATCTTTTTCTTAATACTTTTTTTGTATAATCAATAAAAAATTAGGGTAGTTCAAATTTAACTTTTATATCTACTTTTATCTCATTCTCAAAAATGCATCCTTGCATTTTTTCCGAGGCTTCGGACTATTTGTACATCCTTGTACAAATTACGCCCTCAGAACCGATAAAAGTAGATGTAAAAGTTAAATTTGAATTATTATAAAAAGTAGATAAAATGATAAAAAGATATAAAACAAACAAAATTTATGTTGGAGATGTTGCAGTTGGTGGTGATGCACCTATTAGTGTGCAGTCTATGACTTTTTCTAAAACGGCTGATGTTAATGCTACTGTTGAGCAGATAAAAAGATTGCATTTTGCTGGAGCTGATATAGTAAGGGTTGCTGTTCCTGATTATGAGGATGCAAATGCGCTAAAAGAGATAAAAAAACAGATTTCTTTACCACTTGTTGCTGACATACATTTTAACTATCGCTTAGCCTTGATTGCTGCTGAAGTTGTTGATTGTATCAGGATAAATCCTGGAAATATTGGTGATAAACAAAGAGTAAAAGAGGTTGTAAAAGCCTGTAGTGAAAGAAACATACCAATTAGAATCGGAGTAAACTCTGGAAGTTTGGAAAAAGAGTTTGACATCAAATATGGTGCAACTGCAAAAGGTATGGTTGAATCTGCTCTTTATAATATAAAATATCTTGAAGATTTGGGATTTAGCGATATCAAAGTATCTTTAAAAGCTAGTGATGTTGAGCGAACGGTTGCGGCTTATGAGAGTTTAAGACCTCTTACAAATCATCCATTTCATTTAGGAGTTACTGAAGCTGGAACTAGGTTTCACTCTACTATAAAATCTTCTATCGCTTTAGGATCACTTTTGCTAAAAGGCATAGGAGATACTATGAGAGTATCAATGACTGGAGAGCTTGAAGAAGAGGTAAACGTTGCACGTGCAATTTTAAAAGATAGCGGTGTTGCTAAAAATGGGGTTAATATAATCTCTTGTCCTACTTGTGGAAGGATTGAAGCTGACTTAGTTAAAGCAATATCTGAGATTGAAGAAAGAGTAAAAGACATAAAAGCACCACTTAATATCTCCGTTATGGGCTGTGTTGTAAATGCCATAGGTGAGGCAAAACACGCTGATGTTGCCATAGCTTATGGAAAAGGGCAGGGCTTAGTGATGGTAAAGGGTGAAGTTGTTGCTAAGCTAAAAGAGGAAGAATTGGTAGATAGATTTATGCTAGAAGTTAAAAAGGCAGCAGATGAGTATAAATAATCTTTACAATATCAATATCGAAAGATCAGTTCTAAGCTCGATTCTTTTTAATCCAGCTACTTTTGAAGATGTAGCAACTGAGCTTAAGCCAAGAGATTTTTACCTTCCAGCTCATGCTCATATATTTGAGGCTATGGAAGAGTGCGAAAGAGAAGATTTACCGATAGATGAAGAGTTTGTAAAGAAAAAACTGAATCAAAAAGATAGATTTGATGAAGATGCTATGCTTGAGATACTCTCAACAAACCCCCTTCCTTCAATTAAAGCTTATGTTGAAGAGATAAGAGAAAAATCTATAAAAAGAGATTTAGTAAAATTAACTGGAGATATAAAAGAAGTAGCAGTTGATAAAGATTTGCCTTCTAGTGAAGTTGTAGATTTGGTTCAGCAAAAGCTATATCAAATCACAAGTGACAGTAACTCAAAAGAGTTTCGTGAATCTCCTGAGATGACTAGCTCAACTATCGAGCATATTTTGGAGATGAAAAAAAGAGGAAATTCAGGAGTTGTAGGACTAGATACTGGATTTAGTGAACTAAATAGACTAACAACAGGATTTGGAGAAGGAGATCTCATCATAGTGGCTGCAAGGCCAGCGATGGGAAAATGCCTAGCAAAAGGTACAAAAGTTTTAATGTATGATGGCAGTTTGAAAAAAGTCGAAGATATCAAAGTTGGAGATAAGCTGATGGGAGATGATTCAACTGCTAGAAATGTTTTATCCATAGCAAGAGGTAGAGAAAAGATGTATTGGGTAAGACAAAATAAAGGTATAGATTATCGTGTTAATGAATCTCATATACTGTCTCTAAAAAGAAGCAGAAATGAAGGAAAACACAAACATGAAGATGTTTTAAATATCTCTGTAAAAGAGTATTTGACTAAATCAAAAAAATTTAAAAGTAATTATAAGGGCTACAAAGTAGCTGTTAAATTTAAAGAAGAGCCTTTAACAATCGAGCCTTATTTTGTAGGTTTGTGGTTGGGTGATGGAAGAAAATCTGATATTAGGATTGCAAATAAAGATAAAGAAGTCATTAAATACTTAAAAGATTATGCAAAAAAATTGGATTTAAAACTTATCAAATCTAAAGATGATGGCAAATGTCCTATGTATGCCATAACAAATGGCAAAAAAATCAATAAAAAAACATATTCACTTCAAGCTGATTTGAGAAAATTGGGCTTGATAGATAATAAACACATTCCTAGAAAATATCTTATAAATTCAACTAAAAATAGACTTGAACTTTTAGCTGGATTGATTGATAGTGATGGGCATTATGATAAGCAATGCAATGGTTATGAGATAACTCAAAAAGATAAAAAACTTGCAAAACAGATAAAATTTTTAGCAGATTCTTTGGGTTTTAGAACTTCAATTAAAAAGAAAAAAGCATCTATAAAAGAGATTGATTTTACATGTAATGTTTATAGGGTAAGAATTTTTGGTGATGTAGATAAAATTCCTGTAAAAATAGAGCGAAAAAAAGCTGCACCTTGGATGGTAAAAAGAAGTTGGAATCAAACTGGTATCAAGGTAGAATTTGATAAAGTTGATGATTATTATGGGTTTGAGATAGATGGCAATAGTTTATTTTTGTTAGAAGACATGACAGTAACTCATAATACAGCTTTTACACTAAATCTAGCACAAAAAGCGCTTGATGATAATAAAGGTGTTGCTATATTTTCACTTGAGATGCCAGCTGAACAGTTGATGCTGAGGATGCTTAGTGCAAAAACTTCTATACCTCTTCAAAAGCTTAAAATTGGTGATATGAGTGATGATGAGTGGAGTCGTTTAAACAGTGCAGCTGATGAGATGAGTAATAAAAAGTTTTTTGTAGATGACAATGGAAATGTCAACATTCACACAGTTCGCTCAAAATTAAGAAAACTAAAATCACAACATCCTGAAATTTCACTTGCTATTATTGATTATCTACAACTTATGAGTAGTGGCGGAAATAAAGATAGACATTTAGAAGTTAGTGATATATCAAGAGGTTTAAAGCTACTTGCAAGAGAGCTAAATATACCTATAATCGCACTTTCTCAGTTAAATAGAAGCTTAGAGAGTAGAAGCGATAAAAGACCTATGATGAGTGATTTAAGAGAGTCAGGCTCAATCGAGCAAGATGCAGATGTCATTATGTTTGTTTATCGTGATGATGTTTATAGGATGAGAGAAGAAAAAGAAAAAGAGCAAAAAGCGAGACAAGAGGGAAAAGAGTACAAAAGTAACTTTTTTGAAAAGCCTGAAGAAAGAGCTGAACTTATTATCGGTAAAAACAGAAATGGACCTATTGGGGTTGCTAATCTAATCTTTCAAAAATCATGCACTAGATTTGTTGATGCACTAGGGCACGGTGTTCCTGTTGAAATTGTTTATGATGATTCAAGTATACCTGCAAAAGAAGCAAAAATAGAAATGCCAAATATGTAATGAAAAAAGTGCCACTATTTGTAAGTAAAAAAGAGATTTTTTTTGCTTCTTTAGTGGCTGTTTTTTTATTTTGTATCTCCATTGGCTATGAGTATGTAAAGTTTAAAAAAGTTGATACTTATTCTATTTATAAAGATACATTTAAAGTACTTAACAGTTATGAAAAAATTTCAAAAAAAGGCAAAATTTACCAAATAATAAAACTAAAAAATGGTAATTTTACTTTCAATGCTATTAATTTCAAGCCTTTACATGTAAAGAGGTTGGATAAAGTAGAAGTTGTTTTTTATACTAAAAATATAGACTTTGTAAAATATCTAAAAGGTTTTTATGCTCCTTTAAAATCTTTACATGTAGAAAAAAGTTACTCTAAAAATCTAGCTGTTGATTTTATAGACAAACAACATGAAAATGAAATTATGACAGAGCTTTACTCAGCTTTATTTTTAGCAAATCCTATGAGTAAAGAGCTTCGAGATAAGATTTCAACGTGGGGTATTTCTCATTTGGTTGCAATTAGTGGTTTTCATTTTGGCTTAATTGGTGCAATTTTATTTTTTATAATCAAGCCATTTTATACTTTTTTTCAAGACAGATTCTTCCCATATAGAAATAGATTTGTTGATATTAGTTTTTTAGTTTTGATTTTACTTGGAATTTACGGATATTTTCTAGATTTTACTCCATCAGTTTTAAGAGCTTTTGTTATGAGTTTGATGGCGTATTTTGTGTTGATTAAAAATATAAAAATCATCTCTTTTTCAACTTTGTTTATGAGTGCAAGTATCATTTTGATACTTTTTCCAAAGCTTTTATTTTCTATTGCTTTTTGGTTTTCTATTTGTGGGGTATTTTACATATTTTTATTTTTACAGCATTTTAGTGAGACCCCAAAAGTTTGGCAATTTGTAATTTTAAATTTTTGGGTTTATTTTTGTATGATTCCAATAGTTCATTATGTATTTGATGTTTTTTCTTACTATCAATTTATATCGCCTTTTATTAGTATATTTTTTGTAGTTTTTTATCCACTTGCTTTAGCTTTACATTTAGCTAGTTTTGGAGGAGTTTTTGATAGTTATATTTTGGATTTTTTATCTTTACATGTAGAAAGTTTTTCTGTTATAACTCCTACTTGGTTTTTAGTTGTTTTTGTAGCTCTTTCAATGCTTTCTATAAAGTATAAAAATCTAGCTTTAATCTTGCCTTTTGTCTCTTTGTATATACTCATCTAAGACAAAGGTAAACTTTGCTCCAAAAAGATAAATCAGCCAAGAGAAATAAACCCATATAAAAAAGAACATCAAAATACTAAAAGAGCCATAAATACTAAGATAAGTTTTGTTATATGCCACATAATATACAAAAAGAGTTTTTGAAATATACCATATAAGAGAAGTAAAAAAAGATGAAATTAGAGTACTTTTTTTACTCAGTGTTTTATTTGCTGAAATCATATACATGATAAAAAACAAAAACCAAATGATTAGATAAGGCAAAATCGGTAGTATATTTATAGAGTTTGTATATTGATTTGAAGATAAAAATCCATTTATCAAGGATGATAGATAAAATGAGATTGCAAGGCCTAGGGGCATCATAGTAAGCATCGTCCAATAAGTTGTGATTGATTGCCAAAGTGATCTTTTGTTTGTTTCAAAAATCTTACTTATGATTTTTTCATAATCCAAAAAAAACATGATAGATACATAAAGAACAAATATAAGTCCAGTTGAGCCCATTGAGCCAGTATTTTCCATGAATTTATTTAGATATGAAGCAATGCTTTCTTGTTGTGCTGGCATTAATGAATTAAAGATAAAATGTTGAATCTTCTCATAATGCTCTTTAAAACTTGGCATTTTAGTAAAAATACTAAATGAAATAAGTAAAATAGGAATCAGAGAAAGGATTGTATGAAAACTCAAAGATGAAGCATAATGAGCAATTGAGGGATCTTTTGTCCTTTTTAATATCTCTATGACTTCATCTTTTTTTATCATTTTTATAGTCCCATTTTGTGAGGATTGAGTATATTGTTTGGATCAAATGCTTTTTTTATTGAGCGAAATAATTCCATTTCGCCTTCGCTAAATGCTAGATGCATAAAAGGAGCTTTACTAAGGCCAATCCCATGTTCTCCACTTAAAGTACCACCTAGTTTTACAGTAGCTTTAAAAATCTCTTCAATTGCTTGATGTCCAATTTCTAATTGTTTTTCATCACTTCCATCAACCATAACATTTGTATGTACATTTCCATCTCCAGTATGACCAAAACATGGAACTTTTACATCATATTTTTTAGCAATATTGTTTATCTCTTCAAGAAGTGCTGGTAGTTTGTTTCTTGGAACAGTTATATCTTCGTTTAGTTTTTTGCTTCCATAAATAGTTATACTTTGGCTTGCATTTTTTCTTGCAAACCATAAATCTTCTGCTTCTTTAGCATCTTTTGCAACTCTAAACTCGATACATCCATTTTCTTTAAATTTGTCTTCTAGTATTTTTTGTTGATTTTCAAGTTCAATCTCTAAATTACCATCAATTGTTGAGATTAGGATTGCTCCAGCATCAACTGGTAAGCCTTTGTGAAATTTTTGCTCGACTGCTCTTATTGAGAGATTATCTAAAAACTCCATGGCAACAGGAGTAACACCAGCTGCCATTGATTTATAAACAGCATTCATAGCATCATTAACAGTAGGAAAAATTCCCATCATACTTTTTGAAAGTTTTGGTTTAGCAATGAGCTTTAAAGTTATCTCAGTAATGCACCCTAGAGTTCCCTCACTTGCTATGATGATACCAGCTATGTTATAACCAGCTACATCTTTTATGGTTTTTTTGCCTGCTCTGATTACTTCACCATTTGGTATAACAACTCTTAAAGCCATAACATAATCTTTTGTTATACCATATTTTGCAGCTCTCATACCTCCTGCATTTTCACTAACATTCCCACCAATTGTAGAGTAATGCTCACTTGCAGGATCAGGAGGATAAAAAAGACCTACTTCTTCAACGGCTTTTTGTAAATCCATGTTAATAACACCAGGTTGAACAACTGCAACCATATTTTCCAAGTCAATTTCCAAGATTTTATTCATATGTTTTTCATAAGCTAGGATTACTCCACCTTGACTAGGAAGTGCACCTCCAGTGAATCCACTGCCAGCACCTCTTGGAGTAATTATGATTTTATTGTCATTGCAATACTTTAAAATATCACTTACGTCTTTTTCATCTCTTGGAAAAAGTACAAGATCAGGCTCATATCTGTTTCTTGTAGCATCATAGGCATAAGCTATTAGGTGAGCTTTATCGCTATAAACATTTTCTTTGCCTAAAATATTTTCAAAATGCTTTATATGCTTTTTATCGATCATCTTAATTTCTCAATAGATTTCTATAGTATGAATTATAATCATTTATGTAAGATCCACTCCATTTTATCCAGCTAGTCTCAATCCCTTTTACTCTAGTATAAAATGGTGCTTGGGCAGTTTTTATATGTCCACCTTTTAGTGTTTTTAATACTTTAAAATTGTTACAATCTACAAAATAAGCATTTCTCTCAAGTGCAAAAAATACTAAACCAGTTGAATTTAAACTACAAACTTTTTGAAAGATTTCTCTATCTGGGTTTGGTCTGTACTCTTTTGCTAGGTATGCTCCAAAAATATCTGGATGAACCCATTGGATATCTTTAAAATGCTCTGTAACTTCTTTGTAAACATTATAGTTTGGAGCTACTATTAAAGATCTATTGTACAAATAATTTAGCTTAACTTGATCACCGACTTGTGGTAAAATCCCTGGTTTTGGAAAAGCATCTTGTGCTAAGTATTTGAATACTTCAAATTTTATAGTTGCTTTATCGTTGTCTTTTTTTACAACTTCTGCACGTGCTACGATTGTAGATGAGCCATCTTTAAATGAGTGCAGAACTATTCCTGATGAGCCAACTACAATATTGTCACTATTTTCAACTGTAGCAAATCTACCGTTTAAATCTAAAATTTTGGTGTTAAATTCTTCAAATAATGAAGCAGCATTTAAACTACTTAATATGAAAAATGTACCAACTAAAGCCAATAACTTACGCAATGGAACTCCTTTTGCTTTAAATTGAGAAGATTATACAATAACAGTTTTTATATAACCATTAAGTGCTTGTAAGAATTGTTTAGGTAAAATTTATCTGGTATTAATTTAAAGGAATTATGAGTATGCTTAGAGTGCTTTTAGCTGTTTTTTTTATGACATTAACATTAGGTGCTTCTACTTTAGTAGAAGATAATTGGGCAAAGGGTGAAACTTTTTTAACTTTTTTAGAAAAAAATAAATTGCCTCTTAGCATATATTATGATTTAGATAAAGAAGACCAAGAATTAGCAACAGAAATTATGTCTGATGTTAAATTTCAAATGTTAAAAGACGACAATGGTAAATTGGAGCAAGTTTTAATCCCAATAGGCGAAGAGTTACAGCTACATCTTATAAAAGAAAAAGATGGCTATAAACTAACAACAACTCCAATAGTTTTTGAAGAAATTGATAAGCATGTAACCATAGAGATAACAACTTCACCATATCAAGATATAATTGACCAAACAGGCAATTATCTCTTAGCGCATGAATTTATCCAAGCATTTAAAAGTAGTGTAAATTTTAAAAGACTAAGAAAAGGTGATAAAGTTGTAATCTTTTATAAAAAGAGAATTAGACTTGGAAAACAATTTGATGCTCCAAAGATAGAAGCTGCAATGGTTGAAGTTAGAGGAAGAAAAAATTATGTTTTTAGATACAATAAGGGAAGATATTATGATGATACAGGAAAAGAGGTAGAGGGTTTTTTCTTAGCAAAGCCTGTTAATTACAAAAGAATATCTTCTAGATTTACATATAAAAGATGGCACCCAGTTTTAAAAAGATATCGTGCTCATTTAGGGATTGATTATGCTGCAAATCCTGGAACTCCTATAAAAGCAGCTGGAAATGGTAAAATTATTTTTAGAGGAAGAAAAGGCGGCTATGGAAATACTGTGATTATCCGTCATGATAATGGCTACAAGACACTTTATGCACATATGAGAGCTTTTAATAAAAATGCTAGAAGGGGTAAATGGGTTAAAAAAGGTCAAGTAATTGGTTATGTTGGAAGTACAGGAATTAGTACAGGTCCACATCTTCATTTTGGATTGTATAAAAACAATAGAGCAATAAATCCAAATAGTGTTGTAAAAGTAACTAAAAGCAAATTAACAGGTAAAAAGAAAAAAGAGTTTTTTACATATATAGAAAAATATAAAAAAGAGATAGAATTAGCATTAAATGAAGTTTCAAATCCTGTAAAAGAGAAAAATTTTAAATATATAGTAAGTTTAGAAAAGCATAATGAGGAAATAAAAAACTAGGTTGATATATGCCAATAAATAAAGAAATAAAAGAGTATGTAGAGATTATTGAATCCTATCTTGATGATACAATTGATCAAGAAATATCAGCTTCAGAGTTAGCAAAATATTTAAAAAACATAAAAAATAGTGATGAAGAGCTGTTTTTTGAACTACTCAAAAGATTTCCTAGTGATATTTTGGGTGATATTGTTCTTGAATTTCCAGAATATTATTTAAAATCTATTTTAGAAAACATCCCTTCAATTCAACTTAGTGATGCCATCGAAGACCTTGAAAGTGATGACGCTGCTGATTTGATTCAAGATATTGAAGAGATAGATGAACAAAAGGCTCAAGAATTACTTTCAAATTTAGATGAAGAAGACCAAGAAGATATTAAAAAACTTATTCGCTATGATGATGATCAAGCTGGTGCATATATGCAAACAGAGGTCTTCACAGCTTATTATAATGAAAAAATTATAGATGCTATTGATAGACTAAAAAAATTGAAAATTGAGGGTGAGCTAGAGAATGTTCATCAAGTATATATCTTAGGTAAACTAGATAGATTGATGTATTCAATTTCTCTTGAAGATTTGATTACTTTTGATTTTAATAAAACTTTTGATGAAGAATTAAATGGTAGAGAAGAAGAATTTAAAGCTAGATATGTTCATGATGATGAAGATATTTCTGAAGTAATTGAACTTTTTGAAGATTATGATTTAAGTTCACTTCCAATTGTTGATTATCATGGAAAACTTTTAGGAAGAATTACAGCCGATGATATTCACGACATTATCCAAGAAAGAGCAACAGAACAGATTTATAACTTAGCTGGTGTTGATGATGAAGCAGAACATGAGGATAGCTTGGTTGAAGCTGGTAAATCAAGAGTAACTTGGCTTTTTGTAAATCTTTTAACAGCAATTCTTGCTTCAGTGGTAATTGGTATGTTTGAAGGAGTTTTAAGTTCATACGTAGCTCTTGCAGTTCTTATGCCAATAGTAGCTTCTATGGGCGGAAATGCAGGAACTCAATCACTTACGATTATGGTAAGACAGCTTGCTATAGGAGAGATTGATGAACAGAACTTTAAAACTGCTATTAAAAAAGAAGTTATTATTTCTTTGGTAAATGGACTTATTTTTGCAGTTTTGATAGGATTAATCGCTTATTTTTGGTTTAATGATACTAAAATTGGTATCGTTATAGCAGCTTCAATGATAATAAATCTTTTAAGTGCTGGTTTGGTTGGAAGTTTGGTGCCTTTAGGTTTAAAGAGATTTGGAATCGACCCAGCAGTAGGAAGTACAGTTATATTAACTACAGCAACTGATGTAATTGGATTTTTAAGTTTTTTAGGTTTAGCAAGTTTAGTATTAATGAAATAGGTTTGAAATGGATATAAATGATATAGAGTTTATTGGTTTAGAAAATTGTACAGATTCAAAGTATGTTAAACCAAAAAGTATGTTTTATAAGCAAGATGGTGTAGAAAAGAGGTGGGATGTAGTAGATGCACATGATAGCGTTGCAATATTACTGTACCATAAAGACAAAGATTCATTTGTATTTGTAAGGCAATTTAGACCCTCAATTTATTTGAAAAATGGTGATGGTTTTACTTATGAATTGTGTGCTGGACTTGTAGATAAAGATAAGAGTTTAAAAGAGATAGCTTATGAAGAGATAGTTGAAGAAACTGGCTACAATGTTCCACTGGATAAGATAGAAAAAATAACATCTTTTTATACAGCAGTTGGTTTTGCTGGAGGTAGGCAAACACTCTATTTTGCTTGTTTAGATGATAGTATGAAAATTAGTGATGGTGGTGGAATTGATAATGAAGCCATAGAAGTGATTTACATAAAAAAAGATGAAGTGATGAAGTTTATGCTAAATGAAAATATAGCAAAAACTTCAGGTTTAATGTTTGCTTTGATGTGGTACTTTAGTCAATAATTATATATAGTGCATAAGGTCAGTTAATAAACCTTTTAGTTATATTGTTGTAACTATCGATTCGTCTATCTCTTAAAAATGGCCATATCCTCCTAACTTCTTCACTTCTTTGAAAATCTATATCACAATAGATAATTTCTTCTTTATCACTGCTAGCTTGAGCTAAAAATTCACCTTGAGAGCCAACTACAAAAGAGTTTCCCCAAAATCTTATGCCATCAAGTACTTTGTGGTTGTCTAACTCTTTTCCTACTCTATTAATTGCAACTACAGGAAGTCCATTTGCAACAGCATGTCCTCTTTGAACAGTTATCCAAGCCTCTAATTGTCTTTGTTTTTCATCTTCGTTATCTTCATCAAACCACCCAATAGCAGTTGGATAAATCAAAATTTCTGCTCCTTTTAGAGCCATTAATCTTGCAGCTTCAGGATACCATTGATCCCAGCAAATAAGAACACCAAGCTTTCCAACACTTGTTTGTATTGGCTCATAGCCTAAATCACCAGGGGTAAAGTAAAATTTTTCATAAAATCCAGGGTCATCTGGTATATGCATTTTTCTATATTTTCCAGCTATACTTCCATCACTTTCAAATACAACAGCAGTATTATGGTACAAGCCTGCTGTTCTTTTTTCAAATAAAGAAGTTACTAAAACTACCTCATTTTCTTTAGCAACATTTGCCCAAAACTTTATATCATCTTCGAAATTATTTGCTTTATCAAAATTATCTACATCTTCATTTATGCAAAAGTACCTATCTTGATGTAACTCTTGAAGAAGTACTAATTTTGCATTGTTTTGTTTCGCCTCTTTTATCATTTGAACCGTTTGATTTACAGTCTTTTCTTTTGAACCTTTAAACGAATGTTGTATTAAAGCTATTTTTAACATAGTTAATCCTCTTGCTTTATGCAGTAGAAAGTATAATAGGATTATAATACTCTTTTTATGTTTAATGAGTGTTTAATAAAAAAAGAATTATAATTTCAATAATTATTATCAAAAATAAAATAAATGAATTTAGGATGGTTGTATATGTTAACTCTTGCAGATTTGAAAGAGAACGAAAAAGCAGTTGTATTGAAGATAAAAGCAGATGGAGAATTAAAAAGAAGGTTGGCTTCTTTGGGGCTTAGAAAAAATTCAGAAATATCAGTAAAAACTTTTGGTATCAAAAAAAGTGTCGTAGAAGTTGAAGTTGGAACATCTCTTATTGCTCTTAGATATGAAGAGGCAAAAGAGATAGAGGTAGAAAAAGTATGAAAAAATTAACAATAGCGCTTGTAGGCCAACCAAATGTTGGTAAAAGTATGCTAATAAATTCAATTTCTAATTCAAAACTTAGAGTTGGTAATTTTTCTGGAGTAACAGTTGAAAAAGCAGAAGTTAGTTTTGATTTTCATGGGTACTCTATTCGTATAGTTGATCTTCCTGGGACTTACTCACTAAATGATTATACTCAAGACGAAAGAGTTACTAAACAGTTTTTAGAAAATGAAGATTATGATATGATTATCAATGTTGTAGATGCTACTAATTTAGAGAGAAATCTATTTCTAACAACGCAGCTTTTAAGTTTAAATAAAAAGATGATTGTAGCTTTAAATATGATGGATGAAGCTAAAAAAGAGGGTATTTGTATAGATGAAGATCAACTTGGAAATATCTTAGGAGTTCCTTGTATAAAAGTTTCAGCAGCAACAAAAAGAGGAATTGGAAAACTCATAAATAGAGTTGTTGATATGAGCCATTTTGAGTATGAGGGCTCAAAGTTGGTTTTTAGTGATACTGTTGAAGAAGAGATTGAAAATATAGTAAATTTTTTAAAGGAAAAAAACTATAAAAGCAATGATTATAGAGATTTAGCAATAAAACTTTTAAGTGAAGATAAACAAACATACAAACAGTTACACGATGAGCCTATTTGGATTGAACTTTTACCAATCATAAGAGAGGCGTTAAATCATCTTTATGTTCACTATGACACAAAAGATTTAGATGAGATTTTTACTGAGGAAAGAGCATCTTTTGCAAAAGGTGCAGTTATGGAAACTGTAAGCTTCCAAAAAGAAAAAGAAAAGAAAAATTTAACTCAGCAAATAGATTCAATCCTTTTACATAAGATATTTGGAATTCCAATTTTTCTATTTTTTATGTGGGGTCTTTTTCAATTGACTTTTGAACTAGGTTCAATTCCTATGGATTGGATAGATGCTTTTTTTGTTTCACTGAGTGATTATGCAAGAACAATTTTTGGAGATGGTCAAATTGGCTCACTCATAGCTGATGGTGCTATTAGCGGTGTTGGTGCGGTAGTTTTGTTTTTACCAAATATTATGATACTTTTTTTAGGTTTGGCTCTTTTAGAAACTACAGGATATATGAGTAGGGTATCTTTTTTGTTAGATGGTTTTTTCCATAAATTCGGATTGCACGGAAAAAGTTTTATACCTTTAGTGACTGGCTTTGGATGTTCAGTTCCTGCTTACATGGCTGCTAGAACTTTAAAAAATGACAAAGACAGACTCATTACCCTGTTTATAATTGGTTTTATGAGTTGTGGAGCAAGGCTTCCAATTTACGTTTTATTTGCCGGAGCTTTTTTTGGTAAAGAAAATGCAGGTAGTGTTCTTTTTGCTATATATTTATCAGGGGCATTGCTAGGACTTGTTTTTGCAAAAGTTTTAAAAATTCTTGTTTTTAAAGGCAAGGATGAGCCATTTGTTATGGAGATGCCAAAATATAGATTGCCATCATTTAAGCTAATTTGGCACACTGTTATAACAAAATCTTTGATGTACTTGAAAAAGGCTGGAACATTTATTTTAGCAGCAAGTGTGTTTGTTTGGTTTGCTGTAAATTATCCAAAGCAGCCTGAGCTGGAATCGATTTATAAGACAAAGATAGAACAAATAACAAATGAAGAAGAAAAAACTAGACTTACAAATGAGTTAAATAAAGAGAGATTAGAAAATAGTTATTTAGGTACTATTGGAAAAGCAACTCAGCCTTTTTTTGCTCCTCTTGGATTTGATTGGAGATTAAGCGTTGCACTAGAGAGTGGACTAGCTGCTAAAGAAGTTGTAGTTTCAACTCTTGGAGTATTATATTCGCTAGGAGATGAGGCAACTGAAGCTGATGATAGTTTATTAAATGCTATTAAAAATAATATAGAATTACCAGTTGCAGTTGCATTTATCATTTTTGTGATGATATATCTGCCTTGTTTTGCAGCATCAATTGTATTTGCAAAAGAGGCTGGAAGTTATAAATATTTAGTGTATTTGTTTATTTTTACAACCACTGTTGCTTGGGTGATGGCGTTTATTGGGCTACATGTAACTAAGTTGTTGATTTAATAATTTTGTTTTAAAGTAGTGGGGAAAAACTAATTTTTCCCCTCAATGTCATTCATAACCGAATCATCGTATGGGTCTAAGTGAGCATTGATTACCCACTCTGCTTCTGGATTTATTTTCATGATTTTATCTTCTATCTTATCTCCTATGCTATGAGCTTTTAAAAGAGAAATTCCTTCGTTAAATACTAAATGAACATCAACAAAGTTTGTATTTCCTGATTTTCTTGTTTTAAGATAGTGATAACTACTTATCTTATCTTCAGAATCTATTATATTTTTAATTTCATCCACTATTTCATCTTCTAATGCAGCATCTAAAAGTATATATACCCCCTCTTTTATAATTTCATATGCAGAGTAAATAATATAAATTGAAATTGCAACACCCATAATTGCATCGATTATATCTAAATTAGTTATATATACTAAAACTAATGAGATTAAAATAGCACCATTGCTTAATACATCTGTTTTGTAGTGAAGTGCATCAGATTTTATAACCATATTATTTGTTTTTTTTGCTACATAGTTTAAAAACATAACTAGAGCTATTGTTATGACAAGAGAAATTAGCATAACTAAAATAGACATATCAAGATAGTGTGTTGTATCTCCGACATACGCTTTTTTAATTGCTTGATAAAATATAAAAATACCACTTACTGTAATAACAGTACCTTCTATTACAGCTGCAAGTGCTTCAATCTTACCTTTGCCATAGTTAAAAGTTTCATTTGCTGGTTGTTCTGATTTATTGATAGCAAAATAGTTAAATGCTGAAACTATCAAATCCAAGACAGAATCTATTGCACTTGCTAGCACTGCTACTGAACCACTTAAAATTCCTATGGCTAATTTAATTATAATTAAAAGAGTTGCTGTTGCACTTGAAATTACAGTTGCTTTTTTTTGTAAAGTCATTGTTCATACCTATATTATTTATTTTTTTGAATTATACATTAAAAAAGCAAAAAGAAAGGTAAGAGGATAAAACGTGAGGAGGTTGCTTGCTGTTGTTACGTTTTACCCTCATGTTAATGTTGGTTACGATTTTATTTTATATTTTATTTAATTAAAAAAACTTTATTGTTACAAAATATAACTAAAAATCTACTTCTTGTTTAGATTTGTAACATTTTTATATTTGTTCATACTTGCACAATGTAAACTTCCATGTTCTCTTATAAATATTGAGGCATCAACACAAATTATTTTTTTATTTTGGAAATATTTACTTAATATGTCATATGCTATTTTATCGTTTATCTCATCGTTATATGTTGGCAAAATTAATGCATTATTTATAAAGACAAAGTTTAAATATGTAGCTGGTATTCTGTGGTCATTAAAATAATGAGCTTTAGGAAGAGGAATTGCTACTAGATTATATCTTGTCTTTTTTAATTCGTCTTCCATAAGATTTAATTCTTCATAATGTTTGTCATTCTTATCATAACATTTTACATAAGCAATGGTATCTTTATCTATAAATCTTGCTAGTGTATCAATGTGAGAGTCAGTATCATCACCTACTAAGGCTCCATGGTTTAAGATTATTAGCCCATTTAGTCCAAATAAAGATTTGATTTTATTTATAATTTCTTCTTTTGATAAGTGGGCATTTCTATTTTTATTGAAAATACATCTTGAAGTTGTTAGCATGACTCCATTGCCATTTGAATCAATACTTCCACCTTCAAGAATAAAATCTATATCAACAAGCTCTGTTGTAGAAAATTTTTTATTAAATTCGTTATCTAAGTTTGATGTGAATTTATCTCCCCAAGCATTAAAAATAAAATTATATGATTTTATTTTGTCATCTTCAAAAAAATCTATAGCACCAAAATCTCTAATCCATGTATCATTTGTTGATATATTTACAATTTGTATATTTTTAAAATCATTAAAGTATTTATCTAAAATTTTAGGTTCGTCACAAATGATTATACATTTTTGATATTTTCTTATAGCATTTATAAAATTTACATAACTTTTTTGAATTTCTTTGATAGAGTGTTGCCAATCTTTATGTGTTGTTGGAAATACTACCAAAATTGATTCTTGTTCTTCCCATTCTGCTGGAATTCTTATGTTCAACTTTAACCCCTCATTTACTTTTAATATTTAATTATACCTAATTTGATATAATTGTTCCATGTTCAAAAAAGAAAATAAACAAAGTATAAATCAAATAAATGTTATTGCTATAATTTTTGCTGGAATTTTTGCATTTACATCTGCTTTTATTATCATTTTTAATGAATTTATTGAATTTAAAAGTGAAATTGAAAATACAGAAAAAGATTTTTTGCAAAATCAAAAAAGAAAGATTGTAAATGAAGTTTTAAGGATTGAAAGACTAGTAAATTATAGATTAGAAGAGTATAGTGATAAAGATTTATCAAAATTAGAAAATATTATTGCTAAAGAGATAGCAATATTAGTTGATGATAAAGGCAGTTCATATTTATTTATCTATACAAAAGATGGTCGAAAAATATATGAAAGCATCTCACACTCAAACAAAAATATAAATAATTTTCTAAAAGAAAGTAAAGAAAGTGGATCTTTTATTACATTTAAAACATACAAAAAAGTAAACAGCATTGCTTACACAAAATATATGAAAAATATCAATTGGGTTATAGGTAGTGGGGTAAATATAGACCAGATAGATAGAGTTTTAGAACAAAAAAAAGAACAATACAGGAATAAAATTACAAGTTTTATCTTGAAAATTATCACTTTAACACTCTTTTTATATCTTGCAAGTATTCTAAAATATAGATATATAACTGATAAGATATCTAAGGAGATAAGGTTTATTGTTGAATCTCTAAAAAACACTTCAAAAGATTATACTCCAATCAATAGAAATAAGATAAAATTTAAAGAATTTAGAGAGATAACAGCACAAGTAAACTATATGATACTAAAAATAAAAGAGAAGAAAAAGGCATTAGAAGATTTAAATCAAAACCTAGAATTATTGGTTAATGAAAAAACAAAAAAATTAGAAAAATCAGTTGCTTATACAAAAGAATTATTAAAAGAACAAGATAAATTTTTGAAAAATGCAATTCATGAGATCAATACTCCACTTTCAATTATCATGATGAATATAGATTTATATAATTTAAAATTTGATAAAAACAAATACCTTACTAAAATCGAAGCTGCAGTAAAAGTTCTAGAAAATATATATGGAGATCTTAGTTTCATAGTTAAGAAAGATAAAGTTGATAGTAGTGTTGATATGGTCAACTTTACAAAATTTGTTGCTGATAGAATTGCTTATTTCGAAGATGTTGCTATAGGAAATAATTTAAGAATAAAAAGCGAGTTAGAAGATGATATTTTTATTCTTTTAAATGAATTTGAACTGCAAAGATTGTGCGATAATAATATATCTAATGCCATCAAATACAGTTTTAGTAATGAAGAAATTATCGTAAGACTCTACAACAATGAAAGTTGCACAGTGTTTGAAATAGAAAATATTGGAAATGAAATAGAATCTGTTGAAAAGTTATTTGATAGGTATTATAGAGAAGATATAGCAAGAGGAGGATTTGGATTGGGGCTTAATATTGTATATGAAATATGTCAAAAAAACAGTATAGGAATAGATGTGAGTTCTAAAAACAATAAAACAATATTTAGATACATTTTTGAATGTAGCAGAAGGATAAGCGAATGAAAATTTTACTTTTAGAAGATGAGCTTATGTTAAGAACTTCAATTGAAGAATATCTAGAAGCACTAAATCACCAAGTTATAGGTTTTAGTGATGGGCAGGTCGCTTTTGAAGCTTTAAAGGAAGAAAATTTTGATTTATTGGTACTTGATATAAATGTACCAAAAATAAGTGGTTTAAAATTGGTTGAGGAGTTAAATAAGCTTGAAATTTCAAGTCCTACTATATTTATAAGTGCAAATATAGACATAGAAGATATTTCTAAAGCTTTTGATTTAGGGGCATGCGATTATATTAAAAAGCCATTTCACTTAAAAGAACTTGGGATAAGGATAGATAGAATTAAAAAAGAACAAGAAATAAAAAGTACTTCTCATATGTTATTGAGTAAACGATACTATTTTTCAAAAGATGAAAATTTACTATTTTTTAATAATAATCCACAAACTTTGACTAAAAGACAGTTACAAATTTTAACACTTCTTTGTGAAAACATTGGTATAGTAGTTGATTTTGAAAAATTTAGAAGTTATGTTTGGAACTTAGAACCAGTTGATAATGCTACTATTAGAGCTGAGATAAGCAGATTTAGAAAATCACTAAAAGAGGATTTTATTGTTAATGTAAAAGGAGTAGGTTATAAGATAGATAAATATTTTTCACACTAAAATGCTACAAATTTTCTCATAGATAGAATAAAGTGTGTAAAATAGACACAAATTTAACTATTTGCTATGTTAATGCTATGCTTGTATATTAAAATAAAAATTATTAAGGAGAAATTTTTGATTCAAAAAGAGATTTATCAACAAGTAAAAAGACATCCAAAATTTAAAGAATTAGTAGATAAAAGAAGTAGTTTTGCTTTGAGATTATCTTTTTTAATATTGGGTTTTTATTTTACTTTTATAATGATTATTGCTTTTTGGCCTGAGCTATTTTCAACAACAATTGGAAGTGGTGTAACTACTGTAGGTATTCCTTTTGGACTTTTTATAATATTATTGTGTGTAGTATCAACAAAAATATATATACAAAAAGCAAATAATGAATTTGATAAATTAACTGATTTAATCAAAGAAGATGTTAGGCTTGATGGATGAAAATTTTAATATTATTATCATTTTTTTTAAATTTTCTTATTGCTAGTGAATCTTTGAGAGTAAATGGACAAAGAGATTTGAATATTACCGCAATTATAATGTTTTTTATTTTTGTTCTAGCAACTTTACTTATAACTTTATGGGCTGCAAGAAGAACAAGAACAGCAAAGGATTTCTATACTGCTGGGGGTGGTATAAGCGGATTTCAAAATGGCTTAGCGATTGCAGGTGATTATATGTCAGCTGCATCTTTTTTAGGAATCTCTGGACTTGTTTATTTAAGAGGTTTTGATGGTTTGATTTACTCAATCGGTTTTTTAGTTGGTTGGCCAATAATTTTATTTTTAATAGCAGAGCAGTTAAGAAATTTAGGTAAATATACTTTTGCAGATGTTGCATCATATAGATTAAGACAAAAACCTATTAGAACGCTAGCTGCATTTGGTTCAATTGCAACAGTCCTTTTGTACTTAATAGCTCAAATGGTAGGCTCTGGTAAATTGATTCAGATTTTATTTGGACTTCCTTATGAATTTGCTGTTATTTTAGTTGGTGTTATGATCATTGTTTTAGTAACTTTTGGAGGAATGTTGGCAACAACTTGGGTTCAAATTGTAAAAGCGATACTGTTACTATTTGGAGCTTCATTTTTGGCCTTTATGATAATGTACAATATGGGATTTAATTTTGAAACATTATTTGAAAATGCAGTAAAAGCAAAGGGTACAGATGCAATTATGAAACCAGGCGGCTTGATAAGTGATCCAATAAGTGCTATTAGTTTAGGAATAGCTTTGATGTTCGGTACTGCTGGTTTACCTCATATACTTATGAGATTTTTTACTGTAAGTAATGCAAAAGAAGCAAGAAAGTCAGTTTTTTATGCAACTGGATTTATAGGATATTTTTATATATTGACATTTATAATAGGCTTTGGTGCAATTGTTTTAATTTCAAATGATCCATTATATTTGGATTCTTTAGGTAAAAATTTAATTGGTGGGAACAATATGGCTGCAATACATTTAAGCCATGCTGTTGGTGGAGATATATTTTTAGGTTTTATTTCAGCAGTTGCTTTTGCCACTATTTTGGCTGTTGTTTCTGGTTTAACTTTAGCTGGTGCTAGTGCTATTAGTCATGATTTATATAGTAATGTTTTTTCTAAAGGCGAAGTGGATGAAATAAAAGAAATTAAAGTATCTAAAATTGCAACTATTTCATTAGGAATTTTGGCAATCGTCTTAGGAATTACATTTGAAGATCAAAATATTGCTTTTATGGTAGGTCTTGCATTTGCGATTGCTGCTAGTGCAAACTTTCCAATACTTTTTCTTTCTATGTATTGGAAAAAACTTACTACAAGGGGCGCTGTTATTGGCGGTTCTATAGGCTTAGTAAGTGCTGTTTTATTAGTAATTTTAGGCCCTATTGTTTGGGGAGAAATCATAAATAATGATCCAGATGCCGCAATTTTTCCATATAAGTATCCAGCTCTTTTTTCTGTTTCAATTGCTTTTTTAGGTATTTGGTTTTTTTCAATTACTGATAGTAGTGAAGATGCAAAAAAAGAAATGGAAGCTTATGATGAGCAATTTATAAGGAGCCAAACTGGTATCGGTATGGAATAATAAAAAAATTAAAAATAAAAAATCAAATGAAAGGAAGGATATATGTCACAAGTTTTTGAACCAAACAGAGAGTTTAGCAAAAATGCTAGAATTAAGAATATATGTGAGTACAAAGAGTTGCGCTTACAAGCTGAGGAAGATTTTGAAGGTTATTGGGACAAGTTAGCAAAAGAGAAAATTGAGTGGTTTGAACCTTATGATAAAGTCTTAGATGAAAGTAATGCACCATTTTATAAGTGGTTTGTTGGTGGTAAGTTAAATGTTACACATCAGTGTATTGGAAGACATTTAAAAACTAGAAAAAATAAGGCTGCTATCATATGGGAAGGAGAAGATGGCTCAAGAAGGATAATCCCATATCTTCTTTTATACTATAGAGTAAATAGAATGGCTAACCTTTTAAAAAATCAGTTTGGTATTAAAAAAGGTGATAGAGTAGTATTATATATGCCAATGATTCCTGAAGCTGCTTTTGCAATGCTAGCATGTGCAAAAATTGGTGCAATTCATTCAGTTGTTTTTGGTGGATTCTCAGCTGAAGCTTTAAGAGATAGAATTATAGATGCAAAGGCAAAACTAGTAATCACTGCAGATGGTGCGTTTAGAAGAGGAACTCCATATTTACTTAAACCAACTGTTGATAAAGCTCTTGAAGAAGGTTGTGATTGCTGTGAAAAAGTTTTAGTTGTTCAAAGAAACTTTGAAGATGTAGATTATGTTGAAGGTAGAGATTTTATATATAATGATATGATTATGAATGAATCTCAACACTGTGACCCTGAGCCTATGGATGCAGAAGATCCTCTTTTCTTACTTTATACTTCAGGAAGTACAGGAAAACCTAAAGGTGTTCAACATAGTAGTGCTGGATACATCCTTTGGGCACAATATACAATGGAACATGTATTTGATGTAAAAGAAAATGATACATTCTGGTGTACGGCTGATGTTGGTTGGATTACAGGACATACCTATATAGTTTATGGTCCACTAGCTATGGGTGCAACAACAGTTATGTATGAAGGAGTTCCAACTTATCCTGATGCTGGTAGATGGTGGAAAATGATTGAAGAGTTAAGAATTAACCAATTCTATACTGCACCAACAGCTATCAGATTACTTCATAAAGTAGGAGCTGATGAGCCTGGTAAATATGACCTTAGTAGCTTAAAAGTACTTGGAACTGTTGGAGAGCCAATTAATCCTGATGCTTGGATGTGGTATTATAATGAGATAGGTGGAGGAAAATGCTCAATTGTTGATACTTGGTGGCAAACTGAAACTGGAGGACATATGATTTCACCACTTCCTGGTGCAACTCCAATCAAACCTGGAAGCGCAACCTTCCCACTACCTGGTATAATGGCTGAAATCATAGATGAAGAAGGAAATCCAACTCCAAAAGGTGAAAAAGGATTTTTATGTATCACTAAGCCTTGGCCTTCAATGATAAGAACTATATGGGGAGATGATGAAAGATTTGTAAAATCATATTTTGGTGACTGTAAAAAAGATGGAAAACCTGTTTATTTCTCTGGTGATGGTGCAATGTATGATGATGATGGATATATCATAATTACAGGTCGTACAGATGATGTTATCAATGTTTCTGGACACAGGTTAGGAACTGCAGAGATTGAAGCAGTAGTTGCTCATGTTGAAGGAGTTGCTGAAGTTGCAGTTGTTGGAAAACCACATGATATAAAAGGTGAAAGTGTATTTGCTTATATTGTTGCTAAAGGTGATATGGGAAGTGAAGAATTACAAAAAGAGATTAATAAAGTAGTTGTAAAAGATATTGGTGCAATTGCAAAAGTTGATGAGATTTTGATAGTTCCAGGCCTACCAAAAACAAGAAGTGGTAAAATTATGAGAAGACTTCTTAGAACTATTGCTAAAAATGAGGAAGTGACTCAAGATATATCTACTCTTGAAGATCCAACTATAATCCCAACTATTCAAGAGCTTTTTAAAGCTTAGTAGTTTTGGTATAATTAGCATAAATTAAAAAGGGGAAAAAATGATAAATCATAAAGTTGTTGACATAAAAATAACATATGAGCCAGAAAACATGGATAGCGTTGAAGACATTGAAAAAAAGATAGAAGCTTTTTTAGAAAGTATCAAAGGTCAAAAAGGTGTTAAAGTGAAGGCTAAAAGACATAATGTCGCAATAGATGTTATGTTAGATGAATATGGCATTGAGATAGATTAACAAAATTAAGTAGCAGTATTTATTTGCTGCTACTTTTTTTATTTTTAATCATTCCATAAATTGTTATAAATACCCAAAATACTTCTATTAAGAATGAACCTAGATTAAAGTGAACTAGTAGAGAAATAATTAGTAAAATAGCTCCTATCAAGTTTAGTATTTGAAATGTTAAAGAGTTATGGTCAGCCTTTTGGGCTTGAAGTAAAAAATAAGCATATACTATAAAAAGCATACCAACAAAACCAATAAATTGATAAATATCCATCATTGTAATCCTTTCAAGCGTGAAAATATACAATAAAATTTTTAGTATTTAGCTTAAGGCAACTATAAAAACTTTAAATAAGAGCGTTTACAGTTTCATAGTTGCCCTTAATCTAAATAAAATAATAAAAAAGTTAGAATTTCTAAAAAATTATGTAAGGATTTTACATGAAAGATATATTGATTATAAATACTGGTGGAACTTTTAATAAAAGATATAATCCTTTAAAAGGTGAACTTGAAGTGCCAAATGATTCAGTCGCTCCTGAAAATATTTTACAATATTTTTATAATTTAGATTATGAAATTACCAATATAATTCATAAAGATAGTTTAGATATGCTTGAAAGTGATAGAGAAGAGTTAGTTAGTCTTATAAAAAATAATCAACATAAAAAAATATTAATTGTTCATGGAACAGATACTATGGACATCACTGCTAAATTCTTAGAAGAAAAAATCGATGATAGATGTATAGTCCTAACTGGCGCTATGGTTCCGTATAGTATTGATTCAGTCGAAGCAAATGCAAATTTTTCTATGGCATTAGGTTATCTTATAAATGATGTTAAAAATGGAGTTTATATTGCAATGCATGGTCTAATTGACAAGCATGATAAAATTTTTAAAAATAGAGAAATTGGGGTATTTCAGTATCGCATGTAGAGATTACTCTCTACATGTAAATAATTATTTAAAAATTTGTTGATATTTTTCTTCATCAAAACCTACGATTACTTGCTCGCCATACTCGATTACTGGGCGTTTAATGAGCATATTTTCTTTTAAAAGCCACTCTTTTTTGCCCTTATCATCTAAGTTTAATTCTTTAAGTTTTAATGTTCTGTATTTTGTACCTCTATTGTTAAATAGTACATCAATAGAAACTTTACTTAACCAATAATCAATCTCTTTTTCAGTTACATTTGTTTTTTTAAAATCAATAAATTCATACTCTATATTTGATTCATTCAAAAATTTAGTAGCTTTTTTTACGCTTCCACAAGTCTTAATTCCATATACTTTTATCATTTTTAACCTTTCTTTTATATTTTTGATTGTAAAGTATACCAATAGTAAAATAAAAGGAGTATGAGATGCAAGTAAATTCAAACTCAATGATAGCACATAGCGCATGGATGAATAATAATGCAAATAATGTTGCAAATGTAAATACTCAGGATTTTAATGCGTCTTCGACTTCGATACAATCAAATGGAGAAAACTCAGTAAATGCTATAACTAGAGTTGGTGATAATGGTACAAATTTAGCAAAAGAGTTAACAGATCAAGTTCCAATCGAAAAAGGCTTTAGTGCTCAAGTTGCAGCTATAAAAACTCAAGAAGAGATGATAGGTTCACTTTTAGATTTATCTATATAATAAGCATTGCATCACCATAAGAGAAAAATCTATAATTTTCCTTTACAGCGATATTGTAAATTTCTAAAGTTTTTTCTATCCCAACAAATGAAGCAACCAGCATAATAAGAGTTGATTTTGGCAAATGAAAGTTTGTAAGCAAGTGATTTACTCTTATTGGTTTATTTAGTGGATGCAAAAATAAATCACTTTTTCCAGTAGCTTGTTTATTTCTCGCATAATACTCAACTGTTCTAGTTACTGTTGTTCCAACTGCTAATATATTTTTATTAGAGTCTATAACTTTACATGTAGTTTTTGGAATTTGGTAAAATTCAGAATGCATTACATGCTCTTTTATATTATCAGCCTCAACAGGTTTAAAAGTTCCAGCTCCAACATGAAGAGTTAAAAAATGAGTATCATAAATTTTTTTCATTTTTTCAAACATTTTATCTGTAAAGTGAAGAGATGCAGTTGGAGCTGCTACTGCTCCTTTTTGACTGGAAAATACCGTTTGATACTCTTGTTCATCTTCTTTTGTATCCTCCCTTTTTATATATGGAGGAAGTGGAATATGTCCTATGTTATCTAGTATGTCAAATAATTCATTGGTTGAAAGTATTTGAGATTTTTTGTAAAACGATACTATTCTTGTTCCATCATCGCAAAGTTTGAGAACTTTTGTTTCTAATTCATTATCAAAATATAGTATGGAGTTTTCTTTTACTTTGCCTCTTATATAAACTGAAAATGTATTATTCTGCAAAGGAGAATTTAGTAGTAATTCTATCTTTCCACCACTTTGTTTTTTCCCAAAAATTCTAGCTTTTACAACTTTTGTATCATTCAATAAAATAGCAGTTTCTTTTGGTAAAAAATCAAACAGTTTTGAAAACAGTGTATGAGTTATATTGTCTTTTTTTCTATCATAAACTAAAAGCTTTGCACTATCCCTTGGAGTTGCAGGAAAATTAGCTATGAGATGTTCTGGTAAAACATAATCATAGCTAGACTTACTTAAAGGATCAATCACTCTTGTTCTTCATCCTCATCATCATCTTCTTCGTCCTCTTGTACTTCTGGATTTACAGCTCTTGCTACCAATATAGAAACACCATAAAGAAGTATAAGTGGCCCAGCCATCATAAACTGAGTCAAGACATCAGGTGGAGTAAGAAGTGCTGAGACTAAAAAGATGATTATTATTGCGTATCTAAAAAACTCAATTAAACTTTTATCTGTTACAAATCCTAGTTTTGCAAAGAAAAATGTTATTACAGGAAGTTCAAATGCTAAACCAAAACCAAATAATAATTTTGTAAAAAAGCTTACGTATTCGCCAATACTAGGAAGAGCAGTAAAAAGTTGAGAGCCAAAGTTTATGAGAAAATCAAAACCAAGTGGCACTACTATGAAGTAGCAAAATGACGCACCTGATAAAAACATCAAAGTCGCAAAAGTAACAAAAGGTATAACTAATCTTTTTTCTTCTTCATATAGCCCAGGTGCTACAAATAGCCAAAATTGCCAAAATATTACAGGTAAAGATATGATAAAAGCAGTAAAGAAAGATACTTTAAGTGCTGTAAAAAAAGGCTCTTGAACTTTTGTAAAAATTACGTGAGAGCCTTGTGGGAGTACACCTTCTAATGGATGAATCATCCATGCTAGGATTGGCTCCCAAAAGGTAAAACATGCAAAAAACATGACAAATAAAACTGCAACTGAGATACCAAGACGTTTTCTTAATTCTACTAAGTGAGGTTTTAACTCTTCAAACATTATTCTTCGCCTTTTTCTTCAGTTTTTTTCTTTTTAGTTTTTTTATCTCCCTTAAGTGTTGATTTTACACCTAATGGATCAGTTTTTAATTCTTTTACTTTATTCATGCTGTCTTTTATGTCATTAAAAGTATCTGTTACATTTGCAGTTGATTTTTTAATTTCATTTAGTTCATCAAAACTTATTGTTTTTCTTATACTGTTTGCCGACTCATCAAGCTTCTTTTTATACTCTAAAGTTTCTTCTCTTAGTTCTTGAATTTTTATTTCTTGTTCAAATGAACTTTTTGCTTCATTTATACTACTTTTGAATGATTTAAAAAACTTTGCAATTTGAACCATTGTGGAAGGCAATTTGTCTGGCCCTAAAAAAAGTATAGCAATAACTGCTATTATCATAATCTCTGAAAAACTCATTCCAAACATATTCTTATCCTTGTTATAAAGAGGTGAATTTTAGCTAAAAATTGCTTAAGAAATTATGTAAAGTGCAATTTCATCAGCTATTAAAAAGTCATTATTATATATTTTTTTATCTTTACATGTAAGCTTTTTTTCTTTGATAAGTATATCAACTTTTTCTAGTTGTTTTTTGTTTAATATTTCCAATTCAATTCCTACAATACTTCTAAGACCCAAAAAAATTTTTTCTGTTATTAAATCATCTTTGCTTAATAATTCTTCTTCTACATGTAGAGGGTTTGATATGTATTTTTGTATATCTTTATTGGGGTAAAATCTTTTATCTTTTAAAAATCCAACAGCACCTGCTCCAATTCCTATATAATCATCTCCCATCCAATATCCAAGATTATGAATACTTTTGTAATTTCCAAAGTTTGATATCTCATATTGTGGAAATTTTTTAGTAACTTCTTTTATGAATTTTTTTGCTAGATTTTCATCTTCGTTGATTAACTCTTTTTTCCCATAAAATGGAGTATTTTTTTCTAATGTCAATGCGTAAGAGCTTATGTGATTTATTGGCAATGAAAAGGCTTTTTTTATATCATCTTCTACATCAAAACTAGTAGCATAAATCAAATCACAAGATATATTGTCAAATCCAACTTCTTTTGCATTTAAAATTGCTTTTATTGCCTGTTTTGAAGAGTGATTTCGACCTAGCTTTTTTAATTTGTACTCATCAAAACTTTGTACCCCAAAGCTAACTCTATTGACTCCAAGTTCTCTCATGCCTTTTAGCCATTTTTTTGTCGCAGAGTTTGGATTGGCTTCGGTTGTAATTTCAGAATTTTCTTTTAGATAAGGTTTTATAATCTCAAAAAAGTTTTTATATTTTTCTGGTGAAATTGTAGAAGGTGTTCCTCCTCCAATGAAAAGTGATTTAATAGATTTTTTTTGGGCTTCAAATTTTTTGAGTTCAAATTTTAATTGTTTTGTGATTGCTTTCATATAATCATCTTTTAGTTCAAATTTATCAACATATGAATTAAACGCACAATAATGGCATTTTGAATCACAAAATGGTATGTGTAAATATACTAACAAAATCTTCCTTATGATAGTTTAATGACTTTTTGGATAGTATTCTACCAAAAAAGGAGAGATATGCAAGATAAAAAACGTTACAGACCAAATGTAGCAGCTGTTGTACTCTCTTCAAAATATCCGTTTGAGTGTGAACTTTTTATCGCTTTAAGAAATGACATAGATGGAGCTTGGCAATTTCCTCAAGGTGGAATTGATGAAGGAGAAACTCCTAAAAGTGCGCTTCTTAGAGAATTAAAAGAAGAAATTGGAACAAATGATGTAGAGATTTTGGTAGAATATCCAGATTGGTTAAGTTATGATTTTCCTGGAACAATTGCTAAAAAAATGTACCCATATGATGGACAAACTCAAAGATATTTTTTAGTCAGATTAAAAGATGATGAAAGTATAAATTTAAAAACAAAAGTTCCTGAATTTAGTGATTATAAATTTGTAAAAGTTGAAGAGGCATTTAAATATATAACATATTTTAAAAGGCCAATATATCAAAAAGTTTTAAACTATTTTAAAAAAGAAGGGTATTTATAAAATGCTTATAGTACAAAAGTACGGAGGTACTAGTGTTGGTTCACTAGAGAGAATAGAAGAGGTTGCTAAAAGAGTAGCAAAAACAAGAGATGAAGGCAATGATGTTGTTGTAGTTGTCTCAGCAATGAGTGGTGAAACTAATAAGCTTATAGGATATGCTGAGCATTTTAGTAAAAACCCAAAACAAAGAGAACTTGATCTTCTTTTAAGCTCAGGTGAGAGAGTAACTAGTGCACTTTTAGCAATTGCTCTTAGCGAGATGGGTTATCCTGCAGTTGCTTTTAGTGGAAGACAAGCTGGAATTGTAACAAATACTTCACATACAAAAGCAAGAATTGAAAGTATTGATAGAACAAGAATTGAAAATAAGATTAAAGAAGGAAATATAGTTGTAGTTGCTGGTTTTCAAGGTATAACTGAGCTTGGAGAAGTCTCAACCTTAGGACGTGGTGGAAGTGATTTAAGTGCAGTTGCAATTGCTGGGGCGCTAGAAGCTGATTTGTGTGAGATATATACTGATGTTGATGGAGTTTATACAACTGATCCTAGGATTGAGCCAAAAGCAAGAAAATTAGATAAAATAAGTTATGATGAAATGCTAGAACTTGCTAGTCTTGGAGCAAAAGTTCTTCAAACTCGTTCAGTTGAAATGGCAAAAAAATTAAATGTAAATTTAGTAACAAGAAGTAGCTTCAATGACAATGAAGGCACACTTATAACAAAGGAAGAAAATATCATGGAACAACCAATAGTTAGTGGAGTAGCATTAGATAGAAATCAAGCAAGGGTTACTCTAAGAGGAGTAACTGATAAACCTGGAATTGCTGCGGAGATTTTTAGAAAATTAAGTGAAGCAAATGTGAATGTTGATATGATTATTCAAAATGTTGGGCATGATGGCACTACAAATTTAGGTTTTACAGTTCCTCAAAATGAACTTGAAATGACAAAAGATGCATTAAAAGATATAGATGCTTCCCAAAGCGTAGAATACGATAGAGACATTGTTAAAGTTTCAGTTGTGGGTGTTGGTATGAAGAGTCACAGTGGTGTTGCTTGTACTGCTTTTGAAACTCTCTCAAATGAGGGAATAAACTTGGAAATGATTAGCACAAGTGAAATTAAGATTTCTATAATAATAGCTGAGAAGTATGGAGAGTTGGCTGTTAGAGCTCTTCATAATGCTTATAAATTGGACAAATAGTATATGCAAAAATTCCTAAAGTGGACGCTAGATACCATTAGAAAAGATGGCTCAATGATGAGCTGGATGGAAGAGAAGAGGTTTGAGTGGGTTCCACTTGCTTCTTCTATGCTTTCAAATCTTTTAAATGGCAAATCAATTATAGTAATTACCGATGATGATAGAGAATGGTTTGGTGATTATATAATCAAACGCGTAAATGCCATGGGTAAAAATCGTCCACTCTTACCATTTGTCTCTTTAAAAACTTTTTTTCCAAATATATCTGGATTAAAATCAAAAGAAGATATTGAACTTCTAGAAGATATGTTTTCTCAAACATTTTCTAACGGACATATCTTTTTTTATATTGGTAAAAGCAATGATATAAAAATGCAATTAGCCAAAAGACATGATGAAAGTTTTATGTGGGTATTGGATGAGCATTTACAAAATAGTTTTTATCTCTCAAGTAGGGATGATTTACTCGATATAAAACTTATACAACTTTTCAGACTTTTAGATAAAAGTATAGATGCTGTGCTTTTTGCTGAGGTTACATTAGAGAATGACTAATCTTTTGAATACTATAATTGTTTCAAGAGATGCAAATAAAGCTTTAGAATATGTAAATGATGAATATGGGCAATATAGAATTTGCACCTTTATAAAAGAAAAAGATGAGTTTTTACTAGAAGATGCAAAAGCTGTAGTAAAAGAGGCATATATTGCTGAGATTAATCTTAAAGTATTGGTCTTATGTGCTAAGGCATACAGGATAGAGACTCAAAATGCGCTTTTAAAGATTTTAGAAGAGCCCCCTAGAAATATAATTTTTGTACTTATTGCACCAAATAAGAGAGTATTTCTTCCAACAATTTTATCAAGAGTTAGAGTTTTAGAGTTAAAAAATGAAAAAGAAAAAAAATCAAGTGGTTTAAATTTGAAAAATTTAACAGAAAAAGAGATATTTGAATTTGTAAAATCAAACTCTAGATTAGATAAAAATGATACAAAAGAGATGATTCAAACAATTGTAAATGAGGCAATTTTAGATTATAATATAGATTTTACTGAGTATGAGTTGGATATGTTTGGAAAATTTTTAGAACTTGCTAATTTAAATTCAAGACCAAATCAACTTTTTTTGAGTTTACTTTTACTAATTAAGCAGAGAAAAAATTTATGAAAATAGTAAAAATTTCAAATGATATAAACAAAGAAAAGCTTTTTAATAAAATTGGCTCTACAAAAGAGGGAGCTAAGATACTAAAGCAAAAATCAAATCTAAATCTCATATATATAAAAGATATAAAAGCACCAGCTGCAAATATTTTAAAACAAGATGCTTTGTCCATAGGAGCAGACTTAGCAGTTAGCAGGGATACTGTTACATGTAAAGATATTTTAAGTGATGCAATTTTGCTTGCAAATGATAAACAAATGAGTATTTTAGCAAAAAAAGAGCTAGCACAACCATTTGGACTAAAAGAGTTAGCTAAAAAATTATCTACACTCAAAGAGAATAAAACTGATGATATAGAAATTATGGGTGTTGTAAATGCAAATGAAGATAGTTTTTACTCAGGAAGTAGATTTGTTGGTAAAAATGCAATCAATCACATAAAAAATATGATAAATGATGGAGCTAGTATAATAGATCTTGGTGGTGTATCTTCTAGACCTGGAAGTGAGCCAGTTAGTGAAGATGAAGAGTTTGAAAGATTAAAACCAATTATAGATTTGATTTACCAAGAAAAAATTTATGAAAATGCAAAATTTTCTTTAGATAGTTACTCTCCAAAATGCTGTGCATATGCACTAAATCATGGTTTTAAAATCATAAATGACATAACAGCTTTGAGCAACGATGAGCTTGCTAAAGTTGTTGCAAAGTATAAATCTACTGTTGTGTTAATGCATAAAAAAGGCACTCCAAAGGATATGCAAAAAAATCCAACTTATGAAAATGTTTTAATTGAAATTGATGAATTTTTTGAAGAGAGGATTAATAAAGCTAAATCATTTGGTATAGAAGATATAGTTTTAGATGTTGGCATTGGATTTGGAAAAACGCTAGAGCATAATTTACAACTCATTAAACACCATGCTCATTTTTTACATTTTGGATATCCTCTTTTAATAGGCGCTAGTAGAAAATCTATGATTGATATGATTACTCCTAGCCCAATCGAAGAGAGATTGCCTGGAACTTTGTTTTTACATTTAAAAGCAGTTGAAAATGGTGCTAGTATAGTTAGAGTTCATGATGTAAAAGAACATAATCAAGCTTTAAAAGTACAAAAAGCTTTAAAAGAGTGTTTATGATGTCGTTTATTACAGAGCTTTCAAATAGATACAATTATCCTGAATGGATAATACTCTTATGCATAGTTTTTTTTATTGTTTTTTTAGTGGTAATTGTTTTTTTAATTATAAAAATTATTGAGCCAAAATATAAACAATATACTCAAGATAAATTTTTTAATTTGAATTGGAAATGGAAATATAAAAAAGATAAAATAATTGATTTGTGGTGTTATTGTCCTCATTGCAATAGTATGTTACATGTAGATGATGAAAATTGTAAAACCACTTCAAACCTTGGTGAAAAAATAACTTTTTTTGTTTGCAATAATTGTGGAGAAAGAGAAGTTGGAAGAATCACTGGAGGTGATAGAAAGTATGCTTTAAAAATGGTTGAAAGAGAAATTTTATCAAAGATAAGATTAAATACATTTGATATCTACAAAAAGCTAGAAAAATAAGATGGAATTTGAATCATACTACTATGTCATCTTTTTTCTAGCTGGTTTTCTAGCTGGTTTTACTGATAGTATTGCTGGAGGCGGAGGGATTATCACTGTTCCAGTTTTAATGGCATCAGGAATGCCTCCTCACATTGCATTAGCGACAAATAAATTACAAAGCTCTTTTGGTAGTTTTACAGCTTCGCTAAATTATATTAAAAAAGGATTAGTTAGTATAAAAGATGTTTATCTTGGCATATTATTTACTTTTATTGGTGCTAGCTTGGGGACATATTCTATTTTACTTTTAGATGCAAGTTTGCTTGAAAAGATTATACCTATCATGCTTATAATTATATTTTTCTACACTTTATTTTCACCAAAATTAGGAAGTGAAGATAGGCATCACAGGCTAAGACCAGCCTTATTTTACTTGATATTTGGTCTATCTATCGGTTTTTATGATGGATTTTTTGGACCAGGGACAGGTTCGTTTTGGACGATTGCCATTATGACTCTTTTAGGTTTGAATTTGAAAAGTGCAACTGCTCAAACAAAGATTATGAATTTTACAAGCAATATAGTTTCATTAAGTGTCTTTTTAATAGGTGGACAAGTGTTATGGTTAGTTGGCATACTTATGGGAAGCGGACAGATAATAGGAGCTTTTATAGGATCTAGTTTAGTTGCAAAAAAAGATGTTCAATTCATAAGAGTTTTCTTTTTATTTATCGTAGGTCTAACAATATTAAAACTTTTATTTGACAACTATTTTAGTTAATTAATATTTATTTAAATAAAAAATAAGTAAAATAAAATTTACTTAATAAGGAGATATTGATGTTTAAAAAAGTAATTTTATTTTTTATTTTTTTAGGTTTTATAAGTTCTGTAAATGCACTAGATTTTAGTGAAATATCAAAAAAAGCACTTAAAGAAAACAAACTAATACTTTTAAGTGTTGAGAGTTTAACTTGCGGATATTGTAAAAAGATGGAAAAAGAAACATTTTTACCAAAAAATAATCAAGATAAAATCTCAAAAGAATATATAAGAATGTCTGTTATGGCAGAAAAAACCAAACTGCCAGATAATTTACATGTAAAGTACTATCCTACAAATTTGATTTTAAATCCAAAAGATTTATCAATTATAGATGAATTTGTTGGATATATGAAAACTGAAGACTTTTTGTCTTTATTGGATCTTGTTTACAAGCAAGAGACTGCAAACTAAGATACTTAAGTTCATCTTAGGTAGATCTACTTTTTCTGAATTATATTTTAATCATTTTTTTGATATCCTAAATAAATTTATTTACTTTAAGAAAGAACATATATGAACTACGAAGAATACAAAGAAAAAGTAGAAATTTTAAAAAAATGGGCTTATGCTTACTATGTCAAAGATAATCCAATAGCTACAGATGAAGAGTATGATAAGCTTTATAGAGAAATAGAAGCTTATGAAAAATCAAACCCAAATCAAATAGACAAAAATTCTCCAACAAGAAGAGTTGGTGCAATCATAAGAGAAGAATTTAGTAAAGCTATCCATAGAGCTCGTATGTGGAGTATGGAAGATATTTTTGATTTAAACGGCCTAAAAAATTGGCTAGATAGAGTTCATAAAAATGTAGATAATCCAAGTTTCTTTTGTGAGCCAAAATTTGATGGGGCTAGTTTAAATCTCATTTATGAAAATGGTAAATTAATTCAAGCAATAACAAGAGGTGATGGAAAAGTTGGAGAAGATGTAAGTGTCAATGTAAAGACTATCCATTCAGTACCTTTAGAAATTGATTATACTGATGCTATTGAAATAAGAGGCGAAGTAGTTATAAGAACAAAAGATTTTGAAAAGATAAATGAAGAAAGATTAAAAAACAATGAGCCACCATTTGCAAATCCTAGAAATGCGGCAGCTGGTAGCTTAAGGCAGTTAGACAGTAGTGTAACAGCTAAAAGAAGGCTAGTTTTTCAACCTTGGGGTATAGGTGAAAATACTCTACCACATAAGCTTTTATCTCAAAAGATGGATTTTATATATTCATTAGGATTTTTAGCCCCTCCAATGAGAAAAAAATGCAAAGGAATTGAAGATATAGAAGAGTTTTATCAAGAGATTGTTGCCAAAAGAGATGAAATTCCTATGATGATGGATGGAATGGTTATAAAAGTTGATGAAATTGATTTAGAAGAAGAACTTGGTTATACCGTAAAATATCCAAAATGGATGTGTGCATATAAATTCCCCGCTGTTGAAAAAGTTACTACTATCAAGGATGTTATATTTCAAGTTGGAAGAACTGGAGTTATTACCCCTGTTGCTTTAGTTGAGCCAGTTGATATCGATGGTGTAGTTGTTGAGAGAGCAACTTTACACAATTTTGATGAAATTCAAAGAAAAGATATAAAAATTAATGATAAAGTAATCATCATAAGAAGTGGTGATGTTATCCCTAAGATTACAAAAGTATTGACTCAAAGAAGAGATGGAACTCAAATTAACATTGAAAAGATTCAAAACTGCCCTACATGTAAAAGTGAACTTTTAGATGAAGGAGCGCTTTTAAAATGTCAAAATTTAGAGTGTGATAGTAGAGTTGTAAATTCTATCATTCATTATGCTTCTAAAAAGGCCTTAAATATTGATGGTTTGGGTGAAAAAATTGTAGAAATCCTTCATAGTAATGGACTTATAAAAAGTGTTATTGATTTATATGCTTTAAATTTAGATGATTTATTGAAATTAGAAGGATTTAAAGAGAAAAAAGCACAAAATTTACTGAATTCAATAGAAAAATCAAAAGGTGTTAGTTTAGATAGGTTTATTTATGCTTTGGGTATCGAACATATTGGAGAAGTAGCAGCCAAGATTGTAGCTCTTGAGTTTGGAAAAGATTGGCTACATGTAAAGGCAGAAGATTTAATCAAGCTAGATGGTTTTGGAAAAGAGATGAGCGAAAGCTTGGAAGAATTTTTAAGAGTAAATCTAGAAAATATTAAAAAATTAGAAACAATAGTAGAGCCAAAAGAGTTAGAAAAAGAAGAAATAATAGAATCGATTTTTAACAAGAAAACAGTAGTTATAACAGGAACCATGAGTCAAAGCAGAGGTGAAATTAAAAAACTTTTAGAAAAGCATGGTGCAAAAGTTAGCTCTAGTGTGTCTAAAAAAACTGATTTTGTCATATATGGCGAAGATGCCGGAAGCAAGTATGAAAAAGCTATTTCTCTTGGAGTAAAAACCATTAGTGAAGCTAAAATGAGGGAAATGCTTTGAGATTAGATAAATATCTTTTTGAAAAAAAACTTGCAAACAGTAGAAACAAAGCAAGTGAAATGATAAAAAATCGTGAAGTTATGGTTGATGGAAAAGTAGTAACTAAAACTTCATTTGATATAACTGAAAAAATGGATGTTAAAGTTGAAGAAAACAGGCACTATGTAAGCAGAGCTGGTTATAAACTAAAAGGTTTTTTACAAGAATTAAACTCTTTACATGTAGAAGATTTAGAGTGCTTAGATATAGGAAGTAGTACAGGTGGTTTTGTAGAAGTTTTACTTGAATTTGGAGCAAAAAGTGTTACATGTGTTGATGTTGGAAAAGATCAGCTCCACAAGAGTTTAAGAGATAATGAAAAAATTAAGCTATTTGAAAACACTGACATTAGGCAGTTTAAAAGTGATGACAAGTTTGATTTGGTAACTTGTGATGTTTCTTTTATAGGGGTTGAGCAAATTTTAGAAGATATTGATAGATTAGCTAAAGATAGAATCATTATACTTTTTAAACCACAATTTGAAGTAGGCGTTGGTGTAAAAAGAAACAAAAAGGGAGTTGTTAAGGATAATTTAGCTATAAAAAGAGTTAAAGAAATTTTTGAAGCAAACTGCTTTAAAAGAGGCTGGAAGCTTTTAGAAAAAAAAGATTCAATTTTAAAAGGAAAAGAGGGAAATGAAGAAACCTTCTACTATTTTAGTAAAAGATAAAGTAGATACAATCGCCATAGGTAGTTTTGATGGAATTCATTTAGGGCATAAGGAACTTATAAAAAAGCTTGGTGATAATGGTGCTTTATTTGTAATAGATAAAGACAATGCAAATTTAACTCCAGGCATAAAAAGAAGTTTATACTCAAAATATCCATGTATGTACTATCATTTTTTAAAAGTTAAAGATTTAAGTGGAAAAGAGTTTGTAGAGCTTTTAAAAAAAGAGTTTAAAAATCTTAAAAAAATTGTTGTTGGATATGATTTTGCATTTGGAAAATCAAGATCATGTAGTGCAGAAGACTTAAAAGAACTATTTGATGGTGAAGTTGAAATAGTAAATGAGTTTAAATATCATGGCATATCAGTGCATTCTTCAGTTATAAGAGAGCTTTTAACATCAAAAGAGGTAGAAGTAGCAAATAAACTTTTTGGAAGAGAATACTCAATTCATGGCAAGATAATAAAAGGACAAGGACTTGGTAAAAAAGAGTTGTTTCCTACTATAAATATAGAAATAAAAGATTATTTACTTCCAAGTAATGGTGTTTATGCTTCAAGAACAAGGATTAAAGATAAATTATATAACTCTGTTTCATTTATTGGAAATCGAGTAAGTACTGATGGAAAATTTTCAGTAGAGACTCACATAATAGATGAAGATTTAGAAGTTGGCAGTGAAGAAGTGGAAATATTTTTTGTTAAGTATTTAAGAGATAATAAAAAGTTTAATAATCTAGAAGAGTTAAAAAAACAAATTGAAGAAGACATAAAAAAAGCAAAAAGTGTTTTGAGTACTTGCAATATTTATCATGTTGATATGGGGCTTGATTTGAATGAATGATAAAGTATTTACTAAACCTATAAAAAAACAATTTGAATTTGATGAGAGTGTAGCTAGTGTTTTTGATGATATGCTTGTAAGATCAATTCCTTTCTATAAGGAGGTCATATCTTTAATATGTGATTTTATAAAACTACATGTAAAGGATGATGCAAGTATAATTGACCTTGGATGCTCTACTGCAAATACTTTGTTGCATTTATACCAAAAATCACACAATTATAAGCTTTTAGGTATTGATAATTCTGAAGCAATGCTTGAAAATGCTAGAAAAAAAATTCAGGCATATGGTGCTAATATTGAATTGATATGCGAAGATATAACAAAAACTAAACTCTCAAATGCAGATGTGATTATAGCAAATTATATGTTGCAATTTATTAGGCCTTTAAAAAGAGCTGATTTTGTTAAAAATGTATATAACAGTTTAAATCAAGATGGTATTTTTATATTTAGTGAAAAAATTATCTTTGATGATAAAGTTTTAAATAAAGAGATGATTGATTTATACTACAATTTTAAAAAATCTCAAGGATACAGCGAATTTGAAATATCTCAAAAAAGAGAAGCACTTGAAAATGTTTTAGTCCCATATAGCGAAGATGAAAACAAACAACTTATAAAAGATGCTGGTTTTAGTACTATAGAGACTATTTTTAAATATGGAAATTTTGTAACATTTTTAGCTAAAAAGTAGCGTGCCTAAATTTGACTTAAATGTCCTCAAGCTTTATAACATCATAAGCAACTTCTTCGTATTGATGAGTTTCTTTTAAAGTTTTTACAGCCTCTTTTATAAGCTCATCAATGCAAATCATTTCAACTTTAAACTCTTTTACTCTATTAATTTGTCCTTTTGTACCAATGTAGGGATTAGAGCTTTCTAACGGCCTAAACTGTCCAATACCTTCTGTTTCAAAGCAACAGCAATCATAATTTTTGTATTTACCTACTCCAATATCAAAAAGAGCCTTTTTGACTCTTTCTTTATCTTCTTTTGGAACAAAAAAAGCTAGTTTGTACATTTAAAAAAGGTGTTTGTGTGTTTTTTTCAATGAGTTTATAACTTCAATAACTTCATCCATTCCCATTTGAGCAGTTGCTTCATCATCCTCAAAAACTTTATCTAAATTTTCCAAATAAGCATCAACTGCTTTTGGGATATTGTCTTTTTTAACACCTGCAAAATATAAAGCAGCTCCTAGCATATCAGCTAGTTGATATGCCATTTCTTCTATTTCAATTTCTGCGTCTTTTAACTCTTCTTTTAAACTCTTATTTGCCATTTTGATTCTCCTTGTTTATACCTTTTGAGATTATTATATCTTCCACTTGTTTTTTTATATTATCATATACAAAACTATCTTTAAAACCATTCATAAGTCCACCACTAGCATTAGGATGACCACCACCATTTCCTATCCTTGCAGCAATCTTACTAACATCGACATTTCCGTTAGCTCTTAGGCTAATCGTTCTTCTTGAAGTAATATCCATAAAAAAATCATAATCAGGATTGTTTTTTAAAAAATCATTTCCTATGATAGATACATTTCCAATGTTGTATGTTAGAACTCCTTTAAAGTTATCATAGTTTATTTGCATTAATTTTTTATTTTGAGTTAATAAATCTACATTATATGATGAGACTAGATTGCTTAGTGTATCATCTTTTTCTCTTTTAAAATATCTTTTTTTAATTTTGTGAATTGCTTCGTCCAAAACTATATGAGGGTTTTTCTCATAAAAATATTCTTGAATCATTTCTAAAAGGCAAAACATATAATCAGCATTTTCTCTTGGAAACATAATTCTATTTATCTCTTTTGCTCCACTTATAAGTCCTAAACAAACCTTACCTAATTCAAACTCTTTGTCATCTTCTAGCCAAATATCAACTGCATTTATTACATTTGTAAGTTTGTTTAATTTTTCATCACCTACAAGAATTGAACTAAAAAAATCATATGTTATTTTTGTTGCACTTCTTGTATCATCCAAAAAATACCAACTATATTCATTTGCGCAGTCTTGTCCACTTTTGTGATGGTCTAAAAGCAGAAGTTTTACATCTTTTTGATTAATTTTGATTTTTGCTTCTAGCTCTTTTGCCTGCTCAATCGTAAGATTTAAATCAGTTATTAAAACTAAATTGTTTTTTATATCACTATTTGCTATTGCATTTACAATCTGATTGATTCTTTCATTTATCTCTTTTCCATAATTTGAGTTAAAAAACTCAATATTTTCAAAATAATAATTTGTTATCATTTGACAACCATATCCATCTAAGTCAGTATGACTTAAATGATAAATTTTATATGACATTTTTTTCCTTTATAACTCTTCAATTTCTATACTACTAATTACCTCAAATTTAGCACTTGAATCAATTTCTGCATGACTTAAAACAACTACATCAAGACCAAATTTTTCAAAAATATCATGTAGTGATTTTCTAAGCATTGGATCTACTATTATAACAACAGGAGCAATTCCTCTTTGTAGTACCTTTGTTGCTTCGTCACTAACTTTTTGTACTAAAGTATTGATTTGTCCTATATTTAAAAGTAGCTCTCTTATACCATCTCTATCTCTTAGAGAATCTAGTAGTTTTTGTTCAGTTCCTGCATTAAAAGTAAGTAGTTTTAAAACTCCATCTTCATCTACATATAGTTTAGTGATCATTCTAGCAAGTCTTGCTCTAACTTGTTCAACTATAATGTCACTATTTTTAGTAACTTCAGCAACATCGCTTATAGTTTCTAAAATAGTTAGTAAATCTTTGATAGGAATTTTCTCGTGTAATAGTGCTTTTAGAACCTTTTGTATTAGACCAACAGTAGCTACTTTTAAACAATCATCAACGATAACTGGATAGTTCTCTTTTAGTTTATCAATAAGGCTTTGAACTTCTTGACGGGTAAGTAGTTCTTCAGAGTGTTTCTTGATAAGTTCACTCATATGAGTTGAGATTACAGTGGCTGGATCAACAGTTGTATAACCTTTGATGATTGCATCTTCTTTATTTTCAGGCTCAATCCATATAGCATCAAGCCCAAATGCAGGCTCTTTAGTTGGCATTCCTTCAATCTCATCAGTTACCAAACCACTATCCATTGCCAAATACTTATCTGGATATATTTCACCATCTCCTATTGGTATACCTTTTAGTAGTAATTGATACTGGTTTGGCTGCAAGTGGAGATTATCTCTAATCCTTACTTGAGGAATTAAATAACCAAAATCAGATGCTATTTTTCTTCTCATACTTTTGATTCTATCTAGTAAGTCACCACCTTGGGCAGGATCAGCTAATTTAATTAGTTGATATCCAAGGTCTAATTCTAAAATTTCTAATTTTAATATATCATTTAGAGCATTTTCTTCTTCTTTTTTCTCTTCTTCAGGTGATTTTTTTGGTTTTTCAGGTAGATTTTGTGTTTGAGATGAAACACTCTGGCCAGTTTTTGGCTCTTTTAAATCTACATTTTGTGCAAAAAATTGACTTAATGAAAAAGTTCCATCATGTGTAACTTTCATAAGATAACCAAGTGATAAAAATATAAGTCCAACAAAACCAAGAGAAAAAGTAGGAAGTCCAGGAACTAATGCAAACATCATCAATATAAAACCAACTATTAAAAGAGTTTTGTATTCAGCGAAGAGTTGGTCAATTGTACTTTCGTTAAAGTTTTTATTTTCATCTGCTTTTGAAGCTCTTGTTATGATTATACCAGTTGCGGTTGAGCTAATAAGAGCTGGGAGTTGAGATACTAAACCATCACCAATAGTCAAAATTGTATATGTTTGAGCACTTACAGATACATCTAAGTCATGTTGAAATGTTCCAATTAGAAATCCACCTATTATATTTATAATAGTTATTATTATACCTGCAACTGCATCACCTTTTACAAATTTACTAGAACCATCCATCGCTCCATAAAAATTTGCTTCTTGTATGATAGTTTCTCTTCTTTCTCTAGCTGTTTTTTCATCAATAAGACCTGCATTTAAATCAGCATCTATTGCCATTTGTTTTCCAGGCATTGCATCTAGTGTAAATCTAGCTGCAACTTCAGCAACCCTAGTTGAACCTTTTGTGATGACCATAAAATTTATCAATACAAGTATTGAAAATACTATGATACCAATGACATAGTTACCACCAACAACAAATTCACCAAAACTAGAGATTATATCACTTACAGCATTTGTTCCTTCGTGACCTTTGCTTAAAATCATTCTAGTTGTTGCAATATTTAAAGATAACCTATAAAGTGTTATAATCAAAATAAGTGTTGGAAATGTTGTTAAATCTGTTGGTTTTGGAATATAAAGTGATATCAATATAATAAGTACAGATGTTGCTAAAGAAATAGTTAGGAAAAAATCGAGCAGACCACTAGGAAGTGGTACTATGATTATAGCCATAATTGCTATGATAAAAGCAACTAAGGTTAAATCTTTTGCTTGAACAATGGTCTGTAAGTAAGGAGCAATACTTTTTAGTATGCTTTGTTTCCTAGAAGCCATATAAACCTTTTTTTAGCTAATGATATCTTTAAGTGACATATTATCTAAAAAATCATCAATTTTAGATTGAAGTTTATTTAAAAATGGCAAAATTTTACAAAAATCTGCTTTATTACTTGGACAAGTTCCAAATTCTGATGTACATTCTAAAACCATAATGGGTTTTTTTTCGGCACATGTAATTATCTGTTTGATGGAAAATTCACTTGGATCTTTAGCTAGCATAAATCCACCATGTGCACCTTTGTAAGATTTTAGTATTCCTTCTTTTGCTAGAGATTGTAAAATTTTAGCTAAAAAACTTTTTGAAATACCAAGCCCTGTTGAAAGAGTATCAACATCTTGTGGGGTATCTTTTTGTGAAATCATAATCAATGATAAAAGTGCGTATTCACTCGCTTTTGTAATTAGCATAAACAATCCTTTAAATAAGAGTAAAATTGTACTAAATAAAAACTTGTATTTACTTTATGTTACATATTTAGATATTAAATATTTGCTTTAAAGAATTTTTTTGTTTTTTTAGGTATAATACCTCTCCCCATTTTTTGGGAGATTATACCAATCAAGGAGGTCTATTATGGCTTTGGATTCGGCGAAAAAACAAGAAATTGTTAGAGAGTTTGGTGCTAGTGAAAATGACACTGGTTCACCTGCAGTACAGATTGCTTTATTAACACACAGAATTGTTGAGTTAACTGAGCACTTAAAGATTAATAAGAAAGATCACTCTTCAAGACTAGGTCTATTGAAACTTGTTAGTCAAAGAAAAAGCTTGATGAAATATCTAAAGAAAAAAGATTTCGCAAAATATAACGAAATAGCAAAAAAACTTTCTATTAGAATAAAATAATCCAGCGAGGCTCCTTATGGAGTCTCATCCCCACCTACTATTAAACCTTTCCAATTACATACACATTAAAATTTTAAGATAAAAAAATTACACGAAAATTCGTATATTATATTTTAATTATGTTGTAAATCTGTAATAAACTGTATAAAAAAATAAAAAAAATGTTTATTTTAGTAGTAAAATGATTTTTTTTTGGTATAATTTAAAATGTTTTGCAAGTATTTAGGTACAGTTAAAACAATATTGGCTAAAATGACTGCTATGAAAACAAAAGATATATTTAATCTCTTGCACAATGCAGTTGAGTCAAAATTTCTTGGTAAAAAAATAAGTCAGCGTGAAATGGCAGAAAGACTAAATGTTTCTATGAGAACATATCAAGATTGGAAGTTAGGAAATTCTCAACCACAATCTGCAATTGCTATTTTTAAAATGCTAACAGAACTAGACGATGAAGATGTCTTACATGTAGTAAGAAGAATCAGGCGTGGTTTTGAACAGGAGAAGTAATGGGCACACTAAGTAAAGCTGAGAGAAAAGCATTAGATGAGTTGTTTTTAACAATCCATGAAAAAAGAAATTTTTTAACGCGACTTAAAAATTCAAGAAAAGATATGCAAAGACTCTTTAAATCTCTAATAAAAACACAAAAAATACACACTAAACAAGCATAATTTTAATACAACACAATATTCCTCTGCAAAAAATTTACAAAAATAAATCAAACTAAACCCCCTAAATAAGGCTATTTATATCTAACTAAAAAAACTTTAGTCAATTTGACTCAAGTTTATACTTGACAAAGATGCACTCAATGTTGTATAATTTCATCAGCAATTAAATACAAAGAGTGCTAGATGAATAAAAGAGATATAATCTTAGAAGCGATTATAGAAGAATATTTAAATCATAAAGAGCCGATTGGTTCAGTTGAACTTCAAATGAGAATGAATATTTCTATCTCTCCTTCTACTATAAGAATATATCTTAAAAGACTCTCAGAAGAAGGAGCGTTGGCTCAACTACATGTAAGTAGTGGTAGAGTTCCAACTCAAAAAGCACTTATAGAGTATTGGCAAAACAGACTAGATACTTCTAGTGTTCTTAAAATTGACAGTGTTGAAACAATTGAAACTTCTTTAGAAGAGTATGAGCTTTATTGTGTAGCTCAAAAAAACATAAAAGATTATCTTAAAGAGGTAATAAATGTAAATAAAAGGTACTTAATACTTTCTTTTGAAGAGCATGAAGTAGTATTGAAGTATAGCGATAAAGTTGAAAGATTTTTAAACAACTTAATAGGTTGTGAGATTAGAGACTTGAAAAACATATCATCACAAGTTGGTTTATATGAGTTGCATGATAAGTTAGTTTCTTTGATTAATTCATCAGATTTATTAAAAGCTGGTGAAGCAAAATTGTATGAGATAGCAAAAGAAGTAAGTGATGAAAAATTTTTAAATTATTTACTAGATAGTGAGTTTACACTAGGATTGAAAGATGGTGTATATTTTGATGGTTTTGTTCCATCAGGATGCTTAGCACTAAAACAGCCAGCATTGATTGAAGAAGAAGATGCTGAAATTTTTTGTTTTGGTACTATTGATAGTAATTTTAAAAGTTTTTTGAAAAACTTCTAAAGTAATAAAGGAGTTATGTATGAGTGAGAAAGAAAAAGTAAAAGAAGAAGTAGAAGTTAAAAATGAGGAAAATGAAACTCAAGAAGAAACTTTGACTGATGAGGAGGTAGGTATCGAAGAAGAGGTTACCAAAGAAGATGAAGTAGAAGTTTTAAAAGCAAAGGTAGCTGAGCTTGAAGATAAATATCTAAGAGCAAATGCAGAGTTTGAAAACATGAGAAAAAGGCTTGAAAAAGAAAAAGCCAATGCGGTTGCTTATGCAAATGAACTATTTGCTAGAGACATGCTAGCAATTATTGATGCTCTTGATAGTGCTTCAGCTATCAAAGAGAGTGATGATGTTAAACCAGAAGAACTTTTTGAAAAAATTAAAGAGGGAATTGATTTAACAGTTGAACAATTTAAAAAAGCTTTTGAAAAACATGGAATCGAACTTATCGATATAAGCGGTGAATTTGATCCAAACATCCATGAAGCAGTAATGCAAGTGGAAAGTGAAAATAAAAACTCTGGCGAAATTCTTCAAGTATTCCAAAAAGGATACAAGATTAAAGACAGAGTTTTAAGACCAGCAATGGTTAGTATAGTTAAATAGAAAATATAAAAGGTACAACTATAAGGTTGTGCTTTAGTTGGTTCTTGGATGAGTTTTACTCATCGTTTAAGAACATTAAAAGGAAATACGACCGCAAGGTTGTGCTTTAGTGAGATGAATTTCAAAGGTACTTTGTTCCTTTGAAAGAAGACAATAAAATAAAACCAAAGGAGATAAAAATGGGAAAAGTAATAGGAATAGATTTAGGAACAACAAACTCTTGTGTAGCGATATATGAAAGAGGAGATAGTAAAGTTATACCAAATAAAGAAGGAAGAAATACAACACCTTCAATTGTAGCTTTTACTGATAAAGATGAAGTTTTAGTAGGTGAAACTGCTAAGCGTCAAGCGATTACAAATCCAAAGAAAACAGTATATTCTATCAAAAGAATTATGGGTTTAATGAGTGATGAAGAAAAAGCAGAAGAAGCTAAAAAAAGGCTACCTTATAAAGTAGTTGATAGAAATGGCGCTTGTGCTATTGAGATTGAAGGAAAAGTTTATACTCCTCAAGAAATTAGTGCAAAAATTTTGATGAAACTAAAAGAAGATGCAGAAAGTTTCTTAGGAGAAGAGGTAACTGACGCAGTTATTACAGTTCCAGCTTATTTCAATGATAGCCAAAGAAAAGCTACAAAAGAAGCAGGTGTAATTGCTGGATTGAATGTATTAAGAATTATCAATGAGCCAACAGCAGCAGCACTTTCTTATGGTTTAGACAAAAAAGAAGCTGAAAAAATCGTTGTTTACGATTTAGGTGGTGGTACATTTGATGTTACAGTCTTAGAAACTGGTGATAGTGTTGTTGAAGTTTTAGCAACTGGTGGTAATGCATTTTTAGGTGGTGATGACTTTGATAACAGATTGATTGACTGGTTAGCAAGTGAATTTAAAGCAGAAAATGGAATCGATCTTAAAAATGATGTAATGGCTCTTCAAAGATTAAAAGAAGCAGCAGAAAATGCTAAAAAAGAACTTTCAGCTGCGACTGAGACTGAAGTTAACTTGCCATTTATTACAGCTGATGCTAGTGGACCAAAACACTTAGTGAAAAAATTAACAAGAGCTAAGTTTGAGTCTATGATTGAAGATTTAGTTGATGAGACTATCAGAAAAATTGAAGAAGTTGTTAAAGATAGTGATTTAAGTAAGAGTGAAATCAAAGAAGTTGTAATGGTTGGTGGTTCTACTCGTGTACCGCTTGTTCAAGAAAAAGTAAAAGCATTCTTTGGTAAAGACCTTAATAAATCAGTAAACCCTGATGAAGTAGTTGCTATTGGTGCGGCTATCCAAGGTGCGGTTATAAAAGGTGATGTAAAAGATGTTCTTTTACTAGATGTTACACCTTTAAGTCTTGGAATTGAAACTCTAGGTGGAGTTATGACAAAATTAATTGAGAAAGGTACAACAATTCCTGTTAAGAAAACTCAAACTTTCTCAACAGCAGAAGATAACCAACCAGCAGTTACAATTCATGTGCTTCAAGGTGAGCGTGAGTTTGCAAGAGATAACAAATCTCTAGGTCAATTCAATTTAGAAAATATCGCTCCTGCGCCAAGAGGTGTACCTCAAATCGAAGTAGCATTTGATATTGATGCAAATGGTATCTTAACTGTTAGTGCAACTGATAAAGCAACAGGAAAAGCTCAAGAGATTAAAATCACTGGTTCAAGTGGACTTGATGAGTCTGAAATCGAAAAAATGGTAAAAGATGCAGAGCTTCATAAAGAAGAAGATAAAAAAAGAAAAGAAGCGGTAGATGCTAGAAATCAAGCTGATGCATTAGCTCATCAAACAGAAAAATCTCTAGGTGAGATTGGAGATAAAATTGATGCTAGTGAAAAAGAAAAAATTGAAAGTGCATTAAATGCTTTAAAAGAAACTCTAAAAGACGAGAGTGCTTCTAAAGAGCAAATTGATGAAAAAGTAAAAGCTTTAACAGAAGCTAGTCATAAACTTGCTGAAGCAATGTATAAAAAAGATGAACCACAAAATGCTGGTGGTGCTAAAGAAGCTAAAAAAGACGACGATGTTATAGACGCTGAAGTAGAGTAAAAAATCAGGGCTTTGTAAATATCAAAGCCCTACCCTTTTTAATCAATTAAAATTAGTATAAACTGCTTGAACATCATCATCATCTTCTATTCTTTCAATCAACTTGCCTACTTCTTCAAGCTGTTCTTCATTTAGCTCTATTGGAGTGTTTGCAAATCTTTTTAATGTAGCAGTTTTAAGTTCAATCCCCATTTCTTCAAATGCGTGGTTTAGACTACCAAAGTCTGTATAATCTGCGGTTACTAGTACTGTTCCATCTTCTTCTTCTATCTCTTCAAGACCAGCATCAATTAGTTCAAGTTCAAGCTCTTCTAAGTCCATATCATCTGTTTTTTCAAATTCAAAAACAGCTTTTCTTGAAAACATAAATTCTAAAGAGCCATTGTTAAGCATCTCTCCACCACCTTTTTTGAAGTGGCTTTTTATATTTGCAACGGTTCTTGTTGTATTATCTGTTAGACATTCAACAAAAATAAGTGCTCCATGAGGTCCTTTACCCTCATAGTTAACTTCTTTCATATCAGCTGTATCTTTTGAAGTTGCTCTTTTGATTGCTGCTTCAATATTGTCTTTTGGCATATTTTCAGCTTTTGCATTTAAAATAGCTGTTCTTAATTTTGGATTTAAATCTGGATCAGGTCCCCCCTCTTTAGCAGCAACAGTGATACTTTTTCCAAGTCTTGGAAATATTCTTGACATATTTCCCCATCTTTTTAATTTAGCAGCTTTTCTATATTCAAACGCTCTTCCCATAAAATAAATCCTCTTTTTACATAGTTTTGGCGTATTATACCTTTTTTAATATAAAAATTTTATAGCATAAAAAATCATTAATTTATGTAAATTCCATTTCTAGTGCTATTGGACAGTGATCACTTCCCATGATATGATCTAATATATAAGCATCTTTTACAAAATCTTTCAAGTCTTCGCTTACATAAAAGTAATCAATCCTCCATCCAACATTATTTGCTCTTGCATTTGCTCTATAACTCCACCAAGAGTATTTATCTTTGATATCTCCATTTACTAATCTAAATGTATCGATATAGCCATGGTTCAAAAATTTAGTTATCCAATCTCTTTCCATCGGTAGAAATCCAGAAGTTTTTTCATTGGCTTTAGGTCTGGCAATATCAATTTCTTTATGGGCTGTATTTACATCTCCGCATATGATGATTGATTTTCCTTCACTTTTTAGCTTTTGGCAATGCTCTAAGAATCTATCATAAAATTCTATTTTGTAATCAAGTCTTTCTTGTTTGCTTTGTCCATTAGGAAAATATACATTGAAAAAAGCAATTTTTTTGTCATGTAACTCAAAATGAATTTCATTAATCCTTCCTTCATCAAGCACATCTACACTAGGACAATTACATGTAAAAATTGGCTCAATATCAGTAAATAAAGCAGTTCCGCTTCTACCTTTTATAGCTGATTCACTTGCAATTATATTTTTATACTCTTTTTCAAATATAGTGTTTGGAATTTGATTTTTCATAGATTTTGTTTCTTGAATTGCTAAGAGGTCAATATCTTCTTCATCTACCCATTTTAAAGCTTCTTTTTTATCAACAGCTCTAATTCCATTGACATTCCATGATATAAATTTGTATCTTCTTTTCATAAAGTACTTGCCCTTTTTAGTTTTTTAGAGTATAACATGCTATTTCTTTATGATGCTTTACTTTTATATGTTTTAATTAAAAAAATAAAGTATATTTTTGTTATAGTTTTTTTAATAATACAAATACTAAGGATACTTATGAATAAGTTTATGCAACTAGGAGCTTTTATGATGGCTCTTGGTGTAGCCATCGGGGCTTTTGGTGCACATGCTTTAAAATCTAGTTTAGATGTTTACTCAAAAGCAATTTTTCATACAGGAGTTGAGTACCAGTTTTACCACTCTTTAGGTCTTCTAGCTATTGCTCTTATTTTACATGTAAAAGAAAATAATAAAATAAAATTAGCTGGATACATAATGTTTGCTAGTATTTTTATCTTTTCTGGAAGCTTATATATTTTGGCTATTACAGGAATAAAGTGGCTTGGGGCAATTACCCCAATTGGTGGAAGTGGATTTATAATATCTTGGATTTTGTTAATTTTAGGTATGAAAGAAATTAAAAGTTAATGAAATGGGCTTATATAAATATATATTAGGAAATAAAACTTATCAGTTTAATAATCTAGCAGACTTGATGGCAAAAGCTACGCCACATAGATCAGGAGATAGTTTAGCAGGAATTTGTGCTACTTCTTCAGAGCAAAGAGTCATAGCTCAAATTCTTTTATCACAAACTCCTTTAAAAACTTTTTTAGAAGAATTTTTAATACCTTATGAGGATGATGAAATAACAAGGTTAATTATCGATGAGCATGATAAAGAGGCATTTAGTTTTATATCACACATGTGTGTTGGTGATTTAAGAGATTGGCTTTTGGATGATAGTACAACTACTCAAGACATAGAAAAAATAAGAGATGGACTAACTGCTGAAATGGTTGCAGCTGTAAGCAAAATAATGAGAAATCAAGATTTGATTTTAGTTGCAAAAAAACTTTCAGTTGTAACTTCATTTAGAAATACAATCGGTTTAAAAGGACATATTTCTACTAGATTACAGCCTAATCATCCTACAGATGATTCATTGGGTGTTGCTTCTAGCATTATTGATGGTTTATTGTATGCTAATGGAGATGCGGTTATTGGTATAAATCCTGCTACTGATAGTATTGAGCAGAGTATTAAACTTTTATATATGTTAGATGAAGTTATAAATAAATATGAGATACCAACACAATCTTGCGTATTAACACATGTAACCAATACAATAGAAGCAATAAATAAAAATGCTCCAGTTGATTTGGTTTTTCAATCTATCGGAGGAACTCAAAAAACAAATGAAAGTTTTGGAGTAAATCTTAGTATATTGCAAGAAGCAAAAGAGGCAGCTATGTCTTTAAAAAGAGGCAGTGTTGGAAATAATGTGATGTATTTTGAAACAGGGCAGGGAAGTGCACTCTCAGCAAATGCAAATTTTGGATTAGATCAACAAACTTGTGAAGTTAGATCATACGCTGTTGCTAAAAAATTTGACCCATTACTTGTTAATACAGTTGTAGGATTTATTGGCCCAGAGTATTTATATGACGGAAAAGAGATTATAAGAGCTGGTTTAGAGGATCACTTTTGTGGAAAATTATTAGGTTTGCCTATGGGGTGTGATATATGCTATACAAATCATGCTAAAGCTGATCAAAATGACATGGACAATCTTTTAACACTTTTAGGTGTTGCCGGATGTAATTTTATTATGGGGATTCCTGGTTCTGATGACATTATGTTAAATTATCAAAGTACATCTTTTCATGATGCTTTGTATTTAAGAAAAGTACTTGGTTTAAGACCAGCGCCTGAGTTTGAAAAATGGCTTTTAAAAATGGATATTTTTAAAGATTCAAAAAAATTTATCCTAAATGATACAATGCCAAAAAGTTTTTTAAATTCATTACCAAATATTAAAGAAGATAAGTCATGTTAGTTAAAAACCCTTGGGATGCACTTAAAAAATTCACATCAGCTAGAATTGCACTTGGTAGAAGTGGAGTTAGTATCCCTACAAAAGAATTACTTGATTTTCAGCTAGCTCATGCAAGAGCAATGGATGCTGTGCATGAACCAATAGATTTTAAAAAAGTAAAATCTGATTTAAAGAAAATTGGATTTTGTGATTTCTTAGAATTACATTCACAAGCAAAAAATCGTGAAACTTATCTTCAAAGACCAGATTTAGGTAGGAGTTTGGATGAAGATTCTAAAGAGTTGTTAAAAAACAACAAAAAAAATTTTGATTTAGTAATTGTTGTTGCAGATGGGCTTTCATCTTTTGCAATAGAAAAAAATATAAGTAAATTTTTAAAAGTTTTATTTGAAAAAATAGATAATTCTATAAATATTGCTCCAATATGTTTAGTTAAACAAGCAAGAGTAGCTATAGCAGATGAAATAGGTGAAATACTAAATACAAAATCTTCAATGATACTAATAGGAGAGAGACCAGGATTGAGTTCTCCTGATAGTATGGGATTGTACTATACTTATGAGCCTAAAATTGGTTTAAATGATTCAAATAGAAACTGTATATCTAATATAAGAGAAGAAGGTCTTAGTTATGATTTAGCTGTAGGTAAATTTCTGTATTTATTTTACGAATCTTTTAGGTTAAAATTTTCAGGTGTAAATCTTAAAGATAGATATGAGCTAAAATCTTTGAAACATGATAAAAGTTTAACTATTTAGCCATTTTATAGTTACTTTTGTTCCATTTTCAAAATCTAAATTGATATTTCCTTTTAGTTGTTTTTTTGATAAAGCATTAACTAGGATTAAACCTAGAGTTGATTTTGAAGCAGAGTTTATATCAAATCCAATTCCATTATCTTGTATTGAAAAAACATATTGATTTAGTTCATTTAGATATAATTCTACTTTGATTTTTTTATCTTTTTGATTTTTATTAAAAGCGTATTTGTAAGAGTTAGTTACCAGCTCATTTAGTATTAATCCACAATGTATTGCTTGTTCTATTTTTAGTTTAGTTTCAATATTTACTTCTAGCTTTACATCATCATTGTAGCTATTCTTTATATCACTTAATACTAGTTCAAAGTAGCTCTTAGCATCAATTTCTGAAACACTGTCTTGCTTGTATAAAAGTTCATGTAAGTGGCCCATGGCACTAACTCTATTTTGGATTGTAACTAAAACATTTGATATCTCTAAATTATTTGGTAATTTATCTTTTTGTAGTCTTATAAGAGAGATAATTGTTTGCATATTGTTTTTAACTCTATGATGAAGTTCTTTTAAAAGTAACTGTTTTTCATCGAGTGCTTTTTGCAAATCTTTAGTTTTTTTGATTACTTTTTCTTCTAGTCTGGCACTTTCAGTAACTTTTTGGTTTATAAGCTCTTTATGAGCAATTTCAGTTTCATGCTGTAATTGTTTTATCTTGTGAGCTAATGCAATAGAAAATAAACTAGCCTCAAAAACCAAAGAAATTTCAACATAGTATGGATTGTATTTATAGATATTAAAAATTCCCATGCTTGATAAAACTATAAATAGTATTGCAAAAGCGATGGCTGTTAATCCAAAAAATATGTAATATGATTGTTTGTTTTTTTTGATTAAAGCATATATTGTTATAATATAGATAAAACCTAACAGTGAAGTTGGAAGAATGTTTTTATATCTATCATAATCATCAGTAAATGTAAAAAACAAGACAGATATAAAGGTTATGGTTATGGCAATATTTAGTAGCTTATTGATTTTTGGATAGTAGTCTTTTATTCTTAAAAAACTTTTTACAAATAATGATAATGCCAATATCGGCGTAGAAAATAAAATGGCAGCATTTTGCATAAGAAAACTTGTTATTGTTTGGTTGAACAGATAAATTCCTCCTATACCAACATACATTACATGATGAAAGAGTATAGTAACAACATAAAAAACATAATATAAGTAGTTAATATCTTTTGAAAAGAAAAATATAAATATATTATACAAAGCTAGTATACTCATCGCCCCAAAAAACAATCCCAAAATAATTTGATGTTTTAATTCTTTTTTGTAAAACTCATCTTTATCCCAAAGCTTGAGCTTAATGATTAAAGTAGTAAATTTTGAATTTGTTTTTATATAAAAAGTTTGTTTTTCATTTGGCTCTAGATTTATGTGAAAAATTGGAGAAGTTGAATTTCTATTTTTATTTACATGTAAAAAGCCTTCTATTTGAGGTTTATAATTGTTTTTAGGAGAGTAAAACTCTATGACATTGGTTAGAGCATTGTTAAATTCTAAAATCTTGTGCATAGCTTTATTTGAATTATTAGTGATGCTAAAGCGTACCCAAACATTAAACTTTGTAGAGTAGCCAAATCCTAAAAGCTTTTTAGAGTTTTTTTTGAATGTAATGTCTTTTTTTAAAATATCATCAATTGTTAGCCTTTGAGTTTTATCAATGTAAATTTCACTATGAGATAAAATATCAGTGTATTTTGTATCTTCAATTGTATCAACATGAGATGCAAAAGAAAGTGTAGATAGTAACAATATAAGCAATATTTTTAGTTTTATCATATTTTTACCCATATTAATTTAAAGTTTATTATACTAAAATCATATTTATATATCTACATGTAGAAAAATTGTAGTATAATTCGCAAATATTAATTTTTTGGTTTAATCATGATTCATAGTGAAATTTTTTATCTTTTTTCAATCATCTCTGTTGGTTATATTCTTGGTAATGTAAAAATAAGAGGCTTTTCTTTGGATATTACAGCTATGCTTATAGTTGCTCTAATAGCAGGACATTATGGCATGGTAATATCTGATCAATTTAAATTTTTTGGTTTAGCTATATTTATCTATGCTGTTGGTTTACAATCTGGTCCGGGTTTTTTTGAAACTATCAAAAAAGATGGTGTAAGATTAAATATATTAGCAATTGCTTTAGTTTGTTTGATATTTGTAACGATTTTTGCAATTGGTCTTTATATGAAATTGCCAGTTGGAACAATTGAAGGTATATTTACTGGCTCGCTTACAAGTGTTCCTGCACTTGCTTCAGCTTTGGAAGTGAAAGACGATCCAATGATTTCGGTTGTTTTTGGTTTGGTCTATCCTTTTTGTATAGTTCTTACTGTTCTTTTTGTAAGATTATTACCAATTATTTTTAGAGTAAACCTTGATAAAGAGATAGAATCATATGAAAAAGAGCAGCGCTCTAAATACCCTGATGTTTATACAAAAAATTATAAGATTTTAAATGAAAATTTTAAAAATAGTGCTATTAAAAAATCTCAGATTGAAGATATGACTGGAGCAATCATCGAGAGGATTGAGCTGTATTGTGATGATGAAAAAAATTTGGAAGAAAATCCAGTTTTACATGTTGGAGATATTGTAAGGGCTAGTGGGACTATAAATCAACTTAAAAAATTAGAACTCATTTTAGGAGAAGAGGTTAAAGAGAGCATAGAGTTTCATGATGATATGAAAGTTTACAGATTATTAGTAGCTTCAAAAGAGATTGTAGGGAAAAAGATAGCTGAACTTACACAATTAAAAGCATTAAGAGCAGTGATAACAAAAGTAAGGCGTTCAGGTATCGATATAACACCTGATCCAAGTTTAACTCTAAGACTTGGCGATAAGCTTTATGTTGTAGCTCCTGAAGAGTATGGAGAGAGGGTTACAAAGATAGTTGGTGATGACTTGATGAAATATCCAGCAGCTGATTTTTTACCTATATCTTTAGGAATTGTATTTGGCATACTCTTAGGAAGTATTCCTTTTGGTTTTCCAGGAATTGGAAGTATAAAACTTAGTTTTGTAGGTGGTATTTTACTTGTAGCTATTATTTTAGGGCGTATGGGTAGAATTGGCTCAATCGTATGGCAACTTTCACCTCATTCAACAAGCATGATGAAAACTTTGGGACAACTTATTTTTATGGCTACAATTGGAACAAATGCTGGAAAATACTTGGTAGAATCAATTGCTCAAAATGGATTTACACCAGTTTATATAGCAGTTATTGGTTTAGTTATTCCAATACTGATTTTAAGCATAATATGTCGAGTCTTTTTGAAAATGAATTTTTTAAATATTTTAGGGCTTCTCTCAGGTGCAATGGTTTCAACTCCAACTTTGAGTATGGTAAATAATACAACAAAAACAGAGTATCCAAGTATCGCTTACGCTGCTGTTTATCCTGTAAGCCTCGTTTTGATGATAGTTTTAGCTCAATTTGGTTTAAAATTATTTTAAAGGTATCCTTAATAAAATTTTTAGTTTAAGAAAAATTATTTAAAAAATATGCTAGTATAGTATCAATAAAAGGTGAATATAATATGAAAAATATAGTTACACTTATATTGTTACTATTTTTTAGTGTATCTTCTTATAGTTCCCAGTTAAATCTAACACAAGAGGAACAAGACTTTTTGTCTTCGCATAAGATATTAAAAGTTTCTAATGAGCTAGATTTGTATCCATATGATTTTAGTGAAAATGGTCTTGCAAAAGGCTACTCTGTTGATTTTATAAAACTAATTGCCGATAAACTTGGAATCAAAATAGAGTTTGTTAGTGGCAGTTTTGATTATTTGGAAAATGAATTTAAAAATGGCAATATTGATTTACTCAATTCTGCAATGAAGTTAAAATATAGAGAGAAATTTGCAGTTTTTAGTGATGCATATGTGCAATTAAAATTTTCTTTGATAACTGCAAATCAAGATAAAATAAAAAGTATAAATGATTTAAAGGGTAAAAAACTAGCAGTAGTAAAAGATAGTATTCCTTATTACTATATCAAAAAAAATTTAAAAGATGTTGTTTTCAAAGAGTTTTCCAATAAAATAGAAGCTTTAGAAGCAGTGGCATTTGGCGTTGCTGATGCTATTATTTGTGATTATTTTACTGCAAATTACATAATCAAGCAAGATATGTTATCAAACCTGAAATTTGTATCTAAAGTAGATTTATATAAAGACCAATCTTTGTATTTTATGATACAAAAAGAAAATACTATTTTAAAAGACATTATAAATAAAGCTATGAAAAGCGTAAGTGATGATGAGCTTTTAGATATTAAAACAAGATGGTTAGAAAAGAGTAGTTTAGAAAAAAAAGTTTTAAAACTTTCAGAAGAAGAAAAACAATATATCAAAAATAAAAAAGAGATCAAAGTTTGTATTGACCCTGATTGGATGCCATTAGAAGCAAATGAAAATGGTCTACATGTAGGAATTAGTAGTGATTATATGAAAATAGTAGCTAAAACTACAAATTTAAAAGTAAAATTAGTTCAAACAAAATCATGGATAGAAAGTATTGAATTTGCAAAAAAAAGAAAGTGTGATATTTTTTCGCTAGCTATGAGTACTCCTGAGAGAAGAGAGTATATGAATTTTACAAAGCCATATCTACATATACCTCTTGTTTTAGTTACTACAAATGACAAACTTTTCTATGATGATGTAAGTGCGCTCAAAGATAGAAAAATTGGTATTGTAAGAGGGTATGCTTATGGAGAGATACTTAGGGTTAGATACCCAAATATGCACTTGGTTGATGTAGAAAATATATCTGAAGGTCTAGAGAAAGTTGAAAAAGGCGAATTGTTTGGATTTATTGGAACTTTAGCAACAGTTGGATGGAGAATTCAAAAAGATTATGTAGGAAGTTTAAAAATAGTTGGTAAGTTTGATGAATCTTGGGATTTGGGCATGGGAGTAAGGAATGATGATATACATTTACTTCATATTTTAGATAAAGTCATCTCATCAATTAGTAGAGAAAAACACCAAGAGATAATTAATAAATGGATTTCAGTGAATTATCAACAAACTAAAAAGGGTATTCCAAAAGAGGTTTTATATATCTTTGCATTTATTGTTTTATTTATCTTATATAGACAATATGAGTTAAAAAAACATAACTCTCAGTTAGAAAAACTCTCAGTTACTGATAAATTAACAGGGATTTATAATAGACTTAAATTAGATGAGATGTTAATGCACAAAAAAAATGTTTATGACAGATATGAAAGAGTTTTTAGTGTTATTATGTTTGATATAGATGATTTTAAAAAGGTCAATGATAATTATGGCCACCAAGTAGGAGATGATGTTTTAAAGAAGATTTCAAGTATTGCTGAATTAAACAAAAGAAAAAGCGATATACTTGGAAGATGGGGAGGAGAAGAGTTTTTAATCATTTGTCCTGATACAAACTTACAAGGTGCTCTTGCATTAGCTGAAAAAATTAGAGAAGAAATTGAAAAATATGATTTTGGGATAAAAACTTTAACAGCTAGTTTTGGAGTAAGTGAGTACAGTGAAAATGATTCAATAGAAAAACTAATAAAACGAGCAGATGATGCTTTATACAAGGCAAAAAAAGAAGGTAAAAATAGAGTTTTTTCATAAATAAAATAAAAATAAAGAACTTTATGTTAGAATATTTGTATTATGGATTAAAGGATAGGGTATGAATATATCTACTAGAGTTATGGTTTCATTGATAATTTCTCTTTTTGTACTTGGAGGTGCTCTTATTGGGTTGGCATATAGCAATATGCTTGATGAAAGAGATACTTTAATTGCAAAACTTAGATTAGAGTTATATGACTCTAAAAAGAGCGAATTAAAAAATGAAATGAGAATTATTCAAGGGATAATACAAGGTGCTTATAATAGCTTAAAAAAAGAGGGTAAAAGTGATAAAGAGATAAAACAAACCATCAAAGATACAATCAGAAATGTAAGGTTTTTTGATGACAATAGTGGATATGTTTTTATCTATAACTACGAAGGTACAAATGTACTGCACCCATTAAAACCCCAACTGGAAGGAAAAAACCTAATAGGTTTAAAAGATAGTAATGGATTATATCGTAAAAGAGCTTGTTGATGGTGCTAAAAAAGGTGGATCATTTTTAGAGTATATGTGGCCTAAAAAAGCTGGAGGAGAACCAAAGCTGAAGTATAGTTATGCTATAGGTTTTGAACCATATAATTGGATGATAGGAACTGGTGTATATGTAGATAATATTGAAAATGATTTACAAATGACGGAAAAAGAAATAAATAAGGAAATTTTAAATCATATTTGGTTTTTTGTTTTATTAGCAGTTATACTAATCGTTTTAAACTTACTTATAAATATTTATTTGGTTAAAAGAAACATTACAAATCCTCTTAAAAGTTTGATTGAAAGAACAAGAAATCTATCTAGTGGTGATGGTGATTTGACTAGAAAACTAGAAATCACTGGAAATGATGAGATAGCTCAAGCTAGTGTTGAGATTAATAATTTCATAGAAAAAGTACGTGAACTAATTGCTCAAGCAAAAAATCTATCTAATGAAAATTCTTCAATATCACATGAACTCTCAACTACTTCGCTAGAGGTTGGTAAGCTTTTAGAAGAATCAACAGAGGTTGTAAACTCAACTACAGAGCATGCTGCTACTTTAAAAGAGGAGATGGTAGGAAGCATAGAAGAAGCAAAAGTTACAAAAGATGATTTGGAAAAAGCAAACAGTGTTTTAAATGAAGCAAACCAGGCTATATTAAATCTTACTGAAGATATTAAACAAAGTGCAGTTACAGAGATAGAATTAGCTGGGAAGATTCAACAACTTAGTAGTGATACTGAGCAGGTTAAAGATGTACTTTTAGTTATAGGTGATATTGCAGACCAAACAAACCTTCTTGCTCTAAATGCAGCTATTGAAGCTGCGCGTGCTGGTGAAAATGGACGAGGATTTGCTGTTGTTGCAGATGAAGTTAGAAAACTGGCAGAGAGAACACAAAAGTCTTTAGTTGAAATAAATGCGACAATTAATGTAATCGTTCAATCTATTATGGATTCAAGTGATCAGATGACAAGAAATTCTAAAAAAGTTGAAGAGCTTAGCCAAACTGCAGTTAGTGTAGAAGAAAAAATCAATCTCTTATCTAATGTTATGGGAAGTGCAACTAACATGGCAGAAGGCTCCGTGGAAAATTATATAAAAACAGGTAAAGATATTGAGGATATCATAGAAAATATCTCTCAAATCAATGAACTCTCAACTCAAAATGCAAGAAGTGTTGAAGAAATTGCAAGTGCAGCAGAGCATATGAACAAAATGACTGAATCACTTAACAATAAGTTAGGAGAATTTAGAACATAAAAATGAAAAAAAAGTTGATTTTGATTGGGGCTTCTACTGGAGGTCCTGGTCATTTAAAAAAGATATTTTCTGCATTAAATGGTGATTTTGGTGTCCCAATCATAGTTGCACAACATATGAATCAAGTTTTTATTGAGAGTTTTGCTAGACAATTTAATGAAGAATTAAACCATAAAGTAATATTAGCAAATAAAAAGCATAAATTAGAAGACAACTATATATATATTTGTGCAAAGCATTGTGAAATAATCAAAGAACACGATAATTTGTTTTTAAAAGCTATGGATATATCTAATTCTAACTATAATCCAAGTATTGAAAATCTTTTTAATTCAGTTAAGAATTTTGTAAATGAATTTGATATTCTTGCAATTTTGCTTACAGGAATTGGATCTGATGGTGCATATGGATTATCTGACCTTCAAAAATTAGGTTCAACTTGTATTGCAGAGAGTGAAGAAAGTGCGATAGTATATGGTATGCCAAAGGTTGCAGCTGAGATAAACAAAGATATACATGTAATGAGTCTTGAAAAGATAATAGAGAAAATAAAACAGTTTACTTTAGATAGGTATATATAATGTTTTTTTTTAGGAAAAAGAAAAAAGTAGAATCTGATAGCATTCAAAAGTTAGAAAAAGAAGAATTTAGTACTTATGGTCTTAATGATGTTTTTCATTTAATCAAAAGAGAAACAGGAGTAGACCTTTTTGCTAAAAAAAGTATTATAGAAACAAGATTGAAGCTTTTTTGTGAAGAAAAAGAAATTTATAGTTTTAAAAAATTATATGATGAAATAAAATACAATATTGAATTAAAACAAGAAGTTATAAATCTACTAACTGTTAATGAAACATACTTTTATAGAGAAGAAAAACAGCTTCAAGTTGCAATTGATTTTATAAAAAGTTTAAATAGAGATGTTGAAATTGTATGTGCTCCTTGTGCGTCAGGAGAAGAAGTTTATACTATATCTATGTTATTAAATGAGCAACTAGGAAATAGGATTAAATTTAGAGTTATAGGAATCGATATAAACTCTCAAGCTATTGAAAAAGCAAAAATTGGAATTTATACTGAACGCTCTTTACATAAATTAAGTGATAATTTAAAGTATAAGTATTTTACAAAAGAAAATGATAAATTTAAAATAAAAAAAGATTTGTTTTCATCAGTTGACTTTTTTGTTACTAATATATTTGACCATTCATTTTTTAATTTAGGAAAATTTGATTTGATTTTTTCTAGAAATATGCTGATTTATTTTGATGAAGAGTTTAGAGTCAAAACTATGGAGCAATTTTCAAAAATTATAAAAAATGATGGAAGATTATATTTAGGCCATGCCGATATTGTACCAGAAAATAAATTTTTTACAAAAAATGGTTATGGACCAAATTGTTACTATACACTTTCTTAAAGGTGTTTAATATTTTTTAATTTTATGTACATCATAGCTGTCATAATAGCATCGCTAAGAGCATCATGCTTTCCAAAAATTGGTAATCCTAAATCATTCATAATACTATCAAATCTCAAATCAATTGTTCCATCTGGAATTAGTTTTATTTTTTTATCGTGGTAAATCCCTGAAACTTCAATTTGTTTATTTGGAAGTTTTATTCCAAGATAAGGTTTTAAGTATTTATTTATCATTTTCACATCAAATTCTAAATAATATCCAACAAGTGGTCTAGAGCCTATAAAATGTAAAAATTTATCAATAGCTTCATTTGGTGTCATACCATTTTGTAAGTCAATGTTTCTTATTTGATGTATTTTTATACTCTCTTTACTTATAGGTTTTGAAGGCTGGACAAATGTTTCAAATTTTTCTGATGTAAGTATTTTATTGCCTTTGATTTTAACTGCACCAATAGATAATATTTCATCTTTTTTAGGATTTAATCCAGTTGTTTCAGTATCATAAACTACAACTTCATCATCAGGTGCAATACTATCAAATAAAAATGAATATTTTTCATCTTTTAGTTTTTTTCTATTGAAATGATTATAAACTTTTTTTAGCATTATTGCACCATATTTATTTTAAAGTGATGTGATATAAAACTTTTAAATTTATTTACTATCTTGAAACTGTCTTTGAGTAATTCAAGCTCAAGCTGATTTAAATTTTTGATATCTATCATATTTGTCTGATTTTGTTCACCTTCTTTATCAACATGAAGTAATCTATCATGCAATCTTAAGCTCAAAAGTGTATCAAATGCTTCTTCAATAGCTCCAGCAAAGCTTTCTTCTAAAATTTTTAGTCTTTTTAATTCTCTAATGCGACTATTTGTATTGGTTTCAAAGATATTATTTTCTAAAGATAAGCTTCTAATACCTTGAACTATTGGGAAAATTCCACCTTTTTTCATATCTATTTTGTTATCTTTTGCTTTTAGGTTTGTAAACATTCCAATTGGTGTATCAAATAAAAGAGTAGCTTTTGCAAAATTTGCCATAAAAACACTTCTATCTTTTACTGATGATCTTATCATATCCTTTACATCATATAACAACTTATGATCTCCTGCAACTGGGATTGAATCAAAGAATATTGCTAAGTTCATGTAATCATCTCCAGTTGGAGCTTCTATCCATTTATCTACTTCTACTTTATACTCTTTCTTGTGTTTTCTCCAATATGGATTACAAACCATGATATTACCAGGGCATCTAGGAAAACCAAAGTCGATTAATATTTCAGTGAATTTTTCCATATATTCTTTATAGTCTTCTTCATTTGCATCATCTGAAATTATTAAAGCATTATCTTGATCTGTTTTTAGCATTTGCTCTTTTCTACCTTCGCTACCCATTACGATAAGACAAGCTTTTTGTGCTAGTTCATTAGGTACGAGCATATAATATAGTTTTTCATATATTTTCTCATTTAGCTCACTAATCAGTTTTGCAATATATTCTACTTTTGTTCCTTTTGCATGAAGCTTTTTGATTATATTTATAAAATCACTACTTGCAGTTTTTAACTCTTCTATGCTTTTTGCTTTTTTAATTTGAACAGCAACTAAATATGAATGATTTGCAAAATAACTTAGTAAGTCTAGTTGCTCTAGTATTCCAACAACTTCATTATCTTTTTTTACTACTATTCTTTTGATAGAGTTTTTAGTAAATGATAAAAGAGCATTAAATAAAAAATCATCATAATCAATAGATATGATAGGAGTTAGTGCAATTGGTCCTATTGGGCCAAACTTATCATAATCATTAAACAATATATGTCTTCTTAGTATACTATCTGTTACAATTCCTAGCTCATTATCTTTTTTAACTAAGATACAATTTGATTTTTTTGACTCCATATCTTTTAGAGCATCCATGATAGGAGTGTTTTCTTCAACTATACAAGGCTCGTGTAAATATGAATCACTAACTCTAGCTATCATAAAACCAGAAAGTTGAGATGAATACTCTTTTTGTTTTGCAGATTGAATTTTATTTGCTAAATCTTTTACAAAATAGTCTTTAAAACTTGTATTAGATTCTATTAATTTTTTAAAATCAGCTTTTTTCATTTCAAAACAAATTAATTCTTCTAAAACGACAAAACTATCTTCAGTTTTATCATAAATCAATGAGTCAGCATCAAATATATTTGAGTTATGATAAACTTTTACCAATTCATCATCGTGATATTCTCCTACTTCTCCTTTTACAATTATGTATAAATATTCAGCAGGCTTTTTAGGAGATATTAAAAGAGTGTCTTTTTCATAGTATGCAATATCTGAAGAATTAACAGCTCTTGTTAGTTCTCTTTGTGTTAGTAAATCAAAAGGATGAATTGAGCGTAAAAACGCTTCTTGGTCGTGTAAACTCATATGTTTTAACCTCTTTTTAGTCTTTTACTAAAGTATCAAAAATATCTTAATAAAAGACTAAAAGTACACCACCGAAGTGGTGTACATATGTTTTTAGTGATCGTGCGCAGCACCAGCACCTCTTGGTATTCTAATTCTCTCAACCAAGTCTTGAATTTCTTGTGGTGGTGGAGGTGTAATTTTACTTACTACTATAGCAACTATAAAGTGTAAAATCATACCAATTGTTCCAATTCCAGTTGGAGCAATTCCCCATAGATAATCAGCTTTGTCCCCACCCATAAATACAAAGTATACAATATAACCAAATGTAAATATAAGTCCAGTTAACATTCCAGCAATTGCACCTTCTTTATTCATTCTCTTATAGAAGATTCCAAGAACAATTACAGGGAAGAATGAAGCAGCAGCAAGACCAAAAGCAAATGCAACAACTTGAGCAACAAAACCTGGAGGGTTTATTCCTAGATAACCAGCAACACAAATAGCAACTATAGCAGCAGCTCTTGCAGCTAGTAACTCAGCTTTTTCACTCATTTTAGATTTTCCAGTCTCAGGATCTTTCATAAGCATATTTCCTAAAAGGTCATGAGAAATTGAAGTAGATATAACAAGTAACAATCCAGCAGCAGTAGAAAGTGCAGCAGCCAAACCACCAGCAGCGATGATTGCAATTACCCAGTTTGGAAGACCAGCGATTTCAGGATTTGCTAAAACGATAATATCTCTATCTAGATATAATTCATTAACAATTTTACCTTTTGCTCTCATCTCTTCAGCACTCATATTGTGAGCTGGCATTGAGTTTTTAACTAGTCTTTCACCACTAGCACCTCTTTTGTCTCCATCATAAACTGGTTTACCTTTTTTATTATCAAATGCTTTTCCAGCAGCAAATTGGATTTTACCATCATGGTTTCTATCTGTCCATCCAATTAGTCCAGAATTTTCCCAAGTTTTAAACCATCTACCATTGTTTGTAGTTCCATCAAGATGTTTTGCTTCTCCATTTACGAATTTTGCATATTCAACATTTTGAAGATTTTTGATTAGGTTAAGTCTAGCAAAACCAGCAACTGCAGGGATTTGAGTATATAAAATAGCGATAAACACTAAAGCCCAACCAGCTGAAATTCTAGCGCCTTTAACTGTTGGCGTTGTAAAAAATCTAACGATAACATGAGGAAGACCAGCAGTTCCAAGCATTAGTGCGGTTGTTAGCATAAAAACATTCCAAGTACCACCATGACTTACTGTATAAGCACCAAAGCCTAAATCAGTCATAGAAGTATCAAGTGCATGTAGTAAGTAAGTTCCGCTATCAATCATTCTTATACCATCATCGAATTGAAAAGGTATAGTACTACCAAATCCAATTTGTGGTAAGAATTTGTCAGTTACTTGAAGAGAAAGGAAGATTGCTGGAACTGTAAAAGCAAAAATCATAACACAATATTGTGCAACTTGAGTATAAGTAATCCCTTTCATACCTCCAAGTACTGCATAAACAAAAACGATAGCCATACCGATAAGTACACCTGTGTTTACATCAACTTGTAAGAATCTAGAAAAAACGATACCAACACCTCTCATTTGTCCTGCAACATATGTAAATGATACAAATATTACACATATAACAGCAACAGTACGAGCTAAATCAGAATAATATCTATCACCAACGAAATCTGGAACAGTAAATTTACCAAATTTTCTCAAATATGGTGCTAAAAGCATCGCAAGCAGTACATAACCACCAGTCCAGCCCATAAGATAAGCACCACCATCACTACCTTTTAGTGAAACAATACCAGCAAGTGAGATAAAAGAAGCAGCACTCATCCAATCTGCACCTGTTGCCATACCATTTAATACTGGGTGAACTCCTCCACCAGCAACATAAAATTCCTTAGTTGATCCAGCTTTTGCCCAAATTGCAATTCCAATGTAAAGAGCAAATGATAAACCAACAAATAGATAAATTAAACTTTGTAATTCCATTATATATCCTTCTTATTCATGTATATCATATTTTTCTTCTATTCTTTCCATCATCTTTGCGTAAACAAAGATTAGAATAACGAAGACATAAATAGAACCTTGTTGTGCAAACCAGAATCCTAACTTGAATCCTCCAAACTCGATAGCATTAAGCTCATCAAGGAAGATTATTCCACAGCCGTATGAAACGGCAAACCAAACAACTAACAATTTAATAATTGTTGAGATGTTCTCTTTCCAATAAGCATCAGCAACTTCTTGGTTCATAAGTTCTCCTTAGTAGTTTTTTGTCATGGTTAATAATAAAACTTCAAAATAGCATTTACATAGCAATGTTTATTTTTATCAAAGAAATAAACAAAAAAAGAATATTTTGTGAAAAAAAGTAACATTGTAATATTTTTAATATTTTATATAAAGAAGTCATTTTTTGATTATATCTATATTGTTACTAAAATAGACATATTTGTGTATTTATTGATTTTATAATTATTTTTATAAAGATATTAGTTTCGTTTATATTATAAAAAGTTACTTTTTTATACAGTTTTCAAATTATGGCATAATTTCATCAAAAAATATAAAAAGGAAACAATTTGAATAAAACAATAGAAAACTTTTTAGCACAAATAACTAGTTTAAGTCAATTAGATGCCAACAACCTTCCAGAAGAGGTAATAGAAGAGATGGCAAAAATGAGTCCTGAAGAGCTTTTTAAAACTTGTAGCCAATTTGTAGTACTCATACACAATGTTCCTAGTGAAAATAAAATGATTACACTTGATGAAGATGAGATTATGTCTTTAGCCCAAAACTATGTAAAAGAGTTAGTTGCTAGGTTCAAAAGTTGAAGTTACTAAGTTGGCAACTTTATTACTAGGTATTTCATATCCTTTTGCATTTGGATGAACATAATCAACTTTCAATGAATCATCAGCCAATATTTTCTCAAGGGCATCACTTTCTAAAGGTACATTTAACTCCTCGGCTACTTCATAATAAATTTGTGCTGTACTTAAAGAAATAAGCTCAACTGTAGGAACTCCAATCATAACTACATGTATATTTCTTTTTCTTGCTATTTTTACCATGTTGATTAGATTTTCTTTTAGCTTATACAAACTTTTTTTTCTTAATATGTCATTTCCTCCATGACAAATTATGAGAATTTGTGGGTTGTATTTATCTAAAACTTCTGGTAGTCTTCTTAACCCTTGAGCTGATAGTTCACCATTTTTTCCTGCGTTTATTACTTCTACTTGTAGTAAATTTGCTAGTTGTCCAGGATATGTCTTGTCCCTATCTACTTTATACCCATAAGTAATACTATCTCCAAAAGCTACTACTTTAGTTCCATAAGGCAACATAACACTCCCATCAAATTCATCATTGTTTGATTGAAAGTAATTAAAAAAAACAATTACAATAATTGAGATAAAAATTAATTTTAGGGCACCTCTAATAACCCTAAATGGTCTCAGCTTTTCATAGAGAGTTGTAATCAAGGCAGATGTTCTTCAGTGTAGCCATAGCTACATTGAAGGTTATCTAACGCCGAGTACTACTCTCTATGAAAAGCCCTACGGGAGGGATAAAAAAAGCGATCTTGCAAAAAACTTTTTATCACCGTAGCTACGGCTACGCTTCAAAAAAGATTTTTTACAATCTCATCTTTTTTTCTTCCCTCTGGGACCTTTTAGGGTTTTTAGAGGTGCCCTTTATAAAATTCATGTCAGATTGTATCAAAAATATGGTACTATTCCACTAAAAAAAGAGTTATTAATGGTAAAAAGAGATATTGATTTTATTGCAATTTTTGCTTTAGTTATGGCGATGTTTGTTTGGGCAAGTTCTTTTATTGCTATGAAATCAGCAATTGGTGAAATTGGCCCGATGACAGTAATGTTTGGAAGAATGTTTATAGCAAGCATTTGTTTTTTATATTTTGTTCGTGGATTTTTGAAGCTAGATTTTACCAAAGAAGATATTAAATATATTGTAATGATGGTATTGTTTGAGCCTTGTTTGTATTTTATGTTTGAATCAAGAGCCTTAGAGTACACAAGTGCAGGGCAAGCTGGAATGATAACTTCTATGATGCCACTAATTACAGCAATTGGAGCTGGAATTGTTTTAAAAGAGATAATCACAAGAAAAGTAATCATTGGCTCATTATTAGCAGTAAGTGGAGCTATATGGCTTAGTTTAAGCTCAAGCGGAAGTGAGCATGCTTCAAATCCTTTACTTGGCAATACACTAGAATTTGGTGCTATGATAGTAGCTTCAGGTTATGCAATTTCTACAAGGCATTTAACAAAAAAGTTCTCGCCAATTTTTCTAACAGCAATGCAAGCGTTTGCTGGTGCAATTTTCTTTTTCCCTTTTGCGCTTTGGGAGTACAATTCGGTAGCTATGAATTTTAACACAGAGGCCATTTTATGGATTGTATATCTAGGGATTGTTGTTACAATTGGTGGATATGGACTTTTTAATTTTGCTTTAGGAAGAGTAGAAGCTAGTAAGGCTTCAATTTATATAAATCTAATACCAATTTTTGCTGTAATTTTATCTTACTTGATACTTGGCGAAAAGATGACATATAGTGCGATAATAGCTTCATTTATCATTTTAAGTGGAGTATTTATTTCTCAAATTACAACTGAAAAAATCAAAAATATAAGAAAGAAAAGGAAATTAAGAAATGCCAATTGATTTGTTGATTTTCAAAATTATTCACTTATATAGTGTTATGTTATTTGTGGGTTCAATTTTTTTCATAACTTATGTTATTGATGTTATAAAACATAATAGTGATAAAAGTGAATATAAACTTTTTGGCCCAAAAATTACTGCAAGAGCTAGAAAATTGATGTTTGTAAACATCGGTTTTCTTGTTTTTAGTGGAGGTTACATTCTCTTTAAATATTATGATATAAGTTTAATTGGTACTATTATGAGCTTAAAATTGTTTTTGGCAGTTTGTATCATAGTGATTTTTATAACTGCTGATTGGATAGTAGAAAAAACTAATCATATCCATTGGTTTCACCACTTTTTCCATCACGCCGTTATAGCATTAATGGCATCAGTGGTGATTTTATCTCAAATTATGTAAGTACCTAACCACAAATAAAATCAATTAAGGTGCAATACAAGGCAAATATACCTTTATATCAATAAATTATTAAATATTATCAATTGATTATATATTAAGATTTGTTTAGTTAGCATTTTTGTTTATACAATAAATAGTTATTATATAATATTGCACCCTTTTTTGATTTTATATCGTCTTCTTTTATAGTTAGTTCATATAGTTTTAAACTATTTGAAAATCACTAACATATTAAATAATGCTAAGGAGCAAATTATGCAACATTTAGGAAAAAAATTACACCTTCACATCTCAGTAGATGATATAGAAAAAGCAATTGAGTTTTATACAATACAACTACATGCTAAACCTACAAAAGTCAAAAAAGATTATGCACAATGGCTAATAGATGATTTATCTTTAAATTTTGCTATTTCAACACGAGGTTATAAAAAGGGGCTTAATCACTTAGGCATTCAGTATGAAAGTAGTAAAGCATTAAAAGAGGCACAAACACTTTTTCAAAAACATAATATTATCGGTAAAGAAGATACTGGTGCAGTATGTTGTTACAAAGAGTCTGATAAATACTGGGTAAAAGACCCAATTGGTATAGTGTGGGAAAATTATCATTCTATGAATGATATAGAAATTTTTGGTGAAGATGGTGCAAATAATGTTGATGGATGCTGTATGCCAACGAGTGAAAACCCATCAAAAATTCTATCATGTTCAAGTTCACAAGATAGTAAAAGTTGTTGTAACTAATGAACTTTGAATTAATTTGGAAAGAGTATGAAAGAGAGTTATCTTCTTTTGTACTCTCTCGTGTCAAAGATATAGATATTCAAAAAGATATTATGCAAGAAGTTGCACTTAAGATTTTTATTTCGCTCCATTCTCAAAATGAACACATCAGAGGATGGGTCTATAAAATCACAAAAAATACTATTTATGACTATTATAGAAAAATCAATCGACCTTTACCTGATTTTCAAGAAAAGATAGAAGAAAAACATCCGCTATCAGAATGTTTAGTGCCAGTTCTTGATTCATTAAAAGAAAAAGAAAAAGAAATTCTTGAATTGACACAACTACAACAATACTCTTTAAAAGAGATCGCTTTAAAAAAAGATTTACCCTTAAATACTATAAAATCTCAACTTTTTAGGGCAAAAAAAAGCTTAAGCAAAAAGTTTTTTTCTTGCTGTGATTATAAATATGATAGTAATGGAAATATTGCAGATTATGATGGCTGTACGATTGATTGTAAATGATAATAAAATAGAGTAGCCAATGTTATAGATACTAAGTTATATAGTTAAAATAACATATATGATATAATCCAATATTATGAAAAATCAACCAACAACACAAGAGAAACTTTTACAAGCAACATTTGAAGAAGTATATCAAAACGGCTATCATGGCACAGGCTTAAGTGCCATTCTAAAAAAAGCAAATGTAAACAAAGGTTCAATGTATCATCTTTATAAGTCAAAAAAAGAATTAATGTTAGATGTTATTGATAAAATTATAAAAAATAATTTATCAGAAAAATATGGTAGTCTATTAACTATTGAAAAAAATATTATAGATGAATTATTGCTTATCATAAAAGATACATCAAAATTTAATTTTATTAAAGGATGTCCTCTTAATAATCTTATTCAAGAATTGTCACCATCTGATAAAGAATTTAAAAATGCTTTAGAAGATGTATATCTTTATTTTGAAGATATTATAAAAATAGCTTTAGATAAAGCTATTGAGACTAAAGAGATAAAACAATGCAATACAAAAGAGTTATCAATGTTTATAGTTGCACTAATTGAAGGTGCTTTAATAACTGCAAAAAAATCTCAAAATGAACAAAATTATTTAATAGTAATAAACCAACTAGAACTTCAATTAAAAAACTTATAATATTCTCTTGACTGATTGGTTTAATTACGATATACTTAACTAATCAGTCAAGGATAAGATATGAAAACAATACAGATAGCAATTACAGGTAAAGAAGATTTTGAAGATTTATCAAATCCAACACAAGTGTTAGCACAATTTTATAGTGCATTTAACAATCAGGATTTTGAGTTAATGTCAAAAAATTGGTTACAAGCTGAAGAGATAGCTATGGATAATCCACTAGGTGGAATTAAAAGAGGTTGGGATGAAATTCAATCAGTCTATAGTCGTATATTTAATAGTAAGGCGAAAGTCTATGTTGAATTTTATGACTATACAATAGTTGATTTAAACGGTGGATTTTGTGCAATAGGAAGAGAACGAGGTTATGTACAAATAGGTGACCAAAAATTAGAACTTGCAATTAGAACAAGTAGGATATTTAAACTTATTGATGGAGTTTTTAAACAAGTACATCATCATGGTTCTATTGAAACACCAGAACTTTTAAAAGAGTATCAAGAGTTAGTAAAATAAATGCCATATGTTAATATTAAAATAACAAAAGAAAATACAACCAAAGAACAAAAACAAAAATTAGTTTCAGGAGTAACTAAACTTTTAGAAAAGGTTTTAGGAAAAAATCCCAAAACCACTTTTGTAATCATTGAAGAAATTCCATGTGATAATTGGGGAATAAATAATACTTTGGTAAGTGATAATCGAATATGCAAGTAGTATTCAATCTATAACAAAACGTGCGGGTTGAACACCCGCTAGTTCTCCGGTGATCCGCACCAGATAACAAGCGGGAGGAGCGAACAGTGACATCAGAAAACAAGCTTTCCAATGTCACTATCACTCACCCACGCCCCCATTATCAAAATAAATCCTCAGTGCCATATGTTATGGACTAATACATCAGCTTTACAATTATAAATAAATCTGTCATAGTAGATCAAAAAACATTACAGTTTTGAGGAATCGGGCTATAAAGTTAAGAGAGTCTGGTCATTCAAATAAAGAGACAGCAACAATTTTAGGAGTTGCTCCAGAGACAACTTCACGATGGTACAGCGCTTATAAAAAAAATGGTAAAAAAGCGATAGTTGAAAAGAAGACAGGTCGACCAAAAAATGTAGGTAAAACTCTTAGTAATGAACAGGAACAACGAATTATCCGCCAACTTATAGATACAACCCCACAACAACTAAAATTTAAATTTGCACTTTGGACAAGTGAAGCAGTCAAACAACTTATCAAACATGAGTTAGATATTGATATGCCAAAACTAGCAAATGCGGTTTTGCGATAGCAAAAAGTTTCCTGTAATATCTACAGTAGGGCACTATCTAAAGAAATGGGAGTTTACTTCAAAGAAACCAATCAAACGCGCTTATGAGAGAAAAGATGAAAAAACACAGAAGTGGCTTAATGAGGAGTATCCAAAGATAAAGAAACAGGCTAAAGCTGAAGATGCAGTTATCTGGTGGGGAGATGAGACAGCGTGCGTATCGTTACCATCCAATCTTAAAGGATATGCAAAAAAAGGAAGTAAAATAAAACCTGTACTTGACCATCCTGCACAAAAGTTTAAGATCAATATGATCAGTGCTATTACCAATACAGGTAAAACTATGTTCAGTCTGTATGATGAGAGTATAAATGTTGATAGATTTATAGAGTTCTTGCAAAAGGTGATAGATTCATCTGATAAAAAGGTCTATATAATTGTAGATAACCTCAGAGTTCATCATGCTAAACTGGTAACTGCTTGGATTGAAGAACATAAAAATCAGATAGCTATATTTTATCTGCCACCATACTCTCCAGAGTTTAATCCTGATGAATATCTCAATCAAGATTATAAAAGAAATGCTAATAAAAATAATATCCCTTTTACAAAAACACAACTGAGAAAAAATACTGAAAATATATGAATGAGATCTCAAAAAATGAAGAAAAAGTTGCTAACTTTTTCAAGCATCCAAGTATTGCTTATGCGGCTTGATTATTGAGTTTGTTTTTTAGGGGAGTAATAATTTGGTACTATAAAAGGACTGAAGGAGATTTTATGCAAATTGTAAATGGTATAAAGCTATTTTTGATTCAAGACAAAGTGTAGAAGATTTGTTATTACAAAAACTACTAAAAGGACACATGTTAACAAAACAGAGTAGCCAATAAATTACCTAGCAGTAATTTATTGGTTTTGAGCCTCTTTTAAACTGAACGCACGTTACTTAATTATACAAACAAAACACAAGCATCAGTTGGGCCATGTGCTCCAATTACTAAAGATTGTTCTATATCAGCAGTCTTTGAAGGTCCACTGATAAATGTTCCATATCCTGCTTCATTAAACTCTATTTTTTCATATGCTTCATGCATAGTATCTACAATATTATCTTTTTTTACAATAATTAAGAGTTGTTTGGCTATAAAGTAAAGAGCTCTTGGTATATCATTTGGATTAACTACCCAGATTGCACCATTTTCAGCTACTCCAAACTCACCTTCTATGATTGCTAAATCAACATCTTTTAATTCGTGTGGGTCTTTGATACTATTTATATCAAGAGTTGCACAAGAAATGTCTTTACATGTAGAAACTATTACACTAGCATCTGTATAACTTTTTTGTACAAATTCATCTATACTTTCATTTTGCAACCATATTGCATTTCCCCCAACAGATTTTAAAGAGTTTGCAAATTTTTCATTTTTATCTTCATATTTCATATGTTTTATGTTAGTATCTGGTAACTTAGTCTTTTGATTTGGTAAGTTGTTTCTGATTTTGTTGATAATCGTATCTTTTGAAGTCACTATTTTCTCCTTGCTTTATATAGCTCTTTAAAACTATTTTTAGGAAATTCTGGCAATTCTCTTTTCTTACCCCAAGCATTAAATTTAGAGTAAATAATAGCTCTTGGAAGCTTAGGAACAATTTTCCTTGCCAACTTGCCACTAAAATCCATCAAAGCTGGATGTTTCATAAGCCATGTAGCCATTTTTAAAGCAGTATGTTTTTTAAAGCTTAATAATCCTTCTTTTACAACATTTTGTCTGTGTTTATAGAGTTGGTTGTGCAAATTTATCTTTATAGGACATACATTGGAACAAGATGCACAAAGTGTACATGCAAATGGTAGCGTTTTATTTGAGCGAAGATCTTTGCTTGCTCCAAGAGTTGAGCCGATTGGGCCAGGGATTGTATAGCCATAACTATGTCCACCACTTCTTCTATAAACTGGACAAGTATTGATACAAGCTCCACATCTAATACAATTTAGTGATTGTCTAAAATCATCACTTGCTATTATTTCACTTCTTCCATTATCTACTATAATTATATGCATTTGTCCATCTATAACTGGTGCGTGATAATGTGAAGTATAAGATGTGATTGGCTGTCCTGTTGCACTTCTTGCTAATAATCTAGTAAAAACAGATAAATCACTCAATCTTGGTATAATTTTTTCTATACCCATACTTGCAATATGAAGTTTTGGTAAACTAGCACCTAAATCAGCATTTCCTTCATTTGTACAAACTACAATACCTCCTGTGTTTGCAATAGCAAAGTTTACACCAGTTAGCGAAGCATCAGCATTTAGAAATTTTTCCCTTAAATGAATCCTTGCTTCTCTTGTAAGATAAGTAGGATCACTATTTCCTTTTTGTGTTCCTAAATGCTCTTCAAAAGTAGTTCCTACATCTTCTTTTTTAAGATGAATTGCAGGAAGAACGATGTGAGATGGAGGCTCTTTTCTTAATTGGACTATTCTCTCTCCAAGGTCAGTATCAACAACTTCAATGCCATTTTTTTCTAAAAAAGGATTTAAGTGACACTCCTCAGTTAGCATAGACTTACTTTTTACAAGCTTTTTTGCTCCAATATCATTTAAGAGTTTTAAAACAATATCATTGTGCTCTTTTGCATCTTTTGCCCAGTGTACATGTATGCCTTTTTCTTTGGCGTTTTTTTCAAATTCTAATAGGTATTTATCAAGGTTATTTATAGTGTGTTTTTTTATCTCACTTGCAACTCTTCTTAACTCTTCCCACTCATCAATTCCATGAGCTGCCAAGTCTCGTTTTTCTCTAACAAACCACAACGCTTTATCATGCCAGTGCATTCTTTTTGTATTTTGTACAAATTTTGCTGCAAGTTCGGGATGTCCCATTATAATTCTCCTGCTAAAATTTGAGCGATATGAACTGTTTTAATTGGTAGTTTTTCTCTATCAATTACGCCTTGCATGTGCATAAGGCACGACATATCAACTCCTGTTATGTACTTAGCACCAGTACTTAAGTGATCATTTACCTTGTCTAGTCCCATAGCCGCACTTAATTCATCTTCACTGACACAAAATGTACCACCAAATCCACAGCACTCATCTTTTCTACTAGGTTCAACTACTTCAATGCCTTCTACTAAAGAGAGTATATCTTTTATCTTTGAAAATTCTGGCTCATTTTTTTCACTCATACTTGCCATATGAAGCTCTCTGTGAGCATGACAAGAGTTATGGATACTTACTTTTTCTTTTAGCTTTACATGTAGAGATTTTGGCTTTATAACATCATGTAAAAATTCAACTAATTCATATGAATTTTTCCTAAGATGCTCAAAACCATCAAGTCCTTCTAAAAATTGTGCGTAATTCTCTCTAATCATGCTAATACAACTTCCACTAGGAGCAACCACATAATCATACTTTTTAAAAATTTCCAAAAATCTATGAGCAAGCTGGTTTGCTTCATGGTAGCACCCTGTATTTGCTTGAGGTTGCCCACAACAAGTTTGCTCCATCGGGTACTCTACATCTAAATTTAAATTTTCTAGTATTTTTAAAGTCGCCATTGAAGCTTCAGGATAAAGCTCATTCATAAAACATGGTATAAAAAGTCCGATTTTCATATAACATCCTTATAGTAGTTTAAGTAATATTAACTTAGTTGTATAACAAATATATGATTTTAGCCAATCCAAGAAGAAAGTGGTTGTGGTTTTCCCAAAAAGTAACCTTGTCCATAAGTAATACCCATTTTTGTAAGCTCATCTACATCTTTTTGTGTTTCAACATACTCAGCTACTGTTTTTTGTCCTTTTAGTGAAGCAATCTCTTGTATATATTTTATTACAGATTTGTCTGTTGGGTCAGTATGCATATCTTTTACAAAACTTCCATCTATCTTTACCACATCAAAAGGTAAACTTTTTAAATACTCAAATGAAGACATTCCTGTACCAAAATCATCTAATGCAAGACCAATACCAACACTTTTTAACCAAGCTATAAAATCTTTTGCATTATTAAAATTTCCAACAGCAGAAGTTTCTGTAACTTCTAGTTCTAATTTTTCCCATGGAAAATCAAAGTGATTAACTGCTTCTTTTACTTTTGTTTGAAAGTCAATATTGTTAAGGGATGAACCTGCGAGGTTTATGTGAACCGAGTGAAGTTTCTCAATATGTTCAGGGCTCTTTGTTACTATTTCTAAATAACTCCATAAAACAAAAGAATCAATCTTTGACATAAGCTGATATCTTTCTGCTGTAGGCAAAAAATCTATAGGAGAGACAAAATTATTGTTTTTATCCCACATCCTAATCAAAATTTCATAGCTTATTTTTTCTGTATTGTACTGAAGAGGTACTATTGCTTGAGCAAAAAGTTCAAATTTAGAAGGCCCATCTTTTAGGGCTTCTTTTATAAAACCTGCTACTTCTATCTCTCTGTTAAATCTTTTTGATACATCATCGTTAGGGTTAAAAACTTCAAATTTATTTATACCTTTATCTTTTGCCATTTGCATAGTAGTGTCTATATGTCTTGTTATCTCTTTCGTAGTATATTCAAATGGTATAAAAGGTAATAAAGCTATATTTGCTGTACTTGAAAGTGATTTTGATTTTGTAGAAAATCTAAAATCGTTTAAAAAATTTAGTTCATTTTTGATAAATGATATTCCATCTTCTTTTGAAAAGTTTTTCAATAAAATCATAAAATTATCACCATCGATTCTAGCAACAACACCATTTTTTGAATTGAATTTATCTAGTTTTAATGCAATCATTTTTAAGAGTTGATCACCATTTTGATATCCAACTGTACTATTTATGAGTTTAAATTGGTTTATATCTATTTTTATAAGAGCATAAGGCGTATTTGTTTCATCTTTTAAAGCTTCATTTACTTTTTTTGCCATATAAAATCTGTTAAATAGACCTGTTAGTTGATCATGTGTTGCTTGAAAATTTAGTGTTTTAGTTGAGTTAGATATTTGCTTCATGAGATTGTTAAAACCAACAAATAGTTCTTTAATCTTATTTTGTGCATCTGTTTTTAAAAATATATTGTTATTATTTGTTGGATCAGAATCTTTCATAGCTTTGAGTAATTGGTTAAAAGGTTTTGTGTAACTATTACTTAAAAACAAACTTATGACAAATCCAATAAGCAATGCCAATGGCAATATCGACATTATTTTGATTAAATTTTCTTGTTGTTTCTTTTTTAAATCTAATAAGCTAATATTTATCAAGGTATGCCCAAAATCATATCCTTCAGCACTGATTGATTGTTTTGCATAAAGGTTGTTTGAAGCGTAAAAGATATCTTTATCTAAAAGATTTTGTTCAAGATTACTAGTATCTTTGTATTTAAATATTGGTTTATTTTTGTCATCATATATAATTAGCCCTTGAAGCACATCAAATGCTGAGAGTCTATAGGTTAAATCTGTAAAGCCATCTACTGTTGGATTCAAAATAATTTTTAAAAGGTCATTGTTGATGGATTTACTTAGCGTGGTAACTTCTCTTTGAGCGAAATCTTTTAAGTCTTGTTTGTATATGTTTCTTATTATCATAAGGGTACTTATCTCTATGATAAGTACTAAAAATACCATAAAAAATATAAGTTGACTTTTTATGGAAAATTTATTCCAAATACTTTTGGTACTATTATTTTGATTTTGCTTCATTGTTTTTTGGGCCAACTATTGGTAAAGAAAAATCATTACCCCATTCTTTCCATGATGCATCATAATTAGCTACATCATAACCAAGTTCTCTAAGAGCAAAATAGTCTGTAGAAGAAATTCTACCAATAGCACAGTAAATTACTACTTTTTTTGATTTATCTACATTTTTATATAACTCTTTTAGCTCACCAATGGATTTTAATTTTGATGATTTTGATTGTCCTTTGATATTGTGAAAAGCTGGTATGTTATTGGCACTTGGTATATGACCAAACCTTTTTGCACTAGATTGTTTACCTTCGTAAGCACTTTTAGCTCTTGCATCTATGATGATTTGATTTGGGTTTTTTGTAGCAATCAGTGTTGTAAATTTTGTTGCTAAATATTTGTGATTTATAGTTGCTATATAATTACTTGGTGTTGTCTTTTTTGTTTTTAGCTCTATTGGATAGTCTTTTTCTTGCCATTGTTGATATCCAGCATTTAGTATTTTAACATTTTGAAATCCATAAACTTCTAATGCCCAAAATAACCTAGATGCATCAAAAAATATCCCACTATCATAAACAACTATCTTACTATCTGTCGTTAAGCCAAGATTTCGTAGTATTTGTTGCATTTTAGTAGGAGAGGTAAGCTTTCCATTTTCTTGTTGGTTTTCATATGTAAGTTGTATTGGAAAATTAAGAGCATTTTTGATGTGCCCTTGTTCAAATTCACTTTTTGCTCTAGTATCTAAGATAGTATAAGAGTCTAGATTTTTAAGTAACTCATCTGCTTCAATCCTAAAAGATTGTGCCTGAAGATACAACATCCCAACAATACATAACATAAAAATCTTTTTCATCATATCTACCTACCCTAAAAAAGTCTCTAAAACATAATTTATCAATAGTACACCAATTGTCAATGATGATACTATAGCTATAAATCTTATAATTTTAGTTGAATTACTCATATTATCTTTCACTCAATGCTAATTTTATAGCAAGCCCAGCAAATACAGTACCTGCGACTTTATTTAAGATATTTTCTGCATTTTTTGAACGATTAAACCAATTTCCTAGTTTTCCAGCTAAAATTGCGATAGAGCTAAAGATAACCAATGCACAAAGCATAAAAATTGCTCCAAGTATGAATATCTGTATGGTTACATTTCCATTTTGAGGGTTTGTAAACTGAGGTAAAAATGCTAGAAAAAAGATTGATACTTTTGGGTTTGTAACATTCATAATAATACCTCTTTTATAGAGCTTTAAATCAGACAAGTTATGTTTATCGGCCTTTATGTTACTTTTTGAAGAAGATTTAAAAGATAGATAGGCAAGATACAAAAGATAAGCAGCACCTATGTATTTTAGTATATTAAAAGCGACTATTGAAGTTTGAAATATCGCAGCAACTCCAAGTGCAACCGCACTAGTGTGAAAAACAAGCCCTGTACAAAGCCCTAAAGTCACCATAATACCAGGCCTTGCTCCTTTACTCATGGATTGAGTTAGTACAAAAAGATTATCAGGTCCAGGTGCAAGTGCAAGTAAAGATGACGCAGTGATAAAAAGTAGTAAAGTTTGAGAATCAATCATGAGTATAAATCCTTCTAAAATGAAATATTTGTCTTTTGTTTAAATTTCTTTATGTATAATACGCATAGATTATAACGAAAGAGTTTTTATGAGTAGATTAACTAACAAAGAAGCGCTAGATTTAATACAAAATGCAGACTTGCATGAACTAGGTGAAATGGCATATAAAAAGAAGCTAGAACTTCATCCAGATAAGATTACATCTTTTGTAGTGGATAGAAATATAAACTATACAAATGTTTGCTGGGTTGATTGTAAGTTTTGTGCTTTTTATAGACATGCTAAAGAAGATGATGCTTATATCTTGAGTTTTGAAGAGATTGGCAAAAAGATTGAAGAATTACTTGCTATTGGTGGAACTCAAATCCTTTTTCAAGGGGGAGTTCATCCAAAACTAAAGATTGAGTGGTATGAAGAGTTAGTAGAGTGGATAAGTAAAAATTACCCTACTATTACGATTCATGGATTTAGTGCGATTGAGATAGATTATATCGCTAGAATTTCAAAAATCAGTTATGAAGAAGTTTTAAGAAGATTAAATGCAAAAGGGCTCTTTTCAATACCAGGTGCTGGAGCTGAAATACTAAGCGATAGAGTAAGAGATATAATAGCTCCCAAAAAACTAAGTGCTAAAGATTGGATAGAAGTTCACAAACAAGCACATAAAGTTGGCATAAAATCTACAGCAACTATGATGTTTGGTACAGTTGAAACTGACGAAGAGATAATTGAGCATTGGGAGAAGATAAGAGATCTTCAAGATGAAACAGAAGGTTTTAGAGCTTTTATAATGTGGAGTTTTCAATCAGCTCATACAAAACTAAAAGAAGAAATACCAGATCTAAAAAAACAATCATCCAATAGATACCTAAGACTTTTAGCAGTTAGTAGACTCTATCTTGATAACTTTAAAAACATTCAAAGTTCATGGGTAACACAAGGAAGCTATATAGGTCAATTAGCTCTTAAATTTGGTGCAAATGACTTAGGAAGTACCATGATGGAAGAAAATGTCGTTGCAAGTGCAGGAGTTACAAATCAAATGAATCAAGAAGAGATGATAAAATTGATTAGAGATATTGGAGAAATTCCTGCAAAAAGAGATACTGCGTACAATATCTTGGAGAAATTTTGATGAAGAAATTTTTATTGGCTATTTTACTTATACAAGGAGTTTTAGTGAGTGCAGTTTTAAAAAATGTTGATATAAAAGGTGTAAGTGTTCCTGTAATCTATGAGAAGAGTTCATCTCTTCCGATAGTTTCTTTACAGCTTGTGATACAAAAAGCAGGTAGCATAGAAGATGTAAATAAAGCTGGACTTGCTAGGTTTGTAGCAAATATGTTAGGCGAGGGTAGTAAGAAAAAAGGCTCAGTAAAGTTTGCCACAGAGCTTGAAAACAGAGCTATCAGCTTACACGTAAGTGCTGGAGTTGAAACTTTTAATTTTGAATTATCTCTTTTAAAAGAGCAATTTGATTTTGGCCTAGATATGTTAAAAGAGTTGATGAGTGATCCAAACTTTTCAAAAGAGAGTTTTGAAAAAACTAAACAGATAACATTGGGTAAGATTTCATCAAAACAGAGTGATTTTGACTATATCGCTAGTTTAAATCTAAAAAATATTTTATTTGAAAATACTCCATTGGGGCATGCCTATAATGGAGATGAAAAAAGTATCAACTCTCTTAGTTTAAATGATGTAGAAGATTTTTATAATTCTCACATGGATTTAGCAAATATGATAGTTGTTATTGGAGGTGATTTAAGCTTTGATGAGGTTAAAGCATCTTTGCAAAAACTACTAAGCGATGTAAAAATTGGTAAAAAAAGAGAGTTAAAAAGATACAGTGTTACAAATACCAATAAAGAGATGGTTGAGATAAAGCCGAGTGAACAAGCCTATATCTACTTTGGAGCTCCTTTACATGTAGAGCCTAATTCAAAAGATTTATACAAATCAAAAGTTGCTGCTTTTATACTAGGAGAGAGTGGTTTTGGAAGTAGGTTGATGGAAGAGATAAGAGTAAAAAGAGGTCTTGCGTATTCTGTTTACTCTAGAAATCATGTCAATAGTTCAAACTCTTATTTTTCAGGTTATCTTCAAACTAAAAATGAAAGTTTAGAAGAAGCTAAAAAAATAGTAAAACAAGAGATAGAAAAATTTGTAAAAGACGGTGTTAGCAAAGAAGAGTTAAAACAGGCTAAGAAGTTTCTTTTAGGTAGTGAGCCTTTAAGAAATGAAACTCTATCTCAAAGATTAAGTCGTGCTTTTTTTGAGTATTATAGAGGGTTTGAGCTTGGGTATAGTAAAAAAGAGTTAGAAAAAATAGAAAGCTTAAGTCTTGAAGATTTAAATGAATTTATCAAAAAACATGATGAAATCACTAAGCTAAATTTCTCAATTGTAACTAATGAGAAAAGATAATCAAGACGCCCAAAGATTAAAAAAACTAGGGGTAAGTAATCTGCTTGATTTAGCACTGCTTATCCCTAAAAGCTACGAAAATACTTACATAAATCAAACTCCACTTTTAAATGAATTTAACACTGTACATGTAGAAGTAAAAAGTGTAAGCTTTGGAAGAGCAATGAGTCTAAGGCTTTATTGTACTACTTGGGAGCAAAATATATTTGCAGTGGTATTTAATGCTAGAGCTTATCAAAGAAGTGTTTTTAAAGTTGGAGCTAGTTTACATGTAAGAGGTAAGGTTGAGTGGAAAAATGGCAATATAACCATGATCCAGCCTCAAATTGTAGAAAACATAAACCAAATAGTACCAAAATACAAAACATCACTCCAAAGTAAAACTATGCAATCATTAGCCCAAAAATATATCAATATACAAGCTTTGATGAATGAAGGCTTAAATGAATACGAAGCAAAAGTTTTAAATGATTTTCACTTTAAAGCCCCAAGCATGGATGAAGCAAAATTAAATGTTTTAAAGTTCGTAGAAATTTATAATTATTTAAGAGCTTTAGCTAAGAAAAAAGTAGACTTTGAAGCAAAAAATAGACTAGATTCAGATGTAAGTAGCTTTGTAGCTTCTTTACCATTTAAATTGACAAATGACCAAATAAATGCAATTGGCGATATAAAAAAAGATTTTATTTCAAAAAAAGCAGCTAGAAGAATCATAATGGGCGATGTTGGAAGTGGCAAAACCATGGTAATCTTAGCAAGTGTTGTTATGTGTTACCCTAAAAAATCAGTTCTTTTAGCACCTACTACAATCCTAGCGAAACAACTTTTTGATGAAGCTACAAAGTATCTTCCAAAAGATATACATGTAGGATTAGTGCTAAGTAGTAGTTCAAAAAAAGATGATTTAAATGAGTTTGATTTTATCATAGGTACTCATGCTCTTTTATTTAGAGAATTACCAGAGTTTGATTTGGTTATGGTAGATGAGCAACATAGATTTGGAACAAAACAAAGAGAACTTATAAATCAGCTTAGTATCAAAGAGTCTAAGCACCCACATTTTTTGCAATTTTCAGCAACGCCAATACCTAGAACAATGAGTATGATTCAATCAAGTTTGGTTGATTTTTCCTTTATGAAAGAAACGCCTTATAAAAAAGATATTACAACTAAGGTAATAAGAAAGCAAGATTTTAAAGCTTTAATTGAGCATATCAAAGATGAGATACAAAAAGATAAACAGATTATCATTATCTATCCTTTGGTTGAAGAGAGCGAAGTGATTGAGTATCAATCTATCGATGAGGCAAGGTCTTATTGGGAAAAGAATTTTGAAAATGTTTTTGTAACTTATGGTGCTGATAAAAACAAAGAGAAAGTTTTAGAAGATTTTAGAGAAAAAGGTAGCTTATTAGTTGCTACAACTTTAGTAGAAGTTGGTATATCACTTCCTAAACTCTCAACAATTGTTATAGTTGGAGCAGAGAGACTAGGGCTTGCTACTCTTCATCAACTAAGGGGTAGAGTTAGTAGAAATGGTTTAAAAGGATACTGTTTTTTATATACAAATCAAGAAAAATCTCAAAGATTAGATGCTTTTTGTAAGTGCCAAAATGGTTTTGATATAGCTGAACTTGATTTAAAATACAGAAAAGGCGGAGATATTTTAGGAGGGGTTAAACAAAGCGGCTCAAAGTTTGAATTTTATGATTTTGAAGAAGATATTTTAGTGAAAGCAAAAAATAGATTGGGAAGTCAAAAGACTTCCCATTAGTTTTAGTATAATCCAAACTTATTGTCAGCTCTTTTATAGATAACTCTCATTTTGTCATCCATGTCAATAAACACGAAGAATTGTTTATCACTGTTTTTTAACTCCTCTAAAGCCTCTTCAATCTCTATTGGCTTATAGCTATCTAGTCTAGTTGGAACGATTTCATCAGCTTCCTCGAAGTAAGGAGCATCAGCTTCTTCTACAACTTCTTTTTGTTTACTACTAACAACTTTGTCATGATGACGTCTAAGAACTTTTTTAGCTCTCTCAATCGCCATATCAACAGCTGCATAAAGGTCTTTGTCTTTTTGCTTTATGACTATTGTATTTTTATGAGCTAAATTGATAGCAAACTCAACACTAAAGCCTTTTTTACCATTTTTTTCATCTGCTGAAAGAACACATCTTGTTGAAATAATATCTAAATTATATTTACTCAATGAATCTTTTGCACTCTCAATGTGAGATTTAATTGCATCAGTTAATTCTAACTGTTTTCCTACGATACTTAAATTCATCTTGTCTCCTTTATCTCCCTAATAATAGGGGTTTATAAAAAAAGTATAACTTAATATTGCTTAAATAAAAAGGATAAATAAGATTTTTTTACAAATTACTATTTATTTGTATTCTTATGCTATAATATAGGGTTTTGTGATGATTTTTACGGCTTTTGTAAAGTTCTTCTATGAACTCTTATTGGTTCTGTTACAATTCCATCTTTTACACTTACAAATGTATCTAAGATTACAGTTCTGTTTGAATCAGCTGTACTAAGATTGTCATCTAAGGTATTACAACCAGATGGTAAGCCATTTCCAATATAGTGTATTGTTACATTTATATCAAAAGTATTGTTGTAAGTCATATTTACCTGATTAAGGCATGAGGTATTGTAGTCGTGCCCACTCATTGCTAGAAGGGCATAGTTTATACCACTATCTACTAATAAATTTGCTTGTTGATATAAAAAATTATCTGTACTTTTTTTCACTGAAAGTGTTGAAATAGATAAAGCAAGTGCACCTAGTGTTGCAATGGTTACTAAAAATATAACTGCTGTTATGAGTGAAAACCCTTTTCTCATCACATTACACCTCTTTCAACACAAAATGGTTTTACTGAAGTTTCATCTACAGGGTCACTAGTGCATATCTGTACTCTTAAAGCTTTATCAACTTGTAAAAAATTTACACTTTTTACATCTTCTAACATTAAAGATGAATTTCCATCTGAATACTTTTCATTTTTCCATGGTCTATAATTATAATATAAAGTTAAATTTCCATCATCACTTAATACAAGTGCGTAGGCAGTCCAAGTAAGTATATATTTTTCACTTATTCTAGTTAGTAAATTTGATGTTGAAGTAAATTTTAGTACATCTTCACTTTTATATTTTACAGGAAAAACCTTTGTATGATTAAAGTCACTATAATCCCATCCAAATCCATCATATGTATCTCCTAGAGCACCGTTGAATATAATAGCTGAATCATTAATATCAGCTAATCCATATGAAAGAGCTTGGATGATAGAATTTGTATAAGATAGATTGCTTCCAGGTGTTTTTATCTGTGTAGCATTTGTCTCAGGACTATACAGATCAACAAATCCACTCCAACCAGGTTTTAAAGCTGTTGAATTTGCTTCACCATTAAAACTTTCTATATCTTTTGCTATCCATTCATGGATTTGATTAAATTCTCTTGTACTGATAGATGAAACTGGCTTGAAAGTAGTATTTGTATCACTTTTTCTTGCAATTATACTCTCAAATACAGCATTTTGCAATCTTTTAGTTATTTGTTCCATTGTAATATTTATCTTTGTATATTGTCTATCTATCTTCCTTGAACTTATATATGAATTATAAACACTACTTAAAATATCAGCACCAATAGAAGCTATGATACCGAGCACTACTATAACCATTACAAGTTCTAGCATTGTAAAAGCTTTTTTCATTAAAATACTCTTTCTTTCCAAGTTGAAGTTCCTATATTTGCTCTAATTGCTCTAAAAATTAATGTTTGATTTAAATCTTCATCTACATTTTGTATATTAATCTGATTTGTTATAAGTTTTATATTTGTTGAGTTAACCGATATGTTAGAGACATTGATGTCAAATGTTATTGGATTAGCATAGTTATTTGTATCGTTTAAATAATTAACTGAAATTGTAGATGTAACATTAAGTGGATAATTTCCACTAGCAGTTGCATATGAAGATACATTTCCATCAAGATCATCAATGTCATCTATACTATAAGCAGTTTCGTTAGAGTCCATACCAATACTAGATGCATTTAAATCTCCAAATTTTCTTCTTCCATCTGCTTCTATAAGACCAGGCCTACTATCAAGCTCGCTGTCTCCACTTTGTACATGTAGAATTTTTTTACTTATTTTTGTATTTTCATCCCACCATCCAGTTGTAATAGTTTTAAATCTAGTTATACCAGATGCGATTTCATCCTCTACAACTTTTACATGTAGATTATTTTGCAAAACAGTTGTGAGTATGATAGGAAGTACAGTAACAGCAATCCCCATAACAACTATGGCTATAACTAATTCTATAAGGGAGCTTCCTTTTTTCATTATCGTTCATACTCCGTTGTTGTTTCTTTTGATAAAGTAGTATCAACTGTTCCATTCATTTCATCACCATAACCACTCCAATTTCCACCAATTGGAATAAATTCAACTTCAAAATCATTTGTACTTGCATTGTTATCAAAAGTATTGTAAAGCAACCAACTTGAAGGTGTCATTAAAATTCTATCATTATATGGTGCTTTATCTATCGATAATGTAATATTTTCAACTCCATTTAATATATTTGCTTGATTAACTATAATATTTGATGCACTAGCATATGATGTATTGTTAAATCTTGTGTTCCCTAGTGAATCATATAAAGATACATTTCCATCTTGGTCTACATGTAAAGTATTAACAAACCAATCGACACTATCTACGCTCTCGTTACCATTTATATTAAACTGTGTTTTATTGCAGTCATTACAGTATACTTCATAGTATATCGGAGCAACACCAGAAGTTCCTTCAAATGTCTGTTTGTTTGTGTGAACTCTTCCATAGTAGAAAGTTGCATTTTTGTCTAAGTTTTGAGTTCCAAAAGTTCCATTTGAATCAGTTGTATTTATATTTTGTATATTTAATATAAAAGGATTAACTGTTTTTGTTTTATTTCTATCAAAATTTATATCTACATGTATATTGCCTGACCCATTATCATCAGTTGAAAATATGGTATTTGGAATATTTGATAGATTTAAATCACTATTTATTGATACATTTCCTTCTGTTGAAGTATTGGTTTCTCTGTAGAGTACTTTTGACAAATTTGAAGTAGAAATGTTTGCATAAGAAATAGTATAATTTGTTGGCATTGCATAGCAATTTGAATTATAGTTTTGAGTTGTAGCATTTACTTCATTTTTAGCTGTTATCTTTATATCCAGAGTTGTAGACATATTTAAATCATCTGAAATATAAGTAAAGTTGTTGCCACCTTGAACTAAAGTCGTATTTATATCAAAATGATCTGGTGAAAAAGTTAGATTAATATCTGCTGGAGTTATTAGCCTTTGTGCATCACTAGTGTCATTTTTATCTACTACTGCAAATTCACTACCGTTTATTTCTTGTACTTTTACATTTATTACACCTACTTCATTGTAGTTTCTTAAGACAGTGCTATTACCATCTGAAAAATTCCATGTAGTATTAAAATCAGGAGTAAAAACTCCAGTTAAGCAGTTTGGTTTTGTTTCGTTGATATCTACTTTAAAGCTATCATTTATAGTTTCATTATAATCTTGTGTTGCTAAGTTTTGATTGTCTAGTGCAGCTATAGAGATATTATAATTTTTTCCTGATTTAAAAGGAGATGTTCCTTGGATTGAAAAATCAAATTTATCTGGTCTTATGGCAAAGCTATCTCTAGCACATATAGATGTGCTATTGTTTTCAAGTAAGCATTGAGCACATCCAAATTCATGATTATATTTACCAATTCCATATCCATGATTATTTGATTTACAAGGTGCACCAGTTGAAGAGCTTAAACAATTATTAGCTGGAAATAACGTATTGATTTTATTTTCATCATTTAGACATTGAGGAATACCTTTTAAATTTGAATTCATATTACTAACATCAGCACATGTTAAAGTTGAGTTATTGAATAAATTTTCCCAGTCTATATAGTTTATTCTAATTGTGCCATTTTGAACTGCTTTGTTGATTTTCAAAGTGGCTGTTGTTTGTGATTGGTTATCAAAAGTCGCATTTGAATCTATCAAATTAGACACAGCTGGAGCTTCTTCACAAGAGTAAAGTTCACTACTATTTTTTTGAAGATTTACATATTCTATTTTTGTATATCCTTCATAATTATTTGGGGTTTCCTTATCACTTCCTAAGCTTACTACAGTGACATTAAAATCTTTATTAGCTACTTGCGTATAAAGTGCATTAATTGCATAAGTAGTATCAATAGGATCATGAGTTATGGTTTGTTCGTGAGTAGCATTAAAGTAACCTATAACAGGAGTATATCTTAGTCCTGATGTATTAAGATCAACACATTGTTCAATCTCTTGTGCATTATCAGGGCCTATAGTGATACTATCAGTTTGAAAAGAAGCTTTAAAACCTAAAAAATCCAATAAATCAATGTCTGAGGTATTACTATCTTGTATATCAAACTTACTTTGGAAACTTATAAATACTTTCTTTGAGTCATCATTGAAGTTGCTAGCAGGCTCTATTGTTCCTCCTTGCGAACCATTTGCCCCAGTACCTACTCTAAATGTGCTTTCATTTTTATCTAAAGAAAATTCAAATGTATCGCTATCATTATTGTCTGTTTTATAAGTTTTATTGCTTTCTCCTATGTTTTGTATATAAGTTGAGTTTGATGTATAGTTCATATCTGTTAAATCCATATAAACTTGTACAAGTTTAGCTGTTTCTATATCAGTGTCACTAGCATTTTTTTTCATATTAGATATCCAGATATTAAATTTATAATTTTTATCTGTTTGTATAGGATTTAGAAATCCTTTATCCTTAAAAATAGTTGTGTTACCATCATCAACTATGGTATCAATATAATAACAAACTCTAGGTTCATAAAGTTGTGTAGAAAAAACAAATACTCCAGGAAAATATTGATCTCCACTACTTGAAAGTTTAACTGTTGTTTGAGTTTGCCCATTACTAATTACAGGAATTATAGCATTTTTACCAATAGATACTGTTCTTAAATCAATTCCGATAGTATTTGGACAATTTGGATTTCTATTTGTAATATTTACTCCATCTATATCTTCAGAAGAGTGAAAAAAATCATTGTCAAGTAATACATCATTACCATCTTTATCAGTAAGACTTATACTGTCACCATAAACAACATCACCTTCTCCTGCAAAAACCATGAATTTTGCATCTATATTACCTCTTGTAGGAGTTAAGAAATCTTTTAATTCATAGCTTTTAGTTTCATTGTATATTTCATCATAACCATCATATAGGGTTATATTTCTTAAGTCATCATTTTTATCTTTATATGTTACTATTAAACTCCAGGCTCCATACTTATTGTATCCAGTGTCAGTGTAAACATCAGCAACCCAAACAGGTTGATTGTATCCACTGCTATCAATCAAATCATCATCAACATAGTTTATACTGTTTTTTAAGTCATCAGTTATGTCAGAAAACCCTTGATAATCACCATTTCTATAATTAAATTTGTCATCTTCAGAAGTAATAATTTTGTAGTTAGATGAACCATGTAACTTCAATTTTATATTTCTACCATTTATTCCAGCGTCATAGTTACTATCAACTCTTCCTTGCCAATACAAAAGTGCATAAACTATATCATCACTTTTTATTCCTTTTGGCAAGACTAAGTCTGCTGAAGTTGAATTATAAGTAGAATCATCTGAATCCATATCCGCATATTCAGCCAAAATATCATTGTTCTGTGTAGTTGAATTTGCACAACCAGAAGATTTTTTTAATACAGAATTACCTATCATTTTTATATTGCCACGGATATTATCCTGCTTAAATAGTGTAAAACTTCTTGTTTTATTTATACTATAATCAACATACTTCTGTATATTAACATAATCTACAGCTGCCCATTCATTGTCTCTATTGGTATCAGGTTTAAAAGATAATTTTATTTTACCACTAGAGTCTAAAGTTGTAGAAAATGATTCTGTTTTATAGCCTCCTGTACTTTTATATGCTTTTATTTGCAAATTATTTCTATAAACTCTAAATCTATCCCCTGAACTATCCCATTCTTCAGTGGCATAAAAATAAAAAGTAACCAGTATTTCTTTATTTGCATTTTCTACACCAAAATCATATGTTTTATATGCTGTTTTATCTCTATTTATATACATCCAGCCATCATTATAAATATAACCATCTCCTTGCCATCCGTCTAAACTTCCATTTGTAAAATTATCAGTATTTGATAGTGTAGCGGCAATAAGGTTTGACGAAATAATAAATAAAATTATTAAAGTGGATAGGATATTTTTTTTATTACATTTACATGTCATTTACTCATCCTTTTTTATCTATTTTATCCAGAGGTATAAGTTGTAAAGAATTTACATGTAGTTATGTGTCTTTTTGCAACCCAACCGCCCACCTTACTGTTAAAATAACAGTGTTGCTTCTTCCATTTTACTCTTTGTAAAATAAAATACTACTTAATTGGTTGGTAGTATTCATTTGTTAAGATACCCAGAAATCTCTTCCATGATTCCATACTCTTTATACTTATTGCTATCTAGTATGACTTGTGCTACTGATTTGTTGTCGGTGTTAAAGATAAGAGGAGCTATGAAGTTTATGACGGAATTTTCTATTGGTGTTGCTACTATCATGATGTTTAGGATTAGTATGTTTGAGTCTTCTTTTAGTTCTAGTAGGTTTTTGAAGTACTCTGGGACTTCAAAGTCATATTCTCTTAGTAAAAATGGATTTATTAACATGAAAGTAGTATCATCATCACAGCTTTTTAGTTGCATAAAAAAATCATCTATTTTTTCTAGTTCTACTTGTTTGATTTGATCAAAACCTGGTATCGGAGCTTTAACATCAAAAATCATTTTCCACCTTTTGTAATTATTGTTTTTTATTTTAGCTAAATAGTGATTATAAATCGGTAAATTTCAAAAAAAATGCAATTTTATCTTCTAATAACAAAAAAAGAGGTACAATAACTTTTTTATAATATACAAGGATGATAAATATGAGATTGACAAAGATATTTTTGATGGTTGCGCTAACTTTTTTATTTATTGGGTGTGCTGATAAAAATAGTAAAGAGGTATATAACAAACCAGCTATTTATTGGTATGAACAAATTGTAAAAAACATAAAAGATTTTGATTTGGAAGAGGCTGATAAAAACTATACTTCGCTAGTTAGTGAACATATCTCATCTCCACTTTTGCCTGAAGCTATGATTATATTGGCTCAAGCGCATATGCAAGAAGAAGAGTATCTTTTGGCAAACTTTTATCTAGATGAATATATAAAAAGATTTGGTAACTCAAAAAACAGTGAATATGCAAGATTTATGAAGATTAAAGCAAATTTTGAATCATTTCCAAATCCAAACAGAAACCAGCAGTTACTTTTAGATACTATTGCTCAAACTAAAGAGTTTATCGATAGATATCCAAACTCACAATATAGACCAATGGTTGAGACAATGTATGTAAAAATGAAACTTGGAGAGCATTTTATGGCTAAAAATATCGCTGATTTATATGTCAGAGTTGATAAACCAAAAGCTGCTAAAAAATATCAAGAAGAGTTCGATAAATCACCACTTAAAGATGCCAATATGATAAAACCTCATATACCTTGGTATCGCTCGTGGTTTGAAGAATAAAATATCTACATGTAAAAGAGAGTAATTTACTCTCTTTTTAAACTACAATACTATATAATACAATTCATAATATAATTTAGGAGACAGTAAAATGAAAGACAGAAACTTTGTTTCGTTCTTTAGTGCTAGGAATTTTTACTGGACTTCGTTCAGAAAAAAGGAGACAGTAAAATGAAATTAAATGATTATGATTCGTTTCCAACAGACTTACCAATAGTAGTTGAAGATAAACAATTTTTATATCCATTTATGATAACTCCAATATTTTTAGAAGATGAAGAAAATATTGAAGCTGTTGATTATGCTTTAGAGAAAAACTCACTGCTTCTTATATGTTCAGCAAAAGATGGACAAGAAAATATGAGAGATTTTGAAGCTATCTATGACAGTGGAGTTATAGGCTCAGTTATGAGAAAAGTAGTGCTCCCTGATGGAAGAGTTAAGATACTTTTTCAAGGAATGGCAAGAGGTAAGATACTTGTTCAAAAGAGTGTAAAACCTTTAATTGGAACTGTTGACATACTAAAAGACACATATGAAAGGTCACCAAAATTAGATGCGATTGTTTCAGTTTTAAGAGAAAAAGTAAAAGCTCTTTCTATGGTTAGTAGCTATTTTCCACCTGATTTGGTAAAAGCGATTGATGAAAATGATGATGTAAATAGAATTTGTGATTTAGTTGCTAGTGCGATTAAGCTAAAAAAAGAACAAGCTTATGCTCTTTTTTGTGAAGAAAACATAGAAGCTAAAGTTTTTATGCTTATTGAGCATTTGATTGAGGCTATTGAGACAAATAGATTGCAAAAAGAGATAAAAACAAAAGTTCATTCTCGTATTGAAAAGGTAAATAAAGAGTATTTCTTAAAAGAGCAATTAAAACAAATTCAACAAGAGCTTGGAACTGATAATCAACGAGAAGAAGAGATAGAAGAGTATAGAAAAAAACTAGAAGCTAAAAAATCTGGCATGAATGAAGATGCATACAAAGAGATAAAAAAACAGATTGATAAATTAGCAAGAATGCACCCAGATTCTAGCGATGCTAGTATGATACAAAGTTATCTTGACTGGGTTATTGATATCCCTTTTGGTGATTTCTCAAAAAAACAGCTAGATATATTAGAGGTAAAAGCTCAGTTAGATAAAGACCATTACTCTTTAGAAAAGCCAAAAGATAGGATTGAAGAGTACTTTGCTGTTCGCGAACTCATATCTAAACGAGGAATCAAAGATAAAGCAAATAGAGGTGCGATTTTATGTTTTGCAGGACCTCCAGGTGTTGGTAAAACATCTTTGGCAAACTCGATTGCTGAAGCACTAAAGAGAAAATTGGTAAGAATTGCTCTTGGTGGATTAGAAGATGTAAATGAGTTAAGAGGACACAGAAGAACTTATATAGGCTCAATGCCAGGAAGAATTGTGCAAGGTTTGATTGAAGCTGGGCAGATGAACCCTGTTGTTGTTTTAGATGAGATTGACAAAGTTGCTAAAAGTTTCAGAGGCGATCCAACCGCTGTTTTACTTGAAGTTTTAGACCCAGAACAAAATGATAAATTTAGAGATTATTATCTGAATTTCAATATAGATTTGAGTAAAATCATTTTTGTTGCAACTGCAAATGATATAGGCTCAATCCCTGCACCTCTTAGAGATAGGATGGAATTTATCTTTTTGAGCTCTTATACTCCAAATGAAAAGTTTGAGATAGCAAAAAGGTATCTAATACCTCAAGAGTTAAAAAAACATGGTTTAAAAGCAAGTGAAGTAAATATCACTAAAAGTGCTTTAGAAAAAATTATTGAGAATTATACAAGAGAATCAGGTGTTAGAAACCTTAGAAGAAGAATTGCTGATATTTTTAGAAAAGTAGCGAAACAATTACTACTTGATACAAGTATAAGTAAAATAAGTGTAAATGTTAAAAATCTAGATGAGTATCTTGATAAAAAAGTATTTGAAATTGAACAAAGAGATAAAGAGGACATAGTAGGGCAGGTAAATGGTCTTGCTTGGACTAGTGTTGGTGGAGATGTTTTAAAAATCGAAGCTATCAAGATAAAAGGCAAAGGCTCAATGCAACTAACAGGGCATCTAGGTGAAGTTATGAAAGAATCAGCTAGAATTGCTCTTAGTGTTGTAAAAGTTTTAATCGATGAGAACAAGATTGATATCGATACAAAAGCAATTCCTAAGAGTGCAAAAGAGATCGAAGATAAAATAAAACTAGAAAAAAGTGAAATTTATAGAAGATTTGATCTTCATCTTCATGTTCCAGAAGGAGCAACTCCAAAAGATGGTCCAAATGCAGGGATTGCAATGGCAACAGTTTTTGCTTCAATTTTATCTGACAAAAAAGTTAGAAGTGATGTTGCTATGACTGGTGAGCTTACTTTGACTGGTAAAGTACTTCCGATTGGCGGATTAAAAGAAAAACTAATTGCAGCTTATAAAGCTAAGATTACTACCGCTTTGATACCAAAGAAAAATTATGAAAATGATTTAAAAGATATACCTGATGAAGTTAAAGAAAATCTAACAATCATACCTATAACAAGAGTCGAGGAAGTTTTAAAGTATGCATTGAAAACCAAGTGAGTTTAACTCACTTGGTTTTTAAGTAGTGATTGATTAACCTTGAAGTAGGTCAAATGGATGAGCAACTACTTTTTTTCTATCAATGATATAAGGAATTAAAGCAGTATGTCTAGCACGCTTGATTGCCAACTCTACCATTTCTTGATGTTTTTTACAAGTACCAGTCAAACGACGTGGCATGATTTTATAACGCTCTGAAAGAGCTTGCTTTAATAACTTTGTATCTTTATAGTCAATATAGTCTATTTTTGCTTCACAATACTTGCAGTATTTACGAGCATATTTTCTTCTTTCTGGTGCCATTTTTATATCCTTCATTATTTTATTTTATTTCCTAAAATGGAATCTCATCTTCATCGATGTTTATTTCAGGAATCGAATCTTCCATAACATGTTTTGTTTCTTTTGGCTGTGCATATGTAGGCTGTTCACTAACAGGTTGAGTATATGATTGGTTGTTGTAACCACTGTTGTTTTGTTGATTGTCATCTCTGCTTCCAAGCATTTGAAGAGTATCAACTGTAACACTGTGTTTACTTCTTTTGCCACCGTTTTGATCAGTCCATTGATCTAGTTTCAAACGACCTTCTACAAGTACTTTACTACCTCTTCTTAGGTATTGATTTGCAATTTCAGCAGTTCTTCCAAAAAAAGTAATGTCAACAAAACATACTTCTTCTTTTTGAGTGCCATCATGTGCTTTAAACTTTCTACTTGTAGCGATTGCAGTACTAGCAACTGCAGTTCCTCCACCTGTGTAGCGTAACTCGATATCTCTTGTTAAATTACCTACTAATATTACTTTATTAAACATGTTAAGGCTCCTTAAGCTTGCTCTGCCTCTTCTTGAACATCTTCTTGTTTAGATGCAAATTTTTCTACTGATTTATTCCAGTGCTTGATCTCTTTTTGTTTCTCAAGCTTAACTGTCATAAATTTGATAAAATCTTCACTAATACGAAGGTTACGCTCAACCTCTAAGATAGCAGATGTAGGAGCTGTAAAATAAAATACACCATAAAATCCGCGCTCAAACTTTTGAACTGGGTAAGCTAGTTTTCTAGTTCCCATCTCTTGAAGTGCTGCAATTTGCGCACCATTTTTTTCTAAAACTTCTTTTAGAAAACCTACTTTTGCTTGTAATTCTTCTTCAGCCAATGTAGGCTTTAGAACGAAAAGCAACTCATAATGTCTTGTCATCGTTTCTCCTTATGGATTTGACTCAAAGCATAATCTGCTAAGAGCAAGAATAGTACTTATACAGTACGAGCGGCGATTATACTATAAATAACTTTCAAGTTTTATTAAAGTAGAAAGAAGAAATGATTCTTTGTCTAAATTTTTACTCTTTTTCAACTCAAATTCTGCGTTATTAAGCTCAATCAAAATAGTTTTGAAAGTATTTAAATCTATCTTGATACTCATTGCAGCTTTTTTTTGTGCGATTTGAGGAGGCATAGGGTATCCAACTATCTCTTTTGCGTCAAACCTTCCATAAGTTTTGATATATAGATGAAACATTAAAAGAGTTGAGATATAGTTTTGCATAGCATTGATGATTCTTACTTCATCCATACTTCCTTTTTGCTCGAGTGAAATAAGCTCATCTTTGATATCAGATTTATTTAAAAGTTTTTCTATAAAAGCATCAATGCTTACGCTTCCTAAGCCATACACTAGATTGTCTATATCTACAGTTGTGATAGTTTTATCAAAGATAAGTAGCTTTTGAAACTCATTTACACAAATCGATAAATCTTCCATATGTAGCATATAAAGATGAGTTAGAGCATATCTATCAATATCTAATCCAAGTTCATTTGCTTTCATTTGAAGTAATGCTAATGCTTCATTTTGATTTGCTTTAAAAAATCTGACAAAATCTTTACCAAATGATTTAGTTATATTTTTAGCTTTGCTTTGGTCTCCAAAATATTGATAAAGAAAAAAGCTATTATCACTCTTTTTACAAAGTGCGATGAGATTGTCCAACTCTTTTTTAGGTATAACTTTATCACTCTTTACATGTAGAATATTTTTACCGCCAAAAAGAGATGATTGACTTAAGTGATTTTTTGCTACACTATAGTCATACTCATCATAATACATAAGCAAAACTTCATCTTCTTCATCTTTGTATTTTTGGATTATTTTATTAGAAAACAAATTGTTTTGATAATCACACTCTCCATAAACAAAAATTGCTTTTGGAAGTGTGTTTGAGTCTAATAGTCTTTCTAAATCACGCTTATACATCTCTTCTCACTATTTTTGCATAAATTCTTGCAGTTGCGATATTTGATTCTACAATCTTAACAATAACTCTATCAAACAAGTCTGCATCTTCATCAAGTAAAAATAGTCTTGCTCCTTTAATCTCATCATCAAGTTTTGCTATGATTGATTTTGAATTGTCAGTTATGATAGCTTTAAAGTCTTCACCAACTCTTTCATTTGCCCATCTTGCAAATTTTCTATCCATAAAATCCCATGCAACTTTATCGCTTTGTCTTTCTAAATCGCTGATATTTTGACATACATTTTCTATGTCTTTTAGTAAAAATTTTTTTCTTTTTGTTTCATTCTTTAAATCAGCTTTTAGGAGTCTGTGAAGCATCAAATCACTATATCTTCTTATTGGTGAAGTAAAGTGAGTGTAACTATCAAAGCCTAACCCAAAATGACCTTTATTGACTGGTTCATAAATAGCTTTTTGTTGAGCTTTAATGATGAGTTTATCTACATCTTCTCTTATATCAAGTGCATCTGCTTTTTTTTGTATTTCTCTTATGAGTTTAGGAAGCTCGGGAGTAAAATTAACTTCAATTCCAATAAAAGCTAAATCATCTAAAAGTTTTTCTATCTTATCATAACTTGGCTCACCATGAGTTCTAAATACTCCAAAATCAAGTCTTTTTGATGCTGCTTTGTTTGCTAAAAGCATACAATCTTCTATTAAAGAGTGAGATGGAGTTTCACTTTCTATTTTAGTTTTAACCAGATTGAAATCTTCATCAAGTTCCATTCTTATTTCACTTGTTCTAAAGTTGAATGAATCTTTTAATCTTATATCTCTTAGTTTATTAGTTACTACATGTAAAGGAAGTAAAAATTCTAAAATTTTTTTATCAACATCACTAGCATCACTTAAATCTCCAGCCAAAAATTTATCGACTTCATCATATGTATATCTTCTCTTAGAGTGTATGATGGCTTCTAGTAATTCCTCTTTGAGAGGTTTTAGAGTGTTTTTATCAAGCGTTATTTTAAAAGTAAATGCCAATCTGTCTTCATTTGGTTTTAGTGAACAAATTCCTTCACTTAGGCTTCTTGGAAGCATTGGTATTGATTTGTGTGGAAAATATATAGAAAATCCTCTTTTTCTAGCTTCCTTATCGATATGCCCCATATCAAAAAGATATTCACTAACATCAGCAATTGCAACATAAAGAATATAGTTATCTTTGTCAAAATAAATAGCATCATCAAAATCTTTTGCATCATTTGGATCAATCGTACAAAAATCAAGATGAGTTAAGTCAACTCTGTTTGGATAAAATGATTTTTCAACTTTGTTTCCATGAGCTTTTGCTTCAATTTCCGCTTCTTTAGAAAAAAACTCTTCTTTATCAAACAAGGCAAGTGAAATTTTCTCATCAACACTAGGATCATCAAGTACTCCTAAGACTTCAGTTATAATACCTGATTCATTATCTATCTTTAAAACAGTTTTAGAAGGTAATTGTTTTAGTGATTTTTGAGTCGCACCTATATCTACAACTAGTTCATTTTTTATATTAACCCCAACTACTCTTTTGTGTTGTATTTTTGTATAAACGATGCTTGTTGGATTTACTCTTTTTGCTATAAAAACTACTTTTGCTTTAGGTCTGCCATCTCTTACATGTAGACGCTTTACTATGACTATATCACCTCTTGAAGCATTTAGTGTATCTTTTGCTTCAACAAGCAAATCTTTTAAATGAGAGTTTGTAAGAGTTTTTACAAATCCTGTACCATTTGAAGATATATCAATAACTCCAGCTTTATATCTTGAATCAAATTTATATTTGCCAAACTTTTTCTTTAATATCTTTAATCTAAATAGTTCTTCAACAAGAGAGACAAATTCGGAGGGAATCTCCTCGTTTGTCAGCTCTTTTTGGCTAAGTTCGAGGAGAAATTTTTTCACTGCGTAACTTTTTCTACTGCATTATTAAATACTTCTTCATCTAATTTGTAAGATTTAATTAATTCTTTTGCTTTAGATATAGAAGCATCGCTCATTTGCTCAAAAATATTGATACAATTTTTTACAACAAATAAAGCTTTTGCATATGGTAAAAGATGTTCAGGAGTATCACTATCTACATTTGAATATCTTATAATTTCAACTAATTCACCTTCTAAATTCCACTGTTCAAAGATTTTAGAAGTTATATCTTCATTGCTAAAACCAACCACTTGGGTTTCTAGTTCAGATAGTTCTTGTACATCTTTTATATCTTTTAGTTTTTCTTTAAACTCTACATCTTTTTTTTGCTCTAAGAGTTCATGAGAAATAATGATTTTTCCTATTTCCATCATAAATGCAGCTGGAACTAAAAGGTCTAACATTTCTCTATTTACTTTTGAATACCAGTTAAACATCAAAGCACTTTGTGATTGGCTAATATCCAAAAATAAATTGTTAGAAATACCATACGGAGATAAATCAACTTTTATATTTTGTTTTATCGCTGAAGCTAGGGCAAAACCTCTTATAGTTGCCATACCAAAAAGTGAAATTGCATGAGATACATTTTTGATTTCTCTGCTAAATCCGTAAAGTGGTGAGTTTGCTGCCTTTAGAATGTTGGCTGTAAGCATTGGATCGCTTTCAACAACTTGTATAAGCTCATTTAAAGAGCTGTTTTTGTCAGTGCAAATTCTTTGGATTTTTAAGACTGTATCGTCTAGTGGTGGAAGAGCTTTTATCTTTTTTAGTATATTACTATCCATTTTATTTCCCCATATATAAAATTTTGTTACATTTTATCAATTTTCACTTTATATACAGCTTTACTTTTATGAAATGATTGCTTATAAGAGGTTGCTAAGCATAATTTGGATAATATGCCTCATTTTACAAATGTATAAAGGGTATTACATGGCAATAACTGTATATTATGACAAAGATTGTGATTTAAGTATCATTCGCTCAAAAAAAGTAGCAATGATTGGTTTTGGTTCTCAAGGACACGCTCACGCTGAAAACTTAAGAGATAGTGGAGTAGAAGTAGTAGTTGGACTAAGAAAAGGTGGAAGTTCTTGGGCAAAAGCAGAAGCAAAAGGTTTTAGTGTAAAAACTGTTGCAGATGCTACAAAAGAAGCAGATGTTGTTATGATACTTCTTCCTGATGAGCTTCAATCTGACATTTTCAAAGCAGAAATTGAGCCAAATTTAGAAGAGGGCAATGTTATAGCTTTTGGTCATGGTTTTAATGTTCACTATGGACAAATAAAGGCTCCAAAAGGTGTTGATTGTATCATGGTTGCACCTAAAGCTCCAGGGCATACAGTAAGAAGTGAGTTTGTAAATGGCGGTGGTATCCCTGATTTAATCGCAGTTGACCAAGATGCAAGCGGAAATGCAAAAGCAATCGCTCTATCATATGCAAGTGCAATTGGTGGTGGTAGAACTGGAATCATTGAAACAACTTTTAAAGATGAAACAGAGACTGACCTTTTTGGTGAGCAAGCTGTTCTTTGTGGTGGTGTTACATCACTAGTTCAAGCTGGTTTTGAAACTTTAACAGAAGCTGGATATGAGCCAGAAATGGCATACTTTGAGTGTTTACATGAGCTTAAACTTATCGTTGATTTGATGTATCAAGGTGGAATTGCTGATATGAGATATTCTATCAGTAATACAGCTGAGTATGGTGATTATGTAAGTGGTAAGAGAGTTATCAATGAAGAGTCTAAAAAAGCTATGAAAGAAATCTTAGCTGAGATTCAAGATGGTAGATTTGCTAAAGATTTTATACTTGAGAGAAAAGCAGGCTATACTCGCATGAATGCTGAAAGAGCAAATGCTGAGAGAAGTTTGATTGAGCAAACAGGTAAAAAACTAAGAGCAATGATGCCTTGGATTACTTCTAAAAAAATCATTGATAAAGATAAAAACTAAAAATTTAAAAACTTTTTACATGTAGAGATTTTTCTCTACATGTAGTCTATGGAGAACTAATGGGAACTATTATTACTGTCACATCTGGAAAGGGTGGTGTTGGTAAATCTACAACAACTGCTAATTTAGCTGTTGGTTTAGCAAACTTAGGTAAAAAAGTTGTTGCAATTGATTTTGATATAGGATTACGTAATCTTGATATGATTTTAGGTTTAGAAAATCGTATAGTCTATGATGTTGTTGATGTTATGGAAGATAGATGTAACTTATCTCAAGCTTTAATTAATGATAAAAAAGCGAAAAGCTTATATTTTTTACCTGCTTCTCAAACAAAAGATAAAAATATACTTGATAGACAAAAAGTTAAAAAACTTCTTTTAAGCCTAAAAGAGGATTTTGATTTTATTTTACTCGATTCTCCAGCTGGTATTGAAAGCGGATTTGAGCATTCTATATTCTTGGCTGATAGAGCTTTGATAGTATCTACTCCTGATGTAAGCTCTGTTCGTGATGCTGATAGGGTTATTGGTATCATTGATGCAAAAAGTGAAAAAGCAAAAGAGGGCAAAGAGGTAGAAAAGCATGTTATTATCAACAGATTAAAGCCTCAAATGGTTGAAAGTGGTAATATGCTTAGTGTTGAAGATGTTTTGAGTATCTTAGCACTTCCTTTGATAGGTGTTGTTCCTGATGATGAAGAGATAATTGGCTCAACAAATGTAGGAGAACCTATAATCTACAAAGACAAATCACTCTCTGCTGAAGCTTATAGAAGAATTTCTAAAAGAATTTTAGGTGAAGAGCTTGAATTTTTAGATTTAAAAGCTAAAAAAGGCTTTTTCCAATCACTTAAAGGAATTTTCAAATGAGTCTTTTTGATAAGCTATTTGGAAAGAAAAAAAGCAGTGCTAGCATAGCAAAAGATAGACTTACAATCATGCTTGCTCATGAAAGAGTTGATTGTAAATTGCCTTATCTTGATGATTTGAGAAATGATTTGATAGAAGTTATCAAAAAATATGTTCCTGTAAATGATGTAAAGATAACTTCTCACAACAATCAAAGTGTAGATATGCTTGAAGTAGAGATTTTACTTGGCAAAAAATAGAAAAAAAAAGAAAAAAGTAAGTAAGTCTTTTTTCAATAAGAAAAAGATAGCTATTGTCATACTTGCTTTTTTTGTTTCTTTTTTAGTTGTATATAGTGTTAATTACTTTGAACTTTTCAACAAAAGTCATAAAGAAGAAGCATCTAATGATTTAGAATCCACAAAAGTGTTGATGGATAAAATGAAAAAGATGCTTGACGAAGAGAAAAAACGACTAGAAGAACTCCCAAAAATTAGCAAAAAAGAGCAAAAAAAAGAGATTTTACCACCCATAAATGAAGAAAAACACAATATAGAAAATCAATTTTCTGAGATTAAAGATTATAAAAAAAGTTTAGAAAAAGATTTACATGTAGAAAAAAAAGAACCTTTACATGTAAAGAAAAAATATGTTTATGAAGGTAAACCGAAATTAGCAATCATCATCGATGATGTATCTTATGCAAATCAAACAAGATTGATAAAAAAAATACCATATAAAGTAAGTCCATCTTTTTTTCCACCAAGCAAAAGACATCCAAATACAATTTTTTTAGCAAAAGATTTTAAATTTGCTATGGTTCATCTCCCAATGGAAGCAAGTAGTAGCTATACAAGGCCTGAAGAGAGTACTTTGTTGGTTGGTGATTCTACTGAAGTGATTAGAAAAAGAATAAAGCAAATAAAAAAGTGGTTTCCAAATATAAAATACTATAACAACCACACAGGAAGTAAGTTTACTTCCGATTTAGAATCTATGAAAAAGCTTTTTAAAGTTTTTAAAGAGGAGAATTTGGTTTTTGTAGATAGTAGAACAACAGCTAAAACAAAAGCTCCAATAATAGCACAGAACAATCATATAGATTTGATTTCAAGAGATGTTTTTTTAGATAATAGTACAGATAAAAGGTTAATAAAAGAGCAATTAAAAAAAGCTGTAAATGTAGCTAAAAAAAGAGGATATGCTGTAGCAATTGGTCATCCTCATAAAAATACTTTAGAAGTTTTGATACATGCAAAATCAATTTTAAAAGATGTTGATTTAATTTATGTGAAAGATTTATGATGCGAGTTGAGTTTAAAATAGATGAATTAAACTCGATGCAAAAATACCCTCAAAAATTATTTTATAAAGGAAATCTAGAACTACTAAAACTTCCAAAAATTTCAGTGGTAGGAACTAGAAGACCATCAAATTATACAAAAAAAGTAGTCGCACAACTTTGTAGTACTTTATCAAAAAGAGGAGTTTGCATAGTAAGTGGTGGAGCAATGGGAGTTGATGCTATAGCTCATAAAAACTCTAAAGACACCATTTGTGTTTTGGCAAATGGAATTGATATAAGATATCCAAAAGTAAATACTTCATTGTTTGAAAAAATTGAAAAAGATGGACTTTTGCTTAGTCAATTTGAAGAGGGCTTTCGTGCAACCCCTTGGAGCTTTGTAGTAAGAAATGAATTAGTTATAGCTTTGGGTGAAGTTGTGATTATAGCTGAAGCTGATAAAAACAGTGGTAGTATGAGAAGTGCAGAATTTGCTTTAAAAATGGAAAAAGAGATATATGTTCTACCTCATAGACTTGATGAAAGCAAGGGTACAAACCAACTCTTAAAAGATGGATTGGCAAAAGCTATTTTTGATATGGAAGAGTTTGCAAATAAATTTGGAGATACAATAAGTAATTCAAAGGATGAAGTATTAGAATACATCAAAGAAAATAGTTCATTTGAAAAAGTTTTTTCTAAATATGGTAATTTAATTTATGAATATGAATTAGATGGAAAAATACAAATTAAAAATGGACATATCTATATATTTAGGTAAAATCTACACACATTTGAAAAATTTCAAAAAAATTTCATAAAAGAAACTAAACTTAAAGATTAATTTTGTAACATTATTAGTAGTTTATGTACAAAATTACAAAATTAATATATATGAAGTTGTATTGTTTTGTAATTGTGTTTCATAATTTGGGTTAAATTGTAATCAAATTGTTACTTTACAATTGTATTATTCTTTCAAATTTAAAGGAGAAAGTATGAAAAAAACATTGTTAGTTGGTGTATCTGCACTATTGTTGAGTTCTGGTGCCTTATTGGCTCAAGAGACTTTGAGGTTATTAACTTGGAAGGGATATGCGCATCCAGAGCTTGTTAAAAAGTTCGAAAAAGAAACAGGAATTAAAGTTAAAATAACTTATTCTAATAATGAAGAAATGGTTGCAAAACTTATTGCAACAAGAGGTGGTGGATTTGATTTAGCTCAACCAAGCCAAGATAGAATAACATTTGTTCAAATGAAACATAAAATTTATAAACCAATTGATTATTCAAGAGTAAATACAGGTCATTTGATAACTTCAATGCTTGATGCAGTTAAGAAAAATACAAAAGTAAAAAATGATTCATATGGAGTTCCTTTTTGTTATGGAACAACTGGAATGATAGTAAATAAGAAACTAGCTCCTGAAGCAAATGATTGGTCAGATTTATGGAATCCAAAATATGCTGGAAAAATCTCTTATAGATTAAAAAGACCTACATTAATAGCAACTGCTCTTGGTATGGGTGAGGATCCATTTGCTTTATATGGAGATATAAAAGCTTATGCTGCTTTAATGAAAAAAGTAGAAAAGAAATTAATAGACAATAAACATTTAGTAAAAACTTATTGGACAAGTGGAGATACACAAGTTGCACTTATCAAAAATGGTGATGTAAATGTAGAATCTGGTTGGGATGGAAAAGGTTGGACTCTTCATGCAACAAACCCAGATATTGATTTTGTAGCACCTAAAAGCGGAGCATTAGGTTGGATTGATACTTTTGCAATTCCTGCAAGAGCAAAAAATATCGATGCTGCTTATAAATGGATAAACTTTGCTTTAAAACCTGAAAATGCAGCTTATTTTACAAACGACCAAGGTTATGGTACAGCTTCTAAAGATGCTATTAAATACCTTAAACCAGAAATTAAAGATAATTTTAATAGAACATTCTCAAAAGAAGATATTGATAATATCAAATGGTATCCAGCACTTCCAGCTGGTTTTGATAAGATTGAATCTAAAATCTTAGAAAGAATTAAATCAGCAAAATAATTTTGCCTGAGTTAGAGGTTTAAATACCTCTAACTATATATACTTAAGAATTTTATAGTGAATTTTTAATTATATATAAGGGCAAATATGGAACATATACTAGAAGTAAAGAATTTATCCAAACATTTCAAAGGCTTTACAGCAGTTCAATCTATTAATTTTTTTGTTGAAGAAGGCGGTTTTTTTTCAATACTAGGACCATCAGGCTGTGGAAAAACCACACTTCTTAGGATGATTTCAGGCTTTGAACAAGAGAGTGAAGGTGATATATTTATTCGTGGAAAATCTATGAAAGGTATTCCTCCTGAGAAAAGACCAGTAAATATTGTATTTCAAAACTTAGCACTTTTTCCTATGATGAATGTAGAGGAAAATGTAGCATTTGGATTGAAAAGACAAAAAATTTCAAAAACAGAAATCAATTCTCGTGTAAAAGAGATGTTAGAAAGAGTAGGCCTTAAAGGATTTGAAAAGAAAAAGGTAACAGAACTATCTGGGGGACAGCGTCAGCGCGTTGCTATAGCTAGGTCACTTGTTTTAAGGCCTTCAATATTATTACTAGATGAACCTCTTGGTGCACTTGATAGAAAACTAAGAGAGCATATGAAAATTGAACTAAAATTACTCCAGAAAGAAATTGGTACAACTTTTATCTATATAACTCATGATCAAAGTGAAGCATTGGTAATGAGTGATAAAGTGGCAGTTATGAATAAAGGTAGATTTGAGCAAATTGATACTCCTCAAAACCTTTATAAAAATCCTAAAACTTCGTTTGTTGCTGGGTTTGTGGGAGAGAGTAATCAGTTTGATATTCAAAGCTATGATAATGATGTTTTAGTTACGAGCAATGGTTGGAAATTGATAAAAAATGGTATAGATTTTATCCCTAAAAAATTATTTATCCGTCCTGAAGCATTTATATTGAATCCAGCAGATGATTTAAAAAATCTTAATATTGTTGATATGAGAGTAAAAACAATTTTATTTGATGGTGCCAATACAAAAATAGCAGTAACAATTCTAGAGAGTAAAGATGAAGTATTGATATCACTTCCTCAAAATGCACAATTTGAAGATTTAAAAGAGGGTGATATAGTAAAGGTTGGAATTCACCAAGATAATTTAAAATGTTATGAAGAGTAAATTATGAAAAGAAAAAATATAACTTTTTATATACTTATAGTGCCGGTTCTTATGTGGTTGATCCTTTTAATAGTACTACCCCATGTGGATCTTTTAATAAGCTCTTTTCAGTATGAAAATGATTTTGGAGAGAAAGTTTTCTCTTTTAATAATTATTTATCTTTTTTTAAAGACCCAGTATATTGGCTTACCTTTGTAAGAACAGCTTTTTATTCAATTGCCATTACAATATTGGCTTTTGTTATTACTTTTCCTGTTGCATTTTATTTGACTAAAGTTGTTGCTAAAAAGTATAGTAGTTTTATGACACTTTTACTTTTAATACCAATTTGGGTTGGAGAGTTAGTTACAATCTATGGATGGATGGTTCTTTTAAGTGATAATGGGGTTATAAATAACTTTCTTATAAATCTAGGAATCATAGACAAGCCTATTGTGATGTTGTATACTGATTTTAGTATGATAATAGGTCTATTGTATATGTCAATGCTTTTTATGATTGTTCCAATGATGTCAGCGCTTGAAAGCTTGGATGATAGTTTGATTGAAGCTGCTAGTGATTTGGGAGCTTCAAAGTGGACAATAATTACAAGAATTGTAATTCCTTATGCTATGCCAGGAATAGCTTCAGGTAGTATAATGGTATTTATGTTGATCATAGGTGATTATGTTGCACCAAATATTTTAGGTGGTAAAAGTTCTCTTTGGTTTACAGAACAAATATATAATTTCTTCCTAACTACAATTGATTGGAGTCAAGGTTCAGCCTTTGGTTTCTTATTGTTGATTTTATCTTCAGCAATAATTTGGGGAGTATTAAAAATCACAGGACAAAAATTAGAAAGGGTAGGTTCATGATAAGATCGTTACCAAATTCACCACTTTATAAATTTGGATATAGAATTTATGTTGGCATATTTTATTTATTTTTGGTATTGCCATTAATTACGATATCGGTTTTGGCATTTAATGATTCAAATTTCATAGGTCTACCATGGGAAGGTTTTTCTTTAGATTGGTTTTTTGCTAACACTAGTGATAGGTTAGGAATGTTTGCTGATGAAGATTTGCTAATTAGTATTTGGACAAGTTTTGAGACAGGATTTTTTGTTGCTTTACTTTCTACGATAGTTGGGACTTTTGCTGCACTATTATTTGAAGAGGAAAATTTTAGATTTAAAGGACTCTTATATTTTCTTGCTTTAGCTCCACTTGTTATACCTGGTGTTATATTAGGTATATCTATCTTACTTAGCTCAACATCTGTTGGGATTTATATTGAAGATAAATTTGGTATCTTTATTGAATCATTAACTCCTAGCTTTTGGCTTGTTGTATTTGGACAATTTTCTTTTTGTGCAACTTATGTTATGCTTATAGTTGGTGCAAGACTTAAAAAGTTTGATAGAACTTTGGAAGAAGCAGCGCTTAGTTTAAGAGCTACTAGATTACAATCTATTTGGCATGTAACTATTCCTTTTTTAAGACCTTCAATAATTAGTGCATTTATTGTTTCTTTTCTTATAAGTTTTTCAAATTTCAATACTACAATTTTCTTGATAGGCTCAGACCCAACACTTCCTGTAGATTTGTACTCAAGGATTAAGTTTAGTTCAACACCTGTTTTAAATGCAGTTTCGTTTATGATTGTTACTCTTATAACAATTACAGCTGCTATAAATCTATTTATAAATAGAAATAAATGAAAATAATACAGTTAAGTGATCTTCATTTAATAGGGAATAGTGATAAATCCTTGTATGGAATTAACCCAAACTATAGACTAAAAAGAGCATTAGAAAGTATTAAAAAAAATCACAGTGATACTGAGTTTGTAGTTATAACTGGTGATTTAACTGATAATGCTTCACTTAGTGCATATGAATTTCTAAGCAAAATTATACAAGATTTTCCTATTCCAGTTTATCCTCTGTTAGGAAACCATGATAGTAGAAGAGTTTTTTTTAAATATTTCAAAGATTATTTTACTGAAGGCTTTGTTCAATATATAAAAAAAATTGATGATAAAGTACATATCTTTCTTGATACTTTAGTTGAAAATCAGTCATATGGAGAACTTTGTAATGCTAGATTAAGATGGCTCAAAGATAAATTAGATGAATCTAAAAAAAGTTTGGTTTATCTATATATGCATCATCATCCTATAAATTCTGGCTTGTATGAAATGGATAATATTGGGGATTTTAAATCGAGTAATGAATTTTGGAATTTGTTAAAAAACTATAAAAATGTTAGACATATTTCGTTCGGTCATTTACATCGCATAATGCATTCTAGTAAATACAATATTTCTCTTCATTCAACTAAAAGTACAACGTTTCAAGTAGCATTCCAGCCAAATAATAAAATAGAATATTTGACCAATGAAGAACAACCAGCTTATGCAATTATAGAAATATTAGAAGATGGAAATACTAGAATCCATCATCATGAATTTATGAATGAAGATAGATTCTATCTTGGTGATTATTAGTCTTCAAATCTTATATAAATGGTATCGTCTTTACTAATAGGAAAATCTAGTCTAGGTATTTTAATGTTTTGAAATGTAGAAGCATTGACTTGTTTTTTGTAAACAACGGTTTTGTTTACATAAACAACTAAGTTACCACTACATTTTTTCTTAAGTCTTAAATTTGTTAAAGTTTTACTAGGATAATTTAAATCAATTAAACTAGGATAAAACCATTGTATATTTTCATCAGCTTGTATTTTTACATGTAAAGGAGTAAGTTTTTCATTTTTTAATGAATCATCTATAAATTTTGCAAGTCTTTTACCTTCAAAATAACATTTGAAAGCTGTTAGTGCTCCTCTTAAAATATTTCCTACCGCAAAAAAATCTTTTTTTGTTGTTTGGAATGCTTGGGATACAAATAAAGAGTTATTTGTATAATTAAAATCCTTGAAACTTTTTTGCAGTATTTCACTTTCCGGTGCAAATTTTCCACTAAATATAATACCATCGCACTCTATTGTTTCTTCATTTCCATCTTTAGAAATAGTGATACTTTGTATATTTTTATTTTCTCCATTTATACTAACTATTTCATATCCAACTTTTACTGGAATATTAAAAAACAACTCTGTAAAAGTTTTAATTATGCTAAAAGTATTTAAGTTTTTATCCTCTTCAATTAAAGCTTTTACTTCCATTCCAGCATGTTTTGCACTCATGATTGCTGAGAAACTAACAATCTCGCTTCCAACTATAACAGCATTTTTAAATGGGCATTGTTTTTGTAAGTAAGTAAATCTTTGTAGTGCTCCAGTTGTTATTATATTTGGACTTCTTATACCTGTGATAAATCTTGGTGGCCTTGGAGTTTCTCTTGCACCAAGAGCTAAGATAGTTTTTTGAGCATTATAAGTTTCTAAACCATTGTTTGTACTAAAAATAAGTTTGTCATCATCTATGTCAACAAGTGTGTGTTTTAATTTGATTGTAATTTTTTTATCATTTGCAATTTTTACAAGTTTTTTGGCATATTGAGGGCCACTTAAAAGTCTATAAAACTCAAATATCCCAAATCCTAAATGTCCACAATGTCTAGGAGTTCCTCCAGCTTCATCTTCTCTATCAAATACTATTATGTCACTATAGCCTTTATTTGATAATTCTATAGCTAAACTAAGACCAGCAGGTCCTGCTCCTACTATCGCAATTTGTACTTTTTTCATTTATTACTCTTTTCGCAGATTTCAGATATAGCAGCTTGGCAGTTAAATCCTTGGCACCTTCCCATTGTCACTCTGGTTCTTCTTTTTAATCCACCAAATGTTCCAGCTGCAGTTTCACCCTTTAGGGCATTTTCTATTTCTCTTTGTGTTACTCGCTCACAATGGCATATAATTTTTCCATAATTTGAATTCTGGTAATCTCTTTGTTGAAATTCACTTATATTTTGTATTTTTATGGAGTTAGGTATTTCTTTTTTTTCTGTATTATACTTTTTATCATTTAACTCAAATACATATTTTGCTAACCCTAATGATGCTGTAAGTCCAGTTGAACGTATACCCCCGACAGTTATCCAGTTTTTTTCATCGTTAATCATGACTCTATAGTGACTCTTATCTGATGCTGGTCTTAAACCTGCAAAAGTTGCTACTATATTGTGGTTTTTCAAAAGGGGAAGATGTTCAAATGCCTTTTCTTGTAGCATTTTTAATGTTTCTTTTTTTGTAATACTATTAGTTCTACTGTTTTGATCTTCTGCTGTTGGTCCTACTAGAATATTACCAAAAGCTGTTCTTGTTATGACTATACCTTTTGTAATTTTTGTAGGTACAGGTAGTATTATTGAGTTTATGAGGTTATAAGCAGTCTTATCAAATATGATAAATTGTCCCTTCCTAGGAATTATTTTAAAATCTTTGCTACCTTTTATGCTATCCACTATGTCACCATAAAGACCGGCAGCATTTATTATAGTTTTTGCTTTTATTGTTTTTTGTGAGGTTTTTATTTCCCAAAAATCTCCGTTATAATTTCCACTTTTTACTTCGTGTGAAAATGCTAGTTTTCCTCCTGCTTCAACACCTAGCTTGATATAAGCTAATGGCGCACTCCAAGGGTCTATCAATGATTCACCATGCACTAAAATAGCTGCTTTTGCTTTTTTTGATAAATTTGGTTCTCTTTGTGCTATTTGTTCATGTGTTATAAGTTCAAGTTCTTTTACGCCATTGTTCAAACCTTTTTGAAGAATTCCATCAAGTTTTTCAACTTGTTCATCATCCCATGCAACAACTAATGCTTTTGTATTTAAAAAAGCTAAATTTAGTTTATCTTTTATCTTTATATACTCAGAATAGCCCCTTTTTACGCATTCTAGTTCTAAACTTTCAGGTGGCGCATCAAAACCAGTATGCAATATAGCACTATTTCCTTTGCTTGCACCTTCTAATACATCATTTTCTTTTTCTACAAGTACAGTTTTTGCTCCATTTTCACAAAATTCTTTAAAAATTCCGCAACCAACAACACCAGCTCCAATGACAGCTACATCAAAAACCTCGTCTTCTGAAAAATTTAGTTTTTTCTTTGGAAATAGATTATTTAAGTCTATATTTTTCAATGCTTTTCCTTAAGTTTTTTATAAACCACCTATACTTTTGGGATATAAGGTATAGATTGTATTTAAGATTATAATTATTTATCATTTTACATCTTTATACCTTTATGATAGATATATATGATATAATTTTTTAAAAAAAGAGGTTTACTATGTCTTTTTGGGACAATTTAGATGATAAGGCAATGCTCATTGGCGCTCACAGGGGTGCTAGGAGTTTAAAAGCTGAAAATACGATGGGCGCTTTTAGAGATGCAATTGGAAAGAGTGATTTTATAGAATTAGATGTGGGCTTTAGTAAAGATGGAGTTGCTGTAGTTATTCATGATGACACACTCGAGAGAACATCAAATGTAAAAGAAGTTGATGGTTTTTATCCTCCTTATAATGTTGTAGATTATGACTATGATGAACTTTTAAAATTAGATATGGGCTCATGGTTCAATAAAGATGACAAAGAGCATTTACCAACTTTAAAAGAGGTTTTAGAGCTTTTAAAGCAAGAAAACTTCCCAGTAAATATTGAGATAAAAGATTTGAGTAAAACGCCATTTGATAAAGTTGCTGTAAAAAAAGTCATTGAGTTAGTAAAAGAGTTAGAAATGGATGATTTGGTATTAATATCATCTTTTAATCACAAATATCTACAAGAAGCAAAAGAGTTAGCTCCAAATATCAAAAGAGCAGCCTTGCAAGAGAAAGAACATCCAGAAAACTTGGTAGAGTATTTAAGAGAATTAGATGTAGATATGTACAATCCAGATATTCAATTAGTCAATGAAGAGTTAATAAAACTATTAGATGAAGCTAAAATTTTTGTAAATGTTTTTACTATAAAAGATAAAAAAGAGCGAGAAAAGATGAATGCATTAGGAGTTAAGTCAATTTTTAGTGATATTTTATAAACATTTTTATAGAATGTGATATTATCAATAAAATGGGAGGGGATTAATGAGTTTCAAAAATAAGATTTCTTTAGTAGTAACTCTAATTGTTGTTTTTGGGTTAACTACATTAGGAGTATTTAGTTTTTACCATACTAAAAGTAGTAGTGTAAAAGAGGTTCAATCTTCAATTCAATCAAAGGCTTTAGCATTAAGAGATTATATTGATTTATGGGTTAAAAGTAAAAAAGATATAGTATCAAAAAATGCAAGAGATTTTTGGTCTGCTGAATACTCATATGAGGGTGAATTAATCCCAAAGTTAAAAAAATATACAAAAGATGTAGGTGCAATGGATGCGTATATTGGTTTTGAAGATGGGCGTATGGTTCTTGGCTCTCAAGCAAAATTACCTGATGGATATGACCCAAGAAAAAGACCTTGGTATATAAAAGCCAAAAATGAAAAAAAAGTAGGTATTACTGATGCCTATCAAGATGCAACTACAAATAAGTTTATTGTAACTATTATGGCTCCAATTTTTGATAAAGAAAATAAATTTTTAGGAGTTTATGGAATAGATTTATCTTTAGATGATTTAGTAAAAGTAGTCAATGATACTAAATTTAAAGGCGGATATGGAGCATTACAAGATTCAAAAGGTGTTATTATAGCTCATCCAGCAAAAAAAATTCTTGGAAAAAACCTACATACAATACTTCCTGATGTCGCAAAAGAACTTGATTCAAAAGATAGTGGAATGGTAGAGTATAATTTTAAAGGTGCCGATAAGCTTTTATCTTTTTATACTTCAAAAGAAACAGGATGGAAAGCACTTATGACTTTTGATAAAAAAGCTGCTTATGCTTTTTTGGATGAACAGGCTATTGGGCTTTTAATTCTAGGATTGATTATTTTAGGTATAACTTTAGCAGTTATTGCGATTTCTACAAAAATACTTATGAAACCATTAAATAATTTAAATGAATTGGTTGCAAATATGGCAACTAGCGAGGGGGACTTAAGACAAAGATTGGAAATTAATTCCAATGATGAGTTTGCTAAAGTTTCTGAAAATATAAATAAATTTATAGAAAAACTACATGAGATTGTGAAAGAATCAAAACAAATAAGTTCAGAAAATTCAGCGATTTCAGAAGAGCTTTCTCAAACTGCAAATGAAGTGGGAAATAATGTAGAAGAAGAATCAAAAATAGTTTCAAATACTAGAAATAAAGGGTTAGAGCTAACTTCATATCTTGATAGTGCAGTTGAAGAAGCAAAATCTTCTCAAATTGAGTTGGAAAAAACTTATGATAGTGTTAATCAGATTAAAAATAGAGTGGAAGATTTAGAAAGCACTATGCAAGGAACATCACAAAAAGAGCAGAATTTAGCAGAAAAATTAAATACAGTGAGTCAAAATGCAGCTGAAGTGAAGGAAGTTTTAAATATCATAAAAGATATAGCAGACCAAACCAATTTGCTTGCATTAAATGCAGCAATAGAAGCTGCGCGTGCTGGCGAGCATGGAAGAGGATTTGCAGTTGTTGCTGATGAAGTTAGAAAATTGGCTGAGAGAACTCAAAAAAGTTTGGTTGAAATTGATGCAACTATAAATGTAGTTGTTCAATCTATTATGGAAGCAAATAGTGAGATTTCGGAAAATTCACAAGAAGTGCAACATCTTGCAAATATTTCAGAAGAATTACAACAACAAATGAATGAAATATCAGATGTGATTAACAAAACAATAAAAGGTGCTAGTAAAACTGTTAATGATTTTAGTGATACATCAAATAAAGTCAAATCTATTGTTGAAGATGTTGATAAAATCAATGATATATCAAATAGTAATGTTAATAGTATTGAAAATGTATCTCAAGCTTCAAATCATCTACATAGTATGACTGAAAATCTTAACAATGAGTTAAATAAGTTTAAATCTTAAATGAAAAAAATAGCTGCAATTGATGTTGGGTTAAAACGCATAGGAGTTGCAATCTCGTTTGGTGAGATTGTTACTCCACAAAATGCAATTTTAAGAAAAAATAGAAATCAAGCTGCAAGAGATGTAAGTACTTTTTTGAAAGAGTGGCAGATAGATACTCTTATTGTTGGACTTCCAAAAGGAGGAAGTAGCGAAGAGGAGATGCAAAGAAGGATAGAGCATTTTGTATCTTTGCTTGATTTTGATGGTAAAATTGAATTTTGTGATGAGTATGGCTCAAGTGCTGAAGCAAAAGAGCAAATGAAAGGAATCACAAAACAAAAAAGAGATGGCAAGATAGATTCACTCGCCGCTAAAATTATCTTGGAGAGATGGATTAGTAGCAGCAGTACTATTTCAGAGAAAATTTAAAATTATTTTCCATTTTGATTGCTTCATCTCTACCATAAACTACTATATCATTATCTACTAAAATCTCATCATCAGAAATTTTATCTGGATAATCCACAAAATTTAGTATATGTTTTATTGTATTTATCCTGGCTTTCTTTTTGTTATCACTTTTTATGATTGTCCATGGAGCTTCTTCCTGAGTTTCTCATAGGACACCCAAATTTTCATTTGAGATAAATAGCATCATAAATTTTTTGTTGAATTTCATCCATTTGTAATGGTTCGATACCATATGGAGTTTTATAACCATACATTGTTTTAATATGATCAAATGTGAGTTTAAATTTTATATCAATATTAGATTGTTTGATTTTTCTTTCAAATTCTTTATATATTGCATAAGAAACAAATGATATTAGGATATGAGCTTTAATTCTTGTTTCTAGCCTGTGATATATAGGCCTAATTTTAAGATCAGTTTTAGATATTCTAAATGCTTTTTCTACATCATATTGATTAGCATAGTGTTCAATAACTTCATTTGCTTTAAGGTTAAAATCATTTGTAATAAATCCCTTAACACCATCTAGTTTTTCATCCTCAGATATTTTTGCTTGATTAAGTTTATATTTGATATCACATTTTTCATCTATATCAAGGTATTTTGCATAATATGATAATTTAAGATCACTTTTATTGATATTTTTAGATAGTTTGGCTTTAATCTTTTCAAGAGCTTTTTGTCTTGTATATTTATCCTTTTTAGCTCTTTTTGATGAATATGTTAGAATAAGTCTTTGTTTGGTATTTATAGTCTTTTTATCACTCTTATCTTTGTATTTTATTTTTTGATTTATTTCAATAGTATGAGTGACACCATCATTTAAAAAAGTTAAATGATCTGTCAACAGTATTTAGGACATAAAATTTTATATTCTACATAGCTATTTCTTTTTGTAACATTACTTCTTCAAATTCATAAGGTGACATGTAATTATTAGAAGAATGTAAACGCTTTCTATTATAAAAAATTTCTATATACTCAAATATTTTTTCATTGGCTTGAGCTCTTGAAATAAACTTTTCATGATGGATAAGTTCTGTTTTAAGAGAGTGAAAGAAACTCTCTGCAACAGCATTATCCCAACAATCACCTTTCTTACTCATACTTTGAGTAATACCATATTTTTCTAAAATAGCCTTATGTTCGTATGAAGCATATTGGCTACCTCTATCAGTATGATAAACAAGTCCTTTCTTAGGCGTTCGTCTCTTTATTGCCATAATCAATGCATCATTTACAAGAGAAGTGTGTAAAGAGTGACTCATAGACCATCCTACAACCTTCCTGGAATAAATATCAAGCACTACTGCTAAATAAAGCCATCCCTCATAAGTTGGCACATATGTAATATCTCCAACATATACTTTATTAGAGTTGTTCGCATAAAAGTCTCTCTCAAGATGGTTTGGTGATATAGGTAATTTATGATTGGAAGTAGTAATTATAACTTTATATCTTCTTTTCATCTTCACTTTTAAACCAAGCTGGCTCAAGGACTTTTGTATTTTTCTACGAGATACAATAATCCCATATCTCTTCTCTAGCACTACTTTTAGTCTTCTTGTGCCATATGTAGCTCTTGCCTCTTCAAAAATCTTTTGCAAAAGGTCATTTAAAGGTTTATCTACCTTATTTACTATAGAACCATTTTTTATCCATATATAATAACTGCTTCTTGTAACTTGAAACAATCTACACATTAGTTTTATTGAGAAACTCTTCCCGTGCTCTTTAATCCATGCATACTTTAGAGAGTTTCTTTGGCGAAGTATGCGGCTGCCTTTTTTAAAATTTCTCTCTCCTGTTTAAGTATCTTATTCTCAGCCCTTAAACGCTTGAGTTCTTCTTCATGGGACTCTTTCAAAGAATTAGTCTTCTTAAAATGTGCACCTCTTCCTTCAATCGGAATATTGTTTTTTATTTTATAAGCTCTTATCCAGCTATACAAGGTTTTTTCATGAATACCCAAATCATCAGAAACTTCTCGAATGGATCTTGAATTATTTAAAATTAACTGCACTGTTGAAGCTCTAAACTCTTCACTATATTGACTTCTTGACATAATCTTCCTTCTATTACTAATTTTAACTCAGAATTACTTAATTTCTGTGTCCTATTTAGTGTAGCCAGATCAATATTTTGCTTTTTATAAATATGATAGTAATCAATTAGATAGAGTTTACTTCCTGGATATAACAATCTTGATATTACTAAAGCTTTAAATAGTTCTAAGTCTTTAGTTTTTATAAATGAAATATTTTTACATCCAATATCTGAAAAAAGTTTTCCAAATATAAGTTCATCACCAATAACTCTAATATCTTTGTTTGTTAACTTATGTTTTTTCTCTTGATATTTAACAAAATCAAACAGATTTGGCTCTAGTTCTAATAATCTCTCATTGGCTTGTTTTAATAACTTTTCTATCTCATAATTATTTTTACTACAACCTATAGTTTCAACTACTTTATATTTACCTTTACTTTTAGAAATTATCTGAATACTAATACTACCACTTTTATTTTTTTTCTGACGAACAAACATAGTTAAATTGTATCAGCTTTTAGCTTGGGACACCCTAATTTAGGTTGATAAACATTTATAAACCCCTTAATTTAGGGAAATTGAAAATTAAGGTTTTAGAAGTGAGAAACTCAGTAAATAACAAATATCTAGTTACATGTAGGAGTTGGTTTTGTTCCTGTGTTATTTACATCAATAAGTACAAAATCTCCAGAGTATAGTACTTTGCTTGAACAGTTTGTACATGTAAGAGTGCATTTATCTTTTATATAAGAAGCATAAACCCAAAAATCATTTTTATCTGGTTTATTTAGAATGTCACTATTTGGTGCATCTTTTGGAAATTTAACACCATTTGAAGAATCACTAGCTGGCCCAGTATAAACTGAGATGTTTATATCATCATTGCCTGGCATAATATCTTCAGTAATTAATTTAAAGTTTTTAGAGTTTTTGATAACATAATTAAAAGGATCGTTTGGATCTCCTAATTTGTTAGGATATCCATGAGAGTTTAGTTCACTAGAGCTTCTTTTGTTTCCCCAAGTAAAATCACCCTCATTTATGCTCCACTCACCATGAGCACTCTCAATCGCAGTAACGACTGCTGAGATAGTTGCTATCTCAGCAGATTTTTTAGCACCATCACTAACTCCAGTGAGCTTAGGGATAGCAACACTTGCAAGTATCCCTATGATAACAATTACAAAGATAAGTTCTACCATTGTAAATGCTGATTTATTCATTCCATTATAATCCATATGTAAAAAATTGTCTAGTATTATTAGTATCTGCTGGCTCTTTAAATCTAATACTTCCAATTGTAACAGATCCAGTTCCATTTACATCAACTAAACCAATACTTTGAGGAGCAATTTTTACTGAATTTATATTAGGATTAGCTGTATTAACAACTTCAAGTTCATAATCAAGTGGATTAAAAATCCAAAAGTCATTTTTGTCTGGTTGTCCTTCAAAGTCCTCTCCTGAAACATCTGTTGGTTGAGCTACACCAGTAGTTGGATTTGAAGCAGGACCAACTATTACTAATGGATAATTGTAAATTTCATCACTAGGATTTGCACCACTGTAAACACCATCAGCTCTAATTGGTGAAAATCCTTTTATAACAAAGTCTTTTGTTTTCTTTGCTACTTTACTAAGAACACTTTTTTGTTCATTTGCTTTAACAAATGAATTACCTGCAGCAGTCCAAACAGTAATATTTAAATCTGTATCATCTAAATTATGCCAGTTTACTTTTCTATCACCATAATCATCAACTCTAAATTCAATTGCTGCTGTTATTGCCCCATCTAAACCACTCATTGCTGAAATTTCGCTATTTATTTTTGCTTTATCTTTAACACCATTAAATTTAGGTAGTGCAGTTGCAGCTAATATTCCTATGATTACAATCACAAAGATTAACTCTACCATGGTAAAACCACTTCTTCTCATAATATCCTCCGTAAATATAATTTTGTGTATATTAACACATTTAATATTAAAGCAATTATAATTCCACTATAATTCGACTTTGATTTTGAAAAATTTATGGAGAAAAATGCCACTATCTAAGCTAAATGAAGAACAATACACTGCTGCAACTACTCCAGCTGGCTCAAATCTAATAATAGCAAGTGCTGGGACTGGAAAAACTTCTACGATTGTTGCTAGGATTGCTTATTTGTTAAAAGAAGAAGGTGTAAAGCCTGAACATATTTTGCTTCTTACTTTTACAAACAAAGCAGCTAGTGAAATGCTTGAGAGAGTTGCTAGGTTTTTTTCCAATGATGTAGTTAAAAAGATAGAATCAGGTACATTTCATGCAGTAAGTTACAGGCTTCTTAGAAGGCTTGGTAAAAACATAGTACTCAAACAACCAAAAGATTTAAAAGTACTTTTAAAAACAATCCATGACAAAAGAAGGTTTGACCACATTGATAGTGGGGTTAAAGCTTACTCATCATCATATCTTTATGAACTTTTTTCACTCTATCAAAACTCTACTATTGATTTAAGTTTTTCAAAATGGCTTGAAGAAAACGGAAGTGAACATGGAGTTTTTTATGATATATATGAAGATATTTTTGAAGAGTTTAAAGCATTAAAAAAAGAGTATGGTTATGTGGATTTTAATGATTTATTAGTGATGATGAGAGATGAGCTTAAAAAAGAAAATGATATTAAATTTAGCGAAGTTTTAGTAGATGAGTATCAAGATACAAACATTTTACAAAGCTCACTCATAGATAGTTTTTACAAAAAATCACTCTTTTGTGTTGGAGATTATGATCAAAGTATTTATGCTTTTAATGGAGCAGATATAAGCATAATCGGTTCATTTAAAGGTAGGTACAAAGATGCAAAGATTTTTACACTAAAAAAAAACTATCGTTCAACTTCAAAGATACTCTCACTTGCAAACAAGGTTATAAGTCACAACCCAAGACTTTATGAAAAAAAATTGGAAGTAACAAGAAGTGGTGATTTTGAAGCTCCAAAGCTCTTGATTTATGATGAACTCTTTAGCCAATATCAAGCGATTTCTACTCTTATAAAGCAATCAATTACTCCATACCACGAGATTGCTGTGATTTTTAGAAACAACTCAAGTGCTGATGGTATTGAAGCAACTTTAAGAGAGTTAGGGATTAGCTGTAAGAGAAAAGGTGGTATTAGCTTTTTTGATTCTCGTGAAGTTAAAGCTATGATAGATTTGTTTAGCGTAGTTGTAAATCCAAAAGATATGATGAGTTTTATTCACATCTTTGAATATGCAAAAGGTGTAGGCTCAGCCCTCTCAAAAGAGTTATTTGAAGCACTTTTTAAGCTTGGAGATGGAGATATTTACAAAGGTTTTTTTCATCCAGCAGATATTGCAAATCCTTTTAAACAAAGAGTAAAAAACTATCAATTAGGGCTTTTTGATGAGTGCTTTGAATTTGGTAGTGTTAGTCGTTTTGCAAAAGAGGGATTTGATGAGAGTTTTTTATCAAATCCTATTTTAAAACACTCAAGACTAAGTGTGGAAGGGGCTAGGTTTATATATAAGTTTTACAAATACCTAAAAAACTCAAGCCGTATTAAAAATCCAAAAACATTGATTGAGCATATTTTAAAATCTGAAATTTTTGATGAAATTGCAAATTTTTTAGCAACTTCAAGGGCTACTAGAAAAGATGGAAGCATAGATGAAGAAAATAAAAAAGATGCAATAAGCAGGATTTTTAGAAAAGGTCAGCTTTTAAAAGATTTATCAAGCTCTTATAGTTCAAGCGAGAGATTTTTAAATGCCCTAACTCTTGGAAGTAGTGAAATGAGTGAGGGAGAAGGGGTTAATCTTTTAAGTGTTCATGCTAGTAAGGGTTTGGAGTTTAGTGAAGTTTATGTGATAGATTTGATGGATGGAAGATTTCCAAATCGAAAACTTATGAGCAAAGGCGGAAGCCTAGAAGAAGAAAGAAGACTATTTTATGTAGCTACAACAAGAGCTAAAGACAGACTATCACTCTCATACGCAAAATATGACAAAATAAAAAAGATAGAGTATATTCACTCCCCATTTTTAAAAGAAGCTGGGCTTATTAGCTAACTTATAATATATATAAAGTAAAATTATTTTTATATAGTAAATATAATTTTTTGATAAAATTTTTTCTACTGTGTGAAATTTACACATTTAACTTTAATTGTATCTAAAAAAATTACCAAAAAACTACAATAAAGAATAAATTGCTAAAATATCACATATAGTTATAAAAGATATATATTAATATAATATGTCTCTATAAGGAGGTAATGTGAAAATAGAAGTTTCTCGTAGAAAATTTTTACAAGGTAGCGTTGCATTAAGTGTAGTTGCAATGAGTAGTGCAGCTAGTATGAGCTCAAGCGATAGTAAAAAATCAAAAATTACTGATAATTTTGGTTTAACTAAGACATCTAATGTTAAAGCTGACAATATTCCAACACTTTGTGAAATGTGTGTAAATAAATGTGCAGCAGTTGCAAGAGTAGAAGATGGAGTAATTACAAAGCTAGATCCAAATCCTATGTTTCCTAAATCAAAAAGTATGCTTTGTCCAAGAGGAAATGCTGGTATTCAAGCATTGTATGATCCAGATAGGCTCAAATATCCTTTAATTAGAGTTGGTAAAAAAGGAGAAGGTAAATTTAAAAGAGTTACTTGGGATGAAGCATATGAGGCTATACTAAATGGAACAGAAAACTTTCCTGGAATGGCAAAGATTTTAGATGAAGAAAAAGATAATCGCTCCACATTTTTATTTTGTGCTGGAGAAGGTATGGCTGAACATACTTTTAAAACATTTTACCAAGCATTTGGCTCTTCAAATTGGCTAAATCATGCATCTTTGTGTTTACAAACTGTTGTATCAGGGTATGGAGTTACTTTGGGTGCATATCCTCAAGCAGATTTAGAAAATGCAAAATATGTAATAATGGCTGGTGCAAATAGAGCAGAAGCAATTGTAACTCCTGATACTATGGATTTTTTCAAAAGAACTCAAGGTAGAGGAGCAAAACTTATATGTGTTGATCCTAGATTTACAAATACAGCTGCAAAAGCAGATAAATGGCTTGCTATTAATCCCGGAACTGATTTAGCATTTGTTTTAGCTCTTACTTATGTAGTGCTAAGAGATGAGTTGTACGATAAGAAGTATGTAGATGAAAATGTAAATGGTTTTGAAGAATACAAGGAGTTAGTATTAAATAATCACTATACTCCTGAGTGGGCTGAAAAAATTACAGGTATAAAAGCTAGGGATATAGAAGAAATTGCAAGAGAATTTATGATAAATGCTCCATATGCAATTTATTATCCAGGAAGAAGAAGTACTTTTGCAAAAAATGATTTTCAACTAAGAAGAGCTCAAGCAATTTTCCAAGCATTAGGTGGTGGTATAGATACCAAAGGTGGGTTAATATTTGGTAAAACTTTAAAGTTAAAAGGTCATGAGGGAGTTGAACCTCTTTATGCAAGAGCTCAAGCAAGGGCAGTTGACGTAAAGAAAGATCATAAAGAAGGAGAAGCTGGCTATAGTGATTGTGCTATAGTAAGCGGAGGTGGCTCTTGGATATCTTGGAGAAATAGATTTTTAGAAGATAGAATGCCATATAAAGTAAGAGGAATGTTTATCTACAAACATAATCCTATATTAAATATGCCAAACTCTAAAAAAACTATTGAAATGTTAGAAAAAATGGAGCTAGTAGTGGCGATAGATACTATGCCAAGTGACACTGCAATATATGCTGATGTTATCTTACCTGAATGTACTTATCTTGAAAGAACTGATCCTGTTAAAACTTTTGGTGGAACTCAACCAAGTATCGCACAAAGAAATAAAGTAATAGAGCCTATGTATGAGTCAAAACCAGTTATTGAAATATTAAGAGGTTTAACTCAAAAAATTTCTAAACCACTTTTTGAAATTACAAAAAAATATGATGAAGATGTGCAAGAAGAAATAGAAGATTCTTCTGAACAAGAAGTATATGCAGAATTTGATTTAACAATACCTTTTAAACACTCTCAAGAAGAGCTAAACAAGCATGCAGTTTCAGAATACCCTGGTGCTTATGAAGAGTTAGAAAAAAATGGTATTTTTTATCCAGATATGAAAAAATATTTTAAAAGATTGTCCTTGAATGAGTACCAGTACTATACTGATACTAAAAAAGCATATAGTGTCAATGGAGGTAAAGCAAAAACTCCTTCTAAAAAAGTTGAATGTAATTTAAAAACTTTAGCTAAAAAAGGAGTTGACCCGATGCCAATATGGAGGGATGAATACTCTTTTAGTGTTCCTGATGGTAAATTTAAAATGATTACAGGAAGACATGCACAATTTACTCAAAGTGGAACAGCAAATAATGCAATTCTTAGAGATTTAATCAATGAAAACTATATATGGATAAACAAAAAAATAGCAAAACAAAGAGGTATAAAATTTGGTGATTTAGTTGAAGTTTCAAGTAAAATTGGCTCAACAAAACTAAAGGCTTATCCAACTGAAAAAATAGGGCCAAAATGTGTATTTTTTGTTCATGGATTTGGAGAAGAAAGTTATGAGTTAACTTTAGCATACAAAAGAGGTGGTAGCGATAATACTGTTATAGAAGATCATGTTGAGCCTATTTATGGTGCTGCTGCCATGCATGAAACTAATGTTGAGATAAGGAAGGTGGTGTAATATGGCAAACTATGGAATGGCATTAGATTTTAAAAATTGTATAAATTGTAAAGCTTGCGAAGTTGCATGTAAAGAAGAAAATGGAATTCAACTAGGCGCAGATAAACATAGAATTTGGGTTGGAGTTAAAGAAATTGATGGAGAGTGGCCAAATTTGAGTATTGCTTCAAATACATTCATGCCTTCTCAATGTCAACATTGTGAAAATGCTCCTTGTCAAGAGGTTTGTCCTACACAAGCTACATATTACGATGAAGGTGGAATTGTTCAAGTAGATAGTGATAAGTGTATATTGTGTAGTTACTGTATGGTTGCATGTCCTTATGATGCAAGATATGTAAAAGATGAAACAATGACTGTAGATAAGTGTAACTTTTGTTCGGATACTAGATTGGTAAGAGGTGAAACTATGACAGCTTGTCAAGCAACTTGTCCAACTAAAGTTAGAGTTTTTGGTGATTTAGATGACCCTGATAGTGAGATTTCAGAACTTTTAAGAAGTAGGGCTCATTTTACGCTTAAGTCACACATTGGTACAAAACCAAAACTATTTTATTTGCTATAAGGGAGAGAAAATGTTTAGTAAAATTTTACCACATAAACCTATTACACCAAAGGCACTTTTTAGTTTTGAAAAGACACCTTTTAATATCGTTATGCTTGTTATTACAATAGTACTTCTAAGTGCATTTGGATATGGTTTTATAACTTATGTAAAGCATGGACACCATGCTTATGGAATTACTAGAGAACATCCTTGGGGATTGTTAATTGCTATGTATATCTTTTTTGTTGTAAGTTCAACTGGGCTTTGTATTATATCATCACTTGGACATGTATTTAAAATAAAAAGTTTTGAATTTATAGGGAAAAGAGCAATATTTGGTGCAATTATTACAATATTATCTGGTTTTGCTGTAATTGGATTAGAAATTGGCCATCCAATTAGAATGCTTATTTACAATACTATAAGTCCAGGTGTAACTTCAGCCATTTGGGGTATGGGAGTACTTTATTCTATATATCTTGGCCTAATAGTTATGGAATTTATATTTTTATCAAGAGATGAGCATAAATGGTCTAGATTTTTTGGTTTAGGCGGTTTATTAGTAGGTATAGCAGCTCACTCAAATCTTGGAGCTGTTTTTGGCTTTTTAGTTGGTAGACCACTTGCAAATGGTGTATTTTATCCTATTTATTTTATTTTATCAGCTATGATTACTGGTTGTTATCTACTGTTTTTAATGTATGGATATAAGTATAAAATGCAATTCGATGACCAAATGCAAAAATTTTTGGTAAATTTAGGAAGACTTTTGGGACTTTTAATCGCAATATTATTATTTTTTGAGTTTTGGAGACTTTTGACTGCATTATATGGGGGAGTTCCTGAAAGAGCTGATACAGCTTTACATATTTTAACATCTCCAAATTTTCTAATTGGAGAAGTTCTATTTGGTATGTTAATTCCATTTGTTATCATATTAACTAGCAAGGCAAAAGCTATAAAAGCAACAATTTATGCTTCTTTAGGCGGAATGGTAGGCATATTTTTTATGAGGTATGATTTAGTACATGATACACTTGTAAAGCCTATGCAAACTTTAAAACTTAAAGAATATCAGCTAGAGCCAACTTGGATACACTATTCACCAACTCCTACAGAATGGGCAATAGCAATTGGAGCAATTGGCATTACTCTTTCATTATACTATATTGGAGAAAACTTTTTTTATCTTGATCCAAAAGAAGATGATAAATACTTCCAAAATTATCAAAAGATTGATTAATAGATTTTTTATTAAGACACTGGCTTAGACTATCTAGTCAGTGTCTTGAAAGTTTTAATATCGTATAATCAAGTACTTGTATAATATTTTTGTATTTAGAAGTATTAGTTTGATAAAGTACATAGGAGTATAGATGAAAAAAGTGATATTGGCATTGATTTTAATTTCTTCATTTTTGCTAGCAGGAGTTAAAACACTAAATGCTAGTCCTGAGATAGTAAATAGTGGGATTAAAATCATAGATATAAGAACAAAGCCAGAATGGCTTCAAACTGGCATAGTAAAAGGTGCAATTCCTATTACTTTTTTTGATGAAAGAGGTAATTATGATGTGCCAAAATTTTTAAAATTGCTAAATAAATATGTAGATAAAAATGAAGAATTTGCTCTCATTTGCAGGACTGGAAACCGCACAACTGCAGTTTCAGATTTTTTAGGAAAAATGGGATACAAAGTGATTAACCTAAAAGGAGGAGTTGTATCTTTGATGAAACAAGGATACAAATTAACACCTTATAAATAACTGGCCTTACGCACTATATATAGCGCGTAAGGTCAGTTAATAATCTACATGTAAGGATTTTTCCTTACATGTAGAAGTGTTTTTATATAGCTTTTGCGATTAGTTTGTTTAATCTTTTTGCAAAGCCATTTATGTCTTCGATTTTCATACCTTCTGCAAGTCTAGCTTGATCAAGTAGCAAGTAAGCAACATCATTTAAAATAATGTCATCTTTTTTATCTAGTAGTTTTTGTAAAATTTCATGCTTTGGATTTATCTCCAAAATTGGTTTTACCTTTGGAAGGTTGTCTTGTCCCATTTGCTTTAACATTTGTTGCATTTGGAAATCTGGATCATTTTTGTCATAAATCAAAACAGATGGAGAATCACTCAATCTTGAAGAAATTTTAACATCTTTTGTTTCGTCTTTTAGTATCTCTTTGATTTTAACTAAGATTGGTTGAAACTTTTCTTCTTCTTTTTTAAGCTCTTCTTTGTCTTCTTTGATTTCTTCATCAATTTCAGAGTTATTTACTGGTTTTATTGGAGTTTTATCATACTCGCTTACCATTGGCATAACAATGCTGTCTACTTCATCATCTAAGATTAAAACTTCGATATCTTTTGCTTTAAATTGCTCTATTAGTGGAGAATTTTTTAGGATTGCTTCATCTTCACCTGTGATATAGTAGATTGATTTTTGATCCTCTTTCATAGCTTCTTTATACTCTTTTAGAGTAATTAAGCCATCTCTTTTACTTGATTTAAACATTACAAGATTTAATAGAGCTTCTTTGTTTTCAAAATCACCATAAAGTCCTTCTTTTAGAACTTTACCAAACACTTTATAAAATTCTAGGTATTTATCTTTGTCTTTTTCTTGAAGTTTCTTAAGCTCACCTAAGATTTTTTTAACACTAGCTTTTTTTATAGTCTCTAATATGCGATTTTGTTGAAGTATTTCACGGCTAACATTTAGTGGTAAATCTTCTGCATCTATGATACCTCTTACGAATCTTAGATAAACTGGTAGTAATTCTTTTTCATCATCTGTGATGAAAACTCTTTTAACATAAAGCTTAACTCCAGGCTGATAATCCATGCGGAAAAGATCCATTGGAGCAGTTGAAGGTATATAAAATAGTGTTGAATACTCAATAGTACCTTCAGCCTTTGTATGCATCCAAAGAAGTGGGTCTGAGCTATCATGTGAAATTTGCTTGTAAAAATCTTTATACTCTTCTTCTGAAATATCTTTTTTATTTAGTCTCCAAAGTGCTGAAGCTTTGTTAATTTGAATATTTTTGATTTCAGTTTTTCCCTCTTTTTCACCCTCTTTTGGAGCAATATACTCTTCTTTATCCATAAAAATACCAAATGGAATGTGGTTAGAGTATTTTTTTATGATACCTTCGATTCTATAAAACTCTAAAAACTCACTTTCATCATCTTTTAGATAAAGGATTATAGTTGTTCCTTGACTATCTCTTTTATCTTCAGTGATTTCATAATCACCATTTGCCTCACTTACCCACTTGTAAGCTTTTTCTTCCCCAGCTTTTTTACTAATAACTTCTATCTTGCTTGCAACCATAAAAGCTGAGTAAAAACCAACACCAAATTGACCTATCAAAGATGAGTCTTTTTTCTGGTCACCGCTTAGATTTTGAACAAATGATTTAGTACCACTTCTAGCAATTGTTCCTAGATTTTGTACCAAATCTTCATCATTCATACCGATACCATTATCACTAATAGTTAAAGTTTTTGCATCTTTATCTATTTTGATGTCAATTCTTGGTTTGAATTCTATACCTTTAAAATTGTCATCAGTAAGTGTAAGATAGTTAAGTTTATCAAGCGCATCACTTGCATTCGAGATTAATTCTCTTAAAAATATTTCCTTGTTTGAATAAAGTGAATGAATCATAAGATCTAAAAGTTGTGTAACTTCTGTTTGAAACTGATGTTTTGCCATCATTTCCTCCTAAATTTTTTATTGGAATAATAGCAAAATAAATAAAAAAAAGCAATAAAGTTAATATAAAATTAATAGTAATCTTTAGTTTATTAGTATCAAGGTTTAAAGCTATTGTGTAAAAATAGAACAAAATTGAAACTTTTTTAGTTTTTAGATAATTTTTTTTAAAAAATTAAAATATTTTTAAGAATATAAATATATACTTAATCATTGATATAGTATAAGGAAAAATTATGAAAAGAGTTCTTCTTTTAAGTGCAGGAAGCCCTTGTAGAGCAATAATGGCTGAGGGTTTACTAAAGAAATATATAAATGAAAACAATAATATAGAGAATATAAAATTTATTGGGGCTGGACTTGAAAGTCATGATAATATCAATAAAAACGCTCTTAAGATTTTAAAAGAAGAGGGCATAAATTTTTCAGAATTAAAACCTAGAATCATAGATGATATAGTTGAAGAAGACTTTGATCTTATACTTACAATTTGTTCCCACTCTAAAGAGATTTGCCCACATTTCCCTAAAGAAATTTCAACAATTCATATGGAGTTTCCAATTATAGATGAAGAAAATGAGTCTACATGTAAAGAATTAGCCAAAAGGCTAAAAACAAAAGCATTGCCTATGATTCTAAAAAGTGTATAACAGTTTTAAAGCCTATGCCAGCTGCTAAAATAGTTCCTATAACATTTAAGAGTATATTGCTAATTCCAAGTACAATATTTCCAGCATTTAGTAGCCAAAAAGTCTCAATTGCAAATGTAGAGTAGGTTGTTAATGCTCCCATCATCCCAGTAGATAGAAATGATTTTACATGAACTGAAAAAAACTCAGTATAATTAAAAAATGCAAACAAAATTCCCAAAATCAAGCTACCAAGTAAATTTACACTAAGTGTTCCAAATGGTAAGTCATGAGGGATATTTTTATTTACAAGACCATTTAAATATGCTCTACTTACTGCTCCTATAAATCCTCCGCTACCTATTGCTAGTATAGTTTGCCAACTCATCTTTTAACCTTTTACTCATTTCTTCTTTCATTTTTTCAAACCAATTTTCATCATCTTTTGGATTTATACTATCAAGGTATATAACACTCATTTGCCCACTATGTGCAGTTATTTTTTTTGAATCAAAAATATATCTAGAATTTACTATGACAATTGGTTGAACTTTTAGATTTAATTTTTCAGCTAATATTTTTGCACCATTTTGAAATTTTAAGAGTTTATCCCCTTTGCCTCTTGTTCCTTCTGGAAACATAGAGATTACTCTTCCTTCATTGATTCTTTCTTTACTTGTTTTAATGATTTTTACCATTGAACGTTTGTCTTTTCTATCTATTGCAATCATTTTAGGAGCTCTTAAAATATGCCCAAATATAGGAATTTCTCCAATCTCTTTTTTAGCTACCCAACACTCATCTTTTGGATAAATTGCTTCAAGAGCTATAATGTCAACTACACTTTGATGATTCATAAGAAGTAGCTTTGCATCCAAATCAGGTTCACCAATGACTTTTATCTTAAATCCCATTATATAAGTTTGCATTTTTGCCCAAGTTTGTCTTATCTTGTGACCTTTTTTGGGGAATAAATATAAAAGTGCAATAGTTGTTATAACTGTAATGACAAATTCTATTATTATAAATAAACCTTTAATTTTTGCAAATATCTCTTTCACTTGTAAATCTCCTTACTAAAGAAAAGCTTCAATGAAAATTCCTATCACTTATCTTCCTTATTTATCCATCCAATTTTTCCATTTGGAAGTAAAACTTTTATATAAGTATCTCTAGTATCTAGTTTTTGTACATAAAGTGTTCTATTTGTTATGTAAAATATAGTTGATTTTTTAGTTGGCAAAATTTTAAGTTTCGTTCCTTTTTCTATTTTGATAGAATTAAATGGATTTTTATCATATATAAACAAAGTTGCTAGTAGCATTAACAAAATAAAATATACAATTTTTTTCCTTTTGATTAAAAGTATAAGTAAGCTGAGAGCTATAAGGGCATAAAGAGTATCTTTGTACACTTTTAATGAACTATCTTCAGGATTTAAATCAATTTGTGTACTGACACTATCATCTAGCACTGCTATTGGGATTGAATTTTTTATAAATTTGTTTTGCGATTTATCAAAATAGGTAAAATCAAATTTTTTAGTGTAATTTGGTATGATTGCATAGTAGTAAATTTTTTCAAATGGCAGGTTTGTTTCACTAGAATCAATTCCATCTCTTATTACCCAATCTAAATGAAAATCTTTTAAGTTTGAATTTTTTGCTTCAAGTTCTAATACTATGATGTTGTTTTTATCATCAAATTGTGTTGTTTTGTGTTTTTTTATCTTTAGAGAGTTAGCAATCACTCCACTAAAATATTTATTGCCATTTAATTCAACTATGTTAATATCACTAGGTTTTAAAAGTGCACTGTCTACCTCTTTGTCATTCTCAAATATACCAAGTCTAATAGTAGGTAGTTTTGCCTCTTTTTTGCTTATCTTAACATAGTATGTATTATAAAAGATATTATCACTAAACCATTTCCAATTACTATTTTGATTTAGGATTTGAACTCCATCTTCTACATCAAAAGAGGTTTGTAGCTCTTCAAAGTTTTGGGTAGCTATGACGGCTTTTACTTTTATAGAAAATACTTCATTTACATATACTCTTGAAGGTATATTTTCATATTTTAAAAAAACGGATTTTGCTTTTACCTCTTTTTGAGTTATATCTGATGAGCTATTTGACTCATTTGTCAAATTAGTTTCTAGTGTAGTGTTATTTGTATCATATACTGAAAAAAAAACTTCTTCAGCATTTAATGATAAAAATATAGTACAAAAAAGTACTAATTTGACTAAAATGAGTTTCACTTGTAAATCTCCTTTTCATTAAAGCGAAGCTTCAATGAAAATTCCTCATTATTTGAAATTTTAATAAAAATCATGAGTACTTCATCAGTCTTCCATAAGACCTTGTAGCATTTTTACTCCATCTGATGAGCCAAGTATTGATTCAATCGCTCGCTCAGGATGAGGCATAAGACCAAATACATTTTTTTCTTTATTGCAAATACAAGCAATGCTGTCTACTGAGCCATTTGGATTTTTATCGATTCCGTTTTCATCACAATACTTCATCAATACTTGATTGTTTTTATAAAGTTCTTCAAGACCTTTTTCATCAATAAAATAGTTTCCTTCGCCATGAGCGATAGGTATATTTACTACATGATTAACTTCTAGTTTTTTTAAAAAGTTATTTTCATTGTTTACAACTCTTAGATAGTGAAATTTTGAGATAAAATGAACATTGGCATTTCTTTTCATAGCGCCAGGAAGAAGATTTGTTTCAAGAAGCATTTGAAAACCATTACAAATCCCAAGAACTTTTCCTCCTTCATTTGCAAATCTAATAACATCTTTCATAATAGGAGAAAATTTTGCAATGGCTGCACTTCTTAAATAGTCTCCATAGCTAAATCCACCAGGTAAAACAACAAGATTTACATCATCTGGAAGTTTTTCTTCTTTGTGAAAAACAAGCTCAACACTAGCTCCTAGTTTTTCAAAAGCATATTTTGTATCTATTTCACAGTTGGTTCCTGGAAATACTGCAACAACTACTTTAAACATTATAATATCTCTATAGTATAATTTTCAATTACCGTATTAGCTAGTAACTCTTCACACATACTAGCGACTCTTTCTCTAGCTTTTTCTTTATCAGTTTCTTCTAAATTAAGTATGATTTGCTTACCTATACGAACATCCTTTACTTCGTTAAAATGAAGTGAACTTAGTGCGTGATGTACAGCTTTTCCTTGAGGATCAAGTACGCCTTCTTTTAATTGCACATTTACTACTACTTTCATATCTATCCTTTACTTAGTATTCTTCTTAAAACTTCTTCATAAGCAACTTTTACGCTACCTAAATCTTGTCTAAAAACATCTTTGTCTAATTTTTCGTTTGTATTCATATCCCAAAATCTACAGCTATCAGGACTTATTTCATCTGCTAAAAGAATATTTCCATCTTTATCAACTCCAAATTCAACTTTAAAGTCAACTAAGTTTAAATTTCTCTCAGCAAAGAATTTTTTTAGTATAGAGTTAATCTCACGACCAAGTCTTTTTAACTCTTCTAAATCACTCTCACTTTTTACCAAATCCATCATAATACAGTGTTCATCATTTAGTATTGGATCATTTAGCGCATCTTCTTTGTAGTAAAACTCAACTAAAGTGAAAGGAAGAACTGTACCATCTTTGATTCCAAGTCTTTTTGTAAGTGAACCAGTAGCTATATTTCTTACAACTACTTCGATAGGAATAATATCTACTTTTTTAACAAGCTGATGAGTGTCATCTAAAGTTTCTACTAGGTGAGTTTTTATACCATGGTCTTCTAGTAACTTGAATAGCTGAGTAGTAATCTTACAATTAAGAGCTCCTTTTCCAGCTTCACTACCTTTTTTAGCCGCATTACCTGCAGTTAAATCATCTTTAAATTCAGCAATTAGAAGATTTTCATCTTTACATTTAAAAAGCCTTTTAGCTTTTCCTTCGTACAATAGATCCAATTTTTCCACTTTTCTCTCCTAGTTTTTTATACTTAGTACTTTGATAACATCAATAGCACTTTTTAATTGTAAATCATTTAAAACATCATCTTGAGTGATGATACTTTTTTTAGTATCTTCTTTCTCTTTTTTTGTTTCTTTCTCTTTTTTACTATCTTTTTTATCTACTTTTTTAAGTTCTTCTTTTAAGTGTTTTTTTAATTCTTTTTCTTTGATGATAAATTCATTTGTTTTATGAGGAACTTTTCCAGGATAAACTGTGATGTCTGGAGTTACTCCAACAGCTTGTATTGTTCTTCCACTTGGTAAATAATACCTTGCAATAGTCAATCTTATAGCTTCTGTTTCATTTACAGGTAGTATGACTTGAACACTTCCTTTTCCAAAAGTTTTCTCTCCAACTATAACTGCTCTTTTATGGTCTTGTAAAGCGCCACTTACGATCTCACTCGCACTTGCACTTCCTCCATTTACCAATACAGCAAGTGGAACATTGCTGATAGTGCCTTGTTTAGTTGCTTTGTATTCGCTATCTTGTTGTTTATTTCTTCCTTTTTGAGAAACTATAACACCATCTTCAACAAACAAATCAACTAATCCAACAGCTTGATTTAAAAGTCCTCCAGGATTATTTCTTAAATCTATTATGATTCCTTTTACATCTCTATTTTTGCTGATTGCTTCTTTTGTCTTTTTAACTACATTTTTGTCAAAATTAACAACTCTTACATATAAAATATTTTCTTTTTCAATAGTTTTTGAATAAACCGAATCAATTTTTATAATATCTCTAGTAATAGGAATTTCAAGAGGTTTACTCTCTCCCTCTCTTACAACTGTTAAAGTAAGAGAAGTTCCAGGTTTCCCTCTCATGATACCTACTGCTTCATCAATAGTCATATTTAGAGTAGATCTGTCATTAATTTTTAAAATTATATCTCCAGCTTTTACGCCAGCTTTATCAGCAGGGGTTCCCTCCATCGGAGCGATTATTGTAAGTGCTCCATTTCTCATACCAATCGTAATTCCAAGGCCTCCAAATTCTCCATCTGTTTGAATTTTTAAGTCTTTAAAGCTTGAAGTATCAAGAAATGATGAGTGAGCATCTAAATTTGCTAAAAGTCCTTTGATTGATTTATCTATGATGTCAGTTATATTTAAATCATCTACATAGTATTTTTCAACTGTACCTAGCACTTTTGTGTATTTTGCAAGTGCTCCTAATCTACTTTGTTCGCCACTTGAGCCAAAGGCATTTGACATAAGAAGTGATGATCCTATGAGAGTGGTAGCAAAACCTATAGCAATGAGTTTGAGGTGTTTCATTTATGCTCCTTTAATAAAGAAGTAGATTATATAAAAAAATTACTAAAAAATCTATAAAGCGATTTTTTCTGCATAAAAAAGAAAGCCTTAAAACAGTACTGTTAAAAAAATTACTAAAGAAACTTGACAAAGATAGACTAAAGTTGTATAATAACATCAAATAAACTTTGGTATAAACCAAAAAGGAGACTAAGATGAAAAACCAAAATAATATTTTTGAAAAATTAACTCACCAAATGACACAATCAATTGAAAGTGCATTGAGCCTGGCACTTCATAGTAAAAACCAAGAAGTAGTACCTTTACATGTATTGTGGGCTTTAATTACAAATAGCGAATCGATACTCAATCAAGTATTTAATAAGATGAATATTGATAAAGCTGCAATTGAACTAGAAGTTAAAAGTGCAGTAGATAAACTACCAAAAGTTTCTAGTGTTACAAAAGAAAACATTAAAATTTCAAAATCATTAGTTGATTCACTTCATAATGCAGAAGGATTAATGAGTAAGCAAGGAGATAGCTATATTGCTGTTGATACTTGGCTTTTGGCAAATATCAATCTATTTAAAGAGATAATAGCTAAGTATGTTGATGTATTGGAATTTAAAAAGAATTTTGAAGCACTAAGAGGTGGTAAAAAGATAGATTCGCAAACTGCTGAAGAGACTCTTGAAGCTCTTGGTAAATATGGAATCGATTTAACAAGGATGGCAAATGAAGGAAAGTTAGATCCTGTAATTGGAAGAGATGAGCAAATCCACAGAATGATGCAGATACTCATTAGAAAGACTAAAAATAATCCTATATTAATAGGTGAGCCAGGTACTGGTAAAACCGCAATCGTAGAGGGCTTAGCTCAAATGATTGCTAGTAAGGATGTGCCTATTAGTTTGCAAAACAAAAGATTAATTGCTTTGGATATGGCAGCACTCATTGCAGGAGCTAAGTATAGAGGAGAGTTTGAAGATAGGTTAAAAGCAGTAATTGAAGAAGTTAAAAAAGATGGAAATATCATTCTTTTTGTAGATGAAATTCATACTATTGTTGGTGCAGGTGCAAGTGAAGGTAGTATGGATGCTGCTAATATACTAAAACCAGCGCTCGCAAGAGGTGAGCTTCACACAATTGGAGCAACAACGCTAAAAGAGTATAGAAAGCATTTTGAAAAAGATACAGCTTTACAAAGAAGATTTCAGCCTGTAAAAGTTGATGAACCTAGTATCAATGAAGCTTTACAGATACTAAGAGGTATCAAAGAATCACTTGAAGCTCATCATAGTGTAAATATCCAAGATAGTGCATTAGTAGCTGCTGCAAAACTTAGTGATAGATATATCACTGATAGATTTTTGCCTGATAAAGCGATTGATTTGATAGATGAGGCAGCAAGTGAGCTTAAGATGCAAATAGAGAGTGAGCCAACTGAGCTTAGTAAAGTAAAAAGACTTATTAGTACGCTAATGGTCGAAAAAGAAGCTCTTTTGATGGAAAAAAATAAGAAGAATGAACAAAGATTAAAAGAGATAGAAAAAGAGTTAAGTAACGCAAAAGAGAAAAAACAAGCACTTGAGACACAGTTTGAAAATGAAAAGCAAGTGTTCGAAAAAATTGCAAACTTTAAAACAGAGCTAGAAAATTTAAAAAGAGAAGCTGAGCTTGCTAAGAAAAACAGTGACTTTAATAAAGCAGCAGAAATTGAATACGGTAGAATCCCAGAACTTCTAAAAAAAGAAGAAGAGCTTAAAAAACAGTGGGATGCTATGGTTGAAGCTGGAACACTGCTTAAAAACAGTGTTGATGAAGAGATGATTGCAAGTATTGTTAGTAAATGGACTGGAATTCCTGTAAATAAAATGCTTCAAAGCGATAAGCAAAAAGTACTTGATATCGAAGATAAGCTAAGAGAAGAGGTTGTAGGACAAGATAAAGCTCTTAGCGCGATTGGAAGAGCTATAAAAAGAAATAAAGCAGGACTTAGTGCTACAACTAGACCAATAGGTAGCTTCATGTTCCTAGGGCCAACAGGTGTTGGTAAAACTCAAAGTGCTAAAGCACTAGCTAAGTTTTTGTTTGATACTGAAAAATCTTTGATTAGATTTGATATGAGTGAGTACATGGAGAAACACTCAGTTAGTAGATTAATAGGTGCAGCTCCAGGATATGTTGGATATGATGAAGGTGGACAATTAACTGAGGCTGTTAGAAGAAAGCCATATAGTGTTATACTTTTTGACGAGGTAGAAAAGGCTCATCCTGATGTGTTTAATATCTTGTTGCAAGTCTTGGATGATGGAAGATTGACTGATAACAAAGGTGTTGTGGTTGATTTTAAAAACACTATCATAATCTTAACTTCAAACATTGCAAGTGATAAGATTATGGCTGATCCATCAAATTGTGAAAATGCTGTTATGGATGAGTTAAAGAGAAACTTTAAGCCAGAGTTTTTAAACAGGCTTGATGATATAGTTATCTTTAATCCATTAGGATTAGAGCAAATTGAAGCAATTGTTGATATTATCTTTAAAGAGCTTCAAGATAAGCTAAAAGAAAGAGATATTACAATAGAGCTTTCAAGTGAAGCGAAAAAATTGATTGCAAGTGCAGGATTTGATCCAGTTTATGGTGCAAGACCTTTAAAAAGAGCAGTTTATAGTCTCATCGAAGATAGATTAGCAGATATGATACTTAGTGATGAGGTAAGTGATGGTGATGACTTAGAAGTTGTTGCAAACGGTGAAGAAGTTATTATAAAAAAGAAATAACTTGAAAATTTCAGTAGTAATACCTACATATAATCGTGCAGACTTTATAGCTGAGGCTATAGAGTCTGTACAAAATCAAACTTATAAAATAGATGAAATTATCGTTGTAGATGATGGCTCAAGTGATTTTACATGTAAAGTGGTTTCAAACTATGATGTAAAGTACTTAAAAACTCCAAATAAAGGAGTTTCAAGTGCTAGAAATATAGGTATAAAATCTTCAAAAAATAATTGGATAGCTTTTTTAGATAGCGATGATTTGTGGTTAAAAGATAAGATAGAAAAACAGGTAAATCTACATGTAAATAATCCTTCCATACTATTTTCCCACACTTTAGAGAAATGGAAAAGAGGCGATAAATTTGTAAAATACCCCAAAAAACTTGCAAAACCAAAAGGAAATTGTTTTTTAAAAAATATCTCTACATGTAAGATTGCATGTAGCTCTGTTTTGGTTCATAAATCAGTCTTTGAAAAAGTCGGTTATTTTGATGAAAATCTTAGAGTCTGTGAAGATTATGATTTTTATTTGAGGGTTTCTTTTGCATTTGATATAGGATTAGTTGAAAAAGAGGCTATCATAAAAAGAGCAGGTCACCCTCAACTCTCAAGTGAAATATTTGCTATTGATTCATACCATGTTGATTCATTAGTTAAATTCTTAAATTCAAAATACTCAAAAGAAGTCAAAGAAGAGATTATAAAAAAATGTAAAATCCTCATAAATGGTGCAAAAAAACATAACAATCAAGAGATTTATGCTAAGTACTCAACTCTTCTTAAAGAGTCTTCTGATTTTTAAAAGTCCTAGTTTCATTCCACTAAATCTCATGATTTTTGCTAGTTTTTTCCATTCACTCTTTTCGTAACAAGGATTTGGGCATTTCCTGCATCTTGGTTTTTCTTCATGTGGACACTCTTGTAATCTTTCATAAGAGTATAAAAAAGTTTTTTTACATGTAGAGCATAGATTAAAATTGACTTCTTCTTTTAAATCTACATTTTTATAGTTTAAATGTAGGGTTTCATTACTTTTTTTCTCATCTTGATGTTTTTCATCACAATATAGCTGTATGAACTTTAAAACAGTTTTTGTATCTTTTATAAATTTTTCATTTGTCATCTTTTATTGCCTCTTTGTTTCCACTTGTACTCTTTATCATTGCTCACAAAATTAAAATACAAATTTCCAGAATTTCTCCATGGGTCAAGAACTATGCCATCTTTAAATTTACATCCTTTACATGTAACAACTAAAGTGTTATGTTCTTGCCAATAATCATTGATATTTGCTCCACCTATATAATAATCAAAACTTTTTAAATTTAAGCTTTTAGCCATATCAAGCATATCATAAGTAAATTGCCAACAAAGTCCTCTTTTTTTAATTCCAATATTTACTAAAAAATTATGATATAAAGGAGGTTTTACTAAATCATACTTCTCTTTTAAACTTAGCGAAAATGAAATTGCCTTTTTAGAAAGAGTATAAGCTTCCTCTTTTTTTACATTTTTGCTCATACCCAAAAGCATATTTTCAAGTTTTTTTTGCTCAAAGTTTATATTTGGCTGTTTTGTGCAACCTACAAATAAAAATAAAGAGATTAATCCAATAATGATTGTTTTGATACTATAACTCCATCACTATCAACATATACATAATCACCCTCTTTAAATATAACTCCAGCAAATTCTAAATCTATACCAAGTTTGCCATCATTGTCATGATAAGCTTTTTTAGGACAAGTTCCAAGTGCTAAAAGTCCTACATCAAATTTTTTAGTAGTTTCTATATCCCTTATATAACCATTTACAATAATTCCACTCCAGCCATTTTCATATGCAAAGCCCGTGAGTTTATCACCAACTACTGCTAGATATTTCGCATCAACATCTACAATACAAACTCTACCATTTCCATCGCTTTTTAAAAGTTTTATAAGTTCAGCGTTGTTGTCTTTTAATTTACATGTAGCAATTTGTCCATAAAATTTATTTAGCCCACCGTAAGATTTAAAAACAGGTTCACAAACTTGTACATTATGTTTGTATTTGTCGCATAAATCAGCTGTAAAAAAATTCATACTTGCTCCTTTTTGGCGATTATATCTAAACTTAAAAGTAAATTAGATAAAATTTAGCCTAATTTTAATTAATGGGCAAAGTATGTACAAAGTTGTAACAGGTGTAGTTGGAAATGATATACATGTAGTTGCTAATAGACTTATAGATATATCTCTTCAAGCAAGAGGTTTTAGAGTATTTAATTTAGGAGTAAATACTTATCTAAAAGAGTTTATTGATGCGGTTGTTGAGAGTGATGCTGATGTACTTCTCATATCTTCACTAAATGGTGAAGCTGAAGGTTGGTGTAGGGATTTACAATTTTTAAGAGCAGAGTATGATCTAAAAGATGTAGTCTTTGTTATTGGTGGAAATCTTTCTGTTGGAGAAGCAAATGTTGATGAAATAATCCCAAAATATAAATCTTATGGTTTTGATTTGATTTTTCATCAAGTTGATTTAAATACAGGACTTGATAGGCTTGAAGAGTTTTTAAAGCAAAGGCAAAGCAAATGACACTACATGAAAAAGAAAGAGCAATAATAGTTCAAAATGAGTATGTGGATAGCTTTGATTTTGATGAGATAAAAGAGTTCATTAAAAATGCAAATAAAGAGCTATTTATATCTTATAAATTTAAAAATTCAAACATGACTCTAGCTCAACCAAGAGGTGGATTTCCAACATACGCTAAGCAATTTGCACTTTATGAAGAGTTTGATAGAGTAGATACTGATGTTTTGCCTTTAACGATAGATTCTCACACTAGATTAAATGATTATGCAAGTGCTAAAAAAATGCTTGATTTGAGTGAGGCAAATGAAGTAGATATGTTAAATGGATATCCTTTGGTAAATCATGGATACAGAACTACTAGAAAGATGATTACACACTTTAATAGACCAGTAAGTCTAAGGCATGGAACTCCTGATGCTAGGCTTTTGATAGAAAATGCACTCGCGAGTGGCATTTTTGAAATTGAAGGTGGGCCTATCACTTATCTTCTTCCTTACTCAAAAAATTTTCCTTTGGATAAAGCATTTTTATATTGGAAATATGTTGAGAGAGTTTGTGCTGATTATTCAAAACTTAACGAACCAATCAACCGAGAATCATTTGGCCCTTTAACAGCTACATTAGTGCCACCTTGTGTTGCGATTGTCATACAACTCTTGGAGATGCTTTTATCACTTGAAGAGGGTGTAAAATCATTTTCAGTTAGTTTTGCTCAAAGTGGCTCAGTCATACAAGATGTAGTAACAGCAAATGTTTTAAGAAAAACTGCTAAGTTTTATGCCAAAAAAATAGGCGTAGAAGATGCAACTATTAACCTAGTTTATCACCAGTGGATGGGAGCATTTCCAAGAGATAAAGAGTTTTCTGATTCACTTATAAATTCAAGCTCATTTATAGCAAGACTTGTTAGAGCTGATAAAATCATTGTAAAAACAAGAGATGAAGCTTTTGGAATCCCAACCATGCAGTGCAATGCTCAATCAGTCGCAAATACAAAATATACTTTTAAAGTTTTAAACGGGCTTCCAGAAATGAGTGACGAAGAAGAGGAAGAAAATCTACAAGAAGAGGTTGATTCTATCATGGAAGCAGTTTTTAATGATGGAGCTGATACTTTGTGGAGAAAAGTTTTTAATGCTATTAAAAATGGGATAATTGATGTGCCATTTTCTCCTCATATAATAAATCACAACAAAGTAATAACTATAAGAGATGAACAAAGCAATATAAGAATCATTGATAGAGGAAATATGCCAATAAGTGATAAATGTTTGGCTTATGAAAAATCAAAAGTTAAGCTAAGTGAAGATAAAACTGAAGTAATCAATAAAATAATAGAAGATATAGGAGTGATGCATGAGTAAGTTACTAATTGATGTTGGAAGTACTTACTTTAAAGTAAGCTCCAAAGAGGGAATTTATCAAAAATTTAGAAATTTTGAAAGAAGTATTCTTGATGATTTGCTAAATAAGTTTGGTGAAACCATAGAGAAGTACAATAAAGATGATGTTTATATCTGCTCTTCAGCAAATGGAGGATTAAGTACTCTTATCATTGGTTTAACTGAATCATTTAGTATCAAATATGCAAAAAATATAGCATTTAATTCTGGAATTAATATAATCGATACCATACTGTTTCATCAGATAGAAAATTCAACACTAACTGGCGAACTACTTGATGTTGTAATTATAGTTGGTGGAATCGATAGTGTTGGAGGCTTGTTTGATGAGAGACTGTTTTCTTATCTTGAGAAATTAAATTATAATAATATTGTTTATGTTGGAAGTAAAAACGATGCTAAGTTTTTAAGCGAAAATATCGAAAATTTAGTAGTTTTAGAAAATATAATTGATGAAGATTTGAAGATGAAAGAGGAGCATTTAAAAGAGTATTTAACAAATCTTTATCAAAAAGATATCGTGGGTAAAGAAGACATCAAAGAGTTATATGAAATAACTTCAAATCAAATTTATCCAACTCCTTATGTTGTAAATCAGTCTTTACCATTAATTGATGCAAATTTTGAAGTAATAAACCCATTTATAGTTGTAGATATTGGTGGAGCAACTACTGATATACATTATTCAAAAGATTTAGTCAGAGACAATATGCTAAGTCAAAGTGAGTATGATAGACTTGTATTTAAAAAATTAGGTGTTTATAAATCTAGGGAAAGTTTAGTTTATACAGCTAAAAACAATGAATTTGTTTACGAGCTTTTGAATTATCTAAATGTAACAGAAAATATATTAGAAGAACAAAGCAGTGAAGCTACGAAAATATTGATGCAATTATCGATATTTTTAGTGTTGTGTAAAGTTTCAACTCATACACCTCTTTATGTTACTCTTAATATGCATTTATTAAAAAGTATAGTTTTTACTGGTGGTATTACAAAGGTTTTAAGTTATGAGGATGTAGAAAAAATTGTTGAGTTTTTTTATAGAAAAGTTTTAAATAGTACAACTTCTACAACTATAGTTTTAGATAAAGAGTATTATATATGGACGCTAGGAATGAAAGAAATACCCATCCTAAACCAAACTAACGCTTAACAGCGTTTCTATTTTGTTCACTATTGCGGCAGATGTTCTTTAGCATAGCCAAAGCTATGTTAAAGGTTATCTAACAAAGATAGTGGTCAAAATAGAGACGCCCTACGGGGAGTACAAAGAGGCATAATCTTCGAATATAAAAATATTTGAATTGCAATAAAGCAGTCCTGCATATTTTTATATTCAAATCTTACGCCTCTTTGTACTCCTGTTATGCGTTAGTTTGATTTAGGATGGGTATAAAAAGGATAGAGCATGTCAATTAATTGTATGAGAAGTTTGATTGAAAAGGCAGTTGTTAAAGCACCACAAAAGATTGCTTTGATTGAGGGAAATAAAAAGTTAAATTATCAAGAGCTTTTTGCAAAAATTAATCAAGTAGCTCACTATCTTAGTGAATTAGAACTTCCAAAAGGAAGTCGCATAGGAATTTATTCTTATAAAAATATAGAGCAAGTCATAGCAATACTTGCAATTTTATCAACTGATTATATTTTTGTTCCTATTTCTAGGCTTTTAAAACCAGAACAAGTTCAACACATCATAAATGATTGTGGGATAAATTGCCTTATAACAGATAAAAATAAACTAAAAAATATAAAAGAAATTGAGTATAACGGTACTATCATTACTTATGAAGCGGTTGAGAAAGACATAGTTTCTTTTGAAGAAATTTTTAAATGCTGTACAACAAAATACAGTTGTGATATAAACGGCCATTCAAATGCTTGTATTACATACTCTTTTGGCTCATCAGGTTTTCCAAAGGGTATTGTAATAACTCATAGAAATTTAATTGATAGCGCAAGAGTAGTTTCATCTTATCTTGATTTACAAAATGATGATGTTATAAGTGGGGTTTTACCTTTTATACTTGATTATGGAATTAATCAAATATGCTGTTCAATCTACAAAAGAGCAACCTTGGCAATTCATAGTATGCTTTTAGGAGGTGATTTTTTTAATCATGTTTTAAATGATAAAGTAACGATAATCCCTCTTATGCCAATACATATAACTGAGATGTTTGATGAAAAAGTTATACCAAATCCAAAGCTCTTAAGTGGAGTTAGGAAAATCACTAGTAGCGGTGGAAAACTTACAGATAAAATGATAAAAGACATAGAAACACATTTTACTAATGCAGAATTTTATTCAATGCATGGTTTAACAGAAGCATTTCGCTCAACCTATCTTGAACCAAATCAGTTAAAAATTAGACCTGAATCAATCGGAAAAGCAATACCTGATGTTGAAATATATGTTATCAATGAAGAGGGATATGAGTGTAAACCAAGAGAAATTGGTGAATTAATTCATCGAGGAGGATACATATATAAAGGGTATTGGAATGCAAAAGAACAAACTGATAAATTTTATAAGTCTATAAAAGTTTTAGATAAAGTTATAAATCTTGAAGGTGATTTAACTGATGAAATTGTAGTTTGCAGTGGGGATTATGTATATAAAGATGAAGAAGGGTATTTGTATTTTGTTTCTAGAAAAGATGATATGATAAAGTCTTGTGGATTTAGAATAAGCCCTTATGAAGTTGAAAGAGTTGTTTATGATAATCTTCCTTTTATAAAAGAGTGTGCAGTCTTTGGAATAGCAAATGAAAAAATTGAAGAAGAGATAGTTTTAGCTTATAGTGCGTCAAAAGAGATACCAAAAAATGAATTATTGTTTGAACTTAAAAAACATTTACCAAATCATATGATTCCTTCTAGGATATTATATAAATTAAAGCTTCCAAAGACTAGCCCAAACAGTGATAAGATTGATAAAGATGCTCTAAAAAAAGAGGTTCTGGAAATCGTTTAAGTTTTAATTTATGGATTATTTAAGTAAAAAAAAGGTAAAATCCGTACCTAAAAAACAAATTTAATGAAGGATTTTTGGTGAAAAGAACATATCAACCACACAATACTCCAAGAAAACGTACACACGGTTTTAGAGTGAGAATGAAGACTAAGAATGGTCGTAAAGTAATTGCTGCACGTCGTGCTAAAGGTAGAAAAAGATTGGCAGTATAGGTAGCTTTGAAAAACTCAAACAAAGTTCTGAGTTTTCAAGCATATACAAAAAGGGAAAGAAATGGCATAGTGATGGTGTCGTTGTCTTTTTCAAAAAAGGTTTAGAAAAAAAAGTTGGTTTTACAGCTAGTAAAAAAGTTGGAAATGCTGTCAAAAGGGCAAGAGCTAAGCGTAGAATGAGAGCTCTTTTTTTAGAGATCAATAGTGATTTAGTTGATGGCATTTATGTATTTGTAGCAAAAGATCGTATGAGCCAAATGTCTTATGTGGAGCTTAAGAAAGGTTTTCTTTGGTCACTAAAGAGAATGGGTTGTTTAAATTCATGAGGCATTTGGCACTTTTTGTCTTAAAACTGTATCAAAAGTTTTTTACTCTGTTTAGTTACGGTAGTTGTAGATACTATCCAACTTGTTCAGAGTACGCAAAGTGGCAAATTTTACATAATGGACTTTTAAAAGCTCTGTTTTATAGTACTTTGAGGATTTTAAGGTGTAACCAATTGTTCCGTGGAGGAATTGATTATCCGGTTATAACTAAAAGTTTTCAACTTTCTTCTTTTGTTTCAAATACTCCCCAACATGTTGTAAAAATTAAATTTTGGTTTGTACCAAAAAATAAAAAAAGTTTTTTCGTAGTAAAAGCTTTTAATTAATCTCAAAAGGGAACGCCGTGATAGATAAACTGAGCAATCAGAGTAGGATAATTATAGCAACGGTTTTATCATTTTTATTCTTCGCAACATATGATCACTACTTTATTCCAAAGAAAAATATAGTAGATGTAAATCAGACAAAACAAACTCAAGTTAAACAAGAAACTTCAAATAAAGCACCATCTGTAAAAGAGCAAGATAGTGTTAGTAGTATGCCAAAAAATACTCAAAGTATGAAAAACCAAGAAGAGGTTATTCTTACAGTAAAAGCTAAAAGATATGAACTTCATATAGATAGACTTGGAAGAATTAGCAAGTTTTATTTAAATGAAGAAAAATATAAAGATGAAAATGGTGAAAGAATTCAACTAATAGATAGTGAATTAAAACCATATCCATTGGAATTAAGATTTGCTAATGAAAATATAAATACTGAAGCATTTGCTACATCTTATGTTGCTAACAATAGTAATGTACAAGTAGATAATGATGGAGTAAAAGTTCAATTAACGCAGTCACTAAGTAACCTTAAAGTTATAAAAGAGTTGACTTTTTATAAAGATGGTAATTATGATCTTAGTATAAAGCTTAGTAAACCTCAAAAATATTTTTTAACACCAGGTTTTAGACCAAATGTTGCAGTTGATAGTTATACTTTCCATGGAGCATTTGTAAAAGAAGCAGATGATACTCATACTCCAATTGAAGCAGGTGATGCTACTGGTTCTGAAAGATTCATTGATGCAAAAATTGCAGCAGGTTCAGATAAATACTATACAACAGCACTTTATAACTTTGATAAAGGCTTTGATATTATAGTTAGTATTGTAAATAAAGAAGAGCCTCTTTTATTTGTAAAAGGTGATGGAGATTTAAGTATACATGGATATATTGGGCCAAAAGAGCATAGAGTTCTTAAAAGAATTGATCCAAGATTAACTGATATCATAGAGTATGGGTTTTTTACATTTATTTCTAAACCACTATTTTTGTTACTATCTTGGTTACACTCTATTTTTGGCAACTGGGGTTGGTCAATTGTTTGTATGACACTTCTTATTAGGTTGGTTTTATTTCCTTTGACATACAAAGGAATGGTATCTATGAATAAGCTAAAAGAGCTTAGTCCAAAGATAAAAGAACTTCAGGCTAAATACAAAGGTGATTCTCAAAAATTAAATGCTCACATGATGGAGCTATATAAAAAGCACGGTGCAAACCCAATGGGTGGATGTTTGCCAATACTTATGCAAATACCAGTTTTCTTTGCAATTTATAGAGTTTTACAAAATGCAATCGAGTTAAAATCTGCACCTTGGATTTTATGGATACACGATTTATCTGTAATGGATCCATATTTTGTACTTCCAATTGCAATGGGTGTTACTATGTTTGTTCAGCAAAAAATTACACCTACAAACATACAAGATCCTATGCAAGAAAAAATTATGAAATATCTTCCATTGATATTTACATTTTTCTTCGTAACTTTCCCAGCTGGACTTACTTTGTATTGGTTTACTAACAATCTATTTTCTATTTCTCAGCAGTATTATGTTAACTCTTTGTTTGCAAAGAAAAAAGAAGCTGAGCCAGTAGTAAGTGACAAAAAGGCTAAAAAATGATTAGAATAGAAGCAAAAACACTTGAAGAAGCTTATTCAAAGGCTGCTTTAGAGCTTAATTGTTCTGTAACTCAAATTACATTTAATGTTATTCAAAATCCAAGTTCAGGGTTTTTAGGCTTATTTAGTAAAAATGCTATTATTGAAGCTAGTATTGCAGGCAAAAAATCAGATAAAAAATCAGAAGATAAAAGTAGAAGAAGTAGACAAAGAAGAAAAAAACAAAAGAAAAATGAAGATTCGACAAATAAGGAAGTAAAAAAAGCTTCAAAACCAGAAAATAAAGCTGTAAAAGAAGAAAAGCAAATTTCCGAAGAAAAACCTAAAAAAACTACAAAGAAAAGTGAATATAACACTCCAAAAGTTGATGTAAATATAGCAGTAGAAGAGATAAAAAAAGATATCAACTCTTTATTTTCTCAAAGCTGTTTTGAACTAGATGAGATAAAAGTTGAAGCATATAGTGAAGATACGGTTTTAATCGAGTTTAGCGGAGTAGATGCTGCTTTATTGATAGGTAAAGAGGGATATAGATACAAATCACTATCTTATTTACTTTATAACTGGATTAATATAAAATATGGACTTAATATTCGTTTAGAAATTGCTGAGTTTTTGAAAAATCAAGAAGAGATGATTTCTAAGTATCTAGTAGGAGTAATAGAAAGAATCAATAACACTGGTCGTGCTCAAACTAAGATATTAGATGGTGTTTTAGTTAAGATTGCACTTGAAGCTCTTAGAAAAGAATTTCCAAATAAATATGTAGGCATAAAATCTGGTCGTGAGGGCGGTAGATTTATTGTTGTGAATGACTTTAATAGGAAAAATAAAGAGTAGTGGATACAATAGCCGCTATAGCTACAAGCCATGGAGTTGGCTCAATTGCAGTAATTCGTGTAAGTGGTGCTAACTCCCTAAAAATTGCTAAAAAACTTTCAAAAAGAGATACTTTTACTCCAAGATATGCTACTTTAACGCCAATTTATGATAAGTTAAATGATATGATTGATGAGTCAATTGTCATTTATTTTAAAGCTCCCCACTCTTTTACAGCAGAAGATATAGTTGAGTTTCAATGTCATGGTGGTTTAGTTGTTGCTAATATGATAATGGATGAAGTATTATCAAACGGTGCAAGATTGGCTGAACCTGGCGAATTTTCAAAACGAGCTTTTTTAAATGGCAAAATTGATTTGAGTGAAGCTGAAGCAATTGCAAAGCTAATTGAGACTAAAAGCATTGATGCTGCAAAAATCTTAACTCGTCAAATGAAGGGCGAAATAAAAGATTTCGTAGATAGTGTAAGAGAAAATTTAATTAACATCTTAGCCTTTGTTGAAGTAAATATTGATTATGCAGAAGAGGATTTACCTCAAGATTTGATGGATCAAATTCAAAAAAAATTAGAGGATTTAAGGCTTGAACTTAGAAATTGCTATGATAGTTCTAAAAGAAGAGAAGGGCTTATAGAAGGTTTTAGAGTTTCAATCGTTGGAAAGCCAAATGTCGGTAAAAGCTCGCTTTTAAATTCTTTTTTAAATTATGACAGAGCAATCATAAGTGATATTGCTGGAACTACAAGAGATACTATTGAAGAAGAGATATACATAGGAACTCATATCATCAAGATAGTAGATACTGCTGGTATTAGAGAAGCTAGTGATACTATTGAGAAAATAGGAATAGAGCGCTCTTTGAAGGCTGTTGAAAACTCTGACATTGTAATTGCGATGTTTGATAACTCAAGAGAGTTTGATAATGAAGATGAACAAATTGTAAAAATGTTAAATGAATATCCTAAAAAAGATATCATTTATGTTTTAAATAAGTCAGATTTACCTTCAAAATTTGATACTTCAAAAATAGATTCAAATTATACTAGTTTAAATTGTAAAGAAGGAATATCAGAGCTTGCTTCAAAAATAAAAGAAATTCTAGATAATAGTTCAAACGAAGACAGCCTTCTTTTAACATCTAAAAGACAATTAGAAGCCGTAAAAAAAGCATATGAGAGTATAGAAGAGAGTGTTGGACTTCTTAGTGAAGGAGAGCTTGAACTTTTTGCTTTCAATCTTAATGAAGCAATAGCTAGTATATCTTCAATTTCTAAAAACTTTGATAGAACAGAAATACTTGATAAAATGTTTGGAAGTTTTTGTCTAGGAAAGTAAGACTACATGTAGCCCTTATGAGCTACATGTAAAGTTTTTATAATCCCATTATTGATTTTAAAATAAAGAAGAAAATAGCTGAAGAAACTCCTGCTGCAGGAAGAGTTATAACCCAAGCCATACCAATTGGTTTCATCAAACTCCAATTAGCATCTTTATTTAAAATTCCAATACCTAAAACTGCACCAATTAGAATATGAGTTGAAGATACTGGTATACCAAGTTTAGTTGCTAGAAGTATAACAGCACTAGCACCTAATTCAGCTGAAAATCCAGTTACTGGTAATATCTCAGCCAACCTTGTACCCACAGTTTGAATTACTTCTTTTCCTAAAAACCATAGACCTACTATTAAAGAAACTCCAAATGTAGCCATAGCTATCATAGGTACTGGAGCTTTAGCATTAATTGCGCCAGTTTTAAGAACATCTAAAATCGCAGCAAATGGACCAATAGCATTTGCTATATCATTTGCACCATGACTAAATGCAAAAGCGGAAGCTGTAAAAATTTGAAGATAAGAGAAAATCTTCATGGTTGATTTTTCTACATCATTTTTATTCATTACACTAACTATGATAAAACTTACTATGTAAGCTACAGTTGCTATTAAAAAGATTATCCAAATAGTCTCAATTACACTTACATTGATTTTTAAATGTTTTAGTCCTTTAAAAAGAAGCATTCCAGATATAATTGATGCTGCAAAGGCACCGACAAATGGCACATTTTTCTTAACATAAGAAAAAGTATCAATTTTTTTCTCTTTTTTCTTTAACTCTTTTATTTTCTTTCTATAATCACTTGCGTTTTCTAAATCTTCTTCATCTTCTTCATCAAGAAAAGCTATTTTGTGTAATTCTTCTAATTGCTCTTCTTTTGATTTAGATTTTAAAGACAATTTATATGCCTCTTTTAGTGATTTTCTACGCTTTTTGATTTGTTTTTGTTTTGCAATAGCAATTTTACTCGGAGTTAAAATACTCTTTTTTATGAAGTAATATATGATATAAGATAAAATTCCTCCAAGCACTGGAGATAAAATCCAACTTGCAACAATTTGTCCAATTTTAGCCCAATTTACCATGCTAATTACATTATTACCAGAAGTGACTACAAAGCCCAAAGCTAAGCTTCCTCCAACAATACCTCCTACTATTGAGTGAGTTGTTGAAACTGGTAATCCCCTTTTTGATGCAAAAAGTAACCATAATCCAGCACTTAAAAGTGAAGCCATCATAACTAGTACAAAAAGCATTGGATCAAAATCAACAGCTGGGATTTTAACTATGCCTTTTCTTATTGTTTTTGTAACTTCGCCACCTGCAAATATCGCACCGCTTAATTCAAATATAGCAGCAATTACAAGAGCCTGCTTGATTGTTACTGTTTTTGCCCCAACACTTGTCCCAAAAGAGTTAGCAACATCATTTCCCCCTATATTAAATGCCATAAAAATTCCAAATACAGTTGCAATGGAAAACAGTAAAAAATATTGAGATGGAATGTAGTTAAATCCCCATATGAAAAATCCTACCGTAGAAATCGAAAATATTAAGAAAGCTATAATATTGTCTTTAGTCATACTTATCCTTGTTGTATAAATTAAGTATAATTATCGCATAAAAAAGCTTATAGAGTTTTTCATTTCAATAGTTATTTAGCACTTTTTTTGTAAAATAAAGTAATTTTATTTATAGGATTAATTAGTCATGGAAAAATTAGAGGAAGTATTAAAAAAGTATAAGTTAACTAATGATGAGTATCAAAATATTCTAAAAATTATGGGTCGTGAGCCAAATGATTTAGAGCTTGGTATTTTTTCATCCATGTGGAGTGAACATTGTTCTTATAAATCAAGTAAAAAATATTTGAATGGTTTCCCTACAAAGGCTCCATGGGTAATTCAAGGGCCTGGAGAAAATGCTGGAGTAATTGATATTGGTGAAGGTATGGCTGCAGTATTTAAAATGGAGAGTCATAATCATCCAAGTTATATAGAACCATATCAAGGAGCAGCTACTGGGGTTGGAGGAATTTTAAGAGATGTATTTACTATGGGTGCTAGACCTGTTGCAAATATGAACTCTTTGAGATTTGGAAATGTCGTAAATGATGATAAAACTTCAAAATATCAAAGATACTTAGTAAGAGGAGTAGTTGCTGGTATCGGAGATTATGGTAATTGTATGGGAGTTCCTACTATTGGTGGAGAAACTAGCTTTGATGAGTGTTATAATGGAAATATTCTTGTAAATGCTTTTACGCTAGGACTTGCAAAAAGTGATGAAATTTTTTATGGAAAAGCCGAAGGTATAGGAAATCCTGTAGTATATGTTGGAAGTAAAACAGGTCGTGATGGTTTAGGAGGTGCTGTCATGGCTAGTGATAGTTTTACAGAAGAAAACAAGTCATTAAGACCAACAGTACAAGTTGGAGATCCATTTGCTGAAAAACTTTTACTAGAGGCTTGTTTGGAGCTCTTTAAACATGATTATATTGTAGGTATCCAAGATATGGGAGCTGCTGGGCTTACTTCAAGTTCATTTGAGATGGCAGGTAGAAGCGGAAGTGGAATGATTATGCATTTAGATAAAGTTCCAGCTAGAGAAGAGGGCATGCAACCTCATGAATTTATGCTTAGTGAATCTCAAGAAAGAATGTTGATTTGTGCAAAAAAAGGCCATGAAGATAAAGTGGTTGAGATATTTAGAAAATGGGATTTAGATGCTGAAGTTATAGGTGAAGTTACAGATAGTGGAAATATGGAACTTTATTGGTATGGCAAAAGAGTTGCAGATATACCAGTTTTACCTGTTGGTGAGGAAGCTCCGATTTATGATAGACCTGTTAAAAAGCCTGATTATCTTGAAAAAATAAACAAAACTAACATAGATGATTTTGAAAGAGTAGATAATCAAGAAGCATTTAAAAAGCTATTTAGTTCAGTTGAAGTTGTAGATAAATCATGGATTTTTGAGCAGTATGATTCAACCGTACAAACAAATACAATAAAAGCACCAGGTAGTTTAGATGCTAGTGTTATAAGAGTTAAAGAAAACAATAAAGCAATTGCTATGAGTAGTGATTGTAATCCTAGATATAACTATATTGATCCAAAAGGTGGAGCAGCAGCAGCGGTTATGGAGAGTGGAAGAAATGTTGCTATGAGTGGAGCTAGACCAAAGGCAATTACTGATTGTTTGAACTATGGAAACCCTGAAAACCCTGAAATAATGTGGCAATTTGCTGAGGGGTGTTATGGTATAAAAGAGGCTTGTGCTAAGTTAAATACACCAGTTGTTAGTGGAAATGTTTCATTATATAATGAAACAAACGGCGAAGGTATTTATCCTACTCCTGCTATTGCTATGGTTGGAGTTAACGAAGATGCAAACAAAACTCTTCCTAGCTCATTCCAAGAAGTTGGAGCTAGTGTTTATCTAGTTGGTGAGACTAGAAGTGAATTTGGTGGAAGTTTGTATATGAAAGAGCTTTACAATAAAGTTGAAGGTGTGCTTCCAGCAATTGACTATGATAAAGAGCTAGCTTTATGGGAACTTGTTATTGAATCAAATAAAGCAGGTATACTAAATGCTGCAAAAGATGTAAATGTTGGTGGAATTGCCATAGCATTGGCAAAAATGGCTTGTAAAAGCTCTAAAGGAATTGAAGCAAAAGTTAGTTTAGATGATCCAATAGATATATTTAGTGAAAGTTTTTCAAGAGCGATTGTAGAAGTTAATAATGATGTAGTTTTTGAAAAAATGGCAAAAGATTTAGGATTGAAAATAGAAAAAATTGGAACAGTTCAAAAAGATGGCTTTAGTTGTAACGAAATAAGTGCTGATTTAACCGCGATGAAAAATATATATTTCAATAGATTTAAAGAAGTCATAGAACAAGATATTTAAGTTAGAAAGTTTCGATGAGTAGTTTCATTTTTAAAATAAAGCAAGTTAGAGATTCAAGATGGTTCTCTAACTTGACAACATCAATTATCATATTTTATGCTTCAGTTTTAGGCTTTGAAACTATCGATAAGGTTGCTCAACCATTAGGAAATATTCTTCATACTTTAGACTATATTGTTACAGTGTATTTTGTAATTGAGCTTTTAATTAAAATGATTGCTGAAGAAAAATTTATCAATTTTTTTAAAAATGGATGGAATCTTTTTGATTTTGTTATAGTTGCTATAACTCTTGTACCATTGGAAAATAGTTCATTTGCAGCCATTGCAAGATTATTTAGAGTTTTTAGGGTCTTAAGACTTTTCACTGCTAGACCTGAACTTAAATCTATAATAGATATGCTAATTAAAGCAATACCATCTATCATAGATATTGTTATTCTTATGTTTATTATCTTTTATATATATGCTATTGCAGGTAGTTTTATCTTTGCTGATTTGCCATCTAAATTATGGGATAATTTTTTAGTTTCTATGCTTACACTGTTTAGAATTTTGACTTTTGAAGATTGGACAGATGTTATGTATGAGGCTATGGAAGTATATCCTTGGGCTTGGATTTATTTTGTTAGTTTTATTATTATTGCTGCTTTTGTATTTTTTAATCTTTTTGTAGCTGTCATAATTGGTGAAATGCAAAAAATGCAAGATGCAAAAATGAAAAATGAAATCCATGAAGATAGTAAAAAATTAGATTTACTATTAGAAGAGATAAAAGAGCTTAAATCACAAATAGAAAAAAGAAAGGAAATTTGATAATCTCCTTTTAGTTTAGCTCATCTAAAGCTTTTGATATCCTTTTTAAACCTTCATTTAAAATGCTTTTAGGTGTACCAAAATTTAATCTAACGAAGTTTTTATTTCCAAAAGGCTCACCATCACTTAGGCCAACTCCATATTTTAAAAAGTACTCATATGGGTTTTCAAGCTCTAATTTACTTACATCAATCCAAGCTAAAAATGTAGCATCTTGGTTTAATAATTTTAATTTAGGATATTGTTTTACAAAATCTTGTACTATTTTTAGATTTTCATTTAGATAAACTCTAAGTTTATTTAGCCACTCATCACAGCTGGTATAAGCAACTTTTGTAGCTGTAAGAGCTAGTAAATTTACTCCAGTAGTAATTCCTGCCATTGTTACTTGGAATTCTTTTCTTAATTTTTTATCTGGGATTATAGCAAAAGAGCTTTGTAGTCCTGCTATATTAAATGTTTTACTTGGGGCTAAAAGAGTTATACTTCTTTTAGATATTTCATCATTTAAAGAGCCAATTGGTATATGTTTTGCATTTGGATTTAAAATTAAATCTGCGTGTATTTCATCAGAGCATATAATCAAATCATGTTTTACACAAATATCACTAAGTTTTTCAAGTTCATCTCTTTTAAAAACTGTTCCTCCTGGATTGTAGGGATTGCAAAACATAAACAGTTTACATGTAGGAGTAATTGCCTTTTCAAATTCATCAAAATCAATAGTCCATCGGTTGTTTTTTTCAACTAACGGCACTTTTAAAATATTTAAATTATTATTTTTGGGTGCTTTAACAAAATGTGGATAAATAGGAGTGCTAATGATAACATCACTTCCTTTAGTCATTTTACAAGCTACATTCATACTACTTATAACTCCAGAGTTCCAAACAATCCACTCTGGTTTTATATCCCAATCGTAGTGTCTTTTTATGAAAGATATCACTGCATCAATAGTTACTTCATCAACTCTAGTATAACCAAAAACACCATGCTCTACTCTTACATGTAAAGCATCAATTATGCATTGAGGTGATTTAAAATCCATATCGGCTACCCACATAGGAATAACATCTTGGTTTTTATATTTGTCCCATTTTTCACAATGGCTTTTTGTTCTATCGATTACTTTATCAAAGATTTCCATATTTTACCTTGTTAAAATTTATGATTATTGTAGTAAAATAATGAAAAAAGGATGCTGAATTGAGTTATATTATCATCGTTATTGTAATTGTGTTGTTTTATTTGCTAACAAAAGGTTATAAAACAGAAGATTTTAATCATATACATGTAGATAAAGTTCAAAGTCTAAAAGGCTCACTTAAAGATCATGAAGCTGGTTTGCTAGTTGCTTTGATGGCAAAAGTTGCAAAAGCTGATGGAAGGGTGAGTGAGCTTGAGGCTGAACTTTTAAGTCATACTTTTACTGATATTTCTAAAGTGTTTGAAAATTCAAATGAAATAAGAGATGAGTTAAAGAGCATCTATAAGCAAGAAAAAGAGAGCTTTGAAAATACTTTAGAAATTGCTAAAAAATATCTTGCTTTAACAAAAAGGGATTATTTAAAAAGACTAAAAATAATGGAATATTTACTAAATCTTGCTTTTATTGATGGTGAGTTTAGTAAAGAAGAGTTTATGATAACTGAAGATATCGCTAATGCTTTGGAAATCAGAAAAAGTGATTTTGAGAACTTAATAAAACAGTTTGAGAATTTTTATGCAAACAAAGCAAAACAAGAAGGTATGAGCCTAAAAAAAGCATATGAAACCTTGGGTTTAGATGAAAGCGTAGATTTTGATACAGTTAAAAAAACTTATAGAAAATTGGTTAGACAAAATCATCCTGATATACTCATGGGAGAAGGAAAAGATAAAAGTATCATTGAAAGTGCTACAAAAAAACTTCAAGAGATTAATGAAGCTTATGAAATCATAAAGAAGAATAGTGTAAAATAAAGATTATTTTAATTTAAGGATGAAAAAGTGAGAGCACTCATAAGTGTAAGTGATAAAACTGGTATTGTTGAGTTTGCAAGAGAACTTGAAAAATTAGGTTATGAGATAATTTCTACAGGTGGAACTTTTAAACTTTTATCAAGCGAGGGTATAAAAGCTATTGAGATTGATGAAGTTACAAAATTTCCTGAGTGCTTTGAAGGAAGAGTAAAAACTCTTAATCCTTATGTTCATGGTGGGATTTTATATAGACGAGATAAAGAGCTACATGTAGTAGAAGCAAAAAAGCTCGGAGTTGAAAGTATTGATTTGGTTTGTGTAAATCTTTATCCTTTTAAGGAGACTATTGCAAAGACTGATGATTTTGAAGAAATTATCGAAAATATTGACATTGGTGGGCCTACTATGGTTAGAAGTGCTGCTAAAAATTTTGCAAGTGTTTTGATTGTGACTGATGTTAATGATTATGATGAAGTAATTGATGCTATTAAAAATGATAAAAATAGCCTTGAATTTAGAAGAGATTTGATGATAAAAGCGTATGAGCATACAGCAGCTTATGATAGCATGATAGCAAACTATATGAATAAAAGATTTAATGATGGCTTTGGTGAGAAACAATTTATAGTTGGTTCAAAAGCATTTGATACTAGATATGGTGAAAATCCTCATCAAAAAGGCGCGTTGTACGAGTTTGATTACTTTTTTACAAATAATTTCAAAGCATTAAAAGGCGAAGCTAGTTTTAACAATATGACTGACATAAGTGGTGCTGTAAAAATTGCAGCTTCATTTGGAGAAGCTCCAGCAGTTTCTATCATCAAACATGCAAATCCTTGCGGTTTTGCTATCGGAGATAATTTACTTGATAGTTATGAAAAAGCTTTGAGGTGTGATCCAATTTCGGCTTTTGGTGGTGTTGTTGCTATCAATGGGACATTAGATAAAAAATTGGCTGAAAAAATAAATGAAATCTTTATCGAAGTTATAATTGCTGCAAATGTTGATGAAGATGCTTTAGAAGTATTTAAAGATAAAAAAAGAATCAAAATTTTTACTCAAGAGAGTAAATATCTTATTTTAAATGAAGATGCGTATGATTTTAAACATGTAGATGGTGGATTTGTATATCAAAATAGCGACAGAGTAGCTGATGATGAAGTAAAAAATGCTATATGTAAAAGTAAAAGAAAAGCTAGCGAAAGTGAGCTAAAAGACATGGAAATTGCAGTTAAAGTTGCAGCTTTAACTAAATCTAATTGTGTTGTATATGTAAAAGATAGCGCAATGGTTGCAATTGGAATGGGAATGACTAGTAGAGTAGATGCTGCTAAAGCCGCTCTTAGAAAAGCAAAAGATTTAAATCTTGATATAAAAGGCTGTGTTTTAGCTAGTGAAGCCTTTTTCCCGTTTAGAGATAGCATTGATGAAGCATATAAAGCTGGTGTAAAAGCTGTGATAGAACCAGGTGGTAGTATAAGAGATGATGATATTATAAAAGCAGCTGATGAATATGATATGGCGTTATATTTTACTGGAGTAAGGCACTTTTTACACTAAAATTGATTTATGTTGTGGTAAAAGATTGTAGTTTTTGCAATAATTTGTTGAAAAAGGGATGTTATGGAAATTAATGTTGAAAATAGTTCTGCTAAAATTGTGATTAATGTTAAAGGTAATATTAAAAGTTTAGTAGATGGTAAAAAGTTAAAAGATGCTATAGAAGATAGTTCTTTAAATGATGATAAAAAACCAATCGATATACATATAAAAGATTCATTTATCATAACATCATCAGTAATTGGTTTTTTGATGAAGTTTATAAAAAAAGATCAAATACCAATTAGTTTATATGTTTATAATAATGAACTATATGACATGCTAGATAATATGAATTTGCTATCTGTACTAAACATAAAAAAGGCGTAGTGATGATAAAAAAAAGAATAGGGCTAAAAATAGCATTTACTTTAATTCCAGTTTTATTGATTAGTTTTATTGTTTTACAGTATTTTATCGTTAGTGAGTTTAAATCAGCTTCTTTGGAGCAAAGTAAAAGAAGTTTAAATTCTTTTAGCCAATCAGTTTTTCAAACAGTAAGAGCTGCTATGAATTTAGGAGATCCTGAACAAATCGATCAAGCTTTAAAGGATGCAGAAAAGATTGAAGGTATTAAAAAATTAGAAATCCATAAATCACAAGCTGTTATTGATGGCTTTGGCATTCAGGCTAAGCCAAGTAGTGAAGAGTTGATTAAAAATATTATAAAAAATCCACAAATAAAAGCTATTGACATAAATGATGAAAAAGGACATAGATTGAGGCTTTTAAGACCACTAGTTGCTACAAATGAGTGTTTAGGTTGTCATGTAACTAGTAAGAAAGGTGATGTTCTAGGTGTTATGGACATGACTTATTCTTTTGAAAAAATCGATAAAGATATCAAAGATAGTAGTTATGTATTTTTATTTATATTTTTAATTTCTTTAATTATTACATCTTTAGTAGTAATGTGGGTTTTGAAAAAAGTTGTTGGAGATCCTATCAATATTTTAAAAGAAAGAGTTGAAAATTTATCTGGTAGTGAGGGTGATTTAACAGCTAGAGTCGAAGTGAATTCTGAAGATGAAATAGGTCAAGTTGCTAGTCATATAAATAAATTTATAGAAAAAATACAAAATATGATAGTTGTTTCTAAAGAAAGTGCAAACGAAGTTAACAAAACTGATGAGATATTGAACAATAATGTTGTTGAGATAACTAAAAGTGCTCAAATACAAACACAAAGTATTAGTAAGACTTTTAATGTTATGAAAGATGTTGAAAAAAATCTAGGTGTTTCAGAAGAGCTAGCTATAAGTACAGCTGAAGATAATATTAAAGCATTTAATATATTAGAAAATATGAGTGAGTCATTGCATGATGTTGTTGAAAAGATCTTAGAATCTAGTCAAAATGAGCAGGAAATGTCTGTACAAATTAGTTCTGTTGTTTCTCAAACAGAACAAATTAAAGGCGTTTTGGAGATGATTAAAGATATTGCTGACCAAACAAATCTACTTGCTCTAAACGCGGCAATTGAAGCAGCAAGGGCAGGAGAACATGGTCGTGGATTTGCTGTTGTTGCAGATGAAGTTAGAAAATTAGCTGAGAGAACTCAGAAGTCTTTGAGTGAGATTGATTCAACAATCAGTGTGATAGTTCAAGGTGTAACTGAACTTAGCTCAGCTATGCAAAACAATGCAATCGCTATGCAAGAAGTTTCAAGTAGTGCAGAAAATGTTAGAAGTGAAGCTGATAAAACAAAAGAAAAAACAAAAGAATCTATTGAAATTTCAAAAGAAGCTTCAAAAAAAGTAGTTGAAATTTCTCATTTAACAAATGTTATGATGGAGCAAATGAAAGAGACTTTCGAAGCATCTAGCTACAACGAAAAAATAGCTGATGATTTAGCTAAAATTTCTAAAAATATGACTGAAATATCTTTAAATTTGGAAGAAACTCTTTCTTCTTTTAAAGTATAGAAATAGTGGGCTTTAGCCCTCTATTTCTTCTATTTTTTCTTCTATTTCTAATAACCTATCGATTAATGGTTCAAGTTTTTCTTCTTTTTGGTTTAGCTCTTCTGAGAGTTTTATAAGTCCTATTTTTTCGTAGCACTCAGGATTACTAAGGCATTTTTTTATTTCACTTATTTCATTTTCTAATTTTTCAATTTCTAAAGGTAGTTTTTCATATTCTAGTTTTTCTTTGTATGATAGTTTCAGTGTACGATTAACTGGTGCTTTTGTTGTTTCTTTTTCTTCTTTATTTGAAAAATTTTCTATACCTTTTAACTCTTTTTCAATTTCTAGATATTCACTATAGTTTTGATAACTCTCTTCGATGATACCATTACCCTTAAAAATAAAAAGTTTTTGAGCAATTTTATCTACAAAATACCTATCATGACTTACAAAGATTACTGCTCCTTGAAAGCTTTGTATATACTCTTCTAAAATGTTTATAGTTGGTATATCAAGATCATTAGTAGGCTCATCTAAAATCAAACAATCAATCTCTTTAGTAAATAAAAGAGCTAGAGCAACTCTGTTCTTCTCACCACCACTTAAAACGCCTATTTTTTTATCAAGATGTTCTTTTGGAAATAAAAAGTTTTTTAAGTATCCATAAACATGCATATTTTTGCCCTTGACATCAACTCTATCGCCACCATTTGGGCAAAAAGTTTCTATCAAGTTTTTATCATCATCCAGCGATGTTCTTTGCTGATCAAAATAACCAATTTTAAATTCACCCTTTTTAAATGTACCACTATCTATCTTTATTTCTTCAAGCAATATCTTTAAAAGTGTAGATTTACCAGCTCCATTTTTCCCAACAATCGCAATTCTATCCTTTTGTAAGATTCTAGTAGAAAAATCTTTTATGAGTAGCTTGTCTCCAAGTTTTTTTGATACATCATACATCTCAAAAAGCATTTTTTGTTTATTTTGAGATTTTGATTGATTGAAGTTTTTTTGCTCCCTTTCAAGTTCTAATTTGATTTTATTTATAACTGCAGGATTCTTTTTAGCTTCCTCTCTCATTTGAAAAACTCTTTGTTTTCTTCCTTCATTTCTTTTAAGTCTAGCTCTAACCCCTCGCCTTAGCCACTCTTCTTCACTTCTTAAATGTTTTAGCAAAACTTCATGAGATTTTTTCATACTCAAAAGTAATTCTTCTTTTGCTTTTAGATATTTTTCATATCCACCTTCATAACTTCTTAATTTACAATCATCAATTTCTACTGTTTTAGTTGCTATATTATCTATGAAGTATCTATCGTGTGATATAAAAACTAGGGTAAATTTCTCTTTTAAAAGCATCTCTTCTAAAAATTCAACCATATATACATCTAGATGGTTTGTAGGTTCATCTAAGAGTAAGATATCAGGTTTTTTTAAAATCAATCCAGCTAGTGTTACTCTTCTTTGCTCTCCTCCACTTAAAAGTGTTACAGGCCTGTTTTCATACTCTTTTAGTTGGAATTGCACTAAAACTCTTTCTATTTTATCATCTAAATTCCAAGCATTGTGTAAATCTAGAAAATTTGTAAGTGCCTCTTGCTGGGCTAATAATTCTTTGTTATTAAAATCATTTTCTAGTTTTTTTAAAATTTCATCATATTTTATTTTTGCACTTTTTAGTTCACTTAATTCTTCTTCAATAGCCTCTTTTACAGTAATATCTTTTTCAAAAGATGGCGATTGACTTAACATTTCAACTTTTATACCATTTTGAACTATTCTTCTTCCCTCATCAAATTCTAATGAGCCATTGATGATTTTCATCAAAGTCGACTTACCGCCACCATTTTTACCTATGATACAAATTCTTTCATCTTTATTTACAAAAAAATCAATCTCTTTTAAAATCTGTTGTGATTCATACGATTTACAAATGCCCAATAAGTCTAATAATGCCAATTTATCTCCAAGATATTTAAGATGAGTGTAATTTTAGCAATATTTAGCTAAATCAATATATAAACTTCATTTAGATATAATCCGCAAAAAAATAGAGGATATTTTATGTTTGAAGCAATGTTAGTTATATATACAATTTATACACTTACTAAGATTTATATAAGTATGATGGAATCAAATTTTGTAAAGAAAAGAAAAGAGGGTAAACCCATAATTCTCTCAAAAGAAAATTTCAAAATTGCAGGTGATTACAGGATTGAGAGTAGTAAAATCTCAATTGTAGAATCTTTGTATGATTTACTGCTGTTTTTTGCGTGGGTTAGTTTTGGATTTAAATTTTTAGATAGTATTATCAATTTTGAAAATAGCTCAGTTAATACTATAGTTTTTGTACTATCTTTTATCAGTATAAATTATATACTTGGATTACCATTTGATTTATATAAAATATTTAATTTAGATAGAAGATATGAATTTTCTACGATTGATACAAAAACTTACATAATAGACCAAATTAAAGGTGCAGTTATGTTTTTTGTATTTGGAGCACTCCTTATATGGTTGTTAAGCTGGATAATAAATAGTTATGAAAACTGGTGGATATATGGGTTTGGTATTGTTTTTGTTATCATTTTATTTATAAATATGATTTATCCAACTCTGATTGCTCCTATATTTAATAAATTTACTATTTTAGAAGATGTAGAGTTAAAAGATGCAATTGAAAATCTTTTAAAAAAAGCTGGATTAAAAAGTAGTGGAGTCTTTACAATAGATGCCAGTAAAAGAGATAAGAGATTAAATGCATATTTTGGAGGACTTGGAAAATCAAAAAGAGTTGTATTGTATGATACATTGGTTCAAAAATTGACAAAAGATGAACTTTTAGCAGTTTTAGGCCATGAATTAGGTCATTTTAAGCACAAAGACATAATTAAAAATATATTTTCAAGTGGACTTATGATGTTCGCTATGTTTTTTATATTTGGGAATTTACCTGAAACAATTTTTCAAGGAATAGGAGTAGAAAAATCAGCTCATATGATATTGATTTTGTTTTTACTTTTATCTCCTGTTTTATCGTTTATTTTTATGCCATTATTTGGATTACTTAGCAGACACAATGAATTTAGAGCAGATGAATATGGAAGTGAAGTAGGAGGAAAACAAGAATTAGCAAATGCTTTAATGAAACTTGTTGATGAAAATAAAAGCTTCCCATTGTCTCACCCATTGACCGTTACATTTTATCATACACATCCAAGTGTGGTTGAAAGACTTGAAAAGTTAGGTGTTGATGTATAGTATAAAAGATGCTTTGATTAAAGCAGTTGATATTTTAAAAGATAGTAGTGAAATACCCCAAAAAGAGGCTAGGATACTTCTCGCTCATCATTTAAAAAAAGACCAAATTTTTTTAATTACAAACGAAGATAAAAAAATTGTAGATGAAAAGTATTTTGAGTTGATACAAAAAAGAGCAAATCACGAGCCAGTTGAATACATAACAAACAGTGCCATGTTTTACTCTCGTGAATTTTATGTTGATAGCAGAGTCCTCATCCCTAGGCCTGAGACTGAATTGTTGGTTGATTTAGTAGTTTCTACATGTAAAGGTCTTAAAAGAGCTAAAATAGTTGAAATTGGAACAGGAAGTGGGATTATATCAATTATGCTCGCGATACTTTTACCAAAGGCAAAAATAAAAGCAATTGATATAAGTAATGATGCTTTAGATGTTGCAAAGATTAATGCTAAAAAACATGGTGTAGAAGATAAAATCGAGTTTATACAAAGTAACTTGTTAGAAAATGTAAAAGATAACAGTTTTGATATGTTAGTTTCAAACCCCCCTTATATAGCAAACGATGAGTCTTTACATGTAGGACTCTCTTACGAGCCAAGTCTTGCTCTTTATGGCGGTGAAGTTGGTGATGAAATTTTAAAAGATATAATAGATACTTTTAAACAAAGAGATATAAAATACTTAGCTTGTGAAATGGGGTATGACCAAAGAGAAAAGATATTATCTTATGCTAACAATGCAGAATTTTACAAAGATTTAGCAGGGCTTGATAGAGGGTTTATAATAAGGAGGGATTAAATCCCTTCCTTATTTAGAGAAGATATTGGCTTAATCCATTTGATGGCGGATATATGTAGGAATATCAAGATAATCTTCTTGTCCTTCATAACCACCACTTACCTTTCTAAGGCTCATTATTCGTCTTTTTTTAGCTTCTTCTTGATCTTCATTTAAAGCTTTTAATTCTTTTGCTTTTTCTATCTTGTTTTCAAATCCAGTAGCAACGATAGTTACTTTTACACTATCATCAGCCATTCCATCATCAGTTGTTGTACCAAATATTACATCTGCATCTTCATCTGCGCTTTCATAAACGATTTCCATCGCTTCACTAATATCAGATAGCGGACAAGCAGGTGGAATATGAAAATGAATTAGTACACCAAGAGCACCATTTATTGACATATTATCTAGCAGTGGAGATTCAATCGCACTTTTTACTGCTTCACTAGCAGCACCAGCACCACTACTTTGACCAACACCCATAAGTGCCATTCCTCTGTGACTCATAACTGTTTTTACATCGGCAAAGTCAACATTTATGTCACTATCTCCACTTGAAAGTACAACTTGGCTCATACCTCCAACTGCACGACTAAGTACATCATCTACGATTTTAAAACTATCTTTTATACCTAAACCTTTTTCAATGATTGATAAAAGTTTGTCATTTGGTATAACAACGATTGAATCACTCTCTTTTTTTAGTTCATTTAAACCAGCTTCTGCTAATTTTGCTCTTTTTCTACCTTCAAACATAAAAGGTTTAGTTACAACTGACACAGTTAATGCACCAATTTCTTTTGCAGCTTGTGCGATAACAGGAGCAGCACCAGTTCCAGTTCCTCCACCTAATCCAGAAGCGACATAAACAATATCAGCACCTTCAAGTGCACTTTTGATTTCTTCGTAGTTTTCTAAAGCTGATTCTCTTCCTACTTCAGGTTGCATTCCCGCACCAAGGCCTTTTGTCTTTTTTTCACCAAGCTGAATTTTAATTTGTGCTTTTGAGTGTTCAAGTGCTTGTGCATCAGTATTAGCAACAATTAGATCAATTCCACTAACACCTTCACTAATCATGTGGTTAACCATGTTACCACCGCCACCACCAACACCGATTACTTTAATCTTAGCACCATAAACATTTTTTGATTCTTCTATTGTAAACCCACTCATCTTCTCTCCTGAATATTTCTTTTAAAACAACTGTGTCATACGGTTCCATATTTTGCTTATAAAACCACTACTATTTTCTTTTTCTTTTATGTCTGCAATAGTTGCTAATTTATCCTTAGCATTTTTTATTCCACTTTCTTCATCAACAAAGCTTTCGCCCTCTGTACCATCTAAAATATTTTGTACATTTTTACTAGGTGGAATTTCTTCATTTTTATATCTAAGTTTTTTATTTGAATCGATTTCATATGGAGTAAACTGTCCTGCGCCGTATAAAACTAAGCCAATTGCTGTTGAATACCCAGGATCTCTTAGTGTTTCAAAAAGTCCATCCATCTCTTTTGGTTTTGCTATGCGAACTGGCATATTATCAAAAATCGCAGATGCAAGCTCTCTGATTCCTTCTAGCTTTGTCATACCACCAGTTAGGACAATACCAGCACCAAGCTGGTCTTTAAATCCACTATCTTCTAGTGCTTTTGCTAGAATCATCAGGGTTTCTTCAACTCTTACATAAATAACATTTGAAACAATATCAAGTGAAACTTCATGAGTAGAACCATCATCTCCGATAACAGGTATCTCTATAAGATCACTTGAATTACCTTGCAATGAACCATAATTTATCTTGATATTTTCAGCAGCTCCTAATGGCGTATGAAGTGCTGTTGAAAGATCGTTTGTAATATTGAGTGAGCCAACACCCAAAAAGTCATTATATCTTATAGAATTTCCAGCATGAACTACTAGGTTACATGTAGCCCCACCCAAATCTATAACACCAACTCCAAGCTCTTTTTCATCACTATTTAAAACAGCTATACTTGAAGCATAACCAGCCAATACAATATTGTCTATCTGAACTCCAGCTGATTTGACTGCTTTTTGAAGATTACTAAGAGATGATTTCTGAGCAGTTATGATGTGAACTTGAACTTCAAGTCTAGCTCCATTCATACCAAGTGGATCTTCTATAAATTCTTGATCATCTACTTTGAAATTATAAGGGAGAATATGAAGTTTTTCATATTCATTTGGTATATTTGCATTATGATCAGCCATTTGCATAGCGCGATTTATCTCTTTTATACCAATATCCCTATTAGGAATATTAACAACTCCACTACTATCTATGCTTTTTGTATACGCTCCAGAAATAGAAACTATAACTTTTTCATATTGAGTACCAGCTACTCTTTTAGCGTCATTTAGTGCATTTTTTATTGACTTTGACGCAAGTTCTATATTTGTAATTATACCTTTTTTAAGTCCTTGTGCCTTTGCGATACCAGCTCCAAGTACTTTTATGTCATCATCACTTTTTTCAGCGATAATTGCACAAATTTTACTTGAACCTATGTCAATACCTAAGATAGTAGTGCTCAATTATTTTCCTTTATAGTATTGTTCTATTGCATATCTCTTTTTTAGTTCACTAATGAGATTTTGATTTATCTCAGCTTTTTTTATTTGCATGATATTAGTATTTATCAAATCTACATATTCTTGCAACTTGTCTTTATTAAGCAAGTTTTGTTCCAGTATTTTGTATAGAATTGCCTTGTTTCCGATAATCTTATAACTACTTGCTTTATTTGTATCAAAAACATAGTTTACAAATTCTATACTCTCTTCATTGCTAAGTCCTGGTATTTGTTTCTTAGAATCTCTAGTTACAAATCCTATATCTTGTCCATTAAAAATACCTAGTCTAGCTTTAGCTTGTTTTTTAAGCATCTTAGCTTGCTTTATACTTTTAAGTTTTTTATATATTGTATCTTTTGCTTCAATGTATGGTTTTGGTTTTGGTTCGTTAATAGAAGTAACTTTTACTATAATAAATCCATTTTCAAATTGTATAGGCTTTAAAACTTGACCTAATCTTGCATTTTTTATTTTTTCAACAGGAAAATTTTTATCACTTATTTTTACATTCATTTTACCTGTTGGATTCATTTGAGATTTTTTAAACAACAAATAAGTTTCTAAAGCTTCCCTTTTACTCATTTTAATGCGATAATCTTTTAGTACATCCTCATATGCTTCATCAAAACTTTTTAGTTTTCCATCAGCTTTTTTATAATCATATTTTTTCTCTTCATAAAAAGATTTTAATTCTTTTTGGTCAACATCTTTGTTTGAAGCTCCTATTTTGATTGTTGCTAAATCAAAACTTTTTTCAGTTAAGTACTCTGTTTTATGCTCTTCCCAATATTTTTTAATTTCATCTTCATTAATTGTTACTTCATCAGCATTTATCTTGATTATGTCAATTGCTAATCTATCTTTCATAAACATAGCAGAAGAGAAAATTTCTTGTTCCATTTTAGAAGGTTTTAAATCAAGTGCCTTTTGGACTTTTTCTAAAAGTAGAGTTTTTTTAAGATTTTGCTCATACTCTTTTGGTTTTATTCCTGTTTGTTTAACTACTCTGTAATATGTTTCTTTGTTAAAAACACCATTATTTTTAAAAGCATCATCATTTGCAATTGCTTCTTTAACTTCACTATCAAGTACTCTAAGACCAATTTCATCAGCATAGCTTAATAACAACGTTTCGTTTATGATTGCATTCATCACAATCTTTTCTAAGCCCATTTGATCAGCTTTTTCTTGAGTCAATGTGCCACCTAACATGTTATTATAAAAGTTATAATAGTTAGCATACGCTAATTGAAAATCTTGTACAGAAACTTTTCTATTTTCTACCTTAGCTACTGCTGAAGCTCTATCAGAGTTAAAATCATATGCTCCCCAGCCGACAAATCCAGCTCCAATAAATGCTATTGTTGCTACCCATATGGTAATTACTAGATACTTTTTGTGATGCTGCATCCAAGTTATCATCTAAATCCTTTAAACAAGTACCTACAACTTAGTAGTACTTACTCTTTTTTTTAGATATAATTTTATCCTTATTGTTATTAAACGACTATAAAAACGAGCAAATGGAGATAAAATGAGTGAATTTATAGAGCAATTGAAAAAAAAAGATTTAAAACATATTTGGCATCCTTGTACACAAATGAAAGATTATGAACAACTGCCTCTTATTCCAATTAAAAAAGGAAAAGGAGTATATTTGTATGATTATGAAGGAAATAAATATATTGATTCTATAAGTTCATGGTGGGTAAATCTTTTTGGACACTCTAACGACTACATAAACAAAAAGCTAAAAGAACAAGTTGAAAATTTAGAACATGTAATACTAACATGTTTTACTCACGAGCCTATTGTTAAGCTATCTTCTAGATTAGTAGAGCTAACACCAAAAGGCCTAGAAAAAGTTTTTTGGGCAGATAATGGCTCTAGTGCAGTTGAAGTGGCTCTTAAGATGAGTTATCAGTATTTTAAAAATAAGGGTGAAGATAGACCTTGTTTTATCTCTCTAAAAAATTCTTATCATGGAGAAACTTTAGGTGCTCTTGCAGTTGGTGATGTAGGGCTTTATAAAGATACATTTGATACTATTTTGTTAGAAACCATTCAAGTTGAAGTCCCAAAAGACAAGTCTAATGAGGCTACATGTAGAGCTATTGAAGATTTAAGAAGTACACTTGAAAAAAATGATTCAAAAATATCAGCTTTTATACTAGAGCCATTGGTACAATGTGCAGGAAGTATGCATATGTACTCACCAGAATACTTAAAAAAAGCAAGAGAGCTTTGTGATGAATTTGGTATTCATCTAATTGCTGATGAGATTGCAGTTGGATTTGGAAGAACAGGAAGTATGTTTGCATGTGAACAAGCTAAGATGACTCCTGATTTCATGGCACTCTCAAAAGGACTAACAGGAGGCTATTTACCACTATCTTGCGTGCTAACTACTAACGAAGTTTATGATATGTTTTATTGCGAGTATAACGAGTATAAAGCCTTTTTGCACTCACATAGTTATACAGGAAACCCACTTAGTTGTGCAGTAGCTAACGCAACACTTGATATCTTTGAAAATGAAAATATAATAGAACAAAATCAAGAAAAAATTGCTTATATTGCTAAAAAATTGGAAAGATTTAAAGAGTTAGAAAATGTAGAAAATATAAGACAAACAGGTATGATTGCAGCTCTTGATATAAAAGGTTATAAAAGTGAAGATAGAATTGGTTTAAAGGTATTTGATTATGCTTTGGAAAAAGGTGTATTTTTAAGACCACTTGGAAATGTAGTATATTTTATGCCTCCATTTGTGATTGATTATAAAGAAATTGACACTATGATGGATGTAGCATATGAAGCAATAAAGGCCTTATTAGATGTATAGCACTTTATTTGTTGCTGGTTATGGAAATTCTTTGGACAAACATTGGCAACGATTATGGTTTAATGAAACTAATAATTCTTACTGGGTTGAACAAAAAGATTGGAATCATCCAAATAAAGATGAGTGGATTAAAGAGTTAGACAATACAATCAATCAAATAAATTCACCAATTTTGATAGTTGCACACAGTATAGGTTGTCATACTGTAGTAGAATGGGTACAAAAGTATTATCAAAATCAAAATATTATAGGTGCGCTACTTGTAGCACCTCCTGATACAAAAAGAAAAGATTTTCCAAAAGATATAAAAGGTTACTCAAATCCCCCTTTAGAAAAACTACCATTTAAATCAACATGTATCATCAGTAGTAATGACCAATATAATAGTGTAGAAAATGCAGAATTTTTAGCAAATAAATGGGGTAGCAAAATTGTACATGTAGGTAACAAAGGACACATCAATGCAGAGTCAAATTTGGGTTTTTGGGAAGAAGGAAGAAAAGAATTGAACTATCTTCCTTTGTTAAACTCACTTGCATAGTATAATAACTTACAACTATTTTCTAAAAGAGCTATTTTTTTTGCCAGTTGGTGGATATCTCTATCAAATATATAAACTCCATAACCTTTTATAACCATTAAGTTTGTTGAGTTTTCTTTTAAGTACCTATATATCTCAATTTCTGCTCTTTCATACCAATCATCAAATGATTTTGGATCGTAAACATCGATATTACCTATCTCTTTTATCCCGAAGTAATCTTGTGGGACAATATCATCATTGACTAAAGAGTATGATGTTGTAAAAGGAGGCATTGCATAACAAATGTATTTTGCTTCGTTAATATTTTTGTATATATTTAAATGAATTTCGGCATCTAAACTAGCTTCATTCCACCGATAATCTTTTTTAGAGTAAAGTTCGATGAAGTCATCTTTATCAACATCATCAAAAACTGTATCTCTTTTATTGATAATAAAATGATTATGAGCAACTCTTGCAGATAGTGCACCGTGAAAAATACCTATAAAATCTTTTCTGAACATAGAAAGAGATATATTTTTTAAATCTTCGATAAGATAGTTTTGCAAGACTTAACCTTTTTTTGTTACTTAGTTTGGTATTATAACAAAAAAACTTAGGAAAAGATTTGCATATACCTCATAAGCCTGTATTATTAGAAGAAGTCAAAGAAGTTTTTAAAGATATTGATGATGGATATATAGTTGATTGTACTGTTGGATATGGTGGCCATAGTGAAGCTTTGTTGGAGCAAAATCCAAATATTAAACTAATTTGTTGTGACCAAGACCAAGAAGCTATTAATTTTAGTAAAAAAAGACTTGAGAGATTTAAAGATAGAGTTATATTTGAGCATGCAAAGTTTTCAACAGTAATTAAAACTTACAAAGATTATCCAATTCGTGGAATCTTAGCTGATATTGGAGTTTCTTCTTTACAATTAGATAAAGAAGAGAGAGGTTTTGGGTTTACAAGCTCTACTTTGGATATGAGGATGAACCCAGATAATCCAAAAAGTGCAAAAGATGTTGTTAATAACTATTCAAAAGAAGAGCTAGAAGAGATTTTTAGAGAATATGGAGAGATGAGAGATTTTAGAAAGGCTGCAAAACTAGTTATCGATAATAGGCCTTTTGAAAGCTCTAAAGATTTGGCAGAATTGTTTAAAAAATTAGGTGGCAAACCAAAAATTCATCCAGCAACACTTCCTTTTCAAGCTATTAGGATAGAAGTAAATGATGAATTGGGTGAGCTTGATGAACTATTTGAATCAATTTACAATGCAAATCTAAAAGATTGCATTGTTGCTATTATCTCTTTTCACTCCTTAGAAGATAGGATTGTTAAAAAAACATTTAAATTTTGGTCAAGAAATTGTATTTGCCCTGATGGTATAATGAAGTGCGAGTGTGGGAACAATCATGCTCTAGGAAAAATTTTGACTAAAAAACCGATAATTCCTAGTAAAGCAGAGTGCAAAACAAATCCTAGAAGTAGAAGTTCAAAGATGAGGGTGTTTAAAATCAATGGTTAAAGATACGAAAAATGATAAAAATGAATTACTAAATGATTATGATGAAGAACAAAAAAGAGAAAAAAATTTAGATTTTAAATTTCTCTTTTTAGTTTATCTGTCATTATTTGTAGCATTTTTAATAGTTTTGCCAAAGATTTATATAAAAAATCAAATATATTATATAAGTAGAGATATAAACAGATTACATTCTGAGTACTCTACTTTAAAAGAAGAAAATAGATATTTAAAACAAAAATTAGATTCTATTAGATTTAAAAATCAAGTTTTAGATTCTGTTTTTATTGACTTGGAGAAGTAATGTTAAAAGCTTTCGTAAAATTTGCAGTAGATAAAAGTGTATTAAATCATATTTTTTTAGTTTTTTTATTTGTTATGTCTATTTTTGCTTATAGGAGTATTCCAAAAGAGATATTTCCACCTTCTAGTTTAGACTCAATCATGATAACTGGAGCGTACGCAGGAACTAGTCCAGATGTGCTAGATAAGATGGCAGTAAAATCAATAGAAGATGACATATCAAACCTAAATGGTGTTGATAGGTTTGAGAGTTTCATAAGAAATGGATTTTTTAGTATAACTATATACTTAAAAAGAGGTACTGATAGAAGTAAAATTTTAGATGATGTAAAAGATATAGTAAGTACAAATAAAAAAGATTTACCAAGTGATATGGATGAGCCAATAGCAAAGATTATGGAGGTTGATTATCCCCTCATATCCATAGCTATTGCTAGTAGGAGTGCCTCTAAAGAAGAAATGCTAAAAGTTGCAGATGAATTAAAATCAAGATTATCAAAGATTGAAGATTTAAGTGATGTAACAGTTAGAGGAGATTCAGATAAAGAACTTGTATTTAAGATTGATCATGAAAAATTAAAAGCTTACGGTATTTCACCTCTAGAATTTGCAAGTGTTTTATCTAATCTCAGTGATGTTTTTCCAGTGGGAGTCATAAAGCAAAAAGGAAATCATCTTTTTGTAAGTACACTTGGGGGAGAAAACAATGAGGAAAAACTAAATAATACGATTATAAGCATAAGAGGCAAAAAAATATATTTAAAAGATGTAGCAAGTGCTGATTTTACTTACTCTGACTCTGATCAACTTTCACACTTTAACGGGGAGCCAAACCTTTCCATAAGTATAAATAAATCAAAAAATGGAAATGCAATTGCACTTGTAAAAGATATCAAAAAAATACTCAAAGATTATAAACAAAAATATCAAAATTTTACTTTTGAAACCTATTCGGACTCTTCCATTTGGATAAGAAATAGGCTAAATACCGTAATTTCAAATATAATTTTTGGTTTGATTTTAGTTGGTATATCAGTATGGATTTTTATAAGCGGAAGAATAGCATTTGTAGTAAGTTTAGGAATTCCTGTAAGTTTTATGATAGGGCTTATTTGGATGGAAATGATGGGATATAGTTTAAATATGCTCTCTTTGCTTGGAGCATTGATTGCTCTTGGTATGCTAGTCGATGAAGCAATTGTTGTTGCTGAAAATATATATAGGCACTTAGAAAAAGGAGATAATCCAAGAGAAGCTGCCATAAATGGAGCAGTTGAAATGTTTCCAGCTGTTTTAACTGCAACTGCTACGACAATATTTGCTTTTTTACCACTTTTAATTATGAGTGGTGAAATGGGAGTTTTTATGCGTATGCTTCCTATTATGATTTCAATATTGCTTATAAGTTCTTTGTTTGAAGCATTTTATTTCTTACCGCTTCATGCAAAAGATTTTTTAAAAGTAAAAAACAAAACTAAAAAAAATGAATCTTTGTGGATGGTACTAAATGCGATATATGCCAAAATACTAGCATTTTTGATTAAGTATAAAAAAACTGCTTTAACACTATTTTTAGCTATAACAATCTCACTTATAGTAGTTATGTTAAAAAATAGTAAATTCCAACTATTTCCAGATTTTGATACAACTCAGATATATATAAGTGGAAAAGTAAATATAAATAATGAGTTAAAAGATACTCAAGAGATTGTAAATAAGATAGAAAAGATACTTCTGACAAAGCTATCAAAAGATGAAGTAAACTCAATAGCAAGTGTTAGTGGTTTTAAGCTTGACGCAAAGTATAAGCCTCATATTGCAGAAAATAATTTTCATATTTTTATTGATTTAAGCGATAGAATACCAGAAAACTTTTTCAACAAATACATCAATCCATATCTCTCACCAGAGTATGATAGTAGCAATATGAAAAGACAAAGAAGTGCAAATGAAATACTAGATGATATTAAAAAATATACGAAAGAATTAGCTAGTTCAAAAGAGTTTGAAGAGTTTAAAGCAATAGTTCCAGGAGCTGGAATTGTTGGAAATGATGTTGAAATTGCTTTAAGTGGTGATGCAAAAGTTTTACAACGCGCGATTAAGACATTGAATACTAAAATGAAAAGTGTTGATGGTGTTTATAACATTGATGATGATTTAAAAGCTGGCAAAAAAGAGTTGAAGTTAAAAGTAAATAACTATGGACAACTTCTTGGTTTTAGTGAGAAGTATATCTCTTCGTTGTTAAGACCATATTTTTTCAAAGCTGAAATCGCTAAAATGTTTTACAATGGAGAATTGATTAAAATTCGCTCTCAAGATAGGCTAAAAGATACTTTCAATGCTTTAAAAAACTTTTATATTAGTATTCCAAATACAGATAAAAAAATTCTTCTAAAAGATGTTGTTGATTTTGACTTTAAAGAGGGGTATGCAAATATTTATAAAGATGATGGAGTTAGAGTAAGTTCTGTTTTTGCTTCTCTTGATAAAGCTAAAATCACTTCTGGTGAACTCTTAGACAAATTAAAACCAACTCTTGAAGAGTTTAAAAAAGATGGATTGCAAGTTTATATCAAAGGTGAAGAAAAAGAAAACAATAAGATTAAAAAAGAGATGGCTGAGGCTGGAACTATTGCAATATTTCTTATCTTTTTAGCTTTGGTTTGGATGTTTGACTCAATATTTTTAAGTGTTGTTCTTTTAACTACCATTCCTCTTTCTTTACTTGGAGTTTTAGTTGGACATATGTTAATGGGCATAAATCTTACTATGCCTGGACTCTTAGGTATAGTTGGGCTTAGTGGGGTTGTTGTAAATGATGGAATTATCATTATGGATTTTATTAAAAAAGCTCTAAATCTAGAAGAGCTTATACAGTTTGCAACAAGAAGGCTAAGACCTATTATGCTAACTTCAATCACAACTATACTAGGGCTTTCAACTCTTATCTTCTTTGCTTCAGGTCAAGCTGTTATTCTTCAGCCTATGGCAATTTCTTTGGGATTTGGATTGGCCTTTGCTACTATTTTAAATCTTTTTTATATTCCTGTTTTATATACAGTTTTAAAAGGAAAAAAACTTGGATAATGTAGTATTTTTTTCAGTAATTATTGGTGTTGTCTTATTATCTGTAATTGCGATAATTTGGCAAATAAAATCTTTACATGTAGAGCAAAAAGAGTTTTTGTTTGAAAAAATAAATCAGATAGAAAAAAGCTTACTTCAAGGGGCAAAAGATACAACTTCATTGGTTGAAAAAAATGCAGAGCTTTTTTTAAAGATTTCAAATTCACAGCAAAAACTAAGAGAAGATTTACAAAAAAACCTTTATGAAATGAGCAAAGACATAAGCCAAAAAAGTTCACGAGACATTGAGAATTTAACAAAAAAAGTAGAAGATAAATTAGCCAAAATTAACGAAAAAGTAGAAGATAGACTTACAAAAGGTTTTGAAGAGATTGATAAAACTTTCAAAGATATCATTACTGGAATTGCAAAGATTGGTGAAGCTCAGAAAAAAATAGAATCACTTAGCTCAGAGGTAAATTCACTCCAAAGTGTATTAACAGATAAAAAATCAAGAGGTATCTTTGGTGAAGTTCAGTTAAGCTCGATTTTAAAATCAATTTTTGGTGAAAAAAGGGATTTGTATGATTTGCAATATACTTTTAAAAGTGGCCTCATTGCAGATGCCATCATAAGAGCTCCAGAGCCTTTGGGCTTGATTGCGATTGATTCAAAATTTCCTATGGAAAATTATACTCGTATGATAGAAGATGCAAAATTTACAAGTGAATTTAAGCAAAATATTAAAAAGCATATAAACGATATAAGCTCTAAGTACATCATAAAAGGTACAACTGCTGATATGGCGATTTTGTTTTTACCAGCAGAAGCTATATTTGCTGAAATCAATGCTTATCATGAAGAGTTAATTGAGTATGGAAGAAAAAGAGGAGTTTGGATTGCATCTCCGACAACTTTGATGGCTTTACTAACTACAATTACAGCGATTGTAAGAGATATAAAGACTCAAGAGCAAGCCAAAAAGATACAAGAAGAGCTACTAAAACTATCTACAAATTTCAAACTTTATAAAAAAAGATGGGATAATTTATCAAAACATATAGAAACTGTAAATAAAGATGTAAAAGAGATAGCCGTTTCAACACATAAAATTACAAGTGAATTTGAGCGTATAGAAAAAGTAGAATTTGAAGAGAATAGTAATGTTTTGATAAAAAATGATGAAAAGTAAACAAAATAGATTATAGTTTACTTATAATTTTGATAAGATAGAGTATAAGATTTTTTGAGGGAGGGGAATATGTCTATCAAAAAGAAGATTTATCTACCACTGGTAATAGTGTTTGTTTTGTTTTTAGTTACAATTACTATAAACTTTATCTCATCTGAATTGAAAATAAAAGAAAATGTTTATAAACAAAAAAGTTTAGAACTAAAAACCCTCTTTAAAAAAGAGTATAAAGTAAGCAAAGATGTTGGTTTAACAAATGCAGTTTCTTTATCTCAAAACTCATATATAATTGATTCTTTGTTGGATGGAAGTAGAGGAGCAGCTGCTAAAGGTATGAATCTTTTACTTGCAGAATACAAAAAAAATAGTGAATTAAAAAATATTAAAATTCATATTCATGATGAAAATATGAAAAGTTTTTTAAGAGTATGGAATCCTAAGAAATTTGGAGATGATTTATCTAGTTTTAGAAAAACAATAGTAAAAGTTAAAGAAACTAAAAAGCCTCTTATTGCTATTGAACTAGGTCGCGCGGGATTGGTACTTAGAGGAGTAGCTCCAATTATAGTTCAAGATACCTATATTGGCTCTGTTGAATTTATGCAAGGTTTTGGAAAAATTGAAAAAGATTTAAAAGATATGAACAAAGAGTTGGTGATTTTGTTAAAAAAGGACTATTTAAAGGTAGCTACTCTTCTTAAAAAAAGTAAACAAATAGGAAAATATGCTCTAGCTTCAAATGAAAAAAATCTCAATGAAACTTTTTTAAGTGATTTTACAAAAGTAGATATTAGCGATACTACAAAACAATTTGTAGGCGAAAACTTTCTTTTTGTATCTGAACCATTAAAAGATTTTTCAGGAAATATTGTAGCTTATGCTTTAGTTGGCGAGAGTTTGAACTCTATTAATGCTGCTTTAGATAAGTCAAAAAATATAATTATTGAACAAATTATAATGGTTTTAGTATCTTTTATTTTAATTTTTTCTGTTATATTTTTTGTTGTACAAAAAGCAGTTATAAGACCTATAAAAGCTTTTAAAGATATATCTGATGAATTAGCAAGTGGAGAAGCTGATATGTCAAAGAGGCTTGATTATGTTAGCAATGATGAATTTGGTGAAGTTGCCGGAAGTTTCAATGTTTTTATAGAAAAGGTTGAAAAAATTGCTTTAAAAGCCCAAGAAGAGACTCACAAAGTGCAAGAAAGCTTTAAAGAGATAGAAGAGGGAAGGAAAAAAGAACAATTTAAATCATCTTTAACTGGTACAATGGTAGTTGGATTTAAAGAAAATATGCAAAATCTACAAAAAAGCTTTGGCTCAAATATAAATAAAATAGAAAAAATCAATGAAACCAATGAGATAAATGAAAAAGTTACCCAAGAGGTACAAACAAACACTGATATTGTAGTAGGTGCAATTAATAAAATAATTGAGATGATTTACGAATCAAAAGAGAGTTCAATTCAACTAGATAAAAATGTAGATGATATTAGTATGGTTATATCTTTGATTAGAGATATATCTGACCAAACTAATCTTTTAGCTCTAAACGCTGCAATTGAAGCAGCAAGGGCTGGTGAACATGGACGTGGTTTTGCAGTTGTAGCTGATGAAGTAAGAAATTTAGCAGAAAAAACTCAAAAAGCTACTTCTGAAATTGAAGCTAGTATAAATGTATTAAAACAAAATACTTCAAATCTTTTAGCAAACAGTGAAAAAAGTGAAGAGTTTGCAAATGAATCAACACAAAAACTTGGTACTTTTAGTCAGACATTAAGTACTTTGATATCTAATTCAAATGAGATTAAAAAATACAACACAAATATATCTCATACACTTTTTGTTGATCTTGCAAAAATTGATCATATCACTTATAAAATGAATGGTTATGTTTCTTTACTAGAAGAAAAAATAGTAGGTGAATTTGCAAATTATCATGATTGTAGGCTTGGACAGTGGTACGAAAAAGGTGATGGTAAAAAGGTGTTTTCAGGAACTTCTAGCTATAAAAACTTAGTTGAACCTCATAAAAAAGTTCATGAAAATGTATCAAAGTCTATTGAATATCTTAAAAATAATCTTCATATCGAAAATAAAGATGATATTGTAAGACTTATGGAAGAAGCAGAGTCTTATAGTTCTCAACTTTTTGATATATTAAATGAGATGACAAAAGAGGATTGATTTTGTATTTAACATTTTATATAAGTGATTTATATGATTAATCATAAGAAGTGGATAGAACAGCTTGTTGATAGCTCTTATATCGGTATCTTAGTTGTTGATAGCAAAAGAAATAATCTTTTTGTTAATTCTTGCTTATGTAAAATGTTTGGATACGAAAAAGATATTTTATTAAAAAGTACAGCAGAAATATTTCATATAAATAAAGCCTCTTTTTTAGAATTCTCAAAACTAGCTTTTGATTCAGTAATATCAGGTACTTCTTTAGAGCTTGATTATAAATTTAAACGTAGCGATGGCTCACTCTTTTGGGCTCATATTTCTGGAGACCCCATAAAAGACAACAGTGAAGTATTGTGGACTTTAGTTGATGTTACACAAAGAGTTGAAGCTGAGATTGAAGCAGAGTATCAATACAATATCCTTAACTCTGTTATAAATGCAACTCCAGATAGCATTTTTTATAAAGACTATTTAAATTTTGATGGCAAATATATAGGATGTAATGATACTTTTAGTTATTATGTAGAAAAAGACAAATATGACATAATAGGACTTAATGATATAGACTTATTTGGGAAAGAGGTTGGAGGTTTGTATCGCCAAGAAGATCAGAATGTACTAAAAAGTGGCAAATCATTTGAAAAAGAAGAGTGGCATACTCTTTCAAATGGTAAGAAGATATTGTTGAGTACTTTAAAAACACCGTTTAAAGATATCAATAACAACTTTATGGGTGTTGTAGGAGTTTCTAGAGATATTACTAAAATGTACAATAAAAATAGAGAAATGAAAAAATTAAAAGAGCGTATGGAGTTAGCTCTTTTGGGAAACAATGATGGTATTTGGGATTGGAACCTTTTAACAAATGAAGTGTATTATTCTCCTAGATGGAAAGGTATGCTAGGTTTTAGAGAGGATGAATTAGCTGGTGAACTTGCAACTTGGGAAAAATTAGTCCATAAAGATGATAAAGATAGAGTTTTGAAAGTTGTTCAAGCTAATATAGAGGGTAAAATTGATTATGTAGATGTCAATCATCGTCTAAGGCATAAAAATGGAAGTTGGGTATGGATACACAATAGATCAAAAGCTATATTCGATAAAGATGGCAACGCTGTTCGTATGATAGGAACTCATACTGATATAACAGCTGATATAGAAGCTCAAAACTTATCTTATCAAAGAGGTCTTATCTTAGATAATTCACTAAATGAAATTTACATATTTGACAGTGAAAATTTTAAATTTCTTTATATAAATAAAGGTGCACAAAAAAATCTTGGATATAGTGTAGAAGAGATTCGCAAAATGACACCTTTGGATATTAGTCCATATATTACAAAAAATAAAATTATAGATATTTTACAACCAGTTATAAAAAAAGAAAAACAATATATTCAGGCTCAAACTATACATAAAAGAAAAGATGGGACATTTTATCATGTAGATATTTTTTTACAACCTACAAGTTATGAAGGACATAATGCATATGTTGCTATTGCTTTAGATATTACTGAACGTAAGAAAATGGAGGATGAATTAAAAGAGCAAAAAAATATATTAAATTATAAAGCTCATCATGATGATTTAACAAAATTACCAAATCGAGTTCTTTTAAATGATAGATTAAATCAAGCCATAGAAAATGCAAAACGAGATAAATCAAAATTTGCTCTTCTTTTTATTGATCTTGATCATTTCAAAGAGATAAATGACTCTTTTGGCCATACTGTTGGAGACCAAGTTTTACAAATAATTACTTTAAGATTACAAAAAACGGTTAGGGAAAAAGATACTATAGCAAGACTTGGGGGAGATGAATTTACTATTATCTTAGAAGATTTGGTGCAATCTGCAGATGCTTCGTTGATTGCAGATAAAATACTTCATGCTATTGCAGGAGATATGAATGTAAATGGCCATATACTTTATGTAACGGCTAGTATAGGCATAAGTATATATCCAAATGATGGGCAATCTGGTCAAAATCTTATAAAATATGCTGATTCAGCTATGTATAAAGCAAAAGAAGAAGGAAGAAATGATTTTCAGTATTATGATCCAATTATGACTGAACTTGCTTTTGAAAGAGTTGCTATGGCAACTAGCCTTAGAATAGGACTTAAAGAAGAACAATTTATTGTATATTATCAACCTCAAATAGACGGAAGAACAGATAAACTAATTGGTATGGAAGCGTTAGTTAGATGGCAACATCCAACAATGGGTTTAGTATCTCCTGATAAATTTATTCCTTTGGCTGAATCAACTGGCTTGATAGTTGAGTTAGATAGATATGTTATGAAAACTGCAATGACACAAATGGCAAAATGGTACAAAGAGGGTTTTAAACCTGGTAGATTATCTATGAATTTATCTGTTAAACAATTGCAACAGGCTGATTTTATTGAAGTATTTAAAAATCTTATGGAAACTACAGGTTGCAAAGCAGAATGTCTTGCTTTAGAAGTAACTGAAAGTCAGATTATGAAAAACCCCGAAGAAGCTATTAAGATACTTAATCAAATAACCAATTTAGGTGTAGAATTAGCAGTAGATGATTTTGGAACAGGATACTCTTCTTTAGCATACTTAAAAAGATTGCCTATTCATAAACTAAAAATTGATAGGACTTTTGTAAAAAACTTACCAGATAATGAAGAAGATATTGGAATCACAAAATCTGTTATAGCATTGGCTAAAAGTTTAAATCTCAGCATTATTGCTGAGGGCGTTGAAAGTACTGAGCAAAAAGATTTTATAGTTGAGCATGGTTGTCCTCATATTCAAGGTTATTTTTATTCTAAACCTATTATTGCTGATACATTGAGAGAAGATTTTTTAAATAGATAAACTATTGTTTTAGCTTTATATATTGTATATAAATTTTGGCATTTTGTAAAACGTTTCTTTTAGAATAAGAACTTTTAAGATTAAAACGATAGTATCTACCCAAATCCCATCTTTCTGGTAAAAAAACTGCTGTATCAAAGTCGTCCAAATTTTTATCATCATCTATCAAAATACCTTGATTGTCGTATCTAATCCACAAATCAAGTGAACTATAAGACATTTTTAGTTGTATTTTTCTAGTTTCATTTTTTTGTAAAAGTATCGAAATTGGGCGATATGGTTTGCATTTTTTGTATAGATTTATGCAACCTGAAAAGATATTAACTCTAATTATATCTCCATATTTTGATATTTGTAAAAGCTCTTTTAACCTTTGTTCTTTCATAGCTTCAATATCTAGCTTTTTTAATTCTTCTTCGTGTTTAAGTTTTTTATAGAACTCTCTTTGTTTTGCTTCTTCTTTGAAAAGTTCAGCCTTTTTTTCAGCAGAGAGCAACTTCCATGTATCTTCATCTACGCCCATTGGGTAGCTTGATAAACAGCCAGTTAAAAAGATTGGTATAATTAGTACATAAATAAATTGTTTCATAATAAATCCATTTTAATCAATACTTTCAAACATTTCAGGACGATATTCAAAATGCATTGTATCATAATGATACCATCGTCCACCCCAGATAAAACCATACTTTTCAAAGATATCTATAATTTTTTTTGGAAAATTATTTGAGTATTTGTAAGTCTTATCCCATTTCCAGTACTTAGATTGTTTTACATTTAAATCAATAGCGATTCCAAAGCTATGTGCGCTTAATCTTTTTGTATCTTTTATATATCGATAATTAAAAGTTCCTCCAATAGGACTTAGAAATTTTTGGTATTTTTTGGGAAGTTTTTTTAGTTCGTTTATGACTTTTTGTAGCTGTATTGAAGCGTTTTGTTTTTTGTTAAATTTTATGTTTGTTCCATCAGTCCAAGTAAGTGTTTCAAGGTTCTTTTTAATTTCTTCTTTTGTATTTCCATATAGTTTTTTTAGTAACTTTTCATTTCTAAATCTTCCTGCATCTTCATTTATATCTGGCTGGATTATATCACTAAAAGCTTTATAAGTTATGGATAACATATCTTTTGGGCTAGGATTACTTAGCTTTTTTTCAAAGCTTTTTTCTTTAAAATCATCATAAACTAAACTTGTATTATCATCAAATATAAGCTTGTTATCTTTTAGTGAAATTATAGACGGATAAGCTCTTATAAAACTCTCTACATGTAAAAGGTTTGTTTTTGGCTCAATCACTAGCTTTGTAGCTTTTTTTATGAGTAATTTTTCTTTATCAGCATTGTTCTGGTTTGCTCCAAGATATAAATCAGAGATGATTGTTTTTCCTATGATTAATCTATCATCATCTTTTGTTTTAACTCCCCAAGTGTCATGCATGACCATAGCTTTATCATTGATAGTTCCTGCATAAAGCATAATATGACCTGGCAAATATATCAAAGAGACAAAAGGAATGGCATATTTTTTTATCATATTTTCTTTTTCCTTATCACCTAAATCTTTTAAATCTATAGTTTGGCCTAAAAGTCCTTGATAATAAGAGTTTCTAGGCAACCAAACTCCAAATATACTAAAATAATCCTTACTCATAGAAGAGCAATCTCTACTTTTATAGTACCCACCCCAGCCATACTCTTCACCTAATAGTTCATGACTTATATAAAGAATGTTTTGTTTGTTAAAATCTAGGGGAAAATCTTTTGCATACTCTTTTGGAATACTAAGCTCATGTGAGTAGTAAAAATCATCATCTTCGCTATCTTTAGGAAAAATTGCACCTAGCTTTACATGTAGCTTATAGTTTTGTTTAGCATCATAAAGAGGAATATTGTCTTTTGTGATCACAATCTTTGGTGATTTCATAAACTCATATCTTTGTTTTGCATCTATAAATTTTATATCTTCTAGCCTTATCCAACCAATAGAAACTGGACTTTGCACAAATGCCCAAGCGCCATCACTGCTTAGATGAGAAATAAACAAAGGAGTGTTTACATGTAGAAGTGTATTTTGCATATAATCAAATGGAAAACCTTCTCCTCCAAGTTTTGGATTTTTAAAAAATGGCTTGTTAGTTGGAAGATTTCTAACTTGAGCTGTTTTTGTAGTAATCGCATATCGATTTAGTTTGTTAAAATTTTCAAAATTTGTATTTTTTATGATTTTATCAACTTTGTTTTGATTCCATAACCTAAGATTTTGTGAAAAATAAACTTTTCTTTTAAATACTACATTTGCCCATGAAGCCTTACTAGCTAAAAGATTTATCTTTTTAATCCTCCAAGGCATGTAGTACCTACTCTCGTAAACTTTTAAATCAGCTTTTAATGGATAAACATCATTTATAAGGGCAGTTGTATTTTGTTCGTACTCTAAAAGCTTAGGAGTTTTAACACTACATCCAAAAAACATTAGTAAGATTAGTAAAATTAGAATTATTTTTTTCATAATGTTATAATACCTAAAAAAACAGGAAAATTTTTGGAAATCTTAGAAAAAGTAAAAGAGCATTTAAAAACAAAGAATCTACTTTTAACTGGTGGTGGTGGAGTTGGCAAGAGTTACCTCACTACAAAACTCATAGAATCTTACAAAAAAGAGGGCAAACAAGTTGTTGTTTTAGGAAGTACTGGAGTAAGTGCAGTCAATGTTGGAGGATATACAATTCATAGTTTTTTTTCTTTTGGGATTTCAAATAATCTTGAAGAGATGAAAAAACATGATAGATATACAAAGCAAAGAGTAAAAGAGTTAAATAAAATCCTTCAAAAGGCTGATCTTTTAATCATAGATGAAATTAGCATGGTTAGTTCTGATTTAATGGATATGATTCTTTATAGGCTCAGAAATGGGAGTTTTGAAGGAAGGTTACTTTTTGTTGGAGATTTTTATCAACTTCCGCCTATTAAGTCTAAAAAAGAGACAAATTCACTATTTGATTCAACTAGTTTTGCATTTGAAAGTCCTGCTTGGGATTATTTTGATCCTTACATCATTGAGCTTACAAAAACCAAAAGAACAGAAGATGAAGAGTTTTTTGCGATTTTAAATGCTATAAGAAAAGGGGATTTAAATCCTGAGATTATCACTTACTTACAAAAGCTTAGAGAAAATCTACATGTAAAAGAAAATACACCGACTATTCTTTATGGGATAAATGCAAGAGCAGAAGCTACAAATAAAAAGAAATTACAAGAATTAGAGGGTGAGCATATAACTTTAAAAGCAAAAGAAAAACTTCATTTAAAATCTTTACATGTAAACAAGATTGAAAATTGGAAAAAGAATTTGCCAGTACCAGTTGAGCTTGATTTGAAGATTGGAGCTAGTGTGCTTTTTTGTACGAATAAATGGGGAAGTTATTACAATGGAGAAAGAGGCATAGTTTTAAACATAGATGATGAAGAAGTGATTGTTCAAAAGAGTAATGACAAAGTTGTAAAAGTAAAAAGAGCTGAGTATACTCTTAGTGAAAGTATTGTGTTAAATGGTGAAATTGAAGAAAAACCATTGGTTAGTATTGAACAATTTCCACTAAAACTTGCATATGCCATTACCATACACAAGTCTCAAGGTATGAGTATCGATACTTTGGTGTGTAATATTGACAATATTTTTGAAAAATCGCAGTTTTATGTAGCAATTAGTAGGGCAAAAAATCCTAAAAACTTACTTTTAGAGTATAATTATAACAGCTTTGAAAATCACTTAAAAAGGTGTGTTTTAGTTTCTAATAGTGTTCGAGATTTTTATGAAAATAATAAAATAGACAAGATTGAAGAGGGAACACTCTTTTGACGATGTACTCTACATGTAAAGGAGTTAATTATGCAAGTAGATAGTTCATATATGGTAAATGTGTACAAAGATGTTCAAGTATCGGTTTCGAAAAAGCAAGAAAACAAAGAGAAGTTAAGCGCAAAAGATATAACTGATAGTTACTTAGCTCAGTATCAGTTTGATATTTTCAATAAATCAAAAGATGAAATCTCTAAGCAATTTGAAACTTTTAGTTTAGCTGATATTGGATATGATGGAAAACCAATAGGTGATTTGAGCCAAGATGAAGCCAAAAAATTAGTAAGTGAAGATGGATTTTTTGGGATCAAAAAAACAAGTGATAGAATTGCAAATTTTGTTTTAAATGGTGCTGGTGATGATGTTGAGAAACTAAAATCAGGAAGAGAAGGAATACTAAGAGGTTTTAGTGAGGCAGAAGAGCTTTGGGGTAAAAAACTTCCTGATATAAGTTATGAAACTATAAATAAATCAGTTGAAATGATAGATAAAAAACTAGCAGAATTAGGAGCTACTATATTAGATGAAAATGTTTAGTAAGATTTTTATGGGATTGTTGATTTGTATTTCATTTTTGAATGCAGATGAGATACTTAGAATTGATGATTTTGAAGTTACTCTTTTTTCTAAGATAAATAAATCACAGCAAAATATTGAGTTATCAATGGTAATTGAAGGAAGAGATGTTGAAGTTTATGATTTTAAAATCATAGATGCACTCAATGTTGTAATTGGTAGTTTTTATGCAGAAGATTTAATGATGTCAAAAGGAAAAGAAGCCTTAAAACAAGCCTTGATAAATTATGCTTTAAAAAAATATTCTATAGATATAGATAATGTTTATATACAAAAACTAAGCATGCTAGATAATGTGAGTGCAAAAGAAATTATAAATGAATTAGAAAAACAAGGATATATCAAAAAATAGTTATTAACTGATATAGTGTGTAAGGTTAGTTATTGAGCTATAATATCAAAGCCATTTGGTATTTTAGCTTTAAATAATTCATCATCTAAAAATATATTTACAGATTGGTTTTTAAGCTCAATCGTAACTTGATTTGCTAATTTATCTTCATAGCTAATTTTTTTGATATGGTCATCTTCTATAAAGATTTTATATGTGGTTTCATAGTATGAAGTTTCATAAAGATTTTTTTCTACTTTTTTTGCATCTTTTAAAAGTTCGGTTAAATTTGGGGTATTCTTTAGATTTGTTATGATGGCTTGTTCAAGTTCAGGTTCTATTATTACTACTTGATTTTGATTAAAGTAAATTTTTTTAGAAATTGGGGATTTGTATATCCAAAGAGCCTTAGCATTACTTTTTGCATAAAAACTTCCCTCGTAAGTTATGGTTGAATTTTCTTCATTTGTAATTATTTGAGTAAAGTCGCTTTGAATTGAGTTAAAATCTAATGGATTTGCATATAACGATGCAAATAAAAGTAAAACTGATATTAAAAACTTCATAAAAACCCTTTGATATTAAAATGATAAAGATAGTTTTAGCAAATAAATAGTAAAAGTATGATAAAATCTCTTCTTTTAAATCGAATAGATAAAGGTAAACTCATATGTTAGGTATTGTGAAGAAGATATTTGGAACACAAAATGACAGGATTGTAAAAAAATATCAATCGCGTGTAAAAAAGATTAATGCTCTTGAGAGTAAATATGAAAAAATGAGTGATGAAGAGTTAAAATCTTCATTTGATGGTTTTAAACAAGAAGTAATTGATGGTAAAAAAACTTTAGATGATGTTTTATATGATGTCTTTGCAATAACTAGAGAAGTAAGTAAAAGAACAACAGGTATGCGCCATTTTGATGTGCAAATGATTGGTGGTATGGTACTTCATGATGGAAATATTGCTGAAATGAAAACAGGAGAGGGAAAAACTCTTGTTGCAACACTTGCAGTTGTATTAAATGCTATGACAGGTGAAGGTGTACATGTAGTAACTGTAAATGATTACTTAGCTCGTCGTGATGCTACTGAAATGTCAGCGATTTATAACTTCTTAGGTCTTAGCGTAGGAATAATAACAGCTGATAGTGAAGATGATAGAAAAGCACAATATGATGCTGATATAACTTATGGAACTAATAATGAGTTTGGTTTTGATTATCTAAGAGATAATATGCGTTACTCTTCTAGTGAAAAAATGCAAAGAAGTCATAACTTTGTTATAGTTGATGAAGTTGACTCAATTTTGATTGATGAAGCAAGAACTCCACTTATCATTTCAGGGCCAACTGATAGAACTTTGGATGGATATAAAAAAGCTGATGTTGTTGCTCAAAAATTGGTAAAAGATAAAGATTTTACGATAGATGAAAAAAACAGAACTGTAAGCCTAAGCGAAGAAGGTAATGCAAACGCTGAAAAACTTTTTGGAGTAGATAACCTTTATAGTTTAGAAAATGCAGTTTTAGCACATCATTTAGACCAGGCTTTAAAGGCGAGATATCTTTTTGAAAAAGATGTTGATTATGTTGTAAAAGATGGTGAAATTGTAATTGTTGATGAGTTTACAGGAAGACTAAGCGAGGGAAGAAGGTTTAGTGAAGGGCTTCATCAAGCACTTGAAGCTAAAGAGGGTGTTGAGATAAAAGAAGAATCTCAAACATTGGCTGATATTACTTTCCAAAACTACTTTAGACAGTATAAAAAATTAGCAGGTATGACAGGAACTGCTCAAACAGAAGCGACTGAGTTTGCTCAGATATATAATCTTGAAGTAATCTCGATCCCAACTAATTTACCAATGATTAGAAAAGATCAAAATGATTTGATTTATAAAACTGAAAAAGAGAAGTTTGAATCAGCTATAAAAGATATAAAAGAGAGACATAAAAAAGGGCAGCCTGTTTTAGTTGGTACTGCTTCAATTGAAAAGAGTGAAATTTTACATGCTTTATTAAAAAAAGAAAAAGTTCCTCACTCTGTGTTAAATGCAAAAAATCATGAAAAAGAAGCTCAAATCATCATGGATGCTGGTAAAAAAGGTGCAGTTACAATTGCAACAAATATGGCAGGTCGTGGTGTTGATATTAAGATTGATGATGAGATTAAAAAACTTGGTGGTCTTTACATCATAGGTACTGAAAGGCATGAAAGTAGAAGGATTGATAATCAGCTAAGAGGTCGTTCAGGTCGTCAAGGTGACCCAGGAGAGAGTAGATTTTATCTAAGTTTAGAAGATAATTTGCTTAGAATTTTCGGAAGTGATAAAATTAAAAATATCATGGATAGGCTAGGTATCGAAGAAGGTGAGCATATAGAATCAAAAATGGTAACAAGAGCAGTTGAAAATGCTCAGAAAAAAGTGGAACAAATGCATTTTGAATCAAGAAAACACCTACTAGAGTATGATGATGTAGCAAACGAGCAAAGAAAAACTATATACAACTTTAGAGATAATTTGCTTGATCCGAACTATGATATTGATTCAAAAGTTAATGAAGTTAGAAAAGAATATGTTCATGATTTACTCTTTAGAGCAGAAATTTTTGAAGGTGGTGTAAAAGAAGAGTTTGATTTGGAAAAATTGATTTCTTTTATAAAATCTGAAGTACAGTTTGATTTTAGTGTTGATGAATTAAAAGATAAAGATTATGAAGAGTTGGCTTCATACATAGAAGAAAAACTAAAAAAATCTTTTGATGAAAAAATGAGTGTTGTTGATGATGAACAAAGAAAAGAGATTGAAAGAATCCTTTATCTTCAAGTATTAGATAAGGCTTGGAGAGATCATCTTTACCAAATGGATATATTAAAAACGGGTATTGGACTTAGAGGATACAATCAAAAAGATCCATTAACTGAGTATAAAAAAGAGAGTTATAACTTGTTTATGGAGCTTGTAAATCAAATAAAATTTGAAAGTATTAAAACTCTTCATTTGGTTCAATTAAGAGATGAGAAAGAGGAAGAAGAACGCCGTGCGATGGAAGAAATGTTAGCTCAAATGGAAGCCCAAAATGAACAAGGTATGACTTATCAGCACGGAAGCATAGAAACTGAACCTGTAGTTGAGAAAAAAATTCCAAGAAATGCTCCTTGTCCATGTGGAAGTGGTAAAAAATATAAACAATGTTGTGGAAAAAGTGGACCTAAAAAAGGAATACTTGCTTAAATATGACAAATTCCATAAGCAGCTATTTAGTTAAAAAGTATCTAAGGGTTGATAAATCTCAACCCTTTATAACAATTAGTGCTTTTTTAGCTTTTTTTGGAGTTGCTATTGGAGTTATGGTATTGATTGTAGCTATGGCTATAATGAATGGTTTTGATAAAGAGTTTGAGAGAAAACTCTTTACAATGAATTATCCACTTACAATTCACCCAAATAGTTTTACACCAATTACTCAAGATGATGTCGATGTATTGTCTCAAAAATTTCCAAATTTAAAATTTAGCCCCTATATTTCTTCACAAGTAATTATCAAAAGAGGAAGAAAGATGGAAGGTGGACTACTTTTTGGGGTAGATTTTAAAAAAGAAATACAAATTAATAGTGTTTTAAAAGAAGGGATAAAAGATACCAACATATCAAAGTTTGATGTGATTGTAGGAAAGCAAATAAAAGATAATTTTTATTTAGAAAATAATGAAAAAGTTGTCTTGATTTTTACTGAAGCGAGTGCTGGAGGCCTCTCTTTGATACCAAAGATGAAAAGATTTAGGTATAAAGGTGATTTTGAATCAGGACTTATAGCGTATGATAAACTATACATGTATACACCTATTGAAGGGTTGTCAAAGTTAAGAGGGTATTCAAAGCAAAGGTATGATGGAATTCATATTTATAGTTCTAATCCTTTTGAAGATATCAAAAAAATTGGAAAAATTTTACCAGATCATTTAAGTATTGTTGGTTGGTGGCAGATGAACGGAAACTTTTTTTCTGCATTAGCACTTGAAAAAAGAGCACTGTTTATCGTTTTAATGCTAATCATCCTTATAGCTTCACTAAATATAGTAAGTTCACTCCTTATGACAGTTATGAATAGAAGAAAAGAGATTGCTTTGTTACTCTCACTTGGTGTTTACAAAGAGGAGGTTAAAAAAGCATTTTTCTATCTAGGCATGATAATAGGCGGAGGAGGGATGTTTTTTGGTGTTATCCTTGGTTTGTTGTCTTTGTGGATTTTAGGTTCCTTTGATATTATAGATTTGCCTGCTGATGTTTATGGCTCTTCAAAGTTGCCATTGGAGTTATCTATGGTTGATTTTCTTATGATAGTTGGAGGTGCAACAATCATAGTTATCTTTTCATCATTTTATCCAGCAAATAAAGCAACTAAAATCAATGTTTTAGATGTTTTAAGAAACGAGTAGCTTAGACTAACTTAACAATATCTCCAGAATTATCTTCTACTATATTTTCTAATCTTTTTAGCATTGACTTTGCATCAATACCATCTTCAGGATAAGTTACAATGTTATCCATAGCTTCTTGCGATAAAAACTCTTGGATACCAGATAAAAGCTCACTAGCACCATTCCAATCAGTACCGGGTAACATTACAATAAAAAAATTATCAATTTGAATAAGTGCATCTGTTTTTCTTAGGATTTTGCCAAATATCTCTGTACTATCAGCTATATCTTTATCTTTCATTGAAAAATAAATAATTGAAAATGGAGCTTCATCTTTCAATCCAAACCTATCTAAAAGAGCTATGTGATGATCAACTAAAGATACTAAATCTTCTCTTGAAAAAATTGAACTTGACATTTTATATCCTTCTTCTTATTTACAATATTCTACAATAATGTTTCTATATTTTCAAAATAAAAGTAATTTAAGCCGTTTTTATGTGAATATTTAAAATTTAATTTATGCGCTTTTGCAATGTTATCAACTATGTATAATCCCAAACCAAAACTTTGGTGTGAATTTTTTTCTTGAGTAAATGGTTGTATATAATGAATCAATTTTTGTTTTAATGGACTTCCTTTACTAATAACAGAAATTTTATTGTTATTAGCAGTAATGATTACAAACTTGTCTATTGAATATTTTAGACCATTATCTATCAAATTTTTAAGAGCAGTTGTAAAAAGTCTAAAATCAACATTTAAAACTAAATTTTCATCAATCTCAAGTTTAATTTGATCATAACTTGCCATTGTCAAATCAATAGATTCATCAATAATGTCAATTAGTCTTGCAGGTTTTATGTTGTTAAGTCCAGCACCACTTGTTATTTGCTCTATCGAAGCAAATTCATTTATGAGTAATTCAAGTTTTTCAAAAACATTAATGAGTCTATCTTTTTGTTTGGAATCTTCTAGCATTTCAGCACTTAGTCTACCTTTTGTTATAGGAGTTTTTAACTCATGCATGATATTTCTTAAAAAAAGTTGCCTTGAATGATTGAGCTTTTTTATCTGCTCAACAGCATTTGCAAAAGAGTTAGAAACCTGTGAAATTTCATCTTCACCATCTCTGTAACAATTAATGCTAAGATCACCTTTTGCAAATTTGTCCATCTCTCTTTTTAATTTTCTAAGAGGTTTGATTTTTCTGATTGTAATTACATAAGCTGTTATGATTATGAGTAAAACAAGTCCAAAAATAGCTTTGATAACATCATATCTATATGGTTGAAAGTCTTCATCTTTGAATAATAAAATATTATTTTTATGTTCTATTAGTAAATAGTGGTATTTTTTATATTTTAATATTGCACTGCTTCCAATTTTACTTTCAATTTTTTGTATAATTTTAGCATTTGAGATGATATAATCTTTTATTTTTCCAGATTCAATCTTTCTCATACTATAATCTTTGACTTGCTCTTTTAATTCTTTTTCATCAATAAAATTATTCAGATGAAATAACGTAGCTCTAGCTATGATTGAGTACTTTTTATTTAGTTTTTCTGTATAGTTTTGCTTGTCATACTCAAGTAAAAATAGAAGAGCAAAAAATATACTAACAATAGAGAGAAAAAAGATAAAAGTGATGCTGTAAAAGATTGATGATTTTGTAATTTTTAACTTTTTTATCATTGCTTAAATTTATACCCTATGCCTCTTACTGCATGAATGTATCTAGGGTTTTTAGAATCTTCTCCAAGTTTTGATCTGATTCTACCAATGATAACATCAATACTTTTGTTAGATGTATCTTCACTAATAGCATCTACATTGTAGATTAACTCTTCTCTTGAAACTACTCCACCATTTTTTTTCATAAGATAGCTCAATATTCCATATTCTGCACTTGTAAGATTTAAATCTTTACCTTTATATTTAATATTCATAGAGTTTTCATCAAGCACCAAATCACTATTTTTCATAACATTTTCTAGTTCACTAGGAGAAACTTTATGGTGACGCCTAAGTAAACTATTTATTCTAGCTAGTAATTCTCTTGGATTATAAGGTTTTGGAAGATAATCATCTGCCCCATTGTCCAATGCAGTAACTTTATCTGTTATGTCATGCCTTGCAGAAGATATGATAATTGGAATATCATGTTTTTTTCTTATCTCTTTACATACATCAAGACCATCAATACCTGGAAGTGTTAAATCAAGAATAATTAAGTCAAATTCTTCAACATTAAGAGTAGAAATACCCATAAAAGGGTCTTCTACTACTTTTACTTTCATATCAAATTGTTCTAAATATTCACTTAATATTTCAGCTAATTCTAAATCATCCTCTATCATTAAAACTTTTATCATACAAAACTACCTAACTTTTAAGATAGAGGATTATAACATATCATTACTTTATAACTAATGGTAAATGATATCCATTACGATTTATAAATACTACTCTAGCTTTTTTATTGCTTAATGCTTTATCTAAATCATCAAAATTTTTAATGCTAGTTTGATCAACCTGAACTATAATATCTCCAGGCATAAAACCAATTTTATAAGCTTTTGAATTAGGCTTAACTCTACTTACTAAAACTCCTTTTATATGAGTAGGTATTTGGTATTTTTTTCTAACACTACTTGTTAGCTCTTCAAGTTGCAATCCTTCAATATATGATAGATTACTATTTTTATCTATGTTTTTATCCATATTTGCTAGAACTAACTCTGTTAGAACTTCTTTTGAGTTTCTTTCATACTTAACACTTACTTTTGTTCCAGGAGCAATTGAGCCTACATAATTTTTTAAATCATTTGCATCTTTTATTGTTTTATTGTTTACTTCTAATATCAAGTCACCTATTTTAAGACCAGCTTTTTGAGCAGGTGAATCTTTTTCTATATTTAAAACAAGTGCACCGTGGTCATTTTTATATACTTCTTTTAAATCATTATTTAAATCTGATATTGATACACCAAGATAGCCTCTTTCAATCTTACCTTTTTCTATAAGTGTAATTGCTACTTTTTTTGCCATATTAGAAGGTATTGCAAATCCTATACCATTATTTCCGCCACTTCTTGAAAGAATAGCACTGTTTATTCCGATTAAAGCACCTCTACTATCAACTAGTGCGCCACCACTATTTCCAGGGTTTATAGAAGCATCAGTTTGTATGAAGTTTTCATATTGATTTAGTCCTATTCCACTTTTATTTAGTGCTGAGACTATACCTTGAGTAACAGATTCACCGACTCCAAAAGGATTTCCAATAGCAAATACAACGTCACCTTCTAAAAGTCTATCAGAGTTTCCAAATTTTGCTACTTTTAAATTTTTAGCATCTATTTTTATAACTGCTAAATCAGTTTTAGGATCTGTTCCTATGATCTCTGCTTTGTACTCTTTTGTTTGTCCAGTTAGGGTTACAACTATTTCATCAGCTCCTTCAACAACATGATTGTTTGTCAGAATATATCCATCTTTAGATATAATCACACCAGAACCAAGAGCACTTGCTTTTCTTGATTGAGGTTGTAATTGAGGGATATTTCCTCCAAAAAAATCTTTAAAAAATGGATTGTTAAACATTTCATTTAATTGATTAGTATTTTGCTTTATGGTTTTTGTTGTTGCTATATTTACAACACTATGTTTAATATCTTTTATAGCATTATTGTATGATAATACAACTTCTTTATTTGAAGGAAAAACTCTTTTTGGATTATCTGGCATGCTTTGTATGTCTATATTTCCAGCTAGTAGACTAATAGCTGTGATTGCAGAAATTAAAATTGTTTTATTCATATCGAACTCCTTTTAATGTTTTATATTAATGAAATTATATTCCTCATAAGTTAATATTAAGTTAATATTATGTAAATATTTATTATAAAGTTGATTGACATAGACTAAAGTTTTATGTTATAATCACTATAAAAGTTTAGATCCTAAAATTGGATTAAAAATTATAATTAGAGGTGATAAGGATGAGTAAGAGTTTATATGATACATTGGGAGTATCCCCAGATGCAAGCACAGATGAAATAAAAAAAGCATATAGGCGTCTGGCTAGAAAATATCATCCAGACATAAACAAAGACAAAGATGCCGAAGAAAAATTCAAAGAGATTAATGCAGCTTATGAAATATTAAGTGACGAAAAGAAAAAAGCACAATACGATCAATACGGTGATAATATGTTTGGTGGTCAAAACTTCCATGACTTTGCTAGTTCACAAGGTTCAGCAAACCTTGATGACATTATTAGAGCAATGTTCGGTGGTGGTGGTTTTGGAGGTTTTGGTGGTGGTTTTAGTAGTGGTGGATTTGGAGGATCATCATTTAATGGTGGTTTTGGAATGCCAGATCTTGATATAACTGCTAGAATTACAATACCATTTAATGTAGCAGTTTTGGGTGGTAAACACTCAGTTAGTTATGCTGGTGAAAGTTTTGATGTTAAGATACCAGCTGGAATTAAAGATGGTGAGAAACTTAGAATCAGAGGTAAGGGAAAGAGTTATCAAGGGCAAAGAGGAGATATGATCCTAATTGTCGAAGTAAGTGAATCGCCTGAGTATGAGAGAGATGGAGATGATTTAACTAAAATTATAGATATCCCACTAAAAACTGCACTATTTGGTGGAAAAGTAAAAGTTAATACTCTTTATAAAGAGATTACTTTAAAGGTTAAAGAAGGGACTAAAAATAATCAAAAATTTAGAGTTAAAGATTATGGTGCAGTAAATAGAAAAAGTGGAAACAAGGGAGATTTATATCTTAAAGCAAATATAATTTTGCCAAATATTGAAGATTTAGATGAAGATTTGGTAGAATTAATGAAACAAAAGCTTCCAGAAAATAACTAACTAGATAAGGAGTATAAGTATGCATGGATATGATGAACCTGTGTATCTAATAAGTGTTGTAGCTAAAGTTTTAACGATTCATCCTCAAACTCTTCGTCAGTATGAAAGAGAAGGTTTAATTACTCCTTCAAGAACTGATGGAAAGATGCGTTTATACTCTCAAAGAGATATAGATAGAATCAAAATGATTTTAAGATTAACTAGAGATTTGGGTGTTAACTTAGCTGGAGTTGATGTTGTTTTACAGCTAAAAGAAAAACTTGATGAGTATGAGCGAACAATTGATGAATTAAGAGAAGAGATTAACACTTTAAAAGGTGGAACTAAAACAAAAAACCCAATCGTAAAAAGAAGAAATAGTTACGATATTATTTTATTTGATGAGTAGCTATGAAAATAGTTTTAAAAATTTCACTAAAATCTCTTGTATGGAGGTTTTAGTAAATTGTTTCAGATAGATAACCCTAAAAATAATTATAAAAATGTTGCTCATGCATTTTTTTTGTCACTTGCTATTACCATAGCTGAGCCTTCAACGATACTTCCTTTGATGGTGCACCATTTTAGTGATAGTGCGATTATTGTTGGACTTTATGTTTCATTGTTAAGAGGAGGAGCGATTGCAGTACAACTTTATGCTGCGTTCCATGCCCAAGCTTATAGATTAGTTTTACCATCACTTAGAAAAGTATTTTTCTTTAGATTTGCAAGTTGGTTTTTTATAGGTTTTAGCATATTTACCTTTGGAACTTCAAATCCTAGTTTAACTCTTATTTGTATTGGAATAGGACTGTTTTTCTTTTCATTTTCTGCTGGTTTTGGAGCGATATATTTTAAAGAACTTCAAGCAAAGCTTTTTTCGAAAAAATATCGTGGTAAAACCATGGCAAATAGGCAAATTGCAAGTTCAATAGCTTCTATTATAAGTGGTGGTGTAACAGGTTATGTTTTATCTTCTTTTGATGCTCCTATGAATTATGCCTACCTTTTCATGCTTAGTAGTTTTATTATGGGTATAGGATTTTTAGCTTTTTCTATGATGGATGAGAGCCCTAAAGAAAATGTTGCTAAAAAAGAGAAAAGCTTTAGTGAATTTATGAAAAATTCTATACAAATTTTAAAAGTTGATAAACGTTTAAGACAGCAAATTTTAGTAATTTTCTTAGGATATAGCTACTTCTTAGCGATGCCGTTTGTTATTTTAAATGCCAATAAATCCTTCACTCTTACTGGTTGGATGCTTGGTGGATTTATCATGGTGCAAATGATAGGAAGTATCATAGGAAGTACATTTTTTTGGAGAAAAATACATGATTATGAAAAAATGCTATCTCTTAGCTTTTTATTTGCTATTTTATCTTTTGTAGTGGCTTTATTTGCAAATAACCTTTACATGTATGCATCAGTATTTTTACTTTTTGGTATGGCAATAGATGGTTTTAGCATATCAGGAATGAATCTTGTCATTGAAATTGCTCCAGAAGAAAAAAGACCAACCTATACTGCTCTTCAAACAACAATTACATCATTTGGATTGTTTTTTCCTATTATAGGTGGAGTTTTACTGAGGTATGTATCTAGTTACAGTTTTATATATTTACTTACCATAATCTTATTGTCAGTAGGTTATTTTTTTAGTAGAAGATTTGAGAAGAGAGTTTAACTCTCTTCATATAATCCGCTACTTAAATATCTCTCACCAGTATCACACAAAACTGTAACAATCGTTTTGCCTTGAAATTCATCTCGTTGGGCGATTTGTTTTGATACAAAAACATTTGCACCAGCTGAAATTCCTACAAGTAAACCCTCTTTTTTTGCTAATTTTCTTGAGGTTTCAACTGCATCTTCGTATTTTACTTGAATAACTTCATCAAATGCACTTTTATCTAAAATATCAGGTACAAAACCAGCACCAATTCCTTGTATCTTGTGAGGTCCAGGTTTTCCTCCACTTAAAACTGGTGATAAATCTGGCTCAGCTGCAATAACTTTTATATTTGGATTTTTTCGTTTAAGTACCAAGCCAACTCCTGTAACAGTTCCACCAGTTCCAACAGCTGCTACAAATACATCAATCTTACCATCAGTATCTCTCCAAATTTCTTCAGCTGTTGTTTTTATATGAATTTCTGGATTTGCTTTATTTGCAAATTGCTGTGGTATGAAAGAGTTTTCAATTTCACTTGCTATCTCTTTTGCCTTGTTAACAGCACCGTTCATACCAAGTTTTGGCTCAGTTAGAACTAGTTTTGCTCCTAGTGCTGATAAGAGTTTTCTTCTTTCAATGCTCATGGAACTTGGCATAGTAAGAATCAATTCTAATCCAAAAGAAGCACAAACTGCGGCCAATCCAATCCCTGTATTTCCACTAGTTGGTTCTACTATGACACTTTTTTTGCTAATAAGTCCTTTATCTAAGGCATCTTTTATCATATTAAATGCAATTCTATCTTTTACTGAATGAGTTGGGTTTAGAAATTCACATTTACCTAATATTGTTGAGTTAGTTTCGTTTGAAGCATCATTTAGCTTTACCAATGGTGTATTTCCAATCAATTCTGTCATATTATTTGCATATTTCATTTTATTTCCTTATATTATATAGCTGATTTGATTTGTCAGCTTATCTTCATATTCTTGTAACTCTTTCAAGGAAAGATCAAAAATCTTTTTCAGTTTTATGCTACTTTCTTCATAAAATAGTTTCAATACAGGATTTTCTATATCAAATTCAGTTACACTTAAATCTCCCTCAAGTGCAACTAAAATCTCTTTTATACTAATTTCTTCAGGTTTTCTTGCCAAAAAATAGCCTCCATGAGCTCCTCTGACACTTACAACCAAGTCTGCTCTTCTTAAAATAACTAAAAGTTGCTCAAGATAGTTCTGAGGTATCTTTGCATTTTTAGATATATCCTTAATCTGAGTTGGTTTACTGCTTTTTTTTAAAGACAGCTCATACATGGCACTAAGACCATAGATACCTTTTGAAGATATAAGTGCCATCTTAAGCATCCATAGCTTGAGTTAAATCATCTATTAAATCTGCTGGATTTTCAAGCCCTATACTTAATCTAATCAAGCCTTGCTTGATACCAGAAGCCTCAAGTTCATCAGCTGGAACTTGCATATGCGTTGTGCTAGCTGGGTGAGTTATAATAGACTTTGAATCACCAATATTTACTACCACACTAAATATTTTAGTACTATCAAGAATCTTCTTAGCAGTATCAAAATCTTCTACTTCAAAACTCAATAACCCAGAGGTTAATGCATCTTTAAAGTATTTTTTAGCTCTATCATGCTGCTCGTCTCCTTCTAATCCTGGATAAGAAACTTTTTTTACTTTAGGATGAGACTTTAAAAATTTAGCAACTTCAAGTGCATTTAGTGAGTGTTGTTTCATTCTTACATGTAGAGTTTCTAAGCCTTGAATTAATAACCATGAGTTAAATGGAGATGGAGTTGCCCCAATGTCTCTTAGTAAAGACAATCTAGCTCTTAGTGTAAAAAGAGGAAATGGAAGATCAGCATAAACTAAACCATGATAACTCTCATCAGGCTCATTAAATTGTGGATATAATTTATTTCCAATTAGTTTATCATTTAGACCATCTCTTTCAACTATAATCCCTCCAAGTGCAAGTCCTTGTCCAGTTGTATATTTGCTAGTACTGTGAACTACAACATCTACACCATGAGATATTGGTTGAAACAAAATAGGAGTTGCAACTGTATTATCACAAATTGTTACAATGTTATACTTGTTTGCAATTTGAACAATTTTTTCTATATTTGGAATTGCAATTTGAGGATTTGAGAGTGATTCAAAAAATATGGCTTTTGTTTTATTATCAATTAGTTTTTCTAAATCATCAGCACTATCACTGTCAAATGTTTTAGCAGTAATTCCAAATCTCTTTATAGTATGAGTAAGAAGTGTTGTTGAACCTCCATATACCTTTTTAGCTAAGATTATATTATCACCAGCTTCAGCCAAGTTTGCAATAGCAAAGAAGATAGCAGATTGTCCACTTGATGTTGCAAGAGAAGCTTTACCACCTTCAATACTTGCAAAACGGTTTTCTAATATTTCAGTAGTAGGATTATTTAATCTAGTATAAATTGGTCCTAACTCTTTTAATGCAAACAGATTAGCAGCTCGATCAGCTGAACCAAAATCATATGCTGTTGTTTGATATAAAGGAACAGCCATAGTTCCAAAATCTCCTTTTTCATAACCGCTATGAAGTGCTAAAGTCTCTTGTCTCATTTTTTTCCCTTTTTTATTTTACGAGTTTATTTTTCGTTTTGATATTGAAAGTATATGATAAATTGAGTTTAATGTCAAGTAAATTGATAAATATACTTATAAATAAGCATTGGATACTACAAAAACACCTAAATATAGGCTATTTTAAAGTTTACTATTTTAGTAAGAATTAGTTAGAGCTAAAGGTTGAACTTAATTTGTATCTACTACTAGGATAATATAATTTAGAATATGTAGCAACTCTTCCTTCAGAAGTTACAATCCTAGAAATTCTAAGGCAAGGTTCATTTTTAGAAATTTCTAAATATTTTTGAATCTCTTCATTTGGCATTACTGCTTCTATTATGTTTTCAACTTTTTGGACTGGGCAGTTTTCTTGTAAGTACTCAGCAGGAGTAACATTTTCAAATGTTTGATTTATATACTCTGGAGCTGAAGTAGGTCTAATATATCTTTCATCAAATCTAACAGGTACTCCATTTTCATAATGAATCATTGAAGAGGTATATACCTCTTGGTCAATTACTACATGTAGAGCTTTTGCTACATTTTCATTGGCTTTTGTAGTTACAAGCCTAATGAGTTTATTGCTGTATTGATTTCCTCTTTCATTTATTTCTAAGGCAATATTTTTTAAATCCAACACTGAAGTATGAGGAACTTTTGTTTTTACAAAAGAGCCACTTCTTGGATATCTTTCAATGATATCTTCATTAGCTAAATCTCTTAATGCCTTATTTACTGTTTGTCTACTTGTATTAAAAAGTTTAGCTAATTCCATCTCAGTTGGAATTTTATCGCCATCTTGATAAACCTTTTGCCTGATTTTATTTTTTATAAAATCTTTTATCTCTTCAAATAAAGGTCTTTTCATGGTAATAAAACTCCTTTTAATTTTATTTTAAAAACTAGGTATTAAATTTTTATCTAAAAATTTATTAAACTTACCTGAACGAATGATGCTTATGGCTTTTTCCATATCATCTGTGAAGTATCTATCCTCTTTGTAGTATTCTACCTCATCTCTTAACATTTTTTTAGCTTCTTCAATAAGATCTGTTGATTTATTAGGTTTTCTAAAATCCATACCCTGAGCAGCTGCTAAAAGTTCAATCCCTAATATACTAGAAGTATTTTCAGCCATATCTTTAAGTCTTCTTCCTGCATATGTAGCCATGGAAACATGGTCTTCTTGATTTGCTGAAGTAGGTAGTGAATCAACGCTACTTGGATGAGCTAGAGATTTATTTTCACTTGCGAGTGCTGCACTAGTTACTTGAGCTATCATAAAACCTGAATTTATACCACCATTTTCAACTAAAAAAGCAGGCAATTGACTTAAATGTTTATCAACCAATAGAGCCATTCTTCTCTCACTCAAAGCTCCAATTTCACTAATTGCTAAAGCCAAATTATCGCTCGCAAAAGCAATTGGTTCAGCATGAAAATTACCACCACTAATGACATCTTCTTCATCAACAAATATCAAAGGATTATCTGTAACTCCGTTTGCTTCAGTTAAAAGAGTTTTGGCTGAATTTCTTATCTGGTTTAAACAAGCCCCCATTACTTGAGGTTGACATCTGATAGAATATGGATCTTGAACTCTATCGCAATATTTATGAGATAAAGCAATTTCACTTTCATCTTTAAGCATATCTCTATACATTTTAGCAGTATCAATTTGAGCTTTATGTCCTCGTATTTCATGTACTCTTTTATCAAAAGGAGCTCTACTGCCTAAAACAGCTTCTGTTGTCATTGAGCCAACTACAATTGCACTTGCAAATAAATCCTCAGCTAAAAAAAGTCCTTCTAAACCAAAAGCAGTTGATAGTTGAGTTCCATTTAATAGAGCCAAACCTTCTTTTGCTTTTAATTCTAACTCATTTAGTCCAGCTATTTGTAAGCCTTCACTAGCTTTTAGAATTTTACCTTTGTATCTTACATACCCCTTTCCTAGAAGAATTGCACTCATATGAGCAAGAGGAGCTAAATCACCACTAGCTCCAACTGAGCCTTTTTTAGGGACGCATGGATAAACTTGGGCATTAATGAGTTTTATCAATGCTTCGATTACTTCTAATCTGATTCCAGAATAGCCTAGACTTAGTGAATTTATTTTAAGAATCATCATTAATCTAACAGTGCTATCATCAATATATTCTCCAACGCCTGCTGAGTGAGAGAGAACGATTCTTCTTTGAAGGTCTTCTAAGTCATCTTTTTTTATTTTAGTATTAGCAAGTAAGCCAAACCCGGTGTTTACACCATAAACAGTCTTTTCTTCATCTACTATCTTTAAAATTGTTTCTTGAGCCTTTTGTATTTTCTCTTTTGCACTTTCATCCAAAGTTACAAAAGTTGGCTCTTTACTTACTTTTCTTAAATCCTGAAGTGTTAATTTACCAGGAATTATGTGTAATTTATTCATTTTAATCCTTCATCATTGGAAGATCTAAATTTAATTCTTTTGCTTTTTTCTTAGCTATTTCATATCCAGCATCTACATGTCTCATGACTCCAGTAGCTGGGTCATTACTTAAAACTCTTTGTAATCTTATCTTAGCTTCATCTGTTCCATCAGCTACTATAACTACTCCAGCATGTTGAGAAAATCCCATACCAACACCACCTCCATGATGTAAGCTAACCCAAGTTGCACCACTTGCTGTATTTAAAAGAGCATTTAAAAAAGCCCAGTCTGAAACAACATCGCTTCCATCTTTCATTCCTTCAGTCTCTCTGTTTGGAGATGCAACAGAGCCACTATCTAAATGATCACGACCAATTACAATTGGAGCTTTTAGTTCTCCATTTTTTACCATCTCGTTAAATGCTATACCAGCTTTTTCTCTCTCTCCAGCACCAATCCAACATATTCTAGCTGGAAGTCCTTGAAAATGAATTTTTTCTTTTGCTGAGTCTAGCCAATTGTGTAAATGTTTATTTTCAGGGAATAACTCTTTCATTTTAGCATCAGTTTTGTAAATATCTTCTGGATCACCACTAAGTGCAGCCCATCTAAATGGTCCAACACCTTCACAAAATAAATCTCTTATATAAAGAGGTACAAAACCTTTAAAATCAAAAGCATTTTTAACTCCTTCTTCAAAAGCCATTTGCCTTATGTTGTTACCATAATCAAATGTAGGAATTCCAAGCTTATGAAAACCAAGCATTGCTTCAACTTGTATTGCCATAGATTTTTTTGCCTCTTTTACTACAAGTTCTGGATTGCTTTTTCTTAATTCTTTTGCTTTTTCTAAACTCCAGCCTATTGGTAAATATCCATTTAAAGGATCATGCGCACTAGTTTGGTCAGTTACAGCATCAGGGTGAAAATCACCTTTAAGAATTTCACTATAAATTTCAGCCGCATTGCCTAGTAGTCCAACTGAAATAGCTTTTTTATTTTTAGTAGCATCTTTTATGAGATTTAGAGCTTCATCTAAACTATAAGCTTTATAATCACAATAACCAGTTTTAATTCTCATATCGATTCTACTCTCATCACACTCAACTGCAAGCATAGAAGCTCCTGCAATTGTAGCAGCTAGTGGTTGAGCTCCACCCATACCACCAAGTCCACCAGTTAGTATCCACTTTCCACTTAAATCCCCTGCAAAATGTTTTTTAGCCATAGATACAAATGTTTCATATGTTCCTTGAACTATTCCTTGGCTACCTATATATATCCAACTTCCAGCTGTCATTTGGCCATACATCATGAGCCCTTTTTTATCTAGTTCATTAAATGTATCCCAATTTGCCCAGTGTGGAACGATGTTTGAATTTGCTATGAGTACTCTTGGGGCATTTTCATGAGTTTTAAAAACACCAACAGGTTTTCCAGATTGTACTAGCATAGTTTCATCTGCTTCAAGCCTTTTTAGAGTTTCTACAATCTTATCGTAGCACTCCCAATTTCTAGCTGCTTTTCCTATGCCACCATATACAACTAAATCTTCAGGCCTTTCTGCAACTTCTGGATCAAGATTATTCATAAGCATTCTAAGTGGTGCTTCAGTTAGCCATAATTTGGCGTTTAGATTTGTACCAGTTGGAGCTTTTATAACTCTTTTTTCACCCATTTTCTATCCTTTTTTATTTTTTTATGATAAAATTATATATACAATTAAATTAATTGTCAATACAATTAAAAGGTAAAGCATGAATTTTGATAAAGCTTGGATAAATGCAAAAATAATACAGTTAGATAAAAACGGACATTTTATTCAAAAAAACAACTCTTTTATAGCTACTAAAGATAAAAAGATAGCGTATATTGGCAAAATGAAAGATTTTGATAGTTCTACATGTAAAGATATAATAGATGTAAAAAACAAGCTTGTAACTACTTCTTTGATAGATTGTCATACACATTTAGTATATGGTGGAAACCGTTTAGATGAATTTGAAAGAAGACTAAATGGCGAGACATATGCTAGCATTGCTAAAAGTGGAGGAGGGATAATAGCTAGTATTAAAGCAACTAGGCAAGAAAGTATAGAAAAGATATATGAAAATTCAGCAAAAAGACTCAAAGCTCTTATAAAAGAAGGAGTAAGTGTAGTTGAGATAAAAACTGGATATGGGCTTGATTTGCAAAGTGAATTAAAAATGATAAAAATCATGCAAATGCTTGAGAGTAATTTCCCCGTAAAGATAGTTAAAACATTTTTAGGAGCTCATGCAGTTCCTCCTGAGTTTAAAGATAGAGCCGATGATTACATAGACTATCTTTGTAAAGAGATGATGCCTAAAGTTGCTCTACATGTAGATGCTATTGATATATATACAGAGCATTTAGCATTTAATCTTGAGCAAACAAAAAAAGTATTTACTAAAGCTAAAGAATTAAACTTGGATATAAAGATTCATGCCGAACAATTTAGTAATATGGGAGCTACTAAACTAGCCTCCAAATTTAAAGCTTTAAGTAGTGATCATTTAGAATACATTGATAAAGAAAGCATAAAAGAGATGGCAAAAAATGGTGTAGTTGCTGTTTTGCTTCCAGGAGCGTATTATTTTTTAAGAGAAACAAAGATGCCTCCAATTAAGCTTTTTAGAAAGCATAATGTAAAAATGGCAGTTGCAACAGATTTAAATCCTGGAACATCTCCTTTATGTTCTCTTCAACTTATGATGAATATGTCAAGTGTTCTTTTTGGATTGAGAGTTGAAGAAGTTTTTAAAGCAGTAACAATAAATGCTGCCATTGCACTTGGAATTGAAAAAACAAAAGGAAGCTTAGAAGAGGGTAAGGATGCTGATTTTGTAGTTTGGGATATAGAACATCCAAGAGATTTGATTTGCTCATATAGGCCTAATAATGTAATCTTTAGTGTATATAATGGAGAATTAGTACATGTATAAAAAGCCAATTAAAGATTTATGGAGTGGAAGAGTTGATAAAAATGATGGAGACTTAGGTCTTAGATTTCATCAAAAAATTAAATTTTTAGATTTTCCTTATAATAGTGCTAAAAAAGGCATTTGTATTTTAGGGTTTAGCTGTGATGAAGGCATAAATCTAAATTTAGGAAGAGTTGGTGCAAAAGAGGGGCCAGATGAGTTAAAAAAGGCACTTGGAAGCTTAGCTTGGCATTTTGATGATTTAAATTTATATGATTGTGGAAATGTAGTTTACAAGGATGACCTTTTAACATCTCAAAAAGAATTGGCTTTACATGTAGAATATATTTTAAAAAATTCTCATTTTCCAATAATCATTGGAGGAGGGCATGAAGTAGCACTTGGTAGTTTTTTGGGTATGTTTAATGCACTTGAAAATAAAGAAGATATTGCTATTATTAATTTTGATGCTCACTTTGATTTAAGGGAAGCAAAAAGCTCGACTAGTGGCACTCCTTTTAATCAAATTGCGCTTACATGTAAAAATCAAAATATTGATTTTAATTATATGGTACTTGGTATTAGTAAAGCATCAAATACTAAAGCACTTTTTAAAAGGGCAAATGATTTACATGTAAGATATATTTTAGATAAAGAAATTAACTATTTAAATCTAATAGATACAATTGAAAAAATAGATACTTTTTTAGAAGGTAAAAGGTACATTTACATAAGTATTGATTGTGATGTATTTTGTTCAAATCAAGTTCCATCAGTAAGTGCAATGGCATCAAGAGGGATTGAATTTGGATTGGTTTTAGATATATTAAATCATCTATTTAGTAAATATAGTGATAAAATTAAACTGCTAGATATTGCTGAATTTTCACCAAAATATGATATAAATGATTTAGGTAAAAAGCATATTAGTAGATTAGTTTTTGATTTAGTGGAACTTTTTCATCATAACGTTATTTGTAGAAAATAAAGTAAAATTATACAAAATATTTTATGTAAAATAATATGTAGATACTAATATTTAGGGGTTTATATTGTTGAAGTTTTTTGATGGATCATGATTTCAACAAGTTCATACATTGAAACTTTTCTTCCAATTATATTCTTTTTGTGAAGGTCTAACTCTTTTAATGAAGTAAGGCTTACTAATATGTTAACTCCTTTTTCTTCAAGTTTTTTTAATGTTTTAATTGTTGCACTTTCTTCGTCAAGACAAGTTAGTTTCACACCTTGATTTAAAAACACTATTTTTGAAGGGATTACTTTTTGAGCTAGTATAGAATCTAAAAACTCTTGCATTAAAGTGTCACCTTGAAGGCCTTTTCCAATACAGTCATGAGTTATAATAAAAGCACAATTTTCAATCTCTTTTTGCTTTGAAAAATGAGAGTCAATGTCACAGCTAAAATTTTTAGCAATTGTTATAAATACTCCAGCACTTTTTTCTTCGCGTCTAACAAAAAAACCTTTTGATTGAGCATAAGTTAAGATGTTGTCTTCAGACATTTCACAATTTACTATGATAGTAATTGATGCATCTTCTGGTAACTCATCTATCGTATTTTTAGCTAGTATTACAGGTTTTGGAACTGGCATATCTCTAAAGTCTAGTGTCTTCATATGTTACTCCCATCTTAAGTATTAGTCTTATTTATTCATTTTAAGATAAAATTAATTAAAAATCAATCAATTTTGATTACTTTAGAGTTTATTTTTAATATAAGGAAATTTTTACTCATTTTAAAGATACTCTTTTTAAGATTGTGTTATAATCCATACTTTTAAATAGATAAGTATAAGGATAGAGATGTTATATGAAGATGAAGATGATTTTTTTGTAGGAAGTCCCAGAAGTAAATTTTTCGATATATTATTCCATGCAAATAAAAATTTAGTTGAAGATGCTTTAGAAAAGCACGTTGAAAGACATGTAGCAATGGAAATGCTTTTAGAAAAACTTGCACAAGAACATGGACTTAATCTAGAAGCGGAACTGAGTGTTTTACAAGCTGAAAATCAAGATGCAGTTCATAATGCAAAAATTGATTTTTTTATATCAACTGTAGGAGATATTCTTACACAGAATGAATAATGAAAGCCTTTGTTCTTGTTTATTTGATGTTTGCACTTAACCTGCAAGCATGGGATTTTTCATATAGATATAGCCTAAAAAAAGATGAAATAGCACATGTTGTCGTTGGAACTTCAGAATCAAAAGGACAAAAGAGCTTTGATCTTTTTTTTAGATGGACTTTAAATGTAAAAGATAGAGTTACTGTACTTTTGAATTTTAAAGGGCATCCATATCAATATATTTTATATAAAAAACGCTCTTTAGATAGAGTTAAAATTAATCTTTTAAATGATGGAATTGATAGATTTGCTGATAAAACTTATTTGTATTTGGTTTTATCTGACATAAATCAAGAGAAAAAAGTAGTAGATTTTGATATATTTATAAGTGACAAAAACAAAAGAATACTAGTAAAATTTGAAAAAGTAAAATAGAGGCAGGAAAATTTGTTAGACAAAGTTGAATTACATATGAGAAGTTACATTGAATCTATTGGAGATTCTAAAAGTTTAGAGCTTTTTGATAAAGTTCCTAAAGGCAAAAGATTAAGAGCCAAATTGATACTCAAGATTGCAAATCAAAGTGACGAAGCTATAAAGCTTGCAAGTATAGTAGAGCTAATTCATGCAGCAAGTTTACTCCATGATGATGTTATCGATGAAGCTGATACTAGAAGAGGTGTTCTTTCTATAAATCATCAATTTGGAAATTTAACTGCAATCATGCTTGGAGATATACTTTACTCTAAAGGTTTTGAGATGTTAACTCATCTGCCAATTGAGGTTGCAAGAGTGGTCTCAAGTGCGGTTACGAAGCTTTCAGTTGGTGAGCTTTTAGATGTAGAACTTGCAAAAAAGTTTAATGATGATTTAGAAATTTACTTTGATATGATCTATAAAAAAACAGCTTCACTTATCGAAGCATGTGCAATAAGTGGTGCAATTTTGAGTGGAAGAGATATTGAAAAGTATGCTACTTATGGTAGAAATTTAGGCATTGCTTTTCAAGTAATTGATGATGTTTTAGATATAACTAGTTCTAGCGAAATTTTAGGCAAACCTGCACTTAATGATTTTAAAGAAGGAAAAACAACTCTTCCTTATATCTACATGTATCAACAACTAAATGAAAAAGATAAGATAAAATTACAATCTTTGTTTGCAAAAGAGTTAAGCAAAGAAGAGAGTGAATGGATACTTAATAAAATGAATGAAACAAATGCAATAAAAGAATCTATAAAGTATGCAAAAAAATTAGGTATTGAAGCACTTGAGTCTATAAAAGATGAGAATTTACCAGAATTAGAGAAAATTATAAATGACATGATTGAAAGAGAATTTTAATGCATTATTTAACCATAAGCTTTACACATAAAAACACTGATATTTCAGTAAGGGAAAAACTATCTTTTGCAAATGAGGAAAAAAGATTAAATTTTTTAGAAACTCTTAGTAAATGTAACTCGATAAATGAAACAATTATTTTATCTACATGTAACAGGGTTGAAATCATTGCAAGTGTTAGTGAAGTTGATCCTTCTATTGAATATATATTTGAAAAATTAGCTCATATTTCAAATATCTCTAAAGATGAATTAGAAGGAAGAGCAGATATTTACGAAGACAATGGAGCAATCCATCATCTATTTTCAGTAGCTTCCTCGCTTGATAGCTTAGTTATTGGTGAAACACAAATCGTAGGTCAGTTAAAAGATGCATTTAGATTTTCAGTTGATCATGGCTACTGCTCTCAAAAATTAAGTAGAGCAATGCATCATACTTTTAAGTGTGCTGCAGAAGTTAGAGCTAGTACAGAAATTTCAAGAAATCCAATCTCAGTTTCAAGTGTTGCTGTTTCAAAAGCAGAAGATTTACTAGGCTCGATCAGTGGGTATACGGCTGTTTTAGTTGGTGCTGGCGAGATGAGTGTTTTAGCCGCAAAACATCTCATAACTCATGGTGCAAAAGTAATCATAGTTAACAGAAGTCTAGAGAAAGCAAAAGAAATTGCTGATGATTTAGGTGATATGATTAGTGTTGCTCCTTTTTCTGATTTAAAAGAGCTTATTAACCGTCACAACTTGATTTTTAGTGCAACTGGTGCTCCTCATACTGTAATCACAAAAGACATGGTTGAAGTAAGAGAATTTGAGAGATACTTTTTTGATATTGCAGTACCTAGAGATATTGAAGACTTTAGTATGGATGGAGTTAGTATTTATGCAGTTGATGATTTAGAAGAGATTGTTGCCAAAAACTTAGCTCTAAGAGAAGAACAAGCTAGAGTTGCCTACTCAATCGTGGGGAAATCTACAAATGAATTTTTTAAATGGCTTCAAACTTTAAGTATTGATCCAATTATAAAAGAATTAAGAGGAAAAGCAAAAGAGTGTTCACAAAAAGAGATAAAACGTTCAGTTAAAAAAGGATACATTCCAAAAGAGTATGAAGAGACTGTTGAAAAAATTCTTCATTGTGCTTTTAATGCTTTTTTGCATACTCCTACAAAAAAATTAAAACAATTAGCAGAAAAACCTGAAGCTGATACTATAGTACAATCAATTCAAGAAATTTTTGAAATGGATGAAGAAAGTATTAAAAAGTTAAATACGTATAGATGCGAATATTATATGGATATTGAAAATAAAAATAAAAAAAATGAGGAAAACGATGAGATTCAGTAGACTTTTTGCCCCAACAACTAAAGAAGCACCAAAAGATGCAACGCTTCCAAGTCATAAGTTTTTAATAAGAGCTGGATTTATACAGCAGTGTGGAAGTGGACTTTATAATTTCTTGCCACTTGGTAAAATGGTTCTTGATAAGATTAGAGATGTTGTAAAAGAAGAGATGGATAATGCAGGAGCAAATGAAGTTCAAATGGGAGTTGTAACTCCAGCAGAACTTTGGAAACAAAGTGGAAGATTTGATGTTTTTGGGAATGAACTTTTAAGATTTAAAGATAGAAAGCAAAATGATTTTGTTTTAGGGCCCACTCATGAAGAAGTAGTAGTTGATATGGTCAGAAATAGAATCACAAGTTACAAACAACTTCCTTTGCATCTATATCAAATTACAACAAAATTTAGAGATGAAGCAAGACCTAGATATGGGCTTTTAAGAGGTCGTGAATTTATCATGAAAGATGGTTATAGTTTTCATGCAGATGAAGAATCAATGAAAGCTGAATTTGATTTGATGGAGAAAACTTATAGAAAAATTTTTACTAGACTTGGACTAAACTTTAGAGCTGTTGAGGCTGATAGTGGAGCTATTGGCGGAAGTGGAAGTAAAGAGTTTATGGTTTTAGCTGATAATGGTGAAGATGATATTGTCATTTGTAAAAATTGCGAATACGCAGCAAACATAGAAGCTGCAAAAAGACAAAAAAGAACAAGTACAACAGATGCTCCTGAAGCAGATGCGGCAAAATTTCATACACCAAATACAAATACAATTGATGCAGTTGCAGACTTTTTTAAAGTAGATGAGTTTTATACTATCAAAGCAGTAATTAAAAAGGCAATTTATAAGGATAAAAAAGAGGTTGTTGTTTTCTTCGTAAGAGGAAATGATAATCTTCAAGAAACAAAAGCTCAAAATGCCTGTGGTGCACTTGAATTAGTTGATGCTAGTGAAGATGAGATAAAAGAAGCAGGATTAGTTGCAGGTTTTTGCGGACCAATTGGATTGCCTGAAAATGTAGAATTTTTTATAGACAATGAATTAAAAGAAGAGAAAAACCTAATTTGTGGTGCAAATGAAGTTGATTATCACAATGTAGGTGTTGGTATGTTCAACTTTAAAGAGTCAAGATATAAAGATTTGGTTGAAGTAAAAGCTGGAGACAAGTGTAGTTGTTGTGGTGGTGAACTAGAAATAACAAAAGGAATTGAAGTTGGACATATATTTCAACTTGGTGATAAATATGCCTCCGCAATGCAAGCTACATTTTTAGATGAAAATGGAAAATCAAAACCTTTTTATATGGGATGTTATGGAATTGGAGTTAGTAGATTAGTAGCTGTTATGATTGAAGCTAGTCATGATGAAAAAGGTTGTATTTGGAATCTCCAAACTACTCCATTTGATTTAGAAATCATTGTATCAAACATAAAAAATCAAGATGAGCTTGAATTTGCCCAAAATATTTATGAATCGTTAAAAAAAGAGGGATATAATGTCTTGCTAGATGATAGAAAAGATAGATTTGGTCCAAAAATGAAAGATTTTGAGCTTATGGGCTTTCCATATGCTATTATTGTTGGAAAAAATCTAAAAGATGGATTAGTAGAGTTGGTTGATAGAAAAACTCTTGTTAAAACATCTTTACATGTAGATGAAATTGAACATAAGATAAAGGAACTATTAGATTGATATATTTTTTAATTTACATTGCATTAGAGGTTTTTGTAAGTGTCAATATCTCTTCTGCTATTGGGGCATTTGCTACATTTTTAGAGATTATTTTTTCAGCTTTAGTTGGATTTGTAATACTTGCAAATTTTAGAAATACACTCTCAGAGAGTATGATGGCGCTACAAAAAAGAACTATATCAATGTCAGAGTTTCAAAAACTTAATGCTTTTACATTATTAGGAGCATTTTTACTAATAATTCCAGGTTTTTTTACAGATATACTAGGAATCCTTTTACAGTTTGGATTTTTTGCAACACTTTTTGCTAGAAAAATTCTACATGTAAAAGACAATATTGACATAGAAGATATACATAACATAAATCAAAGAAAGGATGATGATGAAATCATTGATGTTGAAGTTATTGATTATAACTCTAAGTATTAGTTTTTTAAGTGCGAACAGTACCGAAGATAAAATACTAAGGTTTTTGAAAAAAACTATTGCTCCAACTAAGAGTTACAAGATCAAAGATTTTAGACTTGATGGAAGTAGAGATGTCGAGTTTATGAAAGGGTGGAAAGTATATTTTGTAAAGATTGATTTAGAGATTTTAGGTAAAAATAAAAATATAACAATTTCTGATAAAATTTTTACAAATGGTAAAGTTATTTCTAGAGATTTAATTGATATAAATAATGGAAGAAGTATAAAAACTCAATTTGTTATGGACTTCGATCCAAAATACTATAATGATAAAAACATAATCTATGGTACTAAAGATGCTCCAAACAAACTAGTTGTATTTAGTGATCCTCTTTGTCCATTTTGTATGGGATTTATGCCTGAAATTATAAAGTTTGTAAAATCTCATCCAAAAGATTTTGTTCTTTATTATTATCATTTTCCATTAAATATTCATCCAAATTCAAAAACACTCATAAAAGCTAGTTTGGCTGCTAAGAAATTGGGAATTAAAGATGTAGATTTGAAGGTTTATGAAGAAGCATTTGATATTGAAGGTGGTAAAAATGATCAAAAAACACTTGATGCTTTTAATAAAGTTATGGGAACTAAGTTTACTTTAGAGGATATAAATAAACCAGAATTTATAAAAAGTATCGAAGAAGATATGAAGATAGTAAATGCACTTGGTCTTATGGGTACACCAAGACTTTTTGTTAATGAAAAGTTTGATAAAACAAGAAATGAATATAAAAAATTGGTAAAGTAGTATAATGGATAAATTAATCATTGCAACAAGACAGAGTAAATTAGCACTTTGGCAGGCTTATCATGTAAAAGAGCTTTTAGAAGATGCTCATCCAAATTTAACGGTTGAGATAAATTCTATGACTTCAAGAGGTGATCAAATTCTTGATACTCCTTTGGCTAAAATTGGAGGAAAAGGACTTTTTACAAAAGAGTTAGAAACTTCAATGTTAAAAGGTGAATCTCATATAGCTGTTCATAGTTTAAAAGATGTGCCTATGGAGTTTCCAGAAGGTTTAAAACTTGCAGTTATTACTAAAAGGCATGACCCAAGAGATGCACTTTTGAGTCAAAAATACGCTTCTATAGAAGAATTACCTCAAAATGCAGTTGTTGGAACAACTAGTCTTAGAAGAAGAATGCAGATTTTAAAAATAAGACCAGATTTAACTATAAAAAACCTTAGAGGAAATGTAAATACAAGAATAAAAAAGCTAAAAGATGGAGAGTATGATGCTATTATATTAGCAAGTTCAGGCATAAAAAGACTTGGACTTCAAGAAGAGATAAAATACTTCACTCCGATAGATGAAAAGCTTATGATTCCTGCTATGGGACAAGCTGCACTTGGTATAGAAATCGTTGATAACCCTGAAGTGGAAAAGATTGTTTCAGTTTTAGCTGATGAAACAGCTATGATTGAAACTACAATAGAAAGAGAATTTGTAAAGGTACTAGAAGGTGGTTGTCAAGTTCCAATTGGAATCAATGCAAAAGTAGATGGTAATGATGTACATGTAAGAGCACTTCTAGGACTTCCTGATGGCTCTGAAGTTATATCTGAAGAATTTACATGTAATAAAAATGAATACAAAACAAGAGGTGAAGAGTTAGCTAGAAAATTTATTAAAAATGGTGCAAAAGAGCTTCTAGCAAGAGCTGAACATATTGCACTTAATGAAGTTTTTTAAAGTAAATAAAAAAGATTAATTTCTATTTTTATGCTATAATACTTTAAAAAGTACTTTTAAGGATACTATTATGACTATAACTGCAAATGAAGTTAAAAAAAACGGAGTATCTATATTTAATAAAATGTTAGATAAATTTGATGAGCTAATTATTAATGTAAGAGGTAAAGATAGGTTTGTTGTTATTGATATAGAAAGATATAAAGAGTTTAGAGCTAATGAACTTGATATTGCTTATATTAAAGCTATGAAAGACATTGAAAAGGGAAAGTTTAAAATTCAAAGTTCAGATGAGCATATAAAAGAGTTGGTAGATGCTCTATAAAATCATCAGGACTGATGAGTATTTTAGAAAATTAAAAAAGTTTATTAAAAAACATCCTGATGTTTTAGATAGATATATAAAAGCTATAAAACTTCTTGAAGTGGATCCTTATCATCCATCTTTAAGATTACATAAATTACAGGGACAACTAAAAGAGTATCAAAGTATATCTATAGCTATAAAGTATAGAGTTGTTATTGATTTTGTAATAAAAGAAAATGAGATAATTCTCCTTGATATTGGAACGCATGATGAAGTGTATTAAATGAGGAAAGTATGGAAGAAATAATAAAAGAATTAAATGAACATGGGTTGCTAAGAGTAATAGAAGAAGAAGTTGATATTGACCTTGAAATTCCTCATATTGCTTATGTTGAAGTAAAGCAAAAAGATTCAAAAGCTCTTTTATTTAAAAATCCAGTTTCAAAAAGGCTAAATAAAAAGTTTAATATGCCAGTTTTGATGAATGTTTTTGGCTCTTATGAAGCAACTGAATTGATTTTTGGAAAACATCCGGAAGATGTTTCTAGTGAAATTGAAGAGTTATTACATATGAAACCACCAAGTGGTTTTATGGATAAACTTGATATGTTAGGAAGACTTTTTAGTCTTAAAAATGTATTCCCAAAAAGATTAAACAAAAAAGGTATTTGCCAAAAAAATATACAAGAATCTGTAAACTTATATGATTTGCCAATCTTAAAAACTTGGAGTGAAGATGGCGGACCATTTATCACAATGGGGCATGTTTATACTCAAAGTTTAGATGGTAATAAACAAAATGTAGGTATGTATAGATTGCAAGTTTATGATAGAAATAGACTTGGAATGCATTGGCAAATACATAAAGATGGAGCACATTTTTTTCATGAATACAAGGAAGCAGGTAAGAAAATGCCTGTTAGTATTGCAATTGGTGGTGATCCTCTTTATATTTGGTGTGGTCAAGCACCAATGCCAAATGGTATGTTTGAAATGCTTCTTTATGGACTAATTAGAGAAGAGAGTGTAAAACTTGTTAAATCTCTTACTAATCCAATTTATGTTCCAAATGATGCAGATATTGTAATAGAGGGTTGGGTTGATCCAACTTGTATGGAGATAGAAGGTCCATTTGGCGATCATACAGGGTATTATACTTTAAAAGAAGAGTATCCTGTTATGGATGTAACTTGTATAAGTACTAAAGATAATCCAATCTACCAAGCAACAGTAGTTGGTAAACCTCCATTGGAAGATAAATATATGGGATGGGCAACTGAGAGGATATTTTTACCACTTTTAAAAACAACAGCTCCAGAGCTTATTGATTATAATATGCCAGAAAATGGTGTATTTCATAATCTAATAATTGCTAAAATGAAAACAATGTATCCAGCTCACGCAAAGCAGTTTATGCATGCTTTTTGGGGAGTAGGGCAAATGAGTTTTGTTAAGCATGCTTTTTTTGTAGGTGATGATGCTCCTGATTTAAAGAATTATGATGAACTTAGTGATTATATACTAGATAGAGTTAGTGTGGATAATATTTTGATAAGTGAGGGAGTTTGTGATGCACTAGACCATGCTAGCCCAAATGCATGTTTTGGTGGAAAACTAGGAGTTGATTGTACTGAAGATAATGTTAACTTTCCTAAGAAAAATATATTGTGTAATGACGAACTTTATGCTAAAATTACGAGTTTAGTTGAAGAAGTAAAAAGTATCAAGCAGTACAAAACTCATACCAAGACTCCAATAGTAGTTATAGGTATTGAGAAAAAAAGAGCTGTAAGAGAACTTTATGAAAAACTAAAAAAACTAAAAGAACATATGAAACTTTTAGTATTTGTAGATATTGATTGTAATGATCTTGATAACCCTTATATGTTGATTTGGAGGATTGTAAATAACATTGATGCAAAAAGGGATATCTTTTTAGAAAAAGAATTCATAGGAATTGATGCTACAAATAAAAATGAGATTGATGGCTACACAAGAGAGTGGCCAAAAGATACTGATTGTGATCCAAAAGTTATTGAGAGTTTAATCTCTCGTGGATTGATAAAAAATGATAAGGAGTTATTAAAAAAATATCATGTCTGATTCTTCGTCGAAACAGCGGTACTGTTTGATTAAGTTCTTTCTGCCGCGTAACAAAAGTGAGATAAATAATAAAGGTTGGCATTTATGAGTATGCTTATTATTTATCTAAGTCTAACTATTGGTGTTTCATTTTTATGTTCTATTTCAGAAGCTGCTATATTATCTCTTAATATGTCACATATTAAAGTTATAAAAAAAGAAAATGAGAAAGTTGGGAAACTTCTAGAAAAGCTTAAAAAGGACATGGATGTTTCTATTGCCTCAATATTAATCTTTAATACAGTTGCAAATACTCTAGGAGCTGCTGGAATCGGTGCTGAAGCTGCTAAAATATTTGGCATGGAATGGGTATTTTATGTCTCAGTAGGATTGACTTTAGCGATATTGTTTTTTTCTGAAATTATTCCAAAAACAATTGGTGCAGTTTATTTTAAGCAATTAGCCCCTTTTGTAGCTTATTTGATTAGATTTTTTATCTTTTTAAGTTATCCAATTATAGTTTTAACAATATTTGTAACTAAAAAAATTTCTAGAAACTCTGAACAGCATTTAATCACTCGTGAAGAACTTCTTGAAACTACACTTTTAGTTGAAGACAGTGGTGAAATTGGAGAAAAAGAGAGTGATTTTATTGAAAATGTTTTAAGACTAAATAAAACAAAAGTTGCAAACATATTAACACCTAGAAGTGTTGTTTATGCAATTGAAAAAGGTATGAAGATTTCAGATGTTTTAAAAACAGAAGGTATTGAAAGATTTTCTAGAATTCCAGTTTATGAAGGAAGTATTGATAATATCGTAGGAGTTGTTTTAAGTAAACAAATTTTTAAGCATGCAATACAAAATAAAGATGGAATTGTAGATGATTTGATGTTGCCAATATTTTCTATAAATGAAAATATACCAGTATCTTACGCTCTAGATTTGTTCATAAAAAGAAAAGAACATATGTTTTTAGTAACAGATAAATATGAACAAACAGAAGGTATAGTAACATTAGAAGATTGTATTGAAACCCTTTTAGGACTAGAAATCATGGATGAACTTGATGTTACAGAAGATATGCAAGAACTTGCAAAAAATAAAATGAAAAGAAAAAAAAGATAGTAATTCATTATATAATTAATTAAATATAATGTAATCCATATATTTATGCTATAATACTCCAAAATAAATTTGGAGTATTATATGCGCTTCTCCTATAAAAAATTAGTTGAAAGATTTGAAATCCCAAGACCAACTTTAATAGATTGGCAAAAAAGAGTTAAAAAAGAAAAAAATAATTGGCGTGTAAAACATCTAGCTTATTTAAAAGAACAATTGATTATTGAAGATGAAATATTAAGAGAATTACAGCGTAAACCTATCTTAGTAGAAGATATTTTTTTATTGAGTGTGTTTTTATTTTTTAACAAAGATATTGATTATATGCAAAGGGATAATTTAAAAAAAGAATTAAAAAAATTTGCTTATGAAAATCGCTCTAGTGTTGAATACAGACATGATTTTGCAAAAAGAATTTGGTCTTATGACCAAGACAAAAATTTAAAAACTGCAAATTATTACAAAGTGATTGATTTGCTTGATTCTTTAAATATATCACAGTATGTATTTTTAGTAAGAATGATAAAAAATTTTATATACAAGATTGATAATAAACTAAAGCCATCTTATACAAACTTGTTAGATGGCTTAACTTGGCAAGAATTGCATATGTATGATAAAGCATTTTCCAATGATGCTATAAAAAAATACTTTAAAGATTTAAATATCAACAATCAACAAAGCTTGTTCTCTTAGTGCTGATACTGCCTTCCCCCATGATGAAGCGTATTTTACACTAAGGTCGCTTATGTCAAATTTTTTAGAAATGATTTGTATGAGTTCTTGTTCATATTGGTTGTATTTATCATCAACATGAACGAGTATCATTAGTTCTAAAAGTAGAATTCTTTGTCCTTTCTTGTTTTGAAATTTATTTAAACACTCTTCTAGTGAAAATTCATTTTTATCATAGATTATGTCATCAATTCCCATTTCTATGCAATACTCTTCAATCATCTTTTTTTCTCTATTTCCGTAATCTCCATCCGCTTTTGCTAAATGATGAGCTAATTGTAAAAAAGCAAATTTTTCTATTGGTTTTAATTGCATTAGTAGCATATAAGTTTTCCTTTTATTGTAATAATTTAGAAAGTATATTATATAATGATAAAATTAATAAAAAAGTAACAAAATGTATAAAATGAGAAAAAGTAAATAATTTATTACCTGATTTTACATTTATATAAGAAAAGTTATATATAATTATGATAAAATGCACTAAAATAAGTAATTTTATAAAGCTTATAAAAAAGGAATTGCTAATGGATAAAAGAACTAGAAAAATTGAACAAATTTTAGAAACCTCTTTATTACTTTTTTCCAAAAAAGGATTTTATAGCACGACAATTCCAGATATTGCAAAAGAAATGAATATGAGTGTTGGAAACTTATATAATTATTTTTCTTCAAAAGAAGAATTAGCAAGAGAAGTAATTAAATATTCATCAAATATTGTTGGAATGAGAATAAAAGAAATAAATGAGATGAATTGTAGTGTAAGAGATAAAATATATAAAATTGTAGAAGCATATTTTGATATAGCAACTAACAAACCACAGTACTTAGATTATTTTTTAAGAGTTTATCTAGCAAATAAAGAGATTTTCAAAGATGGTTGTGAAGGTATGCTTTGTGTTGCAAGCTTTGTAACAGAGATGATGATATTCTTTGAAGAAGGTGTTAGAAAAGGAGAGCTTAGAGATCAAGATTTTTTCTCAGCCTTTGGACTTTTTATGGGGTATTTAGGTGGCTTTGTTTTTTTAAATGGTGAGGGTATTTTAGACAAAGATATCAATAATTACATAGATGATATATCTTATAACATATACAAAGCTTTAAAGATTGATGAAAAGTAATCAAAAATCTACTCTAGTTTGGCTACAAGGTCTTACGTGTAATGGTAATTCTCAGTCATTTTTTAACTATGAGAGTTTTGAAGTTTTTAAAAAATCTATCAAGATTCTTCATCACCCACAAATTAGAACACCATATGAGATGAATGAAATCATAGAAAGCAATATGCAAATTGATTTTTTAGTGGTAGAGGGAGCATTTACTAAGAACGATAAGTATATAGATAGATTTGGATACTCTTTTTCTTATTTGGTTGATGAACTTTCAAAAAGAGCAAAACACATAATATGTGCAGGAAGCTGTTCCAGCTTTGGTGGTATATTTAGATTTCAAAATGAAAAAGAGATTTTTGGTGCATTGTATAGTGGAAAAGAAAAGGGTGGATATTGGAAAAAAAATGAAAAAGTTGTAAATATTCCAGGATGCCCTATGCATCCTAGGTGGTTTGTAGATACTATTTATAAACTTCACAGAAAAGATAAACTTTTACTTGATGAGTATAAAAGACCAAAAGATGTATATGCATTTTTGGTACACCATGGTTGTTTGAGAAATGAGTATTTTGAATGGAAAGTAGATTGTAAAGATTATGGACAAAAAGAGGGGTGTCTTTTTTATGAACATGGTTGTCAAGGACCTATGACACATGCAAGTTGCAATAAGATACTTTGGAATTCAGTCAGCTCAAAAACAAGAGTTGGTTCGCCATGTTTAGGATGTACCGAATTTGATTTTCCTAAAAAGAGACTTTATGAAACAAAAACTCATATGTCACTTCCTCCAGCACCATATGGTATAAGTAAAAGGGCATATTACTCACTGGCTGGTGTTGCTAAGGGTTTTAAGATAGATAGATTGGAAAAGAGACTGATAGATGAAGATAACTAAAGAATTTTTACAAAGAGTAGAGGGAGAAGCAACATTAGAATTACAATGGGAAGATGATGCTATATCATACGCAAAAATAAAATTTTTAACTTTCAGAGGCATAGAAAAAATTTTAGAAAAAAGACCTTTTTTAGATGCACTTGCTATTACTCCTAGAGTATGTGGTATTTGTAATACTTCTCATACAATTGCTGCTATTAATGCGATTGAAGATGCTTATAAATCTGTAGGTATTAAAGTTGATTTAACACAAAAAGCAAAATATATTAGAGAATTTGCGTTAAATTGCGAAAAAATACAAAACCATATAAAGTGGCTATATTTTACTATCCTTCCTCAAATATTTGATTTATCAAAAGAAAAATCAGAAAACATAAGAGCTTTTGAAGGAAGTGAGTGGATAAAGGCACAAAAAGCTAGCAATACAATTCTTAAAGCAATGGCTATTTTTACAGGACAATGGCCACATGGATCATTTTGTATGCCTGGAGGTGTAACTTGTGATCCAATTGATGGTGATAAGTATGAAGCAATGAGATATCTTGATGAAGTATATAGTTTTTGCGAGGAAGAAATCTTTGGAACTACTATTGATGAATTTTTATCATATGATTCATCAATGCAAATAATGACAAATAATGGTAAATTAAAATATATAGTTGAAAAAATGATGGAAAACAATTTACAATGCATTGGTAAAAGTTATGATCAATTTATATCTTTAGGTGAAAATACCAATCAAATAGATGCAAAAAAATCTATTGCAACTAGAGTTTTAAATGTAAATTTAAATTTAATAAGTGAAAGTTTAGACAATACCTTTTTTATTGAAAATGGATATACATACTCAAAAAGTGCTATGTATAAAAAGAGCTACTATGAGTCAGGTCCAATTGCTAGAATGATGATTGGCAAAGATAAACTTATAAAAGATTTTCATCGAAAGTTTAAAGATTCATCTTTAACAAGAATAGCTTCAAGAGTTGCAGAGATTGCGCATCTTTTAAAAAGATCAAACTATATTCTAAATCATATAAACCTTTTGGAAGCATCTTGTAATACACCTTTGGTTAACCTTAATCATATAAATGCAAAAGGTATAGGAAGATGTGAAGCTGCTAGAGGATCACTTTTGCATGAAGTAGTTATAAAAAAAGGCTTAATTAGTAGCTATGACATCATAACTCCAACAGTTTGGAATTTAGGAAATGGTTCAAGAAAAGAGCCTGCGATTGCCCAAAAAGCTATTATTGGACTAGATTCACCTAGCATGGCTGATTTTGTTTTCAAAACTTTTGATGTTTGTGCAGTATGTACAACACAGTAGACTTTTTTAAAATATCACTTAAATGTAATTAATTATACCTAAAAATTAATTTAAATTTAATTTAATACTTAATTTATCCTATTACTTTGTTTCTTTTTTACACATTTTAGTTTACTTTTTTATAAAAAACCGTTTTTTTATTTACTTATTATTGCAATTTTTGCTTTAATACTAAATGAATAATCATTTAATAAATGAATAGTCATTTATTGAATGTCTTATTGATGAGAGAAAAACCACATAGGAGAAACTTATGGAACAAGCTGAACTGTACCAAAAGATTTCCTCAAGACTTGGAGAACTCAAAAAGTTCGCTCCAATGCACGAGGATAAGTCAATAGCACAGTTGATGGAAGAAAAAGGTATCAGCCGTCGTGATTTTATGAAATGGGCTGCTGGGATGACTGCAATGCTTTCTTTGCCTTCATCATTTACACCACTCATGGCAGAAGCGGCAGAGTTGACTGACCGTTTACCAGTTGTATGGTTGCATATGGCAGAGTGTACTGGTTGTAGTGAAAGTTTACTTAGAACTGATGCACCAGGAATTGATAGTTTGATATTTGATTATATTTCATTAGAATATCATGAAACAATTATGGCAGCAGCTGGTTGGCAAGCAGAGCATAATTTAGAACATGCTATAGAGAAATATAAGGGTAAATATATTTTAATGGTTGAAGGTGGTATTCCTACTAAAGATAATGGAATGTATCTTAAAATTGGACCAAATGCAAATACAGGGCTAAGTAATGCTGTTAAAGCTGCAGATAATGCTGCTGCAATTTTTGCTATTGGTACATGTTCAAGTTTTGGTGGTGTACAAGCTGCATATCCAAACCCAACTGAGGCTAAAGGACTTCATGAAGTAACTAATAAACCTGTTATCAATGTTCCTGGTTGTCCTCCAAGTGAAAAAAATATAGTTGGAAATGTTCTTCACTATATACTATTTGGAACTTTACCAGCACTTGATGCATATAATAGACCAAAATGGGCATATGGTCTTAGAATTCACGATCTTTGTGAAAGACGTGGTCATTTTGACGCTGGTGAATTTGTTCAAGAATTTGGAGATGATGGTGCAAAAAAAGGGTACTGTCTATATAAAGTAGGTTGTAAAGGTCCATATACATTTAACAATTGTAGTAGAGAAAGATTTAATCAACATACATCTTGGCCAGTTCAAGCAGGTCATGGATGTATTGGTTGTAGTGAACCAGATTTTTGGGATGCTATGGGACCATTTGAAGAGCCACTTGGCGATAGACTATATCAAACAGTTTATGGAGAGGGTGCAGATAAGACTGCTGATAAGGTAGGAGTTGCGCTTCTTGGAGCAACAGCAGTAGGTATCGCAGCACATGCAGCAATAGCAGCCGTAAAAGGCGCTCCAAAATCTGATGACTAAGCTGAGAAGGAAATATAAATGAGTAAAAGAATAGTAGTAGATCCTATCACTAGAATTGAAGGACACTTAAGAATAGAAGTAGTAGTTGATGATAATAACAAAGTTACGGAAGCTTATTCTTCTGCAACTTTATGGAGAGGATTAGAAAATATCCTTAAAGGTAGAGATCCAAGAGATGCTGGTTTCTTTACACAAAGAATTTGTGGTGTTTGTACTTACTCTCACTACAAAGCTGGTATTATAGCTGTTGAAGATGCATTAGGGATAGAACCTCCTTTAAATGCTAAGCTTACAAGAACATTGATGAATGCAGCGCTTTTTATGCATGATCACCCAATACATTTTTATCACTTACATGGATTAGATTGGGTAGATGTTGTTTCAGCACTTAGTGCGGATCCAGCAAAAGCAAGTAAAGAAGCATTCAAATATACTAAAACTCCAATGTTTACTGGAGAGGATCACTTAAAAGCTGTTCAAAAGAGAGTAGCAGAGTTTGTTAAAAAAGGACACCTTGGACCATTTGCTAATGCATACTGGGGACATCCAACTTATAAATTAACTCCTGAGCAAAACTTAATAGCAGTTTCTCACTACTTAGAAGGACTAAGAATCCAAAGAACTGCAGCTCAAATGATGGCAATTTTTGGAGCTAAACAACCACACCCTCAAACTTTAACAGTTGGTGGCGTTACATGTGTCATGGATCTTAAATCTCCAGCACGTTTAGGTGAATTTTTAACTAAGTTCCAAGAAGTTAAAGCGTTTATTGATAATTGTTATTATGCAGATGTTGTTATGGCTGGTGGTATGTATGCTGGTGAGCCTAGTGTTAATGCTGGTCTTGGTACTGCAAACTTATTTACTTATAAAGAGTTTCCATTGAGCGCTAATGAGTGGATGTTTGAAAGTGGCGTTATGATGGCTGAGGATGTTGTAAATTTAGTTAGTGGTAAGAAATTTAAAGTTGAAGAGCTTGATGAAAGTCAAATTACTGAAGAAGCAACTCACTCTTGGTATAAAAATGATGCTGCTCTTCATCCATATGATGGAGAAACTGATCCTAACTACACAGGATTAAAAGATGCTCAAACTGTAAATGACAAAGGTGAGTTAGTAACATCAAAAGTTGTACAAGAAGATGGAAAATATAGCTGGATTAAAGCTCCAAGATATAAAGGAAAACCTCTTCAAGTTGGACCTTTAGCAAATATTGTGATAAACTATGCAAAAGGTAATCCAAGAGTTGTTAAAGTAGTTGACCAATTCTTAAAAGATACTGGTCTTCCTATAACAGCTGTTGCTTCAACATTAGGTCGTACAGCAGCTCGTATGCTTGAGTGTAAAGTTATTGCTGATAATGCACTAGATGCATTTAATGCATTGGTTGAAAATTTAAAAGTTGATGATTCTACCTATACTAGTTATAAAATTGATAAAAATAAAGAGTATAAAGGAAGATATATAGGAAATGTTCCAAGAGGAGTTCTAAGCCACTGGGTTAGAGTTAAAAATGGAGTAATTGAAAACTATCAAGCAGTTGTTCCTTCAACTTGGAATGCAAGTCCAAAAGATGCAAGTGGTGTTAGAGGACCTTACGAAGAAGCACTTATTGGTTTACCAATAGCTGATTTGTCTCAACCATTAGAAATTATTAGAGTTGTTCACTCATTTGATCCTTGTATTGCTTGTGCTGTACATGTATTTGATACAAAAGGTAATGAAATGAGTTCATATAAAGTTGATCCTAATGGAGCTGCTTGTTAAAAGGAGAAATAACAATGCCAAAAAGAAAAATTGAATATGAGTTTTCTGCTGGTTTACGCTGGACTCACTGGATTAGAGCGATAGCAATATTTGCTTTAACAGTAACTGGCTTTTATCTTGCTTATGTTTTTGTTGCACCAGCAGCATCTGATGAGCCTGTTTTATTTTTAAATGCAAAATTTAGAATGTGGCACCAAATAGCAGGATTTGTACTTATAGCAGTGACTCTATTTAAATCATATCTATTCGTTATAGATAAGGTTAGCTGGAGAGAGAGAATATCATTTTTGGATTTTGTTAATCCAAAAGTATGGATAGGTCAAATAAAATATTATCTGTTTTTAGGTGATCATCCAAAACTAAGAGGTGTATATAATCCATTGCAATTTATTGCTTACATAGGATTATATGCTTTGGTATTTGTGATTTGTATTACAGGTCTAGTTCTGTATGTACATGTATATCATAATGGCTTAGGTGGATTTTTGTATGATTATATGCGTCCATTAGAAGTTATGATGGGTGGGCTTGCGAATGTAAGAGAAATTCATCATATTGCAATGTGGGGCATATTGATCTTTATTCCTGTTCATATTTATATGGCTATCTTTAACTCAATTATGGGTAAAGAAGGATCTATTGATTCAATTATCAGTGGATATAAATTTGAAAAACAAGATCATTAAGAGTTTATTATGAAAGTCTTATGCTTAGGTATAGGCAATGTTGTGTGCGCCGACGAAGGAGTTGGCGTACACCTTTGTAGAACTTTGGAAAAAAATTATGAGTTTAGCTCAGATGAGCATACTTTAGATTTTGTTGATGGCGGAACATTAGCTCAAAGGTTAATTCCTATAATCAGTCAATATGATTATATGATTATGTTAGATTGTGTTGATGCTAATGATGGTGAGATTGGAGATGTGTATTTTTTTGATTTTGAAAATGTACCAAATTCTATATCATGGCAAGGAAGCGCACATGAAGTAGAAATGCTCCAAACTTTGATGATGATGGATATGTCTGGAGATAGACCTCCTACAAAAATCATAGGAATTATTCCTGAAGTTATTGCTGATACTACTTTGAAAATGACTGAACCAGTCATAAAAGGTAGTCATTTGATGGAAAAAACCTTTTTAAAGCATATAAGTGAACTTGGTTTTACTTATAAAAAGGTAAATAATTTCGATATTCAAGAAGTGGCACTAAGTGCTTGTGAAAGAGAAGTATAAAACAACCCCTCCCCATAAAATTAACCATTTAATAATGGTTTTATAAGCTATTTACTAAAATGAATAGCTTATAAAACTAATTCATAACAAGGATTAAAATGATACTTTCATTTGAATTTAATTATATATCTGAAAATGCACTTTTAGAAAATTTTTTAGAAAATATTTGTAAAGATTTTGATATAGAATACAAAATTGGGAAAGAAAAGAGCATAATCAAGCTAGAAGTTAAAGGTAGTGAAGAAAAACTAGAAGAGTTTTCTGATTTTATTTCACAAAGATTACCACTTTCAATATTTTTCAAATCTAGTGCAGTTAATGTTGTCGATAAATTTAGCATAGAAAATTTTGATGTGCAAAACTGTAATTTAACTTTGCCTTTTACTCCTAAGACACTACAATCAGATAATCCACTTTTGAACAATGAAATTGGTAATGAACTATATGCCAATGATTCTAGTGTAATTTTATATGAAGATGGAGCTAAGATAAATTATAATTCATTTGATGAGTTATATGAAAAAATTGCTGATATCTTTAGTAGTGGGAAAGAAGTTTCAATACAAAGCGCTAGTGGAAGTTATATATATGGGATTTTAGATAAAACATTTGCATCTAAAAATTATAAAGATTACATTGTGTTTCCAACTGATTTATCAAGATTGGAAAAAATGGTTGTAATTAGGGAAAATGAAATTAAAGCTCTTGCAAGTTTGGAAAAACCTGCTATAAAATTAAAAGTAAATTCACTTTATGAAGCAAAAGAGATACTCCCAATATCAAGAGTAAAAGTAAAATTGGCAGATGAAATTTTAATTTTTAAAATACTACAAAAGCTACATGAAAAAGGTATAGATTTTGTATATAGAGTAAATGCTAATAAAAATGAATATATTTTAAAAATTGAAGGTATTTTAAACAATATTCCTCAGATTGAGGTAACTGTTTTAGAAAATGGCGAAATATTGATACTTAGTGGTAGTGATTATGCATCTAAAGAGTTAAAAGAAAATTTGAAGAAATTTGATAATCCAGCATATGCTAGTTTTGCTTCAGTTATGCAAGAACATGATATTTTTGATAAAAAAGTAAGTTGTTTTTATCTTAGTATGAAGAATGATGATTTGATTATGCATCTTAGTGAAAAAACAGGTATGCTAAATTTGATAACTTTTCCTGTTTTAAAAAGTTTTAAAGAAATTTTTGAGACAATGGAAAAATCAAATTCAGGTAAAAAATTGCTAAAAAACTATAAAGATAGCTATCCACAAATTTTTGATAAAATTGAAGATATGGCTATACCTGAAAACTTAACCGATAGTATCTATTCTGTTTGGAAAATAGTATCAGTTATATTAGGTCTTAGTGATGATTTAGACTGTGGAGCTGATAAAATCATAGAGTTTGCAGAAGATTTTGGTGGATTAAAAGGACCAATGATTGATTATAAAGTAATTGAAGAGGGAAAACTAGTAAGTCAATTTGATATGGTAAAACTCATTAGAAGTGCTATGAGCTTTAGGCTTGCTGGAACTGACGATAAAACATTAAGTTTTGGTTTACTAGAATCGTTGGCATACTTTCTATCTGATACAAGTGATTTTTGTAGAGATAATTTGTCATCTGAAAGATTAGCACTTTGTGGTTCTATGTTTGGAGTAAGAAGACTTAGTGAACTTACATGTAAACAAATGCAAGCAAATATGCAAATTTGTATGAATAAAGAATTACCAATTGAAAATTAAACATTTTAAATTTGAAATAGAAGGAATTGTACAAGGGGTTGGATTTCGCCCCTTTATTTATACTTTAGCACTACAAAACAATATAAAAGGGTATGTACTAAATCATTCATTGGGTGTTTTTATATCTGCCCAAGGCAATGATGAAGATTTGGAAAAATTTGAACAAGATATTTTCAATAAACTCCCACCACTAGCTAGAATTGATAAATTAGAAAAAAAAGAATCTTCTATTGAAAATTTTAAAGATTTTATTATAAAAGAGAGTAAAAATTTATCTTCAAAATCATCTCTTATTAGTCCTGATTTTGCAATGTGTGATGATTGTTTAAGAGAGTTAAGAGATAAAAATGATAGAAGGTATAATTATTTTTTTATAAATTGCACAAATTGTGGGCCAAGATATTCGATTATAAAAACTGTTCCATACGATAGAAAAAATACATCAATGAAACCATTTGAGATGTGCGAAGAGTGTAGAAGTGAGTATGAAAATCCACTAGATAGAAGATATCATGCTCAGCCTGTTAGTTGTGATAAGTGTGGTCCGACTTTGAGTTTAAAAGATATGAAAGGCAATACTTTAGCACACAATATTGAAGCAATAGATAAATTTGCTGAACTCATAACAAAAGGTGCAATTGTAGCTTTAAAAGGTATGGGAGGATTTCATCTTATTTGTGATGCTTCAAATGAAGAAGTTGTAAAAGAATTAAGAGTTAGAAAAAAACGTCCATCTAAACCATTTGCAGTGATGTCTAAAAGTATAGAAGAGATTGAAAAATATACCTCAATAAGTGAATTTGAAAGAGAAAAAATTTTATCAATTAATAGACCTATTGTAATTGTAAAAGAGAAAAAAAAGATAAATGCTTATATCGCTCCAAATATTGATAGATTAGGTGTTTTCTTAGCTTATACTCCTTTACATGTAATGCTTCTTGATAGATTGAATTTTCCAATTATTGCAACTAGTGCAAATAGATCAGGTGAGCCAATAGTAACAAATGAAGATGATTTAAAAGAGGCACTTGGAGAGGTTATAGAGTATTATTTGGATTATAATAGAGAAATTGTAAATTCAAGTGATGATAGTGTTTTACAGATGATAGATGATAAAAGTGTGATGATAAGATCCTCAAGAGGATTTACTCCAACATCCATAAGAGTAAACTCAAATGAAAATAGAAAAATATTAGCTTTAGGTGCTCATCAGAAAAATGCAATTAGTATATATCTAAACAACCAGCTTATTTTAGCTCCTTATATTGGTGATTTGGACAATATAAAAAGCGTTGAGCTATTTGAAAAAAATATAAAAAGTTTTAAAAACTTTTATGATTTTGAACCAGATTTAATTGTCTGTGACAAGCACCCACTATATGAGAGTACAAAGTGGGCGAAAAAGCAAAATCTACCTATCATCCAAGTTCAACATCACTATGCACATATACTGTCTTGTATGTTTGAACACAATATAAATGAAAAGGTTTTAGGAGTTGCTTGGGATGGTACAGGATACGGCGATGATGGTAGTATCTGGGGCGGAGAGTTTTTTGTATGTGATAATCAAAACTATGAAAGAGTAGCATACTTTGAGCCATTTAAACTTTTAGGTGGTGAAGCTAGCATAAAAGATATTAAAAGAATTGCGCTTTCAATGATTTTAGATTGTAAAGAAGATAAGATTTTTGATGATTTTTTATCTACTTTTAGTAATTTTGAATTAAATATGCTAAAACAAATTCATAAAAAAGAGTTAAATTCTCCAAAATGCTCAGCCGTTGGAAGATTGTTTGATATGGTTGCTGTGATTTGTGGAGTTTGTGATAAGGTAACTTATGACGGAGAAAGTGGCTTAATACTTGAAAGTTTATATGATAAAAAAATAAAAGATAGTTACGATTTTTATTTTGAAAATGATATTATTAAATATAAACATACCATAATTGATATGATTAAAGATAATGACGCAAAGATAATAGCTTCAAAATTTATTAATTCATTGCTAAAAATCATCATTGAAATATCTTTGAAGTATAAATTAAAGGTTATTTTATCAGGAGGAGTCTTTCAAAACAGAACAATATTAGAAAATTTACTTAAATACAAAAGCATTGATTTTGTTTTTTCAAATAAATTTCCAATCAATGATGGGGGTATATCTGTAGGCCAAATAGCTTACGTACTAAATAATAATCATTAAATATCTCTTTTTACTATATTTTTAATATTTTCTCTTATTTTTATTTAAGCCTAGATGTATTACACTTATAAGTGTAAAATATTTTAAGGATGCGATTATGGATAACAATGTGATAAGGTTTAGTGTTTCACTACCTGAGAAATTACTAGCAGAGCTAGACAAAAAAGTTGGTGAGCAAGGATATGCTTCAAGAAGTGAATATACTCGTGATTTGATTCGTGAGAGACTTGTTAAAGATAGTTGGAAAGATGACAACTCTGAAGTTATCGGAGTTTTAACAATGATTTATACTCATCATCAAAATGAATTAGTTGATAAAATTTTAACAATTCAACATGATGCAAAAATCAATATCATGTGTAATACTCATGTACATGTAGATCACGATAATTGTCTTGAAACTATAATGGTTCAAGGTCCAGTAAATGAAATAAAAACATTTGCTCAAAAGATTACAGGATTGAAAGGCGTAAAGTTTTGTAAGCTAGTTGAAGCTGCAATCCCTGCTTCATAGTTTACATCATAGGAGCTAAATTTTAGCTCCTATCCCTATTTGTATTTTAACCATAAATTCCAAATTATTTTTAGTTGTTCTTCTTTTGTATAGTTAAATTTAAATTCACTCTCTTTGAGATAGTATGCAAATTTGTCTTTACTAATACCTTTATACTTATCAAGTCTATTCTCTAAGTATGCCCAAAACTTCAAAATAATACTATCAAATTTTTCAAAATGTACTATTTTATATCTATTTAAATATTTTGAATACTCTTTCATATATACTAGATTGATTTCTTTATTTAAATTTTCATTCTTTAAATGTGCAAATTGTTCTGGAAGGAGAATAGTATAAACTTTATCTTCATAAACTTGACCTAAGATTCCAATAGAGTCGAAAAGATATTTTACTTTTCCTCTTTTATTTTTAGGTAAAAAGTAGTATTCATCATATTCAGTAAATTCTTTGTGATTATTTAGGTAAATGTTTTCTACATGTAGAGCGATTATTTTTCGAAAATCATCATATCTTTCTTTTACTGTTTTATAGTTTACCTTCAAAATTTCACTACATTTTTTAGCACTAAAATCTTCTATAAAATATTTTAATACCTCATAATCTCTTTTAAGTTTAGTATGGCTAAATTTTTTAGCACATTTTGAGCATTTAAAAGAGTTTTTTGATACTTTGTATAATTTAGTTTCACCACAAAATGGACAATTTTCAAAATTCATATAGTATTTTTCCCAAAAGTATCTAAGAAAATGCTTTTTTTATATCTGATTTTAATTTTTTTTTCTATAATACTCCTAATTTGTTCCATTTCTCTCATCAGAACAATATTTTAAAAATAGGAGACAAGAATATGTGCAAAGATTGCGGATGTAGTATAACAACTCATACTCATGACCATGGTCATCATCATCACCATCACAATGAGGAGCATCCAAATCCTCAATTAAATGATCCAAAAACTATAGAAGTAATAACTAAGATTTTAGATGTTAATGACACTCAAGCAGCTCATAATAGAGCTCATTTTGAAGATCATGGTGTATTAGCAGTTAATTTAATGAGTAGCCCAGGAGCTGGTAAAACTACACTTTTGGAAGCTACTATTGAACAAGGTGGCATAAAGTTAGGAGTTATTGAGGGTGATTTAGAAACTAACCAAGATGCAGATAGGATTAAAGCAAAAGGAGCTCCAGCTCACCAAATTGCAACAGGTCAGGCATGTCATTTAGATGCTCATATGGTTCATGATGGACTTCATCATATGCCAATTGAAGGTTTAGATGTTGTGTTTGTTGAAAATGTTGGTAATTTAGTTTGTCCAGCTTCATATGATGTTGGAACTCATTTCAATGTAGTTCTTTTATCTGTTCCTGAAGGAGATGATAAACCAGCAAAATATCCTGTAATGTTTAGAGTTGCAGATGTTTTACTTATAACAAAAACTGACTTATTGCCTCATTTTGATTTTGATGTTCAAAAAGCCATAAAAGAGGCAAGAAAACTTAATCCAAAAGTAGATGTTATTGAAATCGATTCTAAAAGTGGAAAAGGAATTGATAAGTGGGTTAATTATTTAAAAATGAAGAAGGAGTTAAGGTAATGTGTCTTTCAATCCCTTCAAAAGTAGTTGAAATTGATGAAAACAATGTTGCAACTGTTGATACAATGGGTGTTCAAAGGCAAGTTACTTTAGATTTAATTGATGAAAAAGTGGATATTGGAGATTATGTTCTTATCCATGTTGGATTTGCTATGAATAAAATCAGTAAAGAAGAAGCCCTAGAGAGTATTCGGATTTATGAAGAAATTGTTGCTCAAATGGAAAGTGGAGAGATAGACGAAGAAGAGGGAGATATGAATTATGCAACAAGACAAACTTGATATGTTCAAAATATTTCGTAACCCTGAGCATATGAAGGCTCTAGCTAAATTAATCAATCAAGAAGCTACAAAAAAAGTTAGGGTTATGGAAGTTTGTGGAGGGCATACTCATACTATCATGAAATATGGTTTACCCCAAATTTTACCTGATGCTATTGAATTTATTCATGGTCCAGGATGTCCAGTTTGTATTATGCCAAAAGAGAGAATTGATCATGCCTACATACTATCTCAACAACCTGATGTGATATTGGTTACTCTAGGAGATATGATAAAAGTACCAGGAAGCCACGGAAGTTTGGCACAAGCTAGAAGTAAAGGTGCGGATGTAAGATTTGTATATTCTCCTATGGATACTTTAAAAATCGCGCAGGATAATCCAGATAAAAAGATTATATTTTTTGCCATAGGGTTTGAGACAACAACTCCAATGACAGCTGCTTTAATTGATCATATTGTAAAAAAAGAGATTAAGAATGTTTATTTTCACATAAATCACGTAACAGTTCCCGAAGTTATGAAAGAGTTGTTAGATAGTAGAGATAGGCATGTAGATAGTTACAATAATAGAATTGATGCTTTTATTGGTCCAAGTCATGTTAGCGTAATAACTGGTTCAAAAATTTATGAAATGTTTCCAAGAGATTATAAAAGACCAGTTGTTGTAACTGGATTTGAGCCTGTTGATGTGATGGAAGGGCTTTTGATGATTGTTCGTCAAATCAATGAAGGAAGAGCAGAACTTGAAAACCAATACAAAAGAAGTGTGAGTTATGAGGGAAATGTTGTAGCTCAAAAGCTTATCGATAAATATTTTGATAAAAGAGAGCTTTTTAAATGGAGAGGTTTAGGAAATATTCCAAAGAGCGGATTAAAACTAAGAGATGAATATGCTCATCTTGATGCTGAAAAAATATATGATGATGTTTTACCCAAAGGTGAAATAGAAGATCATAAACTCTGTATTTGTGGTGATATACTAAGGGGCATGGCAAAACCTACAGAGTGTCAAGTTTTTGGAAAAGCATGTAAACCTAGCAAACCAATAGGTAGTTGTATGGTAAGTAGTGAAGGTGCATGTGCAGCTTATTATAAATATGGTGGTGTTTTAAAATGAAAACTATAACTTTAGCTCATGGAAATGGTGGGCAAGAAAATAATGAATTAATAGAAGGTGTTTTTTATAAACATTTAAAAAATGAGTATTTAGTAAAGAGTGAAGATGCTTGTATCATAGAAGATGGAAAACTAGCTTTTACAACAGATAGTTTTACTATAAGCCCACTTTTTTTCAATGGTGGTGATATTGGAAAACTCTCAATTTGTGGAACTTGCAATGACTTAGCTATGATGGGAGCAAAACCTACATATGTTACATTAGCTATGATGATAGAAGAGGGGTTTGAGTTTAAAAACCTAGAAAAAATCGTAAGAAGCATAAAAAAAGAGTTAGAAAATAATGGTGCAAAAGTTGTAGCAGGTGATACAAAAGTAGTACCTCGTGGTAGTGTTGATGGTCTTTTTATCAATACTTCTGCAGTTGGAATTGTAAAACAACAAGGTATTAGTGCTTCAAATTTAGAAGATGGAGATGTGATTGTTGTTTCAAGAGATATAGGAAGACATGGTGCTACCATATACGCTGCTAGAGAGGGCATTGATATACAAAGTGATTTAAAAAGTGATTGTGTTTCACTTTGGCCAATGATAGAGGCTCTTTTTGAAGCTGGAATCAAACCAAAAGAGATAAGAGATGCCACTAGAGGTGGATTAGCTGCAGTTTTAAACGAATGGGCAAAAGCAAGTGATGTTTGTATAGAGATACAAGAAGACAAAATCCCAGTTTGTGATGAAGTAAATGGAATTTGCGAACTTTTAGGATTTGAGCCTAGTGCTCTGGCAAATGAAGGAACATTTGTTCTTGTCTTAGATAAAAAAGATGTAGATAAAACTTTAGAAATTTTAAAAACTTTTGAAAATAATAAAATGGCTTGTGAAATAGGAAAAGTTGGTGGTGAACATAAGAAAAAAGTTTTATTATTTAGCCAGTGGGGAACAAAAAGATTTTTAGATATGCCAACAGGTGAATTACTTCCAAGGATTTGTTAGTTTGAGAGTCTTGCTTTTAGTAACTTCTTTCAACTCTTTATCTCAAGGTGTTTATGTTAACCTAAGAGATAAAGGGTTTGAAGTTTGTGTAACTTATATAAAATCAATCTCTAAAGATAAAGAGATAAAAGAGTTTAATCCAGATATTATTCTTTGTCCCTTTTTAAAAGATTTTATATCTAAAGATATATATGAAACTTATCCTACATTTGTTTTTCATCCTGGAATTAGGGGAGATAGAGGAGCTTATTCAATAGAGTGGGCTTTATATAACAAGAAGCAAATCTGGGGTGGAGTTTGGCTAAGAGCAAACGAACTTTTTGATGGCGGTGACATATACGCTAGTGGAGAGTTTAAGTTAAGAGATACTTCTAAAGCTTCAATATATAGAAATGAAGAAACAACTTTAGCTCTAAATTTACTTGATGAGCTTTTTGAAAATATAAAAAATGATAAAAAAATACCTCAAATTTTAAATCCAATTCATAAAAAATTTAATATCTCGATTGATTGGCAAAAAGATAGTAGCGAAGTTATAATAAAAAAGATAAATTCACTAGATAATTTTCCAGGATTATTAGATGAAATTTTAGGTGTTAAATGCTATCTGTTTGGTGCTTGTAAAGAGTTAGAACTAAAAGGAAAACCAAAAGAGATATTAGCTAAAAGAGATGGTGCAATTTGTTTAGGAACTATCGATGGTGCAGTTTGGATAAGTCATTTAAAAGAGATTGATGGTTTTAAACTCCCTGCTACTTATGTTTTAAAAGATAAATTAAAAGGCATTAAAGAAGTTAGAATCCCTCTTTGGGTTGATAAAAATTTGCAAACTTTTAAAGAGATAACTTTTGAAAAAAAAGGAAATATTGGCTATTTGGATTTTGATTTTTACAATGGTGCAATGAGTTCGGCTCAGTGTATAAGATTAAAATATGCTATTGAGACACTAAAAGAAGAAGTTGATGTATTGGTTTTAAAAGGTGGCGAAAACTTTTTTTCAAATGGTATTCATTTGTGTATTTTAGAGGATAGCCAAAAACAAGGTGAAGATGGCTGGAGCAATATAAATGCTATGAATAATCTCATAAAAGAGATAATTTTTAGTGAAGATACTGTTACAGTAGCTTCTATAAAAGGAAATGCAGGAGCTGGTGGAGTTTTTTTGGCACTTGCATGTGATTTTGTAGTAGCTAGAAAAAAAGTTGTTTTAAATCCTCATTATAAAACTATGGGACTTAGTGGAAGTGAGTATCATACTTTTAGCTTTCCAAAAAGAGTAGGCAAAGAATTATCTCAAAAAATACTAGATGAAGCTTTGCCTATTAGCACAAGTTATGCAAAAAACATTGGTATGATTGATAAAGTTTTAGAAACAAAAAATTATGATAAAAATTTACAAGAGTATTGTGAAAATCTTTTTGCTAATGAAGATGAATATTATGATTTTTTGGATTCTAAGGCAGAGTTTTTAGAAAAAAATGAATATTATATAGAAGAGTGTAAGGAGAGGGAACTTACAAAAATGTATCCAGAGTTTTGGAATGAAAATAGTGAATTTCATAAACTAAGATATGATTTTGTATATAAAGTTTGCCCTACATGTACACCAAAAAGATTAAGGATGGATATAGATGCATGAGTTTTCAATAGTACAAGATTTACTTTATATGTGTGAAAAAAATGCAAAAGACAATAATGCAACAAAGATAACTAAAGTAGAAGTAAAAATTGGTAAACTAAGTGGAGTTGAGCCTCATCTTTTACAAACTGCTTTTGATACTTTTAAGGAAAAAACGATTTGTGATGGTGCAGAGTTTGTCATGAATATACAAGATTTAGTGGTGCGGTGTGTTAAGTGCCATGAAAAAAGCATTTTGGAGCAAAATGTCTTTTCTTGCCCAAAATGTGGTGGTGATGTTGAAGTAATTGATGGTGAAGATATGTATTTGATGAGATTGGAAATGGAATAGTATCCCCTATTTTGAGGGGACTCTAAACCTTCATTAATATTATGCTTTTATTCTATATATAATAAGCTTTTTGTTTTAATACCATAGCATGATTTTTCATTAACTCTTCCCAAAAGATTTTTACACTATCTTTAAATGCTTGCGCTGAATTATTTTTATTTTCAGGAAGAAATATTAATTCAACTCTTTTTTGTATATCATCAAATTTCATATTTTTTGGATCAGAAACTAACTCTCCATTAACAAGTTTCATTGGTGGCAAAAGTAATGTAGCCATAGATAGTATATTGCTAGATTCCATAGAATTAAAAGTATTAACTTAAGCTTTTTTTTCAGTACTTGAAAAATGTGCTGGAATGAGAGGTATGGTTTTTCCCTCTCCATCTTCTACCACACCATCATTGTTAAAATCATATTTTTCATAATGCTCTAAAAGTAGGTTATATGCCCCTTCATTACTTAATGTATCAACATTTATCTCATGAACAAGTCTTGTATAATTTTGTAAAGTTGATAATTCTTCTTTTGATAGGTTATCTAAATACTCTTTTGCATTTGAAATCCTGACACCTTTTTCTTTTGTATCTTCATAAATTTTTTGAAATGCCTCTTTATAAGGTTTTCTAACTTCATAAAAACTTTTATCATATTTTAATTCTTTCAATATGGATACATGATCCTCGTATTTAGTTGTAATCTTCATTTTCGTTCCTTATGTTGTTTTTGTAGAAATCTTCTAAAAAGTGTTTTCCAAATTTTGGTGCAATCATATCTATGCCCATAGCGCTTAAAAAAAACTCTATAGGTCCATATGTTTTAGAATTACAAAATATTGGTAAAGCTTTTAAAAGTAATTTTCTAAAATAATCTGGTATATATGTTATTTTTACTTCTTTTTCAAGCACTTTAAATGCCAATTCTGCTATTTCTTTATGTGTGTAAACTTTTGGACCACCTACTTCTAATTCTTGGTTTTTACACTCATACATAGAATCAATAATAAACTTGGCTAAATCAGATCCTTCAATTGGGTTAAGTTTTTGCTCTCCTTTACCAAATAAATATACTTTTCCATTTTTTGCCATCTCTAGAAAATCTTTCATATCTGAAAAAAAACCATTAGGTCTAATAATGAGATATTCTAACCCTGAATTTTTTAATTCATCTACAAATTTTTCTTTGGCTTCAAATATCTTAGTATCTCTTAACTTATGACCATTTAATGCTGATACATAAATAAATTTTTTCACTCCACTTTTTTTAGCTTCTTTTAAAAGATTTGAATTAGCTTTGTAATCTACATCCATGTAAGTTAAATTATCTTTTTGCCTCGTTATACCTAAGCTTGATATTACAATATCAATATCCAGTAATTTTGTATTTAGTGTTAAAGGGTTATTAAAATCTACCTTGTGTACGAGATTTGATTGTATTGAAGATGACATTTTACTATCCCATCTTCTAGTTAATATATTTGGTGTAATTCCTCTAATATTTAATTCTTGTGCAATATATTTTCCAAGATATCCTGTTGTTCCTGCTAATGCAATATTCATAATTTATCCTCGCATACTAATTTGTTAGTTTGATTTTTTGTAGTTGATTTATCAACTTTAATTTTTTTATTTCTGATATAAAGTAAAAAATATAAAAAATGGCAATGCTAGAACCAATAACTTTTTCTAAACAATTTGTACTTAATATATTTCCAATTAACGAGAGTATAAATATAATAACTCCTATCCTTAAACTAATATTTGAATATAGTGTTGCTTTATTTGTCTTTTCTAAGTACATAATAAAAAATATAAAGTAGTATATGATAATTAATACAATAGTTTCTAAAATAATTATTAAATATTTATCCTTAATATACCCACCCCAAACATATTTATAGCTAAGCAAATCAACTAATATAAAAATATGATAGAAAGATAATATAAACAAACCTAGTAAAGCCAATTTTCTCATAAGATTGTATTCCTTATTTATTTTTTACAATTATACAGTTATACTAAGATAAAAACTTTTCCATTTTTGCTATAAGGTGTACTAGATGTCCTCAAAAAACTCTCCAATCCAAAAAGCTATTGAATACATTGAAAAAAATCTTCATGAGACTCTTAGTTTAAATGAAATTGCAAAAGTAGCATCTTATAGTCCTTTTCACTTTTCTAGAATATTTAAACAAGAGACTGGAGAAAACATTAATAGCATGATTAAAAGACTCCGTCTTGCACAAAGTACACATTATCTCATGTATAGAAACTCTTTAATCACTGAAATAGGACTTGATGTCGGTTACGAAACTCCTAGTAGTTTTAATAAAGCTTTTAAGCAAATATTTAATATGAGTCCACGAGAATATAAACTAGAAACAGAAAATAATTTGAAGAAATACATTAAAAAACTCAAAACAGAGCCAATAATAATAGATTTCAAAGAAGATATCTATACATATTTTGATAGATCTTTAGGAGAGTATAATGATGCTGCAATTTCAGCTTGGAATAAGTTGATTACTCAAATTGAATTGAATAAGGTTGAGTTAGAGTTTTCAGATAAAAGATACTTTGGTTTATGTTTTGATAATCCTAAAATTACTGAATATGAGAAAATGAGATATGAAGCTTGTATTTCTGTAAATAAAGATGAACAAAATCAAATTAATCTAAAGAAAATAAAAATATTACCAAAAGGAAAATATGCAAAATTAAAGTTTTGTGGTGATTATGAAGATCTTTATGATGTATGGTTTCAATTTTATGGTTGGATTTACAAAAAACAATTAGAACTTGATAACTTTCCTCCTATAGAAGAGTACCTTGATAGCCCTAAAGATATTTTAAATGGAAACACTCTGGTAAATACAACTAATTTATTGTTAAAAATAAATTCTAATTGCAATGGTATCTTAAATTAAAAAAATAGTATCAAAAATATATATTTTTAATATTTCTAAATTCGATATTTTAGGGGTATTTTCTAGTGAAGATATTGATTTGATGAGATTGGAGATGGAGTAATAAGTAATTAAAGGTTAAAACTATAAAATACCTAAAGCGAGGTATTTTATGAAATTTTTAATCTTTTTTATATATTTTACGACTCTATTTGCATCAAATTCATTGATTAATTCTCATTCTCCTTATTTGCTATCACATGCAGATAATCCTGTAAATTGGTATGCTTGGAGTGATAAGTCACTTGATTTGGCAAAAAAACAAAATAAGCTTATATTTTTATCTATTGGGTATTCTACATGTCATTGGTGTCATGTGATGGAAGAAGAGAGCTTTGAAGATGAACAGATAGCAAAACTTTTAAATGATAATTATATAAGTATAAAAGTTGATAAGGAGGAGATGCCTCATATTGATTCACATTTTCAAGACTTATTAGTAAAAATAAAATCTCAAAGAAAAGGTTGGCCTCTTTCTGCTATCTTAACTCCAAATCAAAAAATACTTTATATTACAACATACATCCCAAAAACTGATAATTATGGTGTTAAAGGCATGGACTATATACTTCCAAAGTATGCAAATATCTGGCAATATAAAAAAGAGTTAGTAAAAAAAATTATACATGAAAATGAAATATCAATTGATAAAGAAAAATCTATTGCAAATAACAATATATCTGATATATCAAAAACTTATGTAAAAGAGGCTCTAAATAGATTTGATAAAATATACTATGGATTTGATAAATCTCCAAAATTTCCACTTCCTACACATCTAAATACTTTAGTTGATATATATCTGCTAGATAACAATAAAGAAGCATTTGATATGGTTTTTAAAACTGCTGATTCTATCTCATATGGTGGAATTTATGATCAAGTTGAGGGTGGTTTTTTTAGATATAGTACCTATGCAGACTGGATTATCCCTCATTTTGAGAAAATGCTTTATACACAAGCTGAACTTGTAAAATTATATGTAAAATTATATATAGTTAAACCAAAAGAAAAATATAAAGAAATTGTTTTAAGTACGATTTACTTAGTCCAAAAGAGATTTAAAAATAAAGATGATTTATATTTTAGTGCACTTGATGCGGATAATAAGCTTGGTGAAGGGATGTATTATCTCTATGATTATACTAAAGTCAAAAATGAATTTATTAAAGCAAATATTAATAATTATGAAGAGTTGATGGAATACATGGATATAAATGAAATTGGCAATTTTGAGGACTCTTTAAGTAATGTTCAATTTAACACGGGCTTTGATTACGAGCCAAAAAACTTAAAAAAAGCACTTAAAATTTTAAGAGATCTTAGAAAAGATAGAGATTTTCCTTTTATTGATAAAAAAATTATAACTAGTTGGAATGCTTTAATGATAAAAGCTTTATTTAAAGCATCATATTTTGATAAAACTTTATCTTTAAAAGCTGAAAAATCTATGTTGAAATTACTACAAAAGGTATATATAAATGGAAATTTATATCATGGTTTTTTAAACAATCATAAACCAAAAGTTAAAGCTTACTTAGAAGATTATGTGTTTTTGATTGATCTTTTGCAAACTTCTTACATGTATACATATAACAAGGCTTATTTGAAGCTTTCTAAATATATTTTAGATGAATGTTTGTCGAAGTTTTACAAAGGAGGTAAATTTTTCTTAGATGATACGAAATTTAAATCACTTGCAACATATGAGGACAAATACTATGTATCTGCACTTTCCACACTATTTCATGTTATGTTTACGCAGGCAAATTTAAATTATGATTTAAAACTTTTGAAAAAAACTAGAGATTTACTAAAAGCACAAAAAAATGCGATCCTAAATGTGCCTTTTGATGCACCAAATGGAGTATTAGCGCTAATTCGCTCAAAAAATAGAGATATTGTTCTTAAATCAAATAAAAATAATCTCATAAAATATCAAGATGAGATATCTACTATCAGATATCCTTTTTTATTAAGAAGTGTAGAAAATATTGATAAATATTTGGCTTGTGATGAGAAAAGCTGTTTTGCAATAGACGAAAAATTAAGTGATATTGAAAAACAAATAATAGCTTACTAAGTGTTTTTATATTATAATCGATTAACTAGATTTAAAAGGAGCTTTGATGATTAACTCTTTTAGAAATGCAACCATTGCGGATTTACCTCAAATAGTGGATATTTACAATAAGGCGATAGAAGATGGAATTTCAACGGCTGATAGTGAAATCGTAAGTGCTGATGAAAAAATTGATTGGTTTAAATCACACAATAAAGATAAATATCCAATGTTAGTCATTGAATATCATAGAAAAATAATTGCTTGGGTTTCGATTCAGCCTTTTTATCCTCATAAAGCTTATGAAAAAAGTGCTAGGATAAATATATACATCGATAGAAACTTTAGGGGTAAAAAGCTAGGACAACAGTTTTTACAAGAGGTAATTAATATGTCTAGTGATTTAGGTATTGAAAACTATATTGCTTTGATTTTTGCTGATAATCCAACAAGTTTGAAGCTATTTAAAAAGTTAGGTTTCAAAGAGTGGGGAAATTTACCAAGTGTAGCTAAAATTCACGGAGAAGATAGAGATTTACTTCTTCTTGGGTTAAAAGTACAATGATTAAATCTATTATATTTGATATGGATGGAACATTGCTAGATAGTAGTTATGCTCTTACATGTAGTGTAAATTATGTTCGAGAATCCATAGGTTTAGAGCCAGTTACTACTGAGTATTTAGAATATTATATAAATAAACCAGATCAAAATTTGGCAAAGATTTTTTATGAGACTAAAGAGTGGCAAAAAGAGCATAGAGAGCTTTTTTCCAAACACTACATGGAAAATGCCAATCTGCATGTAAAGCCTTATGATGGCGCATATGAATTATTAGAAGAATTGAAAGGGAAAAATTATTCACTTAGTATTGCTACAAATGCCTTTGACATATTTGCTGTAAATATGTTAAAACATCAAAATATGCTTGATTTTTTTGATTATATAGTTGGAGCAAATATGGTTGAAAAGCCAAAACCAAATCCAGATATGATATATAAAATTTCAAATCTCAACTCTATACCTTTGGAAAATACCGTTTTAGTAGGAGATAGTTTAAAAGATGAATCAGCAGCAAAAAATGCTGGAGTCGATTTTTTATTTGTTGAGTGGGGATATGGGAAAAGTCAAAATCCTACAAAAACTTTTGAAACAATCTTAGAATTAAAAGAATTTTTTTAATTAAACTACCTTTTTAAGGTATGTAACAGAATATCTCTAATTTCAAAAAAATTCAAAAAAAGCTTGGGAATTGAATGTTTTTTTTGATACAATCTTCGTAACAAAACCAAAAGGAGACCAATGATGTCATTTATTGAAGAGTACAATAAAGAGGTTGAAGAAAGGGCAAAATTAGGAGTTCCTCCACTTCCACTTGATGCTAAAAAAACTGCACAAGTTGTTGAATTATTAAAAAGTGGTGATGAAGATAAAGAATTTTTATTAGATTTATTATTAAACAGAGTTCCGCCTGGAGTTGATGATGCAGCTTATGTAAAAGCAGCTTTTTTAAATGATATTTCAAAAGGAAATACATCTTGCGATGTTATAAGTCCAGTTAGAGCGATTGAAATTCTAGGAACAATGCTAGGTGGCTACAATGTAAAGCCATTGGTTGATGGTTTAAGTAGTGAAAACAAAGAAGTAGCAAAAGCAGCTTGTGATGCACTAAAAAATACAGTCTTAGTTTATGATGCTTTTAATGATGTTGAGAGTTTAGCTAAAACAAATGAGTATGCAAAAGAGGTTTTAACTTCTTGGGCAAATGCTGAGTGGTTTACATCAAGAGAACCAGTACCTCAAAAGATTACAGTTGCAGTTTTAAAAGTACCAGGAGAGACAAATACAGATGATTTAAGTCCAGCTAGTGAAGCTTTTACTAGAAGTGACATACCACTTCATGCTCAAGCAATGCTTGTAAAAAGACTTCCAGGCTCAATTGAAAAAATTCAAGAGCTAAAAGATAAAGGTTATGAAGTAGCATATGTTGGTGATGTTGTTGGAACTGGTAGTAGTAGAAAATCAGGAATTAACTCAGTTCAATGGCATATGGGAAAAGATATACCATTTGTTCCAAATAAAAGAACAGGCGGTTTAATTCTAGGAAGTATAATTGCGCCAATCTTTTTCAATACAGCAGAAGATAGTGGAGCTTTACCAATTGAGGTAAATGTTGATGCTTTAGAAACTGGAGATATTATTGACGTATATCCTTTTGAGGGTAAAATCGTAAAAGATGGAGAAATAGTCTCAACTTTTACACTTGCACCAAATACTTTGGCTGATGAATACAGAGCTGGTGGAAGAATTCCTTTGATTATTGGTAGAGGATTAACTACAAAAGCTAGAGAAAGTCTTGGTATGGGTCAAGATGAGATATTTGCAAGACCTGAACAGCCTGAAAATAGTGGAAAAGGTTATACTCAAGCTCAAAAAATAGTAGGTATGGCATGTGGTATGAAAGGTGTTAGACCTGGAATGTATTGTGAACCTGTAACTTCTACTGTTGGAAGTCAAGATACAACTGGTCCAATGACTAGAGATGAGATAAAAGAATTAGCAGCTCTTGGATTTAATGCTGATTTTGTTCTTCAAAGTTTCTGTCATACTGCGGCTTATCCAAAACCAAGTGATGTTGAAATGCATCATACCTTGCCAGATTTTATCAAAAATAGAAGTGGAGTAAGTTTAAAACCTGGGGACGGAGTTATTCATTCATGGCTTAATCGTATGGTTTTACCCGATACTGTTGGAACTGGTGGAGATTCACATACTAGATTTCCAATAGGTATAAGTTTCCCAGCTGGAAGTGGACTTGTTGCATTTGCAGCAGTTACTGGTAGTATGCCACTAAATATGCCTGAGTCAGTTTTAGTAAGATTTAAAGGTGAGCTAAATCCTGGAATTACTTTAAGAGACTTGGTAAATGCAATTCCTTATTATGCAATCAAGCAAGGTCTTTTAACAGTTCCAAAGAAAAATAAGAAAAATATTTTTGCAGGTAAAGTTTTGGAAATTGAAGGACTTCCAAATCTAAAAGTTGAGCAAGCTTTTGAATTAAGTGATGCAAGTGCAGAAAGAAGTGCAGCAGCTTGTTCTATTCAGCTTGATGAAGAACCAATCATAGAGTACTTAAAATCTAATATTGCACTTATTGAAGCAATGATAAAAGCTGGTTATGGCGATGCTACAACTTTACAAAGAAGAGCAGATAAGATGAAAGAGTGGATTGAAAATCCAACTTTGGTTAAAGCTGATAGTGATGCCGAGTATGCAGCAGTTATTGAGATAGATTTAGCTGATGTTAAAGAGCCAATTTTAGCTTGTCCTAATGATCCAGATGATGTTGCAACTCTAAGTGAAATTTTAGCTGATGAGAATAGACCTAAGAAAATCGATGAAGTATTTGTTGGAAGTTGTATGACAAATATCGGTCACTACAGAGCTTTAGGTGAAGTTTTAAGAGGTGAAGGTCAAGTTCCTACAACTCTATGGGTTGCACCTCCTACTAAGATGGATAAAGAACAACTAATAGAAGAGGGCTACTATTCACTATTTGGAGGAGCTGGAGCAAGAATTGAGATTCCTGGATGTAGTTTATGTATGGGAAATCAAGCTAGAGTAAAAGATGGTGCTATTGTTTTTTCAACTAGTACAAGAAACTTTGATAACCGTATGGGAATGGGAGCACAAGTATACTTAGGAAGTGCAGAACTTGCAGCACTTTGTGCAATGCTAGGTAGATTACCAAGTGTTGAAGAGTATATGAGCTTAGTTCCTAAAAAGCTTGAAGGTAAACAAGATAAAGTTTATAGATATTTAAACTTCAATGAAATAGAAAACTTCAAATTAGAAGACTAATTAACAAGGTTAGTTACCTCATACTTTGAGGTAACTAATCAAATTCTAACCACTTTTATAGTAGAATCCGAAAAATTTTAAAGGCAACTTAGAGATGTTGAAAGAGAAGATAAAAAATAAAGAAAGTGGTATACTTTTTTATGGTATGACACCTCCAAAAGCTAAAAACACAAAAGAAGACTTAGATAGGATAGCTAAAAAGCATATTGAAAGAATTGAGCCTCTTGATATTGATGGTTTAGTTTTATATGATATTCAAGATGAGAGTGATAGAACAAAAGATGAAAGACCTTTTCCTTTTATAGAGACTATTGATCCGTGTGATTATGCTAAAAACTACCTTGATGCTCCTTTACATGTACCAGTTATCATTTATCGAGCAGTTGGAAAATATGCAAAAGATGAATTTACAAAGTGGATTGAAGATAGAAAAGGAAAAGATTTTTTTAGTGTATTTGTAGGAGCAGCTAGCAAAAATACAAAAGTTACTATCAATGTAGCTGAGGCATATGAGATTAAAAAAAGAGTTAATCCTGATATGATAATTGGTGGCATTATGATACCAGAACGACATAGTGTAAAAAAGGATGAGCACTTAAGAGTTTTTAAAAAAATTGAGAGTGGATGTGAGTTTTTTGTATCTCAATGCGTTTATGATTTGATGGGAGCAAAAAGATTTTTAGATGATTATGCTGTTTATGCAAAAGAGTACAATAAAGAGATGGTACCAATCATTTTTACGATTACTCCTTGTGGTTCATCTAAGACTTTGGATTTTATGAAATGGCTTGGCATAAATATACCAGCTCATTTAGAAGAGAGATTAAAAAATTCAGAAGATATTCTTGAAGAATCTGTAAAACTAAGTAGAGATATATTTGAAATTTTATATTTTTATGCAAAAGGCAAGGGCATTCCTATCGGATGTAATGTAGAAAGCGTTGCTATAAGAAAATCTGAAATTGATGCCTCGATTGAGCTTTTAAATGATATTAAAAAGATTATGAGTTGAAAAACATAGTTCTTTGTACATTTAATGCGAGATATACTCACACTTCAATAGGTCTTAGATATTTATATGCAAATTTAAAAGAGCTACAAAGTGATGCAATCATAAAAGAGTTTGTTATAAACTCTCAAGTAGCAGATGCAGTAGAAGAAGTTTTAAAAGAAAACCCAAAGATAGTAGGAATTGGTGCTTACATATGGAATGCAATTGAAGTTGGAGAGTTTATAAAAATCATAAAAAGTGTATCTCCCAAAACTATTTTAGTAGTAGGTGGTCCCGAAGCTAGTTATTTGCCTCATAGAGTTGATTTTAGTGAAGCTGATTATTTTATACAAGGCGAAGGTGATATTGCTTTTTATGAGCTTTGTAGAGCCTTATATGATGGAAAAAGCCCAAAGCAAAAATTTATCAAAGCTGATATAGTTGATTTAAGTAAAATCGAGCTTCCTTATAAGTATTACACAGACCATGATGTTGCAAATAGACAGTGCTATGTTGAGGCTAGTAGGGGATGTCCTTATTCTTGTGAGTTTTGTTTATCGTCCTTGGATAAAAAAGTAAGAAAAGTAGATACCAATAGATTTTTAAAAGAGATGGAAATACTTTGGGACAGAGGAGTTAGAAGTTTTAAATTTATAGATAGAACTTTTAACCAAGGTATAAGAACAGCAAATAGGCTGATGGATTTTTTTCTATCAAAAGAGCCTCCATATTTTATACACTTTGAAGTTATACCAGATAATTTTCCTGAATCTATAAAACAAAGGATTAAAGAATTTCCTCCAGCTTCACTGCAACTTGAAGTTGGAATTCAAACTTTAGATCCTGTGATTTCTAAAAATATATATAGAAAATTAAACATAGAAAAAATTAGAACAAATTTAGAATTCTTAGAAAACGAGACAAAAGCTCATCTACATGTAGATTTGATTATCGGTTTGCCTGGTGAGAGTGTAGAGCAGTTCGGCAAAAATTTGGATTTACTTTACAGTATGACAAAGTGTGAAATACAGTTAGGAATATTAAAAAAGTTATCAGGTACGACTTTAAATAGACATGACAAAGAGTTTGGTATGGTTTATTCAAATAAGCCTCCATATGATATTTTACAAAATGATTTGATTCCTTTTGCAAAAATGCAAGAGATGAAAAGGTTTGCAAGATTTTGGGATATTGTATATAACAGTGGAAATTTTAAAAAAACTGTAACATATCTTTTTAGAGATGGAAAAGTTTTTGATGGCTTTTTAGCGTTTAGTAGATGGATATACAATCAAACTCAATCAACTTGGCAAATTTCACTAGATAGATTAGCATATCTTATTTACAACTACTTAACGCAAGAGCTACATGTAGAAGAACAAATAGCTAAAGAAAATCTAAAAGAAGACATACTAAGAGTAGAAGGAAGAAAGCTTCCAAAGTTTTTAAGAATGGAGATTAAAAATAAAAAAACAAGAAAAGAAGAAACTAAAACTTTCAATAAAAGACAATTAAAACATAATGTAGTATAATAAATAAAAAGAGGTATAAATATGGTTAGCAAGGATCTTTTAGAGATTTTTGAGCAATTATCGAAGATACTTAATTTTTCTTTATTTAAAATTAACAATATAAACTTTACTCTTATGTCGGTGATAGGATTAGTATTAATTTTGCTAATTGGCTTTAGTTTTGCTAGAGCATATAAAAAATATATAAGTTCTCTTGCTAATAACCCAAAACATCCTTTAGAACAAGAAACTGCAACTATTATATCTGTTCTTGGCTATTATGGGATTTTTTTAATTACTATATTATTTGCTCTTAATTACTCAGGTATAGATTTAACTTCCCTTACTATAATTATGAGTGCACTTTCTGTTGGAATTGGGTTTGGTTTGCAAGCTATTATATCAAATTTTGTATCAGGTCTTGTTATACTTTTTGAACAGTCTATTAAAATTGGAGATTATATAGATATATCATCAAATGGGCTTATTGGAAAAGTTACAGATATAAGAATGAGATATACAAGTATACTTACATTTGATAATATAGAGGTTATTGTTCCAAACAAGACATTAATAGAAAATAATGTAATCAATTGGACAATGAGTGATAGAATCAAAAGGCTTAAGATACCTTTTGGTGTTGCTTATGGAACTGATGCTAAAAAAGTAGACGAGGCTATAATACCAGCAATAATGAAAATTGAAAAAGATTTTATAAAGAATGATGAAGATAAATTACCACGATGCGTAATGACTGGATTAGGTGAGAGTAGTGTTGATTTTGAATTATGGATTTGGATAAGAGTTGGTATAAAAAATCAAATGCCACCAGGTATTACCAAAGATGATATATTAAGAACAATATATAAGGCTTTAAATGATAATAATATAACAATACCTTTTCCACAACAAGATGTTCATATAATATCAACACCAAAAAAATTAGAAAGTAATTTAAATGTATAAAAATATTTTTTTGGTTGTTTCAAATGTAGATGATAAAGATGAATATAAAGTTATATTTGATTATTTTAAAGAAAAATATAATATCAAGCCAGAGTTGTTAAGTTTTAGAGAGGTACTAAACAAATCAGATGATGATTTTTATACTAGTACGAATTTTATGTTTTATTTATCTGATGATGAAATGAAATTATTTTTAAATAACAACTTAAAATACAATTTAAATATATCAATATTACCAAATGATAATTGTTCTAATGCCATTAAAGCATTTGATATTTCTTCTAATTTATATGAAGCTATTGATGATGGCTTAAATTGTGAGTTACTTAGCAGTGTAGATCTTTTAAAATGTAATGATATTATAGTTTTTAATAAAGTAATTATAGGTGATATGCACGGTTTGAATAGAATAGCATCAAGTAGGAGCTCTTTTTTTCAAAAAGCTTTACTTTTTTTCCATAATTTAAAAGGATTACAATTTAAAAACTATAACTTTTTAATTTCAAAGGAAAAGAAATTTCATACAGTTGCTACTGGTATAACAATTTTAGAACAATCTTTAAGAGAAGATAAAGATAAAATTGATGATAAATTATCAATTCGTGATGGAAAATTAAATGCTTTCATATTAGCTCCTACATCATTGATAGCATACCTATGGTATCTTATACTTATGTTTTTTTATGAAAAAATATCTATACAAAAATTACCAGATGGCTTAGGTTATATAAAATCTTCTAGATTAATTATAACTTCTAACGAGTCCATAAATCTATTAATTGATGATAGTTTAATTTGTTCAAAAGAACTTGAATTTATTGTTTACAAAAAAATTATTAATTTACATCTTGGTAGGAATTTGGCAAAAGAAGTTAAATTAGAAACAGATAAAGGCGAAATACAAGATATAATTAATGTTAAGACATTGCCTAAAAATGAGCTTGAGGATATACTAATTAGAGGCAAATTACCTTTCTTTAAAAAAGCTAGTGAAGAGGATTTTAAAGAATTATTTACTAGCTTGAGAAATGATGCAAAAATTTCCTCTGTATTTATAACTCTTATCATTTTAAGTACTCTACTTGCCACTGTAGGTTTATTTGCAAATTCAGCTCCAGTGATTATAGGTGCTATGATTTTAGCACCTTTAATGTCTCCTATTGTGTCCTTCTCAATGGGTATTATAAGAGGTGATAAATCACTAATAAATAGAAGTATTAAAACGCTTTTTTATGGCATAAATATAGCTATAATTTTTTCTGCTATTTTTACACTGCTAATTCCAATAAAAGAAATAACACCTGAAATGACAAGTAGATTAAATCCAAATTTATTTGACTTAATGGTAGCTGTCTTTTCTGGTATCGCTGGTGCATATGCCTCGTCAAAAGCAGAAGTTGCAAAATCTCTTGCTGGAGTTGCTATAGCTGTTGCACTTGTTCCTCCATTGAGTGTTACTGGTATTGGTATTGGAATGCTTGATTTTAAAATTATTTATGGATCATTTTTGCTTTTTATTACAAACTTAGTCGGTATTACTTTGAGTGCAGGTTTTACATTTACAGTACTTGGTTATTCTCCTGTACATAAGGCAAAAAAAGCAATTTTATATACATCTTTTATGCTTTTTATGATTTCTATACCTCTTTATTTTTCATTTGTTAGTTTAATTGAAAAAAATAAATATTTTAATTCATTAAAGTCAATAAATATTGTTCATATTAATAGCAAAAAACTTGAAATTAAGCCTCTAGATATTAAGAGCATAAACAATAAATTAATAATTGAACTAAAAGTTTTATCTTCAAAAACAATAACTGATGAAGAAATACGTATACTTAAAGATATGATAGAGAAAAAAATCAATAAAAACATAGTTCTAAAAGCAAGTATAAACTTAAAAATTGAATAAAAAGAGAAGGAATGAAAGAAAAAATTGGATTATCTCCTGGAAGTGCCATTTATACGGGCACAATAGAGTGTAAAGAACCTGCAATAAGATTAATATCATACAATGAAGATACTATAATATTAAAAGATCAACTGACACTAAAAAAACTGATGCAATTTTTAAAAACATCTGCTGATAAAATATCATGGATACATGTAGAGCCCATTAGTGATCAAGAAAAAATTTCAGAAATTGGTAATGCCTTTTCATTACACCCTCTAGTAGTAGAAGATATTTTATCAGTTACTCATAGACCAAAAGCAGAAGAATTTGATGAATATACATTTGTGATCTTTAAAAGTGTATCGTATGATAAAGGATTTTTAGATTTTTCTCAAATTTCTTTTGTCTTGAAAGATAATAATTTAATAAGTTTTGCTGACTTAAGTGAAGATAGGTTTGATAGTATAGTCAAGAGATTATATAGAGTAGGTTCTAGAACTAGAAAATATGATATAGAATATCTTTTTTTTACTCTTATTGATTATATTGTTGATGGATATTTCAAAGTCCTTGAAGAAATTGGTGATGAAATAGAAGATTTAGAAGATGAAATATTAAATAATCCAAGTCAAAATAGTATTAATAAAATACATAAAATGAAGCAAACACTAATGAATCTCAAAAAAAATATTTGGCCTATGAGAGAAGTTATTAATGCTCTTATGCATTCTGAAAAATTCGATACTAAATATAATGTATATATTAGAGATGTGTATGAACATGTAATTAATATCATGGATATAATTGAGAATTATAAAGATACGACTTCTGGTTTTTTAGATATTTATCTATCAGCTTTAAGTAATAGAATGAACGAAATAATGAAAACTCTATCAATAATTTCAACAATATTTATTCCACTTTCTTTTTTAACTGGATATTTTGGAATGAATTTTATTTCTATGTCTGAAGGTATTTTAAAATCAAATGATTCTTACATATATACAAATATTATTATGTTAATAATCCCTATAGTTTTAATTGCATATTTTAAGATTAGAAAGTGGTTTTGATTTTAAATTAATATGAATTATTAAAAAAAACTGTATAATTGCAAAAAAAATTAGGAGGATAAGCGTGAATAAAGGTTTAATTACCAACATATTTTTACTTTTGATTTTTGCTATTTCATTTTTGGATACACAATTTAGTAGGTATTTTTTATATATTGGTCTTTTTGGACTCTCTGGAGCAATTACAAATCAAATTGCAATCCATATGCTTTTTGAAAAAGTTCCTTTGTTTTATGGATCTGGTGTAATTGAGCTAAGATTTGAAGCTTTTAAAAGCTCAATAAAAGATTTAATGATGGAGCAGTTTTTTACTCGAGAACAACTAGATAACTTCTTTCAGAAAGAGGAAAAAAAGATTGATTTAGCTCCAATCATTGAAAAAACAGATTTTTCACCAGCATTTGATGCTTTAAGTCAAGCTGTAATGGAATCACAATTTGGTGGTATGCTAAGTATGTTTGGAGGAGCTGGAGCGTTAGAAGGGCTTCGTGAACCTTTTAGTCAAAAACTAAAAAACTCTATTGTAACAATTTCTCAAAGTGAAACTTTTAACAAAACTTTACAAGAAACGCTTAAAAGCTCAACCCTAAGTGATGATATGCTAAAGTCAATCGAATCTATGATAGATAAAAGATTAGATGAATTGACTCCAAAAATGGTAAAAGAAATCGTACAGAACTTTATAAGAGAGCATCTTGGTTGGCTAGTCGTTTGGGGTGGATTTTTTGGTGGACTTATTGGTTTGATTTCTACTTTTTTTATGTAAAGCTATAAGTTGAATTATATTGGCTCTAAAAAATTTTTACTTGATTTTATAGAAAATAGCATAGTAAAAATTACAGGGGATATTAACGATAAAATTTTTTGTGATTTATTTGCTGGAACCGGTGTGGTTTCAGCTCATTTTAAAAACAAAGTAAAACAAGTACTAGCAAATGATATAGAGCCTTATTCTTATGTATTAGTAAGAAATAAAATTCAAAATAAAAAAAGATGTGCTTTAGATAAAATTGTTTTTGAGCCATTTGAAGGTTTTATTTGTAAAGAATATGCTTTAAAAAGAAGTTATTTTTCAAAAGAAAATGCAAAAACAATAGATGGTTTTAGAATAGCAATAGAGAAAAACTTTGATAAAAATGATGATGAGTATTATTTTGCATTAGCTTCTTTAATATATTCAGCAGATAGGGTTGCAAACACTACTGGAGTTTATGGCTCATACCTAAAAAAACTAAAGTATATGGCTAAAACCAAGATGAAAATCTTACCATATGACTTTGAAGTCAATAAAAATGAGCATAAAGTTTATAATGAAGATGCAAATCAATTAATAAAATCAATTTGTGGAGATATTTTATATCTTGATCCACCATATAATCACAGGCAATATGGTCTTAATTATCATATCTTAAATACAATAGTTGATTATAAAGAATTTGATGTCTTAGGCAAGAGTGGATTAAGAGATTATTATCGCTCAGATTATTGTAAGGTAAATCAAGCCAAGTTTGCCTTAGAGGATTTGATTAAAAATGCACAATTTAAATACATCTTTTTAAGTTACTCAGATGATGGAATTTTAGATAAAATAACAATTGAAAAAATTTTTACTAAATTTGGTAAATATACTAGATTTACAAAGCCTCATCCTCGCTTAAGAGTTAGTAAAAACTCAAAAAAGGGTGAAGTTATAGAATACTTACATGTATTGGAGAAAAATGGATTGTAAATATTTTGGAAAGTGTGGTAGCTGTACACTTTATGAGCTTAATTATGACGAACAAATAGTACATAAAAAAAACTTTATAAGTGAGTTATTTGAAGATTTTAAGATTAGTGATTTTGACATCTTTAAAAGCCCAAGCAAAAACTATAGAAATAGAGCAGAGTTTAGAATATGGCATGATAAAGATAAAATTAGTTATGCTATGAATGGTGTAAATAAAAAAGATATTGTAAAGATTGATGAATATCCAAAAGTTGTTAAAAAAATTGCTGATTTGATGGAGTCATTGAGGTTAGAAATTGAGCAATATGATATTTTAAGAGATAAACTTTTTAGTATTGAGTTTTTATCATCATCTAACAAAGTTTTAGTTTCACTTCTTTATCACAAAAAAGTTGATGATGAGTGGAGTAAGTATGCAAAAAAATTGGAAGATAAATTTAATATATCAGTCATAGGAAGAAGTAGGAAAATCAAAAAAGTCATAAGCGATGATTTTGTGATTGATGAGCTACATGTAAAGAACAAATCCTATACTTATAAGATAATTGAAGGTGGATTTTCTCAGCCAAATAGTTTTTTAAATACAAAAATGATTGAGTGGGTAACTCTACATGTAAAAAATCCAAGAGATTTGCTTGAACTTTACTGCGGACATGGAAATTTTACAATTCCTTTGTCATTTAAATTTAATAAAGTTTTAGCAACTGAAATCTCAAAATCTTCTATAAAATCAGCTAAATTTAGTTGTGTTAAAAATGGTGTTGAAAATATTGAATTTTTAAGGATGAGCGTAGAAGAGTTAACAAGTGCTTTGAAAAAAGAGCGAGAATTTAATAGGCTAAAAGATATAAATCTTGATGATTATGATTTTTCACATGTATTTGTTGATCCTCCAAGAGCTGGAATTGATGAAAAAAGTTTGGAGTTTATCTCGCAATTTGAAAATATAATATATATTTCATGTAATCCGATAACTTTAAAAAGAGATTTAAAAATTTTAAAAAATAAATTTAAAATTGAAAAATTTGCTATATTTGATCAATTTCCTCACACTTTACATGTAGAAAGTGGAGTAATTTTAAAAAAGGTATAAGTTTTCTTATACCTCAAATTCATTTAGCTTTGAAGTCACACTTATAGTATGCTCTCTTAACTCATCAGTTTTTTGACTTAATTTTTCAGCATTATTGTTGTTTTCTTTTGAAAACTCTAAAATAGAATCAATTTTATTGATGATGTTTTCAATATCTTTTGTTAGATTGTTTGTTACATTTGCAGAATTTGATGAAATCTGTGATGTTTTAGTCATGATTTCTTGCGTTTTGATAATATCATCTTTTGCTTTGTTTGATTTATTTACTAATTCTTCTATAAATTTAAAGTTTTTATTCATTTGTTCACTTGCATTTGAGACTCCTTGAACTATTACATTTATAGTCATGTCAATTTCTGATAGTGAGTGTTGGGTTCTTTCTGCGAGATTTCTAACTTCATCAGCAACAACAGCAAAACCTCTTCCATGCTCACCAGCCCTTGCGGCTTCAATAGCAGCGTTTAGTGCCAATAGATTTGTTTGGTCTGCTATATCACTAATAACTTCAAGAATATTTTTTACCTGCTCTGTTTCGCTGTTTAATTGTTGTAATTTTTCTGAACTCTCTGCTTCTACTTGTGAGGCATACTGAATATTGCTAACTAACTCTTTTACATCTTTAACTGTATCATTTAATGTTTGCGAAGCTGCTTTTGTTTCACTGCTTGCCAAACTTGAATCTTTTGTTACATTAAGAAGATTTGATTGAATCACATCTCCAATATTTTTTGTTTCTTCCACTACCTTAAACTCTTTAGAAATTCTATTTTTAATTTGAGATGAAATACTTAAAAATTCGTTTGCTACTTCTTCATTTTGATTAGAAGTATTTTTTGCAATTTTTACTGTATCGTGAATTTTTGATATAAATTTGTTTATGTTTTGTGATAGATAAGAAATTTCATCTTTTGATTTTACATTTATGCGTTTTTTTAAATCTCCACTTCCACTTGCTAAATCTATGCTTATTTTGCTTAAATCATCAACAGAGTCAGTAATACTTTTAACCATTACATATGTAAAAAAGATAAAAAAAATCAAACCTACAATAGAGCCAGTAATTAAAATAGTTTTAGAAAAGTCTAATGATGCTAAAAAATCATTATTTGCTAAATTATATTTATCTTTTAAATTAGAGAACAAAAATAAAACAAGTAAAATATTAGATGTAAATCCAGCTGCAGTCGTAGCTACCAAAATCCAACCTTTAGATTTTATGCTTATATTTCTTAACCATTGCATCAAGAATCCTTAAAAAGTAAAATTTAAAATACTATTATATTACTTTAAAACAAAAAGCTTCTTAAAAGTAAGCTTGTGTTAAACTTAATGCAAAAATTATGGGAGCTAGATATGGAATGTCCAATGCCAACAGTTAATACAAATGATGATGCAAAACTGAAAGAGATTTTTGAGAATACAAAAACTATTGCTATTATTGGCTTGTCACCTGATGAAACAAAAGCAAGCAATATGGTTGCAAAATACTTACAGTCCAAAGGCTACAAAATAATACCAGTTTATCCAAAGGAAGATACTATACTAGGAGAAAAAGTATATAGAAGCCTTGAAGAGATAGAAGAAAAAGTTGATATGGTTGATATGTTTAGAAAACCATCTTTTGCTGATGAATTAGTAGAAATTGCTAAAAAAAGAGGTGATGTCAAATACTTTTGGTTGCAGCTTGGCATCGTAAATGATGATGCTTTTAAAAAGGCACAAGAGTATGGAATGGTTGCAGTTCAAAATAAATGTTCTAAAGTAGAGCATAAAAGGTTATTTGGATAAATGATACAGTTAAGTGAAATAGTACAAGCAAAAAGAAGAGTGAGTCGTGTTGTTAATAGAACTTCATTTATTTTTGCACCAAATTTGAGTGATGAAGTTGGAGCAAGTGTATATCTGAAAAAAGAAAATTTACAAATTACCGGAGCTTATAAGATTAGAGGAGCTTACAATAAAATAGCAACTCTAAATGACGAAGAAAGAGCAAAAGGCGTAATTGCTGCAAGTGCTGGTAATCATGCACAAGGAGTTGCTTATAGTGCTAGAGAGTTTGGTATAAAAGCAACTATTGTAATGCCTGAGGCTACTCCCTTACTAAAAGTTACTGGAACAAAAGATTTGGGTGCAGATGTAATTTTACATGGTGATAATTATGATGAGGCATATTCGTATGCATTAGATCATGCAAAAAAACATGAAATGACATTTATACATCCATTTGAAGATGAAGAGGTAATTGCTGGTCAAGGAACTGTTGCTTTAGAAATGCTTGATGATGTAAATGATTTAAATTATGTAGTTGTACCAATTGGTGGAGGAGGGCTTATTAGTGGTGTTGCTAGTGCCATTAAGCAACTTGATCCAAAAATAAAGGTTATTGGTGTAAATGCTCATGGAGCTCCAGCGATGCATAACTCATTTAAAGCAAAAAAACCACTCAATCTTAAAAGTGTTAGAACAATAGCAGATGGAATTGCAGTAAGAGATGTTAGCGAATCAAATCTAGAGCATATCTTAGAATGTGTTGATGAAGTTGTAACGGTTGATGATGAAGAAATTGCAAATGCTATTTTATTTTTACTTGAAAAACAAAAATTAGTTGTTGAAGGTGGAGGAGCTGCTAGTGTTGCAGCTATTATGCACAAAAAGTTTAAATTCAACTCTAAAGCTAAGATTGGAGCAATTTTAAGCGGTGGAAACATTGATGTTCAAATGCTCTCAGTAATCATTGAAAAAGGCCTTATCAAATCTCATAGAAAGATGAAACTACTGATTACTCTTATTGATAAGCCAGGAGCTCTTATGAGGCTCACTGATGTATTAAGAATCGCAAATGCAAATATTATTGAAATTGATTATGATAGAACATCAACAAAATTGTCTTATGGTGATGCAAAGATTACAATAGTGATTGAGACAAAAGGAAAAGAGCATCAAGATTTTGTTATGAAAGAATTAACAAAAAATGGCTACGCAGCTGAAATAGAAGTATAAATTAAAAGCTTGGTTTTTCCCAAGCTTTTTTATAAATTTTGATAAATCTTATGAAGTTCATCTCTTAGCTCATCAGCTAATTTTTCTCCATCTACTACATTGTTTCTTAAAAAATCATCTACTTTACTTAAAACTTCAAAAAGTTCACTTTCAATTTCATCTGGAGCTTTGTTTTTTGCTAGAAGAGTTTCAAAAAATACTAATTTTCTTAAAAAATCAGATAAAAGCTCAACATACTCTTCCTCTTTTGTTTTATCTACAAGAATATATTTTGGATTTTCCTTGTTTTTTGAGCTATCAATATCTGCTTTTATCTCTCTAATAAAATTTTGAATTTCAACAGAAAATTTTGAATATTTTTCAAAATTGTTTTTAACACTAACTCTATTGTCAGCTTGACTAGCAATATGCTTTATTTGTTTTATCAAAATAAAAGCTACGACTGCGACTACAAATATAACTGGAAAAAGTTGATCTAGCATCATTTATCATTACCTTAAAATATTTTTTTTGATTATACTCACCCTAAACTAAAGCATAACAGGAGTACAAAGATTGGTTTAGGATGGGTATTATACCTGATTTTTGTAAAGGGTTAATTAATCTAACCCTTTACCTGTAAAGATTTTAGTGAGAAAGAATTTGATCTAAGAATACTTTTAATCTATCTGATTCTGGATTATTGAAAAACTCTTCAGGTGTGTTTTCTTCTACGATTTGTCCTGCATCCATAAATATAACCCTATCAGCAACTTTTTTTGCAAAACCCATCTCATGAGTAACACAAATCATTGTTCTACCTTCTTGTGCAAGTTCAACCATAACATCAAGAACCTCACTTACCATTTCAGGATCAAGTGCACTTGTAGGCTCATCAAAAAGCATTACATTTGGGTTTTTACAAAGACTTCTAGCAATAGCCACACGCTGTTGCTGACCACCGCTTAACTGATTTGGATATTTATCAGCCTGATCTGCAATACCAACTCTTTTTAGATATTTCATTGCAGTTTCAATTGCTTCTTTTTTGGGAGTGTTTTTAACCCATGTTGGAGCCAATGTGAGATTATCTAAGATCGTTAAATGTGGAAATAGATTAAAATGCTGAAAAACAAAACCAACATCTTCTCTAATTGCTTTGATTTTCTTGATATCATCAGTCACTTCAATGCCATCAACTGTGATTGTTCCTTCTTGGAATTGCTCAAGATAATTTATACATCTAATCATAGTAGATTTTCCACTACCACTTGGGCCACAAACTACGATGATTTCTCCTCTTTTAACTTCTAAATTTATATTTTTTAGTACGTGAAAATCTCCGTACCATTTGTTTAAGTTTTTTATCTCAATTATATTGTCTTTTTTCATAATACTTCCTACTTCAAATCTGTGTTAAATTTTTCTTCTAATATTTTAGAATATCTACTCATACCATAACAAAATATCCAAAAGATTATGGTTACAAAAACATAACCTTCAGTCTCCATACCAAGCCAATTTGCATCAGCTGCTGTGATTCTTACCATACCTAAAAGATCAAATAGTCCAATAATAAGTACCAATGTTGTATCTTGGAATAATGAAATAAAAGCTCCAACAAGGTTTGGTATAGCAACTTTTAGTGCTTGCGGTAAAATAACCAATATCATTTTTTGCCAGTATGATAATCCAATTGCATCTGCAGCTTCATATTGACCTTTAGAGATTGATTGAAGACCACCTCTAATAATCTCAGCAACATAAGCAGCTTGAAACAGCGTGATACCAATGAGAGCACGAAGTAGTTTATCAAAAGTCATTCCTTCTGGGAAAAATAGAGGTAATATAATAGAAGACATAAATAAAATAGTAATTAGTGGAACACCTCTAATGAATTCAACATATGTAACACATATACTTCTGATAATCGGCAGGTTAGATGCTCTACCAAATGCAATTATAATTCCAATAGGAAAAGAAAATATAATACCAACTGCAGCTACCACTATAGTTAGCATCAATCCGCCCCATTTGTCAGTTGGAATAACTTCTAAACCAAATAGTCCACCATTTACTAAAATAAAAGCAACTATCATATAGATGTTAAAAAGTGCAAATTTTATCTTTGAATTCTTGATAAATTTAAAAGCGCCCATTAAAACAATAAATAAACCAAATCCAGTATTTAGTCTCCAAATTTGTTCTTGTGGATAAAATCCGTAAAGAAACATATCTAATTTCATTTTGATAAATACCCAACAAGCACCATCGCCACCACAATCATTTCTTGTAGTTCCAGCAAAGTTTGCATCTGTATATGCCCATTGTATAAATGGAGGAATTATTACATATAAAATGTAAATTCCAAGAAATGTTAATACAACATTTGTTGGAGTTGAAAAAAGATTATCTTTTAACCAGTGAATTACGCCTTTTGTATTGGCAGGTGCTGGTTTTGCTTCTACTTGATTATATACTGCCATTATCTTTCCTTAATTCTCATTTTGTGATTAAACCAATTTAATATTGCTGATACTAATAAACTGATTGTTAGATAAACTAACATTGTCATAGCAATAATCTCAATTGCCTGCCCTGTTTGATTTAGTGAAGTACCTGAAAATACAGTTACAATTTCAGGGTATCCAACAGCAGTTGCAAGTGATGAGTTCTTAACTAAGTTTAGATATTGGTTTATTGTTGGTGGGATTGCTATCCTTATGGCTTGAGGAAGAACAACAAGTTTAAGTGCTTGATAGCCATTTAATCCAATGGAAGCAGCTGCTTCTTTTTGTCCTTTACTAACAGCCTCTATACCGCTTCTTATAGCTTCAGCAATAAAAGTTGCTGTATAAATAACAAGCGCAAATGTTAAAGCTAAAAATTCTGGAGAGATAGCTTTACCACCTCTAAAATTAAATCCTTTTAATTGTGGATAATCAAAATTAAAATTTGCACCACCAATAATATATGCAACAAATGGAGCTATTACAAAAAGAGCAAGTCCAACAAGTACAACAGGAAAATATTTACCAGTTTCTTCTTGTCTTTTATCTGCCCATTTATTAATAATATAAACAACAATAGCAACAACAATAAAACTTAACAGCACTGATATAGTTGTTGAGTTCCAATCAGGGCGTGGAAGATATAAACCTCTGTTGTTCATAAAAATTCCACCGATAAGTTCTATACTTCCTCTTGGTGAAGGTAATGCTTTTAAAACAACATTGTACCAGAACAGTATTTGAAGAAGTACTGGAATATTTCTAAAAATATCAATATAAGCAGCAGCGATTTTTTTAATAAGCCAGTTATTTGATAATCTCAAAACCCCAATTATAAGACCCAATATAGTTGCTAGTATAATTCCAACAACACCTATAATGATCGTATTTGAAAGTCCTACTAAAAATACTCTAAAATGCGTATCGCTTTGTGTAAATTCAATAGGAGCTTCATCTATATTAAAACCAGCTGTACTATTTAAAAAGTCAAAACCAGTTTTTATGCCTCTTTGTTCTATATTGGCAACTGTATTTGCTCCAATATACCACAAAAAAGCAACTAATCCAATAATAGTCAAAATTTGAAATATTATACCTCTAATTTTTTGATTTCTTAAGAGCTGCATCATAACCAAGCTTCTCCTCTAAACATTAACATCAATATCCTTAATAATAAAAATTAAAAAAGGGATAACATAATGCTATCCCTTATAGTATATTTATATACGATTATCTAAATGGAGGAGAATATTGCAATCCACCTTTAGTCCATAAAGCATTAATTCCTCTTTCTATTTTAAGTGGAGTATTTACACCAACATTTCTTTCAAATACTTCACCATAGTTTCCAACTTGTTTAATTACGTTGTAAGCCCAATCAGCACTTAATCCTAAGTTAGCTCCTAGTTTACCTTCAACGCCAAGTATTCTTCTAATAGTAGGATTTTTTGAATTTTTCTTTAAATCATCTACATTTTTACTTGTAATTCCATGCTCTTCAGCAGCAACCATTGCGTTATAAGACCATTTTACTATATTAAACCAAGCATCATCACCTTGTCTTACAACAGGACCTAATGGCTCTTTTGAAATAATTTCAGGAAGTACTATATGAGCTGAACTATCTTTTAGTTTAGTTCTCAAGCCATATAGTTGAGAAGCATCAGAAGTAAGAACATCACATCTTCCATTCTCATAAGCTTTTACAACTTGGTCGTTACCATCATAAGCAACTGATTTATACTTCATACCTTCTTTTTTAAAGTAATCAGCAACATTCATTTCAGTTGTTGTACCAGTTTGGATACATACTGAAGCACCATCTAATTCTTTTGCACTTTTAACACCAAGGTCTTTTCTTACCATAAAACCTTGACCATCATAGTAGTTCACTCCAGCAAAATTTAATCCAAGAGAAGTATCTCTTGTTTGAGTCCAAGTTGTGTTTCTATAAAGAACATCAATTTCACCAGATTGAAGTGCTGCCAATCTTTCTTTTGCATTTAAAGATATATATTTAACCTTATTTGCATCCCCTAATACTGCAGCTGCAACTGCACGACATCCATCAACATCCATACCTTTGTGTTTGCCACCACTTAAGATTTCAGAAAATCCTGGTAGTCCACCATCTATACCACATTTTACGTAGCCTTGTGCCTTTGTGTCTTCTAATGTTCCAGCAGTTGCACTCATTCCAACAAGTGCTAACGCAGCTAATGACAATTTTGCGAATTTAGTCATGTGAATCCTTTTAAGTTTAAATATATTTATATTTCCAAAATTAGTTTTTTAATTTTAGAAACAAATAACATAGTAATTCTACACAAATAAACACTATCTGAGATTAAAAAGACAAATATTATCTTTCTTATTTAAAAAAATTTCAAAATTGTTTCATACTGTAACAATTCTGATATAATTTATTTTTTCTTTGGAATTGAAAATATAGCAAGTGCTACCCATATAATTATAAATGTTACTAATTTATCTTTATTAAATGGCTCGTGATACAAAAATATAGCTAAGAGAAAGGATAAACTAGGGCCTATGTATTGTAAAAAACCTAATTTTATCATTGATATTCTTGTAGCTGCGGAATTAAACCAAATAAGAGGTATGATAGTAATAAAACCTGCTAATATAAGTAAAATAGTTGTTTTATCCAGTGAAAATGTAAATGCTGACATTTCATTTGCTTGTAAATATATGAAATATAAAAGTGCAAATGGTGAAATTAAAAGTGTTTCTATAAATAAGCCTGAAATTGATTCTACATGTATCTTTTTTCTAACCAATCCATAAAAACCAAAGCTAAGAGCTAATATGATTGATATGACAGGTAACTCACCAAGAGTATATAACTGATACAAGATTGCTATAAAAGCTAAAAATATAGCAAATACTCTACTCTTGTTAACTCTTTCTTTAAAAAACAGATATCCAAGTATTACATTTACTAATGGATTAATATAATACCCCAAACTAGCTTCGACAATTTTATTGTTTGAAATAGCCCAAATAAAAGTAAGCCAATTTAATGAAACTAGTATTGCTGATAAAAATAAAAGCTTTAATTTCTTTTTATTTCGCATTACAATCAATACATTTGAAGTTGTTTTAGTAATTAAAATAATCATTAACAAAAAAATAACTGACCATAAAATTCTATGAACAAGTACTTCAAATGCACTTACATGACTAACACTTTTAAAATATATCGGAACTAAGCCCCAAAAGCTAAAAGCCAAAATTGCATAAAGTGTTCCTTGTTTATCTTGCGTAAAATTTTTCAAACTTGATGCCCTTTAAAAAATTGGTATTATATCCTAAATTTAGCATATTAATTCATATAAGCAACATTTTTGTTCTTTTTTTATATAATCAATAAATTTTTTAAAAGAGGTACATAAAATGAGTAAGTGGCAAAGAGATTCTTGGAGAAATTTTCCAATAAAGCAACAACCAACATATCCAGATTTAGATAGTTTAAAAAAAGTTGAGGCTGAACTAAACAAATTTCCACCACTTGTTTTTGCTGGAGAAGTCAGAAAGTTAAAAGCAGAATTAGCAAAAGTTTGTCGTGGTGAAGCATTTTTACTGCAAGGTGGAGATTGTGCTGAGAGTTTTAGTGAGTTTAACGCTGATAATATAAGAGATATGTTTAAAGTAATGATGCAAATGGCTGTTGTTTTAACATTTGCAGGTGGTTGTCCTGTTGTAAAAGTAGGAAGATTAGCTGGTCAGTTTGCAAAACCTAGAAGCAGTGATTTTGAAGAAATAAATGGTGTTAAATTACCTAGTTATCGTGGTGACATCATTAATGGCAATGAATTTGATGAAGCTGCTAGAATTCCTGATCCAAATAGAATGATAAAAGCATATAATCAATCAAGTGCTACTATGAACCTTCTTCGCGCATTTGCTAGAGGTGGTTTGGCTGATTTGCATAAGGTACATAAATGGAACTTGGCATTTGTAAAAGATGGCTCTTTGGGTGAGCAGTATCAAAACTTGGCTGATAAAATCACAGAAACACTTAATTTTATGGAAGCTTGTGGTATTAATTCTCAAAATTCACCAACTATAAATGAGACAACACTATATACTTCTCATGAAGCATTACTTATGAATTACGAAGAAGCGCTTACTAGAGAAGATAGTCTTAGTGGTGATTGGTATGATTGTTCTGCTCATATGCTATGGATAGGAGATAGAACAAGAGATGTTGATGGAGCTCATGTAGAATTTTTAAGTGGAGTAAAAAACCCTGTTGGAGTAAAAGCTGGCCCAACTATGACACCTGAAAATCTTTTACAAATCATAGAAAAACTAAACCCAGAAAATGAAGAAGGTAGATTAAATATCATTGTTAGAATGGGTGCAGATAAAATTGAAAATGAATTTCCAAAGCTTGTGAGAGCTGTTAAAGAAGCTGGAAAAAATGTAATTTGGAGTATAGACCCAATGCATGGCAATACTATTAAAACTTCCAATAACTATAAAACAAGAGAGTTTTCAGAAGTCTTAAGAGAAGTAAAAGGATTTTTTAGAGTTCATAAAGAAGAAGGAACGATTCCTGGTGGAGTTCATCTTGAAATGACTGGTCAAAATGTAACAGAGTGTGTTGGTGGAAGTGCAAAACTTAGTGAAAAAGACTTAGAAGATAGATACCATACTCATTGTGATCCAAGACTAAATGCTGATCAAGCTTTAGAATTGGCATTTTTAATTGCCCAATCGTTAAAAGAAGCAAGAGCTAGGATAAAAGGGGCTTAACCCTTTTAAAGTACCTAATCATAAAGTGGTTAGGTACTTATCCAACCTAATTATTTTATTGCTACACCATGAAGCTAAGTCTAAATCATGTGTGATTAGTAATATCCCAACCCTATCTAAAAATTTAACTAAAAGTCTCATAACTTCTAATCCTGTTATATTGTCTAATGCACTAGTCGGCTCATCTGCTAAAAGAAGTTCAGGTTTCATTAGCAAAGCTCTTAGGATTGAGCATCTTTGAAGTTGTCCCCCACTTAATTTATGAGGCTTGGCATCTAAAAGAGAGGTGTCAAGCTCTAAAGCTTTACAAATTTCTTCATAACCTTCTAGCCCAGCAACTTCACTGATTTGGTTTTTAATAGTATATGTTGGATGAAAAGATGTGTAAGGGTCTTGAAATATTTGAGCTATTTTTTTACTTTTTATACTGCCTTTTATAGGTCTTAAATTGCCTGTAATTAGCTCAAAAAGAGTACTTTTTCCACTGCCACTAGCTCCTACTATTGAGACTATTTCTCCTTTTTTTACATGTAAAGAAAAATCTTTGTATAGAAGATGTGAATTTTTGTACCCAAAGTTTAGATTTTCAACTTTTAGTACAATATTATTCTCTTGCATTTCCCTGCCCATAGATTTTGAATTTATAGGTTGTTAAATCATTTATGCCCATTGGACCGCGTGAATGAAGTTTGTTTGTACTAATTCCAACTTCTGCTCCAAAACCAAATTCACTACCATCAGTAAATCTGGTACTTGCATTTAAGTATACACATGCTGAATCTACCATATCTAAAAATTTCTCAGCTACTATATAGTTTTGTGTAATTATAGCTTCTGAATGCCCTGAGCTGTGAGTATTTATATGTTCTATCGCCTCATCTACATCTTTAACAATTTTAATAGAGAGAATATTGTCTAAATATTCTGTATGAAAATCTTCTTCACTTGCAAGTTTTACATCAATTTGTTTTATGGTATTTTCACATCCTCTAAGTTCAGTATTGTGCTTGTCAAACTCTTCTTTTAATTTTTTTAAGACTTTATCTGCAATTTTAGCATGGACTAGCAGAGTTTCCATTGCATTACAAACTCCTGTTCTTTGGCATTTTGCATTTATGGCTATCTTTATAGCATCCTCTATATTTGCATCTTTATCAATATAAGTATGACATAATCCTTTATCATGTTTTATAACTGGAATTGTTGCATTTTGTGAAATATATCTAATAAGACTTTCCCCACCTCTTGGTATAATTAAATCAATATATTTATCCATTTTAATCAATTTAGCCATAGCTTCACGAGAACTATCAGGAACAAGAGATATTATCTCTTTTGGAAGTGAGTTTTGCTCTAGTGTATTTTGTAAAATTTTAGCAATAATTTCATTGCTAAAGTATGCTTCTTTTCCACCTTTTAAAACACAAACATTTCCACTTTTAAAACAAAGTGCTGCTGTATCGCTTGTAACATTTGGGCGACTTTCATAGATTATGGAAATTACTCCAATAGGAACAGATACTTTTTCTATCCTAAGACCACTTGGAACTACCCAACCATCAAGTATTTTTCCTACAGGCTCACTAAGCATTGCAATTTCTTCGATAGCCTTAGCCATTGATTCAATTCTTTGTTCATTTAAAAACAATCTATCTAAAAGTGCTGAACTTAAAGCATTTTGCTTTGCATTGTGCATATCTTTTTCATTTTCTTTTATAATTAAATGGGAATTCTCTCTTATAGCATTTGCCATATCATTTAAAACCTTTAATTTCTTTTTTGGGCTTAATGTTGATATTATGCTTGATGATGACTTGAGCTTTTTTAGAAAATTTTCCATATCTGGTTCCTTTTTGTCTTCTAGTAATAAACATTTTAAACTTATATTCTACAGTTTTTAGTTATAATATATCATTAAATACTAATTAGGTGGGAAAAATGCAACAAGTATATGATTTGATAATTATTGGTGGTGGACCTGGTGGAATTGGTGCTGCTGTTGAAGCTAAAATATTGGGGTTAAAAGATATACTTTTAATAGAAAAGGGAGATAACCACTCTCAAACAATTAGAAAATTTTATAAAGACAATAAAAGAGTAGATAAAGACTACAAAGAAAATGTAGTAGAGCTAAAAGGAAATGTTGAATTTTTTGATGGTACAAAAGAGAGTACTCTTGATTATTTTGATAGACTTTTAGATAACGAAGAAATTGATACAGCGTTTAATTCTGAAGTTGAGAAAATCAAGAAGAGTGATGGAGTTTTTCAAGTTATAACATCTAAAGCAGGGTATGCTGCTAAAAATATAATCATAGCTATTGGTACAATGGGTAAACCAAATAAACCAAGCTATAAAATTCCTCCATCAATTAGAGATAGAGTTAACTTTAATTTAGATAAATGTACTCAAGGAGAAAAGATTTTACTAGTTGGCGGTGGAAACTCTGCAGTTGAATACGCAATAGAACTTTCAAAAACAAATACTGTTACACTAGTTTATAGAAGAGAAAAGTTTTCAAGACTTAATGAAATCAATGAAAAGATGATATACGAATACAACGGACAAGAAAAACTTAGATTAAGAATGGGAACAGATATAATATCTTTAGAGAATGAAAGTGGACTTGTAAAAGTAAACTTTACTGATGGATATTACACTATATATGATAGAGTAATTTATGCAATTGGAGGAACTACTCCTATTGATTTCTTAAAACTTTGTGGTGTTACATTTGATGAAAATAAAAAGCCAATTTTTGATGAAAACTTTGAAACTGAAACTGAAGGGCTATACCTAGCTGGAGATATTGCAGTTCAAAGTGGTGGCTCAATTGCAGTTGCGCTTAACCATGCGCACCACATAGTGAGTCATATATTAGAAAAATCTAACAAAGCATAGAATGAAAGATAACAAAAACTCATTTTTATTATTTTTAAATATAACGCTAGGACTACTTTTAGTTGGTAGCGTTATGTTTAGTTATTTTTTTGGAAATTTTGGTGGTATTAGTTTAAAAGAATTAAATGAGCAGTATGTTGAAAAAAACTCTTTAAAGTTTGAAGACTTACCTAAAAATATCCAAAAAAAATATATCAGTAAATCAAAGCTAAAAGTTACTCCTAGTGATGATTCTGCACTTGAAAAACTTTTTGATGAAGATGGAAATCCAATTGATATACAAATAACAGATGAAGATGAGTTTTTAAAAATCTTAAAATCACTTCAGCAAAGAGTAGCTTTTTTAGAAAGAGAAAATATATCTCTAAATAGCGATAAAGAAGAACTTTTAAAAGCTATAAAAGAAGAACAAGCAAAAAACGCAAATAACAAAAAGTCAATTTTGACAAGTAATTTAGAAAAAATCAATGAAGCAGAAAAACAACATTTCAAAAACATCAGCATTCTAACAGCTAAGATAAATGATTTACAAAGAGACAATATTAGACTATCTCAACAATTAAACTCAAAAGAAGACAGTTTAAGTCAAGAAGTTGAGAAACTAAAAAAAGAGTTAAAAGTACAAAAAGATTTACTCAAGAAAAAGGAAGATAAAATCCTAGCAGATCAAAAAAAGAAACTTGATTTACTCTTGATAAAAAAAGATGACTTAGAAAAGAAAATAAGTTTTCTTGATGAAAAACTCAAACTAGACAATACTAATTTTTTAGAAAAAATAAATGAAAAAAATAAACAAATTTCAGATTTACAAGATAAAATCAATGAATTAGTTTTAGAAAAAAACAGAATACTTACAAACAAAACAAAAGAAATACTAGAGCTTGAAGATAAAAACAGTAAAAAACTTCAAGAGTTTAGTGACATCATAAAAAATAATAATATAGAAAAAGATGAAATTAAAAATAAATATAATTTAACTATAAAAAAACTTGAAGAAAACTATAAAAATCAGATTGAAAAGCTAAAAAAACAAAAGCAAGAAATTCAATCAAGACTTGAAGAAAATACAAAAAAATTAAATGATGAATTCACAAATACATCTAAACTAAGTAATGAAATACAACTTTTAAAAGATAAAAATAATGACATACAAAAGAAAATGCAAGCTAAACAAGATAAAATATTACAATTAAATGACAAAATTTCTGCTTTAGAAAAAGAAAAAGATAGCATAAAAAAAAGTATACAAAAGCAAATAGAACAAAACAACCAAAAACACAATAAAAACTACAAAATACTAAATGAAAAAATAGCTATGTATGAAAGCAAGATAAGTGACTTATCAGCACAAAGTGAAAAAAATTCTAAACAGTTAATAGCAGAAAAAAACATCTTAGAAAAAGAGCTTGAGAAAGATAAACAAGAATTAAGTGATAAAAAACTAACTATAAAAAATTTAGAACAAAATATAAAAGATTTAGAACAAAATATAAAAGATTTAGAAAATGAAAATGAAAAATTAAAATTAAGTGATAATGAAAAAATAAAAGAGTTAAACAATGCTTTTGAAGAGTTAAAACTAAATGTCATCAAAAAAGAAAATGAATATAAAAAGATCATTAAAAATCTAAAAAATGAAGCTCTATCTTATGAAGAAAAGCTCTTAGCTTGGAATAAAGATAAAGAAAAACTAAGAAAATATATACTTGATATTACTGCATTAAAAAAGAAACTAAAAGAACTAGGTAGTAAAAAAGAAAATGCAATTCCAAGTAAACTAACACTGCTTGGAAGTATCGAATGTGATGATATGCCAAGTGGAAATTTCAAAATAACTTCTACATGTAAGAAAAAAGTTGATAAGTTTTTGGACAAATATGATAAAAATAATTTTTATGAAGTAATCCCAATAGTAGGAACAAGCGGATTTGCTTCATTGGAAAAAGTAAGAAATGATAAGAGTTTAGGCATACCTGATAGTGAAATCAAAAGACTTACTGATCTTGCAAACATAGGACTTAGTAGACATAGAGCAAAAGAGGGTGGATGGCTTATAAGAGAAAAATTTGGAGAAGATGTAAAAATTAGTTATACAGTTTATAGTATTGAATCAAAAGATAAAAGAGGATTTATAATCCGTGTGTATAGATAAAACACTTTATCTATATCAAAATAAAGATGGGTATAGATTTAACAGTGATACCTTGGCTTTGTATGATTTTATATCAAGGTTTAATCCTAAAAAAAATGTTTTAGATGTAGGAAGTGGAAGTGGGATTTTAGGTCTTTTAATAAAAAGGGATTTTAATATAGACTTAAGTAGCATTGATATACAGCAAAAGCATATTGAATTAACTCAAAAAAGTGCTATAAAAAACAATCTACATGTAAAGACTATTTGTGAGAATTTTTTAAGTTGTAATTTTGATGAAAAATTTGATTTTGTTGTTTCAAATCCTCCTTTTTACCATATGGGAAGTCAAAAATCTGAAGATAAGTCATTGCAAATTAGCAGGTACGCTCAATCATTACCATTAGAGAATTTTGTAAAAAAAGTTTCTTCAATCTTAAGCCCAAGAGGAAGTTTTATATTTTGCTATGATGCAAAGCAGATAGATGCAATTTTTAGTGTTCTTTTAAAATATAAAATTAAGCCTGTAGAGCTTAGATTTGTGCATACAAAAAAATCAAATGATGCTAAGTTAGCTTTGATTTGTGCAAAAAAAAGTTCTAAAAGTTTAGTAAAAGTTTTACCTCCTTTAATAATGCAAAGTGAAGAGATGGAAAAAATTTATGATAAATGCAAGACAAAGAGTATAGAATGTTAGATATAATAAAAGAAAAAGGTTATGAGTTTTCATTTGATCCAAACTTTTGTGAAGGTTGTGGTGGAAAATGTTGTATTGGTGAAAGTGGATATATTTGGGTAACTCCAAAAGAGATAGAGAGTATCGCTAATAAACTAAATTTAAAAAAAGACGACTTTATAAATAGTTATTTAGATAAAGTTAGATATCGTTACAGTATAAAAGAAGAAGTTTATAAAGATGGGTTTAGGTGTGTTTTTTTTGATACCGAAAAATTGCAATGTAGTATCTATGAAGTAAGGCCATTGCAATGTAGAAAATTTCCCTTTTGGGAACATTTTAAAACAAATATAGAAGAGGTAAAACAAGAGTGTCCAGGTATATTAGTTTAGTATTTGTTATTTTTTTAATCGCGGGATGTTCTTTGAGAGAGCCAAGTAGTAAAATTGGTAAAAAAAGCTTTGAAAATGAAGATTATCTTATACTTTTAGCTTTAGAGTATCAGCAAAATGGAGATATAAAAAACGCTATAAAAGTTTATAATACGCTATATGAAAAATCACATAAGATAAACTATTTGATTGAATCTGCAAAGATTTCATTTTTATCAAAAGATATGAAAAGAACTGAAAAACTTTTAAAAGAAGCTCTAAAACAAGAACCAGAAAATGAAGAATTAAAGCGAATAGAAATTGGATTTTTAACAAGACAAGGTAATTTAAAAGAAGCAGAAAAAAAGATTTTAGAACTTTTAAAAAAGAATAAGTCAACGACATATTTAAAGATAGCTGGAAGTATATATTTTCAAATGAAATCATATGATTTAGCTTTGAAGTATTTTGAAAGTGCATATAAACAAGAGCAAGATTCAAGTTCATTACTAAATATAGTAGAGATTTTATATAATTATTTAGATAAAAAAGATGATGCTATAGCACTTCTTGAAACTCATATCAGAATGCAATCTTGTGATGAAAAAACATGCTTTAAACTCATTGAGATATATGGCAAAGAAAAAAATATTGATGGGATAATTTCAACATATAAAAAACTCTATAAAAGATACAAAGATGATGATTTTGCAAAAAAGATTGTCGAGCTTTACATGTATAAAAAAGATAGAGATGGTGCAATTAACTTTTTAAAGCAAAGTGGTTACAATCAAGAAATGTTACTTGATATATATGTATCTCTAAAAGATTTTAAAAATGCATATAAGATTGCAAGAAAACTATATAAAGATACTAATAAAATAGATTATCTAGGGAAAATGGCAATTTATGAGTATGAAACATACAAAGATGGTATAAACAAAAAAAGATTAAATTCTATATCAGATAAATTTGAAAAAGTGATTTCAAAATTATATGAGCCTCTTTATTTGAATTATTACGGATATCTTTTAATTGATCATGATTTAAATGCTAAAAAAGGAATAAAATTAGTCAAGGAAGCTTTATTAAAAGAACCAGATTCTCCATTTTACTTGGATTCTTTAGCATGGGGATATTATAAAATTGGAAAGTGTAAGGAAGCCAAAAAAATCATGGATGAACTTGTAAAAGGCTCTAAAGAAGAAGAAATAATTATGCATTGGAAAAAGATAAATGAATGTAGTAAAGGTAAAAATAAATGATTTTAGATGAGATAATTAAAAAAACAAAAGATGATTTAGAAAAAAGAAAGGCAAAATATAGTCTTGATTGGCTAGGAAGAAGTCTTGCTTTTAATCCATTTATGCCAAGAGATGTAAAACCTTATCTAAAAGCTACCAAAGAAAATCCTTACAGGATTATTGCTGAAGTAAAAAAAGCAAGCCCTAGTAAAGGTATAATAAGAGAAGATTTTGATCCACTTTTCATAGCAAAAGAGTATGAAAGTGGTGGGGCAAGTGCTATTAGTGTTTTAACTGAACCTCATTTTTTTAAAGGTGACATAGAGTATTTAACAGGTATTAGAAGATATGTTGGAACTCCGCTTTTAAGAAAAGATTTTATTGTAGATGAGTATCAAGTTTTAGAAGCTTTGGTTTATGGAGCTGATTTTATACTTTTAATTGCAAAGGCTCTTAGTAAAAAAGAGTTAAAATCATTGCTTGAGTATGCTTGGAGATTGGGATTAGAAGCACTAGTTGAGATTCACGATAAAGAAGACTTGACAAAAGCTATATTTGCAGGAGCAAATATCATAGGTATAAATCATAGAAATTTAGAAACTTTTGAAATGGATATGAATTTGACTGAAAAACTTATGCCTCTTATCCCAAATACTAAAATTATAGTAGCTGAGAGTGGCTTAAATGATAAAAAAACAATTGAGCATCTAAGTAAAGTTGGAGCAGATGCCTTTTTGATTGGTGAGCATTTTATGAGAAAAGAAAATATTTCTGTTGCTTTAAAAGAATTGGTAAAAGTCTGATGGATTATCTTTACGCTCCTTGGAGAGATGAATACATCAAAAATGAAGATGTAGGTTGTCCTTTTTGCTATGCTATAAAACATCAAGACAAAGATGAAGAATTAGGTGTACTTTTTAGAGGTAAAAATTGTTTTTTAATTATGAACAAATACCCTTATACACCTGGACATTTTATGGTTGTTCCAAATCTACATGTAGATGCTATTGAAAAGCTCGATAAGCAAATATGGCTTGAGATGAGTGAGTATGTACAAAAATCAGTAAAAATACTTAAAAATGACTTTAAAGCACAAGGAGTAAATATTGGTATGAATTTAGGAGATGCTGGAGGTGCTGGTATTAGCGAGCATGTTCATTATCATATCGTTCCTAGATGGAAAAAAGATACGAACTTCATTACTTCAATTTCAAATACTAGGGTTTACTCAACTGATTTTCATGAAATATACAAAAAACTTAAGAAAATTGTAGAAAAAAATCTATGTTAAAAGAAATCTTAGCCGATGAATTTATGGCAAGTGATTTTGATTTAATCATTGATGCTAGAAGCCCAAAAGAATTTAATGAATCACACATGCCAAATGCTCGTAATTTATATGCACTAAATGATAATGAGCATGAAGAAATAGGTACTATGTATGTTAGAAAATCAAAAAACAGAGCAAAAGTATTGGGAGCTAGTTATATATGTAAAAATGCTTCAGAACACTTAAAATATATTGGTGAAAATTTTAAAATTGGAAGTAAAATAGGAATTTATTGTGCTAGAGGAGGGCTTCGCTCAACCTCTATTGCTACTATTTTGTCTTTTACTGGCTATAGAGTTTATAAGATTGAAAATGGATATAAAGGCTATAGAAGATATGTTTTGGATTATTTAGAAGATTTTCCTCACAAAAATTTTATAACTCTTGGTGGAAATACAGGATGTGGAAAGAGTGAGTTAATAAGAAAGTTAAAACCTAGTCTCGACCTTGAAGCTCTAGCAAATCATTTTGGCTCAACTTTTGGTCTTATGAATGGAGCTCAACCATCACAAAAACAGTTTCAAAATGATTTAGCGTACCAATTAAAAAATATAGATCAAAATGCTTGGATTTTTGTAGAGGGTGAGAGTAAAAAAATAGGCTCAATCATTCAATCTGATCTTTTTTACGAAAGAATTCAAAATAGTATTAGAGTTGAAATTACTGCACCACTTGAACAAAGGGTTGAAAGAATACTCAAAGATTATGTAAATATTGATGATGAGTATTTTTATAATTCTATGGAAAAAATAAAGCCTTATATAAAGAAAAATTCAAGACTTGAAGCAATAGAATTTTACAAAAAAGGTGATTTGGCTAAAGTGGCCGAAATTTTACTTGTTGATTACTATGATAAGGTTTATAAAAAACCATCGAAAGTTGATTATGTTATAGATAATTCTAATGAGAATGATGCTTTGGAGCGTCTTTTAGAGTTGCAACAAGCTTTAAGCCATCGTCCGTGATTTCATAGATTCTATCTACAATAGAATCGATAAATTCTCTATGATGGGAAACAATTATGATGCTTTTATCTATACTTTTTAATATCTCAACAAGTTTTAACTGAACATTTTTATCTAGTCCATTAGTTGGTTCATCCAATAGCATAAGCTTTGGCTCAGTCACCAAAACTCCAGCTAGAGCTACAAGCTTTTTTTCTCCTCCAGACAGGTTATAAATGATTTTATCTTTTAAATGCTCAATTCCAAAGTCTCTTAACATCATAGTTGCTTTTAACAAAGCTTTTTGTTCATCCATACCACCACTTAAAAGAGAAAATGCCACATCATCTAAAACAGTTGGTGCTAAAAATTGATTATCCGAATTTTGAAAAAGATAGCCTATCAAATCTCTTATAGGTTTAAAATCCTTTTCACTATTTATTTTATTGTGAAAAATCTCAAGTGAACCACTACTTTTTTTCTTTAATCCAGCAATAATATCAAGCAAAGTTGTTTTTCCACAACCATTTGGCCCTATGATTGCTATTTTTTCTTTGTGAGATACATTTAAATTTATATTTTTACAAAGTATCTTTTCATCATTTCCATAAGATAAATTTGTTAAAGTAACTGAACAGCTCATAAACTAACCTTTGCAAAGATAAGGGAAAAAATTACACTAAAAAATATAACTAAATCCAATATTGTATATTTGTCTTTTTTTGATTGATAAATTTTGCCATTAAAATTTCTCAAAATCATACTATTTTTTAACTTTTCTGCTCTATCAAAGCATTTAACGATAAGCATACCAATAATATTTGCATATACTTTATAGCTAAATAAATCTGTTTTAGATTTAAAATTTCTAACTTTTAGTGTTTTTTTAGTAATATCAAGCTCATTTTTTATGATTATTATAAATTTGCCAACAAAGAAAAACAAAGATACTAATTTATCAGGAAATTTCAAACTTTGTAAAGCTCCTGCAATTTCAAAAAATGATTTATTGTGAAATGTTAATAGAGCAAATAAAATAATAGCATTTGCTCTTAGTCCAATCAACAAAGCATAGTTATAATCTTTGTGAATTATGCTACTTATTACCATGATAGCTATAAATATATTTAAAAAGAGCACTTTTTTTAATATTCCTAATAAAGCTTTTCTTTTAATTATCATTAGCAACAATGTAGGAATAAAAAGACTAACGTATACTTGATTAAAAAAAGATAGTCCAAAACTGTATATTATAGTGTTAATTAAACCAAACGATGAAGATATCACCTTTTTAAAAACCTCAAGGCTGAAAAAATTAATGCAATAATACCTAATGCCATAAAAATTCGCCATAAAGACTCATTTTGATCTTCTGAAATTAAATCATTTTCACTTTCATAATAAACTCTATTTTTATGTCCAATTGAGCCAACTACATCAATATAAACATTTTTTGAAACAAATGGAAAGTCTGCTTCACCTTTGGTATCAGTTTTGCCTTCAAATAATACCTTTTCATCTTTATCAAGTATTTTTACTTGACAATTTTGACAAAAAGAGCTTTTTGTAAAATAACTCTTTACATGTAGAGTTTTTCCATCGTCATCTCCTAAGACATAAAGCTTATGTGCGCATAAAGAATTTAAAAGAAGTATAAATAAAAACAATATTCTCATTTAATACTCCTAAAAATCTTAGGATAAACTTTTTCTAAAAATAAAATAGCAAACATTGTGATAAAACCTTCTATGAACATAACAGGTACATTTGAGATAAAAGCAACTTTTGCAGCTGAGATTAGCGCATCACCATTTAAAGCAAGAGCAAGAGATAGCATAAGTGCAGAGAGTGCAACTGGTAAAAAACCTACACAAAAATACTGCATTTTTTTAAGCCAACTACTCTTTACATGTAAAGAAAAAATAGCATAAGCAAAAAGTGCTGGAATTGCCATATTAAAAACATTTACTCCAAGTGTACTTACACCACCATATCCAAACATTAAACCTTGTAACAAAAGAGCAATACCAATTGATATAAAAGCTCTAATGCCTAGTATCGCTCCTATTATGCCGTTTAGTACCAAATGAACTGATGTTGGACCTACTGGTATATGTATGAATGAGCCAATAAAAAACAGTGCAGAAAAAACTGCTACCAAAGGTATCTCTTCGTTTTTAAGCTTTTTAAGAGCATAAACAGTTATAGCCGTAGATATAACTGCTCCTGTTATAAGAATTTCTGGTTTTAAAATTCCTTCACTAATATGCATTATTTCATCTCGTAAGTTTTAAGCCAATAAACAGCACCAAGTTCAACAGGATACTCTTTTCCATCTTTTTTAATTTTTACATCATCATCAATGAGTGCTGCAAATCCCCACCATCCACTTTTTGGCATAACAAAACTAAAAATTCCATTTTTATCAGTTTTTATAACTTGTGTTATATGATTGTCTGTCGGTGCTTTTAGTTTACTGCCTTTGTTTAAGTATTCAACTTCAACAGTTACATTTGAAGCTGGTTTTCCCTTGTAGTAAACTACTCCTTTAAAAATATTTCCGCTATATAAACTATATGGTCTAACAAGTGGTACAATCTCTGCTTTTAGCCCAAGCTTTGCATCCCAACCTTCACCAGCATTGTAAGCATCAATAACTGTTTTAGTAATATGATGGATAAATTTGCCTTCACTAGGTTCAAAATATGGTTTTGGATCAACAAAATAGATATAATCCCCAATATCCTTAAACTTTGTTTTATAGCTCCAAGCTTGATATCCCTCTATCTTTTCGGATGTTAATTTATCTGTCAAATCAACTTTTTTACCATCCAAAAAATAACCAAAGAAATCTGGTTTTGCCATATTCATATAGTTTTGCTCAAATGGATGCATAAACTTTAACTCAATGTTTTGTTTCTTACTAGAAGTAACAACATCATTTTGAGGCAGTATCGCTTGAAAATGTGCTTCAAGAAGTGTAGTAACAAATACGAGTACCATTAGTAATATTTTCAAAATATTCTCCTTATTGAGTAATACTAATAATTTATTTGTATTATGTCACTATTTATCTTAAGGAAAGTTTAATTGCATATTTGATTGCATTTATAAAACTTATATTTAAAGGTTTTTTAAACTTATATGCAATATCAAAAGCCGTTCCATGATCAACAGAAGTTCTAATGATTCCAGTATTTAGACTTACATTGATACTTTCATCAAAATACAATGCTTTAAGTGGAGTTAATCCTTGGTCGTGATACATACAGACAAAATGAGTATATTTTTCTCTATTTCTTTTTGTAAATGCAATATCAGGTACCATTGGACCATGAAATATCTCTTTTTCTAACTTCTTGTTTGCCTTTTTAATTGCTTTTTTTATCTTTTTATCTTCATCTCCAATAACTCCATTATCTCCAGCGTGAGGATTTAATCCAAGTACTGCTATATTTTCTACATGTAAAGAATCATAAACTTTTAAAAAGAATTTCTTTAGCTTTTTAGTTTTGATTTTTTTTGCTATTTCTTTGATTGGGATATGATGGGTATAAAGGATTACAAATAATTTTTCACAACCAAGCATCATGATAGCCTTTTTACTCAAAGCATCAGTATGTCCAATAAATGGAACATTTGCTTTTGACCATGATTCTTTATTAATTGGAAGTGTAACAATGGCATCAGCTTCACCACTTTTTGCTAGATTTATAGCTCTTAAAAAACTAGTGTAAGAAAATTCTCCAGATTCTTTAGTGCTAACTCCAGGAGTGATTTCAAATACATCTCCACACTCACTACATGTAAAATCACTTGGAATCTCTTTTTTTAACAGTTTTGCACCTTTTTCAAGCATGGTTTTATTGATACAGTATATTGGTTTACAAATTTGTTTAATCTCTTCGTGTGAATTTAAAGCAATCTCAAGCCCAATGCCATTAATATCCCCAATGCTAATAGCTATCTTTTGCATAAATCAATCATCTCTTTTACAGCATTTTTAAAGCCTACAAACACACTTTTTGCGATGATACTTTGGCCAATATTAAGTTCAATAATTTCTGGAATCTTTACTATTTCATTAACATTTTGATAGTTTAGTCCATGCCCAGCTGCAACTTTTAACTCCAAAGAGTCTGCTAGTTTTGCTGATTCTTTTAACTCATTTAGTGCAGCCTCTAATTTTACATGTAGCTCATTTCTTGGTAAATCTAACTCTTTTATAGAATGAGGTGTATTTTTAAGATTTGAAAATAGCATTGCGTATATGTTTGCATAACTTCCAGTATGAAGCTCCACCCACTGTGCATTTAAACTTTTTGCCATTTTGATTTGATACATATTTGGATCTATAAAAACTGATAATTCAATATTTGCTTCTTGAAGTCTTTTACTTACTTCATCAATTTTTGCAAAGTTTTTTATCAAATCAAGTCCACCTTCAGTTGTAACTTCTTCTCTTTTTTCAGGAACCAATGTAACTCTATGAGGATTCATATCTATTACAGTATCAATAATTTCATCATCAATTGCACATTCCATATTTACAGGAAGTTGTGAGTTTTCAATGATCCTTAATGCATCTAAATCATTGATATGTCTTCTGTCTTCTCTTAAATGAATCGTAATTTGATTTGCACCTGCTCTTTTAACTAAACTAACTGCATCTAATGGATCTGGATCATTTATCTTTCTAGCTTCCCTTAAAACTGCAATATGGTCAATATTAACACCCAATAGCATTTTTTATCCTTTTTTTATTGAATTCTATCAAAAAAAACTTGAATTAGTTTAATTTTAGGTAATTTGGTATAAACTTGTATAAATTTTTATGGAGAAAATATTATGAGTGATATTGTTTTTTTAAATGGAGAGTATCTAAAAAAAGATGAAGCTAAAGTTTCAATCTTTGATAGAGGATTTTTATTTGGAGATGGAGTTTATGAAGTAGTTCCTGTTGTAAATTCTGTTGTACTAGATAAAGAGCCATTTTTAGAAAGATTTGAGAGAAGTTTGGGAGAAATAGACCTAGCATGGCCTATTAGTAAAGATGAATTTTTAGTCATGATTAATGAACTAATCAAAAGAAATAATTTAAAAGAGGGTGGAGTATATATGCAAGTTACTCGCGGTGTTGCTCCTCGCCAATTTTATTATCCAAGTGATACACCAACTACTGTTATGGCATTTGTTTTTGAAAAAAATGTCATAGACAATCCACAAGCAGAAGATGGAGTTAAAGTTGTTACAGTTGAAGATATTAGATGGAAAAGAAGAGATATAAAATCAATCGCTCTTTTAGCTCAATGTGTAGCCAAAGAACAGGCTCATAGGGCTGGTGCATTTGAAGGTTGGATGGTTGAAAATGGATTTGTAACTGAAGGTACTTCATCATCAGCTTATATTGTAAAAGATGGCGCAATCATTACTAGGCCTTTGTCAAATTCAATTTTACCTGGAATTAGAAGAAAATTGCTTGTTGAGTTAGCTCAAAACCATAATATACCACTTATTGAAAGACCTTTTACTCCTGAAGAAGCATATGAAGCAGATGAGGCATTTTTATCAAGTGCTACTACTTTTGTTTTACCTATAGTAGAGCTTGATGGCAAAAAAATAGGTGATGGAAAACCTGGACCTATTTATAAAAAGATGAGAGAAATGTATATAAAATCAGCTTTAGAAATTGCTGGAGTTTCTTTATAATACTGCATATACATACGACTTCTTCTAGTTAAATTCTAGAAGAAGTCGTATCATAAAAATTTTATACAAAATTTTCTTTTAAGTTTATTTTTTGCTACTAAGAGTATAATTCACTTCTCGTATCATTGTCTGTGGGGGTGCTGCGTATACCCATCCTAGACCAAAGAAACGCTATTATGCGTTACTTTTATTTAGGATTGTATAAATGGCTGAGATAATACCCTAAGAGAGCTATTAATGTAGTTCTAGTGAACCTGATCCCGGTAATGCGGGCGTAGGAAAAGGAGATAAAGTGAGTAAAGTACTCGACAACCTAGAAAAAGTAAATTCAGCGTATGTGGAAAATTTTCCAAATTCAAAAAAAATATATCTAAGTGGCTCAAGGGAAGATATAAAAGTACCTATGAGAGAGATAACTCTTAGTGAGACAAAAAAAAGTGATGGTAGTATAGAAGAAAATCCACCTTTACATGTATATGATACTTCAGGGGCATATACTGATCCAAATGAAAACATTGATCTTCATGTTGGTCTTAAGTCGATACGAAAAAATTGGATTTTAGAAAGAGATGATACCGAAGAGTTAGAAGATTTTTCTTCAAAGTATTTCCATAAGAGATATGAAAATGAAGAGTTAAATTCTCTTAGATTTCCGAATATAAAAAAGCCAAGAAGAGCAAAAAAAGGCAAAAATGTCAGCCAAATGTATTATGCTAAACAAGGCATAATTACTCCCGAAATGGAATATATAGCTATCAGAGAAAATTGCAACCTAGAACTTGCAAGAAAAAACAATATCCTAGGGGCACAACATAAAGGAGAAGCTTTTGGTGCCAATATACCAGAAATTTATACTCCTGAATTTGTAAGAGATGAAGTAGCAGCTGGAAGAGCTGTAATTCCTGCAAATATTAACCATCCTGAGATTGAACCTATGATTATTGGTAGAAACTTTATGGTTAAAGTAAATGCTAACATTGGTAACTCAGCAACTACTTCATCAATAGAAGAAGAAGTAGAAAAAATGATTTGGGCTACCAGATGGGGTGCTGATACTGTTATGGATCTCTCAACAGGAAAAAACATTCATGAAACAAGAGAGTGGATCATAAGAAATTCAGCTGTTCCAATTGGTACTGTTCCGATTTATCAAGCATTAGAAAAAGTTAATGGTGTTGCAGAAGATTTAACTTGGGAAGTTTTTAGAGATACTTTAATCGAGCAGGCTGAACAAGGGGTTGATTACTTTACTATTCATGCTGGTGTTAGACTTGCTTATGTTCCAATGACAGCAAAAAGATTGACTGGGATTGTATCTCGTGGTGGATCAATCATGGCTAAATGGTGTTTATATCATCACAAAGAAAGTTTTTTATATGAGCATTTTGAAGAAATTTGTGAAATCATGAAGTCTTATGACGTAGCTTTTTCACTTGGTGATGGACTTCGTCCTGGCTCAATTTATGATGCAAATGATGAAGCTCAGTTTGCAGAACTTGAAACTCTCGGTGAATTAACTAAAATCGCTTGGAAACATGATGTTCAAGTCATGATAGAAGGTCCTGGTCATGTTCCTATGCAAAAAATAAAAGAAAATATGACTAAAGAATTAGAAGATTGTTTTGAAGCTCCTTTTTACACACTTGGACCATTAGTAACTGATGTTGCACCTGGATATGATCATATAACTTCAGCAATTGGTGCAGCTCAAATTGGTTGGTACGGAACAGCAATGCTTTGTTATGTTACTCCAAAAGAGCATTTAGGTCTTCCAAATAAAGAAGATGTAAAAGAGGGAATTATTACCTATAAGATTGCAGCTCATGCAGCAGATTTAGCAAAAGGATTGCCAGGTGCGCAAATAAGAGATAATGCAATGAGTAAAGCTAGATTCGAATTTCGTTGGTATGATCAATTCAATATAGGATTTGACCCTGATAGAGCTAGAGAATATCATGATGATACACTGCCAGCTCAAAATGCAAAAGTTGCACATTTTTGTTCTATGTGTGGACCAAAATTTTGTTCTATGAAAATTTCTCAAGATGTAAAAGATTATGCACAAGAAATTGGTGCCAAAGATGAAAAAGAAGCATTAGAAATTGGTATGCAAGAGCAAGCAGAAAACTTTAAAAAGGCTGGTGGGGAGATTTACAAGTAAGATGAGTGATAAACTAATATTAGGCGGCGTTGAATTTAATAGCCGCCTTTTTACAGGCACTGGAAAATTTCCTGATAAGAACTGGATACCTAAAATTTTGGAATCAAGTAAGTCAGAGATGATTACTGTTGCTCTAAGAAGAGTTGATTTTAATATGGAAGAAGAAAACATATTAAATTTTATACCAAAAGATATTGTTTTATTACCAAATACTTCTGGCGCTAGAAATCATCAAGAAGCTGTTACTATTGCAAGACTCGCAAGAGAAGCAGGGTGTGGAAATTTTATAAAAATTGAGATTATTAATGATATGAAATATCTTTTCCCAGACAACGAAGAAACTATAAAGGCTACAAAGATCCTAGCTGATGATGGTTTTGTTGTTCTACCTTACATGATGCCTGATTTGATTGCTGCAAAAAAAATGCAAGAAGCTGGAGCAGCTGCAATTATGCCTCTTGGCTCACCAATAGGCTCAAATAAGGGTTTGCAAACAAGAGAAATGATTAAAATCTTAATTGAAAATATAAACCTTCCAATAGTAGTAGATGCTGGTATTGGTAAACCTTCTCAAGCAGCAGAAGCGATGGAGCTTGGAGCAGATGCGGTTTTAGTAAACTCTGCTATTGCAAATGCTGGAAATCCAGCAATTATGGCTAAGGCATTTAAATTAAGCGTAGAAGCTGGAAGATTAGCATACTTAGCAAAACTTGCAGAAGAAAATGAAATTGCAAGTGCTTCATCACCTTTAACTGGTTTTTTAAATGAATGATTTAAAATCATATAGTAATTTTGCTGATGTCTTAAAAGAGTATGAAAATTTTGATGTTGCTAAATATTTCGAAAATGTTTCAGATTTAGATATAGAAAAATCTTTAGAGAAAGAAAATCTAAATCATTTTGATTTTTTAAATTTACTTAGCCCTAAAGCTTCTAAGTATTTAGAACAAATGGCAATAATTGCAAGAAAACATAAGATCAGACATTTTGGTAATGTAATTCAATTGTATTTACCTATTTATATTTCCAATTATTGTTCAAGCAATTGTGAGTACTGCGGTTTTAGTAAAAAAAATAAAATTAAGCGTAAACATTTAAATGAAGAAGAGATTGAAATTGAAGCTAAAGAGATAGCAAAAACTGGTATAAAACACATACTTCTTCTAACTGGAGAAGCTAAGCATTTAGCTGATTTAGATTATCTAAAGATGGCTGTTAGAGTTTTAAAGAAATACTTTAGTTCAATTTCTATCGAAATTTATCCTTTAGAAACAAGTGAGTATAGTGAACTTAAAAACTTAGGTGTAGATGGGCTTACTATTTACCAAGAGGTTTATGATAAAAACATTTATGCTAAAGTTCACACTTCAGGAGAAAAAACAAACTACATGTATAGACTTGAAGCTCCTGAGCGAGGAGCTAAAGCTAACTTTAGAGCAATTAACATTGGAGTTTTATTTGGCTTAGCAGACATCCATAAAGAAGCTTTTTTAAGTGGTCTTCACGCTAAGTATCTGATGGATAAATACCTGGATATTGAAATTTCTTTATCACTGCCTAGAATCAATAGGGCTGAAGGTAATTTTATTCCAAAATATACTTTAGATGATAAGACTTTTGTGCAATTCATGTTAGCTTACAGGCTTTTTATGCCAATGTGTGGGATAAACATATCAACTAGAGAAAAACCAAATTTTAGAGATAATCTAATAAATTTAGGAGTTACTAAATTTTCAGCTGGCTCAAAAACTGATGTTGGTGGATACAGTGGAAAAGATAAATCAACTGCTCAATTTGATATCTCTGATGATAGAGATGTCAAAGAAATTGTAAATATCATTAAAAGCAAAGGACAACAACCTGTTTTTAAAGATTGGGAATTAATAAGCTAAAATATTGTAAAATGGGAACCTATTTAGTATATTGCTACCTAAATTGAACTGAATAATACAAAATTTATCTTCTTTTGGGTACAATAAACGACTTTTAAAATTAGCAAAGGAGAAGTCATGGAGTTAAACGGTTCCCAAATGGTTGTTGAAGCATTAAAAAGGGAGAATGTTAAAGTCGTCTTTGGCTATCCTGGTGGTGCTATAATGAATGTTTACGATGAAGTTTACAAGCAAAACTTTTTTGAACATATCTTGACAAGACACGAGCAAGCTGCTGTTCATGCAGCTGATGGTTATGCTAGAAGTAGTGGAGATGTTGGAGTAGCATTTGTTACTAGTGGACCTGGATTTACTAATGCTGTAACAGGACTTGCAACAGCTTATATGGATTCAGTACCAATGGTTGTCATCAGTGGACAAGTACCAATTACAATGATTGGAACAGATGCTTTTCAAGAGATTGACGCTGTTGGAATTAGTAGACCTTGTGTTAAGCATAACTATTTAGTAAAAAAAGTAGAAGATTTACCAAGAATATTAAAAGAAGCATTTTATATCGCAAGAAGTGGAAGACCTGGACCTGTTCATATAGATATACCAAAAGATGTAACAGCTCAAATAGGAAAATTTGTTTATCCAGAAACTATAAAAATGAAAACTTATAAACCTACTTACAAAGGTAATGTAAGGCAAATAAAAAAAGCTGTTGAAGCTATTGCAAATGCTAAAAGACCAGTTTTATATATTGGTGGAGGTGCTATTAATTCAGGAGCAAGTGAAGCCATAATAGAGTTTGCAAAAGTAACTGGAATTCCTGCTGTTGAGACACTAATGGCAAGAGGAACGATGAAGGATGATAATCCATTACTTCTTGGAATGCTAGGAATGCACGGATGTTATAGTGCAAATATGGCTATGAGTGAAGCTGATCTTATGATAGCTTTTGGTCCTAGATTTGATGATAGGGTTACAGGAAAACTTAGCGAATTTGCAAAACATGCAAAAATAATTCATGTAGATATTGATCCAAGTAGTATTGGAAAACTTGTAAATGTTGATTATCCAATCGTTGGTGATTTAAAAAATGTTGTTGAAGGCATGATTCCATTAGCAAAAGAAAAAGTTGATTCAAGCAAATATAAAAGTTGGAGAGATTTACTAAATAGATATAATGAAATCCATCCTTTAAAATATGAAGATAGCCCTGAAGTTTTAAAACCACAATGGGTTATACAAAGAGTTGGAGAAACGTTAGGAAGTAAAGCTTTTGTAACAACTGATGTTGGTCAACACCAAATGTGGACAGCTCAGTTTTTCCCATTTAGTTTCCCAAGACAGTTTATAACTAGTGGTGGACTTGGAACTATGGGATTTGGACTTCCAGCTGCTATGGGAGTTAAAAGAGCAAATCCAAATAAAGTTTCAGTAAACTTTACAGGTGATGGCTCAATTTTAATGAATATTCAAGAGCTTATGACAGCCGTTGAGTATAATATACCTGTTGTAAATATAATTTTAAATAACCAATACTTAGGTATGGTTAGACAATGGCAAACATTTTTTTATGATAAGCGTTACTCTTCAACTGATATTGAAATTCAACCCGATTTTGTTAAACTTGTTGAGAGTTTTGGTGGAGTTGGATATAGAGTTAAAACAAAAGAAGAGTTTGATAAAGCACTAAAAGATGCAATTGAAAGTAAAAAAGTAGCTATGATAGATGTACATATAGACAGAATGGAAAATGTTCTACCAATGGTTCCAGCTGGTGGTACACTATATAATATGATGTTAGAGTATAAGGAGTAATGAAATGGAAAATTTAAGACGCGTACTTTCTGTTATAGTTACAAATGAGGATGGTGTACTTTCAAGAATTTCTGGACTTTTCGCTGGTCGTGGATATAACATTGATTCCTTAACAGTTGCTCCTATTCCAGATACTGAATTTTCAAGATTGACAATAGTTACAAGTGGAAACCAAAGGGTACTAGAACAAATCGTAAAACAACTTCATAAACTTATTCCAACTTATAAAGTTATAGAAAGTGGTGATTTTGTTGAAAAAGAGTTAGCTTTAGTTAAAATCCCACTTAGTGAAGACTTTAGTGGACTTGATATGATGCTAAAAGCTTACAATGGAACAGTTGCTTCAAGTGGAGAAACATATATAGTTATTATGATAGCAGATGATTCACATAAAGTTGACAACTTTTTAAAAGCAATTAAAAAATATAATCCAACTGAAATGGTTCGTGGTGGTTCAGTTGCTTTGGATGTTTAATGAAAATTAGTGAACTTTTAAATAAAATTGATTTAAACTACACTGGAGAAGATTTTGATGTAGTTTCATTTGCAACAATCAAAGATGCAAAAAAAGATCAAATTTCTTTTTTTACAGATTTAAAACTTTTAGAAGATTTGAAAAAAACTTCTGCTGGAGCTGTAATATTAAAAGAAGAGCATAAAGATTTTTTGCCTGATAATGTAAATGCTATAGTAAATGAAAATCCATATTTGATTATGGCAAAACTTAGCAAATTTTTTGCTAAAAGTGCATTTGATTGCAGTGTTGAACCAAGCATTAATGAAAATACACAAATAGATAAAAGTGTAGTTATTGGTAGCTCTAGTGTTGTAGAAGAGGGTACAAGAATCATGCCTGGTGTTGTAATTGGTGCAAATGTTAAAATCGGTAAAAATGTAACAATTTATCCAAATGTTGTCATCTATGATAATTGCGTTATAAAAGATAATTGTATCATACAAGCTGGTGCAATCATCGGTAGTGATGGATTTGGTTATGCTCATACTCAAATAGGTGAGCATGTAAAAATATATCACCATGGAAATGTTGTTCTTGAAGAAGATGTAGAAATTGGTGCAAATACAACTATCGATAAAGCAGTTTTTGGCTCAACTGTGATTGGGAAAAATACAAAAATAGATAATCTTGTCCAAATTGGACACAACTGTGAACTAGGAGAAGCTTGTATCATAGTTAGCCAAACTGGATTATCTGGTTCAAGTACTCTTGGACGAAATGTTATCATGGGTGGACAAAGTGCCACAGCAGGGCACCTAAAAATTGGTGACTTTGCTATGATAGCAGCAAGAGGAGGAGTAAGTAAATCAATCGAAGGTGGAAAAACTTATGGAGGTTTTCCTTTGATGTTACAAAAAGATTGGCTAAAAATTCAGCTTAGAATGATAAAATTTTTTAGTAAAAAACAAAAACAAAATTAAGGAGATTAAAAAATGAGTGGAAAAAATACAATATTAAAAACATTCCCATTAGCAGATACAAAAAAAGGCGTGATTTCAGTTTCTCATCTAGAAGAACCATATGGAACTGGCTCTTTTCCTGTAGTAAGTATTGGTATATCACTAAAAGGTGACGACAGTGCTCCAGATTGGAAAGCTCACATACCTTATGAAAATCTAGACCAGCTTATCGAAGCTTTAGAAGAAGCTAAAGAGAAATACGGCAATAAATAATAAATTATTTTCTACATGTAGAAACTCTCTACATGTAGAAGTATTTTTTTATTTGTTTTGAATATATTCTTCAATAGCAACAGCTACTTTTTTAGAAAATGCTACAGCTTCAACTACCGTTCTAGCTCCAGTTACCGCATCACCAGAAGCAAAAACTCCAGGCCTTGAAGTCATACCATTTTCATCTGTTTGAAAAAATCCCCATCTATCAACATTGATATCTTGATTGTGTTGAGCTAAGACACCTCTTGGTTTTTGACTAATAGATACAAAAATTGTATCTGCTTGTATTAGCCCGATTTCATCGCTACCATTAGTACTCTTATATACCAAGCCATCAAAAGTTATCTCTTGAGGTTCTTTATAAAAGTCAAATTTAACTCCATCAATCTTTGCGCAATCTACCTCGTGTTTTTCAGCAGGAATGTCATCTTCTCCTTTTCTATACACAACAATTACTTGTTTTGCACCTTTTCTAATAGCAGTCCTTGCAACATCCATCGCAACATTCCCTGCTCCTAATACAACAACTCTTTTGCCTATATCATATACATCAGGATTTTTTAGATAATCAATTGCAAAATGAACATGACCTAAACTCTCACCCTTTATACCTAGTTTTTGAGGTTTCCAAACTCCCATAGTTAGACTAATTGCATCATAACCATCACGAAATAAATCATCAATCGTTATATTTTTACCAATTAAAATATTTGGACGAATTTTAACGCCAAGTAGTTTTAGCTTGTCTATTAATCTATCAAGAGTGGTTTTATCTAATCTAAAATCAGGAATTCCATATCTTAAAACCCCACCAATCTTATCATGCCCATCATACATAGTAATACCATAACCTTTTGCTGCTAGTATAAAAGCTAGAGCAATTCCAGCTGGTCCACTTCCAATGATTGCTACATTTTTACCATTGTAAACTGGCTTTTGAAATTCTGTATCATTTAGATAAAAATCTGATATATAGTTTTCTATAGCCCCAACACTAACTGCAGTCTTTTTTTTGTTTAAAACACAGTGTCCTTCGCAATGTTTTTCATGTGGGCAAACTAGAGAGCATATAACTGAGAGCGGATTATTTTCAAAAAGCATTTTTCCTGCTTCTTTTATCTCTCCGTTTAAAAACATTTTTATCATCTGCATTATGGGAGTATTAACAGGGCATCCAACCTGACAGGAAGGTTTTTTACAACCTAAACATGTATTTGCAAGAGCAATAGTATATTTATTCATTTTAGCCTACCTTATATGGGGATTTTCACCCCATATTGGGGTGAATTTTAGGTATTAGAAATTTTCAACAAAAGATTTAATTCTATTTATTCCTTCAATGATACTTTTTTCATCTGTTGCAAAAGAAAATCTAAAGTAACCTTCTGTTCCAAAACCAAGCCCTGGAACTGTTGCTACGCCTTTTTCTTCCAATAATCTCTTGCAAAATTCCACTGAATCATTACTAACTTTTTTACAGTTTACATATAGATAAAAAGCACCTTTTGGTTTTACTACGCTTAATCCATCAATTTCGTTAAATAATTCAAGTGCAATATCTCTTCTTTTTTCAAAGGCTTGTCTCATCATCTCAATATCTTCATTTGCTTCACCAAGAAGTGCAGGAATTGCAGCTTTTTGAGTAATAGAGTTTATATTTGAAGTACTTTGAGATTGAAGTTTCTTAACAGCTGATGTAATCTCTTTTATAGGAGTTGCAAGATAGCCAAATCTCCATCCAGTCATTGCAACTGATTTACTAAGTCCATTTATAGTTATTGTTCTTTTAAACATATCTTCACTTATAGAAGCTACTGAAGTAAATTTGTTACCATCAAATAAAATTTTCTCATACATTTCATCTGAAAAAACTAAAATATCTGTTCCTTCTAAAACTTTTGCCAATCCTTCTAAATCCTCTTTTGTATAAAGTGATCCAGTAGGATTTGAAGGTGTATTTAAAACTAGTATTTTTGTTTTATCAGTAATTGCATTTTTAAGTTGTTCAGCAGTTATTTTAAACTCACTTGCATCATTAGTATCAATAAAAACAGGAATACCTTTTGAGTACTTTACAATCTCTGGATAAGTTACCCAATAAGGAGCTGGAATAATTACTTCATCTCCTTCATTTAGTAAAACTTGAAACAGATTAAACAAAGAGTGCTTTGCTCCAACATTTGTTATGATGTCACTTGTTTCATAATCTAAATTATTTTCATTTTTTAATTTAGTTTGAATTGCTTTTAAAACTTCAGGAGTACCTGGCACTGGTGTATAGCCATTGTTTCCTTCTTCTATAGCCTTAATAGCAGCATCTCTTATGATTTTTGGTGTTCCAAAATCAGGTTCACCTGCAGAAAAACTAAGAACATCTTTACCTTCAGCTTTCATCTTTTTTGCTAAAGTAGAAATAGCTATAGTTATAGACTCGCTAAGAACCTCAACTCTCTTTGCAATCATGTTAACCCTTCTAATTAAAATTTAGTTTATAGATTATATCAAAAATTCAACTAATCTTTTATACTTTTTATAAATTGTTTATATATTTCTTCTAATTCTTCATCAAATTTAACTATATCTCTATTACATGTAGTTTTATCGCAAGTTTGCATTGCATCTTCAAGTATCTTAATACGCTTAAATAAATAAGCAAATAACTCTTTGTTAATATCTGGAATTTTATTATGTGCAAGAGGACTTTTATCTCTTCCTTTTGTAATAACTCTGGCTGGAATTCCAACTGCCGTAGATTCATCTGGTACATCTTTTACAACAACTGAGTTTGAACCAATTCTACAATTATGGCCAACTACAATATCCCCTAAAACTTTTGCTCCTGCACCAATTACAGAGCCACTTTTAATAGTAGGATGCCTTTTAACTCCTCTATCTAAAGTAACACCACCAAGTGTAACTCCTTGGTAAATTAAAACATCATCTTCGACGATTGCAGTTTCTCCTATAACTAATCCAAAAGCATGGTCAAAAAATACTCTTCTACCAATTGTTGCAGCTGGATGAAGGTCAATATTTGTAATTATTTGAGTTATACCCATAATAGCTCTAGCTATTAATTTAAACCCTTTTTTATATAACCTATTTGCAAATCTATAATTTACTAATGCCCAAACTCCTGGATAATTAAAAAACAGTTCAAATTTGGAATTAATTGCGGGATCATTTTTTACTGGCTGAGAAAAATCTTCTTTGATAATCTGCCATAAAGATGTATTCATCTATCTATACTCCTCATTTTTTAAATAACAATTGTTATTTAAGAGTGAATTTATCTCTTTTAATATATAACTTCTTTGTTTATCATCTATTAAATTAGAATTTTCAATTTTTAAACTTAAGTTTTCTGAAATCTCATCAATATCGTAGTCTAAATCTTCAAATATATCACTTATGCTCTGAGCTTCTATGATGTTAGTGATTTCATATCCTTGATCATTTACATCTATCGTAACTTCTGTTGGATGTGTAAAAAGATTGTGTTTCATTCCAAGTATTTCTTGATATGCTCCAAGCAAGAAAAAGCCTAAAAAGTAATCATCTTTTTCTAAATCAACATCATGTAAAAACAATGGCTTTTTAGGATTAAAACCAACTTCTCCATCACTATCACAAGTTATATCCCAAATAGAAGCAGAGCGAGTTGCTTTTTCATCCAATCTATCTAGTGGCATAACTGGAAAATGCTGATTTAATCCCCAAAAATCTGGTAAGCTTTGAAACAGTGAAAAATTGACCAAATATCTTTCTTGAACTCTATCTTGAATCGAAATTAACTCTTTATAGTGCTTGTCCTTTAAAAGTAAAATGGCTTTTTTGATGATTAAATTTACTAAAACTTCCGTATTGGACCTATCTTTTAAATCAATATATCCTAAATCAAATAGAGTTAAAAGTGATTCCATATGATCGATACTATCGTGTAAATACTCTAAAGCATTTGCTTTGTTAATAGTATTATAAAGATCATATAACTCTTGAACTAAAGGAGGGTTGTTTTTCTTTATCAATTTTTTTTCTGTATACTCTCCTGAAAAAAGCTCTAGCACAGGTGCAACTAAAACTGCATGATGAGCCGCTATGTATCTTCCTGATTCTATAAAGATATCAGGCTCTTTAACACCTTTTTTCGATGAAATATCTTTCAAAAGATATACAACATCATTAGCATACTCGCTAACTGTATAGTTTCTTAGTATCTTATCATCATGTTGGGAGTACTCAACTGCTAAACCACCACCTAGATTAATTGCATTTAAGTTATCTGCACCCATTTTTTTAAGTTCAGCATATATATTCCCAACCTCTCTAAGAGCTTTTTTAACTGGAGCAATATCTGTTATTTGTGAGCCAATATGAAAATGAATCATTGTAAAACTATCTAAAAGATTATTTTTTATTAGTGCATTTATAGCTTCTATTAGTTCAGTTGAAGTTAATCCAAACTTAGAGTTTATTCCTCCACTTTTTGCCCAAATTCCACTTCCTGAGCTGTGAAGTCTTATCCTTAAACCAATATTTGGTAATTTTCCCTTATGCTCTTTTGCAATTTCAATGATATTTTCAAGTTCATTTAAACCTTCAATGGTTATAGTTATATCATATCCCATATTTGCAGCTATAAAACCTATGGATATCATCTCTTTATCTTTAAAACCATTTACAGTAATTGGTGCATCTGGATTATTGTAACTCATTGCAAGCAATAACTCAGCCTTACTTCCAGCTTCTAATCCATAGTTATATTTTTCTCCCAACCTTACAAGGTTTTTTACAAAATTTGGATATTGATTAACTTTTAAAGGATAAACAGCTTGAAACTTTCCATTATAATTAAACTCTTGTTTTGCTTTTCTAAAATAACTATAAACTATTTCAATTTGTTTTTTTATTAAGTGAGGGAAGCGAAGTAAAATTGGTCCACTTATCCCTCTTTTCCTTATATCTTTTATGATATCTATCAGGGCTGGTTTAGTAAAACTTTTTAATTTTACCTTACCATCTTCGATGATATAATTATCATTTCCCCAATTACTTAAACCATAATCCATTTGATTTCCTAGATTTGAAATTTTTCTTTAGTTTCTTCTTTGCTTTCTAAATTTTTAACTGTATAAACACCATTTTTTAATTCATCATCTCCAATTGCAATGAAATATTTTGCATTTACTTTATCAGCCATTTTAAGATGAGCTTTTATAGATTTTGAAACATATTGCGTTGTAACTTTATCTATTTTTCTTTTCTCAACAACCAATTTTAAAACACTTTTTAATGCTTCATCATTCATAGCCCCAATATAATAGCCATCTTTATTCTCTTCAGGAAGCTTTATAAGCTCCATCAACCTTTCAATTCCCATAGCAAAACCAACTCCAGCTGTTGGTTTACCATCTAAAAATTCAACAAGTCTATCATATCGTCCACCACCAGCTATTGCGCTTTGTGAGCCTATCTCATCACTTATAAACTCAAATGCTGTTTTATTGTAATAATCAAGCCCACGAACTAAAGATGAATCAACCTCGTACTCTATATTAAAACTATCTAAAATTTCTTTTAGTTTATTAAAATCATCACTACATGTAGAGCATAAATTATCTAACAATCTAGGAGCATTAGTTAATAAACTTTGACAATGCTCATTTTTACAATCAAGAACTCTAATAGGGTTTAATACTTTTCTTCTTTGGCAATCTTCACAAAGTCCCTCTGTTTTATCTAAAAAATTAACTAAATTTTCTCTATATGGAGGCATACAAACAGGACATCCTAGAGAATTTATAAGAAGTTTGTACTTTATCCCTAAAAAATCAAACATCTCTTTTAGCATTACTATTATCATAGCATCTTCTACAACACTACTTTCACCAAAACTCTCAACTCCAAACTGATGAAACTGTCTTAGTCTTCCTTTTTGAGGTCTTTCATATCTAAACATAGGACCATAGTAAAAGTATCTTTTTACACCAGCAACTCTATCAAGCTTAGAACTAATCAAAGCTCTTACAACTCCAGCTGTTCCTTCAGGTCTAAGACATACATCATTACCACCTTTATCGATAAACTGATACATCTCTTTACCAACAATATCACTACTTTCTCCAACACTTCTTTTAAATAGTGAAGTATCTTCTAAAATAGGTGTTTCAATAAAATTAAACCCATAATTCTTTGCAATTCTTGAACAATTTTCTACTAAATAGCTATATCTTTTTGCACTATCATTGATAGTATCTTTCATTCCTCTTAATGGATTAATCATAAATAAATTCCTCTATCTTTTTATAAATTTCTTCTATACTTTTATGTGAATCAATCAAAATATATTCTACATGTAAAGCTTTTATAACTTCTAACATAATTTCTTGAACCTTTAGTAGGTACTCAATCCCTCTTAATTCAATCTTATCATGCTCTTTTTTACTTAATCTTGAGCTTATCAATTCATAATCTGTTTGAAATAAAACTACTTTATTTGGTAAATTTCCTTCCAATGCAAACTTATTAAGCTCAATCAAAAAATTCAGATCAAGATTACTATGGTTTGCTAAAGCATAAGCAATTCCTGAGATTAAGCCTCTATCACTTAGTACATATTTATCTAATATATTTGGTTTAACAACTTTATCGAAGTGTTCAGCTCTATCAGTTAAAAATAAAAGAAGTTCAGCGTTTACACTAAGTTTTTCATCACTCTCAAGTAGTATTTCTCTAAATTTTTTACCAACTTTAGTACCACCTGGCTCACTAGTTACTACTACATCACTTTTTCTATTTTTAAACAATTCTACTTGTGTACTTTTGCCACAAGTATCAACTCCTTCAAATATTATGTACATATTGTTTTATCTCTTTTGGCACCAAATGCATAACATTTCCACCATGTTTTAGTATATCTCTAACTACAGTTGAACTTATGAAAGCACTATTTAGTGTTGGCATGAGATAAACAGTATCAATGCTACTATCAAGTGATGCATTTGCATAACCAATTTGTAGTTCATATTCAAAATCACTAACTGCTCTTAAGCCTCTTACGATAACCTTTGCATTTTGTTTTTTGCAACAATCTACTAACAAACCTGTAAAAGATATAACCTCTACATTATCAAAATTCTTACTAACTTCTTTGGCCATTTTTACCCTAGTTTTTAAATCAAACATTGGTTTTTTACTTTCAGATTCTGCAACTGCTACATAAACTTTATCAAAAATCTTTACAGCTCTTTTTATAACATCCAAATGACCATTTGTAATTGGATCAAACGTACCAGGATAAATCGCTACTTGCTTACTCATCCTTCCCACCTTTTATATAATTCATTTTCAATTCCTAATAAATCAAACCATTTACCTATAAAAAAATCTTCCATATCTTCTAACGATTTTATATCAGCATAATACCCGCTAACCGGAGGAGCTATGATAACACCCAAGTTTGAGAGTTTTAACATATTTTCTAATGCAATAGAAGAGTAGGGCATCTCTCTTGGTGCTAAAAGTAGAGTTCTTTTTTCTTTTATCATCACACTAGCAGTTCTTGTCAATAAATTATCTGCAATGCCACAACTAATCTTAGCTAAAGTATTCATACTACAAGGTATGATGACCATTCCATCAGATTTAAATGAGCCAGATGCACTAATCGCTCCTATGTCAGAATTATCCAAAAATACTCTATTTTCTTCTCTTTTTAAAACAATTTTTGCACTATTTGTTGGTATTATATAAACTTCTAAATCTTTAGGTAGCTTATCAATGAATCTCTGGGCTAAGCTAGCACCACTAGCTCCACTTACCCCAACTATTAATCTTTTCATTTTACTCCAATACAATAGCTTTATATTTTGAAACTATTTTTGCTCTGACTATTTTTCTTGATTCAGTTTTTACTTTTATTACATCGCCGATATTTGCATCACTTAAAGCAGTTGCTGGAGTTGTAATTACAAGCATTCCATCTCTTATATATGCTCTAAGATTATCACCTCTTAGTATATCTTTTTTATATTTAAATTTATTCATACTTAAAATCGAATTTGCACTAACATAACTTTTTGTCATAAGTTTTTTAGGCAACTCACAAACAATTGCTTTACTAGGTAATTTATCTATCGGCACTTCAACAGTTTTGACATCATTAAAAGAGAGAATTTTATCGTTATACAATTTATGTTTAGCTTTAAAAGTTTTTATATATGCATTTATAAAAAATTTAAAATAAATATTTTTTTCTGCTCCATTAGGAGTTTTAAAAATAGCTTTAAATGAGCCTTTTGATTTTCTTAAAAAAACAGATTTCAACTCAATCCTCAATAACTCATATGTTTTAAAATCATATGGTAAAGTTGATACTGCAATGATATCTGGCAAATCTTCTGTATTCAAGCAAGGATATTTTTTTTCAAACTCCTCCAATAGTTTTAATGACAATTCCTCTTTTTTACCTGATATATCACAATTCCTTTTAAAAACTATTATTCCTGATTTTACATCATTAACTTCTATCTTATGTTCTTTAAAAACTTTTGTTACATGTAAAGAGGGTACTTTATGAATAGTTTTGATTTTTGGTATATCAATCACATGAAATTTTTCTTCTAATCCAAAAAAACTGCTATCTAAAGATGTTTGGTCATCTATACAATATTGTTCTTTTAAATCTAGTGCATAAAAAGGAGATATTACTAGTAGCAATAACACAATGGAGCGGGAAACGAGGTTCGAACTCGCGACCCCAACCTTGGCAAGGTTGTGCTCTACCACTGAGCTATTCCCGCTTAAAAATCGGCAAAATTTTATCAAAAAAACCCCTTTATTGTCAAATGCGTTATTTTAACACATTTTAAGGGGATTAAACTTTAAACACATCTATTTCATGTTTTAAATCACTTGTTGCTTCTTCTAAAGAGTTTGCAATTTGGGTTAAGTGACTAGCTACTTCTTTATTTTTATGAGTTATGTTGGTAGCTGAGCTAACTTGTTTTGCCAATTCTTTAATCTTTTCAGTAATCATTATACTTTTTTGTTTTGCAATATTTGTAATTTCTAAGCTTTTAGCAGTAGAATTTTTTGTATCAGTTGCCATTGTTGATATTTCATTTGCATTGTTATTTAGAACTGAGACTTGCTCATTGTTTTGTTTTATATTTTCACTTACTTGATTTACACTTTGAACTACAACGCTAATCGTAGCATCGATCTCTAAGAGTGATTTTTGAGTTCTCTCAGCTAATTTTCTTACTTCTTCAGCAACAACTGCAAAACCTCGTCCATGCTCACCAGCACGTGCAGCTTCAATTGCTGCATTTAGGGCCAATAAGTTAGTTTGTTCTGAGATATCACTTATGATTTCTAGAACATTTCTTATTTGTATTGTTTGTTCTGAAAGTTCGTTTACTTTTAACAAAATTTCTTGTTCATCTGAACTTATATTGTTTATACTTGCTACTATACCATCTAGTGTTTTTATCATCCTATCGAGCATTTCATAATCTTCTTGCATATAACTTGCTGATTTTTCTGCTATTTCTTTTTGCTCATTAAGTTCTATATTAATCTCACTCGTATCAGTATTTACTTTTTCTACAATTTCATCTTGTTTTGAGGCTAATTCTATGATATCTTTTGAAGAATTCTTTACACTATCATTTACACTTGCAGTTTGTTCAACATTTGTTTTTGCTTTAATAATTGCATTTTTTATAGCATGCATAAGGTTATTTATATTATTACAAATTTCTCCTAATTCGTCATTATTTTCAAAAATTACATCATTATCCAAATTTAAATGATGGGCATTGTTTGAAATGTGAGTTTTTATATGGTTTATACTATTTACTATATACCTTCCCATCCTCCATAAAACCACACATGTAGACAATAAAATAATAACTGATACTATAATATTAAGATTATAATTTATCTCCAATGAACTTCTAATTTCTTCACTAATCTTTTTTATTCTTTTATTTGTGTACTGAGACATATTCAAAAATCTTTTTGAAATATATTTTGATGGAGCTTCTACATCAACAGCAACATCACCGATATCATCAGGATCATCTTTAACATACACATCATATATCTCATCAAACATTGGCTTTATCTCTTGTTTATATTTAGCGTATGCTTCATCAAGATTTTTCTTTAGATATGGATCTTTAAAAAAGTCACTCTTTTTTGCATTCTCAAAGAAATTATCCATATCTTTTTCTATAACATGAACTCTATCTCTTGCTTGTCCTGTTGGTAAAAACTCGCTAGTTACTTGAATCAAATCATTTAGAATTTTATCAAACTGTTCTCTAGCATAATTAATTTGTGATTCTGGAACAACATTTTTTTCATATATTTTTTCAAGTGCGTTTGAGCCTACGATGCTTGAATTGATACTAATTCCAGATAAAAGAATTAAGCCAACTACTGAAGCAATTGAAATCCATAATAGTTTTGTCGATATTTTAATATTCTTTGTAAAACTTAACATCCACATCCTTTTAATATTATAGAGTAAAATTATATCTTTATAAACTTAAAAATAGTTTATAATTTTTTACCTATATTATTAATGTTAAAAAAATATAACCTTTATTTTTTCTCCACTCTTTATAAGGCTATCTTCTAATGAAGACAAAAATATTGCATTACTTTGTACAATAGGAGTTATCATTCCTGAGCCATATTTATTGTTGTTAAATGCAATAAATTTACTATCTCTTACATTACCCAAAACTATATTTACTCTTTTGTTTTTTAATCTAAGCTCTTCATCGTTGACAACTTCAACTAAATCATGATGAACATTATCATAGCCTTGTAAACTTTTTAAAGCTGGAATTAAAAATAAAAATGCATTTACATATGCAGCAAGAGGATTGCCAGGCATTGAAGCAACTAGAGTTTCATCCATTTTTCCAAACATAGTTGGTTTACCAGGTTTTATATTGATCCCGTGAAAAGAGTCTTCAAAACCATTTGCCTTTAAAGCATCTTCGACAAAATCAGCCTCTCCCATGCTAATGCCACCGCTTGTGACAATAGCATCATATTTTTTCATTTTTGAAAAATATTCTATACTATCTTCAAGATTATCAGGAATTACACCACAATAATCAGCTTCAAAACCAAACTCTTTTAAAACTGCTCTTAGTGATGAAGAGTTTACATTGTATATTTCATCTTCATTCGCTTTTTCCCAAGGCTCTTTTAACTCATCCCCAGTTGAAAATATTGCAATAGATATCTTTTTATAAACAGGAACTACGCTAATACCTTGCGAAGCAAGATATGCAATTTTACTAGCATCTAAAACTTCACCTTTTTGTAAAAGTAACTCACCTATGGCACACTCTTCACCTTTTAATCTTAATGCATTTCCTTTTTTTGTATCACTTGGAAGTTCTGCATGTAAATCATCATATCTAATCGCATTTTCAAATGGAACAATAGTATCGGCATCACTTGGAACTTTAGCTCCTGTCATTATTTTATAACATTCATCATCATTTAAACAAGGCTCAATCGAATCACCTGCAAAAATTGTTTTTTTGATTTTTAAACTTTTACCAATATTTTTATAATCAAATGCAAATCCATCAAGTGCTGAATTGTTAAACGAAGGTAAGTTTTTTACACACTTTATATCTTCAAATAAAACTCTATTATGAGCTTCAAATAAAGACACATACTCCTTAATAGGAGTTTTATCAATCAAGCTTACAACTGTATTCATAGCCTCTTCAAAACTAACAATATTAAATTTTTTCATTCTTCTAACCTTTTGATTTTTGCTCCGAGGATTGAGAATTTACCCTCTAAGTTTTCATATCCTCTATCTAGGTGATAAATTCTGTGAATTCTTGTTGTGCCTTTTGCTACTAGTGCTGCCAAAATTAGTGCTGAACTTGCTCTAAGGTCAGTTGCCATAACATCTGCTGAATTTAGCGAGCAATTTCCTTCAACAGTTGCGCTGTGTCCTTTTAGTTTTACTTTTGCTCCCATTCTGCTAAGTTCACTTACATGCATAAAGCGATTTTCAAATAGTCTTTCATCTATGATACTCGTTCCATCTGCTTGTGTACATAAAGCCATAAATTGTGCTTGTAAATCTGTTGGAAAACCTGGATATTCTGTTGTTTCAATATCACTTGGCTTGATTTTTTCTGCTGGAAGTATAGTTATAAAATCTTCACCACTTTCAATGCCAAATCCCATTTGCATTAATTTTAGCGTTACAGCTTCAAGATGTTTTGGTATAACATCTTTAATTGTTATTTTTGAGTTTGTAATCGCTCCAGCACATAGATAAGTTCCAGCTTCTATTCTATCTGGTATAACTTTTATATCTTTAAAGTCTAAAAGCTCTCCACCGCTTCCTTGTATAGTTAAATTTGCTGTTCCAATTCCCTCTATATCTACGCCAGCTTCTTTTAAAATTTCACAAAGTTGTACAACTTCAGGCTCTTTTGCTACATTGAGTAACTTAGTAGTCCCATGAGCTAGTGCAGCAGCCATGATTATATTTTCGCTTCCTGTAACTGTAACTTTATCAAATATAATTGTATTACCCTTTAAGCCATCTTTTGCAGTAGCAATAACATAGCCTTGTTTTAATTCTATCTTTGCACCCATAAGCTCTAAAGCTTTTAGATGCAAATCAATAGGTCTTTGACCAATAGCACAACCACCAGGAAGTGAAACTTCACAATGCCCAAATCTAGCAAGAAGAGGACCTAAAGTCAGTATTGAAGCTCTCATTTTCCTAACAATATCATAATTAGCACAAGCAGAATTTACACCAGTTGTATCAATTTTGACAATATTATCTTGAAGTTCAAAAGTTGCTCCTAAATTTCCAAGTAACTTTAAAAGAGTATTAACATCAGCTACATTTGGTAAATTTGATATAGTAATTTTATTTTTAGATAATAGTGTTGAAGCAAGAATAGGCAGAGCTGAATTTTTGGCTCCTGAGACAACAACTTCTCCACTTAATTTTTGACCGCCTTCAATCGATAAATAATGCATTAAAATAAATCCTTATAATTAGTAAGTCTAATTGTATAGTAAAAACATTTAAAAAATAATGTAGTCTATAGTAGTTTTTTAATTATTATTTTGATATTATATTAAAACCTGACCTTACGCACTATATATAGTTCTTGATAAAACAAGAAGGCGTTATATGCAAGGCAGATTTTTAAAAGCCTAGCCTTAGCTAAGGTGAAAAAATCTAACGCCGTCAGATAATGCCTTATTGCTTTACCCTTTGGGTGCTTTTTGCAACAATCCCTTGGGGCGTTAAAAAGTTTCAAGTTACCTACGGGTAGCTTTTCAACTTTTTGCCTACCAATGAAATGTTGCAAAAAACATCAAGTACTACATATAGTGCGTAAGGTCAGTTAAAACATAAAAATTATTAATAGGTTTAATATGGGTGCTAATGAATCATTGAAGGTGTTATCAACTATAAAAATTCTACATGTAGTAACGAATTCACCAGTTATTCCAATTTCAAATATTAAAAATAATTTTTTAAAATATGAATGTTGCAACATAAACGATAGTAATCTTGAAAAAAAATCAGCTGATATACTATTTATCGAGTTTCCTACTCTAAAAAAAGATGAATTTGTTCTTTTAAATGAAATAGTTAAAAAAAACACTAATAAAGAAATCTATATATTTACAAAAGAGACTGAAAATGTTATTTTACTAAAGTTTGCACTTCATTTTTCTATCAATAAATTGCACTCCATTAAAATCCAAGAAAAAGAGTTTATATCACTGTGCTTACTGGCCTCTAAGAAAACCTTGATTAAAAAAGAAGAAAAACACCAAATAGAAATTAGTAAAAAAATTAACTCATTATTTGCTTTACTCATTTTTAAATCAAAAAAACTAACCTTTGCCAATGAAAGGGCTAAAAGTATTTTTCCAAATAAAACTCTAAAAGAAATTGAATCTTTAATTTTAAATAATGAAGACATATATAAACTTTTAGTTGATGATGAAACAAAAAAAATTGATGTTATTATGCAAAATGAAAATGGTGAAAATTGGAGTTATGAATTTTTCTTAGATACACTAAGTTCAAATGATGATAAGCTTTTAACAATCGTTCCTCAAGGCGAAGTTCAAAATGATGAGGGTTATTTATCTACTGTTAGCAGGTTTAAATTTATTGAGATATTAAAAGATAGATTAGCACAAAATAGTGTCAATGAAGTATCAATGTCAATAATAGGAATTAATATAAGCAACTATGATAAGCTCTTAAAAAACTGTGGAAGCATAGTAATGCATGATTTTATAAAAAAATTTATCGATAAATTATGCTTTTACAAAGATACTTGTCAAGAACTATCACAATGGGAACAACACTTTTTTGTTTTTTTAGTTGAAGGAAAAAGCTTTGAAGAAGTTAAAGAAGAACTTGATTCTATCCATCAAAAAATCATTTATAGTGAGGTTGATGCTAATATTTCACCAATCATAACTTCAACTGCATTAAATATTGACAAATTTGATATCAATGAAATAATTGAATCTTTAGAGCATATAAGTTCTCGTAGTTATAGTGAAAATTATTTCAATAGTTGTGATTTTTTCGAAATAAATCATTTAGATGATTGCATAGATGAAAATGATCAAATTAAATACTATTTAAAAACTTGCATTGCAAATAAAACACCAATAAAACTTTTAAATATATACAAAGGCCTATGTATAAATACTTCTTCAAAGATTATCAAGGAAAAAGATGACTCTTACTTTGTTCATTGTGAGAGCATACAGGGATATTCTATGCAGTTTGAAAATAAATCTGTAATTCAAGCACCTGATTTACCAAAAGATCTTGAAGCAGATGTTATTTATGTAAATATTGAAAAATCATATGCTGTTTTAGATAATCTGAGATTTTTAGAAACAAGTGCAAATAATAGAAAAACAACAAGGGTTCAACCAAGCATTAGAACACCTATTAATGTTATGTTTGAAAAAAGCTCATTTCAAGGTATGATACTTGATATCTCAACTCAAGCAATTGCAATTATCCTAAACCACTCCTTAAGTAGTGAAACAAAAAATAAAAAAGTCAAACTAAGATTTAAGTTTCCAAATGAATCTAGTGAAAATGGTTTTGTTATAATGGATATCGAAGGAAATGTGATGTTTGTTCAAGAAGTTGGACAAACAAAAACAAAATTAGTTGTAGGACTAGAGCTTGAGCAACCATATGATTCATATTTACTAAAATATATGTACGATAGACAAAAAGAGTTGATTTTAGAGTTAAAAAGGGCAGTTAAAGTTCATAATGTTAAATAAAACATATAAAATTTTATCTCTTTGATTAATTTTAAACTTGCATTTTAAGAACCTAAGATTATATTACGAATCTTACTTACTATTTTTTAGTTAACTAGCACGATTTTAAACAAAGCTCCAAAACTTGTATTTGAAGCTATAATTTTACCATTCATCTTATTTTCAACAATTACTTTTGACATGTAAAGCCCTATGCCAGTTCCGTAATCATATTTAGTAGTAAAATATGGCTCAAAAATTTTTTCAAAATTTTCATCTTCTATACCTCCACAATTATCCTCTACATGTAAAACTATTTTTTTATCAGTTTTTTTAGCATAGATTTTAATAATAGGTTCTTTTATATCTCGTTTTTTAGCAATATCTTTAGAGTTTGATATGATATTTAAAATAACTTGAGAAAATTCGTTTTTGTAACCCCTTACATGTAAAGATTCATCAATATCAACTTCAACAATAATATTGCTATACCTTAAAGAGGCATCAACAACTTTTAAAGCGTTATTTACTGATTCTAAAAGGCTAAAGTTCTCTTTTTTTGTATTAGGATTATAAAACTCTTTAAAATCATCAATTGTCTTTGACATATACTCTACTAAATCATTTGCTTCATCAATTCTATTTGACAAATATTTTTTATCTAGTTCTTTGTACTCATGAGCCATTTCAATATCAAAAAACAATCCTGATAGTTGAGAAAGTGGTTGCCTCCACTGATGAGCAATATTTGCTATCATTTCACCCATAGAAGCCATTTTTGATTTTTGTATTAAAAGTTGTTTTTGTTTTGTAACTCTTTGCCTGTAATCTTTAAAAATTCTTTCTATTTTACTAGATACAAAGTATGAAATCGCAAAAAATAGAGTTGTACTGAGTACAATTATGATAATAATGGTTGTAATTTTATCCATCAAGTTTTTATTTGAAATTTTTTCTTCTTCTGCAATTATTTCATTTATAAAGCCTAAATCTAAACCAACAGAGATAAATATCTTAGAACTTTTTATATATTTTGAATAAAATAGGCTATTTTGATGCCTAAAAAAGATATTTGCTTTGTAATCACTACTTATAAGAATTTTTTCTATTATTGCAGGAATTTTATCTTTGTTTTTTAAGTTTTTTTGGATTATTAAATCTGCATTTTTATGAGCATTGTTTAAGCTGTTTATCTTATACATAAACATAAATTCATCTTTTCTAAAAGATTGTCTTTTTATCTTTTCAATGATATTATCATTTGGTTGATTTATATCATCTAAAAAGCTAGCAGAGCCTACGATAATTCCTAATTCATCCATCATTTTTACAAAAGTAATTTTTTTTGATATTTTGCTGCTTTTTGGTTTGTACCATGTAAAACTAACAAAATTACCTGTTTTTGATTTTGTTGAAATTATCTCTTTTACATATTTAAATCCATAGATATCTTCAAAATCTAAGTAGTTTCTACTTTCACTTGATCTATCACTTGTATTTAGTATCAAATTTCCAAAAACATCAAATATAAAATATTGAATTTTATGATTTCCAATGCTATATAAAGCATTTCTGATTTTTCTAATAACTTCATCTTGGGATAAAGACTGATTGTTTGAATATATCGATTTAGCAATGTTATATGCTATTATTGTTTGGTTTTTTGTGATTTGCTTTAACTGTTTAATTGATGAAACATTTTCATATAATATATCATTTTCGATATTTTCCGCTCTAGATTTTAAAGTAAATTTTTCTCTTTCAATTAGCGTTTTTTTAAAAGTTTCTAGATGAGTTTTAAAGTTTTTTATCTCACTGCTTATCAACAAAAATGCTAAGCCAATAGAGATTGATAAAATTATAAAAGTTGATCCTAAAAGGATAACTCTTTTTATATTTTTTTCTTCTTGTAAATTATCCATCTATTTTTAATGTATAACCCATATTTGATACATTTTTTATGATGTTTTTAGGTAACTTTTTGCGCAAAAAACCCAAGCTTGTTCTAAGAGAATTCATACTCATATATTCATCACCCCAAACTTCACTTTCTATCTGAGAGTATGAAACGATTCTGTCTTTATTTTTTACAAGTAGTTTTAAAAAAGTTAACTCTTTTTTAGTCATATCAATTACTTTATCATCAAAATAGAACAATTCAGTATCATAATTAAAATAAAAATTCTCGCTAAAACTCAAAATAGCATTTTCTTTTAATCCATCAACTGCTTTTTGAAGAGCTGGTAGTAAGTTTCTTTTTGTAAGTGGTTTTACTAAGTATCTCTCCAGATTTAATTCAACTGCTTCTAATAGATATTTTGAATCACTAAATGCTGTAGTTATGATAATCTTTGTCGTTTTGTCGTGTTCTCGAATTTTTTTTGCTAAACTAATACCATCAAATTTTGGCATCTTTATATCAGTAAGAATTATTTGAGGCTTATGTTTGTTATACAACTCCCACCCCATCTCACCATCAATTGCTTCATAAACATTTTTAAAAAGTCTAGTCAAGATTCTAAGATTGATTGTTCTAACACCATCATCATCTTCAATATATAGTAAGGAAAAATCTTTAAACTCTTTAGTCATAGCAACCTCTGAATACAAAAGAGGGAGGTTTATCCCTCTTTTTTTATTTTACCCAAAAAGTAATTACTTATCAATGGATAAACGAGCATTAAAATTGTAATTGCAAGTATTGTAGCAGTTATTGGTCTTTCCCATAAAAAGTCTAAACTTCCATCACTGATAGTTAGTGCTCTTCTAAGGTTATTTTCCATCATACCACCTAAGATAAAACCTAATATCATAGGAGCCATTGGAAAATCAATTAGTCTTAAAAATACCGCTACGATTGAAAATACAACCATCATATATATGTCAAAGGTATTAAAAGTAACCAAATAAACTCCAATTAATGAAAAAAAGATAACTAAAGGAGTTAAAAGTTGTTTTGGCATTGCTAAAAGTTTTGCAATATATGGAATGAGTGGTAAATTTAAAATCAAAAGTACCAAATTTCCTATATACATAGAAATGATAACTGACCAAAATAGGGCAGGTTGTTCAGTGTATAAGGTTGGACCAGGCTGAATTCCATATGATATAAGAGCTCCTAAAATAACAGCAGTCGTTCCACTTCCTGGAATTCCTAGTGTTAAAAGTGGTACAAAAGATCCTGAACACGCTGCATTATTAGCACTTTCAGGAGCTGCTAGCCCTCTAATACTACCTTTACCAAATTTTAGTTTTTCTTTTGCACTAGCAATGCTTCTTTCCATCCCATAGGCTAAAAATGATGCAATTGTAGCACCAGCACCTGGAAGTACTCCTACAAAAAAACCTAAAACAGATGAACGACCAATAACTGGAACCATCTCTTTTACTTCTTCTTTAGTAACTTTTAAATTTCCAATATCTTTTTTGAGCATTTCTTCTTCTTCTTTGCTCATTTTTTTATTTTCAATGATATTCATCAAAGCTTCACTAAGTGCGAAAGCTGCCATTGCTAAAAGCAAGAAACTTATACCATCAATGAGGTCTAAATTTCCAAAAGTATATCTTGAAACTCCACTATCAGCATCAGTTCCAACGGTTGCTAACATCAAACCAAATATTGTCATAATGGCAGCTTTTAAAAACTTACCCTTACCAGCAAAAGCAGCAACGGCAGTTAATCCTAAAACCATCAATGCAAAATAATCTGATGATTGAAAGCTAAGTGATACTTTTGCAAGTGCTGGAGCTGCAAAGAGTAAAAAAATTGCGGCAATTGTTCCACCACTAAATGAAGCATATGCAGCAATTGCTAACGCTTTACCAGCATATCCTTTTTTAGCCATTGGATAACCATCAAATGCTGTAGCAACAGTTCCAGCAACCCCTGGAGCATTAATTAAAATAGATGAAGTTGAACCACCAAATATAGCTCCATAATAAACTCCAGCAATTAAAATAAGTCCACTAGCTGGATCCATTCCATATGTAACAGGAATCATAAGTGCAATTGCAGAAATCGGTCCAAGCCCTGGTAGCATCCCTATAAATGTACCAGCAAATGCACCAATAGCAACCATTAAAATATTATAAGCAGAAAGTGCAGTACTTACACCTTCATATATACCTTCCATCATTTTGCAGCTCCTAAAAGGTAATCAAAAATTAAACCTTGCTCTATATATATACCCAAAACTTGAGTAAGTAAAAACCAAAAAACAATACTTACCCCAAACGAAGTTAAAAGTATAATTTTCCATCTCTTTTCTTCAAGTATTTTAAATCCTATTATCAAAAATATAATTGTCGAAATTATAAATCCAAGTGTTCTTATAGTAAAACCATAAAGTAACATTGCTAAAATAAAATATACACCTTTTTTAAAATCATAAGTTTTTAAATTTTCAAAATCAAAGATATCTTTTTCACTACTTTCTAAAAAACTTAAACCAAACATTAAAATTGATATACAAATCCCTAATATCCCAAGATAAAAAGGAAAAGTTCTAGCTGTCATTGCATCATAATGAGCACCAGGTAGTAAGTGAATATTGTAAGATTGGTAAAAATACAAAATTGAAAAAAGTAAAAAAAAGACCGAACCAACACGAGTTTTTGTCATAACACCCTCCTATTAAGAGGGGATTTCTCTCCTCTTTTAATTTTTTAAGAATTTATATCTTATAAAAATCCTAAGTTTTTCATCAAAGAACCAATAGTTTTTTCTTGGTCCTCTAAGAATTTTCTAAACTCATCAGTTGGCTGATACAAATTAGTCCACCCATTTCTTGCTCTAACTACTTCCCATTCAGGAGTATCGTACATTTTCTTTAACACACTATTAAATGCTGCAATTTTTTCTTTTGACAAATTTGGTGCACCAAAAAAACCTCTCCAGTTTGCAAAAAATGCATCTGTACCCATACTTTTAAAAGACGGAATTCCTTCTATTGGATTTTTTGAAGTAACACCAATAATTCTTACTTGTCCTTTTTTATGTTTTTCTAAAACTTCACCAAATCCAGTTGATAATACATCAACTTCTCCTGTTAAAAGACCAGCTAGCGCTTTTCCACCAGCATCATAAGGAACATATCTAACTGCTTTTGGATCGCCACCAGCTGCTTGGAAAATTTGAGCTGCAACTAAATGGTCCATACTACCTCTACTACTACCACCTGCAATTTTTACTTTTCTAGGATTTGCTTTAAATGCTTTTAATACATCATCCCAATTTTTATATTTTGAATCTGGTTTAACAACTAAAACTTGATAATCAGCTATCACTGAAGCTATTAAAGATAAATCGCGAAATGATTGAGGGAATACTCCTTGAAGTGAACGAATAACAATCGGAGTTGAATTAACCATCATTGTGTTTTGCTGTTTTGAAGCTGTTTCGATTAAATAAGCGATAGCTTTACCGCCACCACCTCCAGACATATTTTCAAAAGAAGTCTGTCCAACTAAGCCAGATTTTTTTAAAGCTTCTCCAACACCTCTAGCTGTTCCATCCCAGCCACCACCAGCTCCACCAGGAATTAAAAAGTGGATTGATTCTACCTCACTAGCAACAGAAGTTGTTGCCATACCAGCTGCTAGACATCCAGCTAACGCAATGTTTCTACATAATTTTAAGATTTTCATCTTTACTCCTTTGAAATTTAAATCTAGGAAAAGAATAATTAAAAAAAATGTAAAAAAAATGTAAATCAAAAATTATGTAACTTTTATGGATTTTTTAAAGTATTTTATGAGTTTTTTGTTACTTTATGTAACTATCAAAAAGAATTTCTTGTCTAAATAAACCTGATTTTAAATTTTTTGCTGAAAGTTTTCCTCCTAATTTATTTTCTATTATGATTTTGCACATATAAAGACCAATACCTGTTCCATGATTATATTTTGTTGTAAAATAAGGTTCAAAAATTTTTTCAATATTTTCCTCTTTAACTCCTCCACAATTATCTTCTATAAATAAATATAATTTTTTATTCTTTATTTTTGTATATATCATTACGCATGAATTGTTTATTTTTCTTTTTATAGCAACATCCCTTATATTTGCTAGCATATTTAACACCACTTGAGAAAATTCACTACTACTACACCCATTTACATGTAAAGACTTTTCTACATGTAGATCTATCTTTATATTATAAAAAGATAACGATCCACCCATTAGCTTAATAGCTTTTTTAATAGAATCATAAAGACAAAAACTTTTCTCTTTTGAATTTGGATTGTAAAATTCTTTAAAATCATCTATAGTTTTTGACATATATTAAAGTACATCATTTGCTTGATTAATTCTTTTTGATAAATATTTTTCATCCAATTCATTAAACTTATAAGCTGATTCTATATCTAAAAAAAAGCTAGAAAGTCTGCTTAGAGGCTGTCTCCATTGATGAGCGATATTTGCAATCATCTCTCCCATAGAAGCCATTTTTGTTTTTTGAATTAATAGTTGCTGTGAATTAATGATTTTGTTGTTGTAATCATTAAAAAGTTTTTCAATTTTTTGAGCAATAAAATAAGAGATTAAAAAGAAAACAACAAGAACTATTGTAATGTTAATAAGTAAAGAACTAATCTTTTTAATTAAATTTTCATGTGAAATTTTTTCTTCATTCTCAAGTATATTTTTTATATTAGAAAGATATACTCCAGCACTTATAAATGTTTTTTGATCAAACAAAAATGCTGAATATACTAGTTTATTGTTATACTCGTAAAAAATATTTCCTTTATATTCACTTTTTTCAAGAATATCTTCAATAGCTCTTAAATCATTTTTTGTTGTTTTTATATTTTGTTCTAATATTAGTTTTGAATAGTTTTTAGAGCTACTTAAACTCATAATTTCATATATAAAAATAAAATTGTTTTTATTAAATTTTTCATTATAAATTTTATCAACCATTTTTTGGTTCAATGGGTATTTGGTATTTAAAAATTCTTCTGAACCTATAACTACACCTAGATTTTCAATTTTTTTAGAAAATGTTATTTTTTTAGAAATTCTAAGATTTTTTGGTACAAACCAAAGAAAATCAACAAAACCAGATTTATTTATAATTTCTTTTACAAATTGTTTACCATCAATATCTTTTAAATCTATGTAATTTTGATGTAATTTTAAATTTTTCGCTGTACTAAATAAAAGTTCACCATCATTTTTAAACATAAAAAACGCAACACCACTTTGTTTATAAGCAACCTCCAATAGATATGTGATTTTCTTAATCATATCTTTTTTACCAGTATTTTGATTTAAAACACTATATTCTAAATTATTAACAAATATATTTGTCTGATTTTTCAATCTTTTCTTTATCTCTTGGTATCTAGATATTTCATCATATTTGATATCATTTATGAGGTTATTTACAGCAGATTTGATAGCAGATTTTTCTCTTTCAATCAATGTATCTTTAAAGGTTTTTATGTGAGTTTTAAATTCTTTTATTTCAAAACTTATTAGGATATAGGCAACTAACAAAGAGACAACAAGAACTACAATACTTGAGCCTAACAAAACAAACCTTTTTGTTCTTTTTTCTTCTTGTTTATAATCAATGTTATTCATGAAAAAGTTTTAACTTATAACCCATATTTGATATATTTGAAATAATATTATATGGAATTTTTTTTCTAATCAATCCAACTATTGTTCTGAGTGACCTTAAACTCATTTCTTCAGGTGACCAAACCTCATCTTCAATCATTTCATATGTTACTATATTGTCTTTATTTTTTACAAGTAATGATAAAAATAGAAGCTCTTTTTTACTCATTTGTATAATTTCATTTTTATAATAGAACAATGAAGTTCTATTATCGTAATAAAACTCATCCCCCAACATTACTATTTTATCAATCTTTGATATGGCCTTTTGTAAGGCTGGAAATAAGTTTCTATTGGTAAGAGGTTTTACAATATACCTTACAATATTTAGCTCAATAGCTTCCATAAGATATTCTTCGTTATTAAAAGCAGTCGTAATCATGATTTTTGTTTTTTCATCTTTTTGTCTTATTTTTTTAATCAAATCAATACCACTTAACTCTGGCATTTTTATATCTGCTATTATAATATCTGGCTTATATTGAGTATATTTTTCAAAAGCTTCTAATCCATCTTTTGCTTCATAAGCCTCTTTAAAAATCCTTTTTAGCATACTAAAAGTTACTTCTCTTACACCCTCGTCATCTTCAGCATACAAAATAGTATAGTCTTTAAAGTCATTGTACATGTAAACCTCTTGCGTGAGTAATTTTGTAAATTTTAATCAAAAAACCCATGATTAATTATATCATATATTAAAATTTGATTTTTTTTTGATTTTTTTGTTTTACAGTAAATTAAGTTTAATTTTTAAAGGAGACAAAAATGAGAAAAATTATTTCTTCACTTTTAGTTTGTGCTGCTGTTGCAACAACTTCATTTGCTGCTTATCCTAGTAAAACAATTAAGTTAGTTGTACCATCAAAAGCTGGTGGCTCTACTGATACTACTGCTAGATTGTTTATTGATACTGCTAAAAAGTATTGGAAAGATGCTGATTTTATTGTTGTAAATAAACCAGGTGCTGGAGGGCTTATTGGCTTTTCTTATGAGCAAAGACAAAAACCTGATGGCTATACATTTGGATTAATGTTTACACCTCAATTCGTTGCTCATATAGTTTCAGGTAAAGCAAAATATACAATTGATTCATTTAAAGTAATTGGCAACATTGCTGAGGATCCTGGCATCGTAGTTGTTAATTCTTCAAGTAGTGTCAAAAACTTAGATGATTTAGTTAAGTTAGCAAAATCTAAAAAAATAACAGCTGCTGTTAATGGAATTGGAAGTGATGACTTTTTAGCAGCTAAGCAATTTGAAGAAAAAACTGGAGTTAGCTTTAACCTATTACCAACAAAAGGTTCAACTGAACAAAAAACTGCAATTTTAGGAAATCATGTTGAAGTTGCTTTTATGAATCTTTCTCAAATGCTAGCAAACCATAAAGCAGGTAAAGTGAGAATTATAGCACTTCTTTCTAAAAAAAGAGCAGAGGTAGCTCCTGATATTCCTACTTCAATAGAGCAAAACTACAATGTTTTAATGACTGCAACTAGAGGTATGATAATCAGCGCAAAAGTAAAACCTGAAATTGCTAGTAAAATTGAAGATTTATACACAAAAGTTGTAAATGATAGTGAATTTAAAGAAAGAGCTAAAAAAAGCTTTATTTTTCTAAATCCTCTAAACTCAAAAGAGTATGAATCTTACCTAAGAGGTCTTCAGACTGATACACAAAAAGTTTTTTACAAAACTCCTTGGTAATATTCATGAATAAAAAATATATAGAAATTATTTTAAGTATATTTTTTATAGTATTATCAGCACTGCTTTTTAGTAGTGCTGATACTGTAAGTAATGCTGTTAGCAAAGCTTCAACAGATAGCTCTTCACTTTATGTGCAAGCACTTGCTATTGCACTTGGTATTGCAGGGGTTGTAGAGTTAGCTATGAGTATTATCTCAAATCCTTCGTTTATAGAGTTCACAAAAAGGCCAGATAAATTTTTTACTCTTATACTCCTTCTAATAGCATATGTTTGGATTATGGAGTATATTGGCTTTATACTTGGCACGCTTATATTTATTCCAGCAACTATGAGGGCTATGGGATATAATAAATTCATTAAATCAATCATCATATCTATAGCAATCACAGCTGGAGTATATCTGCTTTTTCAAGTAGGCTTTGAGATACTACTTCCTGAGATAACAATTTTTTAAAGGGATAAAATGATTTTATTAGATGCTTTACAAGCTGTTATGTCATTTGATGTTATCATTGCAGTTTTTATAGGAACAGTTTCAGGAATTGTAATTGGTGGTATGCCAGGACTTACTGCTACGATGGCAGTTGCACTTTTAATCCCAATTACATTTTCATTTACTCCACTAATTGGTTTGGCTTTGATGGGAGGAGTATATGCAGGTGCGATGTATGGTGGTTCCATACCTGCCATTTTGCTTTCAACACCAGGAACACCCGCAGCAGCAGCAACTGCATTAGAAGGTTACCCTTTAAGTAAACAAGGCAGAGGTGGACTTGCATTAAAAGTTTCGGTTGTAGCTAGCTTTGTTGGAGGAACATTTTCTGTGATTGTTCTTTTAGCAATTTCTCCTATATTAGCTGAATTTGCACTAAAATTTGGTCCAGCTGAATATTTTTTACTTGCTATTATGGGATTAACAGGAGTTATTTCAGTAGCATCTGGCGGACTTACGAAAGGAATTATTTCTGGTTTAATAGGACTTATTATTGCTCTAATTGGAACAAATCCAATGACAGGAATGAATAGATATGATTTTGGAATAGTTGAACTTTACGAAGGTGTTTCATTTATGCCAGCACTTATTGGTATGTTTTCCATTACTCAAATGCTTGCACTTACAAGTGAAAAAAATACATCGAATGAAGATATTGATTTAAAAACTATAAAGCGAGATAAAATGCCAAAAGGAATGTGGCCTTTTATCACAATTGGAACAGCCGCAGGAACTGTAGTAGGGATTATACCAGGGGAGGGTGCTACAATTGCTGCTTTTATATCATATAATTTCGCAAAACAAAAATCAAAATTAAAAAAACTATTTGGCAAAGGAAATCCAGAAGGGATTGCAGCAGCTGAAGCTGGAAATAATGCTTGTGTTGGTGGCTCTTTAGTTCCACTTTTAACTCTTGGCGTACCAGGAAATACTGTATCAGCAGCTCTTATGGGAGGTTTGATGATTCAAGGATTGATTCCTGGACCTGAACTTTTTACTAAACATGGTGTTATTACTTATGGATTTATCTTATCACTTTTTATTGCTAATATTGTTTTTTTATTAGTAGGTTTATTTTTCGCTCCATATTTTGCAAAAATTTCTCAAATTTCTACATCTATACTGATTGCTTCAATTAGTGTATTTGCAATTGTAGGTTCATATGCTATTAATAACTCTATGTTTGATGTATGGCTTATGCTTATTTTTGCATTTTCTGGTTTTTTCCTTGACAAACTTGGTTTTTCTCTTAGTGCTATAATTTTAGGTATGATTTTAGGCCCTATCGCAGAAAATGGTTTTACACAAGCTCTTACAATTTCATCTGGTGATGGTTATGTATTTTTTGAATCAATAACAGCTAAAATTTTGTGGACAATCATAATTATACTACTAGTTCAACCTCTTATTAGCCACTATAAGTATAAAAAACAAGAAAAAAATGAAAAAACAGAAGTTTGTTAGATATGGTAAATGATACAGAGTTTATCAAAATAACTAGCCCAAATCAATTTGAAATTAGGGCTGGTTATCTATCTAATCAAAAGAATGAAAAACAAATTGATTATGATATAAACATATATATGTTTATTCCTAAAAATCTAGGAATAAACGATTATACATATACAAAAGAAGATTTTTATGGTGATTATATAAGTTATATACGATTAATTACACCAAGATATAAACTGGGATTAATTTATAAAAAGATGGAAGATATTATATCTTCTATTAAAAAAAACATAGGCAATGATAAAGAAATTTTAGCCTTATTACATGAACTAAAAATGTTAGTTTGTTCTTATATAACTTATTTAAGAAAATTTGTAAATGATATAAAAACTACTGATAAAATAAATATAAATAAAATTATAGTTTTGTTAGAGAGAATTAAAAGATTTGATAAGCTAAAAAATGAAATCCTCAATCTAGAAGATTTATCGAATAATGAAGAATTAATATTTGTATCACAATCAGCGCCAGAATATTTAAGCTTAACTACACAACATTATTTGTTTAAATTAAATATTTATTTAAATACTTATGGAAAAGATTATATTGATTGTGTAAATAAAATAGTTCATCAAATAAACCAAGAACTAAAATTTTGTAAAAAAAATGGTTTTCCAATTATATCAAATGATGAATATCAAAATGAAAAAGTTATTTATAGATATTCTGTATTTAAAAAATACTTTTATAGTGTTCTTTATCTACATCAAAAAAGAAAGGAAGACGGAAAAAATATAAAAGAGTTTTACTATGCAATTGCGGCTGGAATTTCTATGGTTTTTACAACAGCCATTGTTTTTTTCACACAACAAAAATATGGAAATTTTACACTTACATTTTTTGCAGCACTTGTTATAAGTTATATGTTTAAAGATAGAATAAAAGAGGCATACAGAAAATACTTCGATAAAAAAATGCAATTAAAGATTTATGATTATAAAGAAAAAATTTATGATAATCAAAAAAAATCCATATTTTCTTTTATAAAAGAAAAAGTAAGATTTATCAATAAAGTAAATTTAAATGATGATGTAGTAAAGACCAGACTAAGTGGAACACAAAATAGACTTTCAACTTGGTTTTTGGGAGAGGAAATTTTAAAATACGAAAAACATATCACTCTTTATAATAGAAATATTCAAGATTATTATAACAATACAATAAATGGAATTCATAATATAATGAGATTTGATATATCAAAATTCTTAAAAAAAATGGATTCACCAAAAATTCCATTATATAGAACAACCCATAATAAAATATACGGACATAAGGTATATCATGTTAATGTAGTAGTAGAATTTATATCTAAAAATGAAAAAAAACTTCATAAAGCAAGAATAGTGCTTACTAAAAAAGGTATCAAAAGAATTGAATTACCTCAATTTGGAATAAAGTTTTTTCATAAAAACATTATTAAAAAAGATATAAATTGGCTTGGCTTAAAAAAGTCAGGATTAGTTAAAAGGATAGAAAAATAATGCTAAAGAAAATGTTTTTACCAGTTATATTTGTTTTACTTTCATATGGCTTTTGGATAAGCATTGAATTTAAAACAATTTCTGCTGGTGTTGCTATATTTTTATTTGGAATGGTTTCATTAGAAGAAGGATTTAGAGCTTTTTCTGGTGGAATTTTAGAAAACATTTTAAAAAAAACAACTGATAAACTATATAAAAGTATTGGCTTTGGGATAATTACTACTACACTCATGCAATCAAGCTCTCTTGTTTCAGTACTTACTATATCTTTTTTAGGCGCAGGTCTTATAGGGCTTACTCAAGGTATAGGCATAATATTTGGAGCAAACATAGGTACAACAACAGGAGCCTGGCTTATGGCTGGATTTGGACTCAAAGTTAAAATTTCAGCTTATGCAATGCCAATGCTTGTATTTGGTGTTTTATTACTTTTTCAAAAAGCAAAAACACTCAAAGGAATAGGATATATCTTAGTAGGTCTTGGATTCTTGTTTTTAGGAATCCACTATATGAAAGAGGGATTTGAGACTTTTAAAGATAGTGTTAATTTTAGCGCATTTTCAGTTAGTGGATTAAAAGGAATCTTAATATACAGTGGTATTGGTATAATTGCAACTGTTATAATGCAATCAAGTCATGCTACGATAGTTTTGATCATTGCTGCTCTTTCAGTTGGTCAAATAACTTACGAAAATGCTTTGGCATTGACTATTGGAGCAAATATTGGAACTACAATCACAGCTATTATTGGCTCAATTAGTTCAAATGTTGATGGAAAAAGACTAGCAGGTGCCCATTTTATATTTAATTTAACAACAGGTTTTATTGCGATCTTTATACTTCCTTATATGATGGAAGTTGTAAATATTATTAGTGATTATATTGGTATATCAAATAATAACTTTACTTTAAAATTAGCTGTTTTTGATACACTTTTTAAGGTAATGGGTGTTGTTATTTTCATCCCATTTATAAGTAATCTTGTTAAAATTTTAGAAACCATCTTTAAAGAGAAAAAATATCCTACTAAAATAGATGCTGGAGTTGTTGGAGTTAAATATCTAAATGATTCAGTGCTTGAACTTCCTGAAACTGCTTTAATTGCTATAACAAAAGAGACAAATCATTTGTATGAAATAGCTTTTAAAATTATAGCAAATAGTTTACTGTTAAAAAGAAAAAATATCTTATCTTCAATGCCAGTTGAAGAAGTTTTAAATGATGAGCATGATTTAAAAGATATCAATGTTAGCAGTGAATATGAATCAAAAATCAAAGAAATTTCAGGAGAAATTTTACTTTATTGTACAAAAGCTCAAACAAATATGACTCATGAAGATATTGAAAAAATTTATAGAATAAAACTAGCGATTAAACACATTGTCTCAGCCATAAAAGCAGCGAAACATTTAGAAAAAAATATAAAGTTTTATACAAAATCCAAAAATGAATATATAAAAGAGCAGTACAATAATATCAGAAAAGATTTAGTAAAAATTCTACGCTTGATTGATACTATAGATGTCATTCACGACCATGAAAAAATTGCAACACTTATCTCTAAAGCAAAATTACACTTGAAAAAGTATGACATAATTGCAAACGGTATGGTTGATGATTTAATTAGACAAGAACTCATATCAAATAAAATGGCTGTATCACTGATGAATGATAGTCAATATGCCTACGAAATCTCAAAAAATCTTATAGCAATGGCAGAAGAATTATTTTTAAATCGAACTGACAATGATGAGCATTTGATCATAAATGATGAAGATTTAGAACATATTATTTAGCTGCTTTAAGCAAAATTTTCTATTTAATTAACTAAAATTTAGTTAGAAATCCAAAAAAGGATGGCTGCAATGAAAATAAAAGAGTTTTTTAAGAAGACAAAAAAAGTTCTACATGTAAAACCTCCAAAGAGTGAGGAAAGTAAAAAAGAGCGTCTAAAAGAACTCTTGAAAAAACTACAAGAAAACAAAGCAGCGATAAAAAATAGACTTAAAAATGAAACTTTAAGCCAAGAAATAAAAAAAGAACTTGAAGATGAGCTAGAAGTCTATAATATACAAATAAAAAAAGGTGAGAAAATTTTAGCTAAGAAAGAGGCAGAAATTGATTGAGCTTAACTTAGATTATGAAAAAATAGATGAAAAAATAAATAAAGAAAAATTTTTAGAAGAAGAGGGTAGCGAACTTTTTGATAATCAATCTAAAAACCAGATGTTAGTTATGATTGAAATCATTATAAATGAACTTGGCATAAGTGATGAGTATTCGATCAAGAAATTAGAGTGCATGTTAAGATATGAACTTCCATTCTTTGCAACAAATAGACGCCTAGTTAAAAACTGGGTAGTAAATAACTTTATGTATTAAGATGGCATTATGAAAAAACTTTATCTAATACGCCATGCAAAGTCTAGTTGGAAAGAGATTGGAATGAGCGACTTTGAGAGACCTTTAAACAAAAGAGGGAAGAAAGATCTGCCATATATGGCTAACAGACTCAAAGATTTTAATATTATGCCTGATTTAATTTTGTCATCTCCTGCAAAAAGAGCCAAAAAAACAGCACAAAAAATTGCCGAGATAATTGGTTATGATGAGAAAAAAATAGTATATAAAGAAACTCTTTATGATAGTTCTTATACAACTTATAGATATCTTCTAGACTCATTAGATGATAATTTAAATGAAGTTTTTATAGTAGGTCATAATCCAACCATAACCGAAGTTGGAGAGAAACTAAGTGGAGCAATATTGACTAATATTCCAACATGTTCTATTGTCTGTATAGAATTTGATGTAGATATCTTTCAAGAGATAAAAGAAGAAAGTGGGAAGATATTGTTTTTTGATTATCCTAAAAAACACGATATTGGTGATTAATCTTCGATTGCGCTTGTTGCTTTTTTCAATCTCTCTTTATCAAAATGCGTATATATCCTAGAAGTATCCAAACTAGCATGTCCAAGAGCCTCTTGGACTAAAACTAAATCTCTATTTTTTTGATAAAGTCTAGTAGCAAAGGTATGCCTTAACATATGAGCTCCATTTTTATCTTTTCTAATTCCTGCATGAGATAAAATCTTATCCATAATGTAGCTAACATATGGCTGAGTAAGAGGTTTTTTAGTTCTAGAATAAAAGAGTAAGGAGATAGAATGGTCTCTTTTACTCATCCATTCATCAAAGTCTTTTTGTATGAATTTTTCTTTTATCATTGCAACTCTTGGTTTATTTCCTTTCCCTCGAATCATAAAAATAAAATATCCATCTTCTTTTGTTATATCTTTTACATGTAAACCTAAAGCTTCACTTACTCTCATACCACTATACAGTATGATTTTAATAAGAAGTCTATTTTTATATTTTGCATACTCTTTAAAAGGTGTTTCATCTATTGCTTTTAAAAATCTTTTTAACTCTTCATCTTGCATATAAGAAGGGAGTTTATTTTGCATACCACTTTTTAATCCGCCCCAGTTTTTAAGCTCGATTCTAAATATATAAGCGTTGCCATTTGATTCTTCATTTTGTTTATCTAAAAATCCAAAAAAAGCAACCATTGTCATACGATAGTTTTTTTTAGTAGCATCGCTTAGCGAACCAGTTTGAGAAGCTAAAAACTCACTTATAATTTCTTCATCTATCTCTTTTAAACTTTTAAAATCAAAATTTATTATGTAGTTATAAAAATTGTAAAGTGGATTTATATAGGTATTTATCCCAATCAAACCTATATTTCTAGCATTTTTACATAGGTCTTTTAACTCATCTATACTATTTGAGCCTTTATTTAGCTTAGCAATTATGGTTGAGAGTTTTTTATTGTCACTTACTTGTCTATTTGAAAGCGAAGTTAGTTTGTACTTTACAAATCTATCTAACCAAAAAAGTAAACTACTTTTGAAATCTTTTTTATAATCTAATTTATACCTCATAAATATAGTATAACATTATTTTGTTTTAAAAATAAAAACTGCACCTTTCCTACCGTTAATAACCTCTGCTCTCCAAATCATCCCACCAACTACGCATGTAGGTAGTATCCCTTTTGCTTCATAAGTTTTATCTGCAATTTTTTTAAGTTTAAACTGGTGATAACCCATGTTCATATTGGTTGCAAATATGTTCATATCAAATTCATCAACATCAACTGAACTTGTTACTTTAAAGGTTAACTCTTTCATCAAAGGTATATCTTTTGGAGTTATATCAAAAGTAATTTTACCAAAATTTGGTACTTCTACACTACAACTAGTTTTGTGTAAATCACAATCTTTATTCATTTCATAAAACTTAATATCTCCAGCAATAAACTTGTAAATATCAGCACTATCTATCAAAAAATATCCAGCAATTCCAGCTACTACTAAGAACTCTAAAAATAGTATTGTTAAAAATTTTTTATTTTTCAATGTAAATACTCCTTTTGGATTGGTTATTTTATAAAATTTGTATTAATTTTGCGTTAAATTGATTATAATCAATGAATAATATTTTGTATAAGACTAAAATTGTCCTAAAAATATAGGAGAAAGAGTATGGAAAAGATTGAAGTAACAGGCTCAACTGTTGATTTTTACAAAAAAGAAGAAGAGGGGAGTGTAATATATACGTTTGATACATCAGCAACTCAACCACCAGAGCCAATGGTAAATGCAATGTGTGGATTACAACTTTTAAATAATAAAACAGATAAACTAGAAATGATAAATCACAAACCACCTATGGGATTGTTTCCAAAAATAGAGGCTGATTATGATTATGAAGTTGTAGATATTGAAGATAATAAGGTAAAAGTTATTTTTACAAAAAAGCCTGATGCAAAAGGTACAACAGATTTTACTCAAAATAGCTGCAATGGATAAAAAAAGATGGTAAGTATAACCAGAGATTTTGCGCCACCATTTAAATTAATAGCTCCTTATTTTATTATAGGAATTATATTTTATCTAGTAAGTGCGCTTTTTTTACTAACTTTTAATGTGAATGATTTTCAAAATTTTTCAGATTTAAAAATTATAAGCTGGGTACATCTTTATTTGCTTGGTTTTGTAATGATGATTATATTTGGTGCTATGGCTCAATTGATTCCAGTAGTACTTGAAAAAGGTCATTTTAGTGTAGATTTTTATTATCTTATATATCCGCTTTTAACTATTGGTGTTTTACTAATGGCATATGGGTTTATGCACTCACATTTGGTTTTATCTTTTGGTGGAGTTTTGGTACTTGTTTGCATGAGTATATTTGCGCTTGAGACACTCTTAACCCTAAAAAATGTAAAAGAGTTCAATATAACTACCATAAGTGTTTTACTGTCAAATACATTTTTATGGATAGGAGTAATAGTTGGTTTTATTATGGCTTTAACATTTGCTGGTTTTTTTACAAGCGATGTTAGTGAGCTTTTAAAAGCACATGTTTTTATGGTTATTGGTGGATATATATTTATAACTATTATGGCATTTTCTTATGTGTTATTACCGATGTTTGGTTTAGCTCACGGATTTTCTAGAAAACCTTTGGATTTTGCAATAACTACTCAAAGTTTGGGTGTTGTTAGTGTTTTTATAGCATCTCTTATGAGTAGTGATATACTTTATATTTTAGGATATATTCTTAGTTTTATATCTGTTATAAGTTATTTTTACTTAGTATATTTAATTAACAAAACAAGAGCAAGAAAACAAAATGATATGTATATTATATCATTATTTATTTCATTTGTTAGTTTTGCTTTATCAGCTATTTTTGGAGTTTTACATGTAGTAACAAATGAAGCATTATATGCAACACTTTCAGGATGGTTACTATTTTCAGGTTTTTTTGGATTTATTATATTGGGACACCTTTATAAAATTGTTCCATTTTTAGTATGGTATGAGAGATTTTCACCACTTGTTGGAAAACAAAAAGTTCCAATGTTAGCAGATATGGTTCCCCAAACTAGTGCAAATATTCAAATAAGCTTTACATGTATAGGAGTAGGGCTGATAAGCATTGCTATGTTTTTTCAGTTAAATTATCTACATGTAATTGGTTCACTTATGTTAATAGTAGGTGCGGTTATTATGCTATATAATTTACTATATATGATTAGATTTAAATAGGAGAAAAGATATGTATACAAAAGAGGAAATTTTTAAAGCAGTTAGTACTGTAATTGATCCTGAGGTTGGTTTTAATTTGGTTGAATTAGGATTGATTTATGATGCAACTTGTGATGATGAGGGAAATGTAAAAGTTACTATGACACTCTCAACAAGAGCTTGTCCACTTCATCAAATGATAGTTCAGTGGGTAGAAGAAGCTGTCTTAAGAGAACTTCCAAAAGCACAAAATGCTGAAGCAATTGTAGTTTGGGAACCTGCTTGGAATATAACAATGGCAAGTGATGAAGTAAAAGAAAAGCTTGGCGCAATATAAGAGGTTTGATCCCTCTTATATGTTCTAATTATTGAAAACTATAATTTTCACAGTTAATTTATTTGTAGCGTTTACAAGTAGGCTTATAAACTTTTTGTTATAATTCAAATAAAAAGATTAAAATTTATGAAAACATTCAATTACATATGTAATTCACTAAAGCTAGATGAGTTTATTGATTTTTCAACTTTAATGGATGAAAAAAATATTCTTATTCAGGTTTTTTGCGGTAATGCTAAAGACGAATTAGAACAAATAGTAAAAACTTTAAAAGCCAATCTACCTCAAGCAGCTATTATTGGCTCAACAACTGATGGAGAAATTGCTGATTATTCTATCTTGTCACAACATACAGTTATTTCTATTTCTGTTTTTAAAGCAACAAAAATTACAACTGAATTTATTGAAGATTTAGATTCATTTGAGTGTGGAAAAAAACTAGCAAAAAAATTAATATCAAAAAAAACAAAACTACTGATACTCTTTTCAGATGGTACGCATATGAATGCTGAAGAATTTTTAAATGGGGTTAGTAGTGTAGATAAAAATATAATTGTTTGTGGTGGAATGGCTGGGGATAATGGTAATTTTAAAAAAACATACATATCTTCAAATGATAAAATTTTATCACGTGGTGCTGTTGGGGTAGCTTTAGATTCTGATGTATTAAAAGTTGCAACTGATTATAAGTTTGATTGGAAAGCTATAGGGCTAGAACACACTATCAATAAAGTTAAAGGAAATAGAGTCTATGAAATTGATGGGATGAATCCTAGTGATTTTTACATCAAATATCTAGGAAATAATATATCTCAAATTGAATTTCCACTAATCAAACAAAATAAAGATTTTCCAATAGCAAGAGCGGTGATAAGTAGGCATGAAGATGGAAGTTTGAGTTTTTCAGGGAATTTTAAAGAGGGAGAAAAAGTAAAAATTGGATATGGTGATGCTAAATCACTACTAAAAAATCCTCTAAAAGTTTTAAAAAATCTAAATAAATTTGAGCCTGAAACATTTTTCATATATTCATGTATGGCAAGAAGAAGATATATGCCTGATTTGACTAAAATCCAAGTAAAACCTTTTGCTAGCATCGCTCCAACATCTGGATTTTTTACATATTCTGAGTTTTATCATCACAACTGTAAAAATGAAGTTTTAAATCAAACTCTAACAGCAGTTGCTCTAAGTGAAGCAGACAAAAGTATAAAAGCGCCCTCTTCTTCATCTGACAATAAAAATAGTATAAACAAAAAAGAAGCATCATATGCCAAAACCATACAATCTCTTACAAATTTAATTCAACAAAGCAATGAAGACTACGCTAAACAATCAAAAAAACTAGAAGAACAAATTGCTTATTCTAACAATATCTTAAAATCTCATAAACAGTTTTTAAGACATACAATCCATGAAATGAATTTACCGCTTAGTGTTATCATGAATAACATAGAACTTCATGAATTAGAATTTGGCAAAAGTACATATTTAGAAAATATAGAAGTAGGAGTTAAAAGTATCTTTTCTTTGTTTGATGATTTAAGCTACTTAGTTAGAAAAGACCAAATTACTTATTTTAAAAGAAAAATTGATTTAGTTGATTATATAAGAGCTAGGATAGATTTCTTTTCTCAAGTTGCTCTAAAAGTTAATTCTAAATTTGTTTTTACACATCCAAAAGACGATATAACAATCTTTTTTAACGAAACAAAACTTCAAAGAATTATAGATAACAATCTAACAAATGCAATTAAATATACTTACGAAAACAAAGATATACATGTAAAGCTAGAAAAAGAAGATAACAGAGTAATTTTTTCCATATCATCTTGTTCTAGGCAAATTCAAGAGCCTAAAAAAGTTTTTGAAGAGTATTATAGAGAAGAAGAATCAAAAGATGGCTTTGGATTAGGATTAAATCTCGTAAAAAGAATATGTGTTGAAGAAAATATAGATATAAACTTAACATCAAAAAAAGAGCTTACAACTTTTACATATATTTTCAAAGAGGGAGTAGAATGAAGATATTACTCTTAGAAGATGACATCATGCTAAATAATGCTATCAAGCAATACTTAGAAACCATAGGACATCAAATAGTACAAGTTAGAGATGGTGATGAGTGCTTAGAAATTGCACAAAATGAAAGATTTGATCTTTTGATACTTGATATAAACGTTCCAAACCTTGATGGCTTAAGCATATTAGAAAAGCTTCATGCCCAAAAAAAAGTTACACCTGTAATTTACATATCTACACTTATAGATATAGAAGATATATCAAAAGCATATGAACTTGGATGTTGTGATTATATAAAAAAACCTTTTCATTTAAAAGAGTTAAACCTAAGAATAAATAAAATTTTAGAAACTTCAAAAAAAGAGATGAGTCATAAAAGATTATCAAAAAATTATAGTTTTGATTTTGAAAATTCAGTTTTATACTACAACAACATACCTCAAGTACTCTCAAAAAGACAACTTCAAATAGTAGAATTTTTAGCCCATAATCGCTCATTTATTTGCAGTTATGATATGTTTAAAGATTATGTTTGGAATGATGAAAATGTCGAAGATGGAACAATAAGAGCTGAAGTAAATAGATTAAAAAAGCATTTAAAAGAGGATTTTATAACCAACATTAGAGGTGTTGGCTATACCATACATCCCCCTTCTTAAGTCTTGCTATTTTCATGCTATAAACTCTTTATATAATACCGTAAACAAATTTTCAAAAGGAGTTGTGATGGCAGATAAAATCTATCGTGTCAATATGAATGATCTTAGTTTTAAGATTGAAGATGTTCCAGCTGATTGGATGGGACTTGGTGGTAGAGCATTAACTTCAACAATAGTATCTGAAGAAGTTGATCCAGAGTGTCACCCTCTTGGTCCAAACAATAAGTTAGTTTTTGCTCCAGGTTTACTATCTGGTACAAGTGCAGCTAACAGCGGAAGAAACTCTTGCGGTGCAAAAAGTCCACTAACTGGTGGTATTAAAGAGAGTAATGTTGGTGGTACTATGGCTGGGGTTATGGCTAAGCTTGGTGTCAAAGCTCTTATCATCGAAGGAATTCCACAAGATGATTCTACTTTTTATCATATACATGTAAGTAAAGAAAATATAGTTATTGAAACTGTTCCTGAGCTAGTTGGAAAAGACAACTACTATGTACTTGATAAAATGGCTGAAAAATATAATAAAAAAGTAGCTGTAATGAGCATTGGTCGCCCAGGTGAGATGAAAATGCTAATTTCAAATATCTCAGTAAAAGATCCAAAAGGTAAACTAAGAAGTCACGGACGTGGTGGTCTTGGTGCAGTTATGGGTTCTAAAAAAATCAAATGTATTACGGTTGATGCTGAAAAATTCAATGAAGCAAGTGCTAGCATTGCTGATCCTGAAAAATTTAAAGAAGCAAGTAAAGTATTTACAAAAGCTCTACAAGAAAACCCAATCAGTGGTGAGGGATTACCTGCATTTGGAACAAATGTATTGGTTAATATCATCAATGAAGCTGGTGGACTTCCTTCACACAACTTTAGAAGTGGAAATTCTGAAAATGCAGAAGCTATTTGTGGTGAAACAATGGCTGAAAATATCAAAGCTAGAAATGGTAGTACAACTCACGGTTGTCATGCTGGTTGTGTTATCCAATGTTCTCAGACATACAATGATAAAGATGGTAACTATCTAACTTCTGGATTTGAATATGAAATGATTTGGGCATTTGGTGCTAACTTTGGAATAAAAGATTTAGATCAAATCGCAAAAATAGATGCATTGATGGATGATTTGGGTGTTGATGCAATTGAAACTGGTGTAACATTTGGACTAGCAGTAGATGCAGGATTAATTAAATTTGGTGATGGCGAAGAAGCTTACAGAATTCTTGCTGAAGAAGTAGCAAATGGAACTCCTCTTGGAAGAATCATTGGTGGAGGATGTGGAAATCTTGGTAAACTTTATGGACTTGTAAGAGTTCCTGTAGTTAAAAACCAATCAATTCCTGCGTATGAGCCAAGAGCTGTAAAAGGACAGGGTGTAACTTATGTAACAACTCCTATGGGAGCTGATCACACTGCTGGATATGCAGTTGCTACAAATATCTTAAATAGTGGTGGACATATTGATCCTTTGAAAAAAGATGGTCAAGTTGAACTTGCAAGAAATCTTCAAATTGCTTCAGCTGCAGTGGATAGCACTGGTATGTGTATATTTGTTGCATTCCCGGCTCTTGATGATCCAAAATGTCTTCCAGCTTTAATTGACATGATAAATGCTAGATTTGGCATAAATCTAACAGCTGATGATGTAACAAGCCTTGGTAAAAATATCTTGAAAAAAGAGAGAGAATTTAACCTAAAAGCTGGTTTAACAAGTGCTGATGATAGAATGCCTGAATTTATGAAGTATGAGCCTCTTCCTCCTCATAATGTTGTATGGGATTTTACAAATGAAGAGATAGATGAGTTCTGGAATTTCTGATGAGTGATAGCATAAATATCACTGTAAAACTGTTTGCTCAGTACAGAGAAGGAAAATTCAAAGTCCAGCAAAAAGTCTGTAAAAGTGGTACTACTGCTAAAGATATAATGGATGAATTAGGAATAACAAATCACAAACTCCCTTTGGGAGTTTTGATGATTAACTCAGTTCACGAAAAAGAGGACTATGTTTTACAAGAGGGTGATACTATCGCCCTCTTCCCAAAAGTTGGTGGCGGTTAATAACTGACTTTATGTATATATAATACTTAATGTTTTTTTGCAACATTTCATTGGTAGACAAAAAGCTTATTAGGTAATTTAAAACTTTTAACTACCAAAGAGTGTTGCAAAAGTAAAGGGCAAAAACAATGAGGCATTATCTATTGGCTTTAAATTTTTCACTATAGCTAATGAATAAGCCTTTATCTGCTACAATCATTTAAGAGGCAAACTATGATCAAAATCACATTTAACGCATTCTCTTTTTTAAGAGGTCATCTTGAAAAACAAGGTGTTGCTTATGTAAATCATAAAATGGAATTACCAGATAATTTTACTCCAGAAGAACTAATTAAAAAGCTTGGCTTTAAAGAAAACAAAGTTGAATTTGCTTTTATAAACAGTAAAGTTATGCCAAAAGATACAGTATTAAAAGATGGAGATAGAGTTGCTTTAGTTCCGCCAGGAACCCCAGGTTCATATCGCCTTATATTAGGTGCTAAAAAGATTGATAACTAACATTACACACTTTAAAAAGGAATTATTTGCAAAACATATTTTTGAAAGATAGACATGAGTAATAATTTAGAAGAAACTATAAAAAAACTTTCAAAAGATGGATTTATTCCTTTACATGTAGAACAAAAAATTGCTAAAAAATTCGATATTAGTCTATTTGATATTGAAAAAACAGCATTACAACTTGAAATAACTCCACTTAGATACAAAAGAAATCAAGAAACAATAACTCCTAATATGCAATTAAAACTTTTAAATTCCCATGTGGCAATTATAGGTTCTGGTGGACTTGGTGGACATATAGCTGAGAACTTAACAAGAATTGGGGTAGGAGAGCTAAGTATCTTTGATTTTGATATTTTTGAAGAGCATAATCTAAATAGGCAAAATTTTTCTTCTTTTAAAGCAATTGGAAAAGAAAAAGTACTCGTAGTAAAAGAAAACTTAGAACATATAAATCCTATAATTAAAATCAATGCTTATGTTAAAAAGTTTACTCCAAAAAAAGATTTTGAACTTATACAAAATTGTGATGTTATAGTTGATGCACTAGATGACCCAGGAGTTAAACTCGATTTATCTAAGATTTGTAAACAAAATAATAAAAATTTTGTTCACGGTGCAATTGCAGGCTTTAGTGGGCAGTTTACTTCAAACTCTACATTAGAAAATTTATACAAAGATGGTAGCAGAGGTGCTGAAGTAGTAGTTGGAAATCCATCCTTTTCAGTCACATTTGCAGCGTCAATTCAATCTTGTGAAACTATAAAACTTCTTTTAAATATTGGAGAAACTTTGAAAGACAATATACTAATGAGCAATTTATTGGAAAATGAGTTTATTTTGATATAATTGCTCATATTAAAGAGAAGTAAAATGAAAATCTTGATGATTTCATTGAAGCTTTGCTTTAATGAAAAGGAGATTTACAGGTGAATGATTTATTTGATAATTTAAAAGATTTAAAAAAAGATATGGCTAAAACTCAAAAAGAAGAAAATGACAAGCAAGAAAAACTTTTAAAAAACGAAAAAGAAAAAAAATTAAAAGATGATTTTGAAGCTTTTATGAAAGCTTCTGGGATAAAGAAAAAGAACTAATGATAAGTGGCTTTCCAACTCGCTTAGTAGAGTTTTCTACTCTTGAATCAAAATGTGCATATCTTCCTGATAAACGAATGAGGATGGAGTATAAATACATAGAAAATTGTCCAACATTCTTAAATCAACAATTGATACAAAGAGGCTGGAGAAGATTTGGTGAGTACTACTCTAGACCTAATTGCAAAGATTGTTCTGAATGTTTATCATTGAGGATTGATGCTACAAACTTTAAGTTTTCAAAAAGTGCAAGAAGAACTTTTAGAAAAAACTCTAACACAAAGATACTTATTAGAAAACCAACTTTAACACAAGAACATCTAAATCTATATGAAAAATATCATAGGTTTATGGAAAACAAAAAAGGCTGGAAACATTACTCTTTGAGTCCAAATAGCTATCATGAACTCTATGTAAGTGGTGCAATGGAATTTGGTAAAGAAGTTCTATATTTTGTGGATGATAAGTTAGTAGGTGTTGATCTTATAGATATTATTCAAAATGATGGAATCTCATCTATTTATTTCTTTTATGATCCAGATTTTGCTCATTTATCACTTGGTAGGTTCTCACTATATCAACAGATATTAATAGCAAAAAATTATAAACTAGATTGGATATATTTAGGTTATTATGTAAAAGATTGCTCCAGTTTGAATTACAAGGCAAATTATCAGCCTTATGAAATACTAAAAAACAATCCAACATTAGAGGAAATACCTATTTGGGAATAAAATTTGCTTTGATATTCTAAATGTAAATGTTTAGGAGATTTCATGCAAATTTCATTTTCTCAAGATATGTTAGCAATCACGCTAGAAGATGATACAAAAACTTTTTACCACCTTCAAAACATTGTTGAAAAAAATTTTAAAAAATGGATTGGAAGAAAAAATAAAACTATTATTTTTAAACAAGAATCTGAGGATATACAAAGAAAATATTTTCTAAAACTTCTAAATAAAATGTATATGAGATTAAATTCTACTCCTAGTAAAAAAATCTCCGAAGAAATTTTAAATTCAATAGATAAATCCATAAAAATTGTGCATTTAAAATCAAACCAAATTCAGCAAAGACTTAAAATTGATATAAAAATAAAAGACAATTATGCTTTATTGTTTCTTTTAAGTGGAAATAACTCTATTTTAGTTAGCTATCTAAAAAATTATTTTAAAGATCATTTAGTTCAATACAGATTAAAAAACAATACCTTAACTATATATCCAAAGTCAGAAAAAACTGCAGAACTTTTTGAGAATCTACTTCAAAAAGAAGAGATTATTGGTTGTTATGTTGAGTTTAAATATGATATTGATGAAATTATAGAATACAAAAAGACCCTAAGAGATAAGATAAACAGAAAAAGAAAATTTAATGCTCTTTTCTCTCTTCTTGAAGATTACTACAAAGTTTTAGAGTGCAAATCAGAAGATAGTTTTGAAGTCATAAGAAAGAACTATCTAAAACTTGTCAAAAAATACCACCCAGATAGAGTTACAGATAAAAACTCAAATAAAATGGCAATGTACATTAAAAAATTTCAAAATATCCAAGAAGCATACGAAATGATTAAAGTTCATTTCGAACATCAAAGAAAATATGTTGCTTAAGACTTAAGATTATATAGTTTTTTTCTCTCGCTAGAACCAGCTATATTGAACTCCTGAGTTTCTCACTTCTAAAACCTTAATTTTCAATTTCCCTAAATTAAGGGGTTTATAAATGTTTATCAACCTAAATTAGGGTGTCCCAAGCTAAAAGCTGATACAATTTAACTATGTTTGTTCGTCAGAAAAAAAATAAAAGTGGTAGTATTAGTATTCAGATAATTTCTAAAAGTAAAGGTAAATATAAAGTAGTTGAAACTATAGGTTGTAGTAAAAATAATTATGAGATAGAAAAGTTATTAAAACAAGCCAATGAGAGATTATTAGAACTAGAGCCAAATCTGTTTGATCTGTCAACAGTATTTAGGACATAAAATTTTATATTCTACATAGCTATTTCTTTTTGTAACATTACTTCTTCAAATTCATAAGGTGACATGTAATTATTAGAAGAATGTAAACGCTTTCTATTATAAAAAATTTCTATATACTCAAATATTTTTTCATTGGCTTGAGCTCTTGAAATAAACTTTTCATGATGGATAAGTTCTGTTTTAAGAGAGTGAAAGAAACTCTCTGCAACAGCATTATCCCAACAATCACCTTTCTTACTCATACTTTGAGTAATACCATATTTTTCTAAAATAGCCTTATGTTCGTATGAAGCATATTGGCTACCTCTATCAGTATGATAAACAAGTCCTTTCTTAGGCGTTCGTCTCTTTATTGCCATAATCAATGCATCATTTACAAGAGAAGTGTGTAAAGAGTGACTCATAGACCATCCTACAACCTTCCTGGAATAAATATCAAGCACTACTGCTAAATAAAGCCATCCCTCATAAGTTGGCACATATGTAATATCTCCAACATATACTTTATTAGAGTTGTTCGCATAAAAGTCTCTCTCAAGATGGTTTGGTGATATAGGTAATTTATGATTGGAAGTAGTAGTTATAACTTTATATCTTCTTTTCATCTTCACTTTTAAACCAAGCTGGCTCAAGGACTTTTGTATTTTTCTACGAGATACAATAATCCCATATCTCTTCTCTAGCACTACTTTTAGTCTTCTTGTGCCATATGTAGCTCTTGCCTCTTCAAAAATCTTTTGCAAAAGGTCATTTAAAGGTTTATCTACCTTATTTACTATAGAACCATTTTTTATCCATATATAATAACTGCTTCTTGTAACTTGAAACAATCTACACATTAGTTTTATTGAGAAACTCTTCCTGTGCTCTTTAATCCATGCATACTTTAGAGAGTTTCTTTGGCGAAGTATGCGGCTGCCTTTTTTAAAATTTCTCTCTCCTGTTTAAGTATCTTATTCTCAGCCCTTAAACGCTTGAGTTCTTCTTCATGGGACTCTTTCAAAGAATTAGTCTTCTTAAAATGTGCACCTCTTCCTTCAATCGGAATATTGTTTTTTATTTTATAAGCTCTTATCCAGCTATACAAGGTTTTTTCATGAATACCCAAATCATCAGAAACTTCTCGAATGGATCTTGAATTATTTAAAATTAACTGCACTGTTGAAGCTCTAAACTCTTCACTATATTGACTTCTTGACATAATCTTCCTTCTATTACTAATTTTAACTCAGAATTACTTAATTTCTGTGTCCTATTTAGTGTAGCCAGATCAAAAAAGGATAAATATACAAGACAAAAAGCTCTTGAAAAGATTAAAGCCAAACTATCTAAAAATATCAATAAAAGTGATCTTAAATTATCATATTATGCAAAATACCTTGATATAGATGAAAAATGTGATATCAAATATAAACTTAATCAAGCAAAAATATCTGAGGATGAAAAACTAGATGGTGTTAAGGGATTTATTATAAATGATTTTAACCTTAAAGCAAATGAAGTTATTGAACACTATGCTAATCAATATGATGTAGAAAAAGCATTTAGAATATCTAAAACTGATCTTAAAATTAGGCCTATATATCACAGGCTAGAAACAAGAATTAAAGCTCATATCCTAATATCATTTGTTTCTTATGCAATATATAAAGAATTTGAAAGAAAAATCAAACAATCTAATATTGATATAAAATTTAAACTCACATTTGATCATATTAAAACAATGTATGGTTATAAAACTCCATATGGTATCGAACCATTACAAATGGATGAAATTCAACAAAAAATTTATGATGCTATTTATCTCAAATGAAAATTTGGGTGTCCTATGAGAAACTCAGGAGATTTTGTACTTATTGATGTAAATAACACAGGAACAAAACCAACTCCTACATGTAACTAGATATTTGTTATTTTATTGATTATCCAAAAAACAATTCCAAGTATGATGGAACTTAAGATTGCTATGCTGATAGTTCCTAGTTGCATATCTTCCACTATACACCCCCTACAGCTTCTGCGATTGACCACATTGGTAAAAATATTCCTAAAGCTAAAAGCAGCACAAAACCAGCAATTGCAGCGATTAAAAGTGGCTCAATCATCGTTGCTACATTATCAACTAAATAACTATATTTTTTTCTATAAATATCTGAAATTTTATCTAACATCGTACTTAAACTTCCACTACTCTCACCAGCACTAATCATTTGGATTATCATACTCTCGAAAAGATTAGTTTCATTAAATCCATCTTTTAAACTTCTACCCTCTTCTATAGATGAGATGACATACTCTAATCTCTCTTTTAAGTACTCATTTTCCACGATTCCAATAGCAGTTTTTAAAGAGTTTAAGATAGGAACCCCAGAAGCTGAAAGTCTATCAAAAACAAATATAAATCGCCCAATCATAGAAAGATAAATTACTTGTCCGACGATATAAACTTTTAACATATATTTGTCAAAAAGCAGCTTAAAATTTTCACTTTTTTTATAAAATACAGAAAGGATAAAACCAATAACAACAGCACCTAAAAGCACAAAAATACCATATTGAGTTATTGCATGTTCAACCCAAAGCAAAAATAGAGTTGGAAAAGGAAGCTCTGTGTTATACTCAGCAAACATTGCTTGAAATTGAGGGACAACTAAAGTTATAACAAAAGAAAAAGCTACAATCATAGCAAAAATTACAATCATTGGATATCTTGTTGCTTTTTTTAGTTTCATTCTATTGTCATGTATCTCTTGAAGTATATCAGCTAATTTTTCCAAAGATTCATCAAGTGTTCCTGTTTGCTCTCCTAAGTCAATCAAGGCAACTGAGATAGTACCAACTTCACTCTCATATCTCTTAAAAGCTTCACTTAAACTAACTCCTGATTCTACTTCAGTTAAAATATTTGTATAAATTTCTAATAACCTCTTATGAGTAGTTGTTTTTAGTATATCTTCAAGACAGATAGTTATCGGAAGGCCTGCATTTAGCATGGTTGCTATATGTCTTAGAGTTGCTATGTAAGGTTCTAGTGGTATTTTTTTGGCTCTAAATTTCTCTAATATTTTTTGTTTTATTTTTTCAATTTTTACACTTGTTGGCTCATCAATCTCTTTAATCCCTACAAAAACTCCAATATTTTTTAATTTAAATTCATTTATAGCTTCAATTTTGTGGGTTGATTGTATGATGTTTTTATGTCGTTCGCCATCTTTTATGTATTCTATTTCAAAAAAGTAAGTTTTTGGCTGATTACTTTGCAACTCTTAAAACCTCTTCGAGTGTAGTTACACCTTTTAATGCTTTTGTTATACCATCAACAATCATAGGTTCATACTCGCCCTCTTCTTCAGCTCTTCTTGAAATCTCATATTTGTTCATGTTTATTGAAATCATATGAGATATGGTTTCAGTGATTTTTAGGATTTCACTTATCATGGTTCTACCACTATATCCTGTAAATCCACATTTAACACATCCTTTTCCTTTATAAAACTGATAATCTTCTGGTAAGTGGTCTTTTATCTTTTCAATAGTTTTTAAAGGTGGAGTATATTTTTCCTTACAAGCTGGGCAAATTGTTCTAACAAGCCTTTGAGCTACAACACCAATCAATGAATCAGATATCAAATATGGCTCCAAATTCATTTGAATCATTCTAGTAATTGCACTTGGAGCATCATTAGTATGAAGAGTAGTAAATACTAAGTGACCAGTTAGTGAAGCTTGAACTGCAATATTTAGTGTTTCTTCATCTCTAATCTCACCAACCATTATAATGTCAGGGTCTTGTCTTAGGATTGAGCGAAGAGCATCTGCAAAATCATAATCAATTTTTTCACTTATTTGGATTTGTTGGGCAAGTGGCAGTTGATATTCTATCGGATCTTCAATGGTTATCATTTTATTTTCTATGCTTTTTATCTCATTTAAAGCCGCATATAAAGTTGTTGTTTTACCACTTCCTGTTGGTCCTGTTACAAAAACGATACCATATGGAGAATTTAGAATTTCATTGAAAAGTTCAAGATTTTTTTCTTCCATACCCAAATCTTTTAGTTTTAAAAGGATTTTGTTGCTATCAAGTATCCTCATAACGATAGATTCACCAAACATCGTAGGAGCAGTTGAAAGTCTAAAATCGTACTTATTACCTTCTACGCTCATAGAAAATCTTCCATCTTGAGACTTTCTTTTTTCACTTATATCTAAATTTCCTAAAATTTTTATACGAGAAGCTAAGGCATTGTAAACGTCTAAATCAAAAACGAAATTCTCTCTTAAAACACCATCTACCCTGCTTCTAACAGATACATTAAATGCAGAGGGCTCTATATGTATATCACTTGCTTTTGATTTGATTGCAGTTTTTATGATTTGCTCAATCAATTGCATTATAGAGCTTTGCTCACTATCTGTTTTATACATTCCAGAGCTTAGCTCTTTTTTTATGTTTGAGACAATATTTTTTGTTGTCGAGATAATCTCTAGTCTATCAAAAACATATAAAATATCATTGTGAAGTGCTACATGCAACCTAATAGGCTTTGTTGCTATATTTTTTTCTAATAATTCAATTCCATCATAATTTAAAGGATCAGAAACTGCAACATAGATAAAATCACTATCTTCTTTAAACAAAACTGCATCAGCATTTCTAAGCATATTTATTGAGTACTTACTCATCAGATTATAATCAACATCTATACCGTAAAGATCAATAAATTCTAAATTTAACTGTTCAGCTAAAACTTCTATAAATTCTTTTTCAGTTACATATCCTCGTTGTACAAATATCTCGCCAAGTTTTTTACTAAAATTACTCTCTTTTTGCTCTTTTAAAGAGTCCATCAACTGTTCATTTGTTAAAAAGCCTTTTTCTACTAATATATCACCGATTCTAATCTTTTGTCTTATCATTTATCTATCCTATAAATAGCCATGCTTTTTAATAATCTTACCATCTTTATACTCATCTACATGTACAACTCTTTTTGCTTCATCTCCTAGATAAACTCTATACTCTTTTTCTTTTAATTTAATGATAAATTTTTTATCTTCTTTTTTATAATTTTTCTTGACTAAATTTTCAAAAACTATTGAGAGAGTATGGTTACTTCTTGGAAGTCTAAGGTTTTTTAAATCAATTTTATCATGCATAAATTGATAAATAAGTTTTTTTTGCAAAACCAAAGTTGCAAAATACGAGCCATTTTGCCTAAACTCAGGAGTTGATATAAGTCCTCTTACTATATAACCTAAAGGATTTATATAATCAATTCTAGCACAAGCATCACCAATGATAGATAAAATTTGCTCATTCTTTTCAGCATTTTTATAAAACTTTGCACTCTTTAAACATATATCTTTATATCTTTGCTCTTTATAATCATTTATAATATCTTCGTGAGTATAAGCAAATAATGCTACATGTAAAAGAAAAAACAAACTAAAAATTCTTATCATCTTTCATTCCTGTATTTATTTAGTAATTGTTGCACATTTTTGGATCTAAAATATTCACTATAAACTTCAAGCGCCTTTATGGCGTCTTTTTTATTTCCTTTTTTATAGTTAGCTTTTGCAAAAAGTATCCATGATAGATCCTCTTTTGGCTCGATTTTACTAGCTCTTTTTGCCCACAATATTGCTCTATCATAGTTATTTTCATCAAAATAAATCTTAGCTAATCTAATAGCTGAATCAAAATCGTTTGCAACCTTAAATCTCTCTTCTAAAGCACTTTTACTTCCCACTTCTTTTACTATAAGGTTTATTTTTTTATTTTTTGGCTCTTCTTTGTTAATGATTTTTTCTTCTGCTATTTGCACTTTTTCATTGTTTACTTCATCTAAGATAATTACTGGAGTTAATTTTAAAGTATCGTAAGTATCTTCTTTTTTAACCACTTTTTTGGGCAGTTTTTCTTTTTTTTGAACCTTTGGTTTATCATTTTTTTTAATTTCTTGTTTAACTACTTTTTTTTGCATTTTCTTTTCTATTGTTTTTGTAGTTAAATTGAAATCTTTTTGATTGTTTTTATTGATATTTTGTTGCTGTAAAAATATAAAAGCAATAACTACAATAGATACAAGAAACAAACTAGTAAAAATAGTTTTAAATAACTTTTTTCGTTGTATTTTAAGGGCTTTTTTTTCTAAAGCTTCAAATTTTACACTATTCATTTACAAGACCTAACTCTATAGCACTCATCAAAAGTAATCTATCATTTAATCTTTGATATTTTTTTATACCATTTTTCTTAGCATAATCTAAAAGGCTCATAAGTACATACATAAATCTTTTAATAGTTCTAAAGTTTCCATTGCAATATTTTGTTATTTTCTTTGCATCTTTTTTGGAAAACATATAAGATATTTCAGCATAAGCATATGAAGCTAGTGAACTTTGTATGTACCTGTAAACTTCATTAGATTCTAATCTACCATACTCTACTACAACTTTTGTACGAGATTTAAAATGCTTTTTTTTCAATATCTCAACACCCTCTTCTTTATGCATTGAAAGTACAAATTGTAAAACCTTTGTATCACTTAAAATTCGTATTAATTCAAATTGTTCTTCATTTAAAAGTTGTGCTTCATCTATGAATATAGTATGAGTTGTATCTTTATACTCTTTTATAAGCTCATCTTTTAAAGTGTTAAAATTTATATCTTTATTAAATTCTAAGCCTTTTGCTTCATACAAAAACTTTAGCAAATCTCTTTTATCAAAAAATGGATGGTCTATAAAAACTGTTAATTGCTCTTTTTTTATCTCATTGTTTAGTAGCTTAAGCATGTAGCTCTTGCCAACACCAGGATCACCTATAACAAAAATCAAAGGTGCATTTCTCTCTTTTATAGCTTCACTAATCTTCGTTTTTGCAACTTCTGCGCTCAAACTATCAAAGTAAAAACTAGTATCTATAATATCTTTATAGATACTTTTCGCACCTTCAAAATCTCGCATCTACTTATATGCCTTTATGATGTGCTTATCTTCATCTAGCGAATCTAAACTAGGATTGTGTTTGCCATTGACTATATGAGGAGTTATGATGATGATTAACTCACTTTTTGAAGAAGTATTTGTGCTACTTTGAAATGCTTTTCCCAAAATTGGTATAGCAGATAGTCCTGGTACACTTGTATCAGCTACATCTTCGTCTTTACTGATAAGTCCACCAACTATTACTTTTTCACCATCTTTTACTCTTACAATAGAAGATAACTGTTTTATCCTAATGTCAGGAGCTAAAATTGGAATATCATTTTTATCGAGGTGAGTATCACCTATCTCACTTACTATCGGATTTATTTTTAAGATTATGAAACCATCTTTTGTAACTTGAGGAGTGATATCAAGAGTGACTCCTACAAAAGTAGAATCATTCTCATAGCTAATAGCTGTATTTCCACTATTTGAAGACAAATCTGTTGTACTTTGTGTTTGGTATCGATAGTTTATCTCTTGCCCAACATTTATAACTGCTGGTTGATTATTTAGCGTCATGATCTTTGGATTTGATACAATCTTTACATCACCTTGGGTTTTTAAAAATTTTATCATACCAGCCATAGAAAAATCATATCCAACAAGATAGTTTGGTTGCCTAAAACCTCTGGTTAAAACTCCATCAGTTCTAGAGCGAGTTGCATCTGAACTTCCGTTTATATTTAGTTGAAACTGACTCCAATCAATTCCATCTGTTTTACTATTACTATATTTTACCTCTATAATTTTTGCTTCTAAAAGTATCTCTTTATGTAATCTGTTCATCAAAGAATCAATATAACTATCAACTCTATCTAACTGTTTTTTTGTTCCAGTAACTGTAAGCATCCCTGCTTCTTGGTTTATGAGTACTTTTGATTTTATCTTTCTGTTATCCTCATCTCTATCTAATATATCACTAATTTCACCTGTAATTTTTTCCCAAAATTTAAACTCAGAAGTAAAATCCATAGTAGTAGAATCAGAACCATTGTTTGCATTACCACTAGAAGAGCCAGTTTTTATGACTTTGTTTGTTTTGCTACTTCTTTGAGAAAAGCTAACATAATCTATGAAATATGTTTTTGTTTTAAAAGTAGCTACCTTTAAAATTTGATTTGAATTTGTTAGTTTATAAAATATATTATTATCTACTAAAAGAAGATCGAGTAAATCTTTGAGTGAAAAATCTTTTACATTGATATAGTTTAATTTTTTGTTTAATGCATCTTTTACAACACTATCTTCAAAAACAATTGACATTTTACATTCATCAGAGATATTTTCTAAGACATCCATGATTGTGACACTTTGGTTATTTGCTTCTTTTATGCTAAATGAAAAAAACTTATTTTCACAATTTGCACTTAAGTTAATTGTAAAAATTGTCAAAATTAAACTTATTATTCCTAATTTCATAATCATTTTTCCTTTACCTCTAGTAGCTTTTTATCTCTTTTAATACCTATTTTTATAGTTTTACTATCTTTTCTTACCAAAACATTCTCTTTTGTAATCGCTATGATTTTATATCCTAACACTTTATCACCGGTTTTATACCATTTTGAATTTATAAACGCTTTATGATTCAAAATCGAAGAGACATAAAAAGTTTTATCCTCTTTTTTAGCTTCAAGTGTACTTTTGATAACTTTTGAGCCTCTAACAAACGGATCATAATCAAGCAAAACCATACTCTTTTTAAATTCATAATTATTAAACTTTATAACTTTATTGGTTAAATCATTTGAAAATAAAAGAGTAGATAAAAACATAATAAAAAAAACTTTTTTCATAACCCTACTCCATAAACATCCATTTGTAAATCAAATTGAACTTGTTCTTTTTCACTCAACTTCATCTCAATTTTCTCAAATGAAACCAAAGCTTTGAAATTTTCAATATACTGCATAAATAAAACGATATCTTTATAGTTCCCTACTCCTGATATTGTTATCTTTTTCTTTTTCTTTAGTAAAGAAACACTATCTTCTTTAATGTCGCTGTTTTTTAAAGAAATTATTTTGATATCTCTTTTTACACTATAAGCCAAGATTTCATCAAGCATTTTTGTTAGTTTTAAATCATTAAAAAGTGCATACTTTATCTTGTAAACATTTGATACTACAAAATCTAAATCTTCTTGCTTTTTATCTATCTCTTCTTTTTTCTTTAAAACCTCTTTTTTTATCTTTGCTAACTCTCTTTTAACTCTACTTATATTGTTTCTACTTAACTTCATCTCAAGGTCTTCAACACTATAAGTAAGCTCATCTTTTTGTGCTAGTATATCTGGTAAAACTAGATTTAAAACTAAACCAATACCAAGGAAAAAAGATAGTACAATCATAACTTTTTCTTTTGTACTTGCTGTTTTTAGGTATTTATCAAACTTATTCATCTTTTTATCTCGATTTTACTTAAGTATATATCTTTATCAGACTTAATTTCATCAGTTCTTACACCAATAAAACCTCTAGTTATTAACTCTTTCATAAATTTTGCAATATTGTCTCTTTTTGAATAGTTTGCAACTATTTCAATCTGCATTTGATTTGCATCTAAAATCGTAATGTTTGTTGTTGCTAGATTGTATTTTTTTAGCAATTTATTTACTTCTATAACAAAGTTACTATAGCTATCTTTGGTTTTTAATAAAGTTTCAAAAGAAGAAATACTATCTTTTATATTTGCTAATTTATTATCCAAATTTTTATCTTCACTAACTATATCTTTTAATTCATTTTTTGCTTTATTTATATCTTCTGCATATTTACTTTTAATATTTTGCATTTCATTGTATTGTTTTTCTAGCTCCATTTTTTGAACTTGCAAATTTTTGACTTCATAATATAGTGAAAATACATATGAAGCCGTTAGAACCAATATACTAAGAGCAAAAATCAGTAGTTTTCCTGAAGTTTTTTTATAAAAAGGATCTTCTCTTGGAAATAAAGTAACATTTTGGCTATTATCATTTGCTACTGCTTTATCGTATACATATGAAGCAATTATTCGATTTAAAAAGTTACTTTCAAACTTATCGTTAAAGAGGTTAAAATCATGCAATTCTACCTCGCTAAATCCAAAATTTTGGATAAATTCCTTTAAGCCTTTTATTCTTCCATTATTAGTGCTTAAAAATATCCTATCAATTTTTTCAAAACCAAAAACACTTCTGTTATATATGACTATATCATTTACCTTAGTAAAGATATTTGTAAATTCAGCTTCAATCTGATTATAAAGTATACTCTCACCTCTTTCATAAAGAGTAGGATCTAAACCTTTTGAAGAAAGTATCTCTAAAAGCTCTTTTGAGCTTATATCATAACCAGCATTATTTATATTTTGAGCTATTTTATCTATATTTACAACACCTTTAGAGGATAAATATCTTCCATCTTTATAGATGCTTAAAAAAGCTTCTTCTTCCCCTAGATAAACAAAGATATCATTTTTAGCAGCAATTATTTTATTTTTATAAAGAGTTGAATAGGACAAAAAAGGAAGAGCTAAAAAATCTATATGTTTTGTTTTTTTAAGTACACCAGATAAATACTCAGATACCTTGTCTACTTCGATTGCATAGGCTTCAACAAGAAAGTTTTCTTCATAATCTAATTCTTTTTTGATATATGAAATTTTATATTTTTTTTGTAAATCTAATCCGGTATCTTCATAAATACGAATTTCTACCAAGTTTGAGAGCTCTTCATCACTAGTAGTAATTGGAACTTTAAAACTATGAAGTATAAGATGATCATATTTTATGCTACTACTAATAAAAGCTTTTTTATTATAAGCTACATCAAACTTTTTACCATCAAATGCTGTTTCATTTAAATAAATTGGATCAATATAAACAACTTTATCAATACTAGCCATCCGCAAGCCTTAGAGTTTTATTTTATTAGTGTAACATAGCCACTATATGGAAAAACTGAAATTTGTTTCATTTTGCCATTATATGTCACATTTATGTCAATTTTAGGAAGCAATTTATGTTCCGAAGCACTATATGGTCTTCCATATTCATCAAAACATATCTGCTCCAAAGTAGAGCTGATACTATTAAAACTCAATTTATATTTTTCATCTAAATTATCTAAGTAATCTTTGTTAAGAGTTATACATGTAGAATTATTTTCTTTAATCCAAGGCGCATTGAAACCATTTATATCATTTCCTATTGCATTTTTTTGAGTCTCTTTTATCTTCATCATCACAAAGTTTGTATCATTTAAAAGTCTATTGTCTGGCAAAAAACTACTTCCCACAAAAGCTAAAATTCCCATTATGACAATTACAAATATAATTTCAACCATGCTAAAACCACGTTTTTGTAATTTTGAATTTTGAATTTTGAATTTTGAATTAAACATTAAATATTTAAAATTTAAAATTAGTCTTCTCATGGTCTTTGAAGTGTCCTTCTGTTTAACTTTACAACTTTTCCATAGTTTTTAGGATGACTTGAGTTTGTCTCTACTTTTACTTGCAACATCACCATTCCGTGAGAATCTTCTGTTTGTATACTTTCTACTCTACTACTTTCACAGTTAAAAGCAGATCCGTTATTATCTTTTCCATCATAAACATAATATTTTGAAATGTTAATATCTGCTACAAATCTCTTATCAGGTGAAGTTATATGGACATCTTTCAAACATCCATTACTTCTATTGTGTTCTTGAATTGCCAACAAAGCCAATTCAACTGCACTATTCATAAAAAGTTCTGCACTCTCTCTTACATACAAATCCCCAGTTTGCTTAACCGAAACAGTTGCATACTTCATAGCGATAGTCATAATCCCACTAACCAAAACAATAACCATCAATGCTTGAATAAGCCCAAATCCACTACGCATCAAAACACCACCTTTTGTTTTGATATAGTTACATTGCTATCGTTTCCTCTAATCTCTTTTTCAAGCTCAATACTAAAGTAAATACTATCATTAATCATACCAGCTTCAAAAGCACTCACATCATTTGAGAGAATTGTTACATTGCCATCATAAAAAGTTTTTCCATTCCATGGACGATAGTTATAAAATAAAAAAAGAGTATTTTTGTTAACATTTTTAAAAGTTGCATTCAAATCTTGCATAATTGGTTTACTTAAATTTACATCTTTTCCTCTAGCTATAGCATAAGCACTATCAACAAGATAAAATTTCTCATATATTTCATCTGGTCGTGTAGTTAAAGTTATATTTTTATCTCCTATATTTTTTATAGTATAAGTTTTATTATGATCTGTACCATGCCACCCAAAGGAGCTATTTACATCACTTAAAACACCATTATCAAAAGCTCCGGCAAAAATAATAGCTGTGCTATTTAAAACATTATTTATTGAGCCAAATTTATTTCCTAAAATACTATCGATACTACTCTCATCAAATATATCAGTTTTTGTTGTATTTGCATCTTTATTAGAACCATCTAAATCCACAAAACCGCTATAATAACCTGCTTTTAAAGCTTCGCTTGATGTTCCTATCCATTCTAAAATAGTATAATTTTCATCTATATTATAAATAGAAGTAAAATTTTTATCATTATTGTTATTTGAACCTATTACAGAGCTTGGAACTCTGTTGTAAAGTAGTGCTGAAATTTGGTCTACTATGATTTGAGATTCAAAAGACAAATCACTCAAAGCTTTACTCTTTGCACTTCTTATGTAAAGATGCTTTAGCGAAACAAATGTACCAACTGAGAGTATTCCTAAGATTACGATAGTAAAGATTGCTTCAACTAAAGTAAATGCTTTTTTCATTTCCAAACTCTTTTATGAAGTATCATTTGTCCAATATTTGCAGAAGTGTAGTTAAACTGTGTGAGTTGTTTTCCTTGATTACCTCTACTTCCTTTATAAGTTACATTTATATCTACATACTTTAGATTTGTAGTTGGACTAACTTCACTTTTATTTAAATCTAATTTTGCATTTGAGCTAGTATATGCTATTTCATCATTTATATATTTTACCTCTACATGTAAACCGTAGCGTAAGTTTCCTTTTGAAGTTGTATTGTAATCAGAATTATTAAAATCGTCTATATCATCATACGTATCTTTATCTTCATCACTATCATTAAAATCCAAACTCGCACTTAGATTATCTTCACAAGTTCTAGAACCAACAAATCCACCAACTCTATAATTATCAGTAGAGCTATTACAATCACTTTTTGTTACATGTAAAATATCAGCAGAGTTTATATTGTTCTCATCCCACGGCATATTTGAAATCATTTTTATCATCGAAAAGCCATTAAACATTGCATCTTGACGGATTATAAAACTATCAGCCTTGTTTAGAGCAAATACAATCTTAGGAATCACAGTAAATACGATGGCAATGATAACAATAGTAAAAATAAGCTCAATTAGTGTTAATCCTTTTCTCATCTAAATACTTTTACACCCTAACAATAATCTTGTTGTTTGTTATTTCAATCAATCTTGCATTTTCTATATGCTTTATAATCTCTTCTATATTTTTACTAAATATTTCTAATAATTCTTTATTTGATATATTACCAACTGCTATATAAATCAATTTATATGGTTTATCTGATATAAGTAATGACTCAACAAAATCTAAGTCTTTACTTATAACTACTCTACTTTGTTTAATTGATATATCATTGATTTGAGAGTCTTTTGTTCTGTTTTTATCTGGTAAATCCAAGGTATGTAAAGAATCGTACCCCTTCCAATTTAAAAATTCAGATATTTTTTTGGGAAGTTGAGCGTCTAGTAAAAATTTCATTATGCTACATTAAACTCATAAATTGATTTTACTTCAGTTAACTTAGCAGCATACGATAAACAAGCCAATATATCTTCTTTTTCTAAGTCTTCGTAATCTTCTAATATCTCTTCTGTACTCATACCGCTACTTAGAAGTTGAAGTATCATCTCAACAGGATACCTAAGCCCCCTTATGGTAGGTTTACCATGACATATATCACTATCAACTGTAATTCTTTTTAATAATGTATCCATAATAAACCCCTTTCAATACCTATTTAAACATTATTATATCATATCTATCTAAATACTTTTACACCTTTTTTGGTTTTAGTTGCATTATACTCTCGCCCTATAGTTGTACCATTAAAATCACCACTATGTATATTATGTGTTTCAGATTTACCAATATAATCATATCTAAAGCAAGGATGATGGGCACAATCATCTGATATGTTGTAATCATTATACTTACTATACCAAAGATAAGTTGGTACATCTACATGTATATAAGCATTTGAAACTTCACTTGGATTGCTTATTTTAAAGTTCAATATTCCATTAGAATAATTTGTATTTGAAATATTTAAATTAGCATCATTTGAATTAGAAAAAGTCTTGCTTGCATTAAAATCAGTTTCATTAATTGTTTGATTATTATCATCTTTCATAACATACCAATTTAGGCTTACTTGATGAAAACCATTTACATAGCTATCTTTATTTGTATCATAAACTTCTACATGTAAGGAGTGATTTACATCTTTCTTGTTAGTGCTTATGTCTTTTGTTTTTACTCGTCCGTAATAAAATTTACTTCTATTATTATCTGGTAAAAGTCCTGCATTTATAACATTAGTATCAACTTGGTAGCTTGTATTTACATCTATAACATTTATCTCAAGTGGACTTTTTTCATCATTAAATTTTCTGTAAACATTTAGAGCATATATAATTTTTGTACTATTTCCATCTGTAAAATTTTGCTCATTTATAGTATCTGATAGATTAAAATTGTTTAGGCTTTTATCATGAGCATATATAGAAGCATTGTTAATATATTTATAATAACTTACATTACCATCACTACTTGTTGCATTTAAATCTATAACTACATTTAAAGGTTGTGCATAACAGTTTTTATCAAATTTATGTGTCACATTGCCATCTTTGTTTTGTGCTTGTACTTGAAAAAATACACTTATATTTGAATCTTTCACATCAGACATGTAACGCCAATCCTGATTTGGGTTTCTTGTAAAACTATAGTTTACGATAGAAAATTGATACGGTTTTACAGTTATAGTTGTGTTATAATCTTGGATTAATCTGTCAGAATTATTAGTATCGTCAGCATCAACTTTGGCAAATTCGCTTCCATTTATCTCTTTTAAATATAATTTTACATATCCAACATCACTGTAGCTTGTATCAAATGAGATATTCCCATCACTAAACTTAAATGGATTTGGAAGATTACTTAAAGTTCCACTAATACATGTGGCATTTGAGTCATTTTTTTCAAAAACAAATGAAGTAGAATTTGTTTCATTATAATCAAAACTGTTTGTACCACTAAAGGATGTAGCATTTAAATCTACATGAAAAGGTACTCCTGCATAAAAAGAAGTGGTATTTATATCTATGTTAAACCTAAGAGGGCGGATTGCAAAGTTATCCGTTGATTTTGTACTATTATCTTCACTGTTAAGCGGACAATTTTCATCAACATTTCTTTTCCATGCAATAGAAACTCTTGTATCTTTTATGGCTTTATTGATATTAAAACTTGCATTTGAAGTGTTCTGATCTATAAAAAGCAGTTTAGTAATGTTGTTATCCACTTTAACACAGACTGTTCCGTTAAACTCTTGATATTTGCTACTGTTTATATCCAGAGAAGCAATAGTGAGATTAAAATCTTTATTTACAATTTTAGTGGATATATTTCTATCATTTATGTCTCTAAATGTATCCCATGCATCAAAGACACCACCACACATAGGTGCACTTCTACCATTTCCTATGTCATAGTATAAATTTCTAATACTATTAGCCCCAAGCTCCCCGTTCCAAATCTTAAGCTCATCAATTTTTCCTTTAAAACGATATCCATTGTTTCCTCTAGTTCCTCCTATTCTTGCTGTTGATGAAACTATGGCATGGCTTATATTTTCAGAAGAGTTTTGTTGTGAGAGTGTTTGATTTACTCCATCTATATAGAGTTTGTTTTGAGTGTAATCACCATTATTAAAAACTGCTGTTATATGATGCCATCCATTTTTCAAAGATGCATTGTTTGAAATTCCATATATATCAGAGTTAAAGGTGTTAAATCCAAACTTACCACCTTGCAACCATAAATCATATAGTCCCCAGCCAAATGGCATAACATTATTTGTACCATCCCAATACATCCAAAAAGCTACTGTTGTTTTAGCATTTGTTGCAGTTGAAACATTTAGATTATCTATATCTATTGCTCCTCCACTAAATTCTCCACCATTGTATATCTTTCCATCTTTTGTGATTTGTATTGAGCCTGTTATGGTTCCACTATTATCTGTACCATCAGTACTAATATCCTTAACCTCTTTTGTTGTTCCATTCCAATGGCATTCATCCATTTGGTAGTTTGCTATGGGGGTTTCACATGTGTAGCAAGTTCTATCTGCTCCGTCCCAATTATGCTTGGATTGTTCGTTATTGTAAATTGATTGTATTTGTGAATCAGACAGAGTTTTATCAAAGATTTTTACTTCATCTATATCTCCACTAAAATATCTTGCACTTGCACTTGGGTTTTGTTCAAATCCTATTTGTAAATTTTGTGTTGATGTATTTGTTATATTTGAAAGAGTCTGTGTTGCACCATCTTGTACTCCATCAACATAAAATTTTAAAGTTGTACCGTCAACCGTAATCCCAACTTGATGCCATGAGCCATCATTTACTACTGTGCCATCACTTATTTTCCATCCTCCAGAACCATTCCATAGAGCAAGCTTTCCTCCGCTATTTGGACCTATCGCAAAAACATATCCATGCCAAGGACTACTAGGGTCTGTTTTTGATAAAATTGTTCCTGATTCTTTTGTAGTTTTTACCCAAGCCATAAATGTATAATTATTAGTAACCTGCAATAAAGAATTATCCGGTATCTTAACATAATTTTTATTGTCAAACTTTCCAACATGGCAAATTCCACCACCGGCTGTTACATTCGACTCTGTTGATGCACCATTTTGAGAAGTACCGTTTAAATTATTGTAGCTACTATCAATCACATCGCCACTATGTCCATCCCAAAAGCATGAATCCATACGATAATCTGCGACAGGGTCTATACATGTATTCTCTCTTGTTGTTCCATCATAGTTATTATTATTTACTTCATTATTGTATATACTTTGAATAGTTGATGCCCCAAGCTCCCCGTTCCAAATCTTAAGCTCATCAATTTTTCCTTTAAAACGATATCCATTGTTTCCTCTAGTTCCTCCTATTCTTGCTGTTGATGAAACTATGGCATGGCTTATATTTTCAGAAGAGTTTTGTTGTGAGAGTGTTTGATTTACTCCATCTATATAGAGTTTGTTTTGAGTGTAATCACCATTATTAAAAACTGCTGTTATATGATGCCATCCATTTTTCAAAGATGCATTGTTTGAAATTCCATATATATCAGAGTTAAAGGTGTTAAATCCAAACTTACCACCTTGCAACCATAAATCATATAGTCCCCAGCCAAATGGCATAACATTATTTGTACCATCCCAATACATCCAAAAAGCTACTGTTGTTTTAGCATTTGTTGCAGTTGAAACATTTAGATTATCTATATCTATTGCTCCTCCACTAAATTCTCCACCATTGTATATCTTTCCATCTTTTGTGATTTGTATTGAGCCTGTTATGGTTCCACTATTATCTGTACCATCAGTACTAATATCCTTAACCTCTTTTGTTGTTCCATTCCAATGGCATTCATCCATTTGGTAGTTTGCTATGGGGGTTTCAATGGCAAAAAGCTCTACTTGTAATGTAACGAAAAAAATAAAAAAATAAATTATAAATGTATATTTTTTAGTCAAATCAAATTGCCACATTATATTTTATTCTACAAGTTTTAAAAAATCCATAAACTAAATCTTCAAGCTTCTTTACAAACATACTTCTAATTACGTCCCTTCAACTTCATCAACAAACTTATCCATCAAAGCAAAGAGTTTATTACTTGCTTCTTCTGCTTCACTAAATCTTTTTATAATTTTTTCTTTATCTTCATTACTGATGTTATCTCCACAATTTTTTGAAAAAGTTAAATTTTCATTTACTTTATCATGTATGTCTTTATGGTATTTTTCCATCTCTTTAAATGTTTTATTATTTCTAAATTTTTCAACTTCTTCGCCATAATACCACTTTCCAAAATAACAATTTTTATAATCTTTAAATAGTTTATCTGAAACATTTCCTTTTACTACTGCTGAATATGCATTTGATTTGAAAACAATATGATTTATCTTAAATCTATCCATAAACATTGCAAAACTACTCTTGTCTGATATATTTTTGACAAGTGTTAAGTCATTGTTTAACATTTCCATAGTATTTATGAAGTTTTGCATAGTTTCGCTTGATTTTTCTGAAATTATTCGCATATTTTCAGCATTTGATTGTATGTTTGTTGCTTGTTGCTGAAGGGTATTTATAGTTATTGAGATTTCATTTGTCGCTTTTTGAGTTCTCTCAGCCAAATTTCTTACTTCATCAGCCACAACAGCAAATCCACGACCATGTTCTCCAGCACGCGCAGCTTCGATTGCAGCATTTAAAGCCAATAAATTTGTCTGATCTGCTATATCATTTATCAGTGAAACTACTGAACTTATATCTTTTGAATTTTGAGTAAGCCCATCGATAGATTCAGAGGTTTGAGAAACAAGTTGTGTTAAGTTTAATACTTCTTTGTTTGCTTTTTTTGACTCAATCATAGTTGTATTTGAAACTTCAGAAACTTCATCTGTTTTTAAAGATGAAATTTTAATTGTATTTTCTAATTCTTCAAGATTTGATGTTAAAAGATTTAAACTTCCTTTAAATCCTCCATTTATTTTTGAAAACTCGTTAGACATAACTCCCATCATTTGATATTTTGCATTTGCTTTTAGTGCATTTATAGCTTTTTCTATCGCTTTTGAACTATACTTAAACTCTCCATGAAGCCCACTTGAAAAAATAGTTCTATTAAAATCACCACTACTTACAGCTTGTATAGTGTATCTGCTTTCTCTTAGAATGACTTCCATCTGATCAAGAGCATTATTTAGATGCCATGCTATACTTTCCATCCTATTTGAGTTACTACTTAGTTTAACTCTATTTGTTAGTTTGCCCTCTTCCATATCTTTTAGGATTGATTCTATTTGATCTAAAACTTCATCGTTAGATTTATCGTTGCTTTTAGCTGGTATAAATATAGCTACTATAGATAAAACAAGTGTGATTGAAGCAACTATATACTCAGATATATAAAACATATAAAGTGAACTCAAAATTGCAACACAAAAAAGAGCTATTACATGTAAACTTTTTAAACTTTTCATCTTAAGCTCCCTTTTGAAGATTCATAACAAGTGCATTGTATGTTGTTTTGTTTTGCTCTAAAAAGTCATTCAGTAGTTTTCCTGAAGCTTCCATGCCGCCTTTTCTTTCAGCATCTACTAAAAGCTTGTAAACTGGCTCTATCTGTTCTATCGCACTTCTTGGTGGTGTTCTTCTAAAAGAGCTGTATCCTATGATGTTGCCTCTACTATCATAATCAGCTGTGATATAAGCAAACACCCAGTAAAATCCGCCATCTTTTTTTAAGTTTTTAACAAAACCAAAAAACTCTTTTCCATTTTGTATCAAATCCCACGCTAATTTAAATGCAATACGAGGCATATGAGGATGACGTATGAGGTTATGATTTGCACCCATTATCTCTTGGGGCGTATATCCACTCATCTCTATAAATATCTCATTTGCATATGTTATAAAACCTTTTGTATCAGTTTTTGAAACAATAAAATCATCAGCACCCATAACTTTTTCATCATTAGTTATGTTTTTTGGTGCATCTAATTTACTTAACCTTTTTTGACTCATTCCACCCTCCTATTACCCTCTTTGTAAGCATACATCTTCTTATCTGCTTCACTTAAAATGCTTTCTAGTGTATCACCCTGTTTAAATGGACATAATCCATATGCAAATGTTGCTTTTAGTTCAATATCTTCTGATTTAAATTTTGTATGCCTAAAGTGTTCATAGCATTGGTGCATTTTTTCTTCTACTTGTTCATTTCCTTCAGTGAAAAAAAGTATAAATTCATCTCCACCATATCTTACTACATTTGGAGTCATCTCAAGTAATTTAAGTGCTAAATATTTTATGACTTTATCACCTACCATATGGCCATAATCATCATTGATTCTTTTTAGTCTATTCAAATCTACAAATACAAAGACTCCATCTTTTGAAAAGGAGGCTTTATCTTCTTGTAGATATTTATCTTCAAACCACTCTCTGTTATAACACTTTGTTAGGCTATCTTTATACACAAGTTTTTGTAGTTTTTCTATCTCTTCTTGAAGTCTTTTGGTTTCATCTAAAACTTCTTTTAGTTTTTCTTCATTTTTATCTTCCATCGCTTCTATTGCTTCTTGTGTATATTGAGATAGAGATATGATATGTCTTACTATCTTTTCATCTAACATCTCTTTGTGTAAAAGTTGTTCTGGAGATAAATCAATATTGTGTTTTTTAGCTATGGCTTTATAAACTTTTCCATAATATGCTGGAAAAACAATCTCATGCTTATTTACTACATTTTTAACTTCATTTGTAATTTTTACATGTAGCTCTTTGTAATCCTTCATAACTCAACTCTTTATCTCTTTAAATACGACTATTCTATTTCGTCCACTATTTTTTGCCTCATATAGTGCAATATCGGCATTTTTTATGACTTGCCAAACACTTTGTGGACTATCTTTCTTAAATGAAATTCCAGAACTCAAAGTTTTATTTATACTATCTTCTCCAACATTAAAGTTAGTTTTTTCAAATGTATCTTTTATCTTTTGTATAGTATTTTTTGCTTCATTTACATTTGGCATAAAGATAAGAAATTCTTCTCCACCAAATCTAAAAGCAATATCATCTTTTTGTATAATTTTTCTAAAGATATCACTAAGCCCTTTTAAAATTTTATCTCCTGCATCATGCCCATAAGTATCGTTAACCTTTTTAAAATAATCAATATCTATCATAGCAACTGCATAATCTTCATAATCATTTATATCATCTTCCATAAAAATATCTAAATACTTTCTATTGAAAAGTTTTGTAAGGCCATCTATCATATTTGATTGCTGAAGGATTTCTGTTAGGATTTTACTTTGTAAAACTGGTCTGGCTGATTCAAGATAATTTTTGATGTAACCTATCGCTTTTTTATTCTCTGCTAATTCGTCTTTGCTTTTTGGTTTGATATTTAAAACCAAAGATATATTATCATCTATCGGATAGTTTATACAAAGATACTCTTTAGTACTACTACATGATTGACAAATATTTTCAAAATCATCACTCATGACTATCGAGTTTGTTCTATATGCTCTACATCTTTGAGATGTTTTTTCATCTGCAATTTTACAAAATTTCTCAGGAGTATCATCATAGACAAGTACCCTTTTATCATTTTTTATATCAACTTCATATAAAGATAAATCATCTACATGTAATTGCTCTTTAAAGATTTTTATTAATCTATTGTAAATTACATCTTTTGAGACATCTTGCTCAATTGTTCTTTTAAATTTGTAAATTTTTGCAATATCTTCAATAACTGCTTGAGATTTTTCAAGAGGATCATTAAACTTTTCTCTTCTATCTGCCACAAATAAAGAAATATTATCTTCTATCGAGCCAATTGTCTTTTTAAGCTTAAATAAAAGTGTGTTTAGCCACTTAGCAACTTCTGTTGAATCATCCTGTCCTTTTATTTCTATATGAGACGAGTAATCTCCATAATTTGCTTTTTTAAGTGAATCTCTAATATAAGTTAAAGCTTTTGTGTATGGATAAAGAAGTCTATCTGTAATATAAATAAATATTAAGATAAATATCAAAGTTGTACCTGTGATTTTTAACAGAGTTAAAATAGATTCATTTCTAGCACCTTCTATATCAAAAATCATACTAATTCCACCAAGTGCTTCACCCTCTTTTGCGTTAGTATGACAAGATAAACAATTAAGCTCACCCTTTGAAGTTGCTACGTATGGAATCGTTACTCTAAGAGTTGGACGAGTGAGTATTTCATCTATAATTTTTTGAGTTTGTATCGTACTGAGTGCTTTTTTATCTATCTCATCTCTTAAAAGCTCATTTCTTAAACCTTTTCCATACTCTTTTACAACACTATCGGATCTAAATACCCAAAGTTTAAGTGCTCCTGAAGATTCTTTTACATTATCTAAGAAAAAAGCCCTTTGGGTCATTGTACCACTTACCATGTGAGCAGTTAATCCATCTTTGACCAAAGAAGCAATTGTTTCAGCTTTTTCTATCTCTCTATCTTTTGAAAACTCTTTAAAATTGAGCGTGACTATTATCACTACTACTAGTGAAAATATAAGCATCATACTAGCTATGATTACTAAAATTTTCTTACTACCACTCACTTAAATCCTTTTAATTAGGTTTTCTTACTATTATTTCAAAATATCCCTTAAAGCTTCATATAAGTTATTGAATTTAAATTTATAATCCATCTTTTCTAATCTTTTTGAAACAACAAATGAGCCTTTTAGTAAATTCTCAGCCCCCTCAGCATACTTTAGTTTTAAAAATACTTCAGGTGCATTTAAAAAAACGGGTCTTGATAAAACTTTGCCAAAAATTTTCATAAACGTCTTGTTGCTAACACTTTCAGGAGCTACCAAATTATACACTCCACTCATATTTTCATCTCTAATCGCTAATTTAAAAACATTTATAACATCATCTACATGTACCCAAGAAAATGGCTGATTTCCATCTCCCGCTACTGCTCCTAAACCTATCTTAAAAAGTACTTTTAACTCATCAACAATTCCACCATCTTTTCCTAAAACAACGCCCAACCTGAACACTACACATCTAACACCAAATTTCTCTACCTTTTTTGCCTCACTTTCCCAATCTTTTGCCAAAAGTGCCAGATAATTTGTACCAAATTCTGTTGAGTTTTCATCATGAACTAAATTTTCTTTGTATATTCCAATCGCAGAAGGAGAGATAAAAACTTTTGGTTTTTCTTGTAGTTTTTCAATAACTCTAATAAGCTTTTTTGTAGTATCAATCCTACTTACATAAAGCTCATGCTTATAAGCCTCATCCCATTTTTTTAAAATCGGAGCACCACTTAGATTTATAACAACATCACACTTATAAAGTGCTCTATATAGAGCTTCTTCATCTAAAAAATGCTCTCTTCCAATCCTAACAACTTCATGTCCATCATTTACAAATTCTCTTGAAAGATTTTTTCCTACAAAACCACTAATACCGCAAATCGCAATTCGCATTAAATTTTACCTTTTTTTATTATGATTATAGCATACTACTTTAAAATACTAAGTGCCTCTTTTAGCCTTTGCCCAACAGTTAGCAAAATCAAAAAAGCAAATAGATAAGCTATATAAGTTGAAAAATCTGCAAACATAATCATCAAAGAAAACAGTATAAATCCTTCCGTTCGCTCGATTAGTCCTGCTTGATAGTAAAATGCTTTTTTACTCTCTTTTTGACTCATGGCTCCAACTGATAAAAAAAGTGTCATGGAAAGTATGATTGTACAACTCAAAACCAAAAGAGATTCACTACTAGCAGTACCAATAAAAGCAAATATATAAGAAATCTCAACTATACGATCAAAAAATATATCAAGTAAAGCTCCTTTTTGTGAGCTTTGATTGCTTAGTCTTGCTAACTCACCATCTAAAACATCCATAAAACCACTTAACCAAAGCAAAATCAAACTTGTTATGTGAAGTCCCACATAAAAATAAATGGCGCCTACAACACCTATAAAAAGAGAAAAAACCGTTACATGTAAAGGCTTTACATGTAGAGATAAAAGAAGCTTTGCAATAGCTAAAAAAAGCTTACTAAAATATCCTCTTGCATATGTATCAATCAAACCAAATCCTTCAAAAAAACAAGCTTAGAAATATCGATATTGATTATCACAAAATGTCCAACTGTTTCATTGGAGTAAAATATGAGATTGTTTTCTAGCTTTATTTTCCATCTTCCATCTATAAATTTTGACTCAATTACACTTGTTAAAATCCCCTTGTTATCAACTTTTATGGCATTAAAAGGCACTATCATGCAAACTTCTTTGCAATCACTTTGTTCTACATATAAAAATAAATCTTCATTTTTAAAATAACCATTTTTAATATTTCCATAAAGCATATTTTCTAGATTGAAAAATTTAGCACATTTGATTGAGTTAGGATTTTCATATATCTCTTTTGGGGAGCCTGTTTGAATGATTTTACCATCTTCTAAAAGTATCATTTCATCAAAAAGCTCAAATGCATCTTCTTTATCGTGAGTTACCATGATGGCCGTAATATTGTGTTTTTTTACAAGTGATTTTAAAAATTCTCTCATTCTTACTTTAAGCGAAGTATCTAAGTTTGAAAATGGCTCATCTAGGATTAGAAGTTTTGGTTTTAATATCAAAGCCATACTTAGTGCAACTCTTTGTTTTTCTCCACCACTTAAATTGGCAATATCACTAAATTTTAACTCAATTGCCTCGCAATCATTCAAAGCTTCATCTATAAGTTGTGAGTAATTTTCTTTTTTAATTCCTTTTGCTTTTAAAATATACTCCAAATTTTCTTTTACACTTAAACCTTCAAATAAAAGTGAATTTTGAAAAACATAAGCTATATCTTTTTTATTTGGCGCAAGATTTGTTACATCTTGTCCATCTAAAATGATTTTTCCATCCTTTAGACTTTCTAAACCACATATGGAGTTTAAAAAAGTACTTTTTCCAGCTCCAGATTTACCAAGAACACCAAAAAAGGATCCCTTTTTAATCTCTAGGGAGTCTATATCTAAGCAAAAATCACCTTGCTTTACATGTAGATTAGTTATTTTTAGATATGACATTTCTTAGCCTATAAAAAATATAAATCGCAAATGCACTATTTGCAATGAAAACAAGAGCATAAGTATTTGCACTTTTTAAATCTGCACTTTTTAGATATGGGATTATTTGAAGCATTAAAGTGCTAAAACTAGGACTGCTTAGCATAAGTGAGAGAATGTACTGGCTCATTGAAATTGTAATGCCCAAGATAAATGCTACTAAAAAAACACTCTTCATAAAAGGCAGATAAAACATGACAAAACCTTTTAAAAAATTTGTAGCATAGAGTTTTGAAGCATAAATAGCACTTTTTGGTACAAAAGAAAAACCTAAAACCATCAAAGCTAGTGTATAAGGAAAGATGATTATCATATGAGCAAAACTTACAATACCAAAGCCATTTTCAAAACCAAAAAAATCAGATAAATTACTAAGCATGATTGAAATCAAAAAGGGAGGAAGTATCGAGATTAACATCAAAATTGATATTACAAAATACTTATAATAACCATCTTTATAGACAAATACATATGCACTAGGAAGCGCAAAAACAAACGATAAAAGCACAGAAATCACAGCTAGTAAAAAGGAGTTACATGTAAACTCAAAAAGTTTATACAAATCTATACTTGAAAAACCAATAAAAAATATGTAAATTAGTGGTATAAAGTTTAAAATCACAACCATGGTCAATAATCTTTTTATACTTCTCAAAATACTCTTCTTTTTGTAGTATTATAGCTTAAATAAAAAAGAGGAATAAAAAAAAGAGTTATTCCAAAAAAAAGCATTGAGCTAGCATATGCTTGATTTATAGAATTTAAACTGTATGTGTGTAAGGTTTCATTTACATAAACTGCTGGCATTTTATCGATGTTTGAACCTAATATTGAAGGTATTTCATAAGCGTTAAACACAAAAGAAAAAACAATAAATAAAGCTATAAAAATAACTTTTAAATTTCTTCTCATCAAAATATACCAAAAAAAATCAAATGATTTTGAAGAGTAAATTTTATGTAGTTTTATCTCGTTTTTAGATATTTTTAATAAATTTGGAAAAGAAACAAGTATCAAAAAAGGCACTACTTTATAAGCATAAGCTATGACTAAAGACAGAGTTGAGCCTACTAAAAAAGGCATAAATTCTTTAAGGTAACCAACTGGGAAAAACATCAAAAACATTAAAAATGCACAAAAAGAGTAAGGTATGAGAACTGGGAAAGTTGTAAAAAGAAACCAAGCTTTTAAATCTTGCTTGTATTTAAAGCTCAATAAAAAAAGCATATAATAAATCAACAAAAACAAAACTACACTAAAAACTATAACGAGTAAAGAAACTTCAAGTCCATAAAATAGAGATTTTAAAAATTCTTTAGTGCTAATTAATTCTAAAAATATATTTTCATTTGCACCAATAGTTTTTTGAAACATCAGATAAAAGCTCAAAATAAAGAGTATATTTAAAAACAGAGCAGGTATAAATAAAAGAAAATTTTTATTTTTGAAGAACATCTTTCTTCCAAATCTTTTCTATCTCTTCTATATAATCAGCACTTAATTCTGGGATTTGATTTTCTTGTAATATTTTTGAATCTAACAAAGCTGGATCGGAAGTTAAATTGGAAAATTTTACTTTAAAATCATCATCAAGCTTATTTAAATCTAGTACTGTTCCATCTCCCCAAACATCACTTTGTGCTTTTTTGTATTGTGCAGTTGGAGATAAAAGAAAGTTAATAACTACCATTGCTGCTTTTGGATTTGATGCTGTTTTTGAAATAGTTAAAAAGTGAGTATTTGCCAAAGTTCCTCCTTCAAAAATAGCTGTTTTTGAAGATTTTGGAAAATTTGAAGTTTTGATTTTATTTAGTGCATGAGATGGATTGTAAGAAAATGTAAAATCAACACTTCCATTTGCATACAATGTATCTAAAAGAGCTGAGCTTTTTGGTAAGTAACTACCATTTTTAAACATATAAGGTTTTATATCATTTAATTTTTTAAAAAACATTTTTAACTTGCTTTTATAGTTGTCTTTATCAAAGTTTTCTATCCCTCCTATGCTACTTAAAAATAGTTGCCTAACAAAGGCACTCCCTGTAAAATCAGGAATGGCAGGGTAGCTAAATCTTCCTGGGTTATTTTTTATCCAGCTAAATAATTCTTTTGTATTTTTAGGTGGGTTTGTTACTTTGCTTGAATCATAAACCATAACAAATTGAGCTCTTCCAAAAGGGGCTTCAAGTAAGTTTGTTGGCTCAGAAAAATCAAGCAAATTTGATTTGTTTTTGCTATCTACATAAGCGTTATAATTTGGAAGTTTTGAAACAAAAGAGCCATATAATAAATCTTTTGTTTTCGCAATCTTAAAATTTTCACCATTTATCCAAATGATATCAATAGAGCCTTTTTTATTTGAGTTTTTTTCTAACTCTATCTTTTGTAAAACACTCTTTACATCATCTATTGGCACACGATTTATCTTTATATCATAAAGCTCTTTTACATTTGGTATTACAAACTCATCAAAATAGTTATTTACCTCTTTACTTCCACCCCACATGTAAATAGAAACTTCACTTCCTCTAGCTTCATTTAGTATCTGTTCATATGGTTTTTCAAGTACATTTTCTTTTACACCATTGTCTTTAGAACAAGATATAAATAAAAATGCTACTAGCAAAAGATTAATTATTTTCATAAAACTTCCTCTTTAGCTTGTTTTTAAATATCATTGAAACTACAGTAAGTCCTATTAAAAAGGCAATTGAGAGATAAAAACTACTTGAGCCAAAATTAAGAGATTGAGCCCCAATGTTTGCATAAACTACAACTCCTGGTATTATCCCAAATAAAGTTGCAAGTATGAAATCTTTATATCTTATAGAAGAAAAACCAGCACTATAACTGATGATATCAAATGGAACTAAAGGAACTAAACGAAGAAAAAATATAATCAAAAAACCATTTTCTTTTATGTTTTTATCTAAGTTTAAAAGCTTTTCATTTTTTAACTTCTCTTTTAACCATGAACCATAAAATCTTGAAATATAAAATGACAAAGTAGCACCACAAAGAGCCCCAATCATGATATATAAACTTCCCTCAAACAGGCCAAATATCAAACCTCCGGCTATTGCTAAAAGAGCATCAGGAAAAAGTGTCAAAGGTACTATGGTAAATAAGATTATAAAAACAATCGGTGCAAATGAGCCAAAACTTAAAACATAATCTCTTATCTCAGATGGACTTGTAAACGAAAAAATATCAAAATAGTAAAAACTACCTAAAACAACAGCAATAATTACATAAAATATAGTTTTTTTCATTTTAATTTCTCAATAATCTTTTTTGATTTATATCTGTTAAACCACTTTTTTACAACAGAGTTTTTCTTCTGCACAAAATTATCTTTTTTTATATCTGTAAATATAAGGTCAAGTATATGAACTCCATTTTTACCGCCTCTACTCATTGATTCAGCACATGATTGACAGTAACTTACAATAGTATCACACTTTGTTTGATTTGCTCTTGAATTCATTTGATTTAGTGCCAATTTTGGATTTGTAAGCTCAAGCATACCTCCACTTCCACAACACTCTGTTTTTTCTTTATTGTTTTTAAACTCTTCATACTCTAAACCAATCATATCTAAAAGCTTTCTTGTACTTACATGTAGATGTTTTTCATGACGAGTTGGACAAGGATCATGTAAAGCGACTTTATCAAAAGAAGTATAAGCATTTTCTTTTTCTCTAGGTATGCCATGCTTAGCTAAAGTTTCATATAGAGAAACAACTTTTACATTTGGCGAAAACTCTTTTAAACTCATATAACAATTTTCACAAGCAGTCACTACTGTATCTACTTGCATATAGTCAATATCAGCTTCAAGTTTAGAATATAGCTTATGAAATCTTTTCATATCTCCTACAATTCTTGTAGGTTGCCCACAGCATTGCTGAAGCATATTAATCCCTGGCAAGGTAGCATTTAAGTGCTTATAAATTTTATAAACTAGATGAGGAGAGTAAGAAGACAAGGCACATCCAGGCATAAAAGCCATATTTTTATACTCTCCTACGCTAAATTTTGTTTTAGCTGTAAATATTTTTGAAAAACTATTTTTTTGATGAAAAAGTACAGATTTGTACCCAAAACTTTTTAAAACTTTATCATCTTTTGCATGTTCTACTTTTGCTTCTTTAAATATATCTTTAAAACTAATATCAGCTGGGCAAACTGTTTCGCAATAGTTACATGTAGCACATGAAAAAGAGATATGTGAAGTTGGTTTGTTTTGTTTAAAATCAAGAAGTAAGTTTTTTGGCGAGTTTGTAAACTCATCAAGCATTAAACAGCCTTGCATACAAAGCTTACAATCTATACATTTTTCATAATCAAGATGTGCGTTTGACATATAAACTCTTTAGTAAGTATATGAGTATTGAAAAAGCAAAAAGACATAAAAGTCCATAAACAATCATCTTACTCTCCCCTATTAACATCTCTCCAGCATAAGAATAAACAATCGTGGCTGGAAGCTGCCCAATCCCTGTTGCTATAATAAAATCTTTTATTTTCATCTTAGTTAGACCTGCTGCATAACTAATCAAGTCAAATGATATAAAAGGTAAAAGCCTTGCTATAAGAATAGCATATTTTCCATGCTTTTCAAAAAACATATCTACACTTTCTAATGCACTTTTAGATGTCAGTTTTTCTACAAAATCTCTTCCTAAAAAATTTGCAATATAAAAACAAAGTATAGCTCCAACCATAGCTGAAATCCAAGAGAGAATTGCTCCATATACCCATCCAAAAAGAGCAGCATTTGAAAATGTTATCAAAAATGCTGGAAGTGGTGCAATGAGTGATTGAAGAACCATAAGTACAAATGAGACAATTGGTGCTAAAAGACCAAAAGAGAGTATATACTCTTTAACTCTTTCAATATCCAAAGAGTTAAACAATGAAAATATATCTAAAAGTGTACTTTTAAGTGGTTCAACAAAACATAATCCTATCACTACTGATAGGATTATGAATTTATAAAGATTATTCTTCAACTTCTAAAACATCTTTTATTTCTTCTCGTGGCAAACCATATTGACCATCAGTTAGTATCACTAAGTTTGATTTTTTAATACCATTTTTTGCTAAGAAGTCATATGCTCTCTCAGCTCCTCCGCCACCTTTAGGGCAAACAACTATGACTTTTTGATCATCTTTTATACTAGGTATCATCTTTGCTATTCTAGCTTCTTCTTCTTTTGTTTTAACAGGATATGCATATGTAGCAATAGCACCTCTTAAGTGTTCTTCTTCAAAGTCATCTTTTTCTTGGATATCAACTAAAACTATCTTTGAAGGACTTTGACGAATAAGCTCTGCAGTCTCTTTTGCACTTATGTAGTTATATTCAGGCTTTTGCTCAACCTTACCACTACAACCAATAAAAACCATGATAGACAAAATTGAAAGAATAATTCCTTTCATACACATCTCCTAATTTATATTTTTCACTACATGTATATGAATTGATGGAATCAAAGGAGTACTCTATGTCTCAATTGATGTATGCTTAAACCTTAAGCTATGCTACACATGAGTAATAAAATTATATTTCTTAATGGCTTAAGAACTAATTAATTGGTAAACATAATTTTACCATTGTCTTTAATCATTAATTTACTCATATTTTGATATAATCGCGTCATTTTGAAGATAGGATAAAAATATTATGAGTGAAAAAAGTACAGTATATAATCCAAAAATTGTTGAAGATAAATTTTATAAGATTTGGGAAGAAAGAGGCTATTTTGAAATAGATGGCAATAAAAACATACAAAAAGATGGTAAAAACTTTTGTATCATGATGCCTCCTCCAAATGTAACAGGAAGCCTACATATTGGTCATGCTCTAACTTTTACTTTACAAGATATTATAACAAGATATAAAAGAATGGATGGGTTTAAAACTCTTTGGCAGCCAGGAACTGACCACGCAGGAATTGCTACTCAAAATGTAGTAGAAAAGCAACTTTTGGCAAAAGGTATAACAAAAGAAGAGTTAGGTAGAGAAAAGTTTTTAGAAAAAGTTTGGGAGTGGAAAGAGGTAAGTGGAAACCAAATCTTTCATCAAATGAGAAAATTAGGAGTAAGTCCAGCTTGGAGTAGAGCTAGATTTACTATGGATGAGGGGCTTAAAAAAGCTGTTAAAAAAGCATTTGTAAAACTCTACAATGAAGGTTTAATAGTAAGAGATAATTACATGGTAAACTGGTGTACGCATGATGGTGCACTAAGTGACATCGAAGTTGAGTACGAACAAAACAAAGGAAAGCTTTATCATTTAAGATATCCTATTGAAAATAGTGATGAAGCTATCATAGTTGCAACAACTAGACCTGAAACTTACTTTGGTGATACTGCTGTAATGGTTCATCCTGATGATGAAAGATATAAACATTTAGTTGGTAAAAATGTAATTTTACCAATCATCAACAGAAAAGTAAAAATCATAACTGATGAACATGTTGAAATGGATTTTGGAACAGGTTGTGTAAAAGTAACTCCAGCTCATGACATCAATGACTACGAAGTAGGTAAAAGACATAATCTTGAATTTATCACTATCTTTGATGAAAAAGGTATCTTAAATGATGAATGTGGTGAATTTAAAGGAGAAGAAAGACTTGAAGCTAGAGATAAAGTAGTACAAAAGCTTGAAGAACTTGGGTTTATAGAAAAAATAGAAGATTATGAAAATCAGGTAGGACACTGTTATCGCTGTAAAAATGTAGTTGAGCCTTATATATCAAAACAATGGTTTGTAAAAAAAGAGATAGCCAATGGTGCTATAAAAAAAGTAAATGAACACCTATGTGAGTTTTACCCAAGTCATTGGATAAACTCGTTTAATGCTTGGATGAAAGATTTAAGAGACTGGTGTATCTCTCGTCAACTTTGGTGGGGACATCAAATACCAGTGTTTTATTGTAAAGACTGTGGACATGAGTGGGCTAGCGAAGAAGATACACAAAGTGAATGTCCAAAGTGTAAAAGTAAAAATATTTATCAAGACCCTGATGTACTTGATACTTGGTTTAGCTCTGGACTTTGGCCATTTTCAACTCTTGGTTGGGGAAATGGAGATGAATTTAAAAATGAAAAATGGTTCGAGAGTGATTTAAAAGATTTTTATCCTAACTCACTTTTAATTACAGGCTTTGATATACTTTTCTTTTGGGTAGCTAGGATGATGTTTCAAAGTGAGCAAACATTTGAAGAACTTCCGTTTAAAGATATCTACCTTCACGCACTAGTAAAAGATGAGCATGGTGCTAAGATGAGTAAATCCAAAGGCAATGTTATTGATCCACTTGATACCATAGAAGAATACAGCGCAGATACTATTCGTTTTACTTTAGCTATTTTAGCTGTTCAAGGTCGTGATATAAAACTAAGTAACGACAAATTAGAGCAAATGAGAAACTTCACAAATAAGCTTTATAATGCATCAAATTATCTACTCATGAATGAAAAAAGCTTTAAAGACTTAAGCCAGATAGAGATTAAAACTGATTTGGGAAGATATATGCTATCTCGTTTACACGAAGCTACTCGTGAAGTAAGAGAGCAAATTGATAGCTATAGATTTAATGATGCAGCAACTACTCTTTATAGATTTTTATGGGGTGAATTTTGTGACTGGGGAATTGAGCTTAGCAAAGCTGAAAAATCAAGCGTAGCTGAACTTGGAGCTATCTTTAAGGAGGCTATGAAGTTACTTCATCCATTTATGCCATTTATTTCTGAGTATCTTTACCAAACTCTTAGTAATAAAGAGCTTGAAAACGAAGAATCAATCATGGTAATGTCATATCCAAGTGATACTTCAAAAGATGAAGAGATTGAAAAAATCTTTTCTTTAGTCATTGAATCAATCGTAAGCATAAGAAGAGCAAAAGCAACTATTGATATGCCAGGTAAAATTGAGAGTGTGAGCATAAAACTAAATGAAGATATTGATTTAACAAAAGCTATTCCTTTTATAAAACTTCTTGGAAAAAGTGGTGAAGTTAACCTAGTAAATTCAAAAGTAGAAAATGCAATCAGAGATGTTAGCGACAACTTAGAAGTTTTCATACCACTAAGTGGGATTGATTTAACTCCAATCATCACTAGACTAAACAATCAAAAAGCAAAACTTGAAAAAGAAGTAGCAAAACTCAATGCAATGTTAAGCAACGAAAGATTTGTAGCAAATGCACCAAAAGAAGTTGTAGAAACAAATAAAAAAGCACTAAGTGATGCAAAAGAAAAACTAGAAAAAATTGATGAAGAGTTAAAGGCACTTTCTTAGTGGAACTTTTACATGTAGTAATTGACTTTTTAGTTCAAAGTATTGGCTCTTTGGGATATTTTGGTATATTTGCCTTAATGTTCCTAGAGAGCTCATTTTTTCCCTTTCCTAGTGAAGTAGTTATGATTCCTGCTGGTTTTTTAGCTTACAAAGGAGAAATGAATTTATATCTTGTTATAGCTCTTGGAATCTTAGGCTCTCTTAGCGGAGGACTTTTTAACTACTATCTATCAAAAACACTTGGAAGAAAACTTATCTTAAAATATGGCCATTATGTTTGGTTTGATGAAGAAAAACTAAATAAAGTAGAAGATTTTTTTAGCAAACACGGAGAAATTTCAACCTTCAATGGAAGGTTAATCCCAGTAATCAGACAATACATCTCACTTCCAGCTGGACTTGCAAGTATGAATATAATCAAATTTTCTGTTTATACAAGTTTGGGTGCTGGTATTTGGGTTAGTATTTTAGCATTACTTGGTTATTTTTTGGGAGATAATAAAGAGCTTATAAACTCCTACCTAAAAGAGATAACCATAGGCACTGTGATTTTTATCATAGTTTTAACAATTTTTTACATTAAGAAACAAAAGTGAGTGAATATATATTTTTAGTTCCTATAATCCTTGCATTTATCGCAGGAGTCATGAGCCCTGGCCCTAGTTTTTTTCTCATAGCTCACAATGCGATGTCAAATACTAGAAAAAAAGCACTTTTCATGGCTTTTGGACTGGGACTTGGAGCAGCTATTTTAGCGCTTGTTGCTTGTACTGGGCTATACTTGCTTCTAACCAAAATCCCTATTATGTTTTTAGCTTTTAAAGTACTAGGTGGAGCTTATCTGTGTTTTTTAGCATATAAGATTTTTAAAAGCTCTAAATCAAAACAAGAAAATAACTCTTTACATGTAGATAAAAAAGCAGACAATTTCAAATCATTTTTAACGGGACTCTTTACTCAGCTCTCAAATCCAAAAACTATCATAGTCATAGGTGGAATCATCGCAGCATTTTTACCACAAGAAACCCCAAGATATACTTTTGTAATCATTTGCACTTTATCATTTATCTTAGATTTTTCTTGGTATAGTACAGTTGCCATTGCTCTTTCTACTAAAAAAGCACAAAATGCTTATCTAAAATATAAAAGTATCATAAACTTAATTTCATCAACTTTTATCGCTCTTATAGGAATTAAACTAGTTGCTATCTAAGTTGCATTTTATTTTGTGTTCCATATCGATTTTTTTATATAATTCAATTTTCTTTTTTGAAGCCACTAAAGAATCTCTTGTTTTTTCATTTACTTTATCATAGATAAAAAAACCATTTGTGTAAAGATTATATCTAGTATTAAATGAAGTAGAATAAGAAGTCAAAATTGCATCTTCCCTACTAGCATTTGCAATCAAGCCAAAATACTCTTTAGTCCAAAGCTTAGGATTTTTCTCGGGTGAAAATGCATCTTGATAAATCACATCAAAAAAATTATCAAACCCTTTTACATACTCAACCGCATCACCAATAAAAAGTTCTACATGTAGATTGTTTTTATGATATTTTTTCTCTTTTGATAGTGTGGTTATAATCTCTTTTGAAAACTCTTTTGGATACTCAAAATCAACTAATGAATTTATCAAATCTCCATCAAGTTCAGGAGAGTAGATAAAAAGCTCAATCTCAGGTTTATGCTCTAAAAAGTACCAAATAGTAGCTAGAGTATTGTAACCCAAACCAAAGCAGATATCTAAAATATATAATGATTTTTTATCTGATTTTAACTCATATGCAGGTATTACATGCTTAATTAGTGTTTCACTAAGAGCACCATCTTTTGTTGAGTGATAGTGCTCTTCATAACTATTTGAGTAAGCTGTGTAGCTTCCATCCAAACTTTTTACAATTTTCAGTTAAAAACCCTTTATTTTTTAGGTCTAAAAGCTTTTATCACTTCTTCATTACACTCTAAGTATGGCCCACCAATCAAATCAATACAGTAAGGAACAGCAGGAAATACTGCGTCCAAACACTCTCTTATTGACTTTGGTTTACCAGGAAGATTGATAATCAAACTTTTTCCTCTAATCCCAGCAGTTTGACGAGAAAGGATAGCAGTTGGAACATACTTAAGGCTAACTTGACGCATAAGTTCACCAAAACCAGGCATCATTCTATCACACACTGCTTCAGTAGCCTCTGGAGTTAAATCTTTTGGATCTGGCCCCGTTCCACCTGTCGTTACTATTAAACAGCATTCATGAGTATCAGCCATATCTTTAAGTGACTCTTTTATGAGGTCAAAATCATCCGGAATAACTTCATAAACTGGTTCCCACTCATTTGTTAAATACTCGTTTAATGTATCAATTATCGCTTTACCTGATAAATCCTCATAAACCCCTGCACTTGCTCTATCTGAAAGTGTTAAAATCCCAATTTTAATCATAGTATATGTCCTTTATCTTTTATAAACCAAATTGTAGCAAATTTTTGAAAAAACCTCTTTACATGTAAAGGATTTATTATTTTATCTTTTTCCCCTAAAAAAACCTCGATCTGAATTCCTCTAGCAATTAAGCTTTGAAGTTTTTCAATGCTCCATTCATATTCAAGCAACTCATCTAACTCTTCAATACTTCCTTTTTTAAAGTATTTATCATCACAAAAACCACAACTTTTTAAAAAATTTTTGCAATACTCATCAGAATTTTTTCTAAAAGCTATCTTTTGAAGTTTTTTAAACTTTTTGTCTCTATCTTGAAAAAAAGCAGGCGAAATGAGTTGAAGCTTATCGATTCTTTCTTTACATGTAAAAGCATACTCAAGTGCTCTTTGAGCCCCATAACTAAACCCTACAACACAAAAATCATCTTTACATGTAAAGCTCTCAAAAAGCTCCTCTTCACCTTCAAGAGAAAAACCGTTAAAATACTTCATCTACAATTTTTTTAACCTCTTGCTTTGTTATGCTTTCATTTTCGTAGATATTTTGTGCAATTTTTTCGATTACTGCTGTCATTCCTATGAGAAATTTTTCTACTTCATCTTTTGCATTTTTCAAGATATTTTCAATATCATCAACACTTGGAACTAAGCTTTTGCCCATGCCGTATCTCTCACTCATATCTTTTGCTATTTCTCTAGCACGGCTTAAATCTTCACTGCTATTTGTAAAAATTTCGTTGTATTTTATGTTTGTTATTGCAATACCAGCTAGATATACTTTGATTTTTGAAAGCATTGAAGTTTTAGATTCAATTTCCATATCCAAATCTTTTAATCTATCATTTACTATGGAAATTTTATCAAAATCACACTCAAACCAGTATGCGCAAAGTGCTTTTGCGGCTTGATAGTATGATTGTATCTCTTTTTCTTTATCTGAAAAATTTAAAACTTTTCTTTTTCCTAGTAAAACTTTTTGTCTTACTGCAAAAAAGTCATCTTCATCTATAACACTTTTTTTATTTCTAAGAGCATTTATGGCTGCTTCATTTACCAAAGTAGCAAGTGCAGCACCACTAAAGCCTACGCTCATTTTTGCTATATTTTCTATACTTCCTTCAAAATTTTTATCTTTTAGATAAATTTCTAAGATCTTCATCCTATCGTTTATATCAGGCATTGGTATAAAAACCCTTCTATCAAACCTACCTGAACGCAAAAGTGCTTCATCAATGATGTCTATCTTGTTTGTAGCTCCTATGACTATAACTCCACTACTATCTTCAAACCCGTCCATTTGAGTTAAAAGTTCATTTAGCGTTGATTCTCTCTCATCATTTCTCATACCACCTCTTGCTTTTCCAACAGCATCAATTTCATCAATAAATATGATTGATGGTGCATTTGCTTTAGCATATGAAAAAAGTTCTCTTACTCTTTTTGCTCCCATTCCCACATAAATCTGAACAAAACTAGCTCCACTTTGATAAAAAAATGGCACATCAGCCTCTCCAGCAACTGCTTTTGCTATCATAGTCTTACCCACACCAGGAGGACCGATAAGTAAAACCCCTTTTGGAAGTTTTATACCCATTTTTTTATATTTTCTTGTATTTTTTAAAAAATCAACTATCTCAGTTAACTCTTCTTTTACCTCATCAATTCCTGCAATATCACTAAACTTATAGGCTGACCTACTTCTTTGTATGATAGTTTTTGTAAGTCCTTCATGTGCATAAGCGCTGTATTTTTCTTGCTCTTTTTGAAGTTCACTCTCTCTTTTTTTTCTGTTGTATATGCCAAATGCAATCAAAAGAGCAAAAATGATTATCATAAAAATCAAATCTTCAAAGATACTAACATCTTTTGCAACTTTTATAGGAACATGACTTGCAAGCTCTTTTAAATCAATACTGTCTTTGTAAATAACATATGAGCCACTATCAGTTTTTAAAAATACTTCATTTCCATCAATCTTAGCTTCTTTAAATTCTGATTTTTTCAAAAGAACTTCATACATTTTTAAATCTATCGGATTATTTCTATCTTTTAGGGCAACGCCTAAAAGCAAAATAACCAACATACTAAATGACATAAAAATTATCATTACTTTTTTGGATTTAAAATTGAGCATAATTTGCATCCTTTTTTACTTCATACTCGCTAATACTTACCCACTCTTTATCTATATCTCTATTTGATTTGATATGAACTTTGTTGTAAAACTGATCATACCCCACAAAAGCATCATCTTTTTTCTCTTCAACCAATACTTCTAGGATTGCTCTGTTTTTCAATCTAAAATCATAGTTTTTATTTTCTATCAACTCTTCAGTCTTTTTAAGTCGTTTTTTAGCCACATCACCTCTAATCTCAGGCTTCATTTTGCTACTAGGAGTTCCATCTCTTTTAGAGTAAATAAAAGAGTGGATGTGTGTTAGAGGAAACTCTTTTAGCTTTTCATAGGCATCTGCAAATATCTCTTCACTCTCTCCAGGATGCCCTACTATAAAATCTGTTCCCAAAGCATAACCTTTGCTACTTAGTTCATTAAAGAGCTCTAAATCCCTTTTTACATTGTTTCTTCTTCTCATAATTCTTAGCATCTCTTCATTTGTATGCTGAAGTGCAAGATGTAAATGCTTCTCCAACCAAGGCTCATCTAAAATTTCTCTAAAGCTATCATCTACTTGTATTGGCTCAATACTTCCAAGTCTTATCCTTCTAACACCTCTAATCATAGCTATTTTTTTAACTAAATTACCAAGGCTACTTTTTTTATCTTGTCCATAACTTCCTATGTTAGTTCCTGTTAATACAAACTCTCCATAGCCATTATATGCTAGTTTTCTTACCTGTTCTAATATCTTTTCTTCATCTTGACTTCTAGCATCTCCTCTTACATAAGGAATGATACAATATGAACACCTAAAGTTACATCCTTCTTGGATTTTTAAAAAAGCTTTACTCTTTCCGATATACTCACTTACTATTGTTTTATCTACCGAGTTTAAATCCCCTAATTCAACAAATGGTTTTTCAACTTTCAAAAGATTGTTTATATTTTCTTTTTCAGAGTGCCCCATAACACCAAAAACTTTTTTGTCTTTAAAAAGTTCACTTCCCTTGCTAAAAGCTCCACATCCAGCAATGATTGCTTTTTTACCTTGTCTATTTATCCCGTTTATATAGCTTCTAACACCACTATCTGCACCATTTGTAACTGTACAAGAATTTACTACAACAATATCTGCTAAACTCTCATCACTAACAACTTCAAAATCTTTTAAATTTTGCATCATTATTTGAGTATCATAGATATTTGTTCTACACCCAAATGTTTTAAAATACACTTTTTTCAAAATAATACATCCTTGTTAACATCTAAATCTTTTGGAGCAAATCTGCTTTGATGTCTTATATCAATGGTTTGAGTTGGATAAGCTATCTTTATATCGTCTTCTTTGTTTATTGCATCAACTATTTCAGCACTTATCGTACTTCTAAGAACAAGCGCAGCATATGAATTAGTCATATACCAAGTACTAATTGTCAAACCATGAGGCTCTAAAAAGGAGTAAATTCTTGGTTCTACATTTGTATTTTTAAGACTATACTGACTTCTTAGATGATTTAAACTTCTTCTTGCTATATCTGTATATCCTTTTGAATATTTTTTAGTTATCTCTTTGATGATGTACATTGCTTTTTTATGATTTGAATCAAAAGTTATAGTCAAATCTATCCCATCCCAAACAGTTTTTAATGTACCATGAGTATAATTTGCAATCAACGTTGTAAATATATAATTATTTGGTACAAATATAACTCTTCCTGTTCTTCTATTTTCTACATAACTAGTTAAAGTTATATCTTCTAAAATTGTCATTCTTTGAAGAGAAATATCTATGATGTCTCCAACATATGAAAGCCCATCTTTTCTAACTTTTATCCTATCCCCAACGTGGAAACTTCCTCCAAAAACAATAACCATCCATCCTAAGATATTCATAAACCAGTCTTTCATGGCAATTGCAATACCAGCTGAAGCAAATCCTAATATAGTTACAAAGTAAGAAACATTTTCTATATAAGCAAAAAGTAAAATCAAGATAATAAGAGTAAAGTTTATAAAATTTATAGCCTTATTTGCCATATAAAAGCGCTCATTGTCTTTTATATATTTTTTTATCATAAATTTGATTATCAAAGAAATCACTATCACCATCAAAACAAATAAAGCTATGTCAAAAGCTCTTTTGATTTGAGAAGTAATCTCATCTTTAACTTCTAGTATAATTCTATCTACTTTTTTTGAATAAACCTCATAAGTAGTATTTGCAAGCTCATGGGCTCTTTTGAATTCCAATAAATCTTTTTCTATATTTTTAATATCTTTTAAAATCTCTTCTTTTTGATTTAGTTTATAAATCTCTTTTAAAATTTCTTCTTTCTTTTTTAGTTTTGATATCAAAATCTCTAAAGAATCAAGCCTGTTTTTGTAATCATCTCTATCTTTTTTAATCTTTTTTATGTAAGAAAATGCAGAAATTATCATCAAAGGATTGGTCACTGATGGTTGCGTATCAATCTCATCTGGTTTTATGATTTTTACAAATGGTGAGTTTTTATACTCTCTTAAAAGTTCAATTTGTTTTTCAAGTCTATCTTGCTCTTTAAGCATCTCTTCATATAATTCTTTAGACTTTTTATCTCTTTTTCTTGATAATCTTTTTACCTCTTTATCTACTATTTTTAATTCTTCAAATAAACTTTGATAAGTTACATAGTTTTCATATCCAATTAACCAAATATTGTTTTTTAACTCTTCATTAATGATTTCAATATTTGTTTCAAGCTCTTTTATTTTTACAAGATTTTCACTGCTTACATTACTATCTTGTGTATTTGCAAAAGAAAAAGTAAAAATAAAAATCAATAAGACAATTTTTTTAATCATTAAAACCACCTAAGACTTCCAAAAGTACGGATTTTTCTATATCATCTCTCATACTAAAGTTTCCTATGCCATTTGGCAAAATAAACTTGATTTTATGGTTAAAACTCTTTTTATCCAGATAAAAACTTTCATAAAATTTTTGGGCAGATTTTATCTCATAACTTGTTGGTAAGTCATATTTAGATAAAAGTGCTTTTATTCTGTCAAACTCATCTTTACTTAAAAGCCCGATTTTAGTTGCTAAAGTATTTGCCATAACTATCCCAATAGCAACAGCTTCTCCGTGAAGATACTTTTTATACTCTGTTTCATTTTCAATCACATGAGCAAATGTATGCCCATAGTTTAAAACTGCTCTTACGCCCTCTTCTCTTTCATCACGGCTTACAACATCAGCCTTTATTTTTACACTTCTTTTGATAGCTTCTTGTAGATTTTCTTCTACATGTAAAGAGTTATTTTCTAACCATTCAAAAAAATCTTTATCAAAAGTCACTGCCATTTTGATGATTTCAGCAACCCCAGCACTAAACTCTCTAGCAGGTAATGTTTTTAAAAAATTTGTCTCACAATAAACTGCTTTTGGTTGCCAAAAAGCTCCTACTAGATTTTTCCCATATTTGTTATTGATACCTGTTTTCCCGCCAACACTTGCATCAACTTGAGAAAGAAGAGTAGTTGGAACTTGTATAAAATCAATCCCTCTTTGGTATATAGAAGCTACAAATCCTGTCATATCCCCTACTACACCACCACCAAGAGCGATTAATACTGATTTTCTATCTAGCTTTAACTTAAAACACTCATCAAGTATATAATTTATCGTTTCAAAATTTTTATACTCTTCACCATCTTTAACACTAATCACATGGCACTCATTTGCTTCAACTTTTTTCAAAAAATCTTCTACATGTAAAGCTTTTACAGTATCGTTTGTAACTATCGCTACTTTTGTGTCAAGTTTTATTTTATCTAATTCATTTATATAAACATTGTATGGTTTTGCACAATCTATATTTACTTTCATTTTGTCTCCTTAGACAGATACAGGGATAAAAAGCTGATAAGAATTTGATAGTTTAAAATATAATCTTTCCATATCAGTTGAAAAAACAGACAACATACTTGGCTCTAATATTTTAGAATTAAAAGGTACAAATTGTAATATATCATCTTTGTTTCTGAGTTTTAACAATGGATTTTTTCTAGTTTCTACTATCTCAACTTTTCTTGAAAAAAGTTTTGATAAATTATCAAAATACTCAACCAATGAATTAGCTTCTGTTGAATTATCTGGATTAAAATTATACAATTTTATCTTCAAGTCTAACTGCGAAGATACATCAAAAATCACCGCTGATTCTTTTTCTATATCTTCACTATTACTACTCAAAACAACACCCTCTCTTAAGCTTAAAAATCCCCAAGCGCCGATTTTTAAAACTGGTAATTTTGAAGCATATAGAGCTTTTAAATTCTCATTGAAAAATTCTCCATCAACAACGATAAGTCCGATATCTAGTTTTTCTAAATCATCTTTTAAAACTTTATTTGCATTGTCTTCATAAAAGTCTATATTTACAACTATATATTTAGAATCATAACTCTTTATCTTTTCAAATTGTTCTGTGTATGTTGGGTTAATGACCTTTATATAAAGTTTTACACTGTTTATTTTTGAGTGTATTAACATAGCATCATTTAAAAGTGTATCTATACTTCTTTTACTCATATTTTTCATATCTATTAAACAATAGATACTATTTCCAAAAGGAGAAGGAAACTGTCCTAAATCTTGTTTTATACTTCTATATACACTTTGCAGTACAACTGGATCACCAATCACCAATAAAATATCATTTGGCTGAATCATCAAAGTTGGTCTTGGTAAAATGAGTTTATTTGCCCTGTAAATTCCAGCTATTTTCCACTTTTTTTGAGCAATACTACCTATGTGTCTATATACATAAGAACTTCCTATTGGAACTCTTATCTCCATTATTTCACCCGCACCCAAGCCTACATTTTGAGCGATAACTGGCATATCTGGTAAAAAATCAACAAATCTAGAACTTAAAACTGCTTTTGAATCTAAAATTTCTAATCTATCATCATCGATATCAAGTTCCCACCTATCCATCATGATAACTTGAACATCTTTATTGATGCTTCTAATATTATTATATGAGCCAATTGCATCTATTTTTTTTGAAACTATTATCATGATCTGATAATAATCTCTTGCTAAAAGTGGAGATATTTTTTCATAACTAGTAGGATCAAAACTATAAAAATTAAAGTTTTCAAGTTTTTTAGAGGGTACAGTTTTATCTCTATAAGTTACAACATCAAAAAGATTATCACTACTTCCTTGATGCATAATCCTTTCTAAAAAGTGTTTTGCCAAAGTACCATCAGCAATAATAAGAATTTTCTTCATCCAATCTCCAACCAATCATATTTATCATAATAGATAAGTCTTTGATTATAGCAAATCTCCTATTATAAATTGCTGACTAGGAATTTTGGAGAGAAAAAGACATAGTTTGATTTTCCAGATTCTTTAACCTTGTACATACTAATATCAGCAAATTTTAAAAGTTCCTCTTTATCACTTGAGTCATCTGGAAATATAACTATACCAATACTTGCAGATATATTTGCAACATTCTTTTCATTTAAAGGTATAGGCTCATTTGTACTTTTCATAATCTTTTTTGCGATACTTTCTAAGTCTTTTTTATCTTTAAAATCTTTTATGATTATCACAAACTCATCTCCACCAAGACGAGCCAAAAGATCATGCTCTCTTAAAATCTTAGTTGTACGATTTGCAAATGTTTTAAGAACTACATCACCACTATCATGCCCATAAGTATCATTTACAAATTTAAACCCGTCTAAATCTATAAACATAAGTGCAAATTTTCTATCATGCCTTGATGAAAACGAAAAACACTCATCATACCTATCAAAAAAGCTTGCTCTATTTGGAAGTTTTGTTAGCTTATCATAGTAAGCACTCTCATATAACTCTTGATTTAGAGTATGGAGTTTTTCTTTAAGCATCTTTTCTAAATCATTTTTATTTTGAATCATAGACAAAAGCTCACTCTTAGAGAGCATTATAATTTTTTCTTTTAAAGCATCTATACTTTCTTTTTCAAGCTTTTCTTGATTGATTTTACATGTAAAGATTTCATGCACTTGATTACTTTTTATTTCTACATGTAGCGTATTTTCAACTATAAAAACTTTTACATCAAAAGACTTTTTAACATCTAGTTTAAAAATAAAATCCATTATTGATGAGAGAAAACTACTTTTGAAAAATATATCATCAATAAAATAGTCCAAAATAGTATCTAAAACCTTTTGTGATTCTTCTAATGCAATCTCGTTTGATATTTTTATATTATACAAATTTAAACTTTTCATAACTTCTCTTCTTTTTTAAATTTTTCTATAACCAGTATTGAACTATCATCATCTATCTTAGAGCATTCACTTAGGTATTTATCTGCAACTTCATAACTATTCGTATTTTCATTTATGGCTAATATATTAGATAGTTTTGTACTGTTGATACCATCACTAAAGCTTATAAAACAATCCCATTGATTTTGTTCAAACTCTTCTTTTATATACAAATTTTTCTCTAAACCTAGCAAACCATTACTATCCATGCTTTTAAATTCTACTCTATTAGTATAAATAATATAATTAATATTTCCAAGTCTATATATGCTTAATTTTTTACTTTTTAAATCTATTTTGCCGACTAAAACTGAAGCTCTTTTAAATTTATAATGCGTAACTATAAATTCATTTACTATTGAAATGACATCTTCTAAATCATACTCGCAAAGAGCAGAAAAGTATTTTCTCAGTAACAATGAAGTTTCATATAATAAAGAATTTCCATGACCTTCTATATCCCAGTGAGCAAAAAATAAATCATTTTGATTTTTTACAACAACTCCACCATCTCCACATGTATTGTATATATCATATGGATCAATTTTCATAGATACTTCAAAGTTATCATAAATATTTCTAAATAAAAAATGATATCTATAATCATATAGATACATTTTCATATCAACATAAAAGCCATCTTTTTTTGAGTGAAACCTTACTTCATCTACTGAGTTTAAAATCACATTTAAGCCAACACCCATAGTATTAGCAGTACTATAACCCCTAGTCATACAAAGTTTAATGTCATCTATACCAGCACCATTGTCATCTACAATCAATTGTATATATGCATATCTTTTTTTTTCAAAATAATACAAATAAAGTTTTCCATTATTTGCATATTTTATTACATTTAAAATTGCTTCTTTTGCTGCAGTTAGTATTTTAAGGATATCATTGTTAGAAAAATTAAACTTAGAAAAAACCTCTTTTAAATCAGGTAAAATATTTAAAACATTATCATCTTTATAAATTTCATGCTCAAATAATAGCTTACCATTTTTCATCATAGTGTCTTAAAATCTTAAAGTCTATTGATACATTATAAGTTGCCAGCAATGCCGCAATATGAGGCATAATCCCATAGATAGCAACTTTTTTTCCAGATATTCTAAATACTTCCAACCAATCCATTATCGCATTAAAACTCTTAAGATCGATACTCTTTAGTTTAGAAAAATCCACCACTATATGAGTAATACTTGAAAAAATATCTTTTTTTACTTCCTCAAACAACTCCTCAACTAAATGAGGAGTTAAAAGTTCTGGTAAAACTACTAAATGTTTATTTCTCTTTGCCATTAAAAGCTTCTATTGCAAATTGTAAAATCGAAGTTGTTGGGATATTTAACTCAATTCCCAAGTGAACCATAGTTTCAGCCACATCTGGAGAAAAACCTGAGATTATCATCTTTGCACCCATCAGTTTTGTAGCATTTTCTAATCTAACCAATTGATTTGCAACATCAGTATCAATTAAAGATACACCTTCGATATCCAATATGACTTTATGAATTTCCAAATTTTTAATAGCATTCAAAGTTTTTTTCATGAGAGTCATAGCTTTTTCAGAATCAATTATCCCTGAAATTGGTATCAAAATAGTATCTTTATCCAATCTTAAAATTGGAATTTCTGTTCTTCTAATATTTTCGATTTGCTTTTTGATGAGTAGACTCTGTTTTTCGTTTAATATTTCATGGGAGTGTATTGAAAGACTAGATATAAATACATTAAAATCAACTAACTCATCAACCATAAACTCTTTATCTTTACTTTTTACAAATTCTTCTTTTACTTTTTTAGCAACTACTTTTGAAAGTAGCATTAAATAGTTTGAAATTTGATTTGGTTTTATATCTAGCTTAGTCCACTCAACGGCAATATTTGCAACAACATCTTTTAATTCATCGATAGATATATTTTCAAAATCATCACTATTTTGTAAACATTGTTTGATTTGGTTTAAAATTTTTTTTGATTGTATGAAAACTTCTTCATCTGAAAGCATTTGTAGCCCAATATCACTAGAGATAACACCATCTACCCAGCTTTGAAGTACTGCGTCAAAATCTTTTGTTACAATATCTTTTACACTTTTCATCCTACAATCCTTTTTTAAAAATTTTTTTACAAACCTATTATATTACAATTTTAAGCGTTTAGCGATAAATTAGGCAATATATTGTACAATTTTAATCAAATATATTTAAGGAAACAATAAAAATATGCAATTTAGTATAGACAATACAGACAACAATGCAAGAGCTTGTACCATTAAAACAGCTCATAGCACCATAAAAACTCCTGTTTTTATGCCTGTTGGTACTGTAGGAAGTGTAAAAAGTCTTGATGCAGCTGACATGTTAGAGCTTGGAGCAAAAATTATCTTGGGAAATACTTATCATTTATATCTAAGACCAGGAAGCAAAACAGTAAAACATTTTGGCGGACTTCATGGTTTTACAAAATTTACAAATAGTTTTTTAACTGATAGTGGTGGATTTCAAGCATTTAGTTTAAGCGACATATCAAAAGCAGATGAAAATGGGATAGAGTTTAGAAGTCACATAGATGGAAGCAAACACTACTTTACCCCGCAAAGTGTACTTGATGTTCAGTATGATTTGAACTCTGATATTATGATGATTTTAGATGATTTAGTAGCTCTTCCTGCTACTAAAGAGAGAGTTGCGCTTTCTATTAAAAGAACAACTTCTTGGGCAAAAAAAGCCATACAATACCACATGAGCCAAAAAGAAAAAGGCATAGGTATAAACCAAAACATTTTTGCAATCATCCAAGGAGGAACTGATAAAGAGTTTAGAAAAATCTCTGCTACTGAGTTATGCTCATTTGAAGATTTTGATGGATATGCCATAGGAGGCCTTAGTGTCGGAGAAGCAAATCAAGAGATGTATGATACAGTAGAGTATACAACTGAGTTTATGCCAAAAAACAAACCAAGATACCTTATGGGAGTTGGAACTCCTGAAGATTTGGTTGAAAATGTAGAGCGTGGTGTTGATATGTTTGATTGTGTTATGCCAACTAGAAACGCTAGAAATGGTACACTTTTTACATCTTTTGGAAAAATCAATATAAAAAAAGCAATCTATGCACTTGATAACAACCCAATAGATCCTGAGTGTGATTGTCATACATGTAAAAATTACTCAAGAGGATATATGAGCCACCTTTTTAGAGCAAAAGAGCTTACATATTTTAGGCTTGCAAGTTTGCACAATCTTCACTACTATCTAAATCTCATGAAGAAGATGAGAGAAGCGATACTAGAAAATAGATTTGCTGAGTTTAAAAAAGAGTTTTACCAAAAAAGAGGCTTATAAGAGATGTGGGCTATAAAATTTGATTTTAAACTTTTTATAGCCCTTTTACTTATCTCTTTTTTAAATATAAATGCAATCAATGATGACTTTTTTATAGATAAAAAAACCATAGATAAAGTAGAAAAAAAATATGGAAAATTTGCAAAAAACAGAGTCTTAGCACTAGTAAAACTGATGAATTCACTAAAAAATGCTCCTGAAGATGAAAAACTAAAAAAAGTAAATCAATTTTTCAACCAAGTCCCTTACCAATCTGATTTGAAAACTTGGGGAGTTAAAGACTACTGGGCAACGAGGATGGAGCTTTTAGGAAAAGATAGAGGCGATTGTGAAGATTATGCGACTGCTAAGTACTTTACACTTAAACAACTTGGAGTTAGTGAGAGCAAGATGTATCTAACCTATGTAAAAGCAACCAAACAAAAAATAGCGCATATGGTTTTGACTTACTTTAAAACCCCAAAAAGTATTCCTTTGGTTTTAGACAACTACAACAAAAGAATCCTACCAGCTACAAAAAGAAGAGATTTGATACCAATTTATAGCTTCAATGGTGAGTCTTTATACTTGGCAAAACAACAAGGACTTGGACAAAAAGTGCCTTCAGGAAATAGAAAAAATAAAAAATGGTTAAAACTGTTAGACGATATAAGGAGAAATAAAATATGAGTCTTTTTAAACAAATTGCGATAGTATTTTCACTATTTGTAACATTAGTAATAAGTTCTATTATGTATCTAAACTTTAAATCTTCAAGTGATTTTTTGCAAAATCAACTCTTTACTATCTCAGAAGATACTGCTACATCTCTAGGTTTATCACTTAGCATGAATATACCCCAGGATGATGACATATCAACACTTGAGACCATCATAAATGCTATATTTGATAGAGGATATTATGAATACATCATTTTAAAAGATATGGATGGCAAAGTTTTGATTGAAAACAAAAATATAATCAAAGTAAAAGATGTACCTCAATGGTTTATCGACAATGTACATGTAAAAGTTCCTGAAGCCTCAACTCAAGTATCAAATGGCTGGGTTCCTTACGGTACTCTTAGTGTAAAAATTCACACTGGATATGCGTACAATCAGCTTTGGAATAGTTTCAAAGACTTAGTCAATACATTTTTCTTTTTAACAGCTCTAGCAATGCTTAGCATATATATACTTTTAAAAATCATCTTAAAATCACTAAAAAGTGTTGAAAACCAAGCCATTGCAATCACTCAAAACAGTTTTATCATACAAAAGAAACTTCCTTTTACTACTGAATTTAGACATGTAGTCATAGCTATGAATAAAATGGTAAGTAAGGTTAAAGATATCTTCAACCAAGAAGCACAAATGGTTAAAAAATACAATGACCTTCTTTACAAAGACAGCGATACAGGCATGGGTAATAGAAAGTTTTTTTCACTTAGATTATCTTCACTTTTAGAACAAGATGATTTAAAATCTAGTGGAACTATTGTGATTTTTGTTTTAAATCATTTTGCTGAAACTAAAAAAATCGTAGGATTTAAAGAGTTAAATAACTATATAAATAAATTAGCCGAAATATTTTATGAAAGCACAAAAGGAATAGAAGAAAGAGTAATCACAAGATTAAAAGACAATGAATTTTCTATGATATTACCGGCTCTTAATTATGATAAATCAAAAGAGATTATAGATAAGTTTTTATCAAGTGCAAATGAAATCAAAAGCGATAGACTAAAAGAGATAGAAGAGTTTTATATCTATGGTGGGGCAACTTACTACAACCAAGAAGATAAACAAAACGAAATCCTATCAAGAGCTGATTATGCTCTTTCTAATGCAAAGATGAGTAAAGAGCAAAGTGTTTATTTTCATGAGATTCAAGAATTAGATTCTATCGTAAAAATGGGAAAACAAGAGTGGCACAAACTAATCCAAAATGCCATTGAGAACGAAGGAGTTAAACTATCTCTTCAAGCAGTAAAAGACATTGATAAAAACATTTACCACGAAGAATCCTACCTTAGAATTATGGATGACAAAGGTAATATCCACCCAGCAAGAGTATTTATACCTGTTTTAAATCTTTTAAATCTAAGTGATAAAATCGACAGAAAAGTAATCCAACTTGCCTTGGAAAATAGCAATAAAAACATAGCTATAAACATAGCTACATCTTTCATACAAAATATCTCAAATCTTAGATGGCTAGAGACTACTCTAAAAACAAAAGGAAACAATAAAATCTCATTTGAAGCAGGAAACTACGCCATAACTCACAACTTAGATATGTTTATTCAGTTTTCAAATATCATAAGAAAATACAACTGCGAATTTGGAATAGACAACTTTAGAATTAGCAAAACCAATCTAAACTACCTACAAGAGCTAAAACCAAGCTACATAAAAGCAAACAAAACATTTTTCTTTGACATGCAAGAAGATGCAAAAAGCAGTATCTACAACTCCTTTAAAATCCTAGTAAATTCACTAGATATCAAGCTAATAGCTACATCAGTAGAATCACAAGAAGAAGTAGAAAAACTAAAAGCCCTTGGCATCAACCTTATGCAAGGAAGATTTATCCAAGAGCCTAGTTTGTAACAAAGTTCCCTAACAAAATTAGGGAACTTATTAAATTATCCATTATGATGCTGAATCTGATCATCCACAGTTGGTAAGATATTAGCTAATTCATCTGAAGTAAATATATCACTTGTCAATTTATCAGTATCTATATTTTGAGTGTCATCATTTGAATCTTGCTCTTGTTGATCATCGCTACTTATATTAGGTAACTCTAATTCATCATTGCCTTCTGGAGTATCTATGATATCTTCTAAATCTAAAGATTCTAAATCAGTTGCTGATGTAGTATCTTCGTTATTATCAGATGTGTCAGAGATATCTTCTACGCTTGATAAATCCAAACTATCAACATCTGCAAATATTTGGCTATCTAAACTATCACTAGCTTCAGTAGATTCTTGTACATTTTCTGCAAATATTTGGCTATCTAAACTATCACTAGCTTCAGTAGATTCTTGTACATTTTGTTCATCTAAGCTTTGATCCTCAACTATAGTATCAGTTATAATTTCACTATCTTGATTAGTATCACTAGTAGTTTCCAAAATTGGATTATTAGCACTCTCTAAACCACTAGTATCATCTGAAACCTGAGTATTTATGTTTTGATCTATCTCATGGTCACTAATATGTTCACTAAACTCGCTCGAGTCGATATCAGTGTGTGTCTCCAATACATCTTGAACATGAGTCATTGCATCATCTTCACTAACTGCTACTCTTCCAGTATTTTCAATAATACTTCTTAAATCATCCTCTGATATACTAGCTAAATCAAAGTTTTCATTACTAAATGCATCTCTCATCTCTTGAGTGATTACTATACCATCATAAGCATCACTGTTTGCATCCAAAGATTGAAGCAATACTGCCATATTTTCTACATACTCATCATTTAAATCTGTTCTATCAACATTTGCAATATCCTGTAAAAATACCTTATCATCAGATATATTGCTCATATCAACACTTCCTATTGTAACATTACCAAGCGTAAATGTAACAATATCTCCATCAAGATAATCAAAACTACCATCAGCATCCGTAAGTCCTGTTAGACCTGAAGATGTAGTATAAGTTAAGCCTTCTACTATTGCATCTAAAATAACTGCACTATTTGGATCATCATTATGGAATGTTCCATCATTTCCTAGTGTAAATGATGTATTATCAGCAGTAAACTGTATTTTCTCAAGACTATCAAAGGTAACATTAATATTATAACCGCTAATATTATCTTTTAAATCAATAGTGCCATCATTATTATATGTGATATCAATATTATCTGCAATAAGACCATTGTCAAAAACTAAAGTATCTTGGCCACTGCCCATAATGATAGAATTATTTGGTCTAATTACATTTCCAGTAATAGTCATGATATCATCACCATCTCCCATATCAATAGATATATTGTCATTTTTTATTCTAGAGACTGTTAAATTATCATCACCATCTCCCATATTTATGGTTGTATCATCATCTTTAATTATATCTGTAACTGTAATAGTATCATTTCCTGTACCTGTATTAACTACTGAACCATTTTGAATATCATCTCCAACTGTTATAGTATCATTTCCTGCTCCAGTAGATATATCTGCTCTAATATCATTTGTAGTAGATATTGTATCATCACCTATACCAGTAGTAATATCATTAGTAATACTAACATCACTCGATATCACTTGATTATTTGAATTTACTTGTATATTTAAAGTTTCGCTACTATTTGCAATACTTCCATTTGAACTCTCTGTTGTAGTAGAAGTTACATTAAGAGCATATGTAGTATTACTTGTCACAATTCCTGTTGGAAGATTGAATGTAAGTGAATTCAAATTCCAATTATTTATATCAACTGATGATGAAGAAGCTGTTGCTGTAAAAGTATTTGTACCATCTGATAATATTGCCCCATCTGGTATATCTGACACAGTTAAACTTGTGATGCTCTCTGAACCGTCAGTATCTACTAAACTTGTTGATATACTTAAATCAACAGGAACTCCTTCATTTGTTACCACTGTATCATTAGTTGAAATAGTTCTATCAAATGAAATTTCATGTATTAAGTAATCATCATACTGGCCAGGAGCTGAAAATACTATCTCATCAAATGATGAACCATTGCTAGGCTGAAATGTTTTTGCTGAATCATTTCCATCTGTTCCCCCAACATCAGTGACCTCTCCTACTTTAGTACCATTTTTATAAAACTCTATTACAGCATCTTCAGTTGTACCATCTTCACTAGAATTTGCTTTCCACGAAAAAGCAATATCTACTGATGTTATTTCCTGATCAAAATGAACACTCAGTTTTTCAGATCCAGTACCATCTAAATATCCAAGTTCGTCAGTATTACCTGATGCATTGCCACTAACACCAAATCCATTAACACTCGTAGATCCAGCCGTACCATGTATACTTATAGTAGAATTGCTTCCATCAGCATTAAATGCTGTTACAGTATATCCATCCGTAGTACTTGTTACATTGCTTATATCTATACTCTGTCTAACAGTTGATGTTGAACCTACATTAAGTGTTGGCGCATCTGCTACAGCTGTCACATCAAGTGTCATAGTTGCTGATGTTGCACTCCAATTTACTCCATCACTAACATTATATGTAAAAGTAGCATAATCGCTAAACTGATCACCAACTCCTGATGTAATGTACTCATCACTTCCAGATTCATTTGCATTTGCAATAAAAGTAAGTTCATTGTTGTTAAGCTGAGCAACCGTCACCTCAGTTGACGCAGTTATAGCTGTACCATTTAGATAAATCGTTCCATTTGTAGGTAGAGTTTCTATACGAACTGCTTGTAGAGAATCTCCAGCATTAACATCATTAAAACCAAAATCACTTGCTTTTAATATATAGCTAGTATCCTCAACAGCCGTAACTGAAGAATCAACTGAATTTGGAGCACTATTTGCTTCTCTAGAAATATCAAAAGTTGCAGTTGCACTTGCCTCATCTCCATCATTGTCTACTAAAGAAAATGTAATGTTTTCAGTATAATCTTGTGTCATTGTAGAATCTGGAACCATAGTATAATCACCATCATCAAGATCTACAGTCAATACACTATTTTTTACAGTTGTTATTGAAACAGTGTTTGTGGCACTATCAAATGTATATGAAGTATTGCCACTCCCACTAATACTCAATGTTGATACCCCGTCAAAGGTATATATATCACCATCAACAGCTATTGTATTTAAATGTCCACCATCAGCACCTGCAGAAAAACCATCCGTTACTATATTACCAGACAGTAAATTACCAGATAAATTTTCAGAAACAGTACTGCTTAGATAAGTGCTAACTTGAGATAAATCTGTAACTACTTTACCATCACTATTTGTATTGGTTATTCCATTATAAGCAATAGGATTAATATTATCAGCTGTTACTCCCGTTCCTATACCTAATGCAATAGAGTTTATATTATTATTAGATAAAAATGTTGTCCAAGTAGTTTCTTCAGATGCTTGAATTCCAACATCAGGTATATCATTATCTCCCCCACTATCAGACAATACACTTGTATCACCATCAGCATATCTTGGTTTTCCATCAGTTATGAAATAACTAACATTTTGACCATTTAGCAGTTTACCACTATCACTAAATGATGCCATAGCATCAAAAAGGGCTCCATCATAATTTGTCCACCCACCAGCACTTAAACTATTTACCTGATTGATCGCGGTTTGTGCATCTACCCAAATACTACCTACAGGATCAGCATGTGTAGAAAATGGTACAACTCTTACCATCAAACTACCTTGTTCTTCATAAGAGTTTATCAAGTCTATAACAGCCTGCTTTTCAACATCTAATCTAGACAAAGAATTACCATTAGAATCTACAATGCCAGAAGGATCATTCATACTACCTGAAACATCTAAAACCAACATCAAATTAGTATTTTGTATAGGTAATTCTATAGATTGTGTGATATTAGTCGCAACTGGCATATCATCTTCTATGCCAATACTAAGAGTCGCGCTAGTAGTAGAATTTGCAGTATTAGTACCATCTGAAACATTAACCCCAACATCAAAACTCAAAACATCTTCGACAGAATTTTCAGGATGATCTACAGGACCACTAAGCGTTACAGTATAATCGCCATTATTCTCTACATGTACACTGATTATTTCATTTCCATTTGCAGAACCAACCAAATCAGAAGAACCATCAGCATTAGATGAACCGCCAGTCCAATCTAAATCAACTCCATTAGATTTTATAGTTGGGATAGAACTACTATCAAGAGTAACACTCAAAGTATCCCCATCAACATCAGATATATTTATGGTACCACTGTAAATCCTACTATCTGTAATATCATCCCCAGCATTAGCACCTGTAGTATCTACTAAACCATTTACTAAACCTTCTTCTGAAACTCTTGCACTATCATCAACTGCTGTTGGAGCTTCATTTACATTCAACTCTTTTAATGTAATATCAGCTTCCGTTGTATTTCCAGCTGCATCACTTGCAATAACTGTATAAATTCCACTATTTAAACCTTGCTCATAATCATTTACCTCAGAAGCAACCCCAAGAGCAGTAATAGTGATTTGACCATCATCATCAATATGATAATAACCATCAGCACTCAACTTAGAATCATTTGGATCTGCATTTTTAAATACATAATCAACAATATCACTATTATTATCTAAAGTACCAATGACTGCATTATCCTGTTGATTTTCATTGTATTCTATTGTTTTGTTATTTAAAATTATTTCTGTATCTACTGTAAAGGCAGCACTTGTCGTTGTATTTGTATTGCCATATGGATCTGTTGCATTGGCTGTGATTGTATGGCTTCCATCACCAAGAGTAGTATTTACATCTGTACTCCAAGTTCCATCTGCTGCTACTGTCGCTGTTCCGATTTGAGTATTGTTTTCATCAAGAAGAACGATTGTGCTTCCAGCTTCACCTGTTCCGCTGATAGTCGGTGTGTTGTCATTTGTATCACTGATTGTATCTATTGTCACTGGTGTTACTGTATCTTTACTAATTGTATCCGTTACTGTTTGTGCTGGGTTTCCAAGGGCATCTTGTGCATCGAGGCTTACCGTTAGCGTTCCATCATTTAAGCTTGATACATCTGTTGTTGTCGACCATGATCCATCTGTGTTTACTGTTATGGTAGCTGGGTCAATGGTAATTGTATTGGTGCCATCACTCACGCTAAGAGCTGTGATAGTTCCGCCTGCTTCTATAGTTCCGGAGAGTTTTGTGGCAGTTTGATCATCGATTGTACTGATCATATCATCATTGTTTGAATCATCTTTGATATCTACAGTTGCGGATGTTGTCGTATCTACTGTAAAGGCAGCACTTGTCGTTGTATTTGTATTGCCATATGGATCTGTTGCATTGGCTGTGATTGTATGGCTTCCATCACCAAGAGTAGTATTTACATCTGTACTCCAAGTTCCATCTGCTGCTACTGTCGCTGTTCCGATTTGAGTATTGTTTTCATCAAGAAGAACGATTGTGCTTCCAGCTTCACCTGTTCCGCTGATAGTCGGTGTGTTGTCATTTGTATCACTGATTGTATCTATTGTCACTGGTGTTACTGTATCTTTACTAATTGTATCCGTTACTGTTTGTGCTGGGTTTCCAAGGGCATCTTGTGCATCGAGGCTTACCGTTAGCGTTCCATCATTTAAGCTTGATACATCTGTTGTTGTCGACCATGATCCATCTGTGTTTACTGTTATGGTAGCTGGGTCAATGGTAATTGTATTGGTGCCATCACTCACGCTAAGAGCTGTGATAGTTCCGCCTGCTTCTATAGTTCCGGAGAGTTTTGTGGCAGTTTGATCATCGATTGTACTGATCATATCATCATTGTTTGAATCATCTTTGATATCTACAGTTGCGGATGTTGTCGTATCTACTGTAAAGGCAGCACTTGTCGTTGTATTTGTATTGCCATATGGATCTGTTGCATTGGCTGTGATTGTATGGCTTCCATCACCAAGAGTAGTATTTACATCTGTACTCCAAGTTCCATCTGCTGCTACTGTCGCTGTTCCGATTTGAGTATTGTTTTCATCAAGAAGAACGATTGTGCTTCCAGCTTCACCTGTTCCGCTGATAGTCGGTGTGTTGTCATTTGTATCACTGATTGTATCTATTGTCACTGGTGTTACTGTATCTTTACTAATTGTATCCGTTACTGTTTGTGCTGGGTTTCCAAGGGCATCTTGTGCATCGAGGCTTACCGTTAGCGTTCCATCATTTAAGCTTGATACATCTGTTGTTGTCGACCATGATCCATCTGTGTTTACTGTTATGGTAGCTGGGTCAATGGTAATTGTATTGGTGCCATCACTCACGCTAAGAGCTGTGATAGTTCCGCCTGCTTCTATAGTTCCGGAGAGTTTTGTGGCAGTTTGATCATCGATTGTACTGATCATATCATCATTGTTTGAATCATCTTTGATATCTACAGTTGCGGATGTTGTCGTATCTACTGTAAAGGCAGCACTTGTCGTTGTATTTGTATTGCCATATGGATCTGTTGCATTGGCTGTGATTGTATGGCTTCCATCACCAAGAGTAGTATTTACATCTGTACTCCAAGTTCCATCTGCTGCTACTGTCGCTGTTCCGATTTGAGTATTGTTTTCATCAAGAAGAACGATTGTGCTTCCAGCTTCACCTGTTCCGCTGATAGTCGGTGTGTTGTCATTTGTATCACTGATTGTATCTATTGTCACTGGTGTTACTGTATCTTTACTAATTGTATCCGTTACTGTTTGTGCTGGGTTTCCAAGGGCATCTTGTGCATCGAGGCTTACCGTTAGCGTTCCATCATTTAAGCTTGATACATCTGTTGTTGTCGACCATGATCCATCTGTGTTTACTGTTATGGTAGCTGGGTCAATGGTAATTGTATTGGTGCCATCACTCACGCTAAGAGCTGTGATAGTTCCGCCTGCTTCTATAGTTCCGGAGAGTTTTGTGGCAGTTTGATCATCGATTGTACTGATCATATCATCATTGTTTGAATCATCTTTGATATCTACAGTTGCGGATGTTGTCGTATCTACTGTAAAGGCAGCACTTGTCGTTGTATTTGTATTGCCATATGGATCTGTTGCATTGGCTGTGATTGTATGGCTTCCATCACCAAGAGTAGTATTTACATCTGTACTCCAAGTTCCATCTGCTGCTACTGTCGCTGTTCCGATTTGAGTATTGTTTTCATCAAGAAGAACGATTGTGCTTCCAGCTTCACCTGTTCCGCTGATAGTCGGTGTGTTGTCATTTGTATCACTGATTGTATCTATTGTCACTGGTGTTACTGTATCTTTACTAATTGTATCCGTTACTGTTTGTGCTGGGTTTCCAAGGGCATCTTGTGCATCGAGGCTTACCGTTAGCGTTCCATCATTTAAGCTTGATACATCTGTTGTTGTCGACCATGATCCATCTGTGTTTACTGTTATGGTAGCTGGGTCAATGGTAATTGTATTGGTGCCATCACTCACGCTAAGAGCTGTGATAGTTCCGCCTGCTTCTATAGTTCCGGAGAGTTTTGTGGCAGTTTGATCATCGATTGTACTGATCATATCATCATTGTTTGAATCATCTTTGATATCTACAGTTGCGGATGTTGTCGTATCTACTGTAAAGGCAGCACTTGTCGTTGTATTTGTATTGCCATATGGATCTGTTGCATTGGCTGTGATTGTATGGCTTCCATCACCAAGAGTAGTATTTACATCTGTACTCCAAGTTCCATCTGCTGCTACTGTCGCTGTTCCGATTTGAGTATTGTTTTCATCAAGAAGAACGATTGTGCTTCCAGCTTCACCTGTTCCGCTGATAGTCGGTGTGTTGTCATTTGTATCACTGATTGTATCTATTGTCACTGGTGTTACTGTATCTTTACTAATTGTATCCGTTACTGTTTGTGCTGGGTTTCCAAGGGCATCTTGTGCATCGAGGCTTACCGTTAGCGTTCCATCATTTAAGCTTGATACATCTGTTGTTGTCGACCATGATCCATCTGTGTTTACTGTTATGGTAGCTGGGTCAATGGTAATTGTATTGGTGCCATCACTCACGCTAAGAGCTGTGATAGTTCCGCCTGCTTCTATAGTTCCGGAGAGTTTTGTGGCAGTTTGATCATCGATTGTACTGATCATATCATCATTGTTTGAATCATCTTTGATATCTACAGTTGCGGATGTTGTCGTATCTACTGTAAAGGCAGCACTTGTCGTTGTATTTGTATTGCCATATGGATCTGTTGCATTGGCTGTGATTGTATGGCTTCCATCACCAAGAGTAGTATTTACATCTGTACTCCAAGTTCCATCTGCTGCTACTGTCGCTGTTCCGATTTGAGTATTGTTTTCATCAAGAAGAACGATTGTGCTTCCAGCTTCACCTGTTCCGCTGATAGTCGGTGTGTTGTCATTTGTATCACTGATTGTATCTATTGTCACTGGTGTTACTGTATCTTTACTAATTGTATCCGTTACTGTTTGTGCTGGGTTTCCAAGGGCATCTTGTGCATCGAGGCTTACCGTTAGCGTTCCATCATTTAAGCTTGATACATCTGTTGTTGTCGACCATGATCCATCTGTGTTTACTGTTATGGTAGCTGGGTCAATGGTAATTGTATTGGTGCCATCACTCACGCTAAGAGCTGTGATAGTTCCGCCTGCTTCTATAGTTCCGGAGAGTTTTGTGGCAGTTTGATCATCGATTGTACTGATCATATCATCATTGTTTGAATCATCTTTGATATCTACAGTTGCGGATGTTGTCGTATCTACTGTAAAGGCAGCACTTGTCGTTGTATTTGTATTGCCATATGGATCTGTTGCATTGGCTGTGATTGTATGGCTTCCATCACCAAGAGTAGTATTTACATCTGTACTCCAAGTTCCATCTGCTGCTACTGTCGCTGTTCCGATTTGAGTATTGTTTTCATCAAGAAGAACGATTGTGCTTCCAGCTTCACCTGTTCCGCTGATAGTCGGTGTGTTGTCATTTGTATCACTGATTGTATCTATTGTCACTGGTGTTACTGTATCTTTACTAATTGTATCCGTTACTGTTTGTGCTGGGTTTCCAAGGGCATCTTGTGCATCGAGGCTTACCGTTAGCGTTCCATCATTTAAGCTTGATACATCTGTTGTTGTCGACCATGATCCATCTGTGTTTACTGTTATGGTAGCTGGGTCAATGGTAATTGTATTGGTGCCATCACTCACGCTAAGAGCTGTGATAGTTCCGCCTGCTTCTATAGTTCCGGAGAGTTTTGTGGCAGTTTGATCATCGATTGTACTGATCATATCATCATTGTTTGAATCATCTTTGATATCTACAGTTGCGGATGTTGTCGTATCTACTGTAAAGGCAGCACTTGTCGTTGTATTTGTATTGCCATATGGATCTGTTGCATTGGCTGTGATTGTATGGCTTCCATCACCAAGAGTAGTATTTACATCTGTACTCCAAGTTCCATCTGCTGCTACTGTCGCTGTTCCGATTTGAGTATTGTTTTCATCAAGAAGAACGATTGTGCTTCCAGCTTCACCTGTTCCGCTGATAGTCGGTGTGTTGTCATTTGTATCACTGATTGTATCTATTGTCACTGGTGTTACTGTATCTTTACTAATTGTATCCGTTACTGTTTGTGCTGGGTTTCCAAGGGCATCTTGTGCATCGAGGCTTACCGTTAGCGTTCCATCATTTAAGCTTGATACATCTGTTGTTGTCGACCATGATCCATCTGTGTTTACTGTTATGGTAGCTGGGTCAATGGTAATTGTATTGGTGCCATCACTCACGCTAAGAGCTGTGATAGTTCCGCCTGCTTCTATAGTTCCGGAGAGTTTTGTGGCAGTTTGATCATCGATTGTACTGATCATATCATCATTGTTTGAATCATCTTTGATATCTACAGTTGCGGATGTTGTCGTATCTACTGTAAAGGCAGCACTTGTCGTTGTATTTGTATTGCCATATGGATCTGTTGCATTGGCTGTGATTGTATGGCTTCCATCACCAAGAGTAGTATTTACATCTGTACTCCAAGTTCCATCTGCTGCTACTGTCGCTGTTCCGATTTGAGTATTGTTTTCATCAAGAAGAACGATTGTGCTTCCAGCTTCACCTGTTCCGCTGATAGTCGGTGTGTTGTCATTTGTATCACTGATTGTATCTATTGTCACTGGTGTTACTGTATCTTTACTAATTGTATCCGTTACTGTTTGTGCTGGGTTTCCAAGGGCATCTTGTGCATCGAGGCTTACCGTTAGCGTTCCATCATTTAAGCTTGATACATCTGTTGTTGTCGACCATGATCCATCTGTGTTTACTGTTATGGTAGCTGGGTCAATGGTAATTGTATTGGTGCCATCACTCACGCTAAGAGCTGTGATAGTTCCGCCTGCTTCTATAGTTCCGGAGAGTTTTGTGGCAGTTTGATCATCGATTGTACTGATCATATCATCATTGTTTGAATCATCTTTGATATCTACAGTTGCGGATGTTGTCGTATCTACTGTAAAGGCAGCACTTGTCGTTGTATTTGTATTGCCATATGGATCTGTTGCATTGGCTGTGATTGTATGGCTTCCATCACCAAGAGTAGTATTTACATCTGTACTCCAAGTTCCATCTGCTGCTACTGTCGCTGTTCCGATTTGAGTATTGTTTTCATCAAGAAGAACGATTGTGCTTCCAGCTTCACCTGTTCCGCTGATAGTCGGTGTGTTGTCATTTGTATCACTGATTGTATCTATTGTCACTGGTGTTACTGTATCTTTACTAATTGTATCCGTTACTGTTTGTGCTGGGTTTCCAAGGGCATCTTGTGCATCGAGGCTTACCGTTAGCGTTCCATCATTTAAGCTTGATACATCTGTTGTTGTCGACCATGATCCATCTGTGTTTACTGTTATGGTAGCTGGGTCAATGGTAATTGTATTGGTGCCATCACTCACGCTAAGAGCTGTGATAGTTCCGCCTGCTTCTATAGTTCCGGAGAGTTTTGTGGCAGTTTGATCATCGATTGTACTGATCATATCATCATTGTTTGAATCATCTTTGATATCTACAGTTGCGGATGTTGTCGTATCTACTGTAAAGGCAGCACTTGTCGTTGTATTTGTATTGCCATATGGATCTGTTGCATTGGCTGTGATTGTATGGCTTCCATCACCAAGAGTAGTATTTACATCTGTACTCCAAGTTCCATCTGCTGCTACTGTCGCTGTTCCGATTTGAGTATTGTTTTCATCAAGAAGAACGATTGTGCTTCCAGCTTCACCTGTTCCGCTGATAGTCGGTGTGTTGTCATTTGTATCACTGATTGTATCTATTGTCACTGGTGTTACTGTATCTTTACTAATTGTATCCGTTACTGTTTGTGCTGGGTTTCCAAGGGCATCTTGTGCATCGAGGCTTACCGTTAGCGTTCCATCATTTAAGCTTGATACATCTGTTGTTGTCGACCATGATCCATCTGTGTTTACTGTTATGGTAGCTGGGTCAATGGTAATTGTATTGGTGCCATCACTCACGCTAAGAGCTGTGATAGTTCCGCCTGCTTCTATAGTTCCGGAGAGTTTTGTGGCAGTTTGATCATCGATTGTACTGATCATATCATCATTGTTTGAATCATCTTTGATATCTACAGTTGCGGATGTTGTCGTATCTACTGTAAAGGCAGCACTTGTCGTTGTATTTGTATTGCCATATGGATCTGTTGCATTGGCTGTGATTGTATGGCTTCCATCACCAAGAGTAGTATTTACATCTGTACTCCAAGTTCCATCTGCTGCTACTGTCGCTGTTCCGATTTGAGTATTGTTTTCATCAAGAAGAACGATTGTGCTTCCAGCTTCACCTGTTCCGCTGATAGTCGGTGTGTTGTCATTTGTATCACTGATTGTATCTATTGTCACTGGTGTTACTGTATCTTTACTAATTGTATCCGTTACTGTTTGTGCTGGGTTTCCAAGGGCATCTTGTGCATCGAGGCTTACCGTTAGCGTTCCATCATTTAAGCTTGATACATCTGTTGTTGTCGACCATGATCCATCTGTGTTTACTGTTATGGTAGCTGGGTCAATGGTAATTGTATTGGTGCCATCACTCACGCTAAGAGCTGTGATAGTTCCGCCTGCTTCTATAGTTCCGGAGAGTTTTGTGGCAGTTTGATCATCGATTGTACTGATCATATCATCATTGTTTGAATCATCTTTGATATCTACAGTTGCGGATGTTGTCGTATCTACTGTAAAGGCAGCACTTGTCGTTGTATTTGTATTGCCATATGGATCTGTTGCATTGGCTGTGATTGTATGGCTTCCATCACCAAGAGTAGTATTTACATCTGTACTCCAAGTTCCATCTGCTGCTACTGTCGCTGTTCCGATTTGAGTATTGTTTTCATCAAGAAGAACGATTGTGCTTCCAGCTTCACCTGTTCCGCTGATAGTCGGTGTGTTGTCATTTGTATCACTGATTGTATCTATTGTCACTGGTGTTACTGTATCTTTACTAATTGTATCCGTTACTGTTTGTGCTGGGTTTCCAAGGGCATCTTGTGCATCGAGGCTTACCGTTAGCGTTCCATCATTTAAGCTTGATACATCTGTTGTTGTCGACCATGATCCATCTGTGTTTACTGTTATGGTAGCTGGGTCAATGGTAATTGTATTGGTGCCATCACTCACGCTAAGAGCTGTGATAGTTCCGCCTGCTTCTATAGTTCCGGAGAGTTTTGTGGCAGTTTGATCATCGATTGTACTGATCATATCATCATTGTTTGAATCATCTTTGATATCTACAGTTGCGGATGTTGTCGTATCTACTGTAAAGGCAGCACTTGTCGTTGTATTTGTATTGCCATATGGATCTGTTGCATTGGCTGTGATTGTATGGCTTCCATCACCAAGAGTAGTATTTACATCTGTACTCCAAGTTCCATCTGCTGCTACTGTCGCTGTTCCGATTTGAGTATTGTTTTCATCAAGAAGAACGATTGTGCTTCCAGCTTCACCTGTTCCGCTGATAGTCGGTGTGTTGTCATTTGTATCACTGATTGTATCTATTGTCACTGGTGTTACTGTATCTTTACTAATTGTATCCGTTACTGTTTGTGCTGGGTTTCCAAGGGCATCTTGTGCATCGAGGCTTACCGTTAGCGTTCCATCATTTAAGCTTGATACATCTGTTGTTGTCGACCATGATCCATCTGTGTTTACTGTTATGGTAGCTGGGTCAATGGTAATTGTATTGGTGCCATCACTCACGCTAAGAGCTGTGATAGTTCCGCCTGCTTCTATAGTTCCGGAGAGTTTTGTGGCAGTTTGATCATCGATTGTACTGATCATATCATCATTGTTTGAATCATCTTTGATATCTACAGTTGCGGATGTTGTCGTATCTACTGTATGAGTTGAAGTAGTTGTTGCGCTAAATTCGTTACCATTATCATAACTACCAGTTACAGTTGCATCGAAACTTGTATCATTTTCTAAATCAGATCCAGCTACATCAACTGACCATGTTTTGTCTGCAGCTACGATAGCTGAATAATCTGTTCCATTTACATTGAAAGTTACTGTATCACCAGCTTCAGCGTCACCACCAACTGTACCAGTTACAGTTACAGTTCCAGCAGCTTCAGTTGCATTAAGGATATCATCTGTTGTTATATTATCTACTGTAATAGTTGCAGATGCTGTTGTATCTACTACTTCACTTCCTACATTATCAATTTGTCCTAAAATCTGTTCTCCATTAAAAAACAAATTATCAACACTTCTACTATTGGCATCAGTATCTAAGTGATAAGTATCAACATCTCCTCTATCATCTGTTCTGTTAGCAACGAAAGGTTCTACTATACCGCCATCGCTATTTGGTCCAGTGATTCCTGCGGCTGTATCTTCTGTCGGGAGGTTGGATCCGTTTAGTATGGCTTGTTGTTCGGCTGTTATGTCTTCTTGTGGTAGTGGGGTGTCATTTAGGACTGTTTGGTCTAGTAGTGTTAAATCACCTTCATCTAGAGCCATCTCTTTACCGTTGTTTAAAGTGAACTCTATGTGGCTTCCAGGCCCTACTGGGTTTATGATATCGCCTTCGTAGATTGGATCACCTACTGCTAAAACTCTGATTGTTCCATCGCTTGCTTTTGCTTGAACTACTCCGATTACTGCTTTTACCGTGCCAACTGCTGCCATGATATTTTCCTTATTACTTTATTATTAACTTTATAATAGCAAAGTTTCAAGGATTTTTTATACTACTTTGGTGGTAAATTTAGATATTTTTTATATGAAGTGCTAAAGAGAGTCTATCTTTTACATGTAGTTTTGAGAATATTGAGCGAAGATGGACTTTGATAGTTGCTGGGGAGATAGATAATTTTTCTGCAATTTCTTGATTGCTTAGTCCATTTGCAACTAGTTTTGCAACTTCTAACTCTTTTTTAGTTAGGCTAGATATATCTGTATTTGTTTCATGCTTTAGTGTAGGAGTTACATCTTTTATGAGTTCTTGCATAAACTCAGGGTATAGCCAAACATTCTCACTTTTTATGATCTCTATGGCTTGGTTTAGTGGAGTTTTTGCCATCCTTGTGTTTCCATAACCTTTTATGCCAAGAGGTAGGAGTTGTTTTCCATTTTTGTATGATGGGATATCTTCTAAAAACAAGATTTTTAGTTTTGGATACTCACTGAGATAAAATGCTATATCATCTTTTGGCTCTTTAGTAAACTTACTATCAAATAGTAACAAAATATTTTCGTCATTTTTTAGTTTACTTTCTAACTCAATCTTATCCTTTACATGTAGAATATCTTTATGGGTTTGGTTTAGTGATTCTAGCCAATGAAAGAGTAAAGTTTTAGATTTTGTACACAAAATTATTTGCATATTTATCTCTCTCTAAGAGCTGTATTTTTAGCTTTTAATATAGGTTTTAAAAGATAATCTAAAACTGTTTTTTTACCAGTTAAGATATCTACACTAGCTACCATACCTACTTTGATTGGCAGTTTTTTGCCTTTGAAAGTTAAGTAGTTTTTATCAGCTTTTATTTGAACTAGATAGTATATCTTTTTATCTTCTTCCATGATTGTATCCGGACTTATATTGACAACTTTTCCTTTTAAACCACCATAGATAGAAAAATCATAAGCAGTTATCTTTATAGTGGCTTCTTGCCCTACAAATAAAAATGCAATATCTGAAGGTTTTATCTTTGCTTCAAGTAACAAAGAATCGTCATTTGGAACAATTTCTACTATGTCCATCCCAGGTTGTACTACTCCACCGATGGTATTTGCAAAAAGTTGTTTTACTGTTCCAGCTACTGGAGAGCGAACTACTGTTCTGTGAACTCTGTTGCTTAGAGCATTGATAGTTTTTTCTGTAGCTTTTAACTCAGCTTCGGCACTATTTAGCTCTTCTTTTGCTTTATTTTGAAATCCTAAAATAGTTTCAGAGTATTTCTTTTCAAACTCTTCAATACTCGCTTTTAGTCTTGGTATAGACAATTTCACAGCTTCAAGCTCACCTTTTGCATCGTTTTGCTGTCTTTTTAGTTGAATTAAATCTACATTTGAGATAACTCCTCTTTTAGCAAGTGGCTCTTTTATATTTATCTCTTTTGTTAGAAAATCCAAACTCCTTTTTAACTGTTTTACTTTTGCTCTAGCCTCTTTTAATTCACTCTCTTTTTGTTTAAGTTGTGATTTAATCACTTCAAGTGAGCTTTGGAGTTGTTTCATGTTTGATTTGTATAAACTTTTTTCATTTTCTAAAAAAAGTTTATAATCCAAATCATTTGTATTTTCAACAACATAATCTTTGCCATAAGCTTCAGCATATAATCTTTTAATTTTAGCTTTTAGCTCATATATTTTTATCTTATTTTCATCACGGCTACTTGATAGTAAAACATCTTGAAGTTTTATTAGTGGCTGGTCTTTTTTTACCACATCTCCATCTTTTATATAAATTGCCTCTACAATCCCGCCTTCTAGGTTTTGAACAACCTGAACTTTTTTAGCAGGTATTACTTTGGCTTCACCTCTTACTCTCTCATCAATTTGTGCAAAATAAGCCCAAGTAATCAGTGCAAAAATGCTTATAACAATAGTCCATAAAATTATCCTACTACCTAGTGTAGATTTTTCTAGTACTGCTGCACTTAGAGATTTCATGTACTCTAAGTCTGAGCGATGATAGTATTTGTCTGTTTTTATATCTTTTGAGGATATTTTTTTAAATTTCAATTCATTTTCAGCCATATCCCAACCTTATTTTACTGGTGCTCTTAGTTTGTTTAACACTTCATCTCTTTTACCATCTAAAATCAATTTTCCATTATCCATGATGATAAGTCTATCTACAAGCGCTAACATATTGGTTTTGTGAGTTATCAAAATCGTGGTTTTTCCTTGGATGTTATTTGCTAAGTGAAATTTGATTTTTTCTTCCATGACATTATCTACTGAGTTTGTTGGCTCATCTAAAAGTATGATAGGAGAATCAAGTAAAAATGCTCTAGCTATCGCAATGCTTTGTTTTTGCCCCCCACTTAAACCATCTCCTCTTTCACCAACTTGCATATCATAGCCTTTTGGATGAAGTTTGATAAAGTCATCTACTCCTGATAGTATAGAAGCTCTTAGCATTTGTTCGTCACTGGCATATGGTGCTTTATATAGTATGTTTTCTTTTACAGTACCTCTAAAAAGAGTAATATCTTGAGGAACATAGCCGATATTTTTTCTAAGATCAGCTGGATCGATTTGGCTAATATCAATTCCATCAATCAAAATAGAGCCTTCTTGAGGCTGATAAAGTCCAAGTATAAGCTTTTCGATAGTAGTTTTTCCTGAGCCAATCTTACCTGCAATGCCTACTTTTTCACCAGGCATTATTTTAAAAGAGACATTATCTAAAGCTTTTTTATCTTCATCTGGATATTTAAAAGTTACATTTTTAAACTCTATCATGCCATTGAACTTTTCTCTTTTGACAAACTCTTTGCCTTCTGGTCTATCAACAGGAAGTTTCATGATATTGTCTATATTTTCATATGCTGTTTTTGTATGTTCGTAGTTTGCTAAAAGTGAAGCTACTTGACCTATCGGAGCAATTGCACGAGATGATAATATAACAACTGCTATAAGTCCTCCCATAGTTAATTCTCTATCTTGGATGAGATAAACTCCATAGACCACAACTGCTACGGTATTTAGTTGAACAAAAAAAGATGTAACATTGCTAATAGAAGCAGATAAAATCCTAGTTTTTAAGCTCTTTGTTGAGATATCTCCTGTTGCTTCTTCCCACTGATACTGTGCAGTTCCAGCAGCTCCCATTGTTTTAATTGTTTCTATATTACTCAAAGATTCAATCAAAACTGAGTTTTTATGAGCGGCTGATTCGTAAGTGCTTTCTATGCTTTTATTTAGTGGTGATTTTAAGATGAGTGCATAAACAAAGATGATCACCATGATTGTCAAAGGAACAAAAGCTAAACTTCCACCGATAAAATGAATAACCAAAAGAAAAATCAAAACAAAAGGCAAATCAATAATAGTAGCGATGGTTGAAGATGTAAAAAAACCTCTTATACTTTCAAATTCTTTTAAATTATTTGCAAAGGATCCCACAGATTTTGGTCTAGCTGACATACTTAGATTCATAACTTTTTCAAAGATAATCGAGGACATAATGACATCACTTTTTTTACCAGCAATCTCTAAAAAATACGCCCTAATAAACTTTAAAAATATATCAAGAAGATAAACTGTAACTACTCCAATAGCCAGCACCCACAAAGTCTCAATAGCGTTGTTCGGAACAACTCTATCATATACATTCATAGTAAAAAGTGGGCTTGCCAATACAAAGATATTGATAACTAGCGAAGCAAAAATCACATCTATATAAATCTTTTTAGACTTCCACAAAGTCCCCCAAAACCAATGATGAGCTTTATCTTCTAATTTTATATCTTCTTTTTCTTCATGTCTGTATGTCTTTTTAAGATAAAAAGCAAAGCCAAGGTACTCTTTTTCTAAATCTTTTACATCAACCCAAATTTCACCTTCATCAAACTCCGGTAAAATTATCTTTGCATGCTGTTTACCTACATCAAACTCTTCTAAGATACAAGCTTTATTTTCTTTGAGTATCAATATACATGGCAATACCAAAGGTGAGATATCTTTGATAGCTCTTTTTACAAGTTTAGAGCTAAATCCAGCCCTAGCAGCTGCTCTTGAAAAACCTGATTTTGGCTTATCTAAAGAAAAAAGCTCTGGTTTTGCCTGTCCTTTTTCCGTAGGAAGCCCCTCGATTAGAGCTTCAGCAGTAAATGGTTTATTATTAAGTTTTGTTATGATTACTAATGCCTGAAGCAAAGAGTCTCTCGAAGATTCTTCTTGTAGTTTTTGATTTAAAAAGCTTTTTTCACTCATACTTACTCTTTTACTTTATCAATTTCAATTCAACGCGTCTATTTTGTTCTCTTCCTTCTTTTGTACTATTATCAGCTATGAAATTTTCTTCTCCATATCCATTTACAATCAATCTTGACTTATCGATACCATTTTTTATAAGTTCTTTTGCTACTATATTAGCTCTTTGTTTAGATCTTTTCAAATTAACTTCACTTTTTTCCCAAGAATCTGTATATCCTGATATTTCTATTTTAGCATCTGGATTATTTTTTGCTTCTTTGATAAATGAAACGATGTTTTCTTTAGAAATATCATTTATGTCATAACCCCATACTTTAAACCTAACATAAACTGGCTTCTCTTCTTGTTGGTCTATTTCTTGAGTATTCTCATTTGGTGTAATTTCTTTTTTAGTATCTTTAACTAAATTTTTACTTAATTCTTTGGATAATTCATCTAAGTTTTCATCAGTTCCCATTATCATAGGTATATTTTTAACATCATCATCTTTAGAAGAGTTATAGTTTTGCTCATAAATACTAGTATCTAAATTGATAATATCAAAAAACTTATCATCATATCTAGAAGCAAGTGTTCCTATGGCTTCAAGAAGTCTGTACTGAGCAAAAATATAATCATACCTTGCGATTATAAGCTCTCTTTTTGCTGAGTAAACTTCTTCTTTAGTATCTAAAATATCTAGCAATGTTCTTCTGTCTAAATCAAACTCTTCCATAAATAGATTAAGAGTTTTTTCACTTAATTCTTTGTGGATTTTAAGATATTTTATCTGTCTTTTTAGTGCTTCTTTTGATGCCCAAGCAAGGTTTATACTCTCATCTACTCTTCTTACTAAATCACTATAAACTGCACTTTCTTTTTGCATATTTTCATATGATTTCTTACTGCTTGCTTCATCAGCACCACCGTTGTAAAGGTTGTAATTGAATTTTAACATGATTGATGATGACTCATCTTTTCCATCAACTCCACCGACATTATAGTTCCAATCTTTTCTAGCTTCTAAATCAATCTTAGGATAAAACTCTTTTTTTGCATAATTGTAATTGTTTTTTTCTACATCAATATTTGCTTTTTGAACTTTTAGTGAAGGATTTAAAGATTTAGATAGCTCAATAGCTTCTTTTTTTGTTTTGGGAAGATTTTCTAACTCTTTTGGTTCATCAAGTTTATTTGGATCTATATAGTATCCATACATTCTTACAAAATTACTAACTGCATCATTATAATTATTTTCAACAACTGCAACATTTGATCTAGCTAATGCTAACCTACTAGCACTCTCTTTAAATTCAGATTCGGTTCCAACTCCAGCGCTCATTCTTTCTTTTATTTTATTGTCAATCTCTATATGAGATAAAACATTTTCTTGAGCAAGTTTTAAAAGCTTATTTTGTTTATAAAGAGCAAGATAAACCTCACTCATCTTAAGAACTGTTTTATTTGCTTGTTCTAAAACTCCAAACGCAGCTGAATCAAGCCTTGCTATTTGTCTTTTTATATTGTATTTTGTACCAAATCCTTCAAAAAGATTCTGATTTAAAACTACTCCAATCTCGCTTTTATTTAAGCTTTTATTTTTATAGTTCGTACTACTATTTTTTGTTGTTTCTCTTCCATATCCAGCAACTACATCTAAAGTTGGTTTATACCCTGCTTTTGCAATATCAACATCTTTTTTTATTGAATCATAGTATTTAACTGTTTCTTTAATCTGAGGCGAGTTTTTAAGCACTTCTTTATTTATATCTTCTATAGACACTGCATACATACACATTGGTACTATTAAAAATATACCCCAAATTTTACTTTTCATTACATAACCCTAAATAATCTATTTTTAACAAATATTACTAATATACACTTATATTGCTTAATTTATCATTACTTTATATCGTCAACTAAGCCAAATTTATTTATCTGTACCCAATCTTTGCAATACAGAGTGCATATGAGCCGTTAAGCCTTCTGTTTTTGCCAGAAGAGCACACTCTTTTCCTATACTTTCAATACCACTTTTACTCATACTAATGACTGAGCTTTTTTTCATAAAACATTCAACTCCTAAAGGTGAGTAAAATTTAGCTGTTCCTCCAGTTGGTAAGGTATGATTTGGCCCAGCAATATAATCGCCAATTGGCTCAGGAGTGTATCTTCCCAGAAAAATTGCTCCAGCATGTTTGATTTTTGGAAGTAAATCAAATGGATTAACAGTTACAACTTCTAAGTGTTCTGGTGCAATTTTGTTCATAAGTACAATCGCTTCATCTATATCTTTAGTTATGATAATCGCCCCTCTATTTTCAATAGAAGTTCTTGCTATCTCTTTTCTCTCTAACTTCTCTAGCCACTCATCAATCTTATTTAAAGTTTCTTTTGCAATCTCTTCTGAAGTAGTTATCAAAATAGAACTCGCCATTTCGTCATGTTCTGCTTGAGATAGCAAATCAATAGCCAATAGATTAGCATCAGCTGTCTCATCAGCTAAAACTCCAATCTCGCTAGGACCAGCAATCATATCAATGTTTACTTCGCCAAAAACAAGCTTTTTTGCAGTTGCCACAAAGATATTTCCAGGTCCTGTTATGACATCCACTTTTGGTATGCTTTGCGTTCCAAAAGCCATAGCACCTATCGCACTTGCTCCACCAACTTTAAATGCTTTTTTAATTCCACATAGATGCATAGCAGCAAGTAATAGTTCGTTTAACTCATTGTTTGGTGCTGGTGTGCAAACTACTATCTCTTCAACTCCTGCAACAATTGCAGGAATTGCATTCATTAGCAAACTACTTGGATACGCAGCTTTTCCTCCAGGGATATAAAGCCCAGCTCTATCAACTGCACTTACTTTTTGACCTAAAATATTGCCATTCTTCTCATAATCTAGCCAAGAAGTTGGCCTTTGCTTTTCATGATAAGACTTTATCCTATCATAAGCAACTTGCAAAGCATTTTTCAAATCATCATCTAGATTTTCATACGCCTCTTTCATACTAGATGTCGAAATTTCCAAATCATTATCACTTTTTACTTCCCAGCCATCAAATTTTTCAATATGTCTTTTAATGGCTTCATTTTTATCTACTTTTATCTCATCTAGTATTGTTTGAACTATTTTTGAAACATTTTGGATATCCATATCCCCTCGTCTCAAAAGTTCACTAAATTCTTTATTAAAATTATTATCACTTGTTTTTATTAATTTCATCTTTTACACACCTATTTAATTTTTTATCAAATGTTGCAATTTCATCCTGCTTCGAATAAGCACACAAAATACAATCTACAAAATCTAAGTTTTTTGTTCTAAAAATTGACAAAGCTTTGTTAATAACTTTTTTGTTAGATACAAAAATATTATGAAAATTAATTAACTCAATAAGCTTTTCTGAAATATCTTGTTTTGATATTTTGTATACACCCATTAAAACATAGACTACTTCAGCTAATATTTTATTTGCAATAAATATGTCCTTGTTAACAATCAAATTCTCAGCAATATCTGACATTTTTTCATCATCATCTAACAAATATCTTAATATATAATTTGTATCAATTCTAATCATTATTATATTTTTCTACAATATGCATTTGCCAAGCATTTTTTTCTTTTTCAATATTAGCACTTTTAGAATACTTAGCAAAAACGCCTCTTAATGATTCTAAAGATTTTAAACTACTTTTCTCAAATTGATTTTGATTTTCAAGAGGAAACATAATAAATTCAATATCTTTACCAATATAACTAGTTGGCACATCAATAGTAATATTTGTATGTTCTGGTCTTACTACTTTTCTAATCATAAAAGTACTCCTTTTACCTTATTATACCATACTTACGCACATATCTAGCTAACATGGACTCATTTACTTTAATACCACCTTGATGAATGTAGATTGGAGTACCTTTTAGTTTTTCTACATGTAATAAAAATTTTTTCCAGCCAACTGCATCATACATCAAATCAAACTCAACACCCATCTCATTTTTAATCTCACTCCAAAGTTCATATAGCTCTAAATAAAGTTTTCCATAATGATACTTTTTAGGTGAGCTTAAAATAGTTGGATAATTTTTTTCGTTATTTTCTAACATACTCCACTGTTTTTTTAAGTATTCATCATCTCCAACAGTACTACATGTAAAAACTTTACAGTCTAAATATTTTTGCAAAAACAAAGATGTAGCTCCTGTTCCTGATGGTAAAAAAACATATGGATTTTTAATGTTCTGTTTTTTTATATCGTCTTTTAATTCTTCTGCTAGGATTTTAAGACCAAACTTAGCTTCTTTTTGTCTTCCACCTTCTTGAATCACCAATGTATCTTTATCGCTCAGTTTATTGGCTTCAAATGCTCTGTCTTTACTTTTGTATATTTTCATACCATTTTGCAAAGCATATTTATAATTTCCTACTGGATTTTGTTCCAAAAACTCTGGGATATGATCTGTAAAATAAATATACTCCCAACCTTTTAATTTTGCCAACACACTAAGCGAATACATAGCATTTGATTGGTTTGAGCCATAGCTCACAACCCTCTTTACATGTAAAAAGTCATTAACTAAAAAATAGTAAAATTTTCTAGCCTTATTACCAGAAAAATCCTTATCTAGTAAATCATCTCTTTTTACAAAAATCCTATGGTTTTTAAAACTATGAAGTTCAAATGGTGAGTTTTTATACATGTAGAAAAAGGAGTCAAAATGACTCCTTATATTAGTTTCTGTTTAAACAGTTTAAATCAGAAAAAGCACGCTCTAGTCTTGCTACAACTGCTTCTTCGCCACTTCTTAACCATTTTCTTGGATCATAATATTTTTTATTTGGCTGATCCTCGCCTTCTGGATTTCCAATTTGTCCTTGTAAGTAATCATGATATTTTTCGGCATACTCTTTAGTACCTTCCCAAAATGCCCACTGTGTATCAGTATCTATATTCATCTTAATAACACCATAAGAGATTGCTTCTCTTATATCACTTAGCTCACTTCCACTTCCACCATGAAATACAAAATTTACTGGTTTAGTGTCAGTTTTGAATTTTTCTTCTATATATTTTTGAGAATTATCCAAAATCTTAGGAGTCAAGTGAACATTTCCTGGTTTATAAACACCATGTACATTTCCAAAAGAAGCTGCAATCGTAAAGTTTGGACTAACTTCTAGTAATCTCTCATAAGCATATGCAACATCTTCAGGTTGAGTATAAAGTGCTGAGTTATCAAGATGAGTATTATCAACTCCATCTTCTTCACCACCAGTACATCCAAGCTCAATCTCTAAAGTTATACCAATCTTGCTCATTCTTTTTAGGTATTCAACACAAGTATCGATATTGTCTTTTAAATCTTCTTCAGATAAATCAATCATGTGTGAACTAAAAAGTGGCTTACCAGTAGTCTCAAAATGTTTTTCACTAGCTTCTAACAAAGCATCAATCCAAGGAAGTAGTTTTCTTGCAGCATGGTCAGTGTGTAAAATCACTGGCACACCATAAGCTTCTGCTAGAGTGTGTACATGTAGCGCCCCACTAATTGCACCTAAAACTCCAGCTTGTTCAGCTTTTAAGCCTTTTCCTTCATAAAAAGCAGCCCCTCCATTTGAGAATTGAATAATCACAGGAGAATTTACTTTTTTTGCAGATTCCAAAACAGCGTTGATTGAGTTTGTTCCTACTACATTAACAGCAGGCAGAGCATAACCCTCTTCTTTTGCTACTTGGAAAACTTTCTTAACATCATCACCAACTAAAACACCCGCCTTTACAACATCAAGAACTTTTGCCATAAATCAACCTTTATTTAATAACGATTTTTGCTTTTTTTCTTAATTCTTTTGCTCTTTTTGAAACTTTTTCACGGAATTTTTCCATTTTTAGGACATTTTGTATTTGTACTTTTACTTCATCTAATTTAACATGTCCACTATCTTTTTTATCTTCAACTAAAATAACATGGTAACCAAATTGAGTTTTTACAGGATTTTTTGTAATCTCACCTTTTTTAAGAGCAAATGCTGCTTCACTAAAAGATGGTACCATTTGTTTAGAGCTAAACCAACCAAGATCACCACCATTTGAGCCACTAGGTCCTGTTGATTTTGATTTTGCAAGTTCTATAAACTTTTTACTTAATGCCTCACCTTTTAAACCATTTAAATCTTTGATGATTGATTTTGCTTCATCTTCAGTTTTTACAACAATATGTCTTGCTTTTATAGTTGCTGGTTTTACAAATTTATCTTTATTTTTATCAAAATAATCTTTAATCTCTTTATCACTGACTTTAACATCTTTAAATACTTTTTTCATCCAAATTTCAAGCGCTAAATCACTCTTTACTTTTTCTAAAGCTTCTTTGTATTCTTTATCTTTAGTCACGCCCTCTTTAACAGCCAATTTTGATAGTAATTTTCTCTCAATAGCTTGATCGATTACAGCTTTTTGCTGCTCTTTTTGAAGATTTTCAAACTTTGCCCCTGGCATTGCTCTAAGTAGTGTTGCTACATCTTGGTCTGTAACATCCATGCCATCAACCGTAGCATAAACAGCAGCGTTTAAACTAACACCCATAGCAAGTGTTGCAATAGTACCTAAAATAACTTTTTTCATAAACATCCTTCATCAAATAAATTTTTGTAACATTTTACTAATGTTTCTATTAAAGTCGCATTATACTCCTTTTTATTAAATACTTTATTAACTTACCTTGTAGTAAAAAGATGATAATATTTATGCTAAATTTGAATTGACTTTTTTATGTAATTACAATATAATTACTAAAAGGAGTTTATGATGACAACACTCACAAAAATAGGAAACTCACAAGGAATTAGAATTCCTAAACCATTAATACAACAAGCTAATCTTGAAAATAAAAGTTTAGAACTAGAGGTTTTAGAAAATGGATTATTAATAAAACCTGTTAATAATTCTGATAGAAGCTTATGGAAAGAAAATATTGAAAATGTTATATCTAAACATAAAGAACTTAAAGATGAAGATGTTTTAGAAGACTTCCTTAATGATAATGATTTAGAAGACTGGCAATGGTAGTCGATATCAAAAGATTTGAAATATACTTGGTAAAGCTAAATCCTACAATTGGTTCTGAAATTCAAAAGACAAGACCATGTATTGTAGTTTCACCAAATGAACTAAATATTTTAAAAACTGTTATAGTTGCACCTATGACCTCTAAAGGTTTTGATTTTATATTTAGACCAAAAATAAAATTTCAAAATAAAAATGGGTTAGTGTTGCTAGATCAGATTAGAACAGTTGATAAAACTAGACTTGTAAAAAAACTAGGAGATGTTGATGAAATAACATCAAAAGAAATTTCAAAAATACTTGTAAGTATGTTTGAATTATAATACAAGGTTAAATTTTAAATGAAAAAAGCAACAAAAAAAGAGATTGAAGAAATAAAAAAAATATTTGTTGAAAAATACAAAGATGCAGTAACTGAGTTAAATTATAACAATTTATATGAACTTTTAATAGCAGTAATGCTCTCGGCTCAATGTACAGATAAAAGAGTCAACATCATAACCCCTGCACTTTTTGAGAAATACCCAAATGTACAAGCTTTAAGTAATGCTTCGCTTGATGATATTAAAGAATTGATAAAAAGTTGCTCTTTTTTTAACAACAAAGCAAAAAATCTTTTAAAAATGGCACAAAGTGTTGTTGAAAACTTTGATGGCAAAATACCACTTAATGAAAAAGATTTGATGAGTTTAGCAGGTGTTGGCCAAAAAACTGCTCATGTTGTTATGATTGAGTACAACAAGGCAAATTTGATGGCTGTTGATACTCATGTTTTTAGAGTTGCTCACAGGCTAGGATTAAGTGACGCAAATAGCGCTATAAAAACTGAAGAAGAACTAACAAAAAAATTTAAATCAGATCTTCATATACTACACCAAGCAATGGTACTTTTTGGAAGATATATATGTAAAGCAGTAAAACCAGAATGTGAAGATAAATGTTTCATGAAAGAGTATTGCAAAACGAAAAAGAGTTTTAAAGTATAATTAAAACTAGTTATAAATATAAATGAATATTCTTTTATTTTGGCACAAATTTAAAAAAAATGGCACAAAAACAACACAATTTTAATGTATAATTTTTATCAAGGAAGAGGGACTTTACACTTATCCACAATCCATAATCCGCTACCTCTTCCGACCTATTAATCCCTTAAAGTTTTTAATACATAACCTTTTGATGAGATATTTTGTAGTATATCATCTTCTAGTTTATCTCTTACTCTTCTAACCAAACTTCTAAGAGTTGATACTTGAACTTCTTCATATCTCCAAACATTTTTTATGATTTTATTGTACTCAATAACTCTGTTTACATGCTGTATCATAAATGAAAAAAACTTTTTTTCTCTCTTTGTAAGTTTAACAGGGCTTCCAAGATGTTTTAATTCATCTTTTTCTAAATCATAGCTATAGTTTTTACTAAGTTCAATGATCGCACCACTGTTTTTCTTTTGATCCTCTTTAAATCTTGAAAGAGCTATAAGGATAGTACTATTTAACTGGTTTTCATCTACTGGTTTTACTATGTATCCATAAGGCTTAGTTGAACCTGCTTTTTCCAGTGTAGTTTCATCACTGTATGAGCTTAAATAAATAACTGGAATCTGAAATTTTTGCTGGATTTCTTCGACAATTTCAGTTCCATCTTTGCTTCCATCTAAACAAATATCCATAAGAACTAAATGAGGTTTGTATTTTTCTACATACAAAAGCGCTTCATCAGTACTACTTGCAACCTCATCAACAATATATCCAAAATTCTCTAGAATGGATGAGATATCCATAGCTATGATAGTCTCATCCTCAACTAGTAATATATGAACATCTTTCATTAGCCAGTTACTGTATCAAGCCACTTTATAGAACAGCCTTGTGAAGGATACTGAACTTTTGGTGGTTCTTGCTTCCCAAATAAAGAAATTATTGCATCTCTTAAATACTCCTCTTTGACGCCTCTTTCATCATGCCAATGATCATCTAACTTACCATGATAATAAAGCTCTTCATTTTCATCAAAAACAAACATTTCTGGAGTACAAGCAGCACCTAAACTTCTAGCAACTTCTTGTTTTTCATCTATCAAATAAGGAAAGTCTATATCAAACTCTTTTATCTTATCTATCATATGAGCAGGAGAGTCTTCAGGATAATTTGGGTGGATATTTGGGTTAATTGCAACTGCATTAATATCTAGCTTTTTAGCAAATCTCACAACTTCTTTTAATCTATCCCAAATAGCATTTGAATAAGGACAGTGATTACACATAACTGCAATTATCATCCCACTTTTTCCAAAATTTTTCTTCGAATCAAATGTATTTCCATTTGGATCTTCTAAAATAAAATGCTCTAATTTTTTCCCTAATTCTAAATTTTTTGACTGAGTATATGCCATTTTTATAATTCCTTTAAAATATTTTCAACTACTGATGCAATCCTATCTACTGAATTCATATCACACTCTTCTCTTAGAGAGTGTGGAAATCTAATAGTTGGTCCAATTGAAACTGCTTCAATCTCTTTTTTTTGAGTGGCTATAAGTATACCACATTCTAAACCAGCATGAATAGCTTTGAAGTTTGCATCTTTATATATTTTATTCATATTGTTTTTTACAATATTGGCAAAATCTCCCACATTAGGAATCCAAGGAAGGTAAATATCACTTTGTTTAGTTTCACATCCAATCAAACTAAAAAAGCTTTCAATCTCACCTGCTAGAGTTATCAGGTCTGTATCTTTCATCGCCCTACAAGAACAATCAATTTTCAAGCTTTCATCTTCGATGCGTATAACTCCTAGATTAACACTAACCAAAGGTATCATAAACTCTTTATCATATGCTCTAATCCCACTAGCAAATGCATGTAAACTTTTTAAAATCAAGTTTCCATTTTTGATATATTTTTCTGCACTATCTATTTCTTTGATACTAAAACTTTCATCTACATGTAACTCTTCTTTACATGTAACAATGGCTTTTGCACTCTTTGGTATAGAATTTCTAAATTCTCCACCCTCAATAAAAACCAACTTAACTTCATGTTTTACTAACTCACCAGCTAAAAGTTTGATTGCATTTGGAATATTTTTATCAATATCCACTCCTGAATGTCCACCATCTAGTCCACTTATACTTACTTCATAAGTTTTTTCATCACTATTTGTTGTTTCATATTCTAATTTTAATTTAGATACAACATCAATACCACCAGCGCAACCTACATAAATATCTTTTTCTTCTTCTCCATCTAAGTTTAATAATTTATCTGATTGGATTTGAAACTCTAAATTTGAAGCTCCTATTAGGCCAACTTCTTCATCATTTGTAAATAAACACTCCAAATCATCATATTTTTCCATCATACTAAACATGATAGCCATTCCCATGCCATTATCAGCACCTAAACTTGAGTTTTTTGCTCTTAAGAGACCATCTTTTTCGATTAGTTCTATTGGGTTTACATCTCCTACACAAACCATATCATAATGAGATTGTAAACAAACCTTTGGTTTACCACTTGAACAAAGTACATTTCCTGCTTTATCAATCTCTACTTTATAACCAATTTTTTTTGCAAGTTCTACTATCTTATTTCTCATTTTTTCTGTTTTGAAGCTACATCTTGGCGTTGAAGCAATCAACTCAAAATACTCTCTTACACTACTCATAATCTTCCTTATACTTTTTTAACTTCTTTAATGTTATTATAATCCTTATGAAAAAAATATTAATTCTTATTTTACCATTTTTACTAAGTGGCTGTCTTTATGTAAATGATAGAGGGATAGATACTCACTATTACAATGATTGTAAAGAGTACTATGATGCAATGGGAGAGTATCATAAATCTTGTGATGAGAATCTCGTAGAATTTCAAGACATAAAAGATGGTACTAAAAAAGTATACAAAACTATAAAAGATAAATCAATCAAAATTTACAAAGATATAAACAGTAATGAATCTAGATGAAATTAGAAAAGAAAAAGAAAAATGCTTTAGTTGGAAAGACAACAAAGTAAGAAAAGCCATAGTAGACAATCTTCCAAATATTCAAAATTGTGAGTTAAAAATAGAAGATTCCATAACTCTTACATGTAAAGACTTAGATGCTTCAACACTAGAGCAAATTCACAATAGTGCTCTTGGACTTAGACCTTGGAGAAAGGGGCCTTTTAAGGTTTTTGATACATTTATAGATACTGAGTGGAAAAGCTTTATCAAATACAATCTGATTAAACCATATTTTAATCTAGAAGATAAAATAGTTGGTGATATTGGATGTAATAATGGATACTATCTTTTTAGGATGCTAGAAGAAAATCCAAAAAAATTGGTTGGATTTGATCCTAGCGCTCTTTGTAAAATGCAATTTGATTTTATAAACCATTTTGCAAAAACTCCTATAAGATTTGAAATGCTTGGAGTTGAGCATTTACCTTACTTTGAACACAAATTTGATGTTTTATTTTGCTTGGGAGTTCTTTATCATAGACCAAATCCTGTTCAAACTTTAAAAGATTTATACAATTCACTAAATAAAAATGGTGAAGTGATAATAGATACATTTATGATTGATGGAGATGAGCCTTATGCTTTGTGTCCAGGTAAAACTTACTCCAAAATTCCAAATGTATACTTTGTACCAACTATAAAAGCACTGCAAAACTGGTCAATAAAAGCTAAATTTTCAGACTTTGAACTTTTAGAAATTAAAAAAACTGAGTTAAATGAGCAAAGAAGAACAGATTGGATATTAGGAGAGAGTTTAAATGACTTTTTAGATCCAAATAATCCTGATTTAACTATTGAAGGCTACCCTGCTCCAAAAAGAGCATATGTTAAACTCAAAAAATAATTTACCGATATAATAGACAAAAGATAAATAAGGCAGTTTCATGGCTGAAAATGAAGAACAAACTCAAGAAGAACAAGGACTAGTAGAAGAAGACTTTTCGCATGAATTCGAGGATGAAGAAGAAGTAGCTCTTGTAGAAGTAGATGAAAATAAAGAAAATCTAAAAACTCATAACAAAATAAATTCTAGCCTTTGTGGAACAATTATAAGCCTTGATTCTGGATATGCAAAAACAACTCTTCAAACAACAAAAGAGATGATAGTAGATGAACTAGGCTTAATTCATAGTGGTTTTATATTTGGTGCTGCTGATTTTGCAGCTGCAGCTTCAGTAAATGAAGAAAATATTGTAATCATTGGAGCTAAAACAAAATTTATGGCTCCTACAAAACTTGGTGATTTAATAACATTTGAAGCAAGAGCAAAATTTGAAGATGCTAGAAAAAGAGAGATTAAAGTAATCGCTCACATAAATGAAATCAAAGTTTTTGAGGGCATATTTCAAGCTATAGTATTAGAACAACATATCTTCAAAACAAATATCAAAAATGCACATAGAAGTTTTCAATAATTAAATCATATTTAACCACATAGGAAGAATTCTTTTTTCAGCTTCACTACTAGTTGGCTCTCCATGTCCTGGATATATAGTGTAATTTTCTTTTATATTTAAAAATTTATTGATACTTTTTTTCATATCATTAGGGCTACTATATGGAAAATCAACTCTTCCAATAGAATTTTTGAATATAAAATCCCCACTAAAAAAACTATTTTCTATGACAATTGCGCTACATCCTGGTGTGTGCCCTGGAAAATGTAAATATTTTATCTTTACACCATCACAGTCAAATTCTTGATCACCTTGAACTAAAACATCAGGATTAGATGGAGGTGTTCCTTGATCAAAAGGATCATCTTTTAACATAAATTCATCTTCAATTGGTACATAAAGAGGAACTTTTAGTAATTCTTGGAGTTCGGCATTTGACCAAACATGATCAAAGTGTCCATGAGTATTTAAAATTGCATATGGATTTTTAACATTTTGCAAAACCCAATTAGTTGCACCAACTCCTGGGTCAATTATGAATTCTTTATTGTCAATTTCTACTATGTAACAATTTGTTTGGTACATCCCCATTGGTTGAGCTTTAATGTTCATTTAACTGTCTCCTTTTTACTGAACGAAGTCCAGTAAAAATTCCTCTCACTGAAGCACGAAACAAAGTTTCTGTATATCATTACTGTCTCCGTTTTACTATATATGATAGTACATTAAAAGAACTAAATCTTAAATAAAACAATTACATTTAAAAGAAAAATTTAATATTTTCTTTAGTATAATGACCTCAATCCAAAAGTGTAAAGAAATTTAGTGAAAAAATACGAACTAATTGAAAATTATCTTATAAAATTTCTGCAAGATGAAGTTTATAAAACTGGTCTAAAAAGTGTAATATTAGGGCTTAGTGGTGGAATTGATTCAGCTGTAGTTGCAGTCCTAGCAAAAAAAGCATTTGATGATAACATGAGTGCTGTTATGCTTCCTAGTTCTAGCTCTTCAAAATCAAGTCTTGATGATGCTACAGAGTTAGCAAAAAAGTTTGATATTGCAACACAAACTGTCTTTATAGGTGATATAGTAGATAATTACTTTAAAGGTAAAGAAAAAACAAATCTGAGAGTTGGAAACTTTAGCGCAAGAATTAGAATGTCAGTTTTATATGATTTATCTGCAAAACATAATGCACTGGTACTAGGAACTAGTAATAAAAGTGAGCTTTTACTTGGGTATGGAACACTTTTTGGAGATTTAGCAAGTGCTATAAATCCTATTGGCGATATGTATAAAAGTGAAATTTTTGAATTTGCTGAATTTTTAGGTGTACCAAAGAGTATTATAAACAAACCACCCTCAGCTGATCTTTGGGAAGGTCAAAGTGACGAAGAAGAGCTTGGGTATAGTTATGCTACTATTGATAAGGCATTAAAAGCTTATGTTGATGAGCGTTTAAGTAAAGAAGAAATGTTAGAAGCTGGTTTTGATGAAAATCTTTGTGATTTAATCATCAAAAAGATTTATCAAAATCAATTCAAAAGAAAACTACCAATCATCGCAAAATTAGGATATAGAACAATTGGACATGATTTTTTATATCCTCGCGATATCAAAATGTAAAAGCAATCCTATAAAGAATAGCTTAAACGAAAGGTAAAATTTAAAAAAGACAATAGTATATTAACAGTGAAATTTTAAAGAACATAGCAAGAGATTTTTTCTTGCTAATGTTTGATTTTTGAAACACTCATTTTAGGTAAGTATCTAGAATTTTACTAGAGTGCTTTGATAATCAAACACTAAAAATGTTTGGTTTGACAATGGTATGGTTGAGACACTATGTGGCTCAATGTTTATTTGCCAAGTTCTATTACAACTTATTGTTAAATAGTTGAATGATAAAGATCAAGATGTGACGAATACCCTTTGTGGGTTATAGGCAACATTATTTTTGTAAATAGCTAAAATGATATGAGCAAGTTTTCTAGCAACTATAACAACAGCTTCTTTTTTAACTCTTCCAGAAGAGACTTTGTCGTAGAAGAGTTTATTAAGCTCTTTGTTGTGTCTAATACTAGCAATGGCAGCTTGGTAGAGTGCTTTTTTGGCTAGCTTGGCTCCACGCTTTGCAATTGGTCCATGAACTGTTTTATTGCCTGATTGCTCTAGTGTTGGATAAAGACCAAGATAACCTATGAAACTGTTTTGATTGGTAAATCTAGATAGATCACCACATTCACTCATAAGGGCAAAGATGGTTTTATCAGATACTCCAGGTATGGTTCTGAGATTATCAATGATATTCATAACCTCTTGCTCTTCATTTGCATCAAGCTTTGGTTGTTGATTAAAAAGAGCTAACATTTGAGTTTCACATTGCTCAATCTCATTGTTGATAAATTTGATTTGTCTAATATGAGATAGAATCACAAATGCTCTCTCATCAACACCATTGCCTTGATAGATAGAGTGCTTAGCTAACTCTAAAAGCTTTGTAGCTTTATTTTCATTGAAATTATTGCCCTTGATGCCTCTAAAAGTTTTAAGTATTCTATCTACACTAGCATGATGATAGTGCTTTGCTGTTGGATATTTTTCAAGCAGTGCAAGTCCAGTAACATTAAATGGATCTTTGATCACTTGTTCCATCTCTGGAAATACAACTGCAAGAAGAGTACTTACTTGTCGTTTATGTTTTTTTAGTTCATCCTGTAAGCTAGACTTATGTCTATACAAAGATTTAATACTTTGATATGAGTCTTCACTTACATACGCTTTGGAATATCTACCTGATTTTATCAAAGCTGCAATCATTAGTGCATCTATGTTGTCATTTTTAACTTTCTTCATTGTATCCATTTCTCTGAATCTATTTGTTTGATAGGGATTAAGTAATACTACCTTAAACCCCTTTGCTTTCAAATAAAGATAGAGATTTTCAAAGAATAGCCCAGTGGCTTCCATGGCAATAGTGAAGTTTGATATTTCATCAATAGATGATAGAAGCAAGAATAACTTTTCAAACCCTTCTTCATCATTGTTTAATTTTAAAGTATTTAATACTTTATCACTTTCAATACTAAGCACTGCTGCGACATGAAAACTTTTTGCTATATCTATTCCTACGAAATACATGACTGATCCTTTTATGTCTAACTTTTTCTTACAGCCTCGTAACGATAGAAGATTAGAAATAAATTCTATCTTTGCATCCTATATGTAAGTTACTTTAGTTAAACGCAGTATGCTTTCTTTGAAGATACAAGTTCATAAGGAAAAAAGACTGTCATTCAACTCTTTAACTGTAAGTTGTTTTAGATGTTGGTAAAACTAATAAAACTTTACCAAAGTCTAAATGATTATCAAATTACTACTCTAAATTGATCTAGTAACTTGATAAATTTATTATACGAGGAAATATTATGCATCTACCAAAGAAAGAGATACCATTTTTTAAACCATTGATTGATCATGAAGAAAAAGCATTAATCAATGAAGTACTTGAAATGAAAGATGACACTTCTAGAGTGGAAGAATTAGAAAATAAATTTTCAAAATACATAGGATGTGAATATTCTGTATCTACATGTAACAGTACAGCTGCTATGCATCTTGCAATGTGTGCTTTGGATTTAAAGCGTGGAGATAAAATCATATGTTCAGTTAATTCTTTTCCTTCAGTTGCTGAAGTAGTTAGACATTTTGATGCTGAACCAATTTTTGTTGATATTGATAAAGATGATTTTAATATGGATGTGGTTGAGCTTGAAAAAGTTTTGGAAAAAAGTAATCATAAAAAATTAAAAGGTATTTTTGTAACACATGTTGCAGGACAAGTTGCTAAACTAGATAAGATTTATGAATTAGCAAAAATTTATGGTGTAAAAGTTATAGAAGATGCAACTTGTGCGATGGGTTTAACTTACAATGGAAAAAGAATTGGCTCAACTGGTGCTGATATAACTGTTTTTAGATTTTCACCTCAAACAAAAAATGCAATTGCTAGTGGTGGAGTGATGGTAACTGACAATGAAGAGTTAATGCAAAGAGCAAAACTTTTAAGAAACCATGCTATTGTAAGTGATGGATGGGATAGATATAGTAACTTAGGTTATGTTTATGATGTAGTTGATATAGGACTAAAATATGATTTAAATGAATTAAATGCAGCATTTTCCATAGCTCAACTAAAGAAAAATGATGATTTTACAAAAAGAAGATTAGAAATTGCTGATATTTACAACACTGAACTAGAAGATTGTCCTCATATATCAACGCCAATAAAAGTGAGTGAACATATATATCATGAATATATAATTAAAGTAGATAAAAACCGTGATGGTTTTGCTAAAGAGTTAAGAGAAAATGGAATCTTTACAGCACTTCACTATATACCGCTTCATTTACTAAGCTATTATAAGCACAAATATAATCTAAGAGTAAATGACTTTCCAAATGCACTTATAAATTATCAACAAATACTCTCACTTCCTATTTATCCAGGATTGAGTTCTAAAGATGTTGTTTATATAAGTAAAAAGATAAAAGAGATTGCTAAAAACCGTGTCTAAAAGACAAAAAATTATACTTTGGATAGAAAACTATCTTTTCTATCCAAACTCCTTTTTACACAATTTTTTAGCATTTTTACTACTTCCAATCAGCCTAATATATTGTATCATTGTTATATCAAAAAGGCTTATGTCAAAAAAAATTGATTTTAAAATACCAATTATAAGTATTGGTAATTTAACAATTGGAGGCAATGGAAAAACTCCTTTTTTAATTTCCTTAGCAAAAAATTACGAAAGCGTAGCCATAATACTAAGAGGTTATGGAAGAAATTCAAAAGGCTTACATGTAGTTACTAAAGAAACTCCTGTGGATATAAGTGGAGATGAAGCAAAACTATATACAAATGCCCTTAGCAATGCAATAGTAATTGTTAGTGAAGATAGAAGCAAGGCTATACTAAAAGCAATAAAGATGGGCTGTAAAATTATCTTTTTAGATGATGGTTTTTCTAAATCTTTTATAAAAAAATTTGATGTTTTAATTCGCCCAAAAATTGAGCCAAAGCTTCCATTTTGCCTACCTAGTGGAGCTTATAGAGAGCCTAAGTTCCTTTATAATAGTGCAAATTTGGTTGTTAGAGAGAGTGATGATTTTAAAAGAGTAGTTACAATCAAAAATGAAACGAAAAACATGATTTTAGTAACAGCTATTTCAAAACCACAAAGGCTTGATGAGTATCTGCCTAAAGTAAAAGCAAAAATATATTTTGAAGATCATTACATGTACAAAAAAGAAGAGTTATTGGAGCTAATACAAAAATATAAAGCAAGCTCGATTTTAACTACTTCAAAAGACGAAGTAAAGATGAGAGATTTTAATCTTCCTCTTTCAATTTTAGATCTACATGTAGATATTAATCCTAATATCAAAAATAAAATAAACGAATATTTATACAATTTTAGATAAAATGCACCCTCTTTAAGGAGAAAAGCAAATGATTAAAAAGATAGAACAAGCAAAAATACTGCTAGATGCTCTACCATACATAAAAAATTTTAGAAAAAAAATAATAGTTATAAAATATGGTGGCTCAGCACAGATAAATCCAGTTTTAAAAGACAAATTTGCACAAGATATAATTCTGCTTTATTTAGTAGGAATGAAACCAGTCATTATCCATGGTGGTGGTAAAAAAATCAACACTTTACTTGATAAATTAGAAGTTCAAAGTGAATTTGTAGATGGACTAAGAGTTACAAGTGAACAGGTAATGGAAGTAGTTGAAATGGTTTTGAGTGGAAACATAAACAAAGAGATAACTACACTGTTAAATCATCATGGTGGAAAAGCTATTGGGATAAGTGGGAAAGATTCAAATTTTATAAAGGCAAAACCTTTAAATGATGGCAAATACGGCTTAGTCGGTAAAATAAATAAAATAGATAAAAAAGTCATAAAAAACCTACTAAAAGAAAAATTTATCCCTGTAATTGCTCCAATAGCTGCAGGAGATAATGAAACTCATCCTGGATATAATATCAATGCAGATTTGTGCGCTAGTAAGGTTGCAGCTTCAATAAAGGCTGAGAAAATTCTATTTTTAACTGATACTAAAGGCATACTAAATAAAGATGGAGAGCTAATTACAAAGCTTAATCAAAAAGATGTTGAAGATTTAAAAGAAAATGGAACAATAACTGGTGGAATGTTACCAAAAGTAGATGCTTGTTTAGAAGCAATTAATGGTGGTGTAAAAAGTGCTCAAATCATTGATGGAAGAGTTGAGCATTCTATTTTGCTTGAGCTTTTTACAAGCGAAGGTATTGGAACAATCATAGAAAAATAATTAGGATAGAAATATGTTTATAGAAACAAGAGGAAATGATGGAGTAAAAGCAAAAGAAGTTGAATTTTCTTATGCAATTATGAATCCAAGTGCTAGTTTTGGTGGACTTTATGTACCAAAGGAATTACCTAAGATAGATTTAGAATTTTTAGCTCTTGCTACAAAGAAAAGTTACAAAGAGATAACTCTTGATATATTAAAACTTTTTAAGATTGATATAGAAGAGAGTGTTTTAAAAGAAGCAATTGATTTATATGATAAGTTTGATAATCAAACTGAGCCTGTACCTTTAGCTCAAATAAGAAATGATTTATTTGTAAATGAGCTATATCATGGACCAACTAGAGCTTTTAAAGATATGGCGCTTCAGCCTTTTGGTCATATACTTTCAAACTTAGCAAAAAAACAAAAACAAAACTACCTAATTTTGGCTGCAACTAGTGGAGATACTGGTCCAGCAACTCTTGATACTTTTTCAAACAAAGAAAATATAAAAGTTGCATGTCTATATCCAGATGGCGGAACAAGTGATGTTCAAAGACTACAAATGGTTAGTGAAGCTGGTAAAAACTTAAAGGTTATAGGGATAAAAGGTAACTTTGATGATGCTCAAAGTGCTTTAAAATCACTTCTAGCAAGTAATACATTTAAAGAAGAATTAGAAAAAAATGATATTAAATTAAGTGCAGCAAACTCTGTTAATTTTGGAAGAATTATTTTTCAAATTGTTTATCATGTATATGCTTATATAAAGTTAGTAAAACAAAATAAAATCTCCTTAGGAGAGAGTATTTATCACATCGTTCCTAGTGGAAACTTTGGTAATGCACTTGGTGCTTATTATGCTAAAAAAATGGGAGTACCGATTGAAAAAATCCTAATTGCATCAAATATAAACAATATTTTAACTGATTTAATTACAAAAGGTGAGTATGACTTAAGAGATAGAGAGTTACTTTTAACTACAAGTCCAGCTATGGATATACTTATATCTTCAAATGTTGAGAGGGTTTTATTTGATAAGTATGGAAGCGATAGAACAAAAGAGTTAATGCAAGAATTAGCTAAAAATAAAGTGTATAAATTAACTCAAAATGAATTAAAAGAATTACAAAAAGATTTTAGTGCAGTTTATTGTGATGATGATTTTGCAAAAGAAACTATCAAAGAATTTGCACTTGAGGGTTATGTGATGGATCCTCACACTGCTACTTGTCTTAAAGCGTATAATGAATTAAAAGAAAAAAATATACCTTGTGTTATGTGCTCAACTGCTGAATGGACTAAATTTGCTCCAACAATGCTAAATGCAATCAAACAAGATGACAAAAAATATAGTGATAAAGAAGCACTTGAAGAGTTTTCCAAAGCTTTACATGTAAAGATACCTGATTGTATAAATGAGCTATTTGAAAAAGAAGTTTTGCATGATAAAGTTGTAGACAAAAAGAATATTGAAAAAGAAATCTTGGAGTTTATCAAATGATAATAATCCCAGCAAGACTTGCTTCAAGTAGATTTCCAAATAAAATATTAGCAAATATAAATGGCTATCCTATGGTAATTGCAACTGCTAATAGAGTTAAAAATTTGGACAAAGTTTTAATTGCAACTGATAGCAAAGAAGTTTTAAATATCGCAAATGATTATGGATTTGAAGCAGTTTTAACTAGTACAGAACACAAAAGCGGTACAGATAGAATCAATGAAGCTACAAATAAACTACATGTAGAAGAAAATGAAGTCATAGTAAATGTTCAAGCGGATGAGCCATTTATTGAGCCTGAAGTTGTAAAAGCTGTAATTGATAGAGTAAAAGTTGGTAATTGCTTTATGGTAAGCTGTTATAAACTAATAGATAAAACTTTTGCAACTGATCCAAATCATGTAAAAGTGATAACTGATTGTAATAACAATGCAATTTATTTTTCAAGAAGTAAAATCCCATATGATAGAGAAGAACACAACAGCTATTTTGGGCATTTAGGAATTTATGGATTTACTAAAAAAACTTTAAATGAATTTTGCAAACTTCCAAATTCTCCTCTTGAAGATATAGAAAAACTTGAACAACTAAGAGCAATTTATCATGGCAAAAAAATTGCGATGGTAGAAGTTAAAAGTCAAAGCTTTGGAATTGACACAAAAGAAGATTTACAAAGAGCTTTAAAAATTTTTATTTAAAATGGTGGAGTATCTTTAGGTTATGATTAAAGATCAACTCCACTAAAACCATCCTCTTTTTTATTAAACTTAAAAGCTTCCATAGGATTTTTACCAACTTGAAAGATTATCTTACACTCTTCAAAGCCACTTTTTTTAAGACCTTTAGAAACCACATCTAGTATGTATGCTCTAGTGGCATTTAAATGAGTAGTTGTATCTCCTTCATAAGCAAATTCTTCACCTTCAACTGGTAAAAAACCCTCTCTTTTTAAATGTTTGTTAAATACTTCTTTATCCTTTAATCCGATAACATCAACAATTAAAATAACTTTCAATTTGTTTACCTCTATTAAAAAATTTATCCTATATTATACCATTTAATTGTTCTAAAAACTCTTTTGAATCTTTAAAGCCAATTATACGCTTTGATTTTAACTCTTGTTTATCTTTGAAAAACATAATTGCTGGTGGTCCAAAAAGGCCAAATTTATTTAACAGTTCTTTATCGTCCTTCGAATTTTTAGTCACATCAACTCTGACTAACTTAAAATTTTTCATTTTTGATTTAACCAAAGGATCTGAAAAAGTATATGTATCAAGTTCTACACAACTAACACACCAATCAGCATAAAAATCTACTAGGATTGGTTTTTTTGAATTTTTAATGATACTTTCTAGTTCACCAAGGTTTTTTACCAATTCAAAATCATTTTCTTCGCTTACTTCTATTTGAGCGGAAACAAGACTTTTTTGTGTAAATTTTAATAAAGGATTTAAAGGATTAGTTGCTCCACTAACTGAGCCTACAAATAAAATAGCTCCATAAATCAAAATAATTACAGCCATACTTTTTATAAGTTTATCAATCCCTTTAGCATCATCTTTTAGTCTTTCCAATGCTCCCATATATACAGCTGAGCCAATAGCTAAAAATGTCCACATAAACATGATTATATTTGCATCAACTATTCTTGATAGCGTCCAAATAGCAAGTGCTAACATAACAACACCAAAAGTTGCTGATACATTATTCATCCAAACACCTGGTTTTGGCATATATCTTTTAGCTCCGACACCTACTAGTAAAAGAGGCACACCCATACCAAGGCTCATTACAAAAAGAGAAAGACCACCTAAAAGTGCATCACCACTTTGCCCGATATAAACTAGTGCTCCAGCAAGAGGAGCTGCAACACAAGGTCCCATAATTAGAGCTGATAAAAAGCCCATAATAGCAACACCGATGATACCATGACCTTGCATTTCATCTGATTTTTTTGTAAGTCTTGATTGAATAAACCTAGGCATTTGAATCTCATAAAATCCAAACATAGAAAATGCTAAGAACACGAAAACTAAACTAAATATAGAAATAATCCATGGATTTTGAAGCGCAGCTTGAATATTTGCTCCAAAAAGACCAGCTAAAACACCTGCTATAGTATAAGCTAATGCCATAGAAACCACATAAACAAGTGAAAGAAAAAATGCTCTTTTGGTGGTAATTTTTTCAGCTTGAGATACAATAATAGAAGATAAAATAGGTATCATTGGGAATATACATGGTGTTAGAGAAAGAAGCAGTCCAAATCCAAAGAAAGTTAAAAGAACAAGCCAAACACTATCATTTTTAAGGCTATTAGCAATTGCATCTTGTTCTGATAATTCTTTTTCTATAATATTAGCTTTTTTACTACCACTACCTAAATCAAAACTAAACTCTTTACTCATAGGTTGATAGCAAATACCTGATGTTGCACATCCTTGATACTCAACTTTTATCTTATATTGACCACTATTTATATATTTTTTTATCAAATTAATTGGAATTAATAAATTTATTGCTTTTTCATGAACTAAATATTCATCATGCTTTGTTGGAGATGGACGCTTGATTTCCTTATCAAGAGAAACAACCTTTGGGTCGCTAATTGAGATTTTTAATTTATCATCATATACATATATACCTTCTCCAACAGAAAGTTTTATAGATATAACCTCACCAGTCTTTTGAACTTTAAGATTAAAAGCCTCTTCTGGAGATAAAACTTTTCTTTGGGTAATTCCAAATAAAGAACCAACTAAAACCAAACTCAACAATAAAAATCTAAAAGCTACTTTCAAACCAAATCCTAATAGTAATTTTACTTAGTTTATCATGTTAATTTAAATATTTAATTAATAAAAACGATATAATAGTATGCAACAGTTTAAAGGAGTCTTCTATGCCAAAAAAACACGACAATAAAGTTCAAATTTGGGTTAGCAAAGAAAAGTTAGAATATGAAAAAGAGTTAAAGAAACTTCAAGTAGAATTAATAAAATTTCAAAACCATGTTAAAAATAAAGGCTTAAAAATTTTAATGATTTTTGAAGGAAGAGATGCCGCTGGAAAAGGTGGAACGATTAAAAGAATTACTGAGCATTTAAACCCAAGAGGTGCTAGAGTTGTAGCACTTGAGAAACCATCAGAAGTAGAAAAAACTCAATGGTACTTCCAAAGATATGTTAAACACCTCCCAAGTGCTGGAGAAATTGCTCTTTTTGATAGAAGTTGGTACAATAGAGCTATGGTCGAACCAGTCATGGGCTTTTGTACAGAAAGAGAACATCATAAATTTTTAAAAGATGCCCCTGAGTTTGAAAAAATGATTGTTGAAGATGGCATTCAAATCTTTAAATTTTATTTTTCAGTTTCTAAAGAAGAACAAAAAAGAAGATTTAAAGCAAGAGAAACTGACCCCCTAAAACAATATAAACTAAGCCCAGTTGATAAAGAGTCTCAAAAATTATGGGATGAGTATACGCTAGCAAAATTCATGATGCTAAGCTCAACTCACACAAAAGAAGCTCCATGGACAATCATAAAAAGTGATAACAAAAAGAAAGCCAGGATAAATACAATAAAACATATACTAAATTTTGTGGATTATCCAGATAAAATTTCTGATGATGAGATTTTAGTAGATAATGATATAGTAGTTTATGGTAGAGATGAAGCAATCAAAATGGAAAATAATTTTAAATTTTCTCTGAAATAGTACTGCTGCTACTAATCCATCTCTCCAAGATAATTTTAGCGGCGAGTGAATCTATCTTGCCATCTCCTGAGTTTCTCACTTCTAAAACCTTAATTTTCAATTTCCCTAAATTAAGGGGTTTATAAATGTTTATCAACCTAAATTAGGGTGTCCCAAGCTAAAAGCTGATACAATTTAACTATGTTTGTTCGTCAGAAAAAAAATAAAAGTGGTAGTATTAGTATTCAGATAATTTCTAAAAGTAAAGGTAAATATAAAGTAGTTGAAACTATAGGTTGTAGTAAAAATAATTATGAGATAGAAAAGTTATTAAAACAAGCCAATGAGAGATTATTAGAACTAGAGCCAAATCTGTTTGATTTTGTTAAATATCAAGAGAAAAAACATAAGTTAACAAACAAAGATATTAGAGTTATTGGTGATGAACTTATATTTGGAAAACTTTTTTCAGATATTGGATGTAAAAATATTTCATTTATAAAAACTAAAGACTTAGAACTATTTAAAGCTTTAGTAATATCAAGATTGTTATATCCAGGAAGTAAACTCTATCTAATTGATTACTATCATATTTATAAAAAGCAAAATATAGATAAAAATAAGATCTATAGATTTATGGATACCATTTGCAAAGATGATTTAAAATTTAAAATCCAAAAGTGTATATTTGAACATACTAAGAAAATCATGAATGATACTATCACAGTTACTTTTTATGATGTTACAACACTATACTTTGAGTCTGAGAGTGAAGATGATCTTAGGCGAATAGGATTTAGTAAAGAAGGAAAACTGGCATGTCCTCAGATACAATTAGGATTGTTTACAACACTGCAAGGGTATCCATTATCCTATGAAGTGTATGAGGGTAATAAATATGAGGGGCATACGCTAATAGATATCTTACAAAATTTTCAAAAGAAATTTAATATAAAAACTTGATCTGTCAACAGTATTTAGGACATAAAATTTTATATTCTACATAGCTATTTCTTTTTGTAACATTACTTCTTCAAATTCATAAGGTGACATGTAATTATTAGAAGAATGTAAACGCTTTCTATTATAAAAAATTTCTATATACTCAAATATTTTTTCATTGGCTTGAGCTCTTGAAATAAACTTTTCATGATGGATAAGTTCTGTTTTAAGAGAGTGAAAGAAACTCTCTGCAACAGCATTATCCCAACAATCACCTTTCTTACTCATACTTTGAGTAATACCATATTTTTCTAAAATAGCCTTATGTTCGTATGAAGCATATTGGCTACCTCTATCAGTATGATAAACAAGTCCTTTCTTAGGCGTTCGTCTCTTTATTGCCATAATCAATGCATCATTTACAAGAGAAGTGTGTAAAGAGTGACTCATAGACCATCCTACAACCTTCCTGGAATAAATATCAAGCACTACTGCTAAATAAAGCCATCCCTCATAAGTTGGCACATATGTAATATCTCCAACATATACTTTATTAGAGTTGTTCGCATAAAAGTCTCTCTCAAGATGGTTTGGTGATATAGGTAATTTATGATTGGAAGTAGTAGTTATAACTTTATATCTTCTTTTCATCTTCACTTTTAAACCAAGCTGGCTCAAGGACTTTTGTATTTTTCTACGAGATACAATAATCCCATATCTCTTCTCTAGCACTACTTTTAGTCTTCTTGTGCCATATGTAGCTCTTGCCTCTTCAAAAATCTTTTGCAAAAGGTCATTTAAAGGTTTATCTACCTTATTTACTATAGAACCATTTTTTATCCATATATAATAACTGCTTCTTGTAACTTGAAACAATCTACACATTAGTTTTATTGAGAAACTCTTCCTGTGCTCTTTAATCCATGCATACTTTAGAGAGTTTCTTTGGCGAAGTATGCGGCTGCCTTTTTTAAAATTTCTCTCTCCTGTTTAAGTATCTTATTCTCAGCCCTTAAACGCTTGAGTTCTTCTTCATGGGACTCTTTCAAAGAATTAGTCTTCTTAAAATGTGCACCTCTTCCTTCAATCGGAATATTGTTTTTTATTTTATAAGCTCTTATCCAGCTATACAAGGTTTTTTCATGAATACCCAAATCATCAGAAACTTCTCGAATGGATCTTGAATTATTTAAAATTAACTGCACTGTTGAAGCTCTAAACTCTTCACTATATTGACTTCTTGACATAATCTTCCTTCTATTACTAATTTTAACTCAGAATTACTTAATTTCTGTGTCCTATTTAGTGTAGCCAGATCACCTTAACTATATATCCAAAGTCAGAAAAAACTGCAGAACTTTTTGAGAATCTACTTCAAAAAGAAGAGATTATTGGTTGTTATGTTGAGTTTAAATATGATATTGATGAAATTATAGAATACAAAAAGACCCTAAGAGATAAGATAAACAGAAAAAGAAAATTTAATGCTCTTTTCTCTCTTCTTGAAGATTACTACAAAGTTTTAGAGTGCAAATCAGAAGATAGTTTTGAAGTAGTTAGAAAGAACTATCTAAAACTTGTCAAAAAATACCACCCAGATAGAGTTACAGATAAAAACTCAAATAAAATGGCAATGTACATTAAAAAATTTCAAAATATCCAAGAAGCATACGAAATGATTAAAGTTCATTTCGAACATCAAAGAAAATATGTTGCTTAAGACTTAAGATTATATAGTTTTTTTCTCTCGCTAGAACCAGCTATATTGAACTCTTTTCTATATTTTGTTATGGTTCTTCTAACCATTTTAACACCAAACTTATCTTCAATCATTTTTAAAATTTTAACATCACTAAGAGGTTTTTTTCTATCTTCATATTTTATTATTTCGCACATATACTCTTTAATCGCACTATTTGATATATCTTCTTCAACAGCTGTTGCAAAAAATTGCTTTAATGGAATCACTCCCCTACTACATGAAAGATATTTACCTGCAATTGCCCTTGAAATTGTTGAAGGATTTCTTCCCAAATCATCAGCCAAATCTTTTAGCTTCATAGGCCTAATAGCTCCTCCAAAAAAGAAGTCATACTGGTACTCAATAATCATTAAACCAATTTTATAAAGTGTTGATTTTCTCATCTCAAGTGCATCTACTAAATCTTTTGCATCTTTTATCTTAGATGAAACAAATGATTCTTTTTCATCTAAACCATCAGTATCAATCACAATCTCAGGATAGTATGCATCATTTAGTGCTACTTCAATTTTTCCACTAGAATCATACACAAATATATCAGGAATTATCTGCAATTCATCTTCAAGATACTCAATTGCAGGTGGATTTTTAAACTTTTTTATGATCTTTAATGCTTCGTTAAAATGCTCTTCGCCACTGTAAATCTCAATATTTTCAAAATCTTGTATTAACTTCTTTACAAATACATATAATGAATCTTCCAAGTCCATATCGTCTAATTGAAATAAAAATGCTTCTTTTAAATCAACTGCCCCAACCCCAATAGGCTCTAAATAGCTAAATCTTTTTCTTATTTTTTCTATATCACTCTTATCTACATGTATCTTTTTTTCAATCTCATCTAATTTTGAATATTCAAAATATCCCTCATGGTCTATATATTCTAAAATTTCATAAGCTATATCTTGGGATTTTTTGGTTGGAAAAAGTGGTGGATTGATTTGTTCATACAAAACTTCAAAAAGAGATCTCTTTTGAAGTGTTAATGCTTCAATAGTACTTGATACACTATTTTTACTTATTTCATTAAAAAAGCTCTTTTTTTGCCATTTTTTATCTGGCTTTTCATTACCTACTTTTATCTCAATAAAAGGGTTAGCTTTGGCAAATGGCTCTAATGCTTCGCTCAAAGAGTCTAAATCAGCTTGTAAAATTGGTAACCAACTCCTAAGAGTTGATGATAATTTTTGTTTTTGTGATTGAGAAGCTCTTTGTTTTAGCATATACCAACCCTACAACTTAAAATCTTCACCAAGATAGTAAGTTCTAACAAGCTTATCGTTTGCAACCTCTTCACTTCTTCCACTTGCTAGAAGTGAGCCATCTTTTATCACATAAGCTCTTTGGCAAATATCAAGCGTTTCTCTAACATTATGATCGGTTATCAAAACTCCAATATTAAGTTTGATTAAATCCTTCACAATTGTTTGTATATCAGCCACTGCTATTGGATCAACTCCAGCAAAAGGCTCATCAAGAAGCAAAAATTTTGGCTGAATTATAAGTGATCTTGCTATCTCACACCTTCTTCTCTCGCCTCCACTCAAACTCAAGCCTTTTCTTTGTCTAATTGGCTCAATATTTAAAAGATTTAAAAGCTCTTCAACTCTTTTTTGCTGTTCTTCACTTTCTTTATAAACAATTTCAGCAGCTAGCATGAGATTTTCTTCAACGCTAAGCTCTTTAAATATACTACTTTCTTGAGGAAGATAGCCTATTCCTTGCTTTGCTCTTTCATGAAGTTGCATCTTTGTTATGTCTTTATTGTCGAGATAAATTTTTCCATCAGTTGGAGGAATTAAACCACATATCATATAAAATGTTGTAGTCTTTCCAGCCCCATTTGGACCTAAAAGACCAACAATTTCTCCACTTTTTACATGTAAAGATATATCATGTATAATCTTAGTTTTTTTAATAGTCTTTACTAACTTTTCTACCTTAAGTGTGTGCATATCCCCTCTTCTTTCCAACTGTTTTTATTTCTATTTTTAAAAATTCAAAACCATAATTGTTCAAAATTTCTTCTAGCTTATCATCTGCCCACTCAATCAAGTGGTACTTTGGCTCATCTAATTTTTCTAGTAAACCACTTTGTAAAAAGCCTTCGATACCATTTTGGTAAATATCATAATGACAAACTTTTCCATCATACTCATTCATAATTGAAAAAGTAGGAGAACTAACACTCGAGTTCAATCCTAATGCTTTTACAAAAGCTTTAACAAAAGTTGTTTTACCACTTGCTAAATCGCCTTTTAAAAGGATGATTCCATTTTCTCCAACTTTTTCTATAATTTCTTTAACAAAATCTTCTAACTCATCTTCACTCAAAATTTTCATAAACTATTTGAAACCTTTATAATCTCTTCTAACTTTTTAAGAGCTTTTTTGCTCTTTATAGCATCTCTTGCTATTTCAATGCCCTCTTGTATATCTCTAGCGCTTCCTTCAACCATTAAAGAAGCTCCAGCATTTAGTAAAACAATATCTCTTTTTGCATTATCTGCATCACCTTTAAAAATATCATACACCAAAGATGCATTAAATTTTGCATCTCCACCTTTAATAGCTTCAAGTGGCGCTTTTTTTATGCCAAATGCTTCAGGATCTATCTCAAACTCTTCAATTTTATTATCTTTTAATCTAGCCGCATATGTAATTCCACTGATACTTATCTCATCCATATGCTCAACAGAGCTAACAACAAGTGCTGATTTTGTATCGTTTATCTTAAGAGCTTCAGCAATTTTTGGAACAAACACTTTATCAAAAACACCAAGCATACTTTTTTGCACTTTTGCCGGATTTGTTAGAGGTCCTAAAATATTAAAAATCGTTTTATCAGGTATTGATTTTCTAACTGGCATTATAAATTTCATAGCTGGATGATGATTTTTAGCAAACATAAAAGTAAATCCAGTTTCTTCTAAAAGTTTACTACTTTGTTCAATATTCAAGTCTAGTCTAACCCCAAGTTCATTAAACATATCTGCACTTCCAGATTTGCTAGTAACTGAGCTATTTCCATGTTTTGCTACATATACTCCAGTACTTGCACATAAAAGCGCAACTGTAGAAGATATATTAAAACTTCCTATTTTATCTCCACCGGTTCCAACAATATCAATCAATTTTTCTCTTAAGTTTTCCTCTACATGTAGAGGTATTGCATTTGCTCTCATAACTTCAGCAGCTGCTGCAATAAACTCTACTGGAGTATTTTCATCCAACGGAATTGAGACTAAAAAATCTCTCATCTCTTCACTACTCATTTCATTGTTAAACAACTTTGTAAATATCATCTTTGATTCATCATATGTCATTAAAGCTCCCTTACATACTCATCTTGTTTACTCTTTGGTATTGTTTTAGTCTCTGGAATTTGCAAAACTTCATAAGAAACACTCTTTTGTAGATAATTAATAGTAATTTTATCTCCAACTTTTACATCTTTTGCTGGTTTTACAACTTTACCATTTATTTCAACAACACCGTTTTTACACATATCTTCACTAATTGCTCTTCTTTTAGTTATATTAACTGCATTTAAAAATTTATCTATTCGCATACTTTGCCCCTAATTCCTTTGCAAGCCATTTTAACAAAAGTTTTTTTAAAATAGCTTATTTATGGAACGATTTTTGCCTTAAAAACTTTTTTTTACCAAATAAGCAAATATTTTAGTAACTTTTGTTAAAATGATAAAATTAATCAATTTTATAGGAAAGAAAATGAGAAAAGATGTAAAAAAGGTAGTTTTAGCATATTCAGGAGGCTTAGATACAAGTATAATCTTAAAGTGGCTACAAGATGAATTTAATTGTGAAGTTGTAACCTTTACTGCTGATGTAGGACAAGGAGAAGAGTTAGAGCCTGCTAGAAAAAAAGCACTTGAACTTGGAATAAAACCAGAAAATATTTTTATAGAAGACTTAAAAGAAGAATTTGTAAAAGATTATGTATTTCCTATGTTTAGAGCAAATGCAATCTATGAAGGAGAGTATCTGTTAGGAACTAGTATAGCAAGACCTCTTATAGCAAAACGCCAAGCTGAAATAGCTGCTCTTACTGGAGCTGATGCAGTAAGCCATGGGGCAACTGGAAAAGGAAACGATCAAGTTAGATTTGAACTTGGCTATTTAGGAATAAATCCTGATTTAACAATAATTGCACCTTGGAGAGAGTGGGATTTGAACTCTAGAGAAAAACTTTTGGCATATGCAAAAGAGCATGGTATTGAAATTGAAAAGAAAAAAGGAAAATCTCCATATTCTATGGATGCTAACTTACTTCATATCTCTTATGAAGGGCTAGTTTTAGAAGATCCAAATGCTGAGCCAGAAGAAGATATGTGGAGATGGACAACAAATCCTATTGATGCTCCTAATGAGCCAGAAGTTATTGAAATAGGCTATGAAAAAGGAGATCCTGTTACTTTAAACGGTGTTCATTTGAGTCCTGCTAAAATGCTAGAAGCACTAAATACACTAGGTGCAAAACATGGAATTGGAAGAATTGATATCGTAGAAAACCGTTTTGTAGGAATGAAAAGTAGAGGTTGCTATGAAACTCCTGGTGGAACTATCATGCTAAAAGCTCACAGAGCAATTGAGAGTATCACACTAGATAGAGAAGCAGCTCATCTAAAAGATGAAATTATGCCAAAATATGCAAAAGCAATATACAATGGTTTTTGGTTTGCTCCAGAGAGAGAAATGATGCAAGCTCTCATAGATAAATCACAAGAAAATGTAAATGGAACTGTAAGGCTAAAACTTTACAAGGGAAATGTAATGGTTATTGGAAGAAATTCAGAAAAAAATAATCTTTTCAATGCAGAGTTTTGTACATTTGAAGAAGATGAAGTTTACAATCAAAAAGATGCAGAGGGATTTATAAAACTAAATGCACTTAGGTTTATCATAGGTGGAAAAAACAAAAAATTCTATGGAGATAATTAGTGGATTTTACATGTAAAGAATTATACGATTCAATCACGCCATATATAAGTGATGAGGTTTTACAAAACCTACTTACATGTAGAGATAATAATGAAATTGATTTTTCTCTTATTGATATTAGAGAAGTTTTTGAATATACTGATTTGAGCATAAAAGGAACTGATTTACTTTTACCTACAAGTATGATTCACATGCATATGGATAAACTTGAAAAATTAAGAGACAAACTAATAGTTTTATACTGTAGAACTGGTAATAGAACAGGACAAATGCTACACATACTAGATAGAATGGGATTTACAAAAATAGCTCATCTAAGTGATGGAATAGTAAGGTATAGTGGAGAAAAACTTAAAAATGCTCCACTTCCAAATAAATTGAATTAAAGGAGATATAAATGAAAGTTTTATTGATAAAAGATGTAAAAGGTTTAGGAAAATCTGGAGAAATTAAAGAAGTAAAAGATGGGTATGGAAAAAACTTTTTAATTGGAAAAGGCTTAGCACTACACGCAACTCATGAAGTAATTAAAAAGCATGAAGCAAATTTAAGAAGAAAAGCTGAAGAAGAAAAGCAAGAGATTGAGAGATTAAAAGATATTGAAAAAACTCTTGGAAATTTAACTCTAAAAATCAAAAGAAAATTAGGGGCAAATGGAAGTCTTTTTGGAGCAGTTACAAAAGAAGAAATTGCTGAAGAGTTAAAAAATCAACATGATATTGAGATAGACAAAAAAACTGTTGAAATTAAAAATCCAATTAAATCAACAGGAGTTTTTGATATAACACTCAAACTAGGACACGGAATTCATGCTCCATTGAAACTTGAAATTTTAGGAGAGTAGATGTTTGATGCAACTACAATACTTGGTTACAAAGCTGATGGAAAAGCTGTTATTGGTGGCGATGGACAGGTAACTTTTGGGAATGCCATTTTAAAAGGAAATGCTACAAAGATAAGAAAACTCCATCATGGAAAAATTCTAGCTGGATTTGCTGGAAGTACTGCTGATGCATTTAATCTTTTTGATATGTTTGAAGGAATTTTAGAGCAAAAAAAAGGCGATTTATTTAAATCAGTCATCGAATTTTCAAAAGAGTGGCGAAAAGACAAGATGCTAAGAAGACTAGAAGCTATGATGATAGTCTTAAATACAGAACATATTTTTATACTTAGCGGAAATGGAGATGTTGTTGAGCCTGAAGATGGCAAAATTGCTGCTATTGGTAGTGGTGGAAACTTTGCACTCTCAGCAGCTAGAGCACTAGATAAACATGCAAAACTAGAGCCTGAAACTCTTGTAAAAGAGAGTTTACAAATCGCGGGTGAGCTTTGTATCTATACAAATACAAATATAAAAACTTTTGTTTTAGAGGATGAAAAATAAATATGAGTATGACACCAAAAGAGATAGTTTCATATCTAGATGAGTATATCATAGGGCAATTTGAAGCAAAAAAAGCTATTGCAATTGCACTTAGAAATAGATATAGAAGATTAAAACTAAGTAATGAAATGGCAGAAGAAATTATGCCAAAAAATATACTAATGATAGGTAATACTGGAGTTGGTAAAACTGAGATTGCTAGAAGACTTGCTAAAATGATGGCTCTTCCTTTTGTCAAAGTTGAAGCTAGTAAATATACTGAAGTTGGATTTGTAGGGCGTGATGTTGAATCTATGGTTAGAGATTTAGTCATGGCTTCAATAAATTTAGTAAGAAATGAGCATAGAGAAAAAAATAAAGAAAAAATTGATGATTATATTGAAAAAACCATAATAGAAAAGCTTCTTCCCCCTCTTCCAAAAGGTGCAAGTGAAGAAAAAAAAGGAGATTATAAAAGAAGCTATGAGAGGATGCTTGAAAAACTTAGAAATGGTGAGTTAGATGAACTTAGTATTGAGATAGAAATAAGTGGAAGAAATTCGGACTTATCAGATAGTTCACTTCCTCCAGAGATGATAAAGGTACAAGAATCATTTATAAAGATTCTAGGAAGTGGAAAAGATAGCATAAAAAAAGAGATGAAGATAAAAGAAGCCAAAGAGGCGTTAAAACATGATGCTAGTGAAAAACTTCTTGATTTTGAGGCTATTAAAACTGAAGCTATTGAGAGAGCACAAAATGGTGGTATAATATTTTTAGATGAAATCGACAAGGTAGCAGTTAGTTCAAGTGCTTCGCACAGGAGTGACCCTAGTAAAGAGGGTGTTCAAAGAGATTTACTTCCAATAGTTGAGGGAAGTGATGTAAATACAAAATATGGCATGGTAAAAACTGATCACATACTTTTTATAGCTGCTGGTGCATTTCATCTTAGTAAACCAAGTGATCTCATACCTGAACTTCAAGGAAGATTTCCACTAAGAGTGGAGCTTGAATCACTTAGCGAAGAAGTTTTATATAAAATTTTAACTCAAGCAAAAAACTCACTGCTTCGCCAATATGAAGAACTCTTAAAAGTTGAAAAAGTTGAGTTAGTTTTTGAAGATGATGCTATAAGAAGTATTGCTAAAATTTCTCAAATGACTAATGAAAAAACTGAGGACATAGGAGCAAGAAGACTTCATACTGTTATAGAAAAAGTATTAGAAGACATTAGCTATAGTGCAGATGAACATGCTGGAGAAAAGATAGTAGTAACTAAAGAGTTAGTTCATTCTAAACTAGATACAATAGCAGAGGATGAAGATACAAGTAGGTATATACTTTAATGGACGAAATGAAAACAAAATCTGGCTTTACTAAAGAAACTGGCGCCACAAAGGCTGGTTTTCAGAGAAACTGCGCCACAAAGGCTGGTTTTGTATCAGTCATTGGAAGACCAAATGCAGGAAAAAGTTCACTTTTAAATTGGCTTATTGGTGAAAAAATTGCAATGGTTTCTCACAAAGCAAATGCTACAAGAAAAAGATCAAACATAATCGTAATGCACGATAATGCTCAAATCATTTTTGTAGATACTCCAGGTCTTCACGAAAAAGAGAGACTTTTAAATCAGTTTATGATGGATGAAGCCTTAAAAGCTATGGGGGATTGTGATCTTATTTTATTTTTGGCTCCAATTACTGATAAGATTAGAGATTATGAAGCTTTTTTAGAAAAAAATAAAAAAGGCACTCCTCATATTGTTCTTTTAACAAAAACTGATAATGTTGGAAAAAAAGAGATATTTAAAAAGATAGAAGAGTACTCAAAATTTCAGGACAAATTTAAAGCTCTTATTCCAATTTCTATAAAAAAAGGAATTTCAAGAGAGTATTTACTTGATCAAATAGTAAAAGAGTTACCAGTTCATCCTTATCTATATGAAACAGATATCATGACCACTGATAGTGTAAAAGATTTGTACAAAGAGTACATAAGAGAGGCTATTTTTAATAATACTAGTGAAGAAATCCCCTATTTTGCCGATGTAATTGTAGAAAAAGTAGAAGAGTATGATGAAATTGATAATATTTATGCTAATATAATAGTAGATAAAAAAAGCCAGAAGGGTATTATCATTGGAAAAGAGGGTAAAACTCTTCAAAGAATTGGATATGAAGCGAGAAAATCTATTGAAAGGTTATCTGGTAAAAAGATTTTTTTAAAACTTTTTGTAGTTGTAAAGCAGGGATGGAGTCAAGATAAAAAGATTTTGAAAAAAATAGGTTATATTATAGATTAATATTAATATTTATATGTTATACTATAAGTAAATAAAATTTTACTAATTTTAGGTAGAGATATGTCAAAAAAAAGTAATGTGCAGAATTTTTCTGAAATTGTTTCGATAGACCCTATATCTTTGCAAGCATATAGTTACTTCAAAAATGAAATGAAGCTTATTAACCTAAAAAAGGTTAAAAAAGATTCATTTTTTGTATCTTATATTCAAAGCAAAGATGTAATCAGCGCAACTGTTGATATAAGTAGAAATATCCCAGATAGTGATTTAAAAGATGCTATTGAAATAAAAGTTTATGATGAACTTGGACTTGACCCTGCAATAGAATACACCATCACCTATCTTGAAACAGAAACAAACGACACAAAAAATAGAGTTTTTAATGTTTTTGTTATAGATGCATCAATTGTAAAATCTCAACTTGGAGAAATTAGAAAAAAAACAAGATATATAGATTACGTTACAACTGCACCATTTTTAATCAGCTCTTTATATAAAAAGTCATTAGTAGAAGCTGAAAGTACTGATTGTTTTGTTTATTTTCAAAAAAATGATGCTTTTTTGGCAATTTATAGAAATGGCGAATACCTTTACTCAAAATCACTTCATTATTCACTAAATGAACTAAATGAAAAATTTTGTGAACTTATTGGTGAAAGAATTGATGAAAAAGAATTTTTTAGGCTATTAACTACTGAAGGATTAAAAAGCACAAATGCATCTTATCAATCCTTTTTAATGCAACTTTTTGGGGAGCTATTTTTATATATAAATGATGTAATATCTTTTGCAAAGCGCTCATATGATATTGATAGTATTGATAAAATTTATATTGGTTCTGAAGTTGGAGTTTTAATTGGTGCAGATGAGTATGCAAAAAGCTACTTAGGACTGGAATCATTTGAATTTAATTTTTCAATTGCTATTAATTCCAAAGAGTGGTATGTAGACCAAATACATGTGCTAATGGCTTTGGCAGCTCAAGTTTATTTTGATGAAAAAGATGATAATTTAAATTTTTCTATTTTTAAAAGACCCCCTGCTCTATCAAATAGACCTGTAGGAAAACTACTTGCTGTTATTGCATCTAGTATTTTGATTTCTTCTGCCTATCCAGCTTATCAATATGGGTATGAAAAGTTTCTTCAAATAAAAATTGATAAAGCACAAAGCGAATACAAAAAGATAAATAAAGAAGCAAATTCTATAAGGGCGAAAATTGCTAATATAAAAAAACAAAAAGCAAAAATTACTGAACTAATAAAAAAAGAGTCAGAAAAATTAGAGTTTAGAAAGAAACTACTTACTCAAATGCATAATAAAAAAGTAAACTACCCCATGAAAGCTATTATGCTTACAGAATTACTAGAAATATCAAACAAATATAATTCTAAAATTTCTTCTATAATATATGAAGAAAATTCATTGAAATTTAATATACAAAATAAAAGCGAAAAGAAAATAACAGAGTTTATAAAAGAATTAACAAATTTGAAAAAATATAAAATAAGTACTGATAAAATTGCAAAAGATAAAGAAAAAAATCTTTATCTAAGTACAGTATTAATAGGAATATAATCATGGATAATATTGGTACGCTAGATAAAATTGACAACTATCTTAAAAATAAAAAAGCTAGTGAATTATCACTCCTTTTTCTTATTATTTTTGTAGTTATAGGATTTTTGATATATTCTTATATTTTTCCAATTACAGAAAAACAGTTAAATAGAACGGTGAAAACTCATAAAACCGTACAATCACAACTTGCTCAAGAAAAAGCATACATGCTCTCAGTTAGCAACAATGGTGATAAAAATTTTCTTGTAAAAAAAATGAGCAATGAATTGAACCAAGAAAAAATGAGCCTTGAAAATATCACTTATGCTAACGCATATGTTGATACAAAGCTAAAAAATCTATCTTATCTTTTATTTAATGATAAAAACTGGGCAAAATTTTTAGATTCAATAACTTACTTGGCTCAAGAATATAATATAAACTTGAAACTATTAAATAATAGTTTTTTTGAACCAAATCTTCAAGAGATAAAACAAGTACTAACTATAAAATTAGAATTTAATGGAGATTTTAAAAATATTTTAAAATTCATTAATAAATTAGAAGAGAGTAAACTTGTTGTAGATATAGATCAAATAACACTCGAGAGTACCAATACAATCAATGGTTCTTTAGATATTGCAGTATGGGGGATGAAGTATTGAAAAATCTAATTAAAACAATCACCTTCTCATTGTTAATAACAACTATTTGTAATGCCAATAATTTAGATGAATATAATAATTTATTTAATGAAATTGGCCAAAAAAGAGTTGGAATTGATGAGAAAATGATAGATAAACTTAAAAACCCATTTGTTATGAAAAAAGTATTTGTAGATAAAAAAGACAATAACTCTACTTCAATTGAAAAAAAAGAAACTTATATTCTTAGTGGTATATTTGATAAAAAAGCTAAAATTAATGGCATATGGCATGAAATTGGTAATGAAATAGGTAATTATAAATTATTAAATATTAAAAGAAGAAGTGTCATCATAGGTAATGATCACTATAAACAAGAACTTTTTATAAGGAAAAATAATGTTAGTAAAATCAAATTTTCTTCAAAGTAAATATTATATATTTTTTATAGCTTTATTAGCTATATTGATTCAACCATCAAATGTTTATGCAAATAAGAGTTGTGATTATAGGGTTTTTAATATCAAAACAAGTGATAAAGTAACAAGTCTAGAGTTACTGTCACAATTAGCAGATAGCTGTGATTTTAGTTTAGTAATAAAAGACAATTTTGCTGCAGACTTAGTGAAAAAAGAGTTATATGGTGTAAATATTAAAAATATGACTCTTGAAGAGATATTTGACCTTCTAATTTCAGATAATGATTTGTATTATGAATACAATAAAAACTTTTTAAAAATTTCAGCTTTACAAACTAGAACTTTTAAAGTTGATTATATTACATCAGTAAGGCAAGGAACAGCAAATATTGATGCATCTGTTGATATTAAAGTAACTGAAGGTGATACTACAACAGCTGCTACAGGAAATGGAGATAATGTTATAACTTCTAATGATACATTTGATTTTTGGGGAACAGTTCAAAACGAAATATTATCTATGATGAATACTGGAGAAGAAGACTATGTAGCAAAAGCTCCTATAGTAAATCAAAATGCTGGACTTATAACAGTTACTGGTACAAAAAATCAATTAGATAGAGTTGCAACCTATATAGATGATTTACAAGATAGATTACATAAACAAGTTCTTATTGATGTTAGTATCTACTCTGTATTGCTAAATAATGCAAACGAAAGAGGAATTAACTGGTCAAAATTTAATTTAAATTTAACACATGATTCTAGCTTTACAAATAGTGCTTCAAACACTGCGCAAGACCAAACTCCAATTAGTTCAAACCTAGTATTTAATAACACAATTGTAACTTCTACAGAGGCAGCATTTTCTGTTGCTGGGCTAATAGATTTCTTAGATACAAATGGAGTAACTAAAGTTGTTTCAAGTCCAAAAGTTTTAACTATGAACAATCAACCAGCAATTATTACAGTGGGGGATAATATCAATTATAGAATTGCTCAACAAACAGATAATACTGATACAAATTCTGTTACAGTTACCTACAACAACTACTCTATATTTGTAGGAGTTCTTTTAAATATAACTCCAGAAATTACAAATGATGGACAAATAATTCTTAGAATAAACCCATCAGTTAGTAGTTTAAAAAATGAAAGTGACTTAAGTACCAATAGTATTAGAGAAATTGCTCCTGATACAAAAGAAAGAAAGCTTTCAACTGTAGTAAAAGTTCACAATGGAAATACAATTATACTAGGTGGATTAATAGCAAGGTCTGTTTCAAATGACAGATCTCATGTTCCAGTACTTGGTGATATTCCAATATTTGGAGAAGCTTTTAAATACAAAGGAACAAGTGAAGCAACTACTGAATTGGTTTTTGTAATTACTCCTAGACTAATTGGTCCAAAAGATGATACAAAAGCGACATTAAAAGATCTGGGTTTTTCTAAGAAGATATATGAATAATAATTTTACTGAATTAAAAGAAATATTTGTAGATGGACAAGTATTTGATTATGTAAATTTAGATAAATCTACTCAGGCCTATGAGAGGTTGGCTCAAACATTAGACAAACCTCTCAAACTAATACTTTTTTTTGGAAAGCCTGGAACTGGAAAAACTTTTCTTTTACAAAAAATCTACCAAGATTATAAAGACAAAAAAAAGGTCATATTTTTTCCTAGACCTTTTTTTGAAGAAAAAGAGTTTTTAAAAGTTCTGTATGAAGAAGTATTTAAAGAAGAATCTCCTGACTTTTCTGGATATGATAAATTCTTATCAATAGCTTCTAAAAAACTTGGAGATAAAGACTCAGTTACAGTACTTTTAGATGAAGCTCAACTTTACCCTGAAGAGCTAATTGAAAAGATTAGATTAATGGCTGATTCTAGAAAATTTAAATTTCTTTTTACTGTTCATAAGACAGAAGAAGAAGATGTTCTAGCAAAAGACTATTTTCAAACAAGAATATGGGAAACAATTGAATTACACAATTCTAATTTAAATGAAGTTAAAACTTATATTGAAAAGAAGCTACTTTTCCATAATAAATTCGAATATCTTTCACTCTTTAAAGATACACACTATAAAGTGATTATGAAATTAACAGAAGGTAATTTAAGGACAGTTAATAAATTATTATTTAAAATGTTTGAAATTTTAGAATACTATGATAAAAACAAGCCTTCTAAAATTAGAGGAAAATCATTGCATACCAAATTTTTGGAAATGGCAGCTATTAACTTAGGAATGATTAATGTTTAATGCTGAAGATATAATTGAACTTGAAAAAAAATGGTTAAGATATAAAATAAAACAAAAAATTAAAAATTACTCTATATTTTTATTTTTAATATTAATAATTTTATCTAGTGTATATTTTTATTTGAATTATTCAAAATTTCAATATTTTTTTACAAAAAAAGAGATTAAAAACATAGAGATTGTTAAAAATGAGCCTAAAAGTAAAGAAATTGTAAAAAAAGAAATCAGTAAAATTGATAAAAAACAAATTACAAAAGTTACTATTAATGAAGAAAAAACCAAGCCTATTGTTAACAAAAAAGAAACTACAATAGATAAAAACTCAACTACAAAAAATTCTTTACATGTAGAAGATAATATTTCTAAAGTTATACCAAACAAAGAGTTAACTAAAAAACAAGAGCCTTATAGCTTTAAATTAATAGCATCAAATGAGCTTAATGAACTGTTTTCATCAAGTGGAGAATTGCTTTTTAATCCTCCTTATGTTAAAGTAAAGAAAGCAGTTAAAGAAGAGTCTCTTGAAAAAAAACAAGTTTCTTTAAAAAATACATCACATATTAAAAAAGAAAAAAGTAGCAATATATCAATAGATATGAAAGAAATTGATACAATTGCTTATTTAAAAGAAAAATTTTATAAGACTTCTAGTGTTGTATTTGCTCTAATGATAGCGGAAGAATACTACAATCAAAATAAATATAAAGATTCATTAAAATGGTCTCTTATAGCAAATGATGTAGACTCTTTAAATGATAAAAGCTGGTATTGGTTTGCAAAATCAAAGATTAAACTTGGACAAATTGATGATGCAAAAAAAGCTTTAAATGCGTATTTAAAACAAAATAAATCAAAAAGGCTAAGTATGCTTTTAAATAAAATTCAACATGGAGATTTAAATGGTTTATAAATTTGTATTGATTATTTTTTTAATGATGAATTTTTTATATGCTACTAACAAAGATGATATCATAAAATTATATCAAGAAAGAAACTATAGAAAAGCTTGCCTAAAAGCTGGAGATTTATATAACAAATATAAAGAAGATGAAGATTTTTTAAGTATGTACGCAGATGCTTGTATTCAAGAAGATATGATAAATAGAAGTATACTTCCTATTATCAAACTTTATAAAACTCCAAAAGCTAGAGAAAATGCAGCTTATTTTGCAACAATCTTGTATCAAAAAAAGCTTTTATATCATGCACTTGTTGATGATGTTGATATATCCTATGTAAACTTACCAAAAACTAAATATATTTTATCTATTATATTTAGTAAATTTGTAAGTGGTGATTATGAATATAAAAATGGTACATATTGGTTTAATGATGAAAATGATGAGAGCATAAAGTATAAACTCTCTGTTGAAACTCACCAAAATGCAAAAAAAATTTTTTTAAGAACTTATAAAGATAACAAAATTATAAAAGTTAGAACATATTGGTAATAAGATGGAAGATAAAACAAAAAAAATTTTAAGCTATTTAATTCAAAATAGAATTATTGATGAAAATAGTGCTAATGAAATATCAGAACAACTTAAAAACTCAAAAGAAATATTAGGTGATATATTAATTAAAAATGGCTATTTTTCTAAAGAAGATTTACTTGTTTTAATCATAGAGTTTTATAAAAAGGGATACTTAACTCTAGAAGATATAAATAATCATTTTGCAATTCAAGTAGAGTTTTTTCTGCAAGAACTTGCAAAAAATTTAAAATTGGAATATTTAGATTTAGATTCTGTTGATATTGATTACAGCATGCTCTCAAAACTTCCATTTGGACAATTAAAAAAATTTGGAGCACTTCCAATAAAAGAAGATGAAATAAATATATACATAGCCCTAATGAATCCAATGGATATGAATGCCCAAGAAGGTGTTCAAAGAATATTTCCAAGGAAATTAGTAAAATATATAATTGCTGAGCCTTTTCAAATAGAAAAACATTTAAATAAAGCAGAAATGGGAGAAAGCATTAAAGGGCTTATTTCTGAAATTAGAAAAGAGTTAACTTCTAGTGCTGCTGAAAATCCACAAGAATCTTCTGGAATTTTAAAACTTATTGAAATAATTCTAAAAACCACTATTTTAGCTGGGGCAAGTGATATACATATAGAGCCTACTGAAAATAATTGTGTTGTAAGGGCTAGAATTGATGGAATGTTGGCTGAAACATTTATCTTTGATAAAGATATATATCCTCCATTAGCTTCAAGAATGAAACTTTTATCCAATATGGATATAGCAGAGAAAAGAAAACCTCAAGATGGTAGATTTTCCGCTACTATCCTAGGAAGAGAATATGATTTTAGAATTTCAACTTTACCAATTTTAAATGGCGAATCAATTGTTATTCGTATTCTTGATAAATCAAAAGTTATGATAAAACTTGAAGAATTGGGAATGCATGAAGATAATTTTGATAAATTCAATAAAGCAATGCATGCACCTTATGGTATTATTTTTGTTACTGGGCCAACTGGAAGTGGTAAAACTACTACTTTGTATGCAGCCTTAAATGCTATTAAAAATGTACAAACTAAGATAATTACTGTTGAGGATCCAGTTGAGTATCAATTAAATCTAACTCAACAAGTTCAAGTCAATTTGAAAACTGGCCTGACATTTGCTAGTGCTTTAAAATCTATACTAAGACAAGACCCTGATATCATTATGATTGGTGAGGTAAGAGATCAAGAAACTCTAAGAATAGCAGTTCAAGCTGCTCTTACAGGTCACTTAGTTTTTTCTACACTACATACTAATGATTCGGTAAGCGCTATAACAAGAGTTATGGATATGGGGATTGAGCCATATCTTCTAAGTGGTTCACTAGTTGCAATAGAAGCTCAAAGACTTGTAAGAAAACTTTGCCCATATTGCAAAACAAAAATAACTCTACCAAAATCAACTTTAGAAAAAATTAAAGATAAACTACCAGAAAATTATCAATTTTATAAACATAATGGCTGTGAAAAATGTGCTCAAACTGGCTATAAAGGAAGAGAAATGCTTTCAGAGATATTACCTATAAGCGAAACTCTTTCTAGTATGATTGCAAATGGAGAGAGTAAAAAAAATCTTCTAGAACAAGCTATAAAAGAAGGTTTTACTGATATGTTTACAGATGGTATAATGAGAGCTGCAAAGGGTATAACAACCCTAGATGAAATAATAAGGGTGGCAAAATCATGAAATACTACGAAATAACCTCAATGTTCAAAGGTAAAAAAGTATTCAAGACAATTAAGGCGCCTAACAAAAACGATGCTCTTGCTATGGCTAAATCAAAAGCATCTGGAGTTGTAATAAGCGTTAAAGAAACTTCAGCACCAGTTGAAGATCAATTAGCTAATCTTAAAGACAATATTTTAGGATCTTTTACAAAAAAAAGTATCAAAATGAAAGATTTGATTGCTGCAATCAGGCAATTAGCTGTCATGACAAATGCAGGAATTTCAATCCATGATAGTATAAAAGAGGTAAAAGAAGCAACAGTTGATAAATCACTAAAAGAAATATTTGCTCAAATTGATGATGATTTAAACTCAGGTCTTAGTTTAACCGAAGCAATGATGAGTTTTAGGTACGAACTTGGTGATGTCACAATAGCAATGGTTCTATTGATGGCACTTGGTATTTTTATGCCTATGTGGGATATGGCTCAAGCTGTTAAAAACTAAGAGTTGGTTAAACCAACTCTTAAATTTTGTATTAAAATGGCCAAATTGCTTCAACAAATTTTGAACCCCAAGGTTTCTTGGTGGCTCTATCAATTTCACCTTCAGTTTTATATAAAATTTTAGCATCTGCAATATATTTTGAGTTTATAGTATTGGTTTGGTCAATATCATATGGTCTAATAACGCCACTAATCTGAATTATTTGTTTTTCACCATTTACAAGTAGTTCTCTACTTCCTTCAATAAAATAATTTCCATTATTCAAAATTTTAATTATTCTAGCTGATATTGTTGTTGTAAATGATTCATTTCTACTATTTTTTCCTGAACCTTTATAACTATTGGTTGAACCTGCTTCAAAACTAACATTTCCTAGTTTATTAAAAGCATTTGTTACTGTACCAACTGTGGAATCTCCACCCTTATTTGTTATAACTCCTGCACCTAGAGAATCCTTGTTTTCTTCACTTAGAGTTTTTTGTCCAACTGAACTTTGGGCAATGTTTTCACTTATAACTATTGTTACTATATCGTTTACATTCATCGCCTTTAAATCAGAAAAAAGAGGATTATCTCCTTTTCCAAAAATACTTCCTGGATTTGCAATAGATTGCTGTTTTGTTTTAGGAGGAAGTTGTTCTACATAAGTAGGTGGTTTCATCTCAATTTTTGGATCAACTGGATGAGTAGAACAACCTATAAACATCACTCCTATCAAAGTTACACTTGTAACTAATTTCATATATACTCCAAATTGCTTTTTTATCAATTAAGCAATTTTAGTTCCTAAAAGCTTCTCTGTTTGAAGTGCAATTTCTAATTCTTCATTTGTAGGAATAACAAGTACTTTAACTTTACTATTTTCTTTAGAAATTTCTACTATCTCTCTAGCTTTTACATTGTTTTTTTCTTTATCTAATTCAATTCCTAGATGCTCTAAATTTTCACAACATCTAGCTCTGGTATCTATGTCATTCTCACCAATTCCACCAGTAAAAATTATGCAATCTAGTTTTCCTACTATAGCACTGTATGAACCGATATATTTTTTTATACGATATGCGAACATATCTAAAGCCAGCTGAGCTTTTTTATCTCCACTTTCAGCCATCTCTTCAATTTCACGCATATCATTACTTCCACAAATACCCTTTAAACCACTTTTTTTATTTAACATATTGTCTAAATCATCAATATTTAAGTCGTGTTTTCTTGCTAAATAAAAAAGAATTGCCGGGTCTAAATCACCACTTCTAGTACCCATAATAAGCCCTTCAAGCGGAGTTAATCCCATGGTAGTATCTATACATTTGCTATCTTTAACTGCTGCCATACTAGCACCATTTCCAAGGTGTAATGTAATAGTATTTAACTTCTCTTTATTAAGGTATTTCATAGCTGCTTTTGTTACAAAATGGTGAGATGTACCATGAAATCCATATCTTCTTACATGATCTTTTTCATACACTTCATATGGTAGGGCATACATGTAAGCATACTCAGGAATTGTAGCATGAAAAGCTGTATCAAAAACAACTACTTGTTTAATACCAGGACACAATGTTTTCATAACTTTAATTCCATCTAAATTTGCTTTATTGTGTAAAGGAGCTAGTGGAATAAGGTTTTCTATCTCTTTTTCAACAATATCATCAACAACAACAGGTTTAGAAAAATCTTTTCCACCATGAACAACTCTGTGTCCAACACCAGCTAATTCACTTATATCACTAATAACTTCACTTTTAATTAAAAGATCATTCATCAAACTTAATGCACTTAAATGATCTTTGATTTCTTTATTCTCTTCTATTGATTTGCCATCATATTTTATTTTAGCATGAGATTCACTTTGACCAATTTGCTCTATTATTCCACTTGCAAGAGATTTTTTTGTTTTCATACTAAAAAGTTGAAATTTTACTGATGAGCTTCCAGAATTTAGTACCAATATTTTCATTATTTATCTCCTGAGTTTTCTTGAGCTTGGATAATGGTAATTGCAACAGTATTTACAATATCTGCTACTAAACACCCTCTACTTAAATCATTTACTGGTTTTTTAAGGCCTTGTAAAACTGGTCCAATTGCTACTGCTCCTGAACTTCTTTGTACAGCTTTGTAAGTATTGTTTCCTGTATTTAAATCAGGGAAAATAAACACTGTTGCTTGTCCAGCAACTTTAGAACCTGGAAGTTTTTTACTAGCTACTTTTGGATCAATTGCTGCATCATATTGAATTGGTCCTTCTACTAGGATATCAGGTCTTGCTTCTTTTACTTTTTGAGTTGCAATTCTAACTTTTTCTACATCCTCTCCTTGTCCTGAATTACCTGTTGAGTAAGAAAGCATTGCTACTTTTGGATCAATTCCAAATATTTTAGCAGTATCAGCTGATGACATTGCAATTTGTGCTAATTGATCAGCATTTGGATCTTGATTTACAGCACAATCACCATAAACTAAAACTTTTGTATCTAAACACATAAAAAACACACTTGAAACTATTGAAATACCAGGTTTTGTTTTTATAATTTGAAGAGCTGGTCTAACTGTTTCTCCTGTTGTATGACTTGCACCTGAAACCATACCATCGGCATACCCAAGATGAACCATCATAGTAGCAAAGTAAGATACATCATTCATCATATCATGTGCTGTATCTTTAGTCATACCCTTTTTCTTTCTAAGTTCATAAAACTCTTGAGCAAATTCTTCTAGATACTCTGATTTTGAAGGCTCAATGATTTCAGCTTTACTTACATCTAAACCTAAAGATGCACTTCTATGCTCAATTTCATCCCTGTTTCCAAGCAAGATTATGTCAACCACATCTCTTCTTAGTAAAATTTCTGTTGCTCTTAAAACTCTTTCATCTTCACTTTCAGGAAGTACGATTCTCTTTCTATCAGCTCTTGCCCTTTCAAATAAATTATATTCAAACATAATAGGAGTAATACTTTGATTAGAAACTAAACTGATTTTTTCTTCTATTTTTTTCAAATCAACATTTGAAGCAAATAAACCTTGAGCTAGAGCTATCTTTCTTTCGCTATTTACATTTATCTCAGCAGGTACATCTTTTACCTTCATAGCCGTTGTATATGTATCATCATTAACACTTAGTATTGGCATAGGAAATTCGCTGATACCTTCAAACAAATTTCTAATAGTACGACTAGGTGTCATACCTCCAGTTAGTAATAAACCAGCAATATTTGGATAATTTCTTGATTTGATTGTAGAAATTGAGCCAACAATAATGTCTGCTCTATCTCCTGGAACTATAATTAAATCACCATCTTCTATGTGCTCCAAAAAGTTTTCTAGCTTCATAGCAGCAATTTTACTTTGTCTCACTACTCTTTTTAAATCTTTTTGCTCTCCTAAAACCAACATACAATTTAAATTTTTCATAACTTCACCAATCGTTGGCATATCGAGTTCAGGAGATTCTGGTAAAAAATATGTAGGAATATTCGTAATAGTATTTGATAACTTAGACAATACATCTTCTGATAGCCTATTTGCAAATGTTGCAAAGTGTGAACAGCCAGATTTTTTTATAACATCTGATTCTATTTGTATCTCATCTATAATTTCTTGAGCACTCTTATCTTTGCCCTTTAGTACACTAATAACTGGACTTCCAATATTTTTAGCAATTATAAGATTTAAATCAAAATCCAAAGATTGCGTAAGAGATGCTTGATTTAAGCCTTCAATCAAAATAAAATCATATTTTTTTTCTAACTGTTTAAACTTTTCTATTAAATTTTCTATCAATTGATTTAGTTTATTTTCTGCAATCATAGCTTCAGCTTCATGAACAGTATAGCCATATGCATTGGAATATCTCATATCTAAATCATATCTCTCTAAAACAAAATCTATATCATGATCTCTGGATTCTTTTCCCTCAATAATTGGCCTAAAAAATGCCACTCTATTCACCCTACTCTTTAGAAGTTCCATCATACCCATAGTAACTATCAAGCTACCTGCTGCTCTTTCCAAAGAAGAGATATAAAGACTCTTTGCTTTCATAAACAACCTTCCTTCTTATAAACAATTCAAATATACTAGAATTGTTTTTAAATTTAAAATTATTTTAAAATGATATAGCAATAGTATAAAATTTATATAACGAAAATAAAACAATTAGTAAATTTTAATCATTTTCTAAGATTAATTGTCGATTACATAAAGCTTGGAGTATCATTAGAAAAAATTATAAGATCACCACCAAATGTATTTTCTTGTAAAACTTCTTCTATTTTTGATTTATCTTTTACAATTATTTTTTCACTCTTTTTAATGTTTTTATCTAAAATATCAATATTTATTTTTCCAGTCAATATTACCAAATCAAAAACTTCGTCAATTTTTTTAGCCAACTTTTCATTTGCTTCATCAGTACTTTCAACAATACCTGGAGTTACTATAACTTTTCTACCTTCATAAGATGAAACTAAATCATAAGAGCTAGTCATGCCTTCTAAATTTCCATTGTAGCTATCATCTATGATGATTTTCCCTCCAGCTTCTATTTTTTGCAATCTATGCTCAACACTTTTTAGAGATTTTACTGCTTTTTTTATATCTTCAATACTCATGAACTCTTTTGCTATATTAATGGCTGCTAATATATTAATGGCGTTAAAACTACCAAGTAGTGGAGCTTCAAAAAGTTCTTCATTATCATTAATTTTGACTTTAAAAATTAATCCATCTAAAGTTGAGTTTACTTCCTTTAATTCATCTCCAAAAATTCTAACTTTATCATTTGGCTTAACATTTGCACTTTTATGCACATAAGCGATTTTTAGCCTATTTGATTCTATTAGCTCCATTTTTGTATTTCTTATATTTTCTAAAGTCTTAAAATATTCAAGATGTTGTTCGCCAATAACTCCTACAATTGCATACTGATGATTGATAAGCCTAGAAATTTCAGCAATATCTCCTTTTAACCTAGCGCCAGCTTCTACAATGTAAAAATCTAAATTTGAAGGTAAATTTTCATTTATATCTTTTATAATTCCTCCGATAGTATTTACACTTTTGGGTGTTTTATAGCAGTTGTATTTTATACTTAAAATTTGATATAAAAAATTCTTGATACTTGTTTTTCCATAGCTTGCAGTAATTGCAATTATTTTTAATTCTTCTTGATTTTCTAGTTTCTTTTTTGCTTCTTTTTTATAGCCTAAAAAAAGTATTTTCTCAAACATAAAACTAGTGAAAACGGCAACAAATAAAGGCAAAATTACACCTAATTTTTGGCATCTATCTAAGCTAAAACATAAAAAATCTTGAAAAATTACTGCTAAAGTTAAAAACAGAAAAAATCTTTTAACTCTATTTGTAAAAACAAGTTTTTTATCTAACTTTTTGTACCAAAACACTAAAGTTGGAAGATACAATAAAAAAAGATAAATTGGAAAAAATTTTCCACTTAAATAATAAACAAAAATTGGAACTACAAAAAACAATAAATGCCAATCATATCTTTTATAATTAAAAACAACTCTTTCAAGCTTATAGCTGTACCACTGAAGTGCGCTCATTGTGTAATATGCTAGCAAAAAAATAAAAATAAAGTGAAAAATAAAATTATAAATAATCATCTAATTATCCTAAAATCTTCAAAATCTTCAAAATCAATTTTTTTACACTTTACATCTTTCACTCTTGAAAATGTACTTCCTTCATATAATTTACTTATAAAAAGTTCTAATTCACTTTGATATTCAACATTTATAACAACTTCAACACTTCCATCTTCTAAATTTTTAACATAACCAACATAACCCAAAGTATTTGCAACCTCACTAACATATTTTCTATACCAAACACCTTGGACTTTTCCATAAACTTTTAGTTTATATGTTTCCATCTATACTCTTTGCAATAAAATTTGATTGATTTAAAAAGAAGAAATGATCTCCTTGTAGAGGGAAAAATTTACTATTATCTATCAGATTTGCTATCATTTGTCCACTTTTAAGTGGAGTAGCCATGTCTTCTTTTCCCCAAAAAATAAAACATTTTGAATTAATTTTTCTAAAAATTTCTCTAAAATCTTCATCAACAACATTTTTTAGTATTTCATACATTATTTGACTCATTCCACTAACATCTTCACTAGCAAAATATTTATAAAACCCTTTAGGTACAATATGCTTAAAAATTTTAAAACATTTTATTTTTACTCTAACTTTAAAAGATTTTTTACGAACGATTCCTGCACTACTTAAAAGAACTAATGTTTTGGGATTTAATAAAGCTGCAACCTTACCTCCAAATGAGTGTCCAACCACGCAATCAACTTCTACATGTAAAGATTTTAAAAATAGTCTTACAATATTTGCATAATCTTGCGTACAAATCACTTCTTGAATATCTGAGTTTCCAAATCCAGGCATATCTAAGTAAATATGCTTATAACCAGCTAAAGTACTCTTAAAAGCTTGTTTCATTATCTCTTTATTACTTCCCCAACCATGTAAGAAAAGTATGCTTTTTGTATTTTTTGGATTTAAAATTTCATAACTTAATGAATACTCTTTAGAATTATATATAATTTCTCTACTGGCCATATTACTTCTTGGTTTTTTGATATATTTTTTCTAATATACTAACAGCTTCACTCATTTTTTCATATGTCTCAAGTGGTATCATAACTGCTTCAAATCTGTTATTTTTAACAATAACAAGTTTCTCTTTTTCTCCACTTGTAAGTGCTTTTAATTCTGATGAAAAATTTCTAACAATATCTGTTGCACTTACTATTTCATTGGGAGAAAACATACTATTTTCCTTTTGCAGCTTGGATTGAATTTATATATTTATATTGAGCTGGTACTTTTACCTTTTTTGGTAAAGATTTTGATAACTTTTTAATAACATCATCAAAATCATCAAACAAATAATTAGCCATACTTCCTGGAATTGGATTTATTTCGTTTATATAAACACCATCGTCATGTACAAAAAAGTCACATCTTATGAGTGAACCTTTAAAAAATGGCTCATACAAACTTATAAAAGATTCTTTTAATTTTTTTATCATGTCTTCACTCAAAGAGGCTTCATTAACTCTTTTTGTTCTTGAAAAATCCAAATATTTTTTATCAAAATCTAAAAATTCTTCTTTAATTGGCTCTTCAATTATAGAAAATCTATACTCATCTCCTATTTTACAGCCAGCTAAGTTATACTCTTTTATGCCTTTGATAAATGGTTCAATTATTACTTGATTATCAAACTCAAAAGCAACATCTAAAGCATAATCAAGTTCACTTTCATTTTTCACTATACCAATACCAATAGAACTTCCTAGTCTTGTTGGCTTTATAATAAATGGATATTTGATTTTTATATCTCTTTTATCATTTTTATTTAGGCTTTGATACTCTAAAACATGGACACCATTTTCTTTTGCATACTCTTTAGTTAAGAGTTTATTGTAACTAACAACACTAGCTTCAACTCTAGGACCGATATAAGCTACATCAAAAAAGTCCAAAAGAGCTGCCATTTTACCATCTTCACCATCTGCTCCATGAATCAAATTTATACAAATATCAAAATCAACTTTTTTTTCACCCAATAAACTTTTGATAAAAAATCCACCTTTTTTTAATTCTAATTTTTTATCTTTTTTATACTCACCGCTACTAAATCTTTTTGAAGTTATTTTATCAGTTGGTATCAAATAAAAGTTTCTTTCATAATCACAAAAAATATAAACTAAATTTGCTTTTAATACTTTTTTTAAAGCAATTGCACTTACTATGCTTATTTCATGTTCAAAACTATTTGCTCCAAAAACTATCCCTATTGTCATAAATCTATCCTAATTTTTTTAGTGCTTCTTTTATTAAACTACTTGTATCTTCTGCTCTACATGTAGAAAGTATTTTTTTAACTCTATCTTTTTTAAATCCCAAGCTCTCTAGTGCCATCATAGCTTCATTAAATGTACTATTTGTACTTAATCCATCGGTATTGCTATCTAAGCTAAAATCACTAAGCTCAACCAATATCCTCTTAGCACTCTTTGGACCAATACCTGGTACTTTTTTAAATGCTTCAATATTGTTTGATGTTAGTGCGCTTGAAAAATCACTAGGAGTTAGAGTTGAGCAAACTGCTAAAGCAGTTGATGGACCAACCCCGTTTACTTTGATAAGAGTATCAAAAACTATTTTTTCATCTAAATCTATAAATCCATACAAATTATTTGCATCTTCTCTGATAATTTGAGTTATATGTAAACTAATATCACCCAATTCTACTTTTGAAGAACAAAACAAAGAAACATTTATCTTGTATGTTAAACCTGCATTTGTTTTTACATGTAAAAAAGTCGGCTCTTTTTTTACTACTTTTCCATCTATCGCTATAATCAATTGCTATACTCACTCGAACGCTTTATCTCAAATCCTTCATCAGCTGTCTCTTTTAGAGTAATTTCTCGTATGATTTCATGCTCCTTTGTATTATAAACTTTCTCAATTGGAGGAGATATAAGTTTAAATTTTATCTCATTAAATTCTTTCCAAGGAGAGTGGTTTATAATTTTTGCAGAGAAAATTCTATTTTGAACTTGAGCTAAATCCTCTTTTAAATTTTGTATTTTTAACTTTTTATTTTTATAATCATTCAAAGATAAATTATAATCAGTTACCATCTTTTGAAAATCTTTTAACTTTTTCAAAAGAGTTAATGGCGGCTTTTTACCACTTGATTTAAGCTCTTTTATCTTCTCTTGAACCATAGAAATTGTTGGTTTTATTCTATCTAAAGTTCTCTTTTTCTCTTCTAAAACTTTTGGTATTTGCTTGATTTTAAAAGAAAGATTTTCTATCTTACTTTTAATTTCTTCAATTTCTTTATTAAACTCTTTGGTTGAGCTTGGGTCAATAATTAACTTATTGTTTGTTCCTTTTAAGTTTTGAATTTCTATTAAATCAGAAGAAATAATTACAGCATTTGATGTAAGTTCATCTATATTAACAGTTTTAGCAATAATTTCTCCACCAATCGCCTGCTTCACGTGAACATCATCACCAACTATTTTTCCACCTTCTAATCTCTCGACTTCTATTTGACCTCCAATTACCACGCCTCTATGCATAGCAATCTTTGCTTCTTTAGATTCTATATGTGAAGTTTTATGAGTTTGTCCACCAATAGTAATTTTTTCTGTTTTAATTTTGGCACCACTACCAACATTTCCTTCAACATTTAGTTCATAAGTCTCAACACTCATACCAGGACCTACAGCATCTTTAAAAACATCACTCTCTTTTATATTGATTATAACTTCTGAATCTAAATCAGTCTCTATTGAACCAGTTGATTTGAAGCTTACTTCATCTACAACCATTTCATCTCTTATATCATATGTTCCATTTTCTTCTACAACATATCCATTTTTATTTGCAATATATTTTATCTTTTCATCATCTTCTTTTTTGATAATGTTTTCAGTAAAATTAATTTGTATTTCATTATCATCATTAGGCTCTTCAACAGCTAAAAATTTACCTTGACAATTTCTACCAGGAGTTCCAAGTTTTGGTTTTATATACTCCATTATACAATCATCTTTTGAAACAGCTAAAACATAACCTCTTTTAGAGTAATCAACTCTTCCATTAGTATCTTCAGCAGATACATTTTGCTTGTAATGATAGATAAATTCATCGTTAACTGGCTCAACAGGATCAATTCCCTTACATGCAATAAATTGAATATCTTCATTTAAAAAACCATTTACTCTTACACTAGAAACAAGTTTTTTTACCTCTTTATACATATCTTCATCATTAAATCCGACCATCACTCCAGCTTTAATTTTTTTCTTATTGATTTCTTCGATGATGTCATGTTCTAATTTTGAATAATATTTTAAATCTAAATCTTTTTTTATTGTGCATACTACTTTGGTAAGTAACTTATTTGCTCCTAAAACTATGGAAGGCAAAACTTTTTTATCATGTAAATTTGTATTAAAAATCTCTACTTTATAAAGTTGTCTTATTTTTAAATCTTTGTTTAGTAAAAAATCTTTATCTTTAAATTTATCTAGTACTTCTTTATCAGCTTCAATCCAACCTTCATCTCTTGTAATCATAACTTGTGTTTTGGTTTTTAGTATATTAAAATCAAGCTCATTTAAAGATATTTTTTTTGAAACAGATATACTTTTTAACTCTCTTGGAATATTATCACTCTCTACTACAATAGATTTAAATTCCTCTTCTTGTTCAACATCTTTAACTTTAGAGTTTTTTTCTTTATCATTACCAAATAATCCCATTCTTTACCTTCGAGACAAAATTATAAGCTTCATTATACAATAAAAAGTTTAATTATGCACTATTTAACCATTAACTAGATAAAATAGCGCATGATTTTTAAAAACTTTTTTACAAACAGCATTGGTATCTTAACTTCGCGTATTTTTGGTTTGCTTCGTGACCTTCTTAGTGCATCAATCCTTGGAGCAAATATATACAGTGATATATTTTTTGTGGCATTTAAACTTCCAAATCTTTTTAGAAGAATTTTTGCTGAAGGTGCATTTACACAAAGTTTTATACCATCTTTTACTAAATCGGCAAATAAATCAGTTTTTACATATAAAATTTTTACAAAATTTATAATTTTTCTACTTTTGCTTTCTCTTATAGTCACAATATGTAGTGATTTTTTTACAAAAATAATTGCTTATGGCTTTGATGAAAAAACCATTAATATTGCCTCACCTTTAGTTGCAATAAACTTTTATTATCTTCCATTGATTTTTAGTGTAACTTTTTTAAGTGCCCTACTCCAATACAAAAATCATTTTGCAACAACTGCATTTGCTACAACTCTTTTAAACATATCTTTAATTGGGGCATTGCTACTAACAAAAGATTTGAGTAAAATCGAGATAGTTTATGCTCTAAGTTATGCAGTCTTAATTGGTGGATTTCTTCAAGTTCTTGCTCATATAATAGCTATAAAAAGAAAAAGTCTTTTTAAAATCTTTAAATTTGGATTTTTATATCGAAAAAAAGAGATTAAAAAAGAGGAAAAAAGTTTTTTCAAATCATTTTCACACGCAATTATTGGAAATTCTACTGCACAAATTTCAGCTTTTTTAGATACTGCAATTGCTAGTTTTTTAAGTGCAGGAAGTATAAGTTATCTTTATTATGCAAATAGAGTTTTTCAACTTCCTTTAGCACTTTTTGCAATTGCACTTAGCGTTGGAATTTTTCCTAAAATTGCTAGGTATATCAAAATAAAAGATGAAAAAAAATCATTTAAACTATTTAAAGATGGTTTTTGGATACTATTTTTCTTGTTATCTTTTTCTACAATTGGGGGCATTATTTTAAGCCAAGAAATAGTTAAATTACTCTTTCAAAGGGGAGAATTTAGCCAAAATGACACCATAGAGAGTGCAAAAGTTTTAAGTATGTATCTAGTTGGATTGATTCCATTTGGACTATCTAAGCTATTTTCTCTTTGGCTATATGCTAATCACTTGCAAAAAAAAGCTGCAAAAATATCTTTGTATGCACTTGGTACAAACATAATATTATATGCGCTACTTGTAAAACCACTTGGAGTTAGTGGATTAGCATTAGCAAGTTCTGGTGGAGGCTTTGTTCTTTTGGGATTTACTATTCACTCATTTGGTATAAAAAAGTTTTTAGATATAATGCGAGACAAAAAAATATTTATTTATATTTTAAGTATGAGTATTTTTATACCTATACTCTTATATTTTAAGGAAATTATTGATGGTTATTTATGATTCGGTACAAAAAGAAAAAGTACCATTTATACCTATAAAAGATGGTAAAGTAAAAATTTATGTTTGTGGACCAACTGTTTATGATGATGCTCATTTAGGACACGCAAGAAGTGCTTTAGCTTTTGATTTGTTAAGAAGAGTTTTTGTATCGTTAGGATATGAAGTTACATTTGTAAAAAACTTTACTGATATTGATGATAAAATCATCAATAAAATGAAAAATAGCGGAAAATCACTCGAAGAAATCACAAATTTTTATATACAAAGATACAAAGATGAAATGCACAAAATTGGTGTAATAGATGCTGATATTGAGCCAAAAGCAACTAATACAATCGAAGAAATTATTGTCTTTATAGAAGATTTATTAAAAAAAGATATTGCTTATGTTACAAGTGATTCAATCTATTTTGATACTTCAAAAGATGAAAAATACTTAAGCCTATCTCATATGCAAATAGATGATGCAAAGGCTAGAGTTGAAGAAAACAATGAAAAAAGAGATCAAAAAGACTTTGCTCTTTGGAAGTTTTCAAAACCAAACGAGCCAACATACAAAGCTTCTTTTGGAGATGGAAGACCTGGCTGGCATATAGAGTGTAGTTGTATGATAGAAAAACACTTAGCATATGATGGGGATTATCAGATAGACATTCACGCAGGTGGTGCAGATTTACTTTTTCCACATCATGAAAATGAAGCAAGTCAAACAAGATGTAAAAGCAATCAAGAGTTATCAAAGTACTGGATGCACAATGGTTTTGTAACAATAGATGGCGAAAAAATGAGCAAATCTCTTGGAAATAGTTTCTTTTTAAAAGATGCTTTAAGTGTATATGATGGTGAAATTTTGAGATTTTATCTTCTCTCAACTCATTATAGAGCAAATTTTAATTTCAATGAGGAAGATTTACTAAATAGTAAAAAAAGATTAGATAAATTATACCGCCTTAAAAAAAGGGTTTCTGAATCATGTGATTCTACATGTAACAAAGAATTTAAGCAAAAACTGCTTGATGCATTAAGTGAAGATTTAAATATATCAAAAGCACTTAGCATAGTTGATGAAATGATAACTTTAGCAAATGAAAAACTAGATTTAAACCCAAAAGACAAATCGCTAAAAAATGAAATTAGGTCAAATTTAGGATTTTTAAACACACTTTTGGGCATTGGATATAAAAACCCATATGAGTACTTTCAACTAGGTCTTAGTAAAGAAGAAAAAGATGAGATTGAAGATTTGATAAATCAAAGAAGTGATGCAAAAAAACAAAAAGATTTTAAAAAAGCAGATGAAATTAGAGATATTTTAACTTCTAAAAACATTGCTATCATGGACACTCCTAATGGCACTCTTTGGGAGAGAATTTTATGAAACCTAATGAAGGTTTAAAATTAGTATTAAAAAGATTTTCTCCATATTTTAAAGATTATATAACATATTTTATCTTAGCTATTATTGGTATGATTTTAGCTTCAAGCGGGACAGCAGCTTCTGCTTATCTTGTTAAACCTCTTTTAGATAAAATTTTTATTGCAAAAGATGCTGATATGTTAAGACTTCTTCCATATGCCATCATTGCAGTATATATTGCAAAAGAAGGTGGAAGATATATGCAAAGCTATTATACTAGCTATATCGGACATGATATAATCAGAAGATTTAGAGATAAAATTCTAGCAAATTTATTGATACAAGATATTTCTTTTTTCCATAAATATAGAACTGGTGAACTAATAAGTAGAAATACCAATGATGTTGAAAGAGTAAGAAGCGTAGTTAGTAATCTAATTCCAGAATTTTTTAAAGAAATTTTTACAATCATTGGTCTTGTTGGAGTTGTTATTTATCAAAGTCCAACTCTAGCATTTTGGGCTTTGATTGTACTTCCTTTAGCTATTATTCCACTTAGTAAGTTAGCTAAAAAAATGAAAAAAATTTCTACAAAATCACAAGAAAAGATAAGCGATATAACAGCTAAACTTAGTGAAATTTTTAACAATATTGAAGTAATCAAAGCAAATAATGCTCAAAATTATGAATTAGAAATATTTAAAAAAGAAAATAATAAATATTTTGGCATAACAATAAAATCAGTAAAAATAGCTCAATTAGTAAGCCCGATGATGGAAGTATTGGGAGCTATTGGAGTTTCAACTGTCATTATAATTGGTGGATTAGAAGTTATAGAAGATAGAATAACTATGGGTGCATTTTTTTCATTTTTAACTGCTCTTTTTATGCTTTACACCCCACTGAAAAAACTATCAAGCTTATATAATCAACTTCAAGAAGCAGTAGCAGCTAGTGAAAGAATATTTTTTCTACTTGATCACAAACCAAGTATAATCGGAGGAGACAATGAGGTTCCACAAGAGATTGAATCGATTGAATTTAAAAATGTAATTTTAAAATATGGCGATAAAACTGCACTAAATGGTATCAATCTAAAGGCTACAAAAGGAGAATTTGTGGCACTAGTAGGAGATAGTGGAGGAGGAAAAAGCTCTTTAGTAAACCTCATTATGAGATTTTATGATCCAGATAGTGGTGAAATTTTGATAAATGGCATAAATATAAAGGAATTTAGTCTAAAAAGTCTAAGAGAATCTATTGCAATTGTAACTCAAAGAGTATATATATTTAATGACAGTGTAGCTGCAAATGTAGCATATGGAAAAGAGATTGATGAAACAAAAGTGACAGAAGCTTTAAAAAAAGCAAATGCATATGATTTTATAAGCGAATTAGAAGATGGGATTTATACAAAACTTGATGAGTTTGGAACAAACCTATCAGGTGGACAAAGACAAAGAATAGCAATTGCAAGGGCAATTTATGTTAATCCACAAATACTAATATTTGATGAAGCAACAAGCGCTCTTGATAGCAAAAGTGAGAAGAAAATTACACAAGCTATGCAAAATATTGTTAAAGATAAAATTACATTTGTTATTGCACACAGATTAAGTACAGTACAAAAAGCAGATAAAATTGCTGTATTAAAACATGGAAAAATTGTAGCTATTGGAAATGATGAAGAATTAAAAATAAGCAGTGACGAGTATAAAAACCTAAAAGGTCTACAAAACTAATCTACATGTAAACTTCTACATGTAGATTATCCAAAAGCAAGCCAAAAGCCAACAGCTATCATTAGACTACCTGCTATTTTATTCATAAGTTTTACATTGCTTTGATTTTGTAAAAATCTTCTAAGCGTACTTCCTCCACCTGCATAAATTGTTAGGCACATAAATTCAAGCAGTAAAATAATAGATAGTAAAATAGAAATCTGAGGAAATAACGGATAATTTTCATTGATAAATGGTGGCAGTAATGCTATAAAAAAAGCCCACCCTTTTGGGTTTGCAACTGCGGTAATAAATCCTTGTATAGCTAAAGCTTGATTTGAAATTATAAGATTGTCTTGATTGCTACATGTACTAACTGCCATCTTTCCACGACTTAGCCACATCTGAACTCCTAAATATACCAAATATGCACCGCCAACATACTTAAAAACCATAAAAATACTAGGATATTTAAGCATCATAGCTGCAATTCCTATAACTGATGCTAAAGCTACTAAACCTACTCCTATTAACTCTCCAATCATCATAAAAAAAGTTCTTCTAAGACCTATACTCATACCCAAACTCATAGCTAAAGTCATGCACATTCCTGGAGTTAAAGATACAAAGAAAAATGTTGGAACAAACACAACAAGCACCGATAAATCTATCACATTAAACAAGCATAAACCCTTTTTTATTGTAATTATACATTCTTTTAGCATTTTTTTTGTATAATCTTCTAATTTTATAAAAAGGCACAAAAAATGTTTACATACGAACACTTTAAAAAACTATTTTTCAAATTAAGCCCTGAAAATGCCCACAATGTAGCTGAGTTCATGTTTAAAAATAGTGCTAAGTTTTGCCCTTTTTTATTAGCATACTTAAGTGAAAAATATTTTTTTACTGATGAGAGATTAGAACAAAATATACTAGGAACAAAATTTTTAAACCCTATAGGACTAGCTGCTGGGTTTGATAAAAATGCTAATATGATTAGGACACTAAATGCACTTGGATTTGGACATATAGAGTTTGGAACAGTTACTCCAAAACCTCAAAGTGGAAATCCAAAACCAAGGTTATTTCGCTATCCAAAATTTGAGAGTATCCAAAATGCAATGGGATTTAATAACGATGGAATGGATAAAATAAAACAAAGAGTTGAAAAAATTTATCCATATGCAATTCCACTTGGAGCAAATATTGGTAAAAATAAAACAACTTCTCAAGAAGATGCACTTGAAGATTATAAAAAACTAATAGAAACTTTTAAAGATTTAAGTGATTACCTTGTGATTAATATATCTTCTCCAAATACTCCAAATCTGAGAGATTTACAAAATGAAGAGTTTATAAAAGAGCTTTTTAGTATGTCAAAAGAGCTAACTAATAAACCAATTTTGTTAAAAATCGCACCTGATTTAGAAACTAAAAATGCAATTGAACTTTGTAATGTTGCAATTTCACATGGAGCCAGCGGGATAATTGCTACAAATACTACGATTGATTACTCACTACTTCCAAATGCGCAAAATTTTGGAGGTATTAGCGGGAAAGTTTTAAAAGAAAAAAGCAAAAAACTTTTTAAAGAAATAGCAAAAGAGTTTTATGGTAAAACTACACTTGTTAGTGTAGGAGGAATTGATAGTAAAGAAGAAGCGTATGAAAGAATAAAAGATGGAGCTAATCTTGTACAAATATACAGCGCATTTATTTTTAAAGGTCCTAAGCTTAATTATGACATTTCAAAAGGGATTTTAGATCTTATGAGCAAAGATGGTTTTCATCATATAAGTGAAGCGATTGGAGCAAATTTAAAATGATAAAAAAAATTATACTAATAACAATATTTTTAGGAGGCCTTATGGCAAATTCACTGCCAAAATTCGAAACAAAAACACTAGATAATGGTCTAGTAGTAGTTGCAATACCAATGCATAATGAGAGTAATGTAATATCAACAGATATATTTTACAAAGTTGGAAGTGGTAGTGAGATAATGGGTAAAAGCGGAATTGCTCACATGTTAGAGCATCTTAATTTTAAATCAACAAAAAATTTAAAAGCTGGAGAATTTGATGAAATTGTAAAAGGATTCGGTGGGCTCAACAATGCTTCAACTGGATTTGATTATACTCACTACTTTATAAAAAGTTCTTCAAAAAATTTGGAAAAATCGCTTGAACTTTTTGCTGAATTGATGCAAAATCTAAAACTAAGTGACGAAGAGTTTCAACCTGAGAGGAATGTTGTCCTTGAAGAGAGAAAATGGAGAACAGATAACTCTCCAATTGGTTATCTGTATTTTAGACTTTTTAATAATGCTTTTGTTTATCATCCATATCACTGGACTCCAATAGGTTTTAAAAGTGATATTAAAAATTGGACTATAAAAGATATTAGAGATTTTCATAGCAATTATTACCAACCATCAAATGCTATCATAGTTGTAGCAGGAGATATTGAAGCAAAAGAGGTTTTTGATAAAGCAAAAAAATATTTTGGCTCAATCAAGAGCAAAGAAGTAAAGCATCCCTCTTCTCACCAAGTAGAACCAGAGCAAGATGGAGCAAAAAGAGTATACATTAAAAAAGAAAGCGAAGTGGAAATGCTTGCAATTGCTTATAAAATACCAAGCTTTTTAAGCAAAGACCAAGTAGCACTTTCTGCCTTGAGTGAACTTTTGAGTAATGGAAAAAGTTCAAGATTACAAAAAATACTAGTAAATGATAAAAAGATGGTAAATCAAATATATGCATATAACATGGAAAACAAAGATCCTAGTATTTTTATGTTTTTAGCTTCAGGTAATCCTGGTGTTAAGGCTGAAGATATAGAAAAAGAGTGGCTAAGTATAATTGAAGATATAAAAAATGGTAAAGTAAGTGATGAAGAGGTAGAAAAAATCAAAACAAACACAAAAGCTGATTTTATTTTTTCACTTGAGAGTTCATCAAACCTTACTAATTTATTTGGAAGTTATTTTGCAAAAGGAGATATAACACCACTTTTACACTATGAAGAAAATATAAATAAACTAAAAAAAGAAGATATAATCAATGTTGCAAAAAAATACTTGGTAAAAGAAAAATCAACAACTGTTATATTAAGAAAGGATAATGAATGAGCACTGGTTTAAAAGGAGCAATGACAGCTTTAGTTACTCCATTTAAAGATGGAAAATTAGATGAAGTTGGTTATGAAAAACTAATAAAAAGACAAATAAAAAACGGTATTGATGTAGTAGTACCAGTAGGAACAACAGGTGAGAGTGCAACTTTAACTCATGAAGAACACAGACGCTGCATAGAAATTGCGGTTGATGTTTGCAAAGATACTAATGTAAAGGTATTAGCAGGAGCTGGAAGTAATGCAACTCATGAGGCAGTTGGACTTGCCAAATTTGCAGAATCACATGGCGCGCATGGAATTTTATCTGTAACTCCATACTACAACAAACCAATGCAAGAAGGACTTTATCAACACTACAAAGCCTTAGCTGACGCAGTTAATATCCCTGTTCTTTTATACAATGTACCAGGTAGAACTGCATGTGATTTGATGCCTGAGACAATTTATAGACTTTTTAATGATTGTGAAAATATCTATGGTGTTAAAGAGGCAACTGGATCAATTGAGAGATGTGTAGATTTATTGGCTCATGAGCCAAAGTTAAGTGTAATTAGTGGAGATGATGCTATAAATTACCCAATTTTATCAAATGGAGGAAGTGGAGTTATTTCTGTTACTTCAAATATCCTTCCTGATATGATTTCAAAGTTAACTCATGCTGCAATGGATGGTGACTTTCATGAAGCAAAAAAAATCAATGATAAACTTTATACAATTAATAAAGTTTTATTTTGTGAAAGTAATCCAATCCCAATTAAAGCAGCACTATACATAGCTGGACTTATTGATAGTTTGGAATATAGACTACCACTAACTAAGCCTAGCAAAGAAAACATGAAAAAAATAGAAGAAGTAATAAAACAATACGACATAAAAGGATTTTAATGATTTGTGAAGAGATGAAAGGTAAAACTCTAGTAATAAGTGGGGGAACTAGAGGTATAGGAAAAGCAATAGTATATGAATTTGCAAGAAATGGAGTAAATATAGCTTTTACTTACAATTCAAATGAAGAATTAGCACAAAATCAAGTTAAAGATTTAGAAAGTACATATGGTATCAAAGCTAGAACTTATCCACTAAATATACTAGAACCAGATGAATACAAAGAACTATTTAAAAAAATAGATGAAGATTTTGATAGAGTTGATTTTTTTATATCAAACGCGATAATTTCAGGTCGTCCAGTTGCTGGAGGATATACTAAGTTTATGAAACTTCGTCCAAGAGGTATAAACAATATCTTTACTGCAACTGTAAATGCTTTTGTTGTAGGAAGCCAAGAAGCTGCAAAAAGAATGCAAAAAGTAGGTGGCGGAAGTATCATAACTCTTTCATCAACTGGTAATTTAAAATATATCGAGTATTACTCAGGTCATGGAACTGCAAAAGCTGCAGTTGAAGCTATGGCTAGATATGCTGCAATTGAACTTGGAGAATACAACATCAGAGTAAATGCAGTTAGCGGTGGTCCAATAGAAACTGACGCTCTAAGAGCTTTTAAAAATTATGAAGAAGTAAAAGATGCAACGGCTAGCTTATCTCCACTAAAACGCATGGGACAGCCTGAAGATTTAGCTGGTGCTTGTTTATTTGTGTGCTCTGATAAAGCAAGTTGGATGACTGGTCATACTTTACTAATAGATGGTGGAACAACTTTTAAATGATGTTTAATTTACCAAATATTTTAGCAATTATTAGGATTTTTCTAGCTCCATTAATGCTATGGTTTTTAGTAGGAAGAGATAGCTCAATTTTTCAAGGAATTCATCCAAGTTGGCTTGATTATATGGCGGCTCTCATTTTTGTAATAGCTAGTATAACCGATGGTTTTGATGGATTTATTGCAAGAGCTTGGAATCAAAAAACAACTCTTGGAGCTATTCTTGACCCACTAGCTGATAAAATGCTCATGCTAGGTGCATTTTTAGGTTTAATGATGATAGATAGAGCTAATGTTTGGGCAATATATCTTATACTTACAAGAGAGTTTTTTATAACAGGACTAAGAGTTGCTGCTGTTAGCAAAGGAATTGATATAGCAGCTTCTATTTGGGGTAAGATAAAAACTTTACTTCAAATGTTTGCAATTGGATTTTTAACTATGGATTGGCCTTATGCTAATCTTTTACTATGGTTAGCAGTTGCAATGACTCTTTATTCTGGATATGAGTATATTGTTGGTTATACTAAAAAGGTAGAAAAATAATGGGTATTTTAACATCTCTTTTAGTTCTATCTTTTTTAATCTTTTTTCATGAATTAGGACACTTTTTAGCAGCAAGATTTTTTGGGGTTAAGGTTGAAGTTTTTAGTATAGGCTTTGGAAAGCAAGTTTTTTCTAAAGTGATTGGCGATACAAAATACTGCATAAGCTCCATCCCACTTGGTGGATATGTTCAAATGAAAGGCCAAGATGATAGCGATCCTACTAAAGTAAGCAGTGATCCTGATAGTTACAATGTAAAAAAACCTTGGCAAAGAATTGTCATTTTATTTGCTGGGCCATTTGCGAACTTTTTGTTAGCATTTTTACTTTATATTGCTATTGCAAATATTGGTGTAACTAAACTTGCCCCATCTATTGGAGAGATTTCTCAGAACTCTCCAGCTCAAAAGATTGGATTGCAAAAAAACGATGAAATATTAGAAATAAATGGCGAAAAGATTAAAAGCTGGGATGATTTAAGTGAACTTATAAAAGAGAGTGATGGCAAGCTTATCTTGACAATCAAAAGAGATAAAACTGTAAAAAACCTATTAGTAACTCCTGAGATTAGAGAAATAAAAAGTATTTTTGGTGAGAGTATTAAAAAAAGAATTTTAGGAATTAGTCCAAGTGGTAAAGTAGTCAAACTTTATTTTACTCCAAGCCAATCGATATCTTTTGCTTATAATGAAACATTAAAAGCAACTACTCTTATCTTAAAGAGTCTTCAAAAACTAGTTGAAGGTGTAATTCCTGCTAAAGATTTGGGAGGAGTTGTAAGTATCGTTCAAGTTACAGCTGAGGCGAGCCAAATTGGTATCGTTGCACTTTTGGGTTTAACTGCTCTAATTTCAGTTAATTTAGGAGTTTTAAATTTGTTACCAATTCCAGCACTTGATGGTGGACATATAATGTTTAACATATATGAAATGATAAGGAAAAAACCACCTAGCCAAGCTGTTTTATATCGTCTAACTGTTGCTGGTTGGGTACTTTTACTCTCTTTGATGGTATTTACTATTTTTAATGATATATATAGAATTGCTGGAGGGCATGGATGATAAGTGTATATGAAGAAAGATATGATGAAATTTTGACAAATATTGAAAAAGTAAGACTAAGAGTTAATCAACACCAAATTATAAAAATAATCGCTGTTAGTAAAAGTGTGGAAGCTAAACAGATTGAAGAAATGTATAGCGTTGGACAACGCTCTTTTGGAGAAAACAGAGTTCAAGCTTTAAAAGAAAAAGTATCACAGCTAGAAAATCTTCCTATCGATTGGCACTTTATTGGTCGCCTTCAAACAAATAAAATAAATGCTCTAATAGATTTAAATCCATCTTTAGTTCACTCTGTTAGTTCATTAGAACTTGCAAAAGAGATAGATAAAAGATTAGAAGTGAAGAATAAAAAGCTAAATATACTTTTACAGATAAACAGCGCATATGAAGAGCAAAAAGCTGGAGTTATGCCTGAAGTTGCAAAAGAGATATATGAAGAGATAAGCTTTACATGTAAACACTTAAATTTAAAAGGTGTTATGAATATCGGAGCTCATAGTGATAATAAAAAATTAGTTAAAAAAAGCTTTGAGACAACATATAAAATATATGAAGATTTACAATCAAAAGGCGCTAAAATTTGCTCAATGGGCATGAGTAATGATTATGAATTAGCAGTTGAGTGTGGCGCAAACATGTTGAGATTAGGAAGTGTTCTTTTTAAATAAATATTTTTAATTATTAAATAAAACTTAACAATCATTACTTATTTAGCATGATGTCTTTTATTTAACTATATATAATATAATATCCGTTTAATTAAGACTAATTAAGTCCTAATTAAAACGAAGGAGAAAATTGATGCAAAATAAAGTGGTAAAAGATATCATATCTAATGATTATGCATTGGGATTTGAAACTATCATCCAAGCTGATACCTTTCCAAAAGGACTTAATGAAGATGTTATAAAAGCAATTTCAGCTAAAAAAGAAGAACCTAAGTGGCTGCTTGAATTTAGATTAAAAGCCTATGAGAAATGGCTAAGTATGGAAGAGCCTCATTGGGCAGATTTAAAATACAAAAAGATTGACTATCAAGATATAAGTTATTTTTCTGCTCCTAAAAAAGCTCCTGATTCACTCGATGAAATTGATCCAAAGATACTTGAAACTTACAATAAACTTGGAATTCCATTAGAAGAGCAAAAAGCACTCGCTGGAATAGCAGTTGATGCTGTATTTGACTCAGTTTCTGTTAAAACTACTTTTCAAAAAGAGTTAAAAGAACTTGGCATAATATTTTGCTCTATTAGTGAAGCTGCACATGAGCATCCTGAACTATTGAAAAAATATTTAGCTTCAGTAGTTCCTGTAAATGATAATTTTTTTGCGACACTAAACTGTGCTGTTTTTACTGATGGCTCATTTGTATATATACCAAAAAATACAAAATGTCCAATGGAATTATCAACATACTTTAGAATTAATGCTCTAAATACTGGACAATTTGAAAGAACTCTAATAATCGCTGATGAAGGTAGTTATGTATCTTACAATGAAGGGTGTTCCGCTCCAATGCGTGATGAATCACAGCTACATGCTGCCGTTGTTGAATTAGTAGCACTAGAAGATGCACAAATCAAGTACTCTACTATACAAAATTGGTATCCAGGTGATGAAAAAGGACAAGGTGGAATTTATAACTTTGTTACTAAAAGAGGACTTTGTAAAGGAAATCGCTCAAAAATTTCTTGGACACAGGTAGAAACAGGATCAGCTTTAACTTGGAAATATCCAAGCTGTGTATTAAAAGGAGATGATAGTGTAGGTGAGTTTTATTCAGTCGCACTAACATCACTATCTCAAAAAGCTGATACTGGAACAAAAATGATTCATCTTGGTAAAAATACAAAATCAACAATCATTTCCAAAGGTATTTCTGCTATGAATGGCGTAAATGCTTATAGAGGATTAGTAAAAGTTGGTAAAAATGCAGATAATGCTAGAAATTTTTCACAGTGTGATTCACTTTTGATTGGTGGAACTTGTTCAGCTAACACTTTTCCATATCAAGAAGTTAGCAATAAAAGTGCCAATATTGAGCATGAAGCAACAACTTCTAAGATTAGTGATGAGCAATTGTTTTATATAAAACAAAGAGGAATTGATGAAGAGGATGCTGTTTCGCTTATAGTAAATGGCTTTTGTAAAGAAATATTAGAAGAATTACCTATGGAATTTGCAGTTGAAGCAAGAGCGCTTTTAAGTATTTCATTAGAAGGAAGTGTAGGATAATGGGAGATAAAATGTTAAAAATAGAAAATTTACATGTAAATATAAAAGATAAAGAGATATTAAAAGGTTTAGATTTAGAAATTAACCCTGGTGAAGTTCATGTTCTAATGGGAACAAATGGGGCAGGAAAATCAACACTAGTAAAAACACTTAGTGATCATTTTGATTGTGAAGTAACAGATGGAAAAATAACATACAAAAATAAAAATTTATTAGAGTTAAATCCTAGCGAAAGAGCAAATGAAGGCATTTTCATGAGCTTTCAAAACCCTACTGAGATACCAGGTGTTAATTACATGTACTTCTTAAAAACAGCATTGAATGCAAAAAGAGCATATCAAGGATTAGAAGAAATTAATGGTGCAGAGTTTTTAAAACTTTTAAGGAAGAAAACCAAAGAATTTGGAATCGATGATAAAATGCTAAAAAGAAGTGTAAATGATGGATTTTCTGGTGGAGAAAAGAAAAAAAGTGAACTTCTTCAAATGGTCGTTATGGAACCTGATTTAATTTTATTAGATGAGATTGATTCTGGTTTAGATGTAGATGCTATCAAAACTATTGCAAATGGAGTTAACGCTCTTTTAGATGGTAAACGATCAGTTCTTATGATAACACATTATGATAGATTGTTAGAGTTAATTAAGCCTGATTTTGTTCATATCTTAAAAGATGGAAAAATAATTGAAAGTGGTGATTACTCACTCGCTCTTAGGATTGATGAAGAAGGCTATGAAGGCTTAGGAATAAAACATGATGAAACCAAATGAATTACAAAATAATCAAAATATCATCGATAGTGAAGCTTTTTTAAAATTACAAGAGATTGGCTTACCTTCAAAAAAAGTCGAAAATTATAGGCATTTTGATATCAGCTCTTTACTAGATGAAGAGTACGATATAGATTTAACAGATAATTTTAAAAATTTTGTTAAAGATGAAAAATTTATAACTATAATTTTAAAAAATGGTATAGTTGATACAACTAGTTCAGAACTATCTAATGATGTGCAATGTAGTAGCAAAAATAAAAACTTAATAGAAACTACAAATAGTTTGTATTATCTAAGTGAGGCATTTTTAAAAGATGAGCAAACTCTTTTAATAAATAAAAACTTAGATAAACCCATAATGATAGTAAACCAACTTTCAGGTTCTAAATCTTTTATAGCAAATCAATTAAATATAAAAGTTCAAAATGATCTACATGTAGATATAGTTGAAGTTTTTGATGATGAATCTTTGAGAGATTCTTTTGTAAATTTAAATAGAACTTTTGATATTTCAAACAATTCAGAACTTAACTATGTTAAGCTACAAAATCTAAATAAATCAAATAGTATGACATGTAATTTTATACCAAAAATTGCTACTAGTGCTACGTGTAATGTAAATATGATTGATTTGGGAAGTAAAATTTCATTAAATGTTTCAGATATTACACTAAATAATCAAAAAAGTTCATTTTCTTTTCACGGCATTATAAGAATCAATGAATCTCAAAAATCTGGAAATATTGCTTCAATGCATCATGTTGCAGAAGAAACTTCAAGTAATTTTATCTCAAAACATATATTAAGTGATGAATCATCAGCTCTGTTTGAAGTTCAAAGTACGGTTGAGCAAAATGCAAAATTTTCAAAAACATTTCAAAACTCACAAACAATTCTATTAGATAATGGCCCAAAGATAAATGCGATTCCTCAGCTAATATTACATACTGATGAACTTGAAGCTGCTCATGGCGCTACTAGTGGTTCACTTGATACTGAAGCTTTATATTATCTAATGAGTAGAGGTATAGATGAGAAAATGGCATCAGACATGTTAATACAAGCTGTTGAATTACAAATTCTTGATACGATAGTAAATAGTGATGTAAAAGAGTTTGCATTAGATTTTTTAAAAGGTAAGTAATGTATAAAAAGTATTTTCCCTATTTTAATAATAGTAAAAATATTTATTTAGATACTGCTGCAACTGCACAAAAACCAACAGTTGTAATTGAAGCTATCAATGAGTATTATACAAAATATTGCTCCAATACTCACAGAAGCAATTTTAAAGATGCAAATAAAGCAACAACAGAGTTTGAAAAAACAAGACAAATTATAAAAAAATGCATCAATGCTAATGATTCAGAAGAAATCATATTTACAAAAGGGATAACAGAATCACTAAATCTTGTTGCCTCTTCTTTTGTGAAAGATAGATTTGATACTGTTATAATATCATCACTTGAGCACCATTCAAACATTGTCCCTTGGCATATGCAAAACAGAAGCCTTCACAATGGTCTTGAAGTGGTTGATTGTGATGATGGTTTAACTTTTGATATGAATCATTTTGAAAAACTACTTAAAGATAATCCAAATTCATTTGTTAGCATTACTCATGTTTCAAATGCTTTTGGAAAAATCCACCCTATAAAGAACATCATCAAAATAGCACATCAATATGGGGCTGTTGTTATGGTAGATGGTGCTCAGGGACTCCCTCACTTTAACATAGATATGCAAGATATAAATGCAGATTTTTATACAATATCAGGTCATAAAACCTATGGGCCTACTGGAGTTGGAGCCTTATATGCCAATAAAAAACATTTAAAAGATTTAAGAGCATACCAAACAGGTGGTGCTACTATAAGTGATGTTAGTTATGATAAAACTACACTTCTTGATGCTCCATTTAAATTTGAAGCTGGAACTCAAAATATAGCAGGAGTAATTGGCTTTCAAAAATCAATTGAGTTTTTACAAGAGATTGGCTACCCAACTGTAATTAGCTATGAAAATGAAATCTATGAATATCTATATGAAAGTTTAAAAGATATAGAAGATATAATCTTTTATACTGATTCAATCAATTCAATAGGGAGTTTGAGCTTTAATATCAAAGGAATTATGGCTGATGATTTGGGGATATTACTTGATAAAATGAATGTAAGCATAAGAGCAGGACACCATTGTGCACAGCCTATAATGAAAAAATTAAATATAAATGGAACTCTTAGAGTTAGTTTAGGAATTTATAATGACAAAGAGGATATTGATATTTTTATAAATAAACTAAAAAGAGCAATTAATATTTTAAAGGATTAAGATGCCAAGTATAGACGAACAATTAAATGAAATTATTGAAGATTTTGAACTTTTTGATGATGAATTAGAAAAGTATGAATATATAGTTGATTTGGGCAAAGGCATTAAGCCGCTAAAAGATGAAGAAAAAATAGATCAATACTTGATACAAGGCTGTACATCTCAAGTTTGGATTATTCCTTCTTATGTTGAAGGTAAAATGAATTTTAGAGGTGATAGCAATACTGTAATCGTTAAAGGATTAGTAGCAATATTGTTAAAATTGTTTTCCAATAGAACTCCAAAAGAAATTTTAGATTTTGATTTAAATAGATTAAATGATTTAGGCTTAGCAGAAATTGTTACACCTACAAGACAAAATGGTTTTACAAGTATTGTAAATAAAATAATAGAATACACTAAAAGGCACAAAAATGACTAAAGAAGAAGAAAAAGCAATAAAAGATAAAATAATAGAATACATAAAAACAATATACGACCCAGAAATACCAGTAAACCTTTATGATTTAGGACTGATTTATGATATTAGACTAGAAGAAAATGATGGATTAATTCACTGCGAAGTAGATATGACTTTAACATCTCCTGGATGTTCTGTTGCTGATGTTTTAGTTGATCAAGTAAGATACCTAACAGCATCAGTTGATCAGATAAATACCGCTGTTGTAAACCTTGTTTTTGATCCACCTTGGGATCCTAGTAAAATAAGCGATGAAGGAAAAGATTTACTAGCACTTAATGGTATGGTAATCTAAGATAATAGTTTAGAGGCTACATATCCGCTTGAAAAAGACCATTGGAGATTATAGCCTCCACAAGGACCATCTAAATCAACAACTTCTCCACAAAAATATAGTCCTTTAACAAGTTTACTTTGCATAGTTTTTGGATCAATCTCTTTTAAACTTACCCCACCTCTTGTTATCATAGCTTTTTCAAAGCCATCATGACCTATTACATGTAAAGGAGTTTTAGCTAAAATTTTTACAAGTTTATCTCTTGATTTTCCTTCTATTTGTTTATATTTACATGTAGAAGAAAGATTAAGTATATTTAGCATTTCTACCACTACAGATTGTGGGATTAATTTAGAGATACTTTCTAATATATTTTTATCACTATGTTTTTTTAGATGAAATATTATATCATCTTCGCTCATGCCTTGAATCATATTGACACATATTGGTACTTCTTCAAACTTATCTAAAAGTGGAGTTATTTCTCTTGCAAAATCAAGTACAACAGGACCTCTGATTCCATTTTTTGTAAAGATTAAATCTCCAACTGCTTTTAACTTTTTATATTTTGGTAAATCTACCCAAATGATTGCTCTTGCAATAGTATCAGCTGTACAATTTTGAACCCATTTTTCTCTTACAAATAAAGGCATCATAGCTGGTGCTAGAGTAGTGATTTTATGTCCAAAATGACTTGCAAACCTATACCCATCTCCATTTGCACCAAGTTTAGGATAACCCAAACCTCCTGTTGCTATTATTACATGTAGAGCTTCATAATTATCTACATAAAAAATATTTTCTTTTTTTTCCACTTTTTTGACGCTACAATTACATTGAATTTCTACATGTAGTCTTTTTAACTCATTTTCAAAAACTGCTAGTACACTTGTAGAATTATGAGAACTTGGAAAAACTCTAAATCCATCCTTGCAATCTGTTTGCAAGCCGATAGAATTTAAAAATTTTATTAAATCTTCATTACTAAAAGCATTTATTACATCTCTCATAAAACGCCCATTTTTACCAAAAGCTTTAATAAAATCGTCACTACCCAAAGTATTAGTTAAGTTACACTTTCCTCCACCAGTTGCTTTTAATTTTGCTCCAATTTTTGGAAGTTTTTCTAATAATAATACTTTTTTTCCATCTCTTGCTGCACTTATTGCACTCATAATACCACAAGCCCCTGCTCCAATCACAATGACATCATAAATCATTTTTAGCCCTCTTGTTAATCAAAAAGACACCAATAAATATAAAAAGTGTTGCAATACAATCAAGTAAAGTTATATTTTCTCCAATAAAAACATAACCAATAAATAAAGCCACAATAGGAGGTAAATATGTTACAGAAGAAGCCACTATAGCTCCTAAAGTCTCTATAAGATAGTAGTAAATTATATATGCTACACCAGTTCCAAGTAAACCTAAACCCAAAATTGAACCAACTAAAACATGAGTATTAGAAGAAATATCTCCTATGCCATTTAAATCAACAACAAAAAATAAAACAAGTAAAGCAAAACCTAACTGATAAGTAGCAAGAGCTGAAAAATGAAGCTTTAATGGAACAATAAATTTTTTTGCATATACAAAAGAAGAACCTATTACAAAAGAGCCTACAACTACAGAAATAACACCTTCAATATTTGCATTAAATATGTCAAGTTCAAATGGTTTTGCTATCAATACTACACCAATAAAACCTATTATAATACCTAAAATACTAAAAACATTTGCTTTTTCTTCTTTTATAAACATAAGTGCTAATATAAAGGTAAATATAGGGATTGAACCACTTAAAGCTCCAGCGAGACCTGATAAAAGTAACGAACTTGCTTTGACAAAAAAATAATAATATATAGTTGTTCCAAGCAATGACATAACAAAAAAATGAATACTATGTTTTAAATCTTTTAGTTTTAATTCTTTTCTTATTAAAGCATAAATACACACAGGAATAAAACCAAAAAGCACCCTAATAAAAACAATTTGTAGTGGACTTATAAATTCACTTGCCCATTTCATATATATAAAGTTACTTCCCCACACTACTCCTAAAATAACAAAGGCAATAATCGGTAATTTATTTTTAATCATTTATAAAGATACTTTGCATACAAAGCTAGATAAACACTCATAACTTCTTTTAAATTTTTTTCCAAAAGCACAATCTCTTCTTTATTAAAAATTTTATTTAAAAGTTTTACATGTAGCACATTTGCAAACTCAATACAAATTTCTGGCTCTTGCAAATTAGATTTAGTGTAAATATAAAAAAGATCAAAACCTATACACAAGGAATTAATATATAAATCCAACAACTTATATATGCTACTTTCAACCTTGTTAAATTTCTCAATATCTTTTTTAAAATTTGATTTTATAAGTGTATGAAAAATACTTTTTTTAGCTTTTATTAATTCATCATCCAAAATTTCATTTACAAGTTTATCTAATTTTGTTTTTGAAAGATCGATATCTGATTTTTGTGCTAATAATTCTAACTGATTTGGACTGAATTTTGTAGGGATATAAATCAGTTTTTTTTCAAAAAAACCCAATATTTCTTTATAAATATAATCATCTTTTTTAGCCAAATACTCTAATATATAATTTATTTGTTTATTCATAAACAAATTGTACTAAAAAAAATATATAAAATTGCTTTTGAAAGTGGAGTAAAGCTTCTATGCCTTACTCCATAGTTTTTAAGAAAGTGCTTCTTGAGCGTATTTCTTACCTAATGAATAAGCAAGTTTATTTGCTTCATGCACTTTTGGAGGAACTTTAGAAAGCATTACATCTAATACTAAATCATCAGGAAGAACTTTAGTCATTTCAACTGTAATTGCAAGAGCAACAACTGATTGAGTAATAACGTTTCCAACTTCTTCCTTAGCAATACTAATAATAGGAATCTCTATAATTCTCCATTTTTTTCTATCTTCTTCGCTTGGAGTTACAAGGGTTGGTTCAACTACAATGATACCTCCCTCTTTTACACCATCTTTAAATTGATCAAAACTAACTTGAGCAGTAGCAATCATAAATTCGATTTCACCCTCATTTGCATAAGGGTATAAAATTTCTGTATCATCAAGAAGAATATCAACCTTAGTAGGTCCACCTCTTACTTGAGAAGTATATGTTGAAGCTTTTACTCCATACCCACCATCTTTAATTTTTGCAGCTGCTAAAATCTCTCCAGCTAAGATAACACCTTGTCCACCAACGCCAACAAATCTTAATTGTCTTCTCATCTTAGCATTCCTTATAATTTAACTTTAGTATTGTTTTGAGCTGCTTCAATAACTTTACTATAGCTATCACAATACTCTGGATTATCATATTCTTTTAATATACCAGTTGGTAATTTTCCATATTTTTCTTCATCTGGTAATGCATCATATTTTTTAACAGGGATAGTCATTTCTTCAATCCAATTTAATGTTTGAACAGCTTCTCCCATTTTATTTTTTCTACCAAGATTAATATGACAGTTTGATAACATTTCCATAAAAGAGTACCCTTTATGTTTAAAACCAGCAACAAGAACTTTTTCCATTTTTGCAGGGTCTAAAACTGATTCTCTAGCAACAAAAGTAGCTCCTGCACCAAATGCAAGTTTTGCAGCATTAAATGTTGGATCAACATTTCCATACTGTGCAGTAACTGTCCACATTCCTTGTGGAGTAGTAGGACTTGTTTGAGAATTAGTCAAACCATAAATAAAGTTGTTAATCAATACATGATTTAAATCTATATTTCTTCTACAACCATGAATTGTATGGTTACCACCAATTGCTAAACCATCACCATCTCCAGTAACAACTATAACGTGTTTATCAGGATTTGCTAGCTTGATTCCAGTAGCATACGCAACAGCACGACCATGCGTAGTATGCACTGTATTACAATTGATGTATGAGCTAAAACGTCCACTACAACCAATACCAGATACTATACAAACATCATCCATATCCCAACCCATTTTATCAATTGCACGGATAACTGCTTTTAGTATAACACCATCTCCACACCCCCAACACCATAGTGTTGGCATCTTATCTACTCTAAGATATTTATCGTAATCAAAAGCCATTAAAACATCTCCTTAACTTTTGCTACCATTTCAATTGGTGCGATTGGTCTACCATTTGCTTTATGAAGCGTAGCAAAATCATCTCTTTTCATAACTCTTTGAATTTCTTCAATATATTGCCCCATATTTAACTCTGTAACAAAGATTTTTTCAAATCTTTCACCTATTTCTTTTAACTGTTTTTCTGGGCTTGGCCAAAGTGTAATTGGTCTAAATAAACCTGCTTTAATTCCATCATTTCTTAACTTAACAACAGCTTCTTTTGCACCTCTCGAGATACTTCCATAAGCAATGATACAAACTTCCGCATCATCAAGCATAAACTCTTCATATTTAACTAAATCTTCTTTATGATTATTTATTTTTCCAGTCAATCTTTCGATATTGTACTCACATATTTTTGCATCTTCTGTAGGAAAACCTGTTGGTCCATGATGAAGCCCTGTAACATGATATCTATATCCCTTGAAGAACGGATTTAAAACTGCTGGTTGATCCATAGGAGCGTCATAAGGTTTATAATCTTTTGGATCACCTTCATAAACTGCACGATTTACAATAGACTTTTGTACTTCTTCTAAATCTGGTAAAATTGCTTTTCCGTGCATATGACCTAGAGTTTCATCCAAAAGTAGGAAAACTGGCGTCATATATTGCTCAGCTATATTAAAAGCTCTAACAGTTTCACTATAAGCTTCTTCAAGTGAACCAGGACATAATGTAATAGATGCAAAATCTCCATGAGTTGGGTATTTTGCTTGTCCGATATCAGCTTGACTAACACGAGTTGGAAGACCAGTACTAGGACCACCTCTCATTACATTTACAATAACCAATGGGATTTCAGCAATAAATGCATATCCAATTTGTTCTGATTTAAGTGATATACCAGGTCCACTTGTCGCTGTCATTGCTTTTGTTCCACTCATTGATGCACCAAGTGCAACACAAATTCCAGCTATCTCATCTTCCATTTGAATAAATCTACCACCCTCTTTTGGCAGTAAAACACTCATATCGTGTGCAATTTCACTTGATGGTGTAATAGGATAGCCACCAAAAAATCTACAACCACACTCAACTGCAGCTTTTGCTGCAAGTGCATTTCCACTTGAAATTACTTCTCTTGACATTAGGCTTCCTTACGCACTTATTTTTCTAAAATGATTTTTCTTGACTTCTTCAGCTCTTTTCTTAGCTTCATCAGTAATCTTTGCAAACTTAAACTCTTTTCTATCTGCTACATATATCGCAAAATCAGGACAATGAAGTTCACAATCCTTACATCCTATACAAGATTCAGGATGAACAACTTCAATCATTGAACCTAATATTGAATTAGGTGCAGGAACCATCGCTAGCACACCAGCAGGGCACATACTAACGCACACATCACATGCTTTACATCTGCTTGTATTTACCCAAACAGGAGTATCTTGTGGGGCTTTAATTAAACTCATATTTCAAGTCTCCTTTGAAAATTTTATTTATATCATAACAATAATAGGCCAAAAATGACCTATTATTTTCCTAAAAACTTATTTTTTTAAAACTTCTGCTACTTTTTTACCAATATCAGCTGGTGATTTAACAACTGCAACACCTGCAGCTTCAAGAGCAGCCATTTTTTCAGCCGCTGTTCCAGCACTTCCACTTACAATTGCTCCAGCATGTCCCATTCTTTTACCTTTTGGCGCAGTTTGTCCTGCAATAAAAGCAACAACTGGCTTTGTAATATTTTCTTTTATAAATGCTGCAGCTTGGATTTCCAAGTCTCCACCAATTTCACCAATCATTACAATTGCTTCAGTCTCTGGATCTGCTTCAAACATAGGTAATAGTTGCTTATAACTTAAACCAATGATTGGATCACCACCAATTCCAACTGCAGTTGTAATACCAAAACCCTCTTTAACTACTTGATTTGCACCTTCATAAGTTAATGTTCCTGATTTACTAATAAGTCCAACATTTCCTTTTTTGAAAACCATACCAGGCATAATACCAATTTTACATTCTTCAGCAGTAATAATACCAGGGCAGTTAGGACCAATTGTTTTCATTCCTTTTTTAGTTGCATACATTTTAGCAAACATCATATCTCTAACAGGAGCACCCTCAGTAATAATTACAGCTAATTCCACTCCAGCATCAGCAGCTTCCATTACAGCATCACCAACAAATGCAGGTGGAACAAAAATCATACTAACAGTTGCACCAGTTGATTGAACTGCTTCTTTTACTGTATTAAAAACTGGTTTTCCTAAATGCTCAGTTCCTCCCTTATTTGGAGTAACACCACCAACAATTTGAGTACCATAAGCAATACACTGCTCTGCATGGAAAGTTCCTTCTTTACCAGTAAAACCTTGAACGATTACTTTTGTATCTTTATTTACTAATATACTCATTATAACTCTCCTTTCGCTGCAGCTACTGCTTTTTTAGCTCCATCACCTAAATCATCAGCTGCTATAACATTTTTTATTCCTGCATTTTTCAAAATTTCTGCAGCTTCTGGTGCATTTGTTCCATCAAGTCTTACCACAACTGGAACATGAACATCTACTAATTTAGTAGCTTCAAGAATTCCATTTGCAATTCTATCACATCTAACAATACCACCAAAAATATTTACGAAAATTGCTTTTACATTTTTATTTTTAAGAATTATTTCAAAACCTTTTGCAACAGTTTCAGCGTTAGCTTTTCCACCAACATCTAAAAAGTTTGCTGGAGTTCCTCCCATATAATTGATTGTATCCATAGTACCCATAGCAAGTCCTGCTCCATTTACCATACAACCAATCTCACCATCAAGAGCAACATAACTTAAACCATACTTGCCAGCTTCTCTCTCATCCGCATCTTCTTCACTTATATCTCTATAAGCTTCAATTTCTGGATGACGTCCAAGTGCACTATCATCAAATCCCATTTTTCCATCAAGTGATATAAAATCACCACTTCCTGTTTTAACAAGTGGGTTAATTTCAATTAACTCAGCATCATTTTCCATATAAACTTTATATAAAGCAGATGCAAATTTGATAAATTTACCAATTTGTTCTTTTGGAAGACCAAGACCAAAAGCAAGTTCTCGTCCATGAAAACCTTGAAAACCAATTGTTGGATCAACCGCAACTTTTATGATTTTCTCAGGAGTTTTAGCTGCTACCTCTTCAATAGACATTCCACCCTCAGTAGAAGCCATGATTACAGGCATCTCTTTTGCTCTATCTAATACAACACCAAGATAAAGTTCATCAGCAATATCAGCACCCTCTTCAATATAAATTTTTTGAACAAGTTTACCTTCAGGGCCAGTTTGATGAGTTACCAAAGTCATGCCTAAGATTTCATTAGCATATTTTTCAACTTCTTCTAAACTCTTAGCAACTTTTACACCACCGCCAAGTCCACGTCCGCCTGCATGAATCTGAGCTTTTACAACCCAAACACTGCCTCCTAATTTTTTAGCATTTTCAACAGCTTCTTCAACACTATTTGCTAAAATCCCTCTAGGAACTGGTACACCATACTTAGCAAAAATCTCTTTTGCTTGATATTCATGAACATTCATTGAATCTCCTAATTTTTTTGTTTTACACAAATTTGATAAAACTTTATACTTAATTGTCTATCAAACCAATAAAATTATCAACTATATATATTTTTTTCTTATTGTTTAAGGTTAGAGAAGAAGGCAACACTAAAAAGTGTTACCTTATTACTTATTTTACTTCGTATTGAGCTCTTCCTATTTTGTATAAATCTTGACCATATGTATCATTTATAACTGTTAAAGGAAAATCAACAACTTCTAATTTTCTAATCGCTTCAGGACCAAGTTCAGGATAAGCTATAACTTCTGCACTCTTTATTTGACGAGCTAAAAGTGCTCCTGCACCTCCAGTAGCTCCAAAATAAATTGCTTTTGCATCTTTACATGCATCAATTACATCTTGATTTCTTTTACCTTTTCCAATCATTCCTCTAAGACCTTTTTCTCTAATTAGTCTTGGAGAGTATGAATCCATTCTATAACTAGTAGTTGGTCCAGCACTTCCTATTGGATCACCTGGTTTTGGAGGAGTAGGTCCTACAAAATATATAACAGAACCTTCAATTTCAAATGGTAATTCTCCACCAGCATCCATTAAATCTATCAATTTTTTATGCGCTGCATCACGTGCTGTATAAATAACTCCGCTAAGATAAACAATATCTCCCGCTTTTAATTGCTCTACATCTTCAACGCTTAATGGTGTTTTTAAATGATATGTTTTACTCATCTTTTTTACTCCTACAACTTAATAACTGTATGACGACTACTGTGACATTGAACATTAACTGAAACTGGAAGGCTTGCAATATGGCATGGATTTGCTTCAATATGAACACCAAACACTGTTTGAGTTCCTCCCATTCCCATAGCTCCAATACCTAATTTGTTTAATTCTTCAACTAACTCTTTTTCCATACCATCTAATGTTGGATCTTCGTTTACACTTCCAAGTTTTCTAAAAAGTGCATGCTTAGAAGAAATTACTGCTTTTTCAAAAGTTCCTCCAATTCCAACACCTACTGTTAAAGGAGGACAAGGGTTTGGTCCAGCATTGCTAACTACCTCTTTAACATAATCAATTATTCCTTGGCGACCAGCAGCTGGTGGAAGTACAGTTGCACGACTTACATTTTCACTACCACCACCCTTAGCAGCATATTCAATTTCTAGTCCATCTCCAGCTACTAAATCAAAGTGAATTATTGCTGGAAGGTTATATCCAATTTTATCTTTAAGATTTTCTCTTGTATTCCATACACATGTAGAAGCTCTTAAATAACCTTCAGTGTAACCCTTTTCAGTTCCTTCGTTAATAGCATCCTTTAGAGTTCCGCCAACTACTTTTAAATCCTCTCCAACTTTTACAAAGAAAACAGCAAGTCCAGTATCTTGACATAATGGTTTTTCTTCAGTTGATGCAATTTCAGCATTATCCAATAATTGTTTAAGTACCTCTTTTGCAACAGGACTTTGCTCTTTTTCATATGCTTCTTGCATTTTTTCTAATGCATCCTTTGGAAGATTTGTACCACTATATATGATACAGTCTCTAATAGACTTAACAATATCTTCGTATTTTATTTCTCTCATGTTTCACTCCCCAAAAAAATTATTTTTTCGTAATGTTTCCAATAAAGAATTTACTGAATCAATACTTCTAGCAAAGAGTTTTTGTTCACTTAAATTAAGTGGTAACTCAACAACCTCTTCAACCCCATTAGCACCTAATACAACAGGAACTCCATTTACAGTATCACTGTAACCATACTCTCCTTCAAGAAGAGTTGCGCAAGGAAATATTGCTCTTTTATCCCCTAATATCGCTTCAACCATTTTAACAGTTCCATTTGCTGGTGCATAGTAAGCTGATGTCCCCATATACCCTACTATTTCTGCACCTCCATGTCTTGTTTTTTCTATAATTTCTTCTATATCTAAATCACTAAGTAAATCTTCAAGTGCTACTCCATTTACTGAAGAGTATCTTGGAAGTGGAACCATGTTGTCCCCATGTCCACCCATTACACTTGCTGTTACTTGACCATAACCATATCCAAGTTTTTGCGAAATTAGCGTTTCCATCCTAGCACTATCTAAAATTCCAGCCATTCCCACAACTTGATTTCTTGGATAATTTCCAACTTTTAAAGCTGTATAAGTTGTTGCATCAAGAGGATTTGTAACTGTGATTATTATAGCTTCAGGAGCATTTTCTTTAATTTTTAAAACAATATCTTTTATAATATTTGCATTAATCATTAGCAAATCATCTCTGCTCATTCCAGGTTTTCTCGGTACCCCTGCAGTTATAACTACTATATGACTTCCTTTTATATCTTCATAATCACTTGATGCATTTATAATAGTATGACTTCCCTCCGGCGAAGTAGCTTGAGCAATATCTAAAGCTTTTCCTTTAGCAAGCCCTTCAACAATATCTATCATTACTATTTCTCTACAACTTTTTCTCATAGCAAGCCAATAACAAATCGTGGCTCCTACATTTCCAGCTCCAATGATTGAAACCTTTTTTGCTTGTAACAAGTTTACTCCTTAAATGCATAAATGGAAATTTAATTTCCATATTAATTTTTATATCAAATATTACTTATAATTTTATTTAATGTCTGACTTGGTCTCATAGCATCTGTTGCCAATTCATCATTTGGTTTAAAATAACCACCAATATCCTGAGCTTTTCCCTCAACCGACAGTAGTTCTTCTAAGATTTTTGATTCATTATCTTCTAACTCTTTGGCAATTTTTTCAAACTTTTTATCATAATTTGCCAAGGCTTTTGCCCAATACATTGCTAAATAATAATGACTTGCTTTATTATCAGGCTCTCCCACTTTTCTACTTGGTTCTTTATTATTATCCAAATATGCTTCATTTGCACTATCAAGTGCCTCACATACTATTTTGATTTTTTCATCACCAGTTTTATTATAAATCATTCTTAAACTTTCTGCTAATGCTAAAAATTCACCTAATGAATCCCATCTTAAATGGCCTTCGTTTAAAAATTGTTCAACATGTTTAGGTGCACTTCCACCAGCTCCAGTTTCAAAAAGTCCTCCTCCAGCCAAGAGTGGAACAATTGACATCATTTTTGCACTAGTACCAAGCTCTAAAATTGGAAAAAGATCAGTCAAATAATCTCTAAGAACATTTCCTGTTGCACTTATCGTATCAAGCCCTGCTCTACTTCTTTTTACTGTATATTTCATCGCTAGAGGTGATGCCATAATATGATATTCTATTGGTGCTTTTTCTAAATGCTCTGGTAGATACTCAAGTACTCCTTTTATTAGGTTTGCATCATGAGCTCTGTTTGAATCTAGCCAAAATACAACAGGCTGAGAAGTTAATTTTGCTCTTTCGTGAGCTAGTCTTACCCAGTCTTTTAAAGCAACATCTTTTACTCTATAAGCTCTCCATATGTCACCTTTTTTTACTTCATGGCTCATTAGCACATTTCCGCTAGAATCCTTAACACTCATCTTACCATCTTCGCTAACTTTAAAAGTATATGGATGAGAGCCATACTCTTCAGCTTTTTTTGCCATCAGTCCAACGTTTGAGACGTGTCCCATAGTAGCAACATCAAATTGTCCATTTTCTTTACAATCTTCTAAAATAGCGCTGTACATAAGAGCATAAGTTCTATCAGGAATAACACTTACACACTCTTGTAACTTTCCATCTTTATTCCACATTTGTCCAGCTTCTCTAATAACAGGAGGCATTGATGCATCGATTATGATGTCATTTGAAAAATGAAGATTTGAAATACCCTTATCGCTATCAACCATTGCAATTGTTGGATTATCACCTTTTACAATATTTTCTATTTTTTCTAAAATTTCATCTTTTTTATCTGAATTTTCAACTTTTTTTAGAAGATCTCCAATCCCCAAATCAGGATTTACTCCAAGCTTTTCAAACTCATCTTTATATGCTTCGAAAACTTCTTTGAAAAACACTTCTACAGCATAACCAAATATAATTGGATCTGAAACTTTCATCATTGTAGCTTTTAGATGTATTGACCAAAGTAATCCTTTTTCTCTTGCATCTTCAATAGTTTTAGCTAAAAAACTTTTTAATGATTTAGCTGAAAGAAATGTACTAGAAACAATTTCTTTAGCTTCTACACCTTCAATCTTTTTTAGTACTTTGCCATTTAATTCAATTGTGTATTCATCATCACTAGTTGCAACACATGATTGCTCATTACCATAAAAATCATCATTTTCCATGTAAGCAACATATGCTTTACAATCTTTTGAAAACTCTCTTAATTTATGAGGATTCTTCTGAGCAAATTTTTTAACAGCAACTGCTGCTCTTCTATCTGAATTTCCCTCTCTTAAAACTGGATTTACAGCTGAGCCTAGACAAGTTGCATATTTTGCTTGAATCTCTTTTTCTGCATCATTTTTTGGATCTTCTGGATAATCAGGAATATCAACACCTTGTTTTTGCAATTCTGCGATACAAGCTTTTAGCTGTGGAATTGAAGCTGAAATATTTGGAAGTTTTATAATATTTGCATCTGATTGTAAAACTAAATTTCCTAATTCTTTAAGTTCATCTTCTTTTTTACCCATAGCAGCAAGTACTCTACTAGCTAAAGAAATATCTTTACTTACCATTTCAATACCGCAGTCTTTTGTAAAAGCTTTAATAATTGGTAAAAACGAATATGTAGCCAATGCTGGTGCTTCATCTACTTTTGTATAAACTATTTTTGAAACCGGTGCCATCAAATCTCCTTAATTTTTAGATTTTATAGTATTACTATATTGATTAATTACTTTTAACTATTTTAAACCAATAGAATTTATTATAAATTCTTTAATTTTGTGAAATTTTTACTTTATAACATATAAAATACATAATACAAATAATACAATTTTAGTTTTTCTTTATGTTTTTCATATGCATTTTGTACGTACTAGAAAAAACATGTTTTCCATTTTTTGATTTTACAAAATATAAATAATTGGTTTTCTTAGGAAATATAGCTGCAAAAATAGCCTCTTTTGACACACTACATACTGGATATGGTGGCAAGCCTATATGTTTATATGTATTAAAAAGAGAATTATCTTCTTTTATTCTTTTAGCTGAAACTCTTATGTGTGAAAATTTTCCATAGTTTAAAGTCCCATCCATTTGCAACTTCATGCCTTTTTTAAGTCTGTTATAAATTACAGAAGAAACTATTGGCATTTCTTCAACACTAGCTGCTTCTTTTTGTATAATCGAAGCAATAATTAAATATCTAAACCAACTTTTTTGATTGTAAGTTTTAAAAATTTTTATTGACATCTCTTTTTGATATCTGTATGCATAGTTTAAAAGATAAACAATCAAATGTTTTTCGCCTATCCCAATTGGTATATGATAAGTCTCTGGAACTATAAAACCATCTTTTAAAGGGCTCAACTCATTATAATACTTCATTAGTTTTTTATAATTTAACCCATATTTTTTAGAAAGTTCATACATAAATACATCTATAGTTTCACCTGGAATTAGTTTAATAGGCTGTAAAGCTGCTTTTTCATGTGAGAGTTTATATAAAAAATCTCCTCTTGATAGCTTATTTTTTCCTATTTCAATCCATCCAAATTGCGGTTTTCCTATGAGGTACAATAAATATTTATCTACGCTTAATGATACGTTAAACTTTTGTTTCTCTAAATATGATATAATCGCTGAAATAGAACCTTTTGGAACATTAACAACCTTTGTAGAATAAATAGGCTCTGAGAGATAAAAGATAAGAGAATATATGATAATCAATATAACATCAAAAATAAGTAAGAAAATTTGGACTGTTTTTTTATTCATAATTTTAACTATCACCATCGTTTTTTTGACTCTATTAAATGGTATAAGAATAGACAAAATAACTCTACCAAAAGTCAATATTGAACAATTTTACATTAAATTAGATAAAAAACTAATTGTAGATATAGCAAAAGTACAAATAGCTGCAACAAACAAAAATGAAACTTCCTTATCTGAGATAAAAAATATTTTAAATTACCTACCTCATCTATATATGCTGTTTGACTCAGTTTCTATTAAAGATTTCAAATATGATAACAAAGAATTTAAATTTTTATATAAAGATGAAGTTTTTTATATAAACAGTGATTATATAAGCTTAGATGCACAAGTTAAACCATGGGAAAAAAATATTGAAGTAAAAATAAAAAACCTTTTCTTAAAAGATTGGGAGCTTAGACTAAAAGGAAATCTTTTACTAAATCTAAAAAATAAACAAACCAGGTTTCAAGGAAACTTTTCAACTTTTAATATAGATGGAAGTTTAAATCTTGATATAAAAAACAACATTTTAAATTACAAGATTTCTACTCAAAAATTCAAAACATTAAAACCTTTTATGGATTTTTTATCTAAAAAAATCGACTTAGAACCACTAATTGGCGCTTGGATATATAAAAAAATTATTGCAGATACTTATAAACTAAACTACCTTGAAGGAAAATTCAACCTAAAAACAAATGATTATTATCCAAATGAAATGAAAGCAAAAGCAAATGTTAAAAATGCAGCTATAAAATTTGACAAAAATGCCCCTGTTGCTATTGGAAATGATTTAGATGTGATCTTAAAAAATGATACTTTGATATTTGATATACAAAAAGCCACTTACGAAAGTAAAGATGTAAGTAAATCTGATGTTTATATTTACCATCTAATGACAAAAGGAGCTGGAATAATTGTAAATATTAAAGCTCATACTATTTTAGATGATTCAATCCATAAAATCCTAAGAGCATATGATATACATGTACCAATAATCCAACACTCAGGACTTACTGAAGCAAACGTAAAACTTGATATTTCTTTTGAGCCAATTGAAGTAAAAAGCTACACTGGAGATTTTTTACTAAAAGATTCAAATATAAGTATTTCTGGAGTGCAAATGTACTCTAAAAAGGCACAAGTAAAACTAGATAATGATTTAATCTATATAAAAAATGCAAATTTAAAATATAAATCAATTTTTGATTTAAATACATCAGGAGTTTTCAATACAAAAAACAGTACATACAAAAGTCAAAATCATATAAATTCTTTACATGTAAAACTAGGAAAAACCAAACTTCTAGATATAACAAACTTTGAAACAAATTCTAAAATGAAAATTGATAAAAATGTAGATATTTCATTAGATGATTTAAATGCTACACTGAAATTTGGAAAATTAAATGAAATAAATGTAAAAAACCTTAAAAATCTTAAAAAATATTCAGACATAATGAAAAAACTAAATATTGAAGATAGTGATGTATATGTAAAAACAAATGATTTTAAAAACTATAATATACTAGCTGATATCAAAAATATTGATTTACCAATACTTAAAAATCGTAAAAAATTAAAAAAACTAAAAATGCATATCAATACTGATGGTAAAAATTTTAGTGCAATTTCTGAGGATAAATTTTTAAAAATTGAACAAAAAGATTTTTTATCTGTATATTTGGATAATCTTGATATTGCATTGGACTTTTCAAAAATTAACTCATCAAATAATGAGATATCTGATATACAAATAGATGGAAGAAACTCCAATATTAAAGATACAAATTCCTCAAAAAAACTTTTAAGCCTATCATATAAAATAAAAATCAATAATGGCAATTTATACCTAGATTCATTTTTGTTCAATCAAGAACTACATGTAAAAAAAACAAATAATTTATTTTATGTTGAAAGTAAAAACTTGAGTGACATTTTTATCAACTCTTTGATTGGTGAAAATGATTTTGAAAATGGAATTTTTGGATTTAAATTTTATGGAAAAGATTTAGACAATTTTAGAGGAAACTTTAAAGCTACTAATACTACTTTAAAAAGGATGTCTTTTTATAATAACTTGATTGCCACTATAAATACAATTCCATCCTTACTCACATTTAAAACACCTGGATTTAACGAAAAAGGCTTTAGTATAAATTCAATGGATATAAAATTTCAAAAAAATGGGGATTTTATAGATATGAGTAAAATAACTATCGATGGTAAAAGTACAGACATAGAAGGATATGGAAAATACAATTTACTTACTGATGAAATAACTTTAAGTTTAAAACTATCTATACTTAAAAGTTTTAGTTCCCTAGTTAAAAATATACCAGTATTTAACTATATCATACTTGGAGATGATGACAAACTATATACTCAAATTGATGTAAGTGGTACAGCTAGTAAGCCAATAATCAAAACGAATATATTAAAAGATTCGGCAAGCTCACCTTTAAATATGATTAAAAGAACTATTCAAGCACCTTTCAAGCTTTTTGAAAATTAATTAATCTTTTGTCCATCCTTTGGTAAAGATAATCTATTATGTAAAGACAGACTTATATTATTTCTAAAAAGCCCTCCATATAGAGTTTTACTATTTATATCTTCGTAGGCTTCTTCAATCGATTTATTAAATTCTATTGCTTCTTTTAAAATTTTTAAAATCATAGTTGCCTCATTTGGATTTATATGATTTGGTGCTTCTTTTCCAAATGTAAAATGTCTATGAATTCTTTCAATCAATTTTTTATTTCTAACTTCTATAAAAACAGATTCCAAAGGAGCTTTAAAAAACATAACTCCATTTTTTATATTTATAGATGTATAAGCAGTATCTAAACCATAAATTTTTCTAGAAAATGAATCAAAAAAATATAATCTTTTATTGTAATTTTCATGAAAATTATCATACATTAAATTTAAAATTTGAAGCTTTTGCTCTTTTGTATAAAAATTACCAATAGGTGAAAAACAAAAAGCAAGTAATGATTTTATGCTATACCACTCAGTAGTTTCAAAAGAGTAAGAAAGCATCCTTATAGTTCTTTCTTTTTTAAATTTTTCTATTTCTGAACTATTTTTTGTACGATAAACTCTAGGAACTGTTGTATCTCTATACATTGGACCAGGAAATTGAGGATGAATTACAAATCTCTCTTTATCCTCATGCTCTAGTATATACTTAAGTCCTCCAAGATATCCTTCATCTATGATTTTAATCTCTTCTTGTGGAACTTTTGTAATCATTTCTATGAATTCATTATAATGACAATTTTCATCCCAAATACTACTTGGATACCTAAAAAATTTATTTATCCTCTCTAGTACATCATCATTTGGCTCTCTTTCAACTATCTTATCAATCCAAGAAGTTACAGTTCTCCTATCTTTGCCAATAATTGAAGCAAACTTAGAGATACTTAGTTCTGAGCGTTTGTATATTTCTATGATTTTTTCAACTGTTTTCATAGTAAAATTGTACAATTTTTGTACAAAAAAAGCAATATGTACAAAAATTGCTTTAAATATCACTCTTTTGTACAAGCATATTTCTTTGTTACATTGTATACTGTCAGTAACTGACCTTACGCACTATATGTAGTGCTTGATGTTTTTTGCAATAATTCATTGGTAGGCAAAAAGTTGAAAGGCTACCCGTAGGTAACTTGAAACTTTTTAACGCCACAAGGGAGTGTTGCAAAAAGCACCCAAAGGGTAAAACAAGAACTATATATAGTGCGTAAGGTCAGTTATTAATATAATCAAAGGAGAAACTAATGGGCGAAATATATGATAAAGTCTACGCAGAGTCAATCAAAGACCCTGAAAAATTTTGGGCAGAAGCTGCTACTAAAGTACATTGGTATCATAAGTGGGATAAAGTTTTAGATGTAGTAGATGGTCACTATAGATGGTTTGTTGGTGGTTGCATGAACTCTTGTTATAATGCTTTGGATCTACATGTAGACCATGGAAGAGCAGATCAAACAGCTCTTGTATATGACTCTCCTGTTACTGATACTAAAAAATCTTATACATACAGAGAATTAAGAGATAGAGTTGCTAAAGTAGCTGGAATGCTTGTAAATAAAGGTGTTGTAAAAGGTGATAGAGTTGTAATTTACATGCCAATGATTCCTGAAGCAGTAATAGCAATGCTAGCTTGTGCAAGAATTGGGGCAATTCACTCAGTAGTTTTTGGCGGATTTGCAGCACACGAACTTGCTACTAGAATAGAAGATGCAAAACCAAGAGTTATTATGAGTGCTAGTTGTGGTATAGAAATAAGTAGAGTAATTCACTATAAACCTCTTTTAGATGAAGCTATCAAAAAATCAAGCCATAAACCAACAACTTGTTTTATTTTTCAAAGACCACAAGAAAGAGCAACTATGCTTCCTTGGAGAGATGTTGATTGGGCTGAAGAAGAAGAAAAAACTAATCCAGTTGATTGTGTCCCAGTTGATGCAATTGATCCACTTTATATCCTTTATACTTCAGGAACAACAGGAAAACCAAAAGGTGTTATTAGAAGCAACGGCGGACACTCAGTTGCTATGAAATGGTCAATGGATAATATTTACAACGCAAAACCAGGAGATGTGTTCTGGGCAGCTAGTGATGTTGGCTGGGTTGTTGGACACTCTTACATAGTCTATGCGCCACTTATGAATGGATGTACTACTGTTATATATGAAGGGAAACCTGTTCGCACACCAAATCCGGGAGCATTTTGGAGGGTTTGTGAGGAGTATAAAGTAAATGTACTATTTTCAGCTCCAACTGCCTTTAGAGCAATTAGAAAAGAAGATCCTGAAGGGAAATGGGCTAAAAAGTATGATTTAAGTAATCTTAGAAATATATTTATGGCTGGTGAGAGATGTGATTCTCCAACTTATGAGTGGACTAAAAAAGTCACAGGAAAAGAAGTGATTGATCACTGGTGGCAAACTGAAACTGGATGGGCAATTGCAGCTAATCCTTTAGGACTTGACCCAATGCCTGTAAAACCAGGAAGCCCAACAAAACCAATGCCTGGTTATAATTTGCAAGTTCTAGATGAAAATGGAAAACAATGTAAAGCTGAAAAACTAGGAAATCTTGTTATTAAACTACCTCTTCCACCAAGTTGTTTGATGGGAATTTGGAATGATGATGCTAGATATAAACGCTCATATCTAAACTTCTACGAAGGATACTACTTAACTGGAGATTCAGGCTACATCGATAAAGATGGCTATGTTTGGGTAATGGGACGTATGGATGGAGTTATCAATGTTGCTGGACATCGTTTATCAACAGGTGAAATGGAAGAAATAGTAGCTAAACACCCTGATGTTGCAGAATGTGCTGTAATTGGAGTAGATGATGAGCTAAAAGGTGAAATTCCTATGGGATTTGTTGTACTCAAAGAAGGTATAGAAAGAGATTACCAATCTTTAATTGAAGGTGTTGTTCAACTAGTTCGTGATGAAATTGGACCAGTAGCTAGTTTTAAGATAGCAACTGTTGTAAAAAGACTTCCAAAAACAAGAAGTGGAAAAATACTTAGAGGAACAATGAGAGCAATGGCTGATGGAAAAGAGTGGAATATGCCTTCAACTATAGAGGATGCAACTGTTTTGCCAGAAATTGAAGAAGCTATTAAAAAGCTTGGCTACCCAAAAAAATAATAAGGAAATAATATGTTAAAAAGCGCAGGAAAAAGATTTAGAGAAGCATTAAAAGAGCAAACACCACTACAAATTTTAGGAGTAATTAACGCATATAGTGCTATTCAAGCTGAGAGAGCTGGAGCAAAAGCACTATACCTATCTGGTGCTGGTGTTGCTAATGCAAGCTATGGTTTGCCAGATCTTGGTATGACAATGCTAGAAGATGTTTGTATAGATATTAGAAGGATAACTGGACGATCTGATTTACCTCTTTTGGTTGATGCTGATACTGGATGGGGTGGTGCGTTTAATATAGCAAGAACTGTAAAAGAGATGACAAGAGCTGGCGCAGCTGGACTTCACATAGAAGACCAAGTTGCACAAAAAAGATGTGGACATAGGCCAAATAAAGAGTTAGTATCCACTGAAGAAATGTGCGATAGAATAAAAGCAGCAGTTGATGCAAAAATAGATGAAGATTTTGTAATCATGGCAAGAACAGATGCTCATGCTAGCGAAGGACAAAGAGCTGCACTTGATAGAGCTCATGCCTATGTTGAAGCTGGAGCTGATATGATATTTGCTGAAGCTATCCACACTCTAAAAGAGTATGAAGATTTTACAAATGAAATCAAAGTGCCAGTACTAGCTAATATTACAGAATTTGGTGCAACTCCAATGTTTAGTGTAGAAGAGTTAGCAAGTGTTGGAATAAGCATGGTTTTATATCCTTTATCAGGATTTAGAGCTATGAATAAGGCCGCATTAACTCTTTTTGAAACAATAATCAAAGAGGGAAGCCAAACTAATGTTTTAGATATCATGCAAACAAGAATGGAATTGTATGATATGTTAGATTACCACTCTTACGAAGAGAAATTAGATCAACTTTTTTCAAAGGAGAAGAAATGAGCACAGAAAACAAATCAGGATTTAAACCAAAAAAATCAGTAGCACTCTCAGGAACTGCTGCAGGAAATACAGCAATTTGTACAGTTGGAAAAAGTGGAAATGATTTACATTATAGAGGATATGATATTTTAGAGTTTGCAAATGTTGCAGAGTTTGAAGAAATTGCATATTTAATCGTTCATGAAAAACTTCCAAATAAAAAAGAGTTAGAAGATTATAAAAACAAATTAAAAAATCTTAGAGATTTACCTAAAGAGGTAAAAAACATATTAGAACAACTTCCAAAAGACACTCACCCAATGGATGTTTTAAGAACTGGTTGTTCAGCTCTTGGATGTGTTGAAGGAGAAGACCAATCTCATCCAAAAGAAGAAGCTCAAAATATTGTTGATAGACTAATGGCATCTTTTGGTTCAATGCTTCTTTATTGGTATCACTACACTCACAACAATAAAAAAATAGAACTAGTAACAGATGATGATAGTATTGCTGAACATTTTTTACATCTACTTCATGGTAAAAAACCAAGTGAAACTTGGATAAGAGCAATGCAAACTTCATTAATCTTGTATGCAGAGCATGAGTTTAATGCTTCAACATTTACAGCTCGTGTAATTGCTGGAACAAATTCTGATATGTATTCTTGTATCACTGGAGCAATTGGAGCTCTTAGAGGTCCTAAGCATGGTGGTGCAAACGAAGAAGCTTGTAGGATCCAAGAGAGATACAGCAGTGCTGATGAAGCTGAAAAAGACATCAAAGAAAGAATGGCAAGAAAAGAGATAATCATTGGATTTGGACATCCTGTTTATACAACTAGTGATCCAAGAAATGTAGTTATCAAAGAAGTTGCAAAAAAACTATCAGTTGAAAATGGCGATACATTGATGTTTGATGTGGCTGAGAGAATCGAGAGTATTATGTGGGATGCTAAAAAAATGTTCCCTAATCTTGATTGGTTCTCTGCTGTTTCTTACTCACAAATGGGAATTCCAACTGATATGTTTACACCTATATTTGTTATGTCTAGAGTAACTGGATGGGGAGCACATGTAATAGAGCAAAGAGAAGATGGAAAAATAATCAGACCTTCAGCTAATTATATTGGAGATGAAAATTTAAAATTTACTCCAATTGAAGAGAGATAATATGAGTGATAAATATCTAAAAGAGCTTAATGGCTTAGATCTAAAATATTATGATGTTAAAGAAGCTGTTGAAGATATAAAAAATGGAGCATTTAATAAACTTAATTATACTTCAAGAGTATTAGCAGAAAATATTATAAGAAATTGTGAAGGTGATGAACTAAAAGAGTCACTTGAACAAATCATTGAAAAAAAAGCAGATAAAGATTTTCCTTGGTATCCAAGTCGCGTTGTTTGCCATGATATATTAGGTCTTACTGCTTTAGTTGATTTAGCAGGTCTTAGAGAAGCAATTGCAAAAGAAGGTGGTGATCCAAAACTTGTAAATCCTGTTGTTCCTACTCAACTCATAGTAGATCACTCTTTAGCGGTTGAGTGTGGCGGATATGATCCTGATGCTTTTAACAAAAACAGAGCCATTGAAGATAGAAGAAATGCTGATAGATTTCATTTTATAAATTGGACTAAAGAGTCTTTTGACAATGTTGATGTTATACCTCCAGGCAATGGAATCATGCATCAAATAAATCTTGAAAAAATGTCACCTGTTGTAGGTGTTAAAGATAAAATCGCTAGTCCAGATACATTAGTAGGAACAGATTCACATACTCCACATGTTAATGCTTTAGGTGTAATTGCTATTGGGGTTGGAGGTCTTGAAGCTGAAAATGTAATGCTTGGAAATCCAACTTACATGAGACTCCCTGAAATCGTAGGAGTTAAAATAACAGGAAAAAGAGCAAAAGGAATTACAGCAACTGATATTGCTTTAGCAATGACTAGTTTTTTAAGAGAACAAAATGTAATCTCTTCATTTCTAGAGTTTTTTGGAGATGGAATTGAGTATCTAAGTTTGGCTGATCGTGCGACAATATCAAATATGACACCTGAATATGGCGCAAGTGCTGCTATGTTTGCTATAGATAATCAAACACTTTCATATCTAAAACTAACAGGAAGAGAGCCTTCTCAAATCAATTTAGTTGAAACATATGCTAAAACAAATGGATTATGGGCCGATAGCCTTAAAGATGCAACTTATGCAAGAGTTTTGGAATTTGATTTATCTAGTGTTACTAGAAGCTTAGCTGGTCCATCTAAACCTCATAAGTTAGTACCTCTAGCGACTTTAAAAGAAGAAGGTATCGTGAAAAATACTCAAGTAAGTGAAGATAAAATACCTGATGGAGGAGTCCTAATCGCAGCAATCACAAGCTGTACAAATACTAGTAATCCAAGAAATGTAATAGCTGCAGCTCTACTTGCAAGAAATGCAAATAAAGCTGGATTACAAAGAAAACCATGGGTAAAAACTTCTCTAGCACCTGGTTCAAAAGTTGTTGAAGAGTATCTAAAAGAAGCTAATCTTTTAAAAGATTTAGAAAAATTAGGTTTTGGAATAGTTGGATTTGCTTGTACTACATGTAATGGTATGAGTGGTGCACTTGATCCTAAAATTCAAAAAGAAGTAGTTGAAAATGATATATACTCAACTGCAGTTCTATCTGGAAATAGAAATTTTGATGGAAGAATTCATCCATATGTAAAAGAAGCATTCTTAGCTTCCCCACCTTTAGTTGTTGCATATGCGATTGCTGGTACTATAAGATTTGACATTGAAAATGATGTTTTAGGTGTTGATAAAGATGGTAATGAAATAAAACTAGATGACTTATGGCCAAGTGATGAAGAGATAGATAGTATTATTAATAATGCAGTTAAGCCTGAACAATTTAAAGCAATCTATGATCCAATGTTTGCAAAAAGTGGACTTGAAAATGTAAAAGTAAGCCCTCTTTATAACTGGAATAAAAAAAGTACTTATATACAAAATCCTCCTTATTGGGAAGATGAGTTTATGGGAAAACCAGCTCTTAAAAACATGCGCCCACTAGGAGTATTTGGAGATAATATAACAACAGATCATCTATCTCCTTCAAATGCGATACTTCCTGATAGCGCCGCTGGAGAATACCTAGCAAAAATGGGACTGCCTGAAGAGGATTTTAACTCTTATGCAACTCATAGAGGGGATCATTTAACTGCTCAAAGAGCAACTTTAGCAAATCCAAAACTATATAATGAAATGGTAAGAGATGAAAATGGCAATATCATCCAAGGATCACTTACAAGAGTCGAGCCTGATGGTAAAGTTATTAGAATGTGGGAAGCAATTGAAACTTATAAAAATAGAAAGCAACCACTAATCATTGTTGCTGGTATAAATTATGGACAAGGCAGTTCTCGTGACTGGGCTGCTAAAGGTGTTAGACTAGCAGGTGTTGAAGTAGTAGTGGCACAAAGTATCGAAAGAATACATAGAACTAATTTAGTTGGTATGGGAGTTTTACCACTTCAATTTCAAGATAGCGATAGTAGATTAACTTACAAGATTGATGGAAGTGAAGTATTTGAAGTTGAAGGTGAAATCAAACCTAGAACTTCTTTGATACTTAAAATGACAAGAAAAAGTGGTGAAATTGTAGAAATACCTGTTATTTGTAGATTAGATACGAGTGCAGAAGTTGAAATCTACAATGCTGGTGGAATCTTGCAAAAATTTGCTCAAGATTTTTTAAAAAACAAATAAGGCAAACCATGAGCTATAAACCACAAATAAAAATCCCCGCTACATACATGCGTGGCGGGACTAGTAAAGGAACTTTTTTCAAGTTTGATGATTTACCTCAAATTGCTAAAGAAAATGATGAAATTAGAGATAAAATACTTCTAAGAGTAGTTGGTAGCCCAGATGTTTATAAAAAACAAATAGATGGAATGGGAGGTGCTACTTCTAGTACGAGCAAAACTGTCATCTTGAAAAAAAGTTCAAATGGCGACCATGATGTTGATTATTATTTTGGGCAAGTATCAATCGATAAAGCTTTTGTTGATTGGAGTGGTAACTGTGGTAATTTATCTAGTGCAGTTGGACCATTTGCTATAAAATGTGGCTTTGTGCCAAAAGAAAGATTAGTTGAAAATGGCATAGTAACTGTAAAAATATATCAAGCAAATATAAATAAAACTATACTTTGTCATGTTCCAATGAAAGATGGCTATGTTCAAGAGATTGGAGATTATGAGATTGATGGTGTTACATTTCCAGCAAGTGAAATAAAACTTGAATTTGTTGAACCAGTTGATCCAAGTGAAGAGCTTTTTCCTACAGGAAATTTAGTAGATGACTTAGAAGTTCCAGGAGTCGGTACTTTTAAAGCTACTATGATAACAGCTGGAATTCCTATCATTTTTTTAGAAGCAAAAGCTTTAGGATATAGTGGATGTGAACTTCAAAACGATATAAATTCTGATGAAAAAGCTTTAGAAATATTTGAGAAAATTAGAGCATATGGTGCTATTAAAATGGGACTTATCAAAAACATTGAAGAAGCAAAAACAAGAGCTCATACTCCAAAAGTCGCTTTTGTTTCACCACCACAAAGCTATGTAGCTTCTAGTGGTAAAACCATAGAAAAAAACGGGATAGATTTAAATGTTAGAGCACTTTCTATGGGACAACTTCATCATGCTATGATGGGGACAGCTTCTGTAGCTATTGGTGTAGCAGCATGCATACCAAATACACTAGTAAATCTTGCTTGCGGTGGTGGTAAAAAAGAAAGCATTACCTTTGGTCACCCATCAGGAACACTAAAAGTTGGTGCTAAAATTTCATATAACAATAACAAACCCAAAGTAGAAGTAGCCAGCATGAGCAGAAGTGCAAGAATTATCATGGATGGTTTTGTACATGTTCCTGCTGTTACTTTACAATAATTTTCTACATGTAGAACTATCTACATGTAGATTATAATATCTCTCTTTGACCTTTTGCATTTTGAGCTGATAAAATTCCCATCATTTCTAGTTGTTCTACAATCCTACTAGCTCTGTTATAGCCTATTTGGAGTCTTCTTTGAATGTAGCTGATTGAGCATTTTCTTTCATTTAGCACTATTGCTTTTGCTTCTTCAAAAAGTTCATCAATTTCACCTGTTATTTCACTTTCACTTGAACTAGTAGTATCATTTGAACTCTCTTTTAAAAAGCTCTCATCATAAGAAACTGATCTTTGTTTTTTTAAGTATTCTACAATTTGTTCAATCTCATCTTCACTCGCATATGGGGCATGAAGTCTAATAAGACCAGAAGTTGAAGGTGGAGTAAAAAGCATATCTCCTCGCCCAAGAAGTGATTCAGCCCCCATAGTATCAAGGATAACTTTTGAATCAATTTTTTGTCCAACTTTATAACTAATCCTACTTGGTAAATTTGCTTTTATTAGACCAGTTACTACATCTACTGAAGGTCTTTGGGTTGCTACTATTAGGTGAATTCCACTAGCTCTTGCCATTTGAGCAAGTCTTGCAATATAAAATTCTACCTCTTTTCCACTATTCATCATCAAATCTGCTAACTCATCTATGATAACTACGATATAGGGAAATGGCTCAAGTCCTAATTTTTTTGCTTTTTCATTATAGTTTTCTATGTTTTTAGTCTTTGATTGGCTCATAATTTGATATCTTCTTTCCATCTCACTGACCATATTTGCTAAAGCTATAATAGCTTGTTTTGGTTTCGTAATAACTGGAGTTAAAAGATGAGGAATATCATTGTATATTGAAAATTCCAACATCTTTGGATCAATCATAAGAAGCTTAAGATTATCTGGCGAATTTCTATAAAGAAGGCTTAAAAGCATAGAATTAATTCCAACACTCTTTCCGCTTCCAGTTGTTCCTGCGATTAGTAAATGGGGAAGTTTTTTAAGGTCAGTTACAAATGGATTTCCGACTATATCTTTTCCAAGTGCAATTGTTAGTGGAGATGAAGCTTTAGTAAAAATATCACTTTCTAAAATCTCTTTTAAATAAATGGTTTCAATACTCTCATTTGGAACTTCAATCCCAACTACATCTTTTCCTGGAACTGGAGCTTGTATCCTAATCGTCTTAGCCTTTAGAGCCATTGCCAAATCATCTTGTAAAGTAAGAATCTTTGAAACTTTTACATGCGGAGCTGGTTTGAACTCAAAGGTTGTGACAACTGGACCTGAGTAAGTCCTAACAACATCTCCATCGATTTTAAATCTTTTTAATTTATCCAATAAATTAGAAATCTTTCTATCAATTTCTGCTTCATTTATATGCTTAGACTTTTTTGGTGGAGTTGTTAAAAATTTTAAAGGAGGCAATTTATAATCTTTTGGTTTATCTTGTTCTCCTTTTTCTATCTCGTCAAGTAGCTTTTTATTTTCTTCTACTTCACTAAGAATCTCTACGCTATGATGCTCTGTTACTTCCTTTTTTAAATCTTCTTTATTATCATTTTCTTCAACTTTAGTAACTTCTTTAGCTTCATCTTTTTTTATGAGTTTTATACTATCTTTGTACTCTTCAGGATGTACATCATCTTCTACAATGTCATTTGATATTATTTCTTGATGTAATTCTGGCTTTTCTTCTTTCTCATCTAATTCTTCTTCATTTTCTTTAGTAGGAATTTTTTCTTTAAAAAATGTAAACATATCATCAGTAGTTTTATCTACGATTATACTAATAGACAAAATTGCAATTGCTATCATAAACAACCAAACGCCTAAAACCCCTATAAATGATTGCAAAATCTCAACTATTGAAAAACCTAAATATCCTTTCATATTAGACTCTATAACACTTGCTTGAAAAATCAAAATTGCAAATAAAAAAAGAATAGTAGATAAAACAAACTCAATTCTTCTAGAAGTAAAACTTGTATCTTTATAAAATAAAAAAGTAGGTACTATCAATAAAAATGGATAGATATATGAAACATAACCAAACCATTTTTGATTCCAATGTCCTAAGGTTGCACCATAACTTCCCACAAAACTAGGATCAGGTACCAAAGTAGAAACACCAAAAAATATAAGTATAGCAATAGATAATATAAAAACAGTCTCTTTTAAAATGATTTATCCTTTACATGTAAATAAGTTGGAATTATATCTAATGTTTACATGTAGTTCAATAAACTCATAGAATTTATCTTCGCAACAGTTGATAACATAGCTTGATAAGAGTTTGATAACTGCTGAAACTTCATATAAGCTTCACCCATATCCACATCAATCACTTCTGAGCGAACAGTTTGAACATTTATGCTTAAAAGTTGAGCTCTATCACTTGCTTGTGAGAGTGCATTTGAGTATGAGCCTATCTTAGTGTGTTCCTTAGTAACATGATCTAGTAAATGATCAAGCCTTTGGATAGAATTTTGCATACCAATATTTCTAGGATTACTGCCTTGTGAATCCATTCTAAATGTCCCATTTCTAACAGCTTCAATCATTTGGTCTAAATCTTTATAAAAATCAATCTTAGGCTCTTCTATTGTTATTAAATCATTTGCCATAAAATTTAGTGTAGAAGGAGTAGCACTATAGTCATTTGACTTTGAGTCATACATAGCAAACTCTATAGAAGTTTGTGAGTTTTGCTTATCTTTTATTTCAAGTCTACCTTTGTAATCTAATCCTACTTCAACTACTGCTTTTGCATCAGTAATAGCACTATTGTATTCTGAAAAATCTATAGTACCACTAGTGTCACTATCTGTAGGTAATTTGTTTGAAACAAGCATAGAAACAATATCATTAATTTGTTGATATGTAACATCATCTGCTTTTGTTATAACTCCTGATGAATCAAAGATATTGTATGTATTCCCATTCACACTAAAGGTACTGCCAGAATCTAAAAAATTTATTGTTGCACTGTTAGAATTACCAAAAACATCTTTATAATCTAATGTTAGCGAAGTAGTATCTAAATCCTGACCAGTAACATTAAATATTTTAGTACTAGAAGTTGCATATTCATTGGTACCTTTTATGATTTGAGATATATTTCCACTTAACTGATTTCCATCTTTACTAAAACCTCTTCTTTCATAGTTCATTGCATCAGGTGTTGAAAACGCATCTACAAGATTACCACTACCATCTAGTGGTGGATTTGCTGTATCCCTAGCTGTAATTGAAATACTTAATGCACCAGAATAACTACCTTTATCAACAATAATTTGTCCATTTTCAATCCTAGCCGATACCCCTGTGTATTCTGCTTCAATATTATTTATAAAGTCACTTACACTAGAAGTGCTATTTACTTCGTAATAAGTACCATTTATTTCTAATTCTGTTGTTTTTACACCCATTATATCTTGTAATTTAGTGGTTAATTTTGCTTCATTTCCATCACTATCTTTCATAGGAAAACCAACATAAAATGTACCTGAACTGTATATATCTTCTCTAGAGTTAATTGTACTAGCAGTATTTACAGATTTAAAATCACTCTTTATAAATTCTATAATATCTACATTATTTTGAGCTAACAAATCATCTATACTAGATTGGTCTGCACTACCCGCTAAATTAGTTGCATTTCTATCAACAGCAGCAAATAGATGCATTTGAAGCAAAGAGTTTCCTTTTTTCAGATCTTTTACTTCAATTTGACCGTGGGCATTCATGCTTACTTCAACTACTTGATTTGTAGAAGTGTTACCAAACTCATTTCCAATTTTTTCTAACAAATCTGATATTTTAGAACTTGATGACATATCAAACTTTGTTTTTATTGTTTCTCCATCAGAATTTCTTCCTGAAAGATAAAAAACTGGTTTTGGATCATTTAAAGCGTCTGCATCACTATCACCTACCATATCTCTTATAGTATTACTCTCACTTAGATACTCCTCCTTTGGATTACTATCTAGACCTTGCATTACTTTGGGATGTAAAAGTGTTTGGTTGAGCATTTTTACATTTGTTGAAATCACTTTATTATAATCACTATCAGTTCCTAAAAAAAGATCTTTTCCGTTGATATTATAAGGAAGCTTTACACCTGAGCCTATGATTGCTTCAACTGATTCATCATTTCCTTGATAATTTCCTAAATCATCAAGTGGTTTTTTAGTAACTGCTGAACCTGAGAAAAGATATTGCCCATTTATAGAAGTGTTTCCTAGACTTATCATATGTCTTTTCAAGGCTTCTAATTCATTAGCTAAAGCGTCTAAACTAGTAGTAGAGTGGGTTCCACTGGAAGCTTGTATAAGTTTTGTTTTAAACTGGTCTAGTGCATCTGTAAATTGATTTAAAGTTTTATCTGTATTATTTGCATAAGTTTGAGCTTTTGAACTACTCTCTTTTACCTGTTCTAGTGTTGCTACTTCATAGTTTAATCTCATAGCATCTACGAAAGTACCACTATCTTCATAACTATTTTGAATTTTCATGCCAGAAGATAGTTGTGTATTGATATCATACAACGTTTTCATATTTCTTTGGTAGTCATTTGTTGCATTTGTATAAAAAAGTGAATTGGTTATCCTCATAGTTTACTACCTTTTATCTAAATTTTACTCATTTTAGCACAAGCAATATAAGTTCCATATGGTAAAAAATCGACTTTTTAGGTGTTTTCTTTAATTTCTTTGCAAAAATTATTGTAATTTATAAAAAAAAAGTGTACAATGACCGCATAATAATACTTCAAAAGGATTTAGTAATGAAAAAAGCAGAGTTTATCCAAGCTGTAGCTGACAAAGCAGGTCTTTCAAAGAAAGATGCTCAAAAAGCAGTAGATGCTGCACTAGAAACTATTAGTGAAGCACTAGTAGCAGGTAAAAGCGCAAGCTTTATTGGTTTTGGTACATTTTCAACAGCACCAAGAGCTGCTAGAAAAGCTAGAGTTCCTGGAACTGACAAAGTAGTGGACGTTCCTGCAACAACAGCAGTTAAATTCAAAGTTGGTAAAAAATTAAAAGAAGCAGTAGCTAAAGCTTAATTTTTATATACGATAATTGCTTAAAGGTAGTTCAAACTATCTTTAAGCTTTTTTTTGTACTATTTCAATCTCATTTTTATGTGCCTGAGTGGTGAAACTGGTAGACACGTCAGACTCAAAATCTGATGGTAGCAATACCGTGCCGGTTCGAGTCCGGCCTCAGGTACCACTTCTTTGTTACAAATACACTTAATTTGAAATTTTAATATAAATTTATATAAAAAACTTCTTTTAATTTGATATAATTATCGCTTATTAAAGGTTATGGAGATTTAAAGTGAAATATTTTATTGTATTGTTTTCTGTTTGTACTTTTGTATTTAGTTCAAATAACTTTACTGAGGGAATGCGTGCGTATAAAAAAGGTGATTTTAGCAAAGCAAAAGTACTTTTAGAAGTTGCGTTGGAAAAAGATAAAGTTTTTAATGCTGGTCATATACTTGGTAAAATGTACTTAGAAGGAAAAGGTGTACATAAAAACTTAGATAAAGCTATAAAGTATTTTGAGTTTGCTCATAAGTTTGGAAATATTTCTGCTGGATGCTATGCAAGTAGTGCTTATATGGACAAAAGTATTTATAACTGGGGTGTTTTGGAAGATGGACTTGCAAAAGGTTTGAAAAAAAGAGTACCTTTTTGTATGTCAATTGTTGATAGATGGATAAATAAGTAAGGAATAACTTAAATGTTTTTACCAACCACAAAAAAAGAGATGAAAAAAAGAGGTTGGAAAAAACTAGATGTTATTTTAATCACAAGTGATGCTTACATAGACTCTCCTTATATGGGAGTTAGTGTTGTTGGAAAGATACTAGAGCGAGCTGGGTACCGCGTAGGTATCATTGGACAACCTGATATTAATAGTGATGTTGATATAAAAAGACTAGGTGAGCCAAAACTTTTTTGGGGAGTTAGTGGAGGTAGTGTAGATAGTATGGTTTCAAATTATACTGCTACAAAAAAATTTAGACATAGTGATGATTATACCCCAGGTGGCATTAACAACAAACGCCCTGATATGGCTACTTTAAAATATACAAATCTCATAAGAAGATACTTTAAAAACACAGTTCCAATTGTTCTAGGTGGCATTGAAGCTAGTCTTAGAAGAGTTACGCATTATGATTTTTGGTCAAATAAACTAAGAAAACCTATCATATTTGACGCAAAGGCTGATTATCTTATCTATGGTATGGCTGAAAAAAGTATAGTTGAATTTGCCAATTGTTTAAAAGAGGGAATTGCGCCTTTACATGTAAGAGGTCTTAGCTACATCTCAAAAACTCCAAAAGAAGATTATATCGAGCTTCCAAGTCATGATGAGTGCCTTAGTGATAAAAATAAATTTATTGATATGTTTGATCATTTTTATAAAAACAATGATCCAATTAGTGCAAAAGGTTTATGCCAAAAAATAGATACAAGATACCTCATACAAAATCCACCTCAAATTAATCTTACAACTGAAGAATTAGATAGTGTAAGTGATCTCGAATTTGAAAGAGATTTACATCCATATCATAAAAAAGATGGGAATGTAAGAGCGTTAGAGACTATAAAATTTTCTATTATGACTCATCAAGGATGTTATGGAGAGTGTAGTTTTTGTGCGATAGGAGTTCATCAAGGAAGAACGATCAGAAGCAGAAGTGAAGAGTCAATCCTAAAGGAAGCACAAAAATTTACAACATATAAAGATTTTAAAGGTATCATTTCTGATGTTGGTGGGCCAACAGCCAATATGTACGGATATGAGTGCAATAAAAAAATAACAAAAGGGACATGCGAACACAAAGCATGTATGTTTCCTAAAATGTGTAGTGCTATGAAGATAGACCATTCTTTTCAGATTAAACTTTTAAGAAAAATCAGAGAGATAAAAGGTATAAAAAAAGCCTTTATTGCTAGTGGCATAAGATATGATTTGATAAATGATGACAAACTAAATGGTTATAACTATCTAAAAGAGATTGTAAATCACCACATAAGTGGTCAGATGAAAGTAGCTCCTGAACATATAGATGATGAAGTTTTAGCTTACATGGGAAAACCAGGTAAACAATCACTTGTAGATTTTAAAAAACTTTTTGACAAATTAAATAAAGAATCAGGTAAAAAGCAGTTTTTAACATACTACCTCATAGCAGCTCATCCAGGATGCAAAGAAAAAAATATGTACAATCTAAAAGATTTTGCGAGTAATGTTCTAAAGATGAATCCAGAACAAGCTCAAATCTTTACTCCAACACCTTCAACATACTCTACTTTGATGTATTATACAGGGCTAGATCCAAAAACTAGAAAGCCAATCTTTGTTGAAAAAGATGTCCATAAAAAAGAAAGACAAAAAAGTATAGTTGTTAAAAAAGAGAAACGAAACTTTAAAAGCACATTCAACTCATAAGAAACTAAGAAAATAAACTATACAATAAGCGAACATTTTAAGATATAAGAAAGGATTAGTATGTTTAAAAAGATAAGCGCTCTTTTAGTTACGCTACTTTTAAGTACAGCAAGTTTAGTTGCTACCGAAAAACCTTTGGTAGTTGGAATGGAACTTCAATACCCACCATTTGAGATGAGTGATAAACAAGGAAAACCAACAGGAGTTAGTGTTGATTTGGCATATGCTCTTGGTAAATACCTTGGTCGTGAAGTTAAAATAGAAAATATTGCTTGGGATGGACTAATTCCTTCTCTTAAAACTGGAAAAGTTGATTTGATAATTTCGTCTATGACTATAACTCCTCAAAGAGCAAAAAGTATAGATTTTTCAATCCCTTATGCACAGTCAAACTTAGCAATCCTTACAAATACAAAAAGTGGTGTCAAAAACATAAATGACTTAAACCAAAAAGACAAAAAAATTGCTGTTAAAAAAGGTACTACTGGTCACATTTATGCTATGAAATATCTAAAAAATGCTGATTTATTAGTTTTTGATAAAGAAAATGCAGCTGTTTTAGAAGTTATTCAAGGAAAAGCTGACGGATTTTTATATGACCAATTAACAATATATAAAAATTGGGCAAAACATAAAGACACAACAGTAGCTTTACTAAAGCCTTTTCAAGAAAAACCAGAATACTGGGGAATGGCAATTAAAAAAGGTAATACTGATTTAAAGAAAAAAGTTGATGAATTTATAAAAAAAGCTAAAAGCGATGGTACTTTTGATAAGTTATCGAAAAAATACCTAACAGAAGCTAGAGCTACATTTGATAAACTTGGAATCGAATTTTTCTTTTAAGAATATATGAATTTAAAAAAATATTTTATTCAAAAAATTGACCAAAAAGAAGATGTAAAAACTCCAAAAAGTGTTTACATCTTCAACTTTTTATTGTTAAGCACAACTATCATCTTACTATTTTATTTTATGTTTACTACTATAAACTATGAATTTCAATGGGATAGCATATGGGAGTATAGACAAAAATTTATAGATGGTTTTTTAATGACTATTTATATTTCTTTCTTTGCTCTTATCCTGAGCTTTGTAATTGGGGTTGTTTTTGCTTATGGTCAAAGCTCACAAATAATACTTTTAAGGTTTTTTTCCAGATTTTACATAGAAGTTATTAGAGGTACGCCTTTACTTGTACAAATACTTATATTTTACTATGTATTTGCTAGTAATTTAGGATTTAATAACCGCTACATAGTTGGAACTGTAATTTTAGCAATGTTTAGTGGAGCATATGTGAGTGAGATAATTAGAGCTGGGATAAAAAGCATAGATAAAGGGCAGTATGAATCAGCTCAATCATTAGGGTTTACTCCAACAAAAACCTATCTATACATCATATTTCCTCAAGCATACAAGAGGATAATCCCTCCTTTAACAGGACAATTTGCATCAATTATCAAAGATTCTTCACTATTATCTATAATTTCTATTAGTGAATTTACTATGAATGCACAAGAAGTAAATGCATATACTTACTCAACACTAGAGAGCTATATACCACTAGGTGTTGGATACTTACTACTTACTTACCCAATTTCATTTTGGGCTAGAAAACTAGAAAATAAAATGAAAGATTAAAGTACTTAATAAAAAATATTGATTGTCGATATACTCTTTACATGTAAGGAGTATATCATGCAAAGTATAAACACAAGTAACTACAACTATAATGATTTTAATTTTTCTATGCAAACAAGTAGTGGTGATAAGATAGATTTAAAACTATATGATGAAAAATCTTCTGAAATGTCATACAAAAAAGATGGCAGCAAAACAGAGATGATGCTCTCACTTACTCATTCTTACGGATATAGTTTTCATTATGAAGGTAATGGAATTGATAAGCAAGATAAAAAAGAGATAAAAGAAGCTATGAAAATCATCGAGCCTATGCTTGAGAAGTACCTTAAAAACATAAAAGAAAGTGATAAAGACTCTTCTATGGCACAAATCACAAACAAAGCATTTGATTTAAACTCTTATCTTCCAAAAGCAAAAGATTTAAATACAAAAAACTATTTAAGCAATAATACTTTAAAAACTTTTGATAAAGTCCTTCAAAAAGCAGAAAATCAAAATGAAAAAATCCTAAAAGAGGCTCAAAAACTTTTTGATGCTTTACTAAAACAACAAGATAAATTTGAGCTCTACATGTAAAGTTTATTAGCTAATGAAAACTTTCTACCAAACTACCAATTAAAAGATTCCAGCCATCTACCAGAACAAATACGAGTAATTTAAATGGTAGTGAAATCATAACAGGAGGTAACATCATCATACCCATACTCATAAGAACTGAAGCCACAACCATATCTATAACTAAAAAAGGAAGATAGAGTAAAAAGCCTATTTGAAATGCAGTTTTTAGCTCACTTATCATGAAAGCTGGAACTGCTACTGTTAAAGGAACATCTTGTATATTTTTTGGGTTTTCAAGTTTTCTTATACGAAAAAAAAGAGCTAAATCTTTTTCTCTAGTATTCCTTACCATAAAAGCTTTAAAAGGCTCTACACCTTTATCAAATGCTTCTTGATAGCTTATTTTTTGTTCCAAATAAGGTTTTATTGCAATATCGTATGATTTTGTTGCAACTGGTTCCATAATAAAAAATGTAAGTATCAAAGCCAATGAAATCAAAATTTGATTTGGTGGCATCTGTTGTGTTCCAAGAGCCTGTCTTAAAAAAGAAAACACAACTATCAATCTTAAAAAACTAGTACTAACAAAAACAATAGAAGGTGCTAAAACTAGTATCGTTAAAACAACAAGTAAGTTTAAACTAGTTACTAACTGTTCTGGTGTATTTGGAGCACTAAGACTTAGATTAACTGTTGGAATTGGATCTACAGCAAATATTGGAGATATTAATAGAAAAATAAAGATAATTTTTCTCAATTATTTAGCTCCAGCTTGATCTAATATACTTTTTTTAGCACTATTTTTTGAAGAACCATCTAGTGAGAAAAAGTGAAGCTCAACTCTTCTGTTTTTTGCTCTTCCCTCAGCTGTAGCATTTGATGCTATTGGATCATACTGAGCTCTTCCCGAAGCTATAATTTTTTTTGGATCTACTCTATCTTTTATAAGCTCTTTTACTACGCTTACTGCTCTTGCAGTGGAGAGTTCCCAATTGTCTTTATATGGACTTGTACTTGGCGGAGGAACATCATCTGTATAACCTTTTGCATTTACTTGCATCTTTTCAGGCAATTTTTTAACAATTAAAGCAATTCTTTTTAAAAACAATAAGGCATCTTCATTTTGTATAACAGCGCTGCCAGGAGCAAAAAGTAGCCCACTTGGAAGCCTAATTATAAACCCATCTTCAGCCTCTTCTACTTGAACTTCAGGCCCTCCTGAAGTTTTTAACATCTCATTTATTTCAGTAATTGCTTTTTTAAGTTGTGTTGTTACAACTCTATTTGAAGTTTCATCTTGAGATTCTATTGGTGTTGCTTGTTGTTGTCTCTCACGGCTAATCTCTGTTTTAGTACCACCTTCTAGTACACTCAAAGCTCCAGCAAGAGATCCAATTGCTTCTTGAACTTTTTTAGCATCCATTGTAGACATAGATAGAAGCAAAACGAAAAAACAAAGCAGTAAACTCATCAAATCACCAAAAGCAGCCAACCATCCTGGCAAACATTTTGGACAATCAGGACATTTTTGTTTAGCCATTATACACCTTAATCAAATTGAGAAACTCTCTCTTTAGGAGGTAAAAATGAAAGTAATTTTCCTTCTAAAGTTCTAGGATTATCTCCAGCTTGAATAGCCATAATTCCTTCTAAGATAAGTGTCTTAGCTAAAGTTTCATCACTATCTCTAATACCCAAAATATTAGCAACCGGAGCACCTACGATGTTTCCAATCATCGCTCCATACATCGTTGTAAGCAAAGCAACCGCCATTGATGGACCAATCGCACTAGGATCAGCCATATTCAAAAGCATCGCAACTAGACCGATAAGAGTTCCAATCATACCCATAGCACCTGAAAAACCACCCATTTGGTCAAAGATTTGAGCATTTGCTGCGTGTCTTGCACTTGTTTGTTCCATCTCAATCTCAAGCATATCTCTAATAGTATCAGGCTCATTTCCATCAACTGCCATAGATAAGCCTTTTTTTAAAAATTCATTTTCTTCACTATTTGCATCAGCTTCTAAAGCCAATATACCATCTCGCCTTGCTTTTGTTGAATACTCTACCATTTTTTTAATAAGTGCTGCTATATCTTCTTGTGGAGGCTTAATTGCAATCATAAAAATTTTTGTTAAGCTCTTCATCTGCTCCATTTTAAAGCCGATTAAAAGAACTCCTGCTGTACCACCAAAAACAATTAAAACAGAAGGTATATCTATGTATGGACCTATACCAACACCCATTGCCATTGCACCAAAAAGTAGCGCCAATGTTAGTACTAAACCAACGACCGTTCCTAAATCCATGTTTTTGCTTCCTTGCTAAAATAGTAGATATGTATAATTTTAGTTATTTTAATGTTAAAAAGTGGTTAAAGCCCCTATTTTATACCGATTAAAACAAACTTTAGATAAAATATCGTCTATTTATAATATATCTTTAGAGGAATAAAAATGAAATGCTCAATAGCCATTATGGCAGCTGGTTTTGGAACTAGAATGAAATCTAAAAAATCAAAAGTACTACATACTATCAGTGGATTTCCTATGCTTTATCATATCATAAAAGAAGCTAGTAAGATATCTGATGATATAAGTGTAATTTTATTTCATCAAGCAAAAGAAATAGAAGCTGAAATGAATCAGTACTTTAAAAATTTAACCTATATAATCCAAGATCATAAAAACTTCCCTGGAACTGGTGGAGCGATCATGAAAATTGAGCCAAAATATGAAAAAGTTTTAGTATTAAATGGAGATATGCCACTTCTTGAAGCCAATGATATGAAAAAGTTTTTTGAAGTAGATGCAAAAGTAGTTATGAGTAGCTTTACATGTAGTAATCCTAGTGGATATGGAAGAGTGATACTTGATGATAACTCAAATGTTGTAAAAATAGTTGAGCAAAAAGATGCAAATGAAGAAGAATTGAAGGTAAATAATGTAAATGCTGGAGTTTACCTTTTTGATACAAAATTTTTAAAAGAAAATCTATCTAAACTATCAAATGACAACAATCAAAAAGAGTACTATATAACAGATTTAATCAGTATCGCAAACGAACAAAATATAAATGTTAAAGCTTTACATGTAGAAGAAGAAACTTTTATGGGAGTTAATTCTAAATATCATCTTAGCATTGCTGAAGAGATTATGCAAAAAAGAATAAAAAGAAGGTTTATGGAAGATGGTGTTATTATGAGACTTCCTGATAGTATCTACATAGAAAGTGATGTTGAAATTGAAGGTGAATGTATTATAGAAAATGGTGTTAGCTTGTTAAAAGGATCTCGTATTATCAATTCGCATATCAAAGCAAATTCCGTTATAGAAGATAGTCTCATTCAAAACTCCGAAATTGGGCCAATTGCTAGAGTTAGACCAAAATCAAGTATCATAAATTCTAAAATTGGAAATTTTGTAGAAATCAAAAAATCAACTCTAAATGGTGTTAAAGCTGGACATCTTAGCTATCTTGGCGATAGTGAGATTGATGAGGGAACCAATATAGGATGTGGTACTATTACATGTAATTATGATGGAAGAGCAAAATATAAAACGATAATCGGTAAAAATGTATTTGTTGGCAGTGATTCGCAACTGATTGCTCCAATAAAAATAGAAGATGATGTACTCATTGCAAGTGGAACAACAGTAACAAAAGATGTAAAAAAAGGAAGCTTGGCAATCGCTAGAGAAAAGCTTAAGATTATTGATAGTTTCTTTTATAAATTCTTTAACAAAGAGGATAAATAAGTGTTAAGTGGCAAAAAAATACTCGTAGGAGTTACTGGAAGTATTGCGATATACAAAACATTGGAGTTAATCCGACTTTTTATAAAACAAAATGCAAGTGTAAAAGTTCTTATGAGTGAAGAAGCAAAAAGGTTTGTAACTCCTCTTACTTTTGAAGCAATCAGTCAAAACAGAGTTTTACATGTAGAAACTGAAAATTGGGCTGATGAATTAAATCACATACACATTGGTAAATGGGCTGATTTGTTTGTCATAGCTCCAATAAGTGCAAATAGTATCAATAAAATTGCAAATGGAATCGCTGATAACCTGCTAACTCAAAGCATACTAGCTTTTAATAAAACGATAGTTATTGCTCCAAGTGCCAATACAAATATGATTGAAAATCATATCACAAAAGAGAGTTTAGATAAACTAAAAAAACTAGGATTTATCATAAGTGAACCACAAGATAAGTTATTGGCTTGTCTTGATAGCGGAAAAGGTGCTATGAGCGAGCCAAAAGACATCTTTGATATATGTGCAAGAGAACTTTTAAAAGATGATTTTTGGACAAATAAAGATGTAGTTATAACCGGTGGTGGAAGCGTAGAGAGGATTGATGATGTAAGATGCATAAGCAATTTTTCAAGTGGTAAACAAGCAAATGCTCTAGCTTATGCTTTTTATCTAAAAGGAGCAAATGTAACTCTGATTAGCTCAAAAGAGAACAATTTATCTTTGATAAAAACTCTACATGTAGAATCTTCGCAAGATTATAAAAAAGCTATCAAAAACACTATTAAGCCAAACTCATATCTTTTTATGGCTGCTGCTATTAGTGATTTTGTGCCGGCTGTTAAAAAAGAAGGTAAGATTAAAAAAGAAGAAATTGGGGATAGTTGGAATCTAGAATTAGTTAAAAATGAAGATATTCTTTTAAATCTTGATAAAAAAAACATAAGAACTATTGGTTTTAAAGCTGAGCTAGATGAATTTAGTGCAAAAGATAATGCAAAAAAAATGTTAGAAAAAAAATCACTTGATGCTGTTTGTTTAAATATCATCAAACAAGATAATAAATTTGGAAGTGATAAAAATGAGATAGTATTTTTAACAAAAAATAATGAATTTCATTTAAAAATAGCAACTAAATTTGATATAGCTATGCAAATAGTAAATCTAAGTAAAGAGTTATGATAAATAATATTTCAAAAATTTCAAAAATTCAAAGAATATCAAATCCTGATTTACCACTGAAATTTAATAGTTCGCTTCCTATAAGCATAGAAGTTTTAAAAGAGTTACCTCTTGATAGATATAAACTTCTTTTAGGAAATCGTGAATTTACAACAAAGTCTCAAAAAAAACTAAAAGAGAAAAACAGATATTGGGGAAATTTTGGTAAAAGTAGAGATGGCATAATAACTATTTCAAACTTAAAACAAATGCCAACTTTTATGCAAGATGACAGTAATTTTTTAGATATTGAAATGGAAGATTTTTTAGAAAATTTAAAAAACATTTCACTAATAAATTTTAAACAATGGATCATGGATAACTTAGAAAAAGCAGGCAAAAAAGAGTTTAAAATATTTGCTACAATGCTATTGGCTTTAAAAAACGAAGTTATACATCTTCCTTTTAAAAAAAACAATAAATTAAACCTAGTTCAAATAAAAAACAATGAATTTTATATGAGTTTTGAAAATCTTGGACCAATTAGAGGAATTTTTGAGAATCAAAAGCTAAAAATTGATATACTATTTTCTAAAAGTTTATATTTTTTATCTAAAAAAGCAGATGATATAAATTTAAATATAGATTTTAGTATCAAAGAAGACATTTTGCCACTTTTTGAAATAGATAAATTGATACTCGATCTAAAAGGTTAATTTTGACAAATTTAAATGATTTAAAACACATAGCGATAATAATGGATGGCAATGGTAGGTGGGCAGAGCGTCAAGGTAAAAAACGCTCATTTGGACATGAAAATGGGGCTAAAAATGTAAGAAATATTACAGAGTATTGTTCCAAACTTGGTGTAAAATATCTAAGTTTGTATGCTTTTAGTACAGAAAATTGGAAACGCCCTAAAAGTGAAATAGAATTTCTAATGAAATTATTATCAAAGTTTCTAAAAAAAGAAGTAAAAACTTTTAAGCAAAATAATGTAAAATTTGATGTTATAGGAGATATTAGTAAATTTTCCAAAGAACTTCAAAAAACAATAGAAAAAACAAGAGAAGAGACTTCAAACTGTACAGGTATGACTCAAATTTTAGCAATCAACTATGGTTCAAGAGATGAAATCACAAGAGCAGTAAATAAAGCTTTAAAAGAGTCTAAAAATGAGATAAGCCAAGATGATTTCTCAAGCTTTTTAGATACTGCAAAATATCCTGATGTTGACTTACTCATAAGAACAGGAGGAGATAAAAGGCTTTCTAATTTTCTCTTATGGCAAAGTGCTTATGCTGAACTATTTTTTACTGATACTCTCTGGCCTGATTTTAGTAGTGGTGAGCTTGAAACCATGATAGATAAATTTAAAAGAACTTCAAGGAGATTTGGAGCAATATGATTACATCATCAATGCCTTTTTTATTTTTTTATGGATTAATTGGTCTTTTAATTGGCTCTTTTTTAAATGTAGTTATAATTAGAGTTCCAAAAGAAGAAAATATTGCTTTTCCTTCTTCTCATTGTATAAAATGTAATCATCCTCTAAAGTGGTATCATAATATCCCTGTTTTTTCTTGGATATTTCTAAAAGGCAAATGTGCATTTTGTGGTGAAAAAATTTCTATTCAGTATCCAATTGTTGAAATTTTAACTTCTGTTTTGTTTACTATAGTTGCTTACAGAGTTGAAAATATAAAAGATATGTTAGTATTATCTATCCTTTTTTCAATGCTTTTATCTCTTAGCTTTATAGATTTAAAATACAAAGCAGTTCCTGATAATATAAGCATACCAGCCCTTATAATTTCGCTTTTTTTTGGTAATTTCTTAGTTTCATTGCAAAATGCTCTTATTCTTGCTGGAGCCTTTTGCTTACTTCGTATATTTGTGTCATGGATTATAAAAAAAGAGGCTATGGGAGAAGCTGACATAATCATAGCAGGAATCATTGGAGCAATTCTTGGAGTTGAGTATGGTTTTGTAGCTATTTATATATCAGCTTTAATTGCTCTGCCAGTATTTTTAATTGTTTCAAAGAAAGGCTATGAACTACCTTTTATACCATTTTTAGCATTAGGCCTTTTTATAACTTGGGAGTATTTAGATAACATAAAAATTTTGATGGATATGCTATATGAATAGAGTTAACAACTATCTTTTAAAACAATTTAGCTCAATTTTTTCATCTTTGTTTTTTACTCTGTTTTTCATAACATCTATCATATTTTTTATCAAAATAGCAAATATTACATCTGTTATAAAAATCACATTTGTTGAGCTTGGAATTTTGTATTTATATCTCATCCCAAATATTTTAATTTATACACTTCCAGTTACTTTTTTTATAGCTGTTTGTATCTCTCTTTTTAATTTATCAAAAGAAAATGAAATCATTGTTTTGTTTACACTCAGTCACTCACCTAGAAAAATTGCAAAACTTTTTACCACAGTATCTTTTATACTTACAACATTACTAATCATTAATATAATCGTCTTAATTCCAACAGCAAAGCAGTTAAATGCAAATTTTATAGATTATAAAAAGGTGGAAGCAAAATTCAATATAAAAGCCACAGAATTTGGTCAAAAATTTTCTAATTGGCTTGTTTATATAAACAAAAGTGATAAAAAAGGTACATATGATAGTGTTGTTATGTATCAAGCTGATAAAAAAAATGATCCAGAAAAACTAATAACTGCGAAAAAAGCAAATATAAAAAATAAAAAAGGGATATTACAATTAGAACTAGATGATGGAAGAGCATTTCAAATTGAAAAAGATAAAATTGAACAATTAGATTTTAAAAAAATGTATCTATATAATGAAACTAGAGAATATGTTTCAGAAGTAAAAAGCATAAAAGATTACTGGCTAGCTGCTCTTAAATACCCAAAAAGAGCCTACGATTTAGCATTTTTCCTGCTAATAGCTCTATTTCCACTAGCAACTGCACTATTTGCAGTTAGCATTGGAATCGTAACTTATAGATATGAAAAAAAAGGAATTTATCCTAGTATGGCACTAGTTATTATGGCCTATATGATACCTGGTTTTATAATGATTAAATATTGGAATCTAATTGGGTTGATAATTCTTTTTTCAAGCTTTATGACACTATCATATTTATACTACAAACGAAAAATTTTAACTAGGTACTGATGAAAGTAAAAGCAATTTTAAGTTATGATGGAAGCAAATTTCATGGATTTCAAATTCAATCTAATACAAAAGTAAAAACCGTTGTAGGAGATATCAAAGAGGCTCTTTTAAAACTCAACATTCAATCAAATATAAATGGAAGTGGAAGAACTGATAGTGGAGTTCATGCAACAAATCAAGTCATAGACTTTGAAGTTCCAAACTTTTGGAAAGATTTAAAAAAACTTACAAATAAGCTTAATCAAATATTAAGTCCTTTTATTTACATAAAATCAATACAACAAATCCATGACAACTTTAATGCAAGATTTGATGCTAAAAAAAGATTATACAGATACATTTTATACACTGGTAAGTATCAGCCATTTTTACACAACTATGCTTTACATGTAAAAGAATTAGACATAAAAAAACTAAATAAAATAGTAAAAAATTTTATAGGTGAACATGATTTTAAAAACTTCAAAAAAGAAGGCAGTCCAACAAATAGCGATGTAAGGATTATTTATAGAGCTGGAGCTTATGAACATAGAGGCTTTTTTATTATTTATTTTTTAGGGAATGGTTTTTTAAGAAGTCAAGTTAGAATGATGAGCGATTTTGCACTTAAAGTAATGCAAGGGTATTTAAGTGAGCAAAACTTAAAAGATCAATTAGCATGTAAAAAGATTTATTCAAGAACTCTGATTGCTCCAAATGGACTATATTTGTCTAAAATATACTATTAACTAATATACTAAACCAAGTAATCGTTGCTATACTTATAGATATAAATACTACTGCACTCCCAGCATCTTTTGCTTTTTTTGCCATTTCATGGTATTCAATAGTTACTAAATCAACAACTCTCTCAATAGCACTATTAATAGCTTCAGCTAGTAAAACAAGCATATATGAGCTAAAAAGAAAAAGTTTATTAGTTAAATTAATATCTAACAATAAAATAAGAGGTATTAATATAACTCCAAAAGCAAGTTCAATCCTAAAAGAACTTTCTGTTTTTATTATATCAATTAAGCCGTTTAGAGCATATGATGTATTTTTAAAAAAATTATATTTAGGTTGATTTCTCAAATTCTTTTCCTTGAATCAATTTTGCAATGATAAGTACAATTAGCCAAGCAATTAGCATAGTTATAATAGTATGGCTTAAAAAGTGATCTCCTATAAACATTTTATATAGTCCCATACTCCAGCCAACTACCATAGCTCCAGTTAGTGCTATTTTTCTATTTTTTGAAGTTTTAAATAAAAAAAAGAGTGACAAAAGAGCAAAACCACCACTTGCATGACCTGCTGGCCAGCATTTTATCTTGCCATTTTGCTTAAAATCTTTTGGATAAGAATCAAAAACTTTTACATTTGGATATTTTCCATGATAATATTCTATATTTTTAGGACATGGTGTATTTGAAATTGCTTTTAATCCACCAACTACTACTGGCACAAAAATTGCAGAAAGCACTATAATAATCAAGCCTTTTTTATACTCTTTTATTAGTTTCTTTTTTCTAAAAAAAATCAAACTAAAGAGGATTAAAACAGCAATTACAATAAGTAATTTTTTAATACCATCATAAAAAATAAACTTTAAAATTGGCTCATTTCTATCAAGTAACCAAGTATGAGTTTCAAAGTTATAAAAATAATTTTGTACAACAAAATCCAAGTTAGTAAATTCAAACAAAGCAATTACAAAAAACAATAAAATCGAGGTTATTATGATTTGTTTATTTGTTGTTTTTTGCGTCATACACTATATCTTTAGTTTTATTGTACATCTTTGTTTTTACATCAAAAATCCCTAAAATCGTATCAAATAGATTGTCTTGTGAAAATTCTTTATCTTGTACTTTTTTTAGTGCATTAATTACACTATCATTACTACTCCAAAATACTGAAGCTACATGTTTTTGTGCATCTGGTGCCATAAAATAAGGCATTGCATGAAGATAAACTCCATTTTCTCCCAAACTCTCACCATGATCACTCATATATATCATCGCTGTTTCAAAATCTTTTGAGTATCCTTTTAAAAACTCTATAGTTTTTGATAAAAAATAATCAGTATAAAGTATCGCATTATCATAAGCATTGCTTATCTCTTCTTGCGTACATTTTTCTAACTGATTTGTAGTACAAATCGGTTTAAATTTCAAAAACTCTTTTGGATATCTTTTATAATAAGCTGGTCCATGATTTCCCATTTGATGTAGTACTATAAAAATATCTTTTTTATTAGACTTTTCTATAAATTTATCAAGTCCAACTAACATTCCCATATCTCTACACTCTTTATCATCACATATTGGATTATTTTTATTTGGTGTTTTATAATCCTCGTAATTTACTCTAAGAGCCACTCCTTTTGAATCAGAGTTATTATCTCTCCATAATATATCTACTTTGTTAGTATGCTTTAATATATCTACTGCATTTTCAGTTGATATTCCTTTTTTATAGCTATAATCACTTCTATCATACATAGAAAACATACAAGGAACTGAAGTAGCAGTTGAAGTTCCACATGAGTACATATTTGTAAAACTAACAACATTTTCTTGTTTTAAAAGAGGATTAGTCTCTTTTTCATAGCCATTAAGTGAAAATCTATCAGCTCTTGCACTCTCTCCTACTACCATGATAATCAATTTTCTTTTACTATCATCTTCTATTTTTGCATCTAGTCCAATTTTCTTAAGAACAATTGGTCCGCCAGTGTAAGTTTTAGAAATGTATTTTCCAACACTATAAATCCAATAAGTTGGATTTGTATAATATCTTAAAGGTTTATGTTCTCTAAAAAATGATGTATAAAACTTACTAAAACTAGCAACTACTGCTACAATAAGTACAATTGAAAATACTATAACTTTTATCTTTCTCCATAATTCAGATTTAAATCCATGATATTTTATTTTTGCTTTGTAAACTAAGATTGATGGCAATATTCCTAAAAACAGAACATATAAAACCATTTTCAAGCTAAATAAATCCAAAGACTCATGGATGTCAGTCTGAAGAGAGTTTCTTATCATAGTTGAATCAATTACTACATGATATGTATCCATAAAATAACTAGTAAAAGAAGAGACTAAAAGAGTTAAAATCAAAATTGGTTTTGTAGTATATTTTGAGCTTAAAAGTGTAAAAAACAAAACAAAAAAAGCAAGTAAAAACAGAGCAACTGAGATTATATAAATGGCATTTTCATTCCATGGGTAAACTTTTAAAACATTTTCAAAAAATGAAAAATTAGCAAAACATAAAAAAAACAGTGAAACTAAAAAGATTAGATTGTATTGGGTAATTCTCATTAACCATTCCTCAACTTATCTCTTAATTCACCTAGCTTTTGTGCTATCAAGTTTGCATTTTTTTCAAGCTTAGATAAATGGCCAAATGATTCAAGTATGACTATATGATTCTGCTTTATACTACTTTTTATCAAAGCAAGAAGTGGAAGGAAATTTTCTTCATAGCTTGTTTTATCAATCATTTTATCTTTAAAATCATAGTTAATTCCTTCTAAAAACCTTTGCATTGCAAGAAGGTTTCCTTTTATTCTGTAATACTTATCGTCTTGAGAAAGAAAGCTTGTTTTAATCATGATATTTGTTTGAAGTTGCTGTTTGATTTTATCTAATACTTCAGCTAGATTGTCAGAATTTACAATAAAAACAGCATTTTTCTCTTCCATAGGTTTGTTTTGGTCTTTTTCTAACTCGCTTAAGTATTTATCTAAACTCTTAATACTTTGTTTTAGTCTAGTTGTATAGCTAGTAAAGATTGGTAGAGTATAATCAGCATATATATCTGAGCGAGCTTGAACAATGTATTTGTTAGCTCCACCAGTTCCTCTATTTCTTGCGAGATTATTTTCTAGTGTATTAATAGCAATTCTATACATCTCAATCTCGCCAACTTGCTCAAAATACTTATTATCAATCCAAAAATTAACACCTGTAAAATTAGTAACCAAACCTTCATCAACTAATTCTGCTAAACCATCTTTTATAGCACTAACAGTAGTTTTTCCTACAACATCTTTGTATATAACAATTTGCTTTGGAGTATCAGTAGTAATACTATAAAAAGGAGCTACAATTAAACTAATAGGAAACAACCAAAGTAAAAAAGAGACAACAATCAAAGCAACCAAAGAAAATAATCTTTTAAAAAATATTTTCCACTCATTAAAATCAAACAAATAATCTATCAAAAAATCTTTCATAAACTCTCCAAAATTATAAAAAAATGTATTTTATCCAAACAAAGTAAATTATTAGTAAAGCATAGCGCTATAGTAGCCCACAACACTGCTATTATCACCAGTTATATCTCCACTTGTTCTATAATCCAAACCTTTTACATGTAAGCCCATCTTTTTTGCTACATGTATAAGTGATGCAACTCCAAAAATTCCACAAGCTTCACCCTGGCTTAGTAGATTTATATCAAACTCTTCAATTCCTTTTATGATATATCTATCTAACTTATTAGCCTTTTGTTGTTCATGAAAATGACTTAAATCTGTACTGATTAAGAGTAAATTATCTTCATCATTTAAAACATACTCTATGATTGGATCTAAACTAGCATTGTGTGAGTAAATCAATTCGACTACTTTAGCATCCTTAAAATAATGCTTTATAAAAGGAAATTGAACTTCAGTGCTATGTTCTTCATGCCTTATAGAAGTAAATTTAAACCTTTTTTTTAGCTCATTTACATAATTGCTATCTCCAGCGATGTTTCCTAAAGGAGTCAAATACTTATCATAATCATTTAGACTAATTCCATCAAATGCCACCTTATGACTAGGACCAATCACAACAACTCTTTTTGGAGCTTTTTTTACATTTCTATACGCTAAATTTGCAGTAAATCCGCTATACATGTAACCAGCATGAGGGACAACTAAGGCTTTTACATCTTCATTATATAATCTATCTTTAAAATGTTGTTCTATTAGTTCATTAAAGTAGTTAAAAGTAGATTTTAAATCTTCCTCATTATCAGGATAAAATGCACCATCAACACTCATAAGTCGAATCATAGCTCAACTACCTCACCATTTTTTATAACTTGTCTTACTTCACCATATAAAGTATCTTGATAGTACAAAGAAGTCTTATCATTTACTTCAAAAGAAGCATTTTCATCAAAAATAACCAAATCAGCAATATATCCAACTTCTACTTTTCCAATATCTTCTTTGTCTATTAAATTTGCTGGTTTTGTTGAAATCAGTTCTTCTAGTTTTTTCATATTTATTTTTTGATTTTTTACCAAATATGTATAACAAATAGACAAGTACTCATGGATACATCCCAAACCAAATGCCGCATTTTCAAAAGCTACATCTTTATATAAAACTGATTTTGGAGAATGAGCTGATGTTAAGATATCTACATTTGCATTTACAACTTCATTTAAAACTGCTTCTCTTTCTTCTTCATCTCTTAGTGGAGGTAAGATTTTTGAATAAGTATTAAAGCCATCACAGCTATTTTCATTTTTTGCTATGTGATGGATTGAAACTTCTGCAAATATATTTTTATTTGCTTTTTTCATATCTTTGATTATGTCGATTGAGCGTTTTGTTGAGAGAGATTGAAAAATTATCTTTGTGTTATTTATAGTAGAAATCTCAGCAATTTTTGCAACTTCTGAGCTCTCTGAGATTTTAGAAATTCCACTAAGTCCAAGTTTGAAAGATAGCTCACCCTCATTCATAACTCCACTTTCATCTAAATTTTCATCATAACATCTACAAAAAATTGGAGCGAGTTTCATCCTAGCGTATTGAAATCCTCTTTTTAAAAGATTTGCATTTATATTTGAATTTGTCCAAATTGCAGTTGCTCCATTGTCAAGTAGAGTTGCTATATTATTTAACTTTTCTTCATTTACATCTACTAAAGGAGCTGCTACATGTAGAGTTGATTCTTCGTCATCTGCTTTTATCATAAAATGTTCAAGCAAAGTTGAATTATCAAGTCTTGGAGTAAAATCGGGCATAATTACACTTGTAGTAACTCCACCTTTAAGAGAGTTTTTTGTAAGTTTTTTAAGTGAATCTTTATTGAGAACATCATTTGCTAATCTTACATTTAAATCAACAAGTCCTGCTATTACATAGTTATTGTTTGCATCAATTACTCTTGTATTATTTAAAATATCAATTTCTTCTTCAATTTTTACTATTTTATTCTCATCAATTAGTATATCTTTTACACTTTCATCTGAAAGTTTTGCATTTTTTATAAGTATCACAATCTCTCCTTTAACTTAACAATCCTATTGTACGAATCGATTATATTTTCTTTTTTTATTTCACCATTTTTAACTGCTTCTTTTATGATTTTACTGACATCGTTTATCACACTTGATTTTTTTGTAAAATAACTTGAAAAAACAAGTACATTAACCCCAGCATTTATTGCTCTTATGACTGATTCTTTTAAAGTATATTTTTTAAGCAACTCTTTTTTTTGCATATCATCACTAAATACAACACCATTAAATTTCATTTTATCTCTTAATATACCTTGGATTATGATATTAGAAAGCGTTGCTGGATAAATTTTATCAAATTGGCTCAAGTATATGTGTCCTACCATAATAGCATCAACTTTGTTATATTTTATAAAATAATAATATGGCTTTAACTCATTATAATCCCAAGTATCACTACTAGAACTTCCATATCCTGGGAAATGTTTTATAACACTTATGATATTTTTTTCATCTAATACTTTTATGAATTCACTAGCATAAGAGATTACAATCTCTTCATATGCTGAATAACTTCTATTTTTAGCACCTATTTTGCTTGAATTAGGATTTTTGTTTAAATCTACAACTGGAGCAAAGTTTAGATTAAATCCATACTCTTTTAGTTCAGATACCAAACCCTCATACATCTTACTAGCTTTATTTAAATCCAATTTATTAGCAACTTCATAAGCACTTGGATAATTAGCAAATAAATTGCTAAACTCTCCACCCTCTTGGTTTATTGCAATAAATGGCTTTAATTTTAACTCTTTTGGATTTAAAAAACCAGTTAATTTTTTTAATTCCTTTTTACTATGTACATTATTTTTAAAAAAAACTACTCCGCCAACTCTACCATTTTTTATATCATCTCTTAGTACTTTAACCCACTTATCTGATACTTTGCTTCCCCCCACTCCAACAAGAAGCATTTGCCCTATCATATTATCTATACTAATTGCAAAAAGGTAGTTACATGTAAAAAAAAATATCAGCAATATTTTTATCAAGACAGCAAATCCTTAAGGCTTTTGTGAACTGATTTGCCATTTAGTACTTCAAAAACTTCGTCTACAATTGGTGTATATATGCCATGTTTCAAAGAAAGCTCTTTAATAGCATAAGTTGTAAAAACACCCTCAGCTACCTCTTGTAACTCTTCTAAAATCACTTCTAAAGTTTTATATTTAGCAAGCCCTAATCCAACTCTGTAATTTCTTGAGAGTGTACTAGAAGCTGTTAAAAACAAATCTCCAGCTCCACTAAGTCCTAAAAATGTTTCATCTTCTGCACCAAAAAACTTGCCAAATCTTCTCATCTCGACAAGGCCTCTTGAGATTAAACTAGCTCTAGCATTATTTCCAAGCTCTAGTCCATCGCAAATCCCACTAGCAATTGCTAAAACATTTTTGTAAGCTCCACAAATCTCAGCTCCTATTACATCATTTGATGTATAAGTTTTTATAAAATCAGGGAAAAATGATGCAAATTCATTTGCTAAAGTCTCATTTTCTGAGTTTATTACCAAACAAGTTGGAAGTGATTTCATAACTTCAGCAGCAAATGATGGACCTGATAAAAAAGCTAAATTATTTTGTGGGACAAACTGGCTATAAATTTCATTTAAAAAAGCTCCACTTCCTTTTTCAATTCCTTTTGCAGCTACAAGTATCTTTTGGTTATTAAATTTAAAATTATTTTTTAGCCAATTTCTTATAATTTGAGCTGGCAATGCCATCACCAAATATTCACATTCTAACGCTTCATCTAATTCTACAAAATCTTTTATATCTCTTTTTGTTCTAGAACTAATCTTACATGTAAAGTTTTTACTAATCGCAAAATGTATTGCACTACCCCATTTACCTGCACCAATTACAGCTATACTTTTCATGCACTTATCTCTTTTTTAAATTTTTTGATATCACTCTTACTTCCAAGAACAACAAGCACATCTTTTGCATCTATTTTATGGTTTATTCCTTGTGAAAAAAAGATAAATTTATCATCTAACTCTCTATCTAAAATACCTAAAAATATAAGATTGTGCTTTTTAAAAATATCAACATCTTTAAAGTAAACTCCATCTAGTATAGAGTTTTTTGGGACTTCTATTTCGCTGATGGAGAGTTTATTGGAATGTGAAGAAAAAAGATTTAATACTTTTGATACCTTTGGCTTATCTATAATCCTATAAGCTTTAATTGCTCCTACATCATATGGACTAATAGTTCTATTTGCCCCAGCTAAAAGCATCTTTTTTTCGTCGTCTTTTTTATAAATCAATGTCAATATTTTTAAATTTTCATCTAAATTTCTAGCGCTTAGAGTTACAAATAGATTTAAACTATCATCATTTGAAGCACAAAACAAAACATCTACATCTTTTCCTATTCCAATTTCTTCAAGTACGCTATCATCTTTTAAATTTGTATGCCAACAATCATATCCATCAATTTTTGCTTCAGATACTTTTAGAGGATCTTCTTCAATGATACTAAAGTCATATTCATCATCTTTTAAAATTTTTGCTATTTCTCTACCAGTTTTAGAATATCCAAATAATACAACTTTCATCATGCAAACTGCCTTGCAATTGATTTTTTAACTTTTTCAATATCTTCTAACTCTCCCATAACAACCAGTGAATCATTTTCTTCAAATTTATAATCATACCAATCAGGATTAAAAATATAATTTCTTGTATTTCCATCTTTTAAAACTGCAATGGTAGTTATATTTAAATCTTCAAAACCAATTCTATTTATACATTTTCCAATCATATCACTACCTTTTGGTATATGAATCTCATCAAGTGTTATGCCACTTTTTTTAAGTAAAATATTTTCAATTGCATCAAATTTTACTGAGTTTCCAATGTACTCAACTGCAACATCAGCAACAGTTTCATAAGGGAAAATTACAAAATCAGCCTTAGCAATTTTAAATTTCTTAATGTTTTCATCGTTATTTGCTCTAACAATTACTATTATATCTTGTCTCTCAGCTTTAATAGTAAGAAGAACTGATAAATTCAATGCATCATTATCTGTTGTAACTACCACTTTTTTTACATTATTATCAAAGACTGTCTTTTTTATAATTTCATAATCACTTGCATCACCTTTTAAACAATAATATCCAAGCTCTCTTGCTTTTTTTACATTTTCTTCACTTTTATCAACAACTACAAATTTTTTCTTATTTAATATGAGCTCTTCACAAAGTGTTTGACCCATTCTACCAAATCCAAAAACAACAATTAATTTTTCAATTTTTCCTGTCTCACTAACAAGCCTATTTTCCAAAACCAAATCTATTTTTTCTGAAAGTGCATTTGTTACTATAGAAGTAGCCAATACCAATATTAAAAAACCTCCGCCTACTAAAAAAAATGTAATTATTTTTCCAGTAATAGTAACAGGAGTAATATCTCCATAACCAACAGTAGTCATAGTGATAATAGCCCAATACAATGAATCAACAAAAGAATTTATATTTGGATTGTTTCCAACTCCTTCAAAAACATACATAATAGTTGCTGAGAAAAATAAAGCAAATGCAGTCAGAATAGATAAAAAGTAAAATTCCATTTTTTTATCATTTAAAACTTTAAAAAATGTATTTAAACTTTTTGTATATCTAAAAATTTTCAAGAGTCTAAAAATCAAAAATATTCTTAAAACTCTAAGAGGTCTGTAAGTAGGTAAAATTGCCAATAAATCTATAATTGACATAAGAGAAAAAACATACTGCAATTTGGCTTTTAAACAAATGTCAAATATATCTATGGCTCTTGGTTGTTTGTTTTTAGCTAAAGTCTTTTCATGGTATTTGATAATTTCATGTCTTAAATCATCATGTATCCAAAATCTACCAAGCCACTCTAATATAAAAACACCAACTGCAATATTTTCAATAACTTCAAAATGGTATGGTAAATGATGAGCAATATCATATATCAATATTGAAACAGTTACTAAAACCAAAAAAATGATAAATAAATCAAAGTATGGTTTTATCTTAGATTTTGGATTTTCTAAAATATCATAAGCAAATTTTTTAGCTCTTTTATAAGCAGTAGAATTATCTAAAAAGTAAGCAAAAGAGACTAAAAACTTTGCTAACATTTTTTATCCTAATCTTTGTTTTAAAAGCTCATTTACTTTTGCAGGATTTGCTGTACCTTTACTTGCTTTCATAACTTGACCAACAAAAAAGCCAAAAAGTTTATCTTTTCCACTTTTATACTCTTCAACTTTATCACTATTTTTAGATAAGATTTCATCAATAATCGCTAGAATTGCTGAATCATCACTAAGTTGTTTTAATCCTAGCTTATCTATGGCTTCATCTACATCTTTATTTTCATTTTCCATAAGATAATCAAGCACATCTTTAGCAGCCTTTCCACTTATGGTTCCATCTTGAATTCTTTTTACAAGAGATGCAAGTTTGATTGCATCTACTGGAGAATTTGTAATGCTAATTTCTCCTTTTAATCTAGCTAAAAGCTCAACTGTAAGCCAAGTTACGCTTATCTTTGCATCAGCTCCCTCTTTTAGCATTTCCTCAAAAAAGTTTGCCATCTCAACAGAACTTGTAATCACCATAGCATCATAATCTTTGATTCCATAATCATTTATAAATCTAGCTTTTTTCTCATCAGGAAGTTCAGGTATCTTTTTGCACTCTTCCATCATATCATCTGGAATTATAACAGGAAGTAAATCTGGATCTGGAAAATATCTATACTCTGCACTATCTTCTTTTCCTCTCATGCTTCTTGTAACACCTTTTTCTGTATCAAAAAGTCTAGTCTCTTGAACTACTTCTTGCTCATATACTCCATCTTCCCAAGCTTCTGTTTGTCTTTCTATCTCATATTCTATTGCTTTTTGTATAAATTTAAATGAGTTTAGATTTTTAATCTCAGCTCTAGTATAAAGCTTCTCATCACCTTTTGGACGAATAGAGATATTTACATCACATCTAAAACTTCCCTCTTGCATATTTGCATCACTAATGTCTAAATACCTAACAATTGAGTGAAGTTTTTTTAGATACTTAACTGCTTCTTCAGCACTTCTCATATCTGGTTCACTTACGATTTCTAAAAGTGGAGTTCCAGCACGATTTAAATCAACAAAACTTACATTTCCTGCATGCATATTTTTTCCAGCATCTTCTTCAAGGTGAGCTCTTGTAACTCCAATCCTTTTGCTACTTCCATCATCCAAATCGATAATAATCTCTCCACCTTCAACAATTGGAATTTCAAATTGGCTTATTTGATAACCTTTTGGAAGATCAGGATAAAAGTAATTCTTTCTATTGAAAATTGATTTTTTATGAACTGTTGCATTAATAGCTGTGCCAAATGCAATTGATTTTTTTACTGCTTCTTTGTTTAAAACTGGTAAAGCTCCAGGCAAACCTAAACAAACCGTACAAACATTTGTATTTGGTTCATCTCCAAAACTAGTTGGGCATGAGCAAAAAATCTTCGTTTTTGTATTTAATTGAACATGAACTTCAAGACCTATTACAACTTCAAATTGCATATAACTTACCTTTATGTAAAATATCTAATCGAAGCAAAACCATAAACACCTACTTGTTCACAAAGTTCCACTTGCTTTTTTTCTATAATTCCGCCAAGTGCGAAACACTTTATATATATTTTATCATTTATTTCTTTTAACTTCTCTAAACCCTTTGGTTTTCCTTTGTTTGGGCTAAAAAATACTGGACTAAAAGTGATAAAATCAGCCCCAAGTTTTTCTACATGTAAAGCTTCTTCTAAACTATGAGTTGAAACGACTACATGTAAAGATAAATCTTTTGCTTTTTTGATATCTTCAAACTTGTTTGATGGTAGATGAACTCCCCAAAAACCAAGCTTAAAAGCAAGTTTATAATCACTATGTAAAACTTTTTTTGCATTTAGTTTTAACTCACTAAAAGTTTTTGCTAAGGAGTAAAAATCAGTAGTAATTTTATCCCTTAGACAGATAAAGTCTGGTTTTTTAGTAGAGTCTACATGTAGAAGTTTTTTTTCTAAGATTTTAGGGTTTGAAGTATAAAAAGATGGATCAGTTATTAGATAACTTTTCATCTATTTTTTCTAAAAGTTTTGTTTGTTTTTTTATCTCATATAATTTTTCAAATTGGATATTTGCGATTTCTAAGATGATTACTAAAAAAAGCCCAGCAAGAGAGCCTATGAAAGCTGCTAAAAGAGAAAATACCAAACCAAAAGGAGAGAAAAAAGAGTATAAAGTTACACCACCTAAAAAAGCAAAAGCCCAAGAAGCACCTTGAAGCAAACTGATTAGCTTTTCAAAGGCGGTGTGTTTTCTTGTCATATATTATTAGTGATCACTAATTTGAACTGCACTTGCAAGATAAACATATGTTAACATCATAAAAATAAATGCTTGTAAAAATGCCATAAATGTTAATAGTGCAAAAGGTACCATTGGAACTAACCAAGGAGCCAACATAAGAATAACAGCCAAGAACATATCATCACCTTTTATGTTTCCAAAAAGACGGAAAGATAAAGAAATGATTCTTGAGAAGTGTGAAACTATTTCTATTGGGAACATTAAAGGAGCTAATATCTTCATAGGACCCATAAAATGTCCAAAGTATTTAACAACTCCGTTAACTCTAATACCTTCATAATTATAATAAATAAAAACAATAATAGCCAATACCACTGTCATATTAACATTACTTGTTGGAGATTCAAAACCAGGAATAATTCCTATCACATTTCCAACAAATACAATTAGACCAATTGTAGCAATTAGAGGTAAATATTTTCTAGCTAGTTCTTCACCAATTACATCTCTACCCATAGCTATAACACCTTCTAGGTAAGCTTCCATGATGTTTTGTGTACCTTTTGGAACTAATTGCATTGAAGAAGTTGCACTTTTTGCCAATAATAAAACAATAATACCCACTAATACAATATGAGCTCCAATAATAAAGCCATGAGAGTGATTAATAAGGCCTAAAAATGTAAAAATTTCACCCATTACACTGTTTCCTTCTTATAAATTTGTGAGATTTTACCTTAAAATGCTTTAAGAGTTAATTAATCCTCTAATAGATTTTCTTGGCCTATCCTATATAGAGCAAAATCAAATTTAACAGGATCACTTTTATCAATTTTTCTAAATGACTCAGTTAATTCAACAACTGCTTTAAAATCATAGCTTTTTCTTTTAATTAAACCTAGTTTTTGACCAACTTTAAAAGTATGAGTATCTAGTGGAACTAGTAGATTTTTTTTATCAATTCCGCTCCAAAGTCCCATATCAAGATTATCTTTTCTTACCATCCATCTAAGATACATATGCCATCTTTTATATGGTGAAGCTGGGGTATTTGAAGGGATTTTTCCTATTAAAAATTCATAACCTCTTGATCTATAAGAGTTTAACTCATACATGTAAGAGATAACTTCTTTTAAACCACTCATAACATCTTCATTTTTCTTATAAGCTATTTTAAAAATATCTTCTATACTACTTGCTTTTTTAAAGCGATTCAATGTTATAAAAAATTCAACAATATCATTTGATGATTGAAATCTATAATAATGTTTTTTAAGGTTTTCTCTAATTTCATCTTCATTTTTATCCAATAAAGAAAAATCCAAACTTCTTAAAAATTTTACAATCAACCTTGCATTTCCGTAAGCAAATAAAGCACATATCAAAGATACAAACTCATCATTATAATCTTTTGCAACCATAAGTGGATCAGGTCTTTCTTCACTTAATTCAACTAATGTATCTCTTTTTTTAGTCTCTTCTAGCAAAAGATTTTGTATTTTATTCAACTATACTATTCTCTCTTTTGAATCAGTTTTACTCTGTAAATAATCAGATATATTAATAAGCGAGTAAGTAACTAAAAAAATCATAAATCCAGGAAAAAAACTAACCCACCAAGCTATATCAATAACCTCTTTTCCTTCACTTAAAATTGTCCCCCAACTAATATCAGGAGGATTTATACCAATCCCTAAAAAACTAAGTCCACTCTCTGCTAGTATTGCTCCACTAATACCAAAAGTAAAACTAATAAAAAAGATTGGAGCAAGAACTGGAGTAAAATACTTTATTATAATTTTTAATTTATTTACATTTGCAATTTTTAGAACTTTTATATACGGTGCATTTGAGATTGCAAAACTTTCACTTCTAATCATTCTAGCCATTCCCATCCAACCAGTTACCGAAATAACTATGATAATGACAAAAGCAGATGCATTAACATAACTAACAAGTGCTAATAATAAGAAAAAAGTGGGAAAAGTTAAAAATAAATCGATAAGCACTATGATAGTTTTATCAGTTTTTCCTTGAAAAAAACCAGCACTTACACCGATAATAAGACCTATAAGACTAGTTATACAAGCACTTAAAAGTCCAATACTTAAAGATATCTTACCACCTTCCATAATTCTAGCTAAAAGATCTCTTCCAAGTCTATCAGTTCCTAATGGATGGTTGATTGAAGGATGAAGCAGTATGAAATCTGGATTTAACTCATATGGACTTACATCATAAAAAAATGAGCCAAAAAAAGATACAAAAACAACACTAAAAAGTACAAATATACTAATCTTAGGTAATTTCACTACTGTTTTAACCCTAAAAGAGTATCAAGCATTTGATCAATAGTAGTTATAACCTTTGCATTTGCACCATAAGAGGCTTGATATTTCATAAGATTTGATAATTCTTCATCAATATTAACTCCACTAATAGATTGAAATTCACTATTTATAGTGTTGTAAAGAGCATTACTAGTTTCATAGTTTCTTCCAACACTCTCTCCATCAGTAGAAATTTGAGTAGTTATAAATCTGTAAAATCCTTCTATTGATTCATTTACATCAGTTTGATTTGCTCTGTAAAAATCAAAACTTTCATACTGCATTTGAACCATAGCATTTGCAACATCATTGTTTCCATCTATTGGTGCACCGAAGGCATTAAGCTTAGAAGGATCATCTCGATAATCTAAAACCACATTCATATGAGATGCATCACTTCCTTCTAAAAAAGGACTAAGACCAATCGCTCCTGCGAAATTTGTGCCATTATCTTGTATGGCTATTGTGTAACCTGATAATTCATTTTGTGATTGAAAAGATAAAATTCCACTATTAGTATCTGCATCATATGAAAAAGTTGCTTTAAAATAGTCATTAATATCATTTAAAGAGTTATTATCAGCATTGTCATCACTATCAAAATTGAATTGATCAACAATACTATCATTATTACTATTACCAGATATGTCAACTGTGCTTTTATCCATGGTTGTTAGTGAATTTATATTGATAGTTTTTCTTCCTACTTCATTTCCTTGTTTATCATACATTACAACATCAAAAGAACCAGTTTTTATGCTATTTGAATAGTTTAGCAATGAAATGTCTTCTTTTAAACCTTCATTAGAAAAAGATTGCATGCTAGTTTGAGCACTTCTTGCATATAAATTATTTGTTTGTTCTACAAAAGTTCTTGCAAAAGCGTCTAAATCATCTACATAACCTTGTAAAATTCCATCAGTTGGGTATGGCAAACCTGTTTGCTTATCTATATTTCTTCCTCTTAAATCAAGCATAGAGCCCACTTTACCACCATTTATCTTATCTGTAATTTCAATCTTAGAGCCATCTTGAGAAACTGAGTAAATTGAGTAGTAATTACTAGCATTGCCACTATTTGAAATTTCAAGTGGATGAAATGTAAAACCATCTACAAATGAATGACCTGCTATGTTCATATGGTAACCACTTCCTTGATCTGTCAAGTTTGCATCTATCACATTTTCAGTTCTCATATCACCTTTAAAAACTGATACATTAAGAATTTCAGATAGTGTTAATTCTAACTTATCTCTTTGATCTCTTAAATCATTTGCCCTATTTGGCTCAATTACTTCTGTTCTACTTATTGATTTATTAATATCAGCTATTTGTTCGCCAATTCTATTTATTTCATCAAAATTTGTTTTTAATTGATCATTGATTGAGTCTTGTAAAGCTCTTACATTATCTCTTGATTGTTTTAGGTTTGTTGCTAAAGTTGTAGCATTTTGAACTAAAGCTATCTTTTGTGCTGCATCATCTGGATTTAAAGCCAAATCATTCCATGATGCAAAATAGTTTTGTATATCAACACCCAATCCTACATTTTGTAAATCAGGAAAATATTTTGCTACTTCTTCAAGTGATTGTTTACTAAATGTATCATATGATAGTGCGTTTGAGCTATCTTTTAATCTTCCAAAAACAAATTCATCATGAATTCTTGCTATCGTAGTTACTCTAACACCTGTTCCAACATCACCTGGAATTGAATGAAAAGGAACTTTTGCTTCAGTTACTACTCTTTGTCTTGTATAATAATCATTATTTGCATTTGAGATATTATGGCCAGTTGTTGATATTGCAAGTTCTGAAACACTTAATCCAGATACACCAGTACCTAATGTGCTAAAAAGACTCATAACTATGCCCTCACTTTCAACAATGATGCAGGTTTATGTGTCAAATTTTTATATCCATCACTCTCTCTTGGAAAAATACTATCTAAAAGAGAGTTGTAAAACTCGCTTACAGTTACAACAAATCTAGCATACTCTTTGTTTTTTTTCTTTAAAATTGAGAGCTTTTCTTTTAAGTCTTCTAACATATCTTTTTGTGATTTGTTCAATATCTCTTCAAGTGCTCTATTGCCACTTGATTTGACTAACTTAATAAGCTCGTTATCTAGCATATATTTTTTATTTTCAAATGATTTGATTAAATCATTTTTAATTGCAGTTCTTTTAAAAATTTCTTCGTGTTTTGCTTCTTTTATGTCTATGATATCTTTTTGTGTAAGTTCAATTAAATTATCAATATCTTCAATAGAAGTTTTTAAATAGTGTGATAACATATACCTGTCCTTTATATAAGGACTACATCAAATCTCTTGCTACCGCCTCTGCTGTTTTTTTAGCATCAAACTTGTATGAGCCATTTTGAATCTGCTCTTTTAAAGATTCGACTTTGTCCATCTCTTTAGTTTTTGCAACAGGAGCTGACTCTTTTTTAGAGTTTGTACTTACTTGTTGCAAATAAGCTGAACTACCAGCTGTCACTTTTGAAATCATTTTAACCTTCCTTAAATATACTTGTACTCATATATCGGTTAAAATGATAAAACTTTTACACCCTTTATCTATTTTCTTTTAAAAAACCAAACAAAAGCTGAGAAAAACCAAAACCTCCACTTAGGGAGTTACTCATAGCATCATTGTACATAGAGTTATATATCTTATCTCCAGCATCTTTTCCAAAAAGTTTACTTTCATTTTTCATCGATATATCCAAAACTTTTTTGATAAAAAAAGCTTCAAATTTATCTGTTTGTTCTTTTAATCTAACATCATCACTACTTAAATTTCCAATTTTGTTATATGATGATTGCATTAATGCTAGAGATGTATCAACTTTTTGCATTAGATAACCTCCAATTTAGCTCTTATCGCACCAGCTCTTTTTATATTTTGAATAATAGAAATTATATCTTTTGGTTTTGCTCCTAACTTGTGAAGAGCTCTAGTAATATTAGCAACTGTAATTTTGTCTTCTTCAACATTTAAAGTATTTTCTTCAGTTCCTATACTTACACCATCTTTCATATTTACATCATTTTTCAAATCTAAATCTTCAAGGTTTTTTCTAGGAGCAATCTTTATAGTAATATCACCATGAGTTATAACTACTGGATCAACCTTTATATCAATTCCAGAAACTATAGTTCCAGTTCTCTCATCAATGATGATTTTTTCTTCTTTTTGATAATCAACACTAACTTCTAAAACTTTTGCTAAAAACTCAACCATTGATTCACTTCTTGGTTTCATTAATCTAATAGTTCTTGAGTCAACTGCCACAGCTATATCTTCTTTGAAATATTTGTTTAATTCATTTTGAACTGACATAGCAGTTGAAAAATTGGAGTTTTTCAAACTAAGATTTGCAAAGTTTTGATTATATATGTCATAGCTAACTTCTCTTTCAACAATGGCACCACCAAAAACTGAACCAGCAGTAGCATGGTTTTTTGTGCCACCACCTTTACCATTTTTTCCACCAATGGTTACTGCTCCTTGAGAAAGTGCATAGATATTACCATCAACACCTTTTAATGCAGTCATCAAAAGAGTTCCACCTTCAAGTGATTTTGCATCACCAATAGAAGATATAGTAACATCAAGTTTATCACCTTGTCTTGCAAATGGAGGAAGAGTAGCCGTTACCATAACAGCAGCTACATTTTTTGATTTTATATCAGCTGAATTAATTTTTACATTTACAGTTTGTAAAAGATTTGATAGTGATTGAAGAGTAAATCGTGAAGATGAGCCATCACCTGTACCATTTAAACCAACGACCAATCCATAACCTATTATTTGGTTATCTCTAACACCTATGATATTGGCTATCTCTCTTACTTTTTCAGCTTGAATGTTAGTTATAAGTAGTAAAAATAAAATAATTTTCAAATATACTCTCAAAACAAATCCTTTAGTTATTTGGCAAACTAAAGCAAGATTTGTTCCAGATTATATCAAATGTAGTATGTTAGTGAACTCTTTCCAAACTTTTTAGTTTTTTTAATATTATAAGCTCCAATACTGCTCGGCAATTTTTTAGAGCTCATATGCTCTACTACAATCAGCAAAGCTTGTTCTTTTGGAATCATAGATATTAGACTTAGTGTTTTCTCGTAGATTTTACTCATACCATCTCTTATGTCAAAAGGTGGATCAAAATAAAAATATGCACTACTTTTAAAGTCCTTTAAAAATTTAGGAAATTCGACAAAACTATCACCATATAAACATGAAGTATCATTTGGAGCAATTAATTTACAATTTTGTTTCAAAGTTTCATAGGCTTGCTTGTCTTTTTCGAAAAAATAAGCCCTCTTAGCACCTCGACTAAGAGCCTCTAATCCCATTGAGCCACTTCCACCAAATACTTCAACAAAATTTTGATTTACTATATCAAATTGTAAAGTATTAAAAAGCGATTCTTTCATGATAGATTTTGTACTTCTAGTTGTACTTTTAGATGGTAGTTTTATGGTCTTATTTTTATATTTTCCAGCAAGAATTTTTACACTTAATTCATTCATAATATTCTTTTATAGTTTTAATTAAATCTTTTCTAAAATTATCTGTTAAATTTTCTATTTTTTCTTCTAACTCTTTTATATCTATTTTTTGTATTTTTCTAACTTCTTTATCTTCTACATGTAAACTTTCAAAAAATTTATCCAAAGCTAAAAGAAGTGCACTTTTAGAAAATGGGATATTTAAATTTCCACCATCACTAGCAATATAAAAAAGTGGTTTATCTATCTCAATTTCCCTATCACTTATAACAAAATCACACTGCTTATATGGATATATATAATTTTTTAAAAAAATTTCAAGTGATTTTTCAAGTAATATTGATTGACATGCTAAAGCAATTTTCAAAGCTATTCCTAAATAATGATTTATGAAATATTATAATAATTCAAATAATAACTATATAAAACTAAAAAAAAATTTCAGATAGTCGATGTACCTTTCAGAATAGCATAAAATTGTCAAGGAGGACAAAATGGACATTTTTAGTGTAACAGGAAAGCAAGCTGAAACTGCTGCAACTGCACCTAAGGTTGACACTTCTGTAAAAGTTAGAGAGGTTGAAACTTCTCATAAAACTACAAAGTCTGCTAAAGAAAATGAACAACAAAATAAAGCAGAAATAGTAGAAAAATTAAACGATACAGTTAAAAAACTCAATAGGGATATGGAAGCATTAGATACAAACATCAAATTTGGTTTTAATGATAAAATCAGCATGATGTATGTAAATGTTATGGAAAGAAGTACCGGAAAAATGATAAGAAAAATTCCAACAGAAGAAGCTATGGCACTTTCTGAAAAAATGAGAGAGATAATAGGAACTATCTTTGATAAAAAAGGATAAATAATGGCTGGGTCATTAAGTAATATTGGGCTTGGTAGTAATGGAGCTCTTAGTTATGATGTTATAGATAAACTAAAAAAAGTAGACACTTCAAACCAAGTAACTCCAATAGATAATAAAATATCAGAAAATAGTACAAAAATAAAAGATTTATCTGTTATCTCAACACTAACAGCATCACTTAAAGGAGCTACAAGTTCTCTTGCTGAAGAAACTACTTATCTTCAAAGAAAAAGTAGTGTAACTGGGGATGGAGTAAGTGTTAATGTAAGTGCTGGAACTGCTATTCAGGATTTTTCTATTGATGTTACAAATTTAGCAAAAAGAGATATATATCAAAGTGCATCTTTTTCAGACATGACAAGTACTTTTACAAATGCAGCAACAGATACAATAAATATAAATATCGATGGAAAAGACTATAAGATAGACATCACTTCTTCTACAACACTTAGTGAATTAAAAGATAAGATAAATGACGCAACTGATGGAAAAGTTCAAGCTTCAATATTAAATGTTGGTGGAACAACACCTTACAAATTAGTAGTAAAATCAACAAATACCGGATCAAGCCAAGCAATAACAATGACTTCAACCAATAGTTCTATAACTGATTTGGGATTAACAAATATTCAAAATGCAAAAGATGCTAATTTTACTTTCAATGGTGTTAGCATAACTCGTGATTCTAATACATTTGATGATTTAATCGTTGGAGTAGAAATCACTCTTAAACAAGAAGCTACAACAAATACTGTAAATATTACACAAGATACTGAAAATATAATAAATAACTTAAATGATTTTGTATCAAAATACAATGAATTAATAAGCAATTTAAATGAAGCAACAAAATATGATACAAAAACTAAAACAGCTGGTACATTTCAAGGTGTGTCTCAAATAACATCTATGAAATCAAATATAAACAGGATATTACTATCAGTCGATAGCCAAGGAAGAACACTTGAAGAGTTTGGATTAAGTTTAAATGAAAGCGGTATACTAGAGTTTAATCAAACAACATTTGATAAAAAGATGGCCAGTGATGCTGATGGAGTAAAAGATTTCTTTTCTGGAAGTACAACATATAATACAACTATAAAAGCTGGTAGTACAATAAGTGCTGGAGCAATTGATTTAACTGCAGGAGATTTTAGTATTAATGGAGTTGATATTATAGTTAGCCTTAATGGCGCTACATCAAATGATAATGCTTTAGCATTAAAAACGGCAATAAATACTGCTGGCATAACTGGGATTGAAGCAGTTTTAAATAGCTCAAGTGATGGAGTTATATTGAAAAGTACATCTGGTAAAGACATTAAAATAACAGGTGATAGCACAAAATTATCTTCCATAGGTTTACAAGAAAGTACAACAAGAGGCACTAGTACGACAACTGAAGGTATTTTTTCATCATTTAATTCAATGTTAAGAGATTTAGTCATTGGTGATAATTCTATTTTAACAATTTACGAACAAAGCTTAACCAATGAGTCAAAATCACTGAGTGAAGAGCGTCAAAAAACTGTTGATGCATTAGATACTAAGTATCAAATAATGGCTGAAAATTTTATGGCTTATGATGCAATCATAAGTAAGTTAAATTCACAGTTTCAATCACTATCAATGATGATACAGAAATCATACAATAGTAGCAACTAACAAAAGGAAAAACAAATGAGAACAAATTTAGCATATTCAGCATATTCACAAAACAATGTATCTATAGAATCATCTGAGAAATTAATAAAAATGCTATATGAGGGAATTTTAAGATTTGCAGCACAAGCAAAAAGAGCGATAGAGTTAAATGATATAGAAAAAAAGGTTTACTGGATAAATAGGACAACAGCAATATTTTCTGAGTTACTAAACTCACTAAATTATGATGGAGGAGATATTGCTCACTACTTAAGTGGTTTATATACACATCAAATTAAACTATTAACTGAAGCCAATATGAAAAATGATACAAGTAAAATTGATGAAGTTTTAAATGTAACAAGAGTCTTGCTTCAAACTTGGAACGAGGAAACTGCTAATGACTTGGCTGAATAAACTTAAAATTGCAGTAATAGAAGAAGACATTGAAACCATAGGAGAGTTGATGAAAACACCTCCTAGTTTTTCCGATGATATTACCAGTGCAAAAGAAGCTTTAGCACTGGTAAATGAAGCTATAAATTTAGTAGAAGCTTCTAAAGCTAAAGTTTTAGAAGATATGAATAAAATCCGTAAAACTAAAGCTTTTTTAAACTCTCACTAACTTCCAAAGCAAGCTTTCAAATGCTCTTTACTACTTGGTTTGCTCATTAATGATACAATGACAAGTACTATTGTTGAAAGAGGAAGTGCGATAATTAGCGCATCTACAAATATGATTTTTCCACTTAAAAGTGAGTTTGTACCAAAAATTGCTTTACAAATTCCTAATGACTTTGCCTCTTTAAAATGAACAAATAAAAGCCAAAAAGAAGATACAAGTAAACCAGTTAACATAGAAGATATTGCACCAACTCTAGTTACTCTTTTCCAAAATAATCCACCTATAAATGATGGCAAGAAAATTGAAGCACAAAGAGCAAAAAATATAGCTGTACTTCTAGCAATAATTGCAGGTTGTTTATCAAAAAAGTAAGCTAGGCTAACTGAAAACATAATCATAATTACAATACCAAATCTTGTAACTAAAGTAGAATTTATATCTTTTTTACTACTAATTTGTTCAAAAAAATCTCTTCCAACTGCTGTTCCCATAGTATGAAACTGACTAGAGAGTGTACTCATAGCAGCTGAAATAAGAGCAAATAAAAATATAAAAGCAAACCATTTTGGCATTGCTGTGTTTATAAAATGAGGTATAATTTTTCCTATACTTCCAGCAGCTTGAAGCGCATTTTTACCTCCATAATATTCAAAATACCAAGCATTACTAAGTGCTCCTACAATGAAAATAACACCTATCATGCTAAGTATAAAAACTCCACCAATTAAAACTGCTCTATTTAATTCTCTTTTTGATTTAACTGTCATAAATCTGACAATCAACTGAGGTTGAGCCAATACCCCGATACCAACTCCTAAAGTAATGCTAGTAATTACAAACAACCAGCCATTAGATAAAAATTCTGGCATTTTATTCCATCCTTCAAATCCCCAAAGAGTTGAAAGTTTCATCATAAAATCAGGACTTCCTGGTTTTAGCTCTTTTAACCCAACATTGCTTAAGTGATCAACCACAGTTACATTCCAAACATGATCAAGCTTACTAAAAGCTTCTGATACGCCACCAAGTGAACTAAAAGTTACTACGATAAGAATAATCATGGTTATAAACATTACACTTCCTTGTAAAGCATCTGTAAACATAACTCCTTTTAGTCCACCAGCTATTACATATGCAGTTATTATGATAGAAAAAACAAGAAGAGCCATATGATAGTCTACATGAAAGTAAAGCGATAAAAACTGAGTTCCACCAATTAAAACTGCAGTTGCATACAAAGGCATGAACAATAGTATAATAATTGCACCAAATATTTGTATAAATTTTGATTCATATCTTTTGCCTAAAAATTCAGGAAATGTATGAGCATTTAATCTATATCCCATTTTTCTAGTTGGATTTCCTAAAAATACAAAAGCTACGAAGATTCCAACAAATATATTAAAAAAAGCTAACCATAAAAGTGAGTTACCAAGCCAGGCAGCAACTCCACCAAAACCTACAATTGCTGCAGTTGAGATAAATGTTGCACCATAAGATAAAGCCATAATAAATGGGTGAGTATCCCTACCTGCTATAAGATAATCTTCTGTACTTTTTGTTTGTTTATAGCCTAAAAATCCCAGATATCCAACTAAAGCTAAATATGCAATTATTATAATATTTTCTAAAATACCCATTTACAATTCCTCTTCTATCTTATCTTCTTCTTGTGCCCAGTGCTCAACCGTCTTATCAAGTTCACTTACCGCGCCCTTATTCCAATTTACTGCCCCGTAATACACACACAAAAGTGTACTAAATATAGTTAGCCAAAAAGCTAAACTAACACCAAAATCAAATGGCCCCATAACCGCTCTCCTTTATTAAATTTCTTATACTTATAATAATTTTTTACTTTAATTTTGCTTTTTAAGAAAAAATATCTACATGTAAATAAAAAAATAGTTCAAATTTTCACAATAAATTAAGATAAAAATTATCTTAATTAAAAATATCAATTTGTTACACAAATAAAATTTTAATATATTAAAGTGACCTAAATAAGGGAATTATAAACAAAATTAATATACGCTCAAAGATATTCTAATATAAAAGTGGGGTAATATGAAAAATATATTAATGGGAAATGATGCTATTGCATTAGCTTTAATTCATTCCGGAGTTGACATGATTTCTGGATATCCTGGGACTCCTTCTAGTGAGATAATTGTAAATTTTCAAAAGTACAAAGAGAAATTTGATTTAAATGCATATTCTGAGTGGGCAACTAATGAAAAGGTTGGTTTTGAAGTTGCATATGCCGGAGCAATAGCAGGAAAAACAACTTGTGCTACTATGAAACAAGTAGGACTTAATGTTGCTAGTGACGCGCTTATGAGTGCTTCATACATTGGTTTAAAAGGTGCTATGCTATTAATAAGTGCTGATGATCCTGGTTTTCATTCATCTCAAACAGAGCAAGACAGCCGTAGTTTTGCAAAATTTGCAAAAATCCCTGTACTTGATCCTGCTACTCCACAAGAAGCATACGATATGGTTAAACTTGGGTTAGAGATTTCTCATAGATTTGAAACTGTAACTATGCTAAGACCTGTCATGAGAGTTTGCCATGCTAGAGAGATTTGTGAAGTAGATGATGAGTTAAATTTTTCTCCAAGAAAAGGCGAGTTTGTAAGAGATATAAAAAGATGGGCTGCTGTTCCACCTGCTGGAAGATTCAAACAAGGCTTAGAACAATTTGAAAGAATAGAAGAAATCAAAAAATTTAATTGGGAAGAGTTAATTTTACCAAAAGTCAAAGAGTTAAAGGGTGAGAAAGTTTTATGCCTTACTAGTGGAACTGGAGATGGTTATGTAAAAGAAGCTTTAGAAGAGATGCAACTTAAAGCAGATGTATTAAAATTTGATATGCCTTATCCTCTTCCAAAAGAACAAATAGAAAAACTTTTTGAAAACTATGAGCATGTAATCGTTTTTGAAGAACCATATCCTTGTATAGAAGAGCAACTAAGCTCTCCAAAACTCCATGGTAAACTAACAAATGATGTTCATAAAATTGATGAATTTAGTAAAGACAAAGTATTGGCTGCCTTTAGTAATGTTGGACTGATTGAGAAAAAATCATTTTATAAGAGCGAAAAATACGCGGATGAACTTCCTGTTCGCCCTCCTAATCTTTGTCCTGGATGTCCTCACAGAGATGTTTACTACTCAGTTATGAAAGTATTTAAAAAGAAAAAAGCAATTTATCCATCAGATATTGGATGTTATACTTTAGGACTTAATCAAGGAGCAATTGATACAGTACTTTGTATGGGTGGTGCAGTTTCTATGGCTAGTGGATTTAGTATAGCAGATCCTGATAAAACTGTTGTAGCAACACTAGGTGATAGTACTTTTATGCACTCTGGAGTTAGTCCACTTATCAATGCGGTATATCAAAATCATAAATTTATCCTACTTATTATGGATAATTCAACAACAGCTATGACAGGTCGCCAAAAAACACCTGAGCGTGCTAATCCAAATAAAATAGATATTAAAAAGATAGTTGAAGGATGTGGCATAGAGTGTCATGAGTATGAGTATACTCCTGATGTAGAAAAAACAATAGAGTTTATGAAATCCCTTAAAGCAAAATACGCTGAAGCTAATGGACCAGTTGTTGCAGTTATAAGAGAATTTTGTGTGCTTGATAAAGAAAGAGCGCCAGAGAAACTTCCTCAAGTTTTTGCAGAAGTTGACCAAGACAAATGTGTAGCATGTGACATTTGTACAACTCAATATAAATGTCCTCCTATGCATTATAATGATGACCATAAAATTGAAATAGATCCATTTTTATGTATTGGTTGTGCAGCGTGTATTGATGATATTTGTCCAACTGATGCCTTTCAAAAAGTAGGAGAGTCAAAATGAAATATCAAGTTGTAATTGCAGGAATTGGCGGACAAGGTGCAGTGTTTTTAGTAAAAGTTTTAAGTATAGCAGCTAGTTTGAATGAACAAAAATGTTTAGGCACTGAAAACCACGGTATGAGCCAAAGAGGTGGAAGTGTTTCATGCTATGTAAAAGTGGGGGATTTTTACTCTCCAGCAATAGATGAAGGACAAGCTGACCTTTTAATCGCACTTGAAGGCAATGAAGGACTTAGAAACCTACAATATCTTAAAAAAGATGGTGGAACTATCATAGTAAATGCTGATGAAAAATTTCCTAAAATTGATTATGAAACCATAAAAATAGATGCTTTTAAAAAAGCAAGAGATAAAGAATTTCCTATTCAAGCACTAAATGTTTACATGCTAGGAGTTACTTTTGCGTGTGATCCTCACTTTCCATTTACACTAAAAGATATAGAAGATGCTATTAAACAAATGAATGCAAAAATGGCTGATAAAAACATAGAAGTACTACACAAAGCAATAGAAGATTCAAGGGGACTTAAAAAATGATATGGTCAAAAGAAGAAACACTTCCAAGAGAAAAGTTAGAAGAGCTACAAACCAAGAGGTTAAAAGAAACAATTAGTAGAGTTTATAAAAATGTTCCTTTTTATAAACAAAAATTTGATGAACTAGGAATTCTACCAGAAGATATTAAATCAATTCATGATATTAACAAACTTCCTTTTACTAAAAAACAAGATTTAAGAGACAATTATCCTTTTGGACTTTTTGCAGTAAATCAAGATGCAGTTGTTAGGATCCACAGCTCAAGCGGAACTACTGGAAAACCAACAGTTGTAGGTTATACTAAAAATGACATGGATGTTTGGAATGAAGTAATGGCAAGAGTTTTTACCATGTGTGGAGTAAACTCTGAAGATACCGTTCATAATGCTTATGGATATGGGCTTTTTACAGGAGGACTAGGTGTTCACAATGGTGCTGAAACTGTTGGAGCTACAATTGTACCTAGTAGTGGAGGGTTTACTTCAAGACAACTACTTTTGATGAAAGATTTTGGGGCAACTGTCTTGACATCTACTCCATCTTTTGCTCTTCATATGGCTGAAACTGCAAAAGAAGAAGGATATGATTTAAAAAAAGATTTTAAATTAAAATGTGGAATTTTTGGAGCCGAGCCAACTAGTAAAGGTCTTAAAGAAGAAGTTTCAAAAGTTTGGGGAATTGATTATTTTGAGATATATGGGCTCTCTGAGATAATAGGCCCTGGCGTTTCTAATAGCTGTAAAGAGAGCAAAGATTTACATATCTTTGAAGATCATTTTTATCCTGAGATAATTGATCCTAAAACTGGAGAAGTTTTACCTTATGGTCAAAAAGGTGAGCTAGTAATCACATCTTTAACAAAACAAGCGCTTCCAATCATAAGATACAGAACTGGAGATATAACAAGCCTAGATCAAACTCCTTGTAAATGTGGAAGAACACATGTAAGGATGAAAAGTGTCATGGGAAGAGCTGATGATATGCTAATCGTAAATGGTGTTAATGTATTCCCATCTCAAGTTGAGCATGTTCTCTCCAAAGTATCTGGAATCACTTTAAATTATCAAATTATTGCAGATAAAAAAGGTTATCTTGATAGCTTAGAAATCATGGTGGAAGTAAATGATGAAATGCCACTTGATAGCATTGGAGAACTTGAAAAACTTCAAAAAACTATTCAAAGTGAACTTTTAAATAACCTATACATAAATGCAAAGATAAAACTAGTTGAGCCTAGAAGTATTGAGCGAAGTATGGGAAAAGCAGTTAGAGTTATAGATAAAAGAAAATAATTAGGAGAATTACATGTATACAATCAAACAGCTATCAGTTTTTATAGAAAATAAAGCAGGAGAATTAAGCGACTTTACAGATGTACTAAGCAAAAATTCAATCTCAATTAAATCAATCTTACTAGCTGATTCTATTGATTTTGGATTAGTTAGAGTCATAGTTGATAATCCAGAAAAAGCAAAAGCAGTTTTAGAAGATGCTGGTTTTAGCGTAAGATTTACTGATGTATTTGGAGTTAAAATTGATGATGTTGTTGGAAGTTTTGACAGAGTTGTAAAAGCACTTAGCCAAGCTAAAATAAACATACAATACACTTATAGTTTTTATGAATCAAACACTGGAATTTTTATCTTTAGTGTAGAAAAAGGGAAATTCAAAGATGCAATTGAGGCAATGCTTCAATCAAATATTGAAGTAATTAGTGCTAGTCATTTTTACAAGTAGGCAAAGATGACTTTTAGTAAAAATGAAAGTTTAAGCAAGGACGAACTAGAGGCTTGGCAATTATCTCATCTAAAAGAAACACTAATTCGTGTTTTTCATCTTGTGCCTTTTTATAAACAAAAATTTGAAGAATTAGGCATAAGGCCAGAAGATATAAAAACCCTAAAAGATATATCAAAGCTTCCATTTACAAAAAAACAAGATTTAAGAGACAATTACCCTTTTGGTCTATTTTCAGTTGAGATGGATCAAATAGTAAGAGTTCATAGCTCAAGTGGGACTACTGGAAAACCAACAGTTGTTGGCTACACTGAGCATGATATGGATGTTTGGGCTGAAGTGATGGGAAGAGTTTTAACAGCTGGTGGTCTTACATGTAAAGATATACTTCACAATGCAACAGGGTATGGTCTTTTTACTGGAGGACTTGGATTTCACAGTGCTGCAGAGAGGATGAAAATAGCTGTGATTCCTAGTTCTACTGGTTTTACTTCACGCCAATTATTACTTTTAAAAGACTTTAAAGCAACTGCGATCACAGGGACTCCCTCTTTCGCTCTTCATTTAGCTGAAAAAGCACAAGAAGAAGGATATGACATAAAAAAAGATTTTTGTTTGAAAGTCGGTTTTTTTGGAGCTGAACCAGCTAGTGAAGGACTTAAAAATGAAATTTCTAATGTTTGGGGAATTGATTTTCATGAAGTTTATGGTTTATCTGAAATCATAGGTCCTGGTGTTGCTTCTAGTTGTAAACATTCAAGCTTATTACATGTAAATGAAGATCATTTTTATCCTGAGATAATTGATCCTAAAACTGGTGAAGTTTTAGAAGATGGGCAAAGAGGAGAATTAGTCATAACAACTCTAACAAAACAAGCCCTTCCAATCATAAGATATAGAACTGGAGATATTACTTCTATAACAAGAGTACCGTGTAAATGTGGAAGAACACTTTGTAGGATTGAAAGTATAGTTGGAAGAAGCGACGATATGCTTGTTATAAATGGAGTAAATGTATTTCCTTCTCAAATTGAACATGTACTGTCAAAAATAGAAGATATAACAATCAACTACCAAATTATAGCAGATAAAAAAGGCTATCTAGATAAACTAGAAATTGATATAGAATTAAGTGAAAATTTTATGAGCGATGATGTAGGAGATTTAACAAGATTAAAAAACAAAATCCAGCATGAACTTTTAAATGCTTTATATATAAATGTTGATGTCAGGCTAGTAGCACCAAAATCTATCGTTAGAAGTGAGGGAAAAGCCATAAGGGTAATTGATAAGAGAAAATAGTATAATTGCATAAAAAAAGGATATTTATGCAATACAGATACATAGGAAAAAGTGGACTTAGAGTAACACCAATTTGTTTAGGAACTATGACCTTTGGTTCTCAAGCAGATAAAAAAGAAGCTTTTAAAATCATGGATAAAGCTTATGAAAGAGGAATCAACTTCTTTGATACCGCTGAGCTTTATCCTGTGCCTCCTTCTAGTGATTATGCTGGATTAACAGAAGAAATAGTAGGTGAGTGGTTACAAAGCAAGCCTAGAGATTCTATCATAATCGCAAGTAAAGTAGCTGGCGCTGCTAATGGTTGGTTTGTACCTCCAATCCGCCATGGATTAACTGCAATTGACAGATTTCATATCACAAAGGCTCTAGATAACTCTCTTAAAAGATTAAAAACTGATTATCTTGATTTATACCAAGTACATTGGCCAGATATGACTGTGCCTATTGAAGAGAGTTTATATGTACTTGATGAGTTTGTAAAAGCAGGTAAGATAAGATATATTGGAACATCAAATGATAGTGCATATGGCTTAACAAAAGCAAATGAGGTTGCAAAATTTAAAGGATTTGCAAGGTTTGAATCAATTCAAAATAATTTTTCTATGCTAAATAGAAGATTTTTAGATGAATTAGCAACAGTTTGCCAAAAAGAGCAAATTTCATTACTTCCTTACTCTCCACTTGCAGGAGGAGTTTTAACAGGTAAATATAATCAAAAAGTTTATCCTCAAAATGCAAGGTTTACAAGATACCTCAATCATCCAAACCCAAGAATGCAAGCACAAGCTAGTAGGTTTTTAAATGAAAAAACTCTGACTTCAACAGAAAAATATCTTCAAATTGCAAAAGAGTATGGCATAAACCTAACAACACTAGCGACAGCTTGGAGTATGAATTTTGATTTTATAGCTTCAACTATCATTGGAGTTACAAATGCAAATCAATTAGATGTTATATTAGATGCATTTGATTATAAGATAAGTGATGAATTGATGAGAAAATTAGATATGGTTCATCAAGAGATACTTTACCCTATGGGTTAATATGAGCGTAAATTCTAAATGCCCTTGTGGAAGTGGGCTAAAATACAAAAAATGCTGCCAAGCATATCATAAGGGAAAAGTGCCAGAAAATGCACTTGCCCTTATGAAAAGTAGATATAGCGCTTATGCTATGGGCGAAGTAAGATACATCATAAAAACAGCCCTTAGAGATGATGATATAAATTCTATAAAAGAATTTTGCAAAAACTCAAGTTTTAAGAAGTTAGAAATAATCGATTTTATTGATGGTGAAAATGAAGCGTATGTCACATTTAGAGCTACTATTTTTCAAGGAAGCAATGATATTTCATTTACTGAAAAAAGTAAATTTATAAAAATTGATGAAAAACGGATGTATGAAAGTGGAGAGTTAAGTAGCTAAGCTAAAATTTTCCAGTTTTGCAAATCAAATAAATCAGGAGTTGCACTAACTTTAGAAAATCCAGAATTGGTTAGATAAACTAATCTTCCTTGAGATAAGCAAACAACAAACCTTTCATCAAATATAGCATAATTTTTTCCTCTAAGATAAGAAAAAAGTTCATCAAAACTACTTGGGTACTGATATTTTTCATCCATATCATATGAAATTACATCTTTTAAAACTTCTAAAAAATTTTCACTCTTAGCTACCCAAGAAGGAAGAGACCAACTTTGCTCGGCATAACTAAAATCACCAAAAATATCCGAAGTTTTTAAAATAGTTCTATTTTTTTGTATCATACACTCTCTTTTTGCTATAATCAACAAAATTATACCAAAAAGAGTGATAAAATGAATAAATGGGATAGAAAAGCAAAAAATTATAATAGATATAATGAAAAAGAAGATAGCTTTGAACAAAGAATTTTTCAAACTCTAGAAGATATACATGTAGAATTTGAAGATAAAACAATGTTAGATATTGGTGCAGGAACCGGTGTATATACACTTCATCTTGCAAAAAAATGTTTACATGTAGACGCCATTGACTCTTCAAAAAAAATGCTAGAATTCCTAAAAAAAGATGCAAAAACCTTAAATTTAGCAAATATTTCTACATACGTTACTTCATGGCAAAATTTTGATATAAAAGGTAAATATGATATCGCACTTAGCACAATGTCACCTGCTGTTAGGAATGAAAGTGATATAGAAAAGATGAATAACAGTGCTGATTTAAAAATTTATCTAGGCTGGGCAGGTAAGCGAGATACTCTCATAATAGATCAACTCTTTTTGCATCATGGGGAAAAATATATTGCACCAAATGGTGCTGCTAGAGTTGTAGATTGGTTAAACAAACATAAAAAATTTCATGAGCTTTTTCCTTTTGAAGAAGAAAAAATAAGAGTAAGAACACTAGAAGAATCTATTGAGAATTTCACATGGCATCTTGATGTTAGAGGTGTAAAACCTGATTTAAGAATAATAAAAAATGTTTTAAATGAGTTTGTTGATAGTGATGGTAATGTAACAGAACGAACTATCAATCATATGTATCTAATCATTTGGGAATAATCAAAAGGTACAGCTATAAGCTGGGTCATGTCTAGGGTGATTATTTATCTACTTGCTATCTTACGATAACACTCTAGCGAATGGTACAAATATGAGGCAAACCAATCCATTCTTGCTGCAGGTTGGGTTTACATAGCAGTTTTGATTACTCAAAACTCTGGTGGGCTCTTACTCCACCGTTTCACCTTTACCACTAATGTGGAAGTCTACTCTCTGTTGCACTTTCCCTTGGGTTACCCCAGCCGTCCGTTAGACGGAACCATGCCTCATTGCAGCCCAGACTTTCCTCTTGAAATTACTCTCAAGCAATCACCTACTGTACCTTTTGATTTCGAATTATAACATACTTTTTAAATTATGAGTGAGTTCTTCTAGTACAACAGTTGCGTATGAACCTTTTGGTAGAGAAAAATGCATTTCAAACCAATTTTCTTCTTCTATATATTTATACTCAACATCACTCAAAAATGCCCATGCAAATCTTCTAGCACCATCCATTTGTTTTAAAAATGGCTCAGCTTCAACAAATACTTCATCTTCTATCTCTTTTGCTTTATCTTCACTTCTCATACTTCTGTGACCTGCAAGCCAACCTGTGATTGTAATCTCTTCTTTATCAAATCTAGCTAATTCACTACCTAAATCTTCACATACAAAGGGTTTACCATGAGGATAGTGATGAAGCACATCACCTTTAAACATTTTAAAAAATCTTTTTTGGGATTTTAAATCTTTGACTAAATCTATATCATATCCTAGAGCTTTAGATGAGTCTTTTACATCAAAACCATCTAAAATTTTGCAAATTTCAAGTCTTTTTGAAAGCCATTCATTAAAAAGATAACTTTGATATGCGCTTATAAAAAAGAGCTTCATTTTTCTTTTTCTCTCTTTTCTTTTTCCCTCAAGAATCTCTTTTCCTAGTATATAGTTATCTCCATCTCTTCCAAATCTTTGATATCCAAAAAAATTAGGAAATCCCTCTTGTTTTAAAGTTTTAAGAGCATTTGATAGTTTTTGTCCATCTACTTTGTTTACACGCTTTAGCCTAATAAAAAAACGATTTCCTTTAAGATGCCCTACTCTAATTTTATTGCTGTGATAAGTTTTAGAAATTATCTTGATTTTATCATGTTTAAAATTTTCTAATTTTTCTTCAAAATTTTTATGAAGCGATATATACTGGGTTGTCATTCCATCTTTATCTTTTAAGCCAGCATACCCAAAATCACGAGTTTTTGCCCCACAAACTTCACTTAGAGCTTGAATCATCTGCCATGTTGTCATATCTTTTTTTCTTACATGTAAAATCAAATGCTCACCTTCTCCACTAAACTCATAAAGTGGCAATTCATTTACAACAAAATCATTTGAATTTTTTGTAAATAAAACATCAATTGGCGAATGATTTAAAAAAAACTGTCTATTCACTAATGCTCCTATATTTTGATTAACGCAATTGTAACATAAAACACAACTATGTGATATAATAAAACAAGGATAAAATACTTGATGAAAAAAAATAACAAATCATTTTTATTTTGGCTTTTTTTATTGGTATTGTTTTTCTTTTTACTAGGATTGTACGGTTTTTATGAAAAAAATCGAAGAATACAACTTTATAAAGATTTTAGAGTAAATAAACAAATTTTATGTGAAAATACAATAATCCAAAAAAGTAGAGGCTGGAAAATAAAAAATAACAGATTCTTTTCAAATGGAAAAATTATTAAAACCATTGTTTATTGCAAAAGTTTAAACAAATAAAATATCTTTACATGTAAAGATTTGATTCTAAAAAATTTCTAATTGCACTTTTAAATTCCATTGGATTTTCAATCATGCTCATATGTCCACTATTTGGGATTTTCACATAAGTAGACTTTTTTGTTTTACTTGCTAATTCTTTCATATTTTTAATTATTTTATCATCTTCAGCATCAATAAATAAAACTGGAATATCTGTATTTTCTAAGCCTTTTGTAGTATCAGTTCTACTTACCATAGCTATTAATGCAGATTTTATTCCATCTGAATTAAATTTTAAAATATTATTTTTAATTTTTTCTATTGTAGTTGATTGATTTTTTATAAAATCTTCACTAAAAGCTACAGATAAAAAGTTATCTAAAAAAAAGCTAAGACCTTTTTTATCTATCGTAGAAATTGCAGCAGCTCTTTTTAATTTTCCTTCATTATCATCACTATTTGTGGTAGTATTAGCTAAAATCAAAGCTCTATAATTAGCTCTTTCGTTAGCTCTAAGAGCAATATAACCTCCCATAGAAAAACCACATAAAATAGGTTCATTGAGATTAAGTTCAGATATAATCATTTCTAAATCTTCAACATAACTTTCCATTGTAAACTGTAATGAACCAAATTGAGAATTACCAAGCCCTCTTACATCATAAGTAATACAATAATACTCATTTTTAAACTCAAAAACCATATCATCTCAAAGAGTTTTATCAAAAGGAAAGCCATGTATAAAAACTATTGCCTGCTTATTGCCTGCTTTTTTGCATCTCCAAAAGTCTCAACATTTAAACCATCTATTTTTATTTTCATAATTTTGCCTATTAAACTAATTTTGGGTAATTATACAATTTATTAGCATAAAATATAGAAGTATTAAAAATATTGGGGGGGGTGGATGGGGTAGAGGGATTCGAACCCCCGAATGACTGGACCAAAACCAGTTGCCTTACCGCTTGGCTATACCCCAACAGTTGGAAGTTGTTATCTTAAAAATGGTTGCGGGAGACGGATTTGAACCATCGACCTTCGGGTTATGAGTTTTAAAACACTTAATGTTTTTTATTGTCGTTTTTATATATTTACTTACATTAATTGTTTTTTTGGTTTTTTATCCCGCTTTTCTAATTATTGAAAAATGATATTTTCAAATTTTATTTTTAATTATTTTTGCTATTTTGTATATTGTTATTAAAATTATTGTATTTATTGTAAATATTCCTATTAAAATTAATAAATCTATTAAATTAACATGATTATTTGCAAAATATCCTATTGCACCTGGTGACATAAAACCGTACATTTTTTTCCTTTTTAATATTTTAAAATTTGTTTTGATATTCTTATTTTATGTTGGCCATTTCCAATTATTTTGTGTTCAATTTTATATTTGTTGCAATTCATATTTTTTTTATATTTTTTGTAACTTAGATTAGCATAATAAAAATCATAATTATCTCTCTTTGCGTCATTTAAATTTTGATAAAATTTTGATATTGCGGTTATATTGCTATATGCTCCTATTTTCATATTTGATATTGTTACATCTTTATAAAATAATCCAATATATGCAAAAAGATTAATTACTATTGGTTTTGATGTCATGTTTTGTACTTTTATCTCTCTTGATAATCCACCTTTGTAAAAGTAAGCACATACTTTTTGATTTTCTGGACAATTACCAGTTGCAAATAATGAGTTTATTAATATTAAAATAAAAATTATTTTTTTTATCATTTTTACCTCTATTTTTTATCAATTTCTTTTCTTAACACTCTTGCTTTTATTTCTGATATATACATCTCTTGTTCTTTTTCATCTAATTTATAAAAATATTCATTTATAGAATTATTTTCTATGTTTATACCTTTTTCAAATTTTAGTCCTTTTTCTATTAATTTTATTAATTCTGGTTTAGTTTTTTCCCAATTATATAAGGTAGCTAGTGATACATTTATTCTATTTGCTAAATTTTTCTTATTCATTTTTCTACCTTTTTTATAATTATTAGAATTTTTTTAATTATTGTTCAATTTTTAATAATTTTTTAATAATTAAAATGTTATTCTAAATTTTAGAAACATTCTATTTATTAGAATTTTTCTTTTTTATATTATACCATTTTTAATAAATTTTTTAATTTGTTAAAAACCCATATATAGCTTGTCCTAAACAAGACTTAAAACTGTTTCGGGGTAAGTTTGAATAACTCCATTCTTACTCCGCGTTTTCGTGAGTTAAATTTAAAAATAAGGAGTGCTTAATGTCTGTTATAACTAAACACATTGAGAATTACGAGAATTTGGTTTTCTCTTTTGAGAATATGCACAAAAGAACTTCAATTATAGGTGTTTTACCTGTTCAAGCCAATACTAACTTTTCTAAAGATGAGAATGGTATTGAGTCTTATTGGTTTCAGTTGGTTTGTAATTATAAATCAACTTATTCTAGGACTGATGAACATGGAGAACAGCATGATGATAATGCTAGTTTGAAAACTTTAATTATAAAGTTTTCTATGGATCATTTAAAAAAATACAATGTTAAATCTTCTGATTTGAAAAAGTTTTTTGATGATAATTATGTAGGTAAAAAATTCTTATTTTTACCAGTTAGCGAAGAAAAACAATCTTGGACTAACACAAAACCTAGAACTCCAATTAAAAATCAATCTGAATGCGTTGTATCGTCTGATTTTGATTTAAATGAGTTTATGAAAATTGATAAAAAAGTGGGGACTAATAAGTCTTAAAAGCGTTGCCCCTTATCTTATATAGGGGGCTTTATGGGGCAACAAACCCACTAAACTATTCATAAAAGCTTTTTTTTAAAGTTTTTACGAGTAGTTAATACTCTACTAATTTTTTACGGAGGTACTTTGAGATGAAAAAAATTATTTCAGCTCTTGGCGTTTTAACTTTAGGTGCGATTTCTTCTTTCGCTAGTGCAGCTAATGTAACTGTTCCTACTCCAGATTACACTGATTTTTATAGTATTGTTGGTGTCGCTCTTGGTGTTACATTAATTGTTTCTCTTGCTAGAAAAGGTAAGTCTTTCCTTAAGTAAGACAATTTAGGAGTAGTTTTTTCTACTCCTTTTAAAATATATTTAAAAGGTTTATACATGAAAAAAATTATCATTCTTCTTTTTTTATCTCTAAATCTTTTAAAAGCTGATTATCTTTTACTTAATTTAGAGAGATGTGCTAAAGATTATTATTATTCCTATGATTCTTCTGTTTCAAAATATAAGTTATATTATTTAAATTCTTACACTAATAGATGGAATTCTACTACTTCAAATGTTGGTGCGATTGTTCCTGGTTATATTTCTCTAACTGATGAAAATGGTAATTATTCTTGTGTTCCTAATCCTACATCTAATGAATTAGGTTTAAATTATAGTGATTATATGTTTTTACTTTCTCTTTGTGGTTTGTTACTTGGTTTTTCTTGGTTATTTGGTTTTACTTATATTATGTCACGGGGTAAATAATGAATATTTTAACTGAACCAGCTTTTTATTATTTTTTTTCTATTTGTTTAGTTTCTTCTTTGATTATAGGTCTTGCACTTGCAGGAATTTCAATTTTAAAGGATTAGTTGTGCTTAAATATATAGCTGTCCTTACAATGCTTATTGATCACATTAATTTATATGTTTTTGATAGACAATATGAAATTTTAACTTTAATTGGTAGAATTGCTTTTCCTTTATTTATATATTTATCTGTTAAATCTTATATGTTTTATACTCGTTCAAAAGAAAATTATATTTTTAGGGTATTATTTTTTGCTTGTTTGACTTTTTGTTTATATCCTTTTTATAAAGATTTTCTTCCTTTAAATATTTTATTTTCTATTTTTTTAGGTTTGGTTACTATTTATATTTTAGAGAATGAAAAATATTTTTATATAACTATTCCATTTATTTTTTCTTTATATTGTGAATATTCTTTTTTTGGTGTTTTATCTTTTGTTGCAATGTATTATTTTTTATTAGAGAAAAATTTAAAAACTTTTATTTTTTTATTTTTAGCATTTTTTCTTTTAAATTCTCCTAGCGAATCAATTATGCTTTTATTTTCTTTATCTTTTATTTTGTTTGATTTATATTTAAAAATAGATTTTAAAACTAATTTAAATAAATATTTTTTTTATTGGTTTTATCCTTTTCATTTAGTTTTTTTAGGTTTGTTAAAATGATATATACAAATTTAAGTGATGAACAAATAAAAAAAGCTATTCAAACAAAAATAAAAATTAAACAAAATAAAAAATCAATTTATAATTATGATTTTTTTTCTGATATGGATAGAAAATCTTATCTAATTTCTATATTTATAGATGAAGATGTATGTATAGTTAAAAATACTTTTTTAATTATAAAAGTATATTTACAAAGGAGTTAATATTATGATTAGAATATTAATGTTTTTAGTTTCTCTTTTTTCTTTTGCTTTTTCTTATGAAAGTTATACTGGGACTTGTCCTACTGTTGTTTCTGTGAATGGAAAATATTATACTGCTAGTGGTACTTCTCCTAGACGTACTAATTCTTGTGTTTATACTAGTTCACATACTTTAGAAGATTTGCCCGATAAATATTCTGCTGATAATTTATATTTATCTTCTGATAAGATAATAGGTTATCCTAATAAATCTGATATATATGTTTTTACTTACGATGATTCTTCTGGCTATGATGCTAGATATTGTAATGTTGCTTGTATTTATTATTCTATTTCTGAAACTACTCCTCCTGTTACTTGTACTGATAGACAAAAACTCGATCCTGATACTAATACTTGTATTGATGTGTGTCCTCCAATGATGACAAGAAAAACAGTTGAGGGAGTTTTTTTTGATACTGATTCTTGCTTTCCTGATACAAATGTTTCAAAAGAACAATGTTTGCAAAATTCAGACTATATTTGGGCTGAATTAGGTGAAGACTTAGAATCTCAGTCTTCTGTTTTAGCTCTAACTTATGGTAAAGGTTGTTATAATAAACAATATATGCAAGATAAAGCTTATCATGAAAATTTATCTTTTTTAGTTGGCGGATTACTTCCTGATTTGCCTACTTCATATCTTGCTAGATTTGGAGAAACTATTTTTTCTAGTGGTAAAAGTTTATTTAATTATATATCTGATTTTTTTAAATCAAAACCTGATGATGAAATTGCGGGATTGATAACTTATGAGCCTGAAATTATTGATGTAGAAATTGTTAATGGTTTTACTCAACCTGTAATTAATTATACTCCAAAACCAATTACTTTTAATGGTGATACTCCTGTTTCTAATCTTCCTAAGCCTAGTCCAGGTGTTCCACCGGTTGATAATTTATATTTACCTGATGATATGACAACTTTTGAAAGTAATTCTGTTATTTCAAAATCTGTTTTAGATGATTATTTTATTCCCCCAAAACCTAATGGTGCAATAAATTCTGTTGTAGAATCTACTATTACTGTTAAATCTAATCTAAGTGGTACTCAAACTGTAGATGTTCCTTTGACTTCTGTTAAAACAAATGAGATTAATCTAGCTGATAGGGTTGAAACTGAATATAGGTCTGTTATTAATACTTCTGATGATAGTCAAGTGATTATAAGTACTAAAGAACAAGCTTTAACTGATGGCTCTAAGATTTATGATGTTGAAATTACTACTCCAATTAAAACAACTGAGGGTGTAAAAAATTATCAAAAAAGTTATGTTGTTACAAAAGATCCAACTGGTGCTGTTACTAATACTACTTATAAAACTAATTCTTCTTTAACTTCTACTTCTTCAAGTGGTGGAACTGTTACATCAACAAATACTGTTACTAATCCTACTCCAATAAATGAATCTGCTAGTGCTGTTGATTTAAGTCCAGTTAATTCAAGGCTTGATGAACTTACTAATACATTAAAAGATTTAAAAGATTATAAACCTCAAAATTATACTACTGCTGAATCAAAGTTATCTGATTTCACTTTAGCGATTACTAATTATTCTAATGTTTTAGATAATGCAAATAATTTTTTAAATGGTTTGCAAGATAATATTAATACTTTAATTAATGATTTTAATGATGCAAAATCTATTTTTGAAAATAAACCTACAATGACTGTTGCAACTGGTTCTTGTCCTTTTCAAGCACAATGGATACAAGGTCAAACAATTAGTGTTAATCCTTGTGAGTTTATAAGTCCGTATAAGCCTATTTTGTCACTATTTTTTACTTTGTTTTTTACTATTGGTGTTTTAGGTTTTGCTTTAAAATATTTGTTTAATGTATCTTTAGGGGGTAATAAATGACTTGGTTTATAGGTTTTATTACATCAACGATTGTAAGTTTTATATCTTGGTTGGTTAAAAAATTTGGTATTAAGACTGTAATTACTACTTTTTATATAACTATTGCAGGAATTATAATTGCATTTATTCTTACTGCTGTAACTTATTTAATGTCTTTTTTGTTTAGTTTGTGGGATATGGTCAAAGATGTTTCTCAATTTTATTCAACTGTTCCTAATGTTGGTGGATCATCTTTTGGAGTTGATAATCAATCTTTAATAACTTCTTTTTTCGGTTTGCTAAATGAGAGTGGTTTAGCTACTGCTCTTGAAACTTCTGGAAATCTTTTAATTGGTTTATTGAGTGTTTATTTTGTTATTCAAGCATATAAAATTTATTCTTATGCAATTAAAAACATTCATACTGTTATATCAGATCTTATTAAAATGATGAGTGCTTAATATGTTTTTAATTGTTTTATCTTTAAATTATGCAACTTGTACCAAGTTTATTAGTTACTATAATAATATTTTATTTTGCATAATTTTCCCAACTGATAAGGCGGGAGTTTTTAAAAATGATTGATTTAGTTACTGGCGTTCCTGGAAGTGGAAAAACATATAAAGCTGTATATCTTATAAAAAACCTATGCGAAAAAAACCCAAAAAAATATAAACATATATTTACAAATATAAATGGATTAAATTATGATAAATGTAATGAAATAGCAAAAGAGCCTGATTATGTCAAAGCTTTTGAATTTAGAGATTTAAAACAAGATATAATATTAGAATATAGTTATCATGAACAATATAAATTAGGTGAGATTCAAATAGATGATTATGATGATTTTATAAAAAGTGAGGGTGTATTTAAAAAGTATATAAATTCATTAATTGTAATTGATGAGTGTCATTTATTTTTTGAAACAAAAGCAGAAGATACACTTATAAGATTTCTTTCTTATCATAGGCATTTTGATATTGATCTTCTTTTACTTACTCAAAATAAAAATTTAGTTGATAAAAAATACTTATCTTTTATTGAAACTATGTATTCTGCCCTTCCTAGCTCTAAAAGATTATTTTCTTTTTCATTTTTCGGTTTGAATATTGTTAAATTTAGATATAGAAAATATGCTAGTTATCAAGAATATCACTCAAATATTGTAGGAACTGAATCATTACCTTTTGTAAAAGAAGTTTATGAGTTATATAATAGTGGTGGAACTGAAATAAAAAAATCTGCTTCTTTAAAATTTTTAATGCCAGTTATCATTGTTTCACTTATAACATTTGTTGCTTATAAGTATGTATCAGCTCGTTTTAGTCCACCAAAAAAACCTACTAATCAAATATCAAGAGATTTAAATTCTACTAATTCAACTAATAAAACTATTAATACTCGTAGAATTGTTAATGATGATGTATCTGATTTTACAAAAGATTTTTTTGTAGCTGATTGTTTTACCCAGCAATGCAAATTTTTAAAATATGATGTAACTTTTTCAAGAGATACAATGTTGGTTTTTATAAATAAGTTTAAATGCAAAATTTTAGTTAATGAAATAATTTCAAATAACTATTCAGAGTATATTTTAGAGTGTGATAAAAAATTCAATGACTTGTTAAGTCTATTTGATAATAAAAAAAATGGAGTTAAAGATGAAAAAGCTGTTAATCGTCCTGTTATTAATCCTTTCAATAGCAGTGATAACAACTAATGCAAAAGATTTTAAAAGTATATCCTTTTCGAATTTTGTTCAGTTGGTATCAAACACAACCAAAAAAAACATTGTTATATCTGATAATATTAACAAAGATTTTCAAATATACTTGCCTGATTATAATTTTCAAGATTCTAAACAATCAATAAATCTTTTAAAAAATATTTTAGAATTAAACTCTTTAGATTATAAAAATGTTGGTAATGTCATTTTAATTTTCAGTAAAAAAGAAGTTGTTGAAGATGTTCCTAAACCTGATGAGCCTAAAAATTTATATTATATTGCTTTGGATAACTTGGTTTATGAAGATGTTTCATCTCTTATAAGCTTGTATGAAATTCAGCCTAAATACATTAAAACTACTAATTCAATCGTTTATCGTGCAACTGAAAAACAAAATGAAAAAATACAAAATGCACTTAAAAAGATTGATTATAAATTAGAACAGATACAATTTAAAATTACTGTACTTGAAACTAAATTAGGAGATTTAAAAGAACGAGGTACTGAATTATCTGCTTATATGCAAAGTAATAATTATGTAAGTCAAGATTCTACACAAACATTACCGTATAATTATTTTTTAAATTTAATAACCATGCCCTACTCTGCTACTACTAATGTTTTAAGTAATTCTAAAAAAGGTTTTTACACTGTTTTACATTATTTAAATTCTCATAATTTTACTACCATTAAAAATTCTCCAATTCTTACTGCTAAATCTAATAAAAAAGTTTCCTTTTCTAGTGTTAGAAATATACCTTATTTAGTAGAACAAAAAGAAATTGTTGATAACAAATCAAGTGTTTCAAGCTCTTATGAATATAGAGATGTTGGTTTAAAAATAGATATTCAACCGGTAGTTTTAAAAGATTATATTTCATTCTCATTAAATTTATCTATTGAAGATATTATTAGTACTAATTCATTAACTCCTGAAACTACAAAAAGAAAATTAGTAGGTAATTATTCTTTAAAAAAAGGCGAGTTATTAGTTTTAAGTGGTATTAATCGAGAAACTGAATTTACCAGTATATATGGTGTTCCAATCTTAAAAGATGTTTATATTTTAGGTAATTTATTTAAATATAAATCTAATTCAAAAGAGAACTCTGTTCTTACTATTACTATCGAGGTTATGTAATGTTAAATTTTATTTTTTTATTAATTTACTCGGAACTCTCCCCTGCAAAGCTATATGGGGGGAGGGGGCGGTAGTGCGGTGTTGCTCGGGTTCCCTGAATTTGCGAGGAACGAGTAAATTTAGGGTGCAACACATAAGCAAACGAACGCATATTTCCCCATATTGCAGGGGATAGTGTAGAGTTTGCGAAATCTATCCACCACGAACTTGTTCGTGGTGGATAGATTATCGCTCTTGTGTCTATATATAACATACTTCGCCAAAGGCGAAACAAAAAAAGGAGTTTTTAAAATGTATAAATATTTTAAAAAAGACGGTAAAACTTATTTTTTTGAATCTAAAGTTTTTGATGATTTCAATTATTTGTATGGTATTACTCCAAAAAAAAAGCAAATAGTTGATAATAATTTAGAATCACAAAGAAATTATCTAAAAAATGCTTTTGTAAATTTTAACGATGAGAGTTTTATCAATTTGTTTGATATAAATTTTTCTGCAAATATTAAACCTAAACAATATTATGGAGAAATGTTTAATAGAGTTAGTACACTTCAAAAGTATGCTAAAGCTAATAAATTTGATACTCCAATTTTTATTACTCTTACTCCACCTAGTCATTTAAAGCCTTTAAAGCAAATCAGATTAGGTAATTCAAATAAATATAAATTAGTTGATAATCCTAAATTTTGTGGTTCTTTAGATTATGTTGATTTAGCAAGAGAATATATTTCTAATAAATGGACTAAATTTTTAAGACAAAGATTATTTACAGAGATGAAAAATAAATATAATGAAAGATTAATTTATATGAGAACTTATGAGCCTTTTTTAGATGGTACTCCGCACGTTCATATTGTTGCTTTTATTCCAAATGAATATAAACAAAGATTTATAAATTTAGTAAAAAATTATTTTTCTGATACTCGAACAGATGTTAAATCTGAATTTGATAATGGTGTTGGTGGTGTTGTTGCTTATATTCTCAAATATATTTTAAAATCTTTTACTAATTCTCAAGATAATAAATTAGATGATGTTGGTTATTGGTATGCTTATAATAAAATAAGACGTTTTACTACTTCAAGAACTTTAATACCTATGTCAATTTATCGAAAAATGAAACAACATGATGAATATAAAAATTTATTAGAAGTTACAAATTTATATAAAAATAATTATATTCAAGTTGAAGTTATTTACAATTCTTGGAAATTATATTCAAAAAATCATTCCGAGATTAATTCTACTGATTTTCAAATTGCTAAGATTACTGTTATATCAAATGATACTGGTTTTGAAACTCATTTTAATATTGTTTATGAAAAATCTGATAATGTATCTTTATATTTTGTTAAACCTGATTCTAAATCTTCAAAACCTTTTAAAATTGATATTAATAAATCAAAAGAAAAATTTACTGAACAAAAGAATAAACAAAAATGTATTCCAGTTGATATTAACGGAGAAAAATTTATTTTATACAATGATGTTTTAAAAAAGCTTGTTAAAGTTCCAGCCCAAATGAAAGATTATGAATTATATCGTTACTACTTATCTCTTGACCCTGAAAATGATGAAAACTTAAATCTTCATCATTTCGGTATTACAAAAAATGAATGTATAAAACGCGGTTTGATTGATGAGGAATTAGTTTCTCTAAATCTTTACACTACTGATTTTCAAATATAGGAGTATAAAATGAAGTTACAAGGTTTAAAAAGAATTATGTTTACTGGTTATGATAAATCTAATAAATCATATAAATATAGTGCTTTTACAGAGGATACTATTTATAAATTTAAAGTTTTTGATTTATCAGAATATGGTTATAGTATTTTTTCTAAAGATAATAAATTTAATATTATTCATGATTGTGATTTATTTAGTGATAGTACTATGTTATTAGCAGAAAATGTTGAAGCTAAAGAGCCTCATATTGCTATTTGTGAATTTTTAGAATTTGATTATGATAAATTTCAAAATGATATTTATGCTTTAGTTGATAAAGATTTTTTTATGGATTATTTAAAATTTGGCATTGATGATTGTTATATATCTATACCAATAGATAATGTTTGCACTCCAAATACTAATTGGTCTTCATCTGATACTATTTTAGCTCTTATTGATAAAGAATATAAAAATATTTGTGATGATAATGATGATGAAGATTTTGTAAAAGATATTTTTTCTCATGTTTTAGATTTGTCTGATAATTATACTTATTTAAATGAATTTTTGATTTCTGTAAAAGAATATTTGTTTTATAAATATATGAGTGATGAAGATAAGAAAAAATTACATGATAGAAAATTAGATTATAGTTTGCGTCCATCTTGTAGTAATTTTGAACGAAATTTCAAGGATAATGTTTATGAATATAATTTTAAAACTTCTTTTGATGATACTGATGATGATGTTGTTTATACTGAAAAAATTGAACTTACGATTAAATATAATCCAAAAAATAAGTTTTGAGATTTTTTAATGAAACTCCAAAATATAGCTAAACAATATTTCTTATCAGCTCGTATTATTCAAGCTGATAAGACTTATCGTACAAATAAAGGTAATTATTTCAATCATATTGAATCTTTTATATCTAAAGATTTAAAAATGGATAAACCATTAGGAGAAATGAATATACAAGATATAAAATATTCTCATCTTCAATCTTTAATCAATAATATCTTGCATGTAAAAGGTTTATCCCCAAAAACAGCTAAAAATATTTTAACTGTTATATCAAAAATATTTCAAATAGCTATAAGAGATGAAATAATTGATAGAAACCCTTGTTTGTTTGTTGAGATACCAAAATTTGATAACAAAAGGTATTTTACTTATGGTGTAGAAATACAAAAAGAGTTTTTAAAATCTATTCTTATACATGATGAACCAATTTATAGTGACATGTTGCTCTTTTTGTTTCATGGTAGAAGATTAAATGAAGTTCTTAGTATGAAATGGGAATATATAGACTTTGAAACTAGAACATATCAAGTACCAGCACAAATTAATAAAGCTAGAAAAAATGATACACATACTATGACTGATTTATTATTTGATAGATTGTATAAATACTATCTACATGCAGTTATAGACCAAAATACAAAATTCCCAAAAGGTTATGTTTTTATCAATCCTTTAACAAAAGAAAAATTTGCAGATTTAAAACGCCCTTGGGCTAGATTTTTAGATAAGTTTGATTTGCCTAAAATTAGATTACATGATATTAGGCATTTAATAGGTACTTATTCAATAAATGTACTTAATCAACCAATTGAAAAAATATCTCATACTTTAGGGCATACTGATATAAAAATTACTCAAAGATATATAACTAAAAAACCAAATAGTAGTAAAGAAATTATTGATTCAATTTTTGAAAGTGTTAGTTGAAAGTGGGTGGATGGGGTAGAGGGATTCGAACCCCCGAATGACTGGACCAAAACCAGTTGCCTTACCGCTTGGCTATACCCCAACAGTTGGAAGTTGTTATCAAAAAAATGGTTGCGGGAGACGGATTTGAACCATCGACCTTCGGGTTATGAGCCCGACGAGCTACCAAACTGCTCTATCCCGCGACACAAATGCATTCACTTGTTTAAGTGAGGGTGAAATTATAGTCGATTTTTATCTGTTTGTCAAGACCTTTTTAGTAAAATAACTAAAATTTTTTAATGTTAGGAAAAAAATGACAGCAATTGATAGAGTAAAAAGAGCCATTGAAGATATGAAACAAGGGAAAATGGTTGTTATGGTAGATGATGAAGATAGAGAAAATGAAGGTGATTTAGTATATCCAGCAACTTTTTCAACACCACAAAAAGTAAATTTTATGGCAAGTGAAGCAAAAGGACTCATTTGCGTATCTGTTTCAAATGAAATAGCTAAAAAATTAAATTTAGCTCCAATGGTTACAAACAATGACTCTCAACATGAAACAGCTTTTACAGTTTCAGTTGATGCGAAGCTATGTACTACTGGGATCTCTGCATATGAAAGGGATATGACCATTAGAATTCTTGCAGATACTACTAGTACTCCAAATGAACTTGTAAGACCTGGACATATTTTTCCACTTATAGCAAAAAGTGGAGGTAGTTTGGTTAGAACTGGCCACACAGAAGGCTCTGTTGATCTTTGTAGATTAGCAGGACTTAGAGAAGCTGCAGTAATTTGTGAAATTATGAAAGAAGATGGAACTATGGCTAGACGAGATGATTTGGATCTCTTTTGTAAAAAGCATGACCTAAATATCATATATATTTCAGATATTGTAGAGTATAGAATGCAACACGAATCACTTGTAAGAGAAGTCATGAGAGGCAACTCTTCATTTTTGGGGAAACAAGCTCAAAAAATAGATATGGTTGATCATGAAGGAAACCATCATATCGTTTATGCATTTGGCAAAATACAAGAAGAATCCGCTGTAAAATTTCATCATATAATGCCTGATATCGAACTTTTTAGCGATGAAAATAAATTCAATGCTATGATGCATGCGATTGATTATCTTAAAAAAAATAGTGGAGTTCTTATATTTTTAGATGATGAGTATTCAACAACAAAAGAAGTTAAACAATATGGTATTGGAGCTCAAATTTTAAAAAGACTTGGTATAAAAAAGATACATCACTTAACTAGCTCAAAAGGTAAAGAATTTGTTGGATTAAAAGGCTTTGGTCTAGATATAGCAGAAGAATTATAGCCTCTACATGTAGAGGCTAATTAAAATTCTTTTGGGAATTCACATTCTAAATTGTCTTTTAAAGTCTTAGCTAAAGTAATGATGTCTTTTTGAGAAACATCAGATAAAAGGCACATTGCTCCTATCTTTTTACACCAAATTCTAAGAAGTTCTAGCTCTTTATCTTCTTCTTTTAAATCAGCACTTACACTCCAAGAACGGATATATTTTAAATCTTTATAATCTAAAACTTTTATAATATCTTTATCTTTTATATCTTTTTTCAAGATAGCTTTTAATTGCTCTTCACAAAGACCAGATTTATATACTTTATAGCCTAAAATTATAGCTTTTGCCCTGCCAGGATGCTTTGTTTTAAGCTTATCAAAACTATTTCCATAATATTTAAGTCCGACAATAACATCTTTCGTTTTATAAATTTTCTCTATCAAAGAACCATCTGGTTTACTCATTTACACTCCAAATCTAGTAAATACTTTTTAATTTTTAGTCCACTTGCATATCCAACCAACTTACCATTGCTTCCAATAACACGGTGACATGGTACAATTATAGGAATAGGGTTTTTATTATTTGCTCCTCCAACAGCTCTTATAGCTTTTGGATTTTCTATCATACCGGCCAATTGCTTATAACTTATAGTTTTACCGTAAGGAATCTTCAAAAGAGCATTCCAAACTTTCTTTTGAAATTCTGTTCCTGATTTAAAATCCAAAGGTATAGTAAACTTCTTCAATTTTCCAGCAAAATATTTGTCTAATTGCTCTTTACATGTAGAGATTATTTTAGGATATATTTGTGGATTTTTACCTAATTTTTCGCAAAAATGCAACTCTTGTAAAGCATCTTTTTTACAAACTAATTTTAAAGCCCCAATAGGCGAATCATAATAGTAAATTGTTTTCATATTCTATTATATCATATAATTTATCACGATGAACAACTAACATGAGATATACCAGCTATGGAAAAGAGTTCATAAGGCTTTTTTCTATAAAACTTTTCTTCTATCTTTAAAGATTGTTCATCATATGGATGATTCATAACTTCTTGTAACTCTTTGGTAATTTCATAATTTTCTTTTTCTGCTTCACTGTAAACTGGAACTAAAAACCACTCTCTTAAAATATATTTTGGATTAACTTGCTTCATCTTTTCTGATAGTTCTTTAGCAAATCCTAGCGTAGTAACATTGACAATTGATTTCCAATTTTCTAGCCAATTTGACCACCTTAGTAAAAGATTTTCATCTAGCATAGTTTCTTTATAAAAGCTCTTTTTCAAAGGTGATATATCTTTTGGTATATTAGAGAGTTCACGAAAAAAGATAGTATAATCAACAGAAGTTTCTATCATAAGCTGCATGAGTTCATTAAACAAAGATGGATTGAAAGTTTGTAAACCTAGTTTTGAAGACCACATTTTTATCATTTTTGCTTGCATTAGCTGTGCAAAACCATTGTCTATCTCTTCAAGTCTTTCTAAATCTTTTTCTTTTGATGCAAGCAAAGGTTGCAGTGACTTGCAAAACATATGAAAGTTACGCTCAGCCGCTGCTGGTTGGTTAAGAAAAGAAAAATGAATTCCACCACCTGTCCAAGGCTGATATTTAGGATCAAACATATCAATAAACCCAAATGGACCATAATCTAGTGTAAAACCACCTGCTGCACAGTTGTCAGCATTGAAATTTCCTTGGCAGTAACCAACTCGAATCCAATTTGCTACAAGAGAAGTGAGACGATTTCTAAACTCTTTTGCTAATAATAGTACTTTTTCTTCTAAAGTTAAATTTTTATCTATAACATCACTATATTCACGCTCTATTAAATGCAAAACAATCATCTCTAACTCTTCCATAGCTTTTGGATGCTCATTTTTTCTAGCGCGACGACCAAAAAGTTCAAGTTGTCCTACTCTCAAAAACGAAGGTGCAACTCTTGTACTTATAGCAACAGCCTCTTCTATCATCACTTCAGGATCTTTAGAGTACGAGCCATCTAAAAACCATGGTCTGTTTACTTTTTCTGTTTTAGATACATATAAACTCAAAGACCTAGAAGTAGGAATTCCAAGTGCATGCATATGCTCTTGTGCTAAAAATTCTCTGATGCTTGAGCGAAGTACAGCTCTTCCATCAGCCCCACGACAATACGGAGTTCTACCACCACCTTTGAGCTGCATCTCCCAACGCTTACCATTTATGACTGCTTCTAAGATTGATATCGCTCTTCCATCTCCATATCCATTTCCTGTTCCAAAAGGACATTGGTCATAATACTCATTACCATAGATAGAAAGTGCATATCCTGTTGCCCAACCTATCTTTCGTAATGGTTTTGGTAAATCAGATGTATCGGCTGAAAACATTTTCATAAAATCTTCTGATGTAGCCAAAGTATCACTAAAACCTAATTCTTCGAAAAATCTTTTACTATGTGAAATATAAACAGGCGATTCAATAGGAGTAGGAACAACTGGTACATAATGTCCACTAAATACTTCTCTTGGGTCATGATCTATGCCATTTGACGAAGCATCTGGATCAGCATTTAGCGTATCTACAAACGAATAATTTGCAAACTCAGATAAATCTTTAAGTGTTTTAATTGTTTTATTTTCTTGTTTTATTTTTTGCATATTTTTCCTTATTTAATTACCACACCAATAAACTAACTCAAATTTTGAGCTAGTTTATTGGTGTGGTAATAAAGCACAGTATACATTATATCAGTTATTTTTCTTTTTTGGGGTATCTAAATATTTTTTAATGAAAGTTATTTTTATCCACTAAATTTATCTCTAAATAACTTTGCACCATCTTTACTAGATTCTACATGATCAGAGCAGTTTTTAAATGAAAATCTTAGTTTACTTTGCTCTATAGTTTGAATCTCTTTTATCTCATTTATATTTACAAGATATGAGCGATGAACACGCACAAAATTGTATGCTTTGAGTTTTTCTTCCAAATCAGAGATTTTTTGCGCATAGTATGAAAAACCTTTTGCACTTCGTATCATGACTTCTGAAAGATCAGCCTTTACATAAAAAATTTCTTCAGGCTTAAGCAAAAGATAACTCTCTCCAGTCTTACTCAAGATGCGTAAATCTTCACTTTTTAAACTCTCTTCAAACTTCTTTTTTACACGCTCAACTGATTCTTTAACTTGATCTAAACTATAAGGCTTTACAAGGTATCCTACTGCGCCAATATCAAAAGCTTTTAGAGCATGCTCTTCATAGGCAGTTTGGAAGATGATAGAGATGTTTTCATCTAAATACTTTAGCTCATATCCAAGCTCTAAACCACTAACTTCAGGCATATTGATATCTAAAAATACTAAATCGTACTTTGATTCTTTTACTAATTTTATAGCTTCATTCGCATGTGAAGCTTCATCTATTTGTTTCATATCTAATGTATTTAGCATTCTTTTTAGTCTTGATCTTGCTAAATCTTCATCATCAACTATTAGTATTTTCACAGCACTCTCCTAGGTATATATCAAAAGTTGGAGTTTTTAAATTGCTTACATGTAAAGAGCCTTTACACAAAAGCTCTAGCCTTTGTTTTAAGTTGCTAAGTCCTACTCCAAACTTTTTGTTTTTCATAACTTTACCATCATTTTTGATTTTTATGACCTTTTTTTCTTTATCAAAGCTCAGTTCTATGTGTAGTAATTCTTGAGCATTTACAAACCCATGCTTGATAGCATTTTCAACAATAAGTTGTATCGAAAACTTAGGAACACTCCATATTGGGATATCTTTGTCTATATTCAAACAAATTTTTCCAGAAAAACGGATATTTTCGAGTTCTATATAATCTTTTACATTTTTTATCTCACTCTGTAGTGGGATTAAAGCTTGTTCATTCATGGTATTTCTTAAAAATGTGGAGACTTTTAAAAGAGCCATTTCTGCTTTGTCTTTATCATGATGGATAAGCTCTGCAATGGAGTTTAGTGCATTAAATAAAAAGTGTGGATTTAATTGAGTCTCAAGTGAGCGAAGACGACTTTGAACATACTCGTTGTCAACTACGTCTTTTTGATTTCTCATTTTGACAAATCTATAAAGCAAAGCACCAACTATATAAGTTAATATACCAATCAAAATAGAAACCATGATTATCTTGTTATAAAATGCTGGTATTAGCTCCAAAGAAAACAATTCTGCGATATATACACCAACTAAAGTTCCTAAAAACCCAGACAAAAAGGAAAATAATATAGAAAGTGGTAACCAGTAATTCTCTTTTAGTTTTGGAAGAATATTTTTGTTCATATAAGAGATAAAGACTAAAGAAAACAGTGTAATACTAAAACCTAAAATCACTCCAAAAACAGCACCATCAAGCCAAGGGTACTCTAAAAGTATATAACCCAAAGCTGACATAAACATACCAAATAAAACACCAATTATAAGTATATATACCCAATCTCTAGTCTTTACATGTAAAGCAATGTTATACACCTAAAAGCCTTTGCAAATTTTTGACACCTAGCATAACTCCTGGCCATCCCTGTGCAGCATATACGCTATCTCCAACATTGTACAAGTTTTTTATAGAAGAGTTATTTGATGGTAAAAATGGAAGAAAGTTTTTCATAGTTATTGCATTACCTCCAAGTTGAGCTCTGTTGATATAGTGTTTAAATGTTTTAGGTGTTGCACTAAAATAATCAACTATTTCATCCTCTTGTATATTTAAACTTGTCATAATCGTTTTTATAAGTATATCTTGAAGCTCCTTTTTTTGTTCTTTATAGGTCATTTTATCTTCCCAAAAACGCAAATCAGTATGCAAAGAAACTGTAATGCTATAGTGTCCTTTTGGTGCTAAGATATCATCATTTTTATCTGAAAAAGATACAAATATAGCCTTTGAGATAGAGTGAGCAAATATTTTTTCTTTTATGATTTGATAGTGATGTTCAAACTTTTTTTTGCTTTTTATAGTCATATAAAGCATAAAAGAGCTTTGGTAGTTATTTAGTTTTTCATAGTGTTTATAATGCTTTTTTATTTTATTGTCTTCAAACAGTTTAGCACTATCATAAACTGTAGAGTTTAAAATCAATTTTTTTGTTTTATATATTTTATCTTTTGTATGAAGCTCAAAATGAGTTTGAAATCTTTTTATTTCTTTTATCTCACTCTTTTTATAGATGTGTTTTATATCTTTTGTTAGACCATCAAAAATAGTACCAAGTCCACCTATTGAGTAATGATTTTTATTAAAAGTATATCCCAATGAAAGTGCTGCTGTAAAAAAGTTTATCTCTTTAGAACTAGCTTGTGCAACTATAAGTATCTGAGACTCTAAAAATTGCAGATATTCATCATCTATACCATCAAAAAAGTTATGTATAAAACTGTGTGCATTTACGCTCAGATACCTTCCAAACTTCATAAAAAGTGGCAAAAAACTAAACAAAGATTTGGCTTTTAAAAATATATTTGAGTTGGAGTAATAATGCCCACTCATCTTATAAAAATCTGTATTTATCTCATAAACTAGTTTCCAAAAATCTCTATTTTTATCATATGGATAATTTTCATCTACTCTTTTTAAAAACTTTTCAAAATTTCTATACCTAGGAGTTATTTTATCTCCTTGTATGACTACTATAGATGGGTCAGTCTCTATCAAGTTTGGTTTAAAACCAACCTCATCAAAAATCTCTTTGACAATAAATCCATCTTCATAACCTGCAAGTGTTGTTGCTCCTGTATTGTAAGAGTGACCTTTATGAGAAAAAGTAGAGCTACAACCTCCAAGATATGGCTCTTTCTCAAAAAGTGCTACATTGTGACCTTTTGCATTTAAAAGTGCAGCTATTGAGCTTCCACCAACACCTGAGCCAACTACTGCATACTCAAACATCAACCTGCCTTCATCTCTTCATAAATATTAGCTAAACATTTTACAAATTCAGGGTGATCGTTAGGAGCTTTTGCTACTCTATAATCCTCAAATCCAATATCTCCAGCTATCTCCCTATACTCAATATCAAGTTCAAACTCTGTTTCAGAATTATCTATAGTAAAAGCTATAGGAAAAATAATCACTTTTTTACTTTTTAAAGACTTTAGTTTATCACTAAGATAAGGTTGTATCCACTCCATCGGTCCTAAGCGCGACTGATAAGCTAAATGTGTGTTAGCAAAATTTACGCCTGCTAACATCAAAGCTTTTCTAGCATGGTAAACATTGTTTTTTATGTGCTTTTGATAAACATCACCCTTATCAATGATCTTTTTAGGAAGTCCATGAGCTGAAAATATCAATTCAAAATTTTGAGGGTCATCGTCGCCTAAAGTCTCTTTTATTCGCTCAACAATAGCATTGTTGTAATACTTGTTTTGATAATATTTATCTATTGTTTTTACATTTGCTTTTATACCAAACTTAGTAAATGTCTCATACAAATCATCATAACTTGATAGTGTTGTAGTAGATGAATAGTGAGGATAAAGAGGTATGGCATAAAACTCATCTATATCACGAAGCTTTTCTAAAACATCTTTAGCAAATGGAGGGGTATAACGCATGACCATATGTATACTTGCATCTTTGACTTCTTTTTCAAGCTTATCTATAAGATCTTTTGTATATCCGACCAAAGGAGATTTTCCACCTATAAGAGCATAGTTACTTTGTGATTCTTTTGTTCTCTTAAAAGTTATAAGTTTAGCAATCATAGCTCGTATTGGTTTTGGAGCTGCTATGATTCGTTTGTCATTAAACATATTTGTTAAAAACACTTTTACTTCATCTAGGTTATTTGGTCCACCCATATTCATAAGAAGTACTGCTCTTTTCATCTCTTATCCTCTATTTTTATTTTATTTTATAAAAACAAAAGAAATTTTAGTAGTATATATTTGTCTATTAATCCAATAAATGAGCTAAAGAGTCTTTTATATACTTATACTTAAACTCAAATCCACTATCAATTAATCTTTTTGGATAAACTTCTTTAGAACCTGTTAGCACTGAGGCTCCTTCTGAAAAAAGTATCTTTAGTGCAAACTCTGGAACAGGTAAAAGCGTTGGTCTATGAAGTTGTGTGCCAAGTGCTTTAGTAAAGTCATAATTTGTTACTGGGTTTGGTGCAGTTGCATTAAAAACTCCTGTTAGTTCATGCTCAAGCACATACTCATAAATCCTAACCAAATCTTCAATATCTATCCAAGATGTCATCATCTTTCCATCACCTATAATTCCACCAAGCCACATTTTAAACGGCAATAACATTTGCTTTAAAGCTCCACCATCTTTTCCTAGTATAACCCCAAAGCGAAGTATAGCAGTTGGTTTGTTACACTTATTTGCTTCATCTTCCCATTGTTTGGCCAATGTTCCTAAAAAATCATCCGCAAAACCTTCATAGCTTTCATTATAAGGATTTCCATCTGGATAAGCCCCAATCGCTGAAGTTGATACAAAATGCTTTACATCACTTTGATTGATAGCCTTGACTAATTTTCTTGTACTTTCAACCCTACTTTGTACTAAAACTTTCTTGTAAGACTCACTCCATCTTTTTATGATTGGTGCACCAGCTAGATTAAAAACAGCATCAATATTTTTAAGTTTTTCTACTATCTTATCTTCACTGTCATTTCTATCTATGACAACATAATCACTAAACTTTTTCTTCAAATAACTCGCTACAAATCCATTTGCTCCAGTAATTGCTACTTTCATGCTACACCTCCATAACTCTATAGTAATTTTTCTATATCTTTTTCTATTTCAGCTGGTGTAGTTGATGGTGCATAACGATGTATAACTTTTCCATCTTTATCCACTAAAAACTTTGTAAAATTCCATTTGATTGTATCAGTTAAAAAGCCACCTGAGTTCTTTTTTAAATAAACATACAAAGGATGAGTGTTTTCTCCATTTACATCTATTTTTGAAAACATATCAAACTTTACTCCATAGTTAAGAGTACAAAAACTCTTGATTTCTTCTTCAGTTCCAGGCTCTTGTGATAAAAACTGATTACATGGAAAACCTAGTATTCTTAAGCCTTTAGACTCGTACTTATCATAGAGCTCTTGCAATCCTTTGTATTGGCCTGTAAAACCACACTTACTAGCAACATTAACTATGAGCATGACTTTGCCTTTGTATTTGTCTAGTTTAACCACATTGCCATCTATATCTTTAGCTTGTATATCGTATATGCTCATCGCTGTTCCTCCAAAAAGTTGTGTAAAAAAAAGTAAGCCTATTAGTAATTTTTTCATTTTCATCCTTCTATTATTTTTTTAGTCACTTTATGTCTATATTTGAACATTTTATCTAATTCATGCTTAACTATAAAATCAAACAATTTACCTATAACTCCTAAAGTCATCTCATACTCTACAACATCTTTAAGTTTACAAAAACCATCACCTAAATACTTCAATAGCAATTTTAGCAGCTTCTTTATGAAGGACAATTGGTTTTGGATAGTTTTTTATACTATGTTCTAAAAGATACTTTTCATCATGTATATATTTTGCTTCTATATCTTTTAATTCCGGCACATATTTTTTTATATACAGTGCATCTTTATCAAACTTTTTACTTTGAAGGTAAGGATTAAAAACTCTAAAGTAAGGTTGTGGATCTACTCCTGTTCCTGCACTCCATTGCCATGAGAGAACATTGCTAGCTTTGTCAAAATCGAGTAAATATTTTGCAAAAAACTCCTCTCCCCACTGCCAAGGTAAAAGCAAATCTTTAGTAAAAAAAGAAGCTACTATCATTCGAACACGATTGTGCATATTTCCTGTTTGTAAAAGCTCTCTTACTCCAGCATCCACTATAGGCACTCCTGTTTTTGCTTCGCAAAATAGTTCTAATTTTGTTTGGTTTTTTATGCCATTAAAAGAGTATTTATAGTTTTCAAACTCTATATAAGGTAAATGAAAAAGCAAATAAGCATAAAAATCTCTAAAAATAAGTTGTCTTATAAAAGGTTCTATATCTAAATGTCTATTTTCAAACATAAATCGTAAAACTTCTCTCACTCCAATAGTTCCAAACCTTAAATCAACACTTAGTCTCGAAGTAACATCACTAGTAAGGAAATCTCTTTTTTCTTTATAGTCGGTTATGTATTGTTTAAAGTTTTCAAGTTTTTCTTGTGGTGATACGATTTCAAAGTTTGTTTTTTTAAAACCTATACTTTCTATAACAAATGGAAGTTTAGTCATCTCTATATTTTCATTTACATGTATGATTTCATCATAATCATCTTGTATTAAATTATGTTTTGCAAAACAAAGTTTGTCTAATTTCTTACTATCTAAAACAACTCTTGCTTTTTTATAAAAAGGAGTAAATACATAATAAGGTGTACCATCAGATTTTAAGATTTCATCATGTCTAAAGATATAAGTATCTTGGATATAACGAAAATGAATTTTATGCGAGATTTTTAAGTCTCTCTCTTTAGCATACGCATCATAGTCACCACTTGCCACTACTTCATCAAAGCCATCTTTTAAAATAAAGTCAAATACATCCAAAGGATTTCCATAAAAAACTTTTAAATCTAAGCCTAATTTTTTTAGTTGACTTTTTAGTTTTTGAACATAAAAAAATATAAAACTAACTCGCTTATCATTTTTTTCTAAATTTTCTAATATACTTGTGTCAAATATAAAGATTGGTAAAACTTCACCTTCTAAAGATAAAAGAGGATTGTCTTCTACTCTTAAGTCTCTTCTAAACCAAAGTATTCGTTTCATCTTACGCTTTTTATATCTGATCTGAGTGCTAGCTCTTTTGGATATGGTTCTAAAAATTTTTGTCCTAAAAGATACTCTACATTATACTTAGATACATAAATTTTAAGTGTACTTAGAGGAACTATGACTGGAACTATCTTATGCATAAAATCTTCAATTTGTACATGTAGCATCTTTTTTTCATCTGAATCTAAAAATGTTTTTAAAAATCCAGCCATATGTTCTAAAACATTTCTTGTTTTTCCGATACTACTTTTTTTAGAAATTGCCATTTTAAATGAGCTTTCATATTCTTTTAAAATTTCTAGAAAACTTTTTTTTTGGTGATTTGCAACAATATTCCCAAGTTCTCTATATAATCTTTCATCTTTTGAATGAAGCAAAAATTTGTATGATTGGTGAAAGTTCACCAAACCTTTCATATCAGCATTCTGTTTAAAATTTTCAAAATCATCATATGCAAAAAGTTGCATTACAAAATTTTCTCTTAACCATGCATCTGCTAGTCTTCCCTCTTCTTCCATAGGTAAGTAATCAAATTCTTTTTTACATAATGATGCAAAAACACCATCATCCTTGCCTTCAGCAAAACCATTTTCTAAATATACTTTTGAACTATTCAAACCGCATGTTGGAGATTTTGATTTAAAAATAATCCCTGTGATTTCTTTTGATTTGATTTTGTCTAACTCTATATATGATTTTTCAAGTAATTGATTTGTTAAATCACTTTTATCTTTGTTTGATATGATTTTAAAATCATCATTTTCTTTTAGCATTCTAATAGAAGGTCTTGGAGAACCAAATGCTAAATTTTCAGGACAAAAAGATACAAATTCTGCATATTTACCAAGCTCATTTACTATAAAATGATTTAACTTATGACCTTTATCAAAACGAATTTTTTCTCCCAATAAACATCCAGAAACTGCTATTTTCAAAATGACTCCTTTTTTGTTTAACTTTATTATATGAAAAAAACTGTACTATTCGTATATCAAATTTGTCATTTAAAATTGTAAAGTAAGGAACTGCAAGTGAAAATAAGAGTTTATTACGAAGATACTGATGCAGGAGGTATTGTATATCACTCTAATTATTTAAAGTTTTGTGAAAGAGCTAGAAGTGAAATTTTTTTTCAAAGCGGAAAATCTCCAGCAGTAGATGGTGGTCACTTTGTAGTAAAACATATTGAAGCTGATTTTATAAAACCAGCTAAACTTGGAGATTTATTAGAGGTTAAAAACAAAATAATAGAAATGAAAAATGCATCTATGAGTTTAGAACAGAGCATTTGGATTGAAGATACAAAAATATTTTCAATGAACTCAATATTAGTTTATGTAAAAGATGGCAAACCTAGTAGAGTTAACACTGAATTAAAAGAGTTTTTTAATCAAATTTTTAAAAAATGATTTTTTCAAAACTATATCTTTTTGGCTGAACTATTGATATACTATACTCAACTTGTCCATCATTCATTGACTCTTGAAAAAATGATTCTGATTTTTCCATAAAATAGGTATTATAAAAATAATCTATACCCAAAGAAGTAGAGTAGTTAACCCAATCATAAACTATGTCATTTCCAAATATAGAATTTAACTCTTCCATACTTACAGTTGTTTTACCAATAGAATTAGCTATAAAAAAGTTTTTTCTATCATCATACTGAGTTAGTGTTAAAAGCATTGGATTGTAATTTATTTGAGTTGATAAAACTGCATATGGCTGAATCTCATAATATCTTAGCTGTGAAGCAATCAAACTAGTTTTTACCAATGGTATATTCATAAAAATTGAGCTATTTTTCAACAATTTATTATTTTTAAATAGCCTTTTAAAATTTATTTTTGAACTGTTGATGTTTTTTGAATATATTATTTGCTGAGTATTTTCTTTTAACATATCATTAAGAGAATTTGACAAGAAACTGTCATCACTAAAGTATGCAATTTTTTCATTTGAATACTTTAGTAATTCGCTGATTTGTTTTTTATAATCAATCCCACCAAAAAATATATTTGAAGGACTATTATCTACTTTATTTTTATTAACCGTAGGTATATAAACAATCAAACCATCAGTATTTTTTACAAGTATCTCTGCACCTCTTTCAGTAAAAGGAGCTATCACATACGTAAAACCTTTTTCTTTTATTTTCTCAATTTGCTTTATTATTGAATTTTCATCTTCATACATACTATTAAAGACTTCTAGTTCAAAATAATTTTGCTTACTCATTAAATATGCCAAAACACTATTTACTGTTGTTACAGCATATCTTCTTATACTTTTTTGAGGTACTAGTAAAGCTATTTTGATTGAACTTTTTTCTCCATCAAAGAGCCTAAATATTTTTTTATAATATTCATACTCACTAGACATTAAGTTGAGTTCATCCATAGATAAGTTATAATAACCTAAAAATGAAAATATTTTGCCCTCATCCAAAAGTTTTTCCATACAATCTAAATCACAAGTTTGAGCACTTAAATTAATAACAATGTTCTTTACAGGAGGAACAGTAGATATTTTATCACTTTTTGCAAATACAAAAGAAAAACACAAAAGAAAACTTATAAACAATCTCATAATAAACTCTTAACCTTTAACATATCTTGAAATACTTCTTTTTTTGAAGATGGATTCCTTAGTAAAAAACTCGGATGAAATGTAGGAATAAGCATAATATTACCAAGTTTTAAGATTTCACCTCTTACTTTAGAAATTTTAGTTTCATACTCACCTGTTAAATGATGAAATGCAGTTGATCCTAAAGCTACAATTATACGAGGATTTACTAGCTTTATTTGCTGCATCAAATAGTCTCTACAAGCTTCAACCTCATCTAAAGATGGGACTCTATTTCCTGGAGGTCTACATTTGACAATATTTGCAATATACACATCATCTCTTTTTAGGTACAAAACATTTTCTATGATTTTTGTTAAAAGCTCACCTGCTCTTCCTACGAAAACATGTCCTGTTTCATCTTCATTTGCACCTGGACCTTCACCAACAAACATCAAGTCCGCATTCTCATTACCATCACCGAAAACAACATTTTTTCTTGTTTTACTAAGATTACAAACATGACAATTATGTACAATTTTTCTCAATTCATCAAAATCATTAGGCAATGACATATCGCTTTTGGTTGTTAATTCTCTTTTGTCATCATAGTATTGATAACCCATAGATTTATAATGATATAAAGTTTTTAATAATTTCAATTTTTCGATGTTTGTCATGAGTAGGATGATATCTAAATGGGTGTTAAAAAAAGATAAAAGATAGTGAAATAGCCCCAATAAATGGGGCTTATTATTTATTGTACTGTAACTTCTTTTGGATCACTTTCCCAAATTCCATGCTTTGTACAATAAGCATGTGCTACAAGTTTTAATTTTTTAGTAGTTGGAACGATATTGAATGTTACTTCAACTTGTCCTTTTGCCCCTTGTCCACCTAGAGTTCCTGGAACAAAATCAGCTCTTCCTAAAAGAGTATCTCCATTGTACAGTGCAACATTTGCTATAAAATGATCAAAATCATCTGGATGAGTATACTCATTTCCAACTTTTACTGTAACGCTAAATTTTTCACCACTTTTTGCTTCATCTTCACAATGAATAAATGGTGAGTGTCTATCAATATAGTCTTTTTTAGCTTCTCTTTCTACTGTATCTATGTCTACATAACGATTAATCTTTGGCATAATCTCTCCTTTTAATTTTTTATTTTGAAATTATACTCTAAAAAGGATTAAAATAGTCTTATTTATATTAAAGTTGTTTTTATTTTGTGACTATCTACACCCAATCTGCTTCTATCAGTACATCCAAGTGCCATCAAAACTATTTGAGAAATTGAATATACAGGTAGATTTATATCTCTTCCTACTGTTTTTTCCAATTGTTTTTGCATATTATCAAACATATAAAAACTTCTTGCATCATTTGCAACTACAAAATCAGCAGCATTATCAAATGCATCTAACATCACTTTTCCTGCTAGTTTATAAGCTATTTGGCTAGAAGCATCCAAAATCTCATAACCATCACTATCTTCATTTGATTCAAAATCTACTATATTCGCTCCTATACTTAAAAGTATAGAATCTACTGTATTGCTATTTAATGTTTTATTACCATTAAAAACAGCGACATTAAATTTTTCAAAGCTATTTTTTACTAAAGAAGCTAGCTTATCAAAGCCAATGACATCTCTTAAAATATCATTTACATGTAGAACTTTTACATCTATACAAAGCTCTTTACCCTCTTTAGCTAGTTTTGAAGATATTTTAGAGTTTAAGTCTTTATCTTCCAATAAAATCAACTTTGCGAGATTTAAAGAAGTATATGAGCTATCTTCTACACATATAATTTCATCTCCTTTAGCTAGAGAAAGATTATATGCACAATTATATAAAAACGCCTCTTCATTTAGTGATTTTCCTTCTGTAGCAATATCAGCTTTAGCTCCAGCTAAAACTTCACTTTGCAAACCAAGCTCTTTTAAAAGCTCTGTAGCAGATATAATATATGAAGCCGCGCTATCTTTATGAACTATATTATCAAATATTTTATACATGTATATCTCTCCTAAAAACTTTTACTTATTTCTTGTAGCTTAGCTACATATTTATTTGCTGGAGTCTCTTGCTTAATAATTTTATTTTTCAAAAACTCAACTTTTCTTTCCAAATCAAAATTGATTGGATATAGTTTATTTGATATATTTACATGTAACCAAATACCATCTTGTAAAGCTATTGCATTTAAAATTTTATCTTTCATATTAGGATATTTTTCAATCATATCATAAGCAAAAGCAAATAGGGCATCTCCTAAATATTCATCTGAAAGATTAACTACTGGCGAGCTGTAATATTCTCTTATATATGATTTGTAGATTTTTCTATCACTACCTTCAACATATGCATCAAGTAAATCAAATTTTTTATTAAAATCATCTGTATTAATAATAAAATCTTTTTCAACTCTTTTAGGACTTAATGGCTCTAGTGTTAACTCATTTCCAAAAAAATCTACAACTTCTTTGATTTTTGTACTAACAAACAAAGATTTATTGTTGATTTTAATAGCACTAAACTCTTTATCTTCATAACCAAAGTCTAGTTCATTCTCACTAACCATCGCCAATAAATCAGCAACACTTTTTTGTTCATCAATCTTAACAACATGTTTTCTGTAGTATGGAAGATAATCAGTCTTATGATTAAATCTAAAAACTTGTAATGTGAGTTTACACTCCATAGTTAATTCTCCTCAAATAAATATATACAAAAGTCTACTCTTTCTAAACTTAAGGTATAATACAAAAATTATATAATATTTAAATGACAGGTTTTTTATGGATAAAGAGGGCTTTTTTATATCAAATTTTAAAAGTAGTTTAATAGGTGATGATGGTGCGATTGTTGAAAATTTAGTATATTCAAAAGATCTTTTTTGTGAAGATATACATTTTAAACTTTCTTGGATGAGCTTAAATCAAATTGCAAAAAAAAGTATGCTTGTTAATATTTCAGATGCAATAGCAATGAACGCAAAGCCCAAATATGCACTTATTGGGATAGTTATACCATCACATTTTTCTCCAAAAGAATTAAAAGAATTATCAAATGGTTTTATTGAAATTGCAAAAGATTTTGATATACAAATAATTGGAGGAGATACTACTAGTGGTGAAAAACTTATGATTAGTGTTACTATCATATCTGTAACAAAAAAACCATTGAGAAGAGATGGGTTGAAAAATGACGATTTTTTAGCATACACTGGCAAGCTTGGTCAATCAAAAAAAGGTCTTATAACATTGCTTAGAGGTGGAAAACTTTCTTCCAAACATAGATTTATTTTACCAAGTTTAAAATCAAATTTCATATATAAAGCTTCTAAATACATCAATTCTGGATTAGATATATCTGATGGACTATCAAAAGATTTATCAAGGCTTACAAGTAAAAAATTTGGTTTAAGATTTCTAAGAAAAATACCAAAAGAGATACTTTGTAGCGGAGAAGAGTATGAAATGCTTTTTTCTTTTCCTAAAAAAAATTTAGCTAAGGTAAAATCAATTGCAAAACAAACAAGAACACCAATTACAATCTTTGCAAAGGTATCAAAAGGAAGATACTCTTGCAAGTGTAAAGAAAATCATTTTCGTAATTCTGAATAAATCATTTCTTTTAAAGGTTCAAATCCAAAAGTACCAAGTGGTTTATAGTTGATAAAATAAAAAGGTGTTTTATTTGCTCCCAACTTTTTTGCATCATTTAAGTCTTGGGCTATAATCTTATCCATTTTTGAATCTTTTATATCAGATTTAAATTTGTTTATATCAAGATTTAAACCTTTTAATAATTTCAAAAAAATTTGCTTATTTTGATTGTTTACCCAAGCATCTTGTTCATCATACAAAAGTTTCAAAACTTCTAAAAACTTTCCTTGTTTTTTAGCTGCTTCTAATACCTTTATGGAATACTTTGAACCTCTATGAAATGGAGCATATCTATAAGTTAATCTAATTTTACCTTTATTTTTTGCAATAATATCTTGAATGAACTCTTCAAATACTGCACAAGTTGCACATGCCGGATCAAAAAAATCAACTATATGAACTTTCGCATTTTTAGGGCCGATACTAAAAGAGTATTCTCTTTCATACAAACTTTTATCACTTCTTATAATTTTAAGTTCATTAGTAGCTTTATAGTTTGTATATGCATACCCACCTATAAAAAAAACAAAAATCAAACTTGCTATGCTAAACCATATGATTTTAATTTGATCCGACATTATATTTCTTTACTTTTCTACTACTAGTCCACCATAAGATTGACATGTTGGCATTACTTCTAGTGTATTTATATTTACATGTGCTGGAAGTTTTGCCAAAGTATGAATAATATTTGCAATATCATCAGCAACTAAAGGTTGATATCCGCTATATACACCTTCAGCTTTTTTCTCATCACCTTTGAATCTAACATTTGAAAATTCAGTTTTTGCCATACCTGGTTCTATGTTTGAAACCCTTATATTTGTACCTTTTAAATCTGTTCTTAAATTTAGTGAAAATTGTCTGACAAAAGCTTTTGTTGCTCCATAAACATTTCCACCTTCATATGGCCAAGTACCAGCAGTTGAGCCAATGTTGAAAATATAACCTGTTTTTCTCTCAACCATACTTGGCAAAACAGCTTTTGTAACATATAAGAGTCCTTTTATATTTGTATCAATCATTACTTCCCAATCTTCCAAATCTGCTTCATTTGCCTTATCTAGTCCCAAAGCAAGTCCTGCATTATTAACAAGTACATCAATATCTTTAAACTCTTTAGGAAGATTTTTAATTGCATTAAAAACTGCTTCTTTATCTCTTACATCAAGTTTTATTACATGTAAAGAGTCTTTTAGCTCATTTTTTAGCTCATTTAGCCTTTCCTCTCTTCTTCCAGTTCCAACTACTTTAAAACCATCTTTTGCAAAAATCCTTGCAATCTCTTTACCAAAACCTGAAGTTACTCCTGTAATAAAAACTACTTTTGACATAATTACCATCCTTTATCTGTTTTGGATTATTATAATCAAATTTAATGAAAAATAGGATAAAATTTTATTTATTAAAAAAAAGGAGTCTAATATAATCGATTTAACTTGGAATGAACTATTAAGTTTAGAAAACACTCAAATAGACAACGAACATAAAAAACTTTTTAGAATTGCACAAAGTGCTTTTAGTGTAGTTTCACCTGATAAAAAAATGCAAAAAATAAAAGATGTTTTAAAAGAGTTAATAAACTATACAAAAACTCACTTTAGTAATGAAGAAAAATATATGAGCTCTATTGGGTATCCAGATTTAGAAGAGCACAAAAAGCAACACCAACAAATAGTTGATTCAATGTATGATTTTACTAGAAAACTTCCAAATATGAAAATAAATGAGATTGAAAAAGAATTAGCCCATCTAATTGAAATTTGGTTTGTAAATCACATAGTATATAATGATAAAAAAATTGCTGCTTGGCTAAAACTACATGAAATACCTGAATTTTCATTTTCTTGGAAAGATGAATATGCATTGAATAACTCTTTATTAGATGCTGAACATCAAGAATTATTTAAAATTGCAAGTGAAGCTTTTAAAAAAGTACCTAAAGAAGAAAAGCTAAATAAAATCAAAAAAACTCTAAATCAACTTTTTGAATATTTTAAAACACATTTTGAAGATGAAGAAAAATATATGCTTGAAATTAAATTTGATAAACTAGATGCTCACAAAAAATCTCACGAACAAATTATACATGACTTAAGCAGTTTTGTAAAAAACCTTCATAGTATGGAAATTTTTGAAATAGAAGATAAGTTAAAAGATTTTATTCAAGTCTCTTTGGTTGAACATATAATAAATGAAGATAAAAAAATCATCTCTTGGATTCAGTATTTAAAAGACCTAAAAGAGGCAAAAGATTTAAAAGTCTAATTGTGATATAATCACAAACCAAAATTTAAAGATTAGGATAGAAAATGTCAAATTTAAAAGTTTATGATTATTCTCCAGAAGAATTATCAAAATTTCAATATGCAATTATTAAAACCAAAGATGGAGAAATGAGAGTAAAACTCTTTGTAGATGAAACTCCAAATACAGTAGCAAACTTTGCAACTCTTGCAAATGATGGATTTTACGACAATCTAACATTTCATAGAGTAATACCTGGTTTTGTTGCACAAGGTGGATGCCCATATGGAACAGGAACAGGAGGTCCAGGTTGGCAAATAGCTTGTGAAACAGATAAAAATACATCAAAACATGTAAAAGGTGCTTTATCTATGGCACATGCTGGACCTAACACTGGCGGAAGCCAATTTTTTATCTGTTATGATAATTTACCACATCTAGATGGTGTTCATACAGTATTTGGAGCAATTGACCCAAGTGATGAAGAAAGCATGAAAGTTCTTGATTCAATTAACCAAAATGACAAAATTGAATCTATTAAGATAGTAGAATCTTAATATTTTAACCCTCTACATGTAGAGGGTTAAACCTCATTAGATAAAACTCCAACTACTTTACCTAAAACTTCAATATCTTCAGAATTTACAATTTCATCAGTATATATACTATTATCAGAAACCAAAGCCACTTTTCCGTCTGCTCTTAGTTGAAGTCTTTTGATAAAAAGCCCCATAGGAGTAGTTACTATGTAAACTCCATTTCTATTGATGTTTTTACTTGAAGTATCAATAAACACTATATCTCCATCATTTAGTGTAGGCTCCATAGAATCACCAAGTACATTTAAAGCTTTTATATATTTAACAGATTGTTTTCCACCTAAGTGATTTACAATTTCTTCATCTAATTCAAGAAATTCACTTTTTTCATCATAATTTAATGCCCCTCCACCAGCACTTGCATATATATCTTTAAAATAGTGGATTCTTTCAAATTTTTCACTCTCTTTTGCTATACTATTTACAACTTGGTCAAACAATAGCCAATTTATTGATATTTTTCTTTTTGCGCAAAATTCTAAAACTTCTTTATAAGGAATTTTACCTCTTTTTTTCATAGTTGCAAGTGTTACTTGATTTATACCCAAAGCATTTGCTACATCTTTATCAAAAACTTTTTTATTTCCTATTTCGCTTGATAATATATCTTTTATACGATTTAAGATTTCTACTATATCTGGCATAACAAATCCTTTTTATTTCATTTTGAAATAAAATTATAGCATATTTTTCTTTTTTATTACAATATGGAAAATTTTAAAGGGTATAAAATGCAACAAATTGAAATTTATTTAGAAAAATTTGAACAAGCGATGTTAAAAGTAAGTAATTTATTGTTTTAATGTTTTAGGATTATATGAATTGTATTTTCACCTCGATTTAGATGCTTTTTTTGTATCGGCTGAGAGAAGCATAAATCCAAAGCTACTAAACAAACCAGTAGCTATTGGTGGAAGAAGTGATCCATACATATTTTCAAAAAAAAGATTAAATAGAGATGTAATTTTTCAAAATAGCGGAGCCTTTGTATCAGCTGTTTTTATAGACAAAAACAGAAAAAATCTACCTGATTACTTCTGTGAAAATGGTCGTATTAGGGGTATCGTAACTACTTCTAGTTATGAAGCTAGAGCATTTGGCATAAAAACTGGTATGAGTATAGCTGAAGCAAAAAGCAGATGCCCGCACCTTATAGTCATAAAACCTAATTATTCACTATATCATAGATTATCAAAAGATTTAAGACATTATATGCAAGAAAAAGTTCCTATAATAGAACAATTTAGCATAGATGAATTTTTTGGAGACTTACATGGATGGATTGAAGATAAAAATATATATGATTTTTTAAAAAATTTGCAAAATGAAATTTTTTTAAATTTTAAACTTCCTTGTTCTATTGGAATCGCTAAATCTAAATGGATTGCAAAGTTAGCTACACAATATGCAAAGCCATTTGGTATCAAATTGGTAAGCAATATTGATGAATTTATCAAAGACATACCAATAGAAGATTTTCCCTTTATTGGCAAATCAATGCAAAAGACTCTATATAAGTACAAAAAATATACATTAGGAGATATTAAAAACTCAAAAACTCTACTTTATTCACTATCAAATCAATCAAAAATAATCTACGATAGAGTTTGTGGCCTAGATAACGAAATTGTAAAAGAAAAAGAAAAAAGAAAATCTGTAGGAATTTCTAGGACATTTGATGAAATAGCAGATAGAGAAGAAATCAAAAGAAGACTATATATACTTTGTAGACATTTATCTTACATGGTTACAAAACTTGATTTAGTACCTACTACAATATATCTTTCTATTAGATACAAATATACAAAAAAAAGAAAACAAGCTACTTTTAACAGACTCTTTAATGAAAAATTTTTGACTGAAATTGTCATAAATATATTTATAGAACTTGATGGTAACTCTTTAAGCCCAATAATAAGGCTCTCAATTTCTCTTAGTAATTTTATAAATAAAAAAAACTTTGTACCATCTATACTAGATATAGATGAAGATTTAAAGCAATATAATTTAACAAAAGAAAGTTATAAGTTAAAATCAAAATATGGAATTGATATAATAAGAAGTGCAAAAGAACTCATCTAAGAGTTCTTTTTCTTTGTTGCTGTTGAAAAATAATACCAAATTCCAAAAAGTATAATCGCTATAATCATTGGTGCTAACCAAGGATGGCTTTGAAAATTTGTTAAAAAATTAGAAATACTCTCACCAGCAGTATAACTCATATATCCTAAACCTAAAGCCCAGATAAAAGCTGATATTATATTTAAAATGTTAAATTTAAAAGCAGAATATTTTGTCATTCCTATTCCAATTGGAATAAGAGTTTTAATACCATAAACAAACTTTTGAAAAAATATGATTTTATCTCCATGCCTTTTCATTAGCAAATGGCTAAGTGCTAGTTTTCTTCTATGTTTTTTTAGATATGGCATCATTGCACTTTTATTGTATCTACTCATATAAAATAATAAAGAATCACCAAAAGCATTTGCTACAAATGCAACAGCTATAGAAGTTGCTAAATCCATCTTACCTGCATATGATAGAATTCCAGCAGCAATTATTGCAACCATTCCGCCACCGAGTGAGTATAGAAAAAGTATTATATATCCATAAGTGGATAAAGAATTAATTATATCTTCCAAATTGACTACTTTGTTAAACTATTAACAGTGCGTAAAAACTCTTTTACACTATACACTGAACTTAAATTACTACCACTTACTATTTGATTTACATTTAAATTCTGTCCATAAAGTGCTCTATTTTTCTCTTCCAAGATTGAAATTACTGCACCTTCAAGTGAAACTCCTGCAAATAATCCATTTGCTTTAGAATAAACAAAAATTTCAGCACTCATATTTACTTCTGTATTTCTTTCATAGTTTGAACCAAGAGGACCAGCACTTACACTTGCTCCTGCACCTAGAGTGAATTTTTTGTTCATAAGCTCATTTACACTATTTTGAGTTCTAAAAATCATCATGGCACTAATGTGTTCATATCCAAATTGAAGACCTAAACTACCACCAACAACTTCTACAAAAAATGGATAACTCCAAGAGCCATCACTTTTTTTAATGCAAACAACACCTTTTCCATACTTACCACCTATAAAAAAGCCTACTTTATCTAAAGATGGAATTATTAAAATTGCTTTTGCTTGTTTTAAAACCGATTTTGGTACACCATTTTTTGTATTGACTAATTTTTTCATAGTATTTACTGAATCAAGCAACATTTCTTCTGATGAATTTGCTTGAACACTTGAAAAAACGCAAATCAATAAAACTAAAGCTAAAAATATTTTTTTCATTTTTACAACTCCTTATTAAGTATTATTATTTACATAATTAAAAAACAGACCCTCTTTTTGCATAAGTTCACTAGGGTTTCCTTTTTCAACAACCATTCCACCTTCAAGCACATATATAAAATCTGCTTTTCTAATAGTACTTAATCTATGTGCTATTATAATTGTAGTTTTATTTTTTAAATACTCTTCAAGCTCACTAAATAATCTTGATTCAGTATGCACATCTAAAGCTGATGTTGATTCATCTAAAATTACAATATTTGGATTTTGTAAAACCATTCTTGCGATACTTAGACGCTGCCTTTGACCACCTGAAAGTTTTATACCATCTTTTCCTATTTTTGTATCTAAACCATCTTCTAGTGAATCTATATACTCTTCTAACTGTGCAACTCTCAAAGCATATCTTAAATCTTCTTCTTTTACATTTTCACCAAATGTTAAATTTTTCGCAATTGTATCATTGAAAAGTTGAGGATTTTGTAAAACTAAGAAAACATTTTCTCTAACTATATCTAAACCTATATCTTTAACTGAATAATTATCAAAAAGAATATCGCCTTTATCCAACGGATAAAGTCCTACTAAAAGTTCTGCTAATGTAGTTTTTCCACTCCCACTAGATCCAATTATAGCTATTTTTTTACCTTTTGGTATTTTTAAATTTATGTCTTTTAAAACTTCTTTATCTTTTTCATAGCCAAAATATAAGTTTTTAATTTCTATTGAGTTTGTATCAGTATCATAAAATGGATTATATCTGTGTTTTGGCGTTTTTTCAACTTCTAATGCAAATATTTGATTAATTCTACTTAAAGCAGCTTTTGCATTGTGATAAGCATATTGTATATTTAAAACTTCTTGAATAGGACTCATCATAACCCAAAGATAACCAAAAATACCAAGCATCAAACCGATACTCAAATCACTATAAGCCACTACTAGGATACTAGCTCCTCTAAATATCTCAAAACCAGATAAAAAAACCAAAAATGAGAATTTACTAGCTCCTTCACTTTTATATGAAAAATTTATGGCATTGTCTCTTAAATTTGTAGCTTTTTGAATAATTGTTGAAAAAAACTTGTCCTCTTTATTAAGAGATTTGATTTGAACAAACAAATCTAGTGTTTCGCTTAAACTTTCTGCAAAAATAGCATATGTTTTATTTTCTTCTTTTTTAAACTTAGAAACTCTTCTAGCAATCTTAGTTGTCAATACAATTACAAATGGATTAATTAAAAGTATAAAAAGAGCCAATTGCCAATGAATCATTAAAAGAACAATTCCAACAGCTAAAATAGTCAGTAATGATATGATTAGCCTGCTAATAACACTTCCCAAAAAGTTATCAATAGTATCAACATCTATTAGAAGAAGAGAAGAAATTTTTCCAGATCCTAAAAACTCGAACTCTTTAAGAGATACTTTTGATAGATGATCAATCAAACCTTTTCTTATCTTGAATGTTATATTTTTAGAGATAATAGTAAAAAGTTTAGTTTGATAGAAATTTAAAACAAAAAATATAAACCTTAACAATATAACAACAAACAAAACACTAACTACATAAACATAAGCCTCATTTTGACCGCTAAATAATCCATCTATGCTTTTTACTATAATTCCTGGTTTATGTAAAAGTACTTCATCAACTAATAGTGGCATTAAAAGAGGTGCTGGCGTACTTATGATTACAGCTAGCACTGCTATTATATTTGCTAAAATCAACTCTTTTTTATACTTTTTAATCTCAGTAAAAATTTCTTTAAAAGTATATTGATTCATTTTAATCTTTCAGTGTTAGAAAGGGCACCTTATGGTGCCCAATATAGGAGTTTAATGCTTGTTATCTTGCGTATCCTACTGCTCTTAATTCTCTAATAACGTTTACTTTAATTTCACCTGGATATTGAACTTTATCTTCAATTTCTTCTGCAATTTCTTTAGATAATAAAACTGCTTCATCATCATTGACTAATTTTGCATTTGCTATAACTCTTATCTCACGACCTGCATTTATAGCATATGCTTGTTTAATGCCCTCTTTTGATTTTGCAATCTCTTCTATATCTTGAACTCTTTTTAAGAAGCTCTCTAGTACTTCTCTTCTAGCTCCTGGTCTTGCTGCACTTAGAGTATCAGCAGCACAAACTGCAGCAGCTTCTACACTTTTAGCTTCTTCATGTCCATGGTGAGCATAAATAGCATTTAAAACAACTTCATGCTCTTTATATCTTCTACAAACATCAGCACCTAAATCAACATGACTTCCTGCATACTCATGAGTTAAGGCTTTTCCAATATCATGTAAAATACCAGCTCTTTTTGCTAGTGTTTCATCTCCACCACACTCAGCAGCAATTATACCTGCAAGATGTGCAACTTCAAGTGAGTGACCTAGAGCATTTTGTCCATAACTAGCACGGAACTTCAATCTACCTATAAGTTTTACAATTTCAGGATGAACCTTAGTTACACCTAAATCAACTAAAATATTTTCACCCTCTTCTATTAAGCTTTGGTCAAACTCTTCTTTTACTTTTTCATAAATTCCTTCAATCCTTGCAGGCTGAATTCTTCCATCTTCTACTAATAATTCTATAACTTTTGTTGCAATTGCACGTCTGTAAAGGTTAAAGCTACTTAAAATGATTGCATTTGGAGTATCATCGATTATAATATCAACCCCTAAAAGCATCTCTAGAGTTTTTATATTTCTACCTTCTTTACCAATAATTCTTCCCTTTAACTCATCATCTTTAATATTAACAACATTGATAAGTCTCTCAGCTGCAAAATCACCAGCAAACCTCGAGGTTGCTTGAGCCAAGATATAATTTACTCTTCTTTTTGCATCTTGTTTAGCTTCTTCTTCAGCTTTTCTTACTATATGTGCAATGTCAGCACGAGATTTTTCTTCAACTTTCTTAAGTACAATTTCTCTTGCTTCGCTTTGGGTTAAACCAGCTGAACGCTCTAAAACTTCTAGAGCTTCTTGCACTTTTTTACTGTATTCTTCTTTTAGTGCATTTCCTTCTTCAAAAAGATCAGTTGCTTCTTTTTTAAGATTCCCTAATTCACTTTTTTCTTTATTTAGTTTTTTAAGATCTTCTTTGTAGTTTTTTTCTCTATTTTCAAGATCAATAAATTTTTCAGAGTACTCTTTTTTTAACTCAATGATTTTATCTTCATATTTTTCTTTTGCTTGTAATTCTGCTTCTTTTACTTTTAGCTCTGCATTTTTTAAAACAAGCTCTGCTTCATGCTCAATCGCTTTTGCTTTTGCTTTTGCCTGAGCTACATAAACATCATGATTTGCTGAATCTAATTTTTTTGCTATTAAAAACCCTGCCACACCTGCTATAACTGCGGCTGCTACTACACTTATGCCTACAAACATTTCTACCCTTTGTATTAATAATTTTATATGGAGTTATATAAAAATTTGCTCGTATATCATGGCTTTGGCATATTTTTTCTTTTACTATGCATTCTCCAAGCTGTACAAATGCAACCAAAGGAGAAGACTTTAGGGATTCAAAAAATCTATCATACATCCCTTTTCCAAAACCAATACGTCTAAATGCACCATCCACTCCAAGAACTGGTACAATTGCCAAATCTATTTTAGAAATTCTTGCAAAAGAGTTTTTTGGTTCTCTTATACTGAATTTTTTCTTAAATAAAGGCAGTCTAAATTTTACCATTTTAAAACTTTTACCTTCCATAAATGGAACATAAACATTAACTTTTTGTCTTATTTTATTTATCAAAGGCATTGTATCTACTTCACTAGCTAGTGGAATATAGAGTAAAATATTTTTAAAATTACCTTTTTTAATCAACTCTTCCAAATGATTTACGACATACTTATCTCTTTTTATTTTATTTTGTTTTGTAAAATATAGAACTCTTTTTTTGGCTTCTTTTCTAAATTCTATTTTTTTATTTTCAATCATCATCATCTCTTTAAGTCATTTTTGGTACAATTATAGCTTAAATTTAAAAGGGGAGATATGAAAACAATATTTTTTATTATATTAAGCGTACTTATCTTAGGGGGTTGTTCTTCTGATTCATCTAAAAATGAAACAAAAACAACCAATAATCAAACCAAAGAAGTCAGAGTTGTAAATAAAGTTGAAACTAAAAAAGACAATTCCATTGCCTTAAAAGATACCAATGGAAATATAATCAAAGTTACACCTACTCAAGATGGCTTTAAATTTAATGGATATGAAAACAAAGTAGTAATTGTAAGCTTTTTTGCTACATGGTGTCCGCCTTGTCGAGCTGAGATTCCACATCTAAATAATTTACAAGAGAAATATAAAAATGATGTTAAAATAATAGGTATCCTTCTAGAGGAAAACAAAACAAATGATGAAATCAATGATTTTATACAAAAAAATGCAATAAACTATACCATATCAAATTCTAGAAGTAATTTTGACTTAGCAAACAAAGTTGGTGGAGTACAAAGTATTCCTTTTATGATTATTTATGATAAAAATGGTAATTATTCGCAACACTATGTTGGGGCAGTACCTGAAGAAATGATTGATATAGATATTCAAAGAGTATTATAAGGGTATTATAATGTTAGGTTTTATAAAAAAAGGTTTAGCAAAAACTGCTGAAGCTATAAAAGAAGTTTTACCTCAAAAAGTAATTAAAATTGATAAAGATACACTTGAAGATGTTCTTTTAGAATCTGATGTTCCTTATGAAATCGTAGAAGAAATAATATATTATCTTCCTCCACAAGAGAGCGTAAAAAAAGAAGATGTAAAAAGAGTTATGAAAACATATTTCATCTATGATAAAAAGGATATAGTATCTACAAAGCCTCATGTTGATTTAGTAATCGGAGTAAATGGAGCAGGAAAAACTACTACCATAGCAAAACTTGCAAATATTTACAAAAATAGTGGTAAAAAAGTTATACTTGGAGCTAGTGATACTTTTAGAGCTGCGGCGATTGAGCAATTAAAAAGATGGGCAGATAAGCTTGAAGTTCCTATTGTTTACACACAACAAAACCATGATCCATCAGCCGTAGCATATGATACAATATCTTCAGCTGTTGCAAAAAATTTTGATAACGTCATCATAGATACAGCAGGAAGACTGCACAACCATACAAACCTATCAAATGAACTAAAAAAAATAGTAAGAATTTGCGATAAAGCACAAAGTGGAGCTCCGCACAGAAAAATCTTAGTACTAGATGGAACTCAAGGAAGCTCAGCCATTAATCAAGCAAAATCTTTTAATGAAATAGTTGGCATTGATTCTATCATCATCACAAAGCTTGATGGAACTGCTAAAGGTGGATCTTTATTTGGAGTTGCAAGAGAGTTAAAACTTCCAATTGATTATGTAGGAGTTGGAGAAAGTCAAGATGATTTGATAGAATTTAATCCGGATGAATTTATAGATGCAATTTTAGATACTATTTTCATAAACGAAGAGTCATAATGGCAAAAAAGAAAACTCTATTTGAATGTCAAGCATGTGGACATCAAAGCTCTAAATGGCTAGGAAAATGTCCAAATTGTGGAGCATGGGATGAGTTTTTAGAGCTTAGTTCAAAACAAATTGAAGTTTTAAAAGAGATTAATTCAAACTCAAACTCCAATCCATCAAATAAAGCAATCTCTATAACTAAAGTAGAAGAAGATAAAATTTCTAGATTTAGTTCTGGTAGCAGCGAGCTTGATTTGGTTTTAGGTGGAGGCATAGTAAGTGGTAGCTTGACATTAATTGGAGGAAGTCCTGGTGTTGGAAAATCAACTCTTTTATTAAAAATTGCTGGAAACTTAGCAAAAGAAAATAAAAAAGTACTTTATGTTAGTGGAGAAGAATCAGCAGGACAAATAAAACTAAGAAGCGATAGATTAAAAAGTAGCTTTGATAATCTGTACCTAATGAGTGAAATTAGATTGGATAATATCTTAGCTGAATTATCAAATGGAAAATATGAAGCCCTTGTAATTGATTCGATACAAACAATATATAGTGAAAAAATATCATCTGCTCCTGGTAGTGTTTCTCAAGTAAGAGAGATAACTTTTGAGCTTATGAGATGGGGAAAAGATAATTCAATCGCAATTTTTATCATTGGGCATATAACAAAAGAAGGAAGTATCGCTGGTCCTAGAGTACTAGAGCATATGGTTGATACAGTTTTATACTTTGAAGGAGATAGCTCAAAAGAGTTAAGACTTCTTAGAGGATTTAAAAACCGCTTTGGTTCAACTAGTGAAGTTGGTATATTTGAAATGACTAAAGAAGGACTTGTTAGTGCCAAAGATGTATCTAAAAAATTTTTCACAAGAGGAATTTCTCAAGCAGGCTCAGCCATAACTGTTATCATGGAGGGAAGTCGTCCTATCGTTATAGAAGTTCAAGCATTAGTAAGTGAAAGTAGCTATTCAAATCCAAAAAGAAGTGCAACTGGATATGAATTAAATCGCTTAAATATGCTTTTAGCACTATTAGAGAGGAAACTAGACCTTCCTTTTAACCAATATGATGTATTTGTAAACATAACAGGTGGTATCAAGATAACTGAAACTTCAGCAGATTTAGCAATAATTGCAGCAATCATTAGTAGTTTTAGGAATAGACCTATTAGTAGTGATTCCATTTTTATTGGAGAAGTAAGCTTAATTGGTGATATTAGAGATGTGTATAACTTGGATATCAGGCTAAATGAAGCAAAATCTCAACACTTTACAAAAGCAATAATTCCATCACTTCCTTCAGAAAAAATAGAAGGTATTAAATGTTTTAAAGTTGATGAAGTTTCAAAACTTATAGAATGGATGTAGATTTATAAAAATTTTGGGTAAATTTTTTTATAATTCGAACGATTTACATAGAAGAAAATAAAAAGGATTAAAATGGCAGAAGAAGCAAAAGAACAAGAAGAAGTAGTTGAAAAAAAATCTGGCGGGAATATGGTCTTAATCTTGATTATTGTTTTACTTGTGCTTCTCTTAGTTGGAGGAGGAATTGCTGCTTATTTTTTACTTGGTAGTAGCGATGAAGATACTGCTGCTATGCAACAAGCTCAATCTATGCCAGCTAAAAAGGTTTCTAAAGGACGCTCAAAAGATTATCTTACAGTAGGGCCTATGTATCCTATGGATCAATTTGTGGTAAATCTTTTAAGTGAAGGTGGAAGCAGGTATCTAAAGGTAAAATTAGATATAGAGCTTGATAAACCAGAATTATCAGCTGAGATGGATACAAAAAAAGCTCTTATTAGAGATATCATTATCAGAGTTCTATCTTCTAAAACCTTTGAAGAAGTAAGTACAATGAAAGGAAAGGATAGACTAAAAGATGAGATTGTCGGCAAAATAAATGATGTTTTAGCTGATGGTCAAATAAATAATATCTTTTTTACTGATTTTGTTGTTCAATAATGATTGGAATTGATTTAGTAAAAATTTCAAGAATAAAAAAATTTGAAGAGCGTTTTGGCTTCAAAGCGCTCGAAAAATTTTTGGACGAAGATGAGATAAAATTAGCAAAATCAGACGATACAAAAGCAGGTTTTTGGGCTGCTAAAGAAGCTATTTCTAAAGCTTTAGGTTTGGGAATTAGCAAAAATTGTAGTTTTTTTGATATAAAAATACACAAAAATTCAAACAACTCTCCCTATTTTACACTTTCAAAACATTTAATAGATATGTTTGATATAACTGATACTTCTCTTAGTATAACTCATGATGATGGCTATGCCATAGCAGTTGCTTTTATACAAACAAAACAAGAATTAAATAAAAAGCTTTTTCACTAAGTTATTATAAAATAAAAAAGGGGGATTCAAGATAAATCTTGAATCCCCCTTTTAATATAAGAAATGAGTAAAGACTTTAACAAAAGTCTAAATTACATCATTCCTCCCATACCGCCCATGCCACTCATGTCAGGCATTGCAGGAGCTGGTTTATCTTCTTTAATATCACTTATTGTTGCTTCAGTAGTAAGAAGTAGACTTGCTACTGATACAGCATTTTGTAGTGCAACTCTTTCAACTTTTACTGGATCAATGATTCCAGCTTCAAACATATCTACATATTCACCAGTTGCAGCATTAAATCCAAAGTTTTCATTGCTTTCTTTTGTTACATTATTAACTACAACACCTGCATCAAAACCTGCATTTTCAGCTATTTGCTTCATTGGAGCCATTAGTGCTCTACTTACAATTTCAGCACCAATTTTTTCATCACCGTCTAATTCTAAGTTTACTTTTGAATTAGCTAGAAGTAGTGCAGCACCACCTCCGATTACGATACCTTCTTCAACAGCAGCTTTTGTTGCACTTAGTGCATCATCAACTCTATCTTTTTTCTCTTTCATTTCAGTTTCAGTTGCAGCTCCAACTTTGATAACAGCAACACCACCACTTAGTTTTGCAAGTCTTTCCTGAAGTTTTTCTTTATCATAATCACTAGAAGTTTCTGCAATCTGAGATCTGATTTGTGCAACTCTTGCTTCAATTGCATCTTTTTGACCAGCACCATTTACGATAGTTGTATTATCTTTATCTATTACAATTGAGCTTGCTTGTCCTAGGTCATCTAGTGTAGCACTCTCTAAAGTTCTTCCAAGTTCTTCAGTTATAACTTGTCCACCTGTTAAGATTGCAATATCTTCAAGCATTGCTTTTCTTCTATCTCCAAATCCTGGAGCTTTCACTGCAGAGATATTTAACACACCTCTTAGTTTGTTAATAACCAATGTTGAAAGTGCTTCACCTTCAATATCTTCAGCGATGATTAAAAGAGGTTTTCCTGTTTTTTGAATTTGCTCAAGAACTGGCAATAAATCTTTTAAGTTAGAGATTTTCTTGTCATATAATAAGATGTATGGATTATCTAATACAGCTTCCATTTTTTCTGCATTTGTTACAAAATATGGGCTTAGATAACCTCTATCAAATTGCATACCCTCAACAACTTCTAACTCATCTTGGATACCTTTTGCTTCTTCAACAGTGATGACACCATCTTTTCCAACTTTTTCCATAGCCTCAGCAATAAGTTCACCAATCTTTGTATCTGAATTAGCTGAGATTGTAGCAACTTGAGCAATTTCTTTTTTGTCTTTTACTTCTTTAGCAATTGTTTTAAGCTCAGCCATAATAGCTTCAGCAGCTTTATCCATACCTCTTTTAACTTCGATTGGATTAGCTCCAGCTGTAATATTTCTAAGGCCTTCTTTAAAAATAGCATGAGCTAAAACTGTAGCAGTTGTTGTACCATCTCCTGCTTCATCAGCAGTTTTTGATGCAACTTCTTTTACTAGTTGAGCTCCCATATTTTCAATTGTATTAGGAAGTTCTACTTCTTTTGCAACTGAAACACCATCTTTTGTTATTGATGGAGCTCCAAAGCTCTTTTGGATAAGAACATTGCGTCCACGAGGTCCCATTGTTACTTTTACTGCATCACTTAATTTTTTTACACCTTCATAAAGTGCATTTCTTGCGCTATCTGAAAATTCGATCTCTTTTGCCATGTTTATATCCTTTTATTTTAAAATTCCTAAAATTTCTTTTTCTTCCATTACTAGATACTCTTTTCCATCTAGACTTAATTCTGTTCCAGCATATTTTCCAAACACTACTGTGTCATTTACGGCAATTTGTCCTTGCTCAGCAATTTCCTTGCTTATCGCAACAACTTTACCATTTAAAGGTTTCTCTTTTGCATTATCAGGTATAATAATGCCCGAAGCGGTTGTTGTTGGCTCTTCTACGCGTTCGATAAGAACTCTTTGTCCTAATGGTGTAAAATCCATAATGACTCCTTGTTTTTTTATTAATTTTAGCACTCTAAATCTTTGAGTGCTGAAATTTTACAAAAAAACAATGAATTTGTCAACACTTACCGATAATTTTTTTATAAAACTTTAGTTAATTACACTAAAGTTTTATGAGTTAAAGGAGATATTATGAGATATTTTTTGGCTTTATTATCAATTATTTTAATTTTTTTACTAGCATCTTTTTTCTTACTATTTACACAATCAGGTAACAATACAATAAAACCTTATTTAGAAAAATATATCGCAAAAGAATTACAAAGAGATACTAAAATTGAGGCTTTTACCTTAAAAACAAATTTTTTAGATTTGGAGATATTGGTTGATAATAGCTCTAAAGTAATTGTAAATGGTGAATTTGATCTACTAAAAAGAGGATTTAACTTATCATATATCGTAGATGGAAAAAATATCAAAACACCTTATGTGATTATAAAACAACCTTTACATGTAGAAGGTAAACTAATTGGAACATTAAAAAGATATCAAATTAACGGAGCGGGAAAAGCTTTTAGATCCAACATAAGATTTTTTCTAGATATGCAAGATAAAAATGTTAAAAATATAAAAATAGATGCAAAAAATGTAAAAATAGAAGATGTCTTAGCTATCTTAAAAAAACCAATATATACAAAAGGGATGTTTGATATAAATATTGATACCAAGGAGTTAAGCAAAGATAAATACAAAGGACAAGGAAATATTCTAATCCACTATGGTGTAATTAATAGCAATATACTCTACAAAAACTTTGGTATTAAACTTTTAGAAAATATTACATATAGGGGAAATATCAGTGGTAAGATTGATGGAAATATTTTGCTTACTGATTCAAATATAGTATCAAATATTGCAAAAGTTTTATTGAAGAAAACTTCTTTTAATATTGAAAAAAATGTACTTAAAAGTGATTATGAAGTTTTACTGCCAGATATTAGTATTTTTGAGCCTAATATCAACCTTCCACTTCAAGGAAAAATTTTACTAAGTGGAGACCTAGAAAAAACACAAAACAATTTAAAAGTAAATTTGCATTCTAACTTATTAAGTGGTAAATTAAAAGCTAGTTTAGATAATGAAACATTGATAGCAAATGCAAATAATATCTCAATCAAAAATTTAATGTATACGCTTAAAAAACCAATGTACAGTGATGGCAAAATCAATTTAAATCTAAAAATAAATGACATAACAAACAAAAATAAAAATGGAAATATATCTTTACATGTAGATGATGGAGCTTTACATGTAGAAAAATTTGATAAAGAAATAAAAAAAGTTATTCCATATAAACTAAAAGCTGACGCAACTATACAAGAAAATATAGCCAATATCAAAGCTGATATATTAAGTAAAATAGCAAATATATCTCTTTTTGATACTACAGTTAAACTAGAAAACAATGAGTTAGAAGGTAAATATTCATTACATTTACCAAATTTGCAAAAAATAGAATTTTTAACAAATCAAGAACTAAATGGAGAATTTAATTCTACAGGAAATTTAAGATATCAAAATAGTTTATATATCGATGGAAACAGTGGGTTTTTAGATGCAAATAGTACATATACTTTTGAAAATAATGTTTTTTATTTAAAAAGCGAAGAGCTTTCAACTTTAAAACTAAGCGAAATGCTCATGTATCCAAAAATTTTTGATTCTTTGGCATCTTTATCATTTAACTATAACATTTCAACCAAAAAAGGAGACCTTGCAATCGATGCTCTTAATGGTAAAATAATAAGAAATGAATTAAGTGATGTTCTCTTTTTAGCTAGTAAATTTGATATAACTCAAGAAATCTATAAAGACACCCTTCTTACTGCAAAGATTGACAAACAACAAGTAAATTTCACACTCTTAATGAATGGACTTGAGAGTTATCTAAAGATACCTAGTGGTTTTGTAGATTTGAAAAACGATGTTATAGACAGCGATTTTGAAGTACAAATAAAAAATAAAGATTTTAAAGGAAGTATCAATGGCTCAATCAAAAAACCAGAAGTCTCTTTAAGCAGTTCTGATTATTTAAAAAATAAGATAGATAAAGCTATAGAAAAAAATATTCCAAAAGAATGGCAAGATACAGCAAAAGAACTACTGAAACTTTTTTAACAAAAATCTAAGTTTAAACGAGGTATAATTTCGACCTTGTTTAAATGTGTCAAGGTAGCTCAGCTGGTTAGAGCGCTGGTCTCATAAGCCGGAGGTCGGGAGTTCAAGTCTCCCTCTTGACACCATAAACCCCCTAAACTAGGTACTTTACACACATTTAGACCGACAGCCCAAAGAGCCATTTCTGTTAAAAATATCACTAATTATATATAAAAAAGACCCAATCTAAGACCCGGTAAAAATATATACAAATTACCTGCTTTCAATAGTTTATGAAATAAAGTGTTTATTTTAAATTGTAGCGTAAGACCCAAAGTCCAATTAGATTAAAAAAAAGAGGCGTGAGTCTATTGAGCAGAAAAATGCGTTTTATTTAGATAAATAGTGAGAGAAAAGCATAACACTAATCTCTCACTACTTGATTTTCATTATTTACAATAAGTCCAGAATCCCTCATTTGGATAAATAGTTTTAAATGAATCATATGGTTGGTTACTTAGTGATGGTGCATATAATTTCCAAGCTCCACTTACATATTTCCAAGCATATTGTATATCCCCATCCTTACAACTTAAATCAGTAATGTTAGTGTATCTTGATACACCATGGAGCTCCCATCCCGAACCTATAGATAGATTGGAGTCACTATCATTTGTTAATCCAACCAGTGTAATATTTGAGTCAGCTTTTATCCAAAAACCTTCTGAATTCTTTAACTCTTTTATTTGTCCAAGTCCTGAATTGTTTAGTTTGTCAGTTATATTTATATCAGGTGAATATGCACTCCAATTTGCATCAGCAAACTTCCATACTATACCAACAGGTGCTTTTAAACTATGAGGCAGTATATTTGCACTGATTAGATTCCAGCCTTTATGTAAAGTTATACCGTTTACATTGATAGTATGTGTACTTGAGTGTAGATAACCATTTAAATCATTTGCCTGTACTTTTATACGATACAAGCCATCTTGTGTGAGATTAAACTCATTTGAGTTTATTTTATTGCCATTTGGAGTTATAACACTTATCAAACTACTATTGTAATCTTTATTTATAGAAAATGCTACTTTTAACTTATCACCTATTTTATAACTTTTTTTATCAGTAGTGATATTTATGTCAAAGTTTTCAGTAGGTTTTAGAGTTTCAGGTTTGGTTACAAAGACTCTGAAGTTGTCTTTTATATATCCAGTATTTGATTTTACATTTACTGTAGCCTCTCCCTCATTGCTTCCTGCAGTTATTAAAAGAGATAGAGTTCCATTGGCATCAAAAGTTTTTTCTATGCTTATCGGGTTTGAGCCATAACTTGCATTACCATCAACCAAAGTAAAGTAATTTTCCATATCAATTGTAAAATCTAAATCTTTTGCACTTTTGCCTGATTGCATTTTTATAACTTTAGAAACCACATCGGCTGTTCCATCTGTTTGTACATTCACCATATCTTGAGCAAATATATCTTGTGCACCTGCAAAGTCTTTTGCTAAAGCATATAGTCCGCTTTGAGATACAAAGTATTTTATACCACCATTTTCTAAAGTAGTATTTTCAAGTTTACTCCAGTATCCATTTTTAAACTGTACCAGTATAGTATCATTTAAATCTCCATATTGAGGATAGAAGATAACATCTTCACCACTGCTTGTTTCATTTACATCTATATGTATAAGGTCAGATACAAAGTTTAAATTTGCATTGTTTATAAGTTGTTCATTATCTTGAGCAGGAGAATATAGTTTTCTTGGTAATACTCTTTGAGTTACTTGATACACTTTAAATACTAACCCATTTGCTTTTTGTATCGCTTCAATCGTGCCACTTGTTACAACTTGTGCTATTTTCTTGCTACCATCTACTATCTTTTTGCCTGTTGCGGTCGCTACATCTGAAACTACTTTTACAGCTCCCAATAATCTGTTTTTTATCTCAGCTTTTAAATCACTTGCACTATCTTTTAGAGACTCTACCATAACATTATCAGGGTAATCTTTCCTAAAATCAATAGTTCGATATAGAAATCTTCCATCATCAAAGGTATTGTGATATATGACATACATTTTATTTCCAACACTGTAAGCAACACCAGCTAATATCTTTTCACTTCTATTTGCTTGAAGAGATAGTTCGCCATCTAAGCCAATCCCAGCTTCAAGAGATAGTTTAATTATAGGTAGATTTATATTGTCATCTTTGCTTCTTAGCCAAGACTCTACCAATGTTGGCTTTTTAAAGCTGTAAGTTTTAAATTCATCTAAATTAAAATTATCTTTCAAAGCACTAAAGTCTTCACTTGAAAGATGATATGTAACTTCATTTTTATCAAAGACAATACTGCTTTGAAGTGCAGGATATGATACAGGGGAGTTAAGATTAAAGCCAAGTCTTACGATATCATCTCCATACTCTTCTCCTCTTTCTACATAAGACAGATTTGCGGTTTCATTTTCTAAAATACTTCCGGAGTATCCAGGAACTTTTAATTTTCCAACATCAAACTTAAATCCATTGTAGTTTCTTTTTATTAAATTTATATCAAAATTTCCATCATGACCAGTTGTATAAATTACATTTTTTAGATAATTAAGTTCCGCAAACGACAAACTTGCAGATAAATAAGGGAAAGATACGGAAATATTATTTTCTTTATATGATGTTTTAGCGTAGGTTTTTAAAAAATCATTATTTACACTAAACGAGTTTGAACTTACCGTAAGTTCTTTTTGAGGATTTGATACGACAGTATCCGCAATAGTATTAGCATGAGGTAACATTGATGTTACAATATAGGGTATATATAATGCACCTATTGCATGTATGTCCTCAGGATAGCTTAGAGAAGAAGGATATTTCACAACATATGTCTTATGAGTAGCTTTTATACCAATATTTGCCAAATCTACTCCAACCTTGGCAACATTATGAATCCTAAAATCCATTTTAGTAGAAGCTTCAGTTCCTAATGAAGCGGATGCTTTATATGGAAAACCAATGTGTAAATCTCCTTGATTTTTTTCGTCTGCAATTATAAAGTTGTCATACCCATTTAAACTTTCACCTAAACCTAGTCGGGCTTTTACTCCAGCAGATATTTCACCTCCAACTCCGAGTATTTTAATTTCTCCTTTAGCTTCCCATCCCGCACTTGCACCTCCATTAAAGTCCAAACTTCCCTGTTCTCTTGCAACTCTAAAAGGTACAGAGTTTAGTATAAGTGTTACACTTGCTTCTTGGTTTGTTTTAGAGTTTGTGAGTGTTACAATATGTGTTCCTTCAGTTTGCATAGGGATTGTTACTTTTAGTATGCCATCTGCTTTATTTAGAGAAACGCCATCTGTGATGATAGTGTCATCTATGCTTATACTAAGGTCATTTGTGTTGATATTGTCTCCAGCTTTAAAGTAAACATTTAAATTTTTTGGTGTAATTTCTTTGTGGAAAGGTATGTATATGGATGAGATAATGGGCTCTTCTTTAGGAAATTCATTGACGGTAACCGTTGCGGTCGCATAACTTGACGCACTATTATTGTCAGTAACTTTGAGTGTAATAGTATGTGTACCTACACTAAAATCATCTTTTGTAAAATTCATATCGTTAGAGAGCACAACACCGTTCTCGCTCCACTCATAGCTTGTGATATTTCCATCACTGTCAGTTGAATTAGCAGCACTGAGTGTTACAACATTCCCTTCGTAAGCTGTTTGATCTTCACCGGGATTCGCGATTGGAGCTTGGTTTGATATGATAGATGATTCATCTTGGATGCAACGAACTGAAAAGCCTTGACCTCGGCTGTCTATATGTCTGTAATTACCATTGTATCCAATCTCAAAGCCGAGAGCATATGAAGAGACTGAATCATTGTAAGGTTCACTTGACCATAAGCGACCAACATCATGACCATATGAGTCTTTATATTTCAAGCCTGAATCGATGCGAAAACTAGCAATTGGCAATTTCAATGTATTATAAGCACTATCTTTATCACCACCTATTAATTCACTTGATAACTCATCTATTGTAGGCACCCTATATCCAGATGGACAAGGATTCCAGTTTTGACTTCTAATTGCTCCGTTGCTATCTGCAGCCGTCCAATCATAAGGCTCTTGTGAAGTAGTTATAAATTTACCACCATTATTTACACCTGTAGTTGATGTTGCTAGTGTTGCAGTTGTAGCACTATTAGATTTTTCATGCCCATCTGCGTTTCGCCCCCATTGGTAATAGTCTCCATAGCACTGTTCATCATCAAAGCTTTGACAAACTCTGCTGGCTCCTAAGTTTCTGTCTAACCATGCTTTACCAGTTGTTGGGGATGTTATGGTTCCATATGTCAACCCCTTAAACACAATGGCACCTGCTGTGCCTGTCGTATCAATTTGGTTCGAGTCAGGTAATTTTGCATACAATGTACTTATAGTTATCAATCCCATAACAAAAATCTTTTTTAAAACCATTGCTTAATCTCCTCAGACAGTTTTAATTTCACACTCAATTTTATCATTAACTGTAACTGTTAAAATAAAAATATTTTTCTACATTTGACAATAGAATTATATCTTCTGCGGATTTAAAGTTGGCTAATAATGATCTGTCAACAGTATTTAGGACATAAAATTTTATATTCTACATAGCTATTTCTTTTTGTAACATTACTTCTTCAAATTCATAAGGTGACATGTAATTATTAGAAGAATGTAAACGCTTTCTATTATAAAAAATTTCTATATACTCAAATATTTTTTCATTGGCTTGAGCTCTTGAAATAAACTTTTCATGATGGATAAGTTCTGTTTTAAGAGAGTGAAAGAAACTCTCTGCAACAGCATTATCCCAACAATCACCTTTCTTACTCATACTTTGAGTAATACCATATTTTTCTAAAATAGCCTTATGTTCGTATGAAGCATATTGGCTACCTCTATCAGTATGATAAACAAGTCCTTTCTTAGGCGTTCGTCTCTTTATTGCCATAATCAATGCATCATTTACAAGAGAAGTGTGTAAAGAGTGACTCATAGACCATCCTACAACCTTCCTGGAATAAATATCAAGCACTACTGCTAAATAAAGCCATCCCTCATAAGTTGGCACATATGTAATATCTCCAACATATACTTTATTAGAGTTGTTCGTATAAAAGTCTCTCTCAAGATGGTTTGGTGATATAGGTAATTTATGATTGGAAGTAGTAGTTATAACTTTATATCTTCTTTTCATCTTCACTTTTAAACCAAGCTGGCTCAAGGACTTTTGTATTTTTCTACGAGATACAATAATCCCATATCTCTTCTCTAGCACTACTTTTAGTCTTCTTGTGCCATATGTAGCTCTTGCCTCTTCAAAAATCTTTTGCAAAAGGTCATTTAAAGGTTTATCTACCTTATTTACTATAGAACCATTTTTTATCCATATATAATAACTGCTTCTTGTAACTTGAAACAATCTACACATTAGTTTTATTGAGAAACTTTTCCTGTGCTCTTTAATCCATGCATACTTTAGAGAGTTTCTTTGGCGAAGTATGCGGCTGCCTTTTTTAAAATTTCTCTCTCCTGTTTAAGTATCTTATTCTCAGCCCTTAAACGCTTGAGTTCTTCTTCATGGGACTCTTTCACAGAATTAGTCTTCTTAAAATGTGCACCTCTTCCTTCAATCGGAATATTGTTTTTTATTTTATAAGCTCTTATCCAGCTATACAAGGTTTTTTCATGAATACCCAAATCATCAGAAACTTCTCGAATGGATCTTGAATTATTTAAAATTAACTGCACTGTTGAAGCTCTAAACTCTTCACTATATTGACTTCTTGACATAATCTTCCTTCTATTACTAATTTTAACTCAGAATTACTTAATTTCTGTGTCCTATTTAGTGTAGCCAGATCAAGGTGCTAAGTATGTAGCTTATAAACTTGATGGTACATTAGTAAACAAAGGCAATATTAAAAAGCGTCCAAGCTTTTATACAGAGAAAAATTTACCAAAAAAATATAGAAGTCATACAAGAGATTATACAAATTCAGGTTATGATAGAGGTCATTTAGCAAATGATGCAAGTTTTGATTATGATAAAAAAGTTATTAGAAAAACTTACACTATGGCTAACATAATTCCTCAAGTTCCTAAGATTAATAGAAAGATCTGGATAAAAGCAGAGAAGCTTGAAAGAAAAATTGCTGTATCTCTTGGCTCTGTAAATGTTTTAAATGGAGTTATTTATCCATCTAATCCAAAAAGAATTGGTAAAAATCAAATAGCAGTACCTAGTGCTTTTTGGAAAATGATTTATAATGATGAAAAAAATTATAAAAAATGCTTTTACTATGAAAATAAAAATGATATTGATGTTAAAGCTGATAAGTTAAAAAATCACTTGGTTGATTGTGATAAACTATGAATGATTTTTAACTTATATTATTTATTTATTAATTTCTTTTCACCATATGGTACTTCTCCATAACACATAGATAAAATTCTCAAATATGTTGTTTCATCTAAAGCATTGACTCCCTTACCTATAACTTTATCAAGTGCTTTTGATGCAGAAGCAAAAGATGATTCATTATTGCCTTGTCTTTTAATAATTTGGCACTCTTTAGCAATTACACCAATAATAACAGTTTTAGCTTTATCGTCTTGGCTGTTTTTTAAAAATAAATTTATTTGATTAGCGATAAATATAGTCCCTGCAACTATAAAAACTAAAGCACTTATATTTTTTAATGATGTGTACATGGTCATTCCTTTTTTTATTTTAGTAATAATATCTAAAATATGATATAATCCTTTTATGAGTAAATTTATTAAAAAGAAAATCACTTCTGCATTCACAATGTTAGAACTAGTTATGGTCATTGTTCTTATTGGAATCATTTCAGTTATGATTGCTCCTAGTTTTGAAACAAATAATACAATAAGAGCCGCTGAACAATTGTTAAGTAATATAAGATATACTCAACATCTAGCAATGATGGATAATAAGTTTGAGCCATCAAATCAATACTATTATAGGAATAGATGGAATATTGATATAAATTCTACTTCATATGCAATAACGCATTACAACTATAAAAATGATGGCTCTAATAGTGGTACTACATACGCCACAAATACTTTAGATACAACTAAAAAATTAAATCCCACCGAGACAAAAGAATTAGATGTTTCAGAAGAATATGGTGTGAGCATTACTAATAACTGTTCTAACAATAAAATATTTTTTGATAATATGGGAAGACCTTATGACGATACAACTAATCCATCTACATCATCTTATCAAAATCTAATAACGAATATCTGTACTATTGTTATTAGTGATGGGAATGCTGCTAATGATAAAACGATTGAACTCATGCCAGAGACTGGATATGTTAGGTTGAAGCCTTAAATTTTTTATACAATATTTTCATTAGCATAATACAGAGTCTTAAATATTTCTTTTTAAAATGTTTATAAAACTTATTCTTTACTTTTTAATTCTGATTTTTAATAACTTCTTGTAGTTCAGATAATTTAATAATTTTTTCTTGATCTAAATTGTTTAATTTACAAATTGCGCCTAATTTTACTAGTTCAAGTAGCTTTGGAGATTTACTTTTCCACCCTTTTATAGTTTGTTCACTTTTATCTAGTAACTGCGCAATTTCTTTGTTAGTTATTTTTGTTTTCATATTAAAATTATACATATTTTTTCTTATATAACATAAAAATAAACTAATCGTATCCATAATGATACTATTTAAGCAGCTATTAATGTATTTTATATGATACTTTTATTAATAAAAATATCAATATTGATACTAAGGAAAAAATATGAGTGCAATTCAAAATTTAGATGTAACTTTACAAGATTTGGTTTCTAAAATATTCAAAGGTGAGTTTCATATACCAAAGTTTCAAAGAGATTTTGTATGGAAATCTGGCGATATTGAAAGTTTAGGAGATTCTATTATTAGAGGATATCCAATTTCATCAATGCTAGTCATGCCTATAAATGGAACATTGCAAATAGGTTCAAGCGTTCTTAAAAACAACGAAGTTCAGGTTCAATACAATAAAGGAGAGTATGTCTTAGATGGCCAACAACGTATAACTTCTATTGCACGAATCTTTTTAGGATTTGATCCCAATAAAGAGTATTATTTTGATCTATTATCCATATTAGTTGATAGATTTCCTGAAGATAATATTTTAGAAGATTCTTGGATTAAAAGTAGAATAGTTTCCCAAAGTAATTATAATTACTCTAAAATAAGCTCAACTTTTTGTAAATCTTTTTCAACGACTATAAATGGAGATGAAAAAAATACAAGACAATACAATAGATTTATCTCTGGACGTGCTATAATTGAAAATAGATATGCTGCTGTAATAAATAGATTTCTACGTAAATTTGAAGACAAAAAAGAGGAAGAAATTGATAAATACACTGATTATTTAAATGCTTTATTAGGATCAGTTGGTGGTTATGGAATACCCATTACATTAATAAGTGGTGATTCTGATCTTTCTTTGGTTATTAGAGTCTTTGAAAAGGTTAATTCAACTGGCAAAAATTTATCTCTTTTTGATTTAATAAATGCAAAAACTTTTAAAAAGAACTCAAATTCTACTGATAATGAAGGTTTAGCAGAATTTTTAACAAATGAAATTAGAAAATTTTGTGAACAATCTAAAAGTTCTAAAGCAATAGAACAATATTTTGAATATTCTAGTAATTTAATGCAATATAAAAATTTAGCAAGAGTTATTCGTATTATATCTATTCTTGAGCTTTTTTTAAAAAATAACCATCCTCACATAACAAAATCAATTATGTTTAATAAAGATGGATCATTTTGGTTTAGCATGTGGAAATCTTATGGCATAGAAATACTGAAAACTATAGAATGGTTAAATCAATATCACTTAATTGAATTGGGGAATAGTACATTTATAGAATATATTATTCCTTTAATTATAAAATTTCCAGCAATTAAGAATCAAGCAATATTTATTGAAAATTTGAAAAAATATATACTTTATACAAATATTAAAAAAATTGGATTTTCAAAGACAAACCTCGACATTATAATGAAATTTCATAATTTTTCTGAAAAGATTCATAATTTAAATAATTTATTACAAAAACACAATGTAAGTTTATCTTTAAATATGGATTTAACTCTAGATGCTGATTATATAAAAAGTATAATGTGTGGTAAAAGTGCTACATACTATTCTTCTCTTTATATATTATATAATGAAAGACCAACTGGTATGGGATATATAGACTTAACTAATAATAAAATAATAGGATTTAAAAATAACACTTTAGATGAACATCATTTAGTGCCAAAATCCAAAAAAAATACAAATTCTATAGTAAATTCTATAGCAAATATTTCTTTGCTAAATATAAATACAAATAGATATGAAATTAAAGAAGTTGGCTTCTATAGTTATTTAAACGAATTAAAAAAAATCTATTCTAAAGAACAATTTGAAAACATACTTAGACAAAATTATTTAAATGTTAATCTAATAAATGAAGAAGTTTCAGAATTAGAAATTTTGGAAGACAGAGCAAAAATATTTGCAGAAATAATTACAAATTATTTTAAACAATCTTAAACATTGATGGCACTTTGAATAATTTTTATACATTTTATATATTTTTAAAAATTTCTCCTTTTTGTTTTTTAAGTATAAATTATAATTAAAGCAAAAAGGAGATACTTAATGTCATATGAAAATAACTATGATATGGATTTAAAAATTATGATAATTGAAATAAAAAACATGATTGAATTATTAGTTCCTAATAAAACCACTTTATCTTACATCTGTAACATTACGGGGAAAAAAAGACAAACGGTAAATTCTTACCTAGAGAGAAACTTTACGCCTGGCTTAGATTATTGGAAAAAAAGAGGAAAAATTGAAGTTTCGAAAAAAACAGCAATAGAACTAATTAGGAGATATAATGCAAAATAAAAAAACAACAGGTTATTTTATTAGAAATAATTATATACACGTACATGGTACAATAGATGGTAAAAGATATAGAAGAAGTACTAAAAAAAAAGCTACTAAATTAAATTTGAGATGGATTAAGCAAAATCATAGAGAAGTACTATTAGAAATAATTGATAATGAAAAAAATGAAAATAAAATATATTTTAATTTAGAAGAATTTTCTTATAAAGTATTAAATCTTACTTCAAAAAAAAGAGATAAAAACACACAGAAAGATTATATATCTAAATTTAAGAGATTAATTTTACCATACTTTGCACAATATGACATAAGAGATATAAAGGTCTATGATATAGAAAGATGGCAATCTATTTTATTAGAAAGATATTCTACAATTACAGTAAATCGAGTTCGAAATATATTTAAAATAATACTAAATAAAGCTGAATCATATGAGTTAATAAATAAAAATCCAATTAATTTTGCAGAAAAGATTTCAGTTAAATACAAAAAAGAGGAACCTTATAATATTGAAGAAATAAAAAAAATATTAAATAACTCTCAAGGATGGTTAAAAGTTTTCTTATCTTTAGCTTTTACAAGTGGATTACGTGTTGGAGAATTAATAGGTTTAAAATGGGAGGATATAGACTTTAATAGAAATCTAATCTATTTAAAAAGATCTATTTCAAAAGGTACCATTAAATACAACACATACACTAAAAATCATAATCGTATAATCATTGTTCCAGATTTTGTTATAAAATTATTATATAATTTAAAATTAAACAATAATTACGAATGGATTTTTGTATCAAGGTTAGGTAAGCCTTTCTCAGATGGTAAAGCTATACTAGAGAGACATTTTAAACCACTTCTTAAAAAAATTGGGGTTAAATATAAAAAATTAAAGGTTACAAGACATAGCTATGTTACCTTCATGAGAAATCAGGGAGTAAGTATAGATCTACTAACTGAAATAGTAGGTCATTCAAAAAATATTTCAGATAAGCATTATTATACACCTACTATCAATGAGGAAAAAGTTAAAATTATTAATCAAGCTTTAGACGAATTAAAATAAAATATGGCACATTTTAGACACATTTTCTAAATAGTTTTGAAAAGACACCTATGTTTAGGGATTCCAAAAAAATGTACGTCAACCTCATAAGCCGGAGGTCGGGAGTTCAAGTCTCCCTCTTGACACCATATCCCTTTAAACCCCCAAAATACGGTATTTCAAAAGTTTAATTTTTATATTGTGCCCAAATTGTACCCAAAAGTGTCCAATGTTTTAGAAAGATTTACTTAAAAAAGTAGCTTATTTTGTAAATTTTGCCCGTTGAAAGATAATTACAATTCAATCTCATAAATTATTGAGTTAATTTTTTGATAATTATAATATAGAAAACTTAAGAAGAAGAGTTTTCTATATTTACTGTTTGTTCTATTTTAAATATCATTGTGCTATTTAGCTAGTTTAGATAATGTTTTTACATCTTAGCATAATATCAGAATTTTTTCATCTATCTAACAATAGTTTATCATCATCTAATTCTTCATTGTCATTTCGTGCAAGTGCAAATAAATTCAATAAATCTTTAACTTCGTAGCCAGAGCGTTCTTTTCCTTTTATGTCAAAAACAATTTTTCCTTCATGTAGCATTACTGTACGAGTACCATGATCTAGTGCTTGACGCATTGAGTGTGTTACCATCAATACCGTCAATTTTTTTTCTTCAATAATTTGAGAAGAAATATCCATAATAAGTGCAGCTGTTTTTGGATCAAGTGCAGCTGTATGTTCATCTAACAATAAAATACTGCTTGGTTGCAGTGCAGACATCAATAAACTAACAGATTGTCTTTGCCCTCCTGAAAGAAGTCCCATCTGGGCATCTAATCTATCTTCAAGACCAAGATTTAAACGACTCAATTGCTCCTTAAATAATTTACGAAGTTTACTATTTAGCGCAAAAGATAGAGTTCCTCTTTGTCCTCTACCATAAGCTAAGGCCATGTTTTCTTCTACTGTCAAATCACCACAAGTACCAGCAAGTGGATCTTGAAATACCCTAGCTATATCTTTAGTACGAGCAGTTGCTGGTAGTTTTGTAACCTCTTTATCATTAAAAAATATATGGCCGTGAGTTGTTTCAATATCACCAGCTATAGTATTTAACAAAGTTGATTTACCGGCTCCATTTGAGCCTATTACGGTGACAAATTCTCCAGTTGGAATAACTAAATCAATCCCTTGCAAGGCTTTTTTTTCAGCTGGTAATCCATGATTAAATGTTACATGTAAATTTTCGCAACGAATCATATTTTTTGCCTTTTTGCTTTTTTTGCTTTAGATTCACTACGCAATTTTGGAAAGACCAATGCTAAAGCAACAAGTACTGCTGTTAGAAGATTTACATCTGAAGCTTGAAAACCTAAAAAATCAGTATTAAGAGCCATAGAAACAGCAATACGATACAAAATAGAACCAAGTATACAGCTCATCACAATAACTAAAATGGAGCGAGTAGAAAATAGGGATTCTCCAACAATTACAGCAGCTAAACCAACAACAATCGTACCAATTCCCATAGTAGAGTCAGCAAAACCATTTGTTTGAGCAAACAAAGCGCCTGCTAGTCCTACTAGTCCATTTGAAAGTGCTAGTCCAACATATACTTTTTCATTAATTACAATACCATTTGCCTGAGCCATTCGCTTGTTTGAGCCAACTGCTCTCATTGCTAAGCCATATTGAGTATATAAAAACCAAGATACAAGTAATCCACCAATGATAGCACATATAGCAACAAATATAACTTTCATGTACATAGCTGGGATTCCTAAATTTAAAAATGGAGTTAACATAGTAGGCTCCATAATCAAAGCAACATTTGGTTTACCCATTACTCTTAGATTAACAGTATATAATGCTGTCATAGTCAAAATACTAGCTAAAAGATGAAGTATATTAAAACGAAGATTTAACCATGCTGTTACCAAACCAGCAAAAGCTGCAGCAAGTGTTCCTATAAGTGTTGCTAAGTATGGATTAAATCCAGAGACAATTAAAGTAGCAGTAGTAGCAGCACCTAGTGTAAAACTTCCATCGACAGTTAAATCTGGAAAATCCAAAATACGAAATGTAAGATAGACTCCAATGGCAACCAAGCCATAAATGAAGCCTATTTCTAATGTTCCTAAAAAAGCATAAAGTGACAATTTACTAACTCTTACTTGATTACTTTAGTTGCACGATTTAGTATCTCTTCTGGCACTTTGATACCCATCATTTTTGCCATCTTTGGATTTACATACAAGTTAGTACCTTTTGCCATTTTCACATCAATTGAACCTGGCTTTTCACCTTTTAATATACGAACAACAATATCTCCAGTTTGGCGACCTAAATCAAAATAATCATAACCTATAGCAGCGATAGCACCACGAGAAACTGTATCTGTATCGCCAGCAAATACTGGAACTTGTGCATCAATACCAACTTTTACAACAGATTCAAAAGCACTAATGATTGTGTTGTCAATTGGGCAGTATATAGCATCTACTTTACCTACCAATTGTTTAGCAGCAATCATTACATCTGAAGATTTTGGTGCAGCTGATTCTATTACTTTGATTCCCATTTTAGCAGCTTCAACCTTGATAGATGCAAGCATTGAAACTGAGTTAGTTTCACCTGGATTATATGGGATACCAACTGTTTTTAGATTTGGAATAAATGCTTTTATTAACTCTAAATGCTCTTTAACATTTGCCATATCTGATAAACCTGTCACATTGCCACCTGGCTTTTTTAGACTAGTAATTAGTTTAGCTGCTAATGGGTCTGTTACAGCTGAAAAAACAACAGGGATTGATTTGCTAGCAGTTACAGCTGCTTGTGCTGAAGGTGTTGAAATAGCAACTATGATATCTGGAGCATCTCCTACTATCTTACGAGCAATTTGTGCTGCGATATCAGGCTTTCCTTGAGCACTTTCATAAGTGAATTTAAGTTTGTCACCTTTATAACCACTTTCATTTAATCTTTCTTTTATACCATCTCTTACAGCATCAAGTGCAGGATGCTCAACTATTGCTGTTGTTGCAATGTAAACTGGTTTAGCTTGAAGCATACCACCTAATAATGCAGTTGCCATAACTGCACTTTTAACAATAGAACTTATTTTCATGTTAATCCTTGTATTAATTTTTTATATTTTAAAAGAAGCTGTATTTTAGTTTCGGAATTATTGTATATATTTATTGCTAAATGGCTACTTAAATCTATTTAGACTATATACCTAGCATTACGAGATTTTATTGGTTATGATTTTACTCAAATAATTATAAAATCATCCTCCACCAACAAACTCTAAAAACTCCACTTTATCTCCATCCTTTAATTTCCAGGTATCCCATTGTTCTTTTTTAATCACTTCCATATTAACTGCACTTGCCATTACTTTGTCTTTTATGGAAAGCTCATTTAGTAATTCTTTAACAGTTTGTGCATTAGTTTCTTTTTCTTTACCATTTACGATAATCTTCATTTCTCACCCTTTCTAACTGACCTTACGCACTATATGTAGTACTTGATGTTTTTTGCAATACTTCATTGGTAGGCAAAAAGTTGAAAAGCTACTTATTGTAACTTGAAACTTTTTAACGTCCCAAGGGAGTGTTGCAAAAAGCACCAAATGGTAAAACAATAAGGCATTATCTGGCTGCGTTAGATTTTCTCACCTTAGCTAAGGCTAGGCTTTTAAAAATCTGCCTTGCATATAACGCCTTCTTGTTTTATCAAGAACTATATATAGTGCGTAAGGTCAGTTTCTAAAACGAGCCATTTTAAATCTTTCACCCATAAAAGCTGGATCAATAAGAGTTTTAACTCTATTTAATTCTGCTTTATATGTTTTTTGATCTGCATTGTTTTTTAAAATATCTAAAAGCTCAATTAAGCCAAATTCTACTAAAGCTTTCATTTGTGATGAGTACTCTTTACATGTAACTCCAGCTTCACTGTAAGCTCCTATTAAGTGCTCAAAATTTACATCATAGGTAATATCACTTTTTTTATAAAGTTCTTCAAGCTTTACATCTTCTTTTAACTCTTCATCTTTTACAAAATCAGTTAAAGCAAAAAATGGATAAACTTTATGTTTGTGGTAAATTCTTATTGAAAAATCATTTCTAGCACTTCTTTCACCATAATCAAAAGTTACAAATTCAAACTTTTGTGATGACTTAGCCATATCTTTTGCGAACTCTTCATATCCAAGTGCCACTTCACCTTTTGTTATGTTATATTTGTTTAAAACTTTTTCTACATGTAAAGGTATTTTTTCAAAATACGGAGTGTGCTCTTTCATATATACCATTTTATTATCTTTGATTAATTCACAAGAAAAAGCATCAAATATCTCATTTGCTACAAAAAAAGCTTCTTTACATGTAAGCTCTTTTAAACTCTTTACATGTAGCAAATTTATGGCATCACCAAAACTATCTTCAAAATATTTTAATTGCTCTTTTTGATTACTAACAAAAGGCTCAACTATCACAAACGTCAAAGTTTCTAAAAGCTTAGGCTCTAGTGTATAGATAAATTGCACCATATCTGCAAGCAAATAACCCTTGTGCGCTCCAATCTCAACAACATAGCTATTTTTACTTAAAAAACCCTCATTTATAGTTTTTAGTAACCTATTTGCAATGCTTCCACCAAAAAATTGACTACTACTAACAGCTGTATAAAAATCCCCATCTTTTCCTATTGTCTTATGAGTAGCATAATATCCATCTTGGGCATAAAGCCACTCATTCATATATGAGCTAAATTTCACCATGCATCTTTGCATACATATCTAGTAAAACTTGCTGAATATCAAGTTCGTAGATTTTTTGGTCTAGCATTGTTGTTTGCATAGAGTTTTTTAAAGTATCAACATCATAAATTGTTTTTTCTCCGGCTTCATATGACTCTTTTGTTGAATTCAGTAGTGAAGCGTACAATTTTTCACTTTTCTTAACTAAAGCTATTTTCTTTTGTAAAAGCTCAATCTTTTTAACTGAATCATTGTAATTATTTTCTTCTTCAACTTTTGTATCAGCTAAATCTAACTTTGATTTTAAAAAATCCAATCTTCTTAACTCTATCGTTCTTCCTCTGTTTATATCTAACAATGGCATTGATATACTTATGCCTATTTGATTGTAGCTATCACTTAAAGTAGAATTTGGATATTTTATTTTTTTATCATATAAGCCACCATATAGTGATACAGTAGGTAAATAGTTTGCCATCGTCATTTTTTCTAAATAATCATACTTTTTGCCTTCAAAAGCTTTTGTTTGAATCAAAAGTGATTCATCCAAGTATTTTGTTTTTTCAATCATACTAAATTTTGGAGGAGTTATACTTTTATAATCTAAATCGCTGTATGATTTAAATTTCATGAGTTGTGAGTATCTAAGAGATTCTAAATCTAAAAGTGCGATTTCTAATTTATTTTTATCTAAAATAGCACTATCTAAAAAGCTACTATCTAGCAATCCACTCTCATACTGCTCTTTTTTTCTCATCACATCAATTTTTGCGTTTTCAATCATCAATTTTTGTTTTTGTATTTGAAAATCATATTTTTTCATCAAAAGCAAAGAAGAAAACACAGTTTTTACAAGGCTTTGTTCATTAAGCTTTGTACTTAATCTCATAAACTCTCTATTAGCACCAGAGTACTTAATAGCGTAGTAAATTCCACCACTTTTAAATATCGGTTGATTAAATGTTACAGACAATAAACCAGTATCAACACTTTGTCCTGTAATATCAGAATTGCTATATGAGTAAGAAGCTTTTATTTGGTTTATCCAATCAAATTTTAGATTATCACTTTCTAATTCTACCTTCTTTTTGTCAATTTCTAATTTATCTTTTTTCAAAGATGACAAATACGAACTAGCACTATCACTTGCAATTACTGAACTTGCAAGCAAACATACACTAAGCAATATTTTCAAACGCATTTTTTAACCTTTCAAATCCCTCTTTTATCTCTTCTTTTGTTATAGTTAGAGGTGGTAAAAATCTCATTGTATTTCTTCCAGCTTTTAAAACTAATATTCCATTTTCAAAAGCTACTTTTATAAGCATTGACAAATCAACACCATCTTTACATCTCAAACCTCGCATCAAGCCAAGCCCAACTACCTTTTCAAAGAGGTTTTCAAATTGATTTTTTAACTCTTTTAAACTCTCTTCAAAATATATAAAATTTTCATCTAAAATTCCACTGTCTTTATAACTCTCAAGTATATCTAAAACTTCAAGCCCAGCTCTTGTTGATAAAAAATTACCACCAAAAGTACTACCATGATCTCCAGCTTCAAATATATCTTTATGTTTTGTAACAATAGCTCCTATTGGAACACCTCCTGCTAATCCTTTTGCAAGAGTAATGATATCTGGTTCTATCTCATAAAGATTACTCGCTAAAAATTCACTTGTTCTAAAAACACCAGTTTGGACTTCATCTACTATTAGAAGAATCTCTTTTTCTTTTAAAAAATTAGCTAGCTTTTGAATCTCTTCTTTATCAAATGGCTCAACTCCACCCTCACCCTGGACGAGTTCTATCATAACGCCTACTGTAGAATCGTCAATGTTTTTATAAACTTCTCCTAAATCTTTTACATGTAAAAAACCATCAGGATATGGTGAAAAATCTGGTTTATGAAAACTCTCTTGTCCTGTCGCTTTAACAGTAGTAATAGTTCTTCCATGAAATGAATGCTCTAAAGTTATAATTTTATATTTTTTATTCTCAAACTTTTTTTGACCATATTTTCTTGCTAGTTTTATCGCTCCTTCATTTGCTTCAGCACCACTATTTGCAAAAAAAGTTGCTACATCTTTTCCATATAGCTTACTGATTTTTTCAGCTAATTTTGCTTGTGGTTCTATCAAATAAAGGTTTGATATATGTATAATGTTGTGTGCTTGTTCACTTATAGCATTTGCTAAACGATGATTGCCATGACCAACACTTACAACTCCTATACCACTAGTAAAGTCTATATAATCTTTTCCATTTTCATCAAATAAAGTAGCATTTTGCCCCTGTTTAAAATTTACATAATTTCTTGTATATGTTTGAAGTACATAATCTTTATCTAATTTTTCTAACATTTTTCATCCTTTAAAAATCTAATTATATCTTATAATTGTTAACTGATGTTATGAACCATATATAGTGCATAACATCAGTTATTAATCTATTGTAGGAAGATGCCATTTTTTGTAGTAAGCAACTATCCTTAAACAAAGAAAAAATGCAAATACTAAAAGTAAATTTGTATTATTAATTTGCTCAAACCTATCTAGTAAAAAAACAATAACTCCTACTAAAATTGCCACAGTTCCATATAGCTGACTAACTAAAATAACAGGAACTCTATTTAAAAGCGTATCTCTCATGACACCACCACCAACAGCAGTAGCAAGAGCTAGCATTACAACTCCAAAAATATTAAAATCAACCATCAATCCTACTAATGCCCCAGTTATAGAAAAAGAAATCAAGCCAATTGAGTCACTAATAACAAAATAAGTTTTATTTTCTAGTTCGCTTTTTTTGTGCAACTTAAAGAGGATTGAAAAAATTATGACTAAAATCACTAAAATAGTTGGAAGATGATGCGAAAAAGTATATGGAACTCTACCTGCTACCGTATCTCTTAAGATTCCTCCTCCTAGAGCAGTTAAAAAAGATGAAATAAAAATACCAAGTAAATCTAATCTATCTCTTGTAGCAACCAAAAAACCACTTAAAGCAAATGCAATAGTACCAACAAAATCTGCTATTTCTAAACCTATCATACAACATAACCTAATTTTTTTTCGTATTATACTTTAATATTTGTAATATCTGTTGATTTTTTCTATAAAATCTATTGGATTAATCTTTTTTGAATTTATTGTGATTGTAAAATGAAGATGAGGACCTGTAACTCTTCCTGTTTTACCACTAAGTCCAATGACATCTCCTTTTTTAAGTTTATCTCCCACTTTTACATCAACCCTACTTAAATGAGAATATGAGCTAAAGATACCTCCACCATGATCTACTATGACACTATTGCCAGTATAATACATATCTTTTGCTAAAACAACCCTGCCATCATTTACAACTTTTATAGGAGTTCCAACCTTTGCTCTAAAATCACTTCCTGAATGGTAGCTTTTTAAAGTACCATTAAAAATCCTAGCATTTCCAAAATCACTTGTTATTTTGCTATCAAGAGGCAAATCAAAAGGAGTATTAAAATAAATTTTATCACTACCATTAGCGTATATTTTTTTAACTTCCATATACTCCTTGTATATCCTATCAAGCTCTTTTTTAGGAGGTTTTACCTTGTTTTTCGCTACTTTTAATATCTCTTTTTTGTATTTTCCTTTTTTTACATGTAAAACTATATCTTGCGCTTTTTTATCTATGATTTTAGTTAATTTTATATCTTGTATTTTATCTCTATAGCCAACTGGTACTATCACTACGCATTTTATGGGAGTGCAAATCTTTTGTAACTCTTTTTTATCTTTTAAAATCTTTGCATTTTTTGGAACTTCTAAAACAAAAGCTTCTCCATTTATAACTTCATAAGAAAAAAGTGAACTAACCAAAACCAAAATCAAATATATCTTACGCATCACTATCCTTCATAATTTCACTCCAATTTCTACCAAATACTTTTTTTATAAAATTTTTTTTATGAGGGATTATACACTCTGAGCAATCTTGATGAATTGCATCATCTGTTTCAAAAGTTTTTCCATGTTTTGAGTTGATTGAACAAAAGCTATAAATAGTTTTACCCCCAATTTTATCAAAACCACCATCTCTAAACCTAAAGTAAGGACAAGCACATAAATAGCAATTTAGATTTTTCATATCATGACACTTTTTATGTTCACTGTATAACAAACAAAAATCTTTTTCATTTTTTTGCATATTTTCATAAAAAAAATACTCAACTACCTCATCATCACTTTTATCTTTTAGTTTTTTCAAAATCTTTTGATGCTTTTTAGCATGCTCCTTAACCCACTGGCTATAAGTCATTTTTAAAAGCCTTTAATACTAAAAACAATATACAAATTTGCAAAGCCAAAAGTCCTACATGTAAATCATAAACTTGAGTTTGTTTATCCTCTACATGTAGAACTTCTAAAACTTTATAAAAAATATAAGAGATAATCATACCAAAAAGATAGCCTTTTTGTTTAACAACATCAGCGATAGACAAAACAGAAGTTTTTTTAAGAGCAATAGTTTCCATACGAACCAAATAGTTCCCAAACATAAAAGTTACTTGATAACCAATATAAACAACTAAAGCACTCATATAAGAGTAATTAAAAATGAGAAAAAAACCAATAAAACAAAAGACTATGAACTCCACTAAAAAAGTGATTTTAAAAAAAACTTTTAGATTCATCATCACATCATACCACTTAGCCAAAAAAAGCATCCCAAGTGCTAAAAAAATACCCCCAAGAGAGTATATAGAGGGTTCAAGCGGAGTGTAAAGCACAAAAATACTTCCTACACTAACTCCAAAAAACATTGAGTTTAAAAACTTGTACCATATATACGCTCTGAGGTTTAATTTCATATTAGAACTTTGCACTCATTCCAACTATAAAATTTCTTTCATAGTTTACTGGGTAAACACCTAAATTTGTCCCATCATCAGCAAAAAGTGCATTTGATTTATCAAATAAATTATTTATTTTTGCAAAAAATTTATATTTTTTATATTTATATGTTGCTGAAAAATCCGTTGAATTATACGCTTCCATTTTGCCAAAACTATGGTCAAAATCGCTCATAGCGTACGCTTTTGATTTATAAGTATGGGTTAAAAGCAAATTAATTCTATGAGTTGGGTTGTACCCTACTCCCAATTTTACATTATGCTTTGAAACTCCAGGAATTTCGTTGCCTACTATACTTGGATTTACACTATCTTTTATTATTTTTGTATCAACATAAGAATAATTTAGAGTTGTATAAAGGTTATATAAAATATTATATTTATCGTATAATTCAAAACCATATTTTCTTGTTTTATCTAAGTTTGTGTTTGTCCAAGTAGAAGCATTATAATAAATCTCATCTTCAATATCAGAATAAAAAGCTGAAACTTTTAATTTATTTGGATATCCAATCTTATTGTAACCTAAATTTACAGTTTTTACTTTCATTGGTTTTATAAATCCATTAAAAGTATCTGTAAAGGCATTAAAAAATCTATCAATATCAGGTGATTGAAAAGATTGATTAAAGTTTATAAATATTGAAGATATTTTGTCAAGTTTGTAATTATATCCTAAGTCATAAGCTCTTAAAAATTTTTTGTCGTTTAAATTAACAGCAGATTTATTATATGTGTATTTTATGTTTTCACCTCTTGCACCGAATGATAATTTACTATTTAAAAAATCATAATTCAATTTAACAAAATATCCTAAGTTGTCTTTTGTTGTAGTATTAGTTGAACTTCTTCTTTCTCCGTCAAATTTTTGCAAACCTATAACTGTTTTAATATTCTCTTCTGAATAATCTATTTTTGCATCATAAGATTTATATCTATAATTATTTTTAGAATTATAAGTTATAAAATCAGATACTTTTTTTTCATCTCTTATTTGAAAATCAAACAAAACCTTATCTGTAGCTTTATAATTAAATCCATAATCCCATACATCTGAAGAAAAAAATTGTTCAAGATATGGAACTCCCCAAGATGGCTGTGGAATTGTTTTTGGATTTTGATTATATTCTTGAAGTGTTAGAGCATTTGCATAGTTGATATTCATTTTAGAATATGCTTTACTCAAGTTAAAAGTCAATTTATCAATAGGTGTAAAAGTTAGGTTTACCCCTTTGTTTTGACTTGAACTTTCGTCTTTTGTTCCATCTGTTCCTATTTCTTTGTATCCATCATGTCTATAATCATTTATATATCCACTAATAGAAAATTTATCTCTTTTAATTCCTAATCCAACTGAACCATACAAAAGACCATTATCTCCAAAATAAGTTTTAAAAGAAGCTCCTTCGTATCCTTTAGTTACTATATTGATTACACCTGCATTTGCTCCATCTCCATATTCAACAGAACCTGAACCCTTTATAATTTCTATTTTTTCTACACTATCTATTGGAATTGATGATAATAATTGAGGCACCATATCTATATTATTTAATCTTTTTCCATTTACACTTACAACAACATTTTGGTAGCCATCACCTATGCCATATCCTCTTAAATCTATCTTTTGAGTAAAATTATTACCATTATTTGATACGGTAGTGACTGAAGTTTGTGTATTTAAAAATTCATAAATATCTTTGGAGTGAGATTTTTCAATCTGTTTTTTTGTATATATTTCAGATGCAAAAGGAGCATCAACTTCTTTAACTTTAATCTTTTTTGAGATTACAACAACATCTAACTCTTCACTAGGAGGAGTCAACTCTTCACTTTCGCTGTATTCTTCTTGTGCTACAGTAGATTCTTGTTTATCTACAAAACTTTTAGTCTCATTTGCTAAAGTAGTTGTAGCACTAAAAGCTAAAATTGCAGCAAGAGAAAAATACCTCTTTTTAAATCCTCTTGGATTTTTCATTTACATTCTCCTTGATTTTGTTTCCCCTTTAAAAAAGGGGATTTATTTTACTAAAATAAATAATTTTAATCAACATTAAAATACATAGCTTCTGGATGGTGAACTACGATTGCAGTGGTACTTTGTTCTGGGTGTATTTGAAAAGTGTCACTAAGTTCTATACCAAATTCTTCTGGTTTTAATAAATCAAATATAACTTTACTATCACTAAGCTCTGGACAAGCTGGATACCCAAATGAGTATCTACACCCTTTATATGCTCTCATTTGAACATCTCTAAGTGAGTGTTTTTCATTGTCTGCAATGCCTAAATCTAGTCTAATTTGCTTATGAATAACTTCAGCTAGTGCTTCAGCTAATTCTATGCTTACTCCGTGAATTAGGTGATATTTACTAAATTCACCTTTATCATATAACTCTTTTTCATACTCGCTAAATTTTGCTCCAGCACTCACACAGGTAAAAGCAACAACATCATCTCTATCACTTCTAAAGTAATCACTCAAACATCTATGAGGCTTTCTTTGCTGTCTTGGAAAATCTAAAGTATGAGTAATATCTTCTACATGTAAAGCTTCTTTGTTTATTTCAGATTCACTAAAATAGCCTCTTTTTGTATCTAAAATATGTAGTTTATTTTCCTCACTTCTACATGGATAATAACCATATATCAGTGTTGGTTCAAACAAACCTTTTTTTAATATCTCGGCTTTTATTTTCTCATATTTAGGCCATAAAACTTCATCTAGCTGTTTTTGCTTTTCCTCTTTGCTCATACCTTTACCACTATATCCCCACGCTCTTGAGAATAGTAGCTTGTGATTAATCCAGTCAAATGCAATTTCTTTAACATCAGTTTGTAAAACTCTTCTTCCCCAAAAAGGTGGTGTTGGAATTTGTATCTCTCTACTTGGCATTGAGATTTGTTCATAAGGAGGAATTGGCTCTCTTTTTTTCTCTTTGATTTCTACTATATCACTATCTTCTTTACCTCGAACAAATGTTGTATCAAAGTTTCCAGCTTCAATTCTACTCATAGCTTCTATGCCTTCAAAAGCATCTTTACAATAAAATATTGGTCCATCATAAATCGGCCTACAAAACTCTTCTACAAATTTATCATTTAGTGCAGCTCCACCTAGTAAAATTGGCACCTTTAATCCCATTGATTTTAATGTTTCTAAGTTTTCTTTCATAACTCCAGTTGATTTAACTAAAAGCCCACTCATCCCAATTGCATCAGCATTATGCTCTCTTAGCGCACTTATAAAATCTTGTAAATCAGCTTTTATCCCAATGTTTATAACTTTAAATCCATTATTGGATAAAATAATATCAACCAAATTCTTACCAACATCATGAACATCACCTTTTACTGTTCCAATTACCAGCGTTGTTTGACTTGTTTTATCACTCTTTGGCAAAAATGGATTTAGATAATCAACACTAGCTTTCATAACCTCTGCACTTTGAAGTACAAAAGGAAGTTGCATTTGTCCACTTCCAAAAAGATCTCCCACTACTTTCATAGCATCAATCAAAATTTCATTTACTATTTTTTCAGGAGCAATTTTGTCTTTAGCCCTTTCTAAAAGAGGTATCATTCTTTCTTTATCTCCATCAATTAGCAATTGAGCAATCTTTTCTTCATCGCTTAATTTTTCAAATGCTTCATCAACTTCTTCTTGGTTTGCCTCTACATCACTAAAAAACTCAATAAATTTGAAAAGAGGATCACCCTCTTCTCTTCTATTAAAAAGTAAATCTTCACAAACTTTTCTTTGCTCATCACTAATTTTGTGCATTGGAAGAGTATTTTTCACATTTACTATTGCCATACTAAGACCAGCTTCAACGCAGTGATGTAAAAATACTGAGTTTAAATACTCTCTTGCATGTTTTGCTAATCCAAAAGATATATTAGAAATTCCCAAAACAAACCCAACTTCTGGGTGCATTTTACTAAACTCTCGTATAGCTTCAATCACTTCAATTGCTGCTCTGTAGTACTCTTCATCGCCGCTTCCAACTGTAAAAGTAAGCAAGTCAAAAACTAAATCTTCAGGATTAATTCCATGTCTTTTTGTAGCTAATTCATAAATCCTTTGGGCAATTTTAATTTTTTCTTCTTTAGTTTTAGCCATACCTTTTTCATCTATGGTTAAACAAACCAAAGAGCATCCAAATCTTTTAGCTAAAGAGCATACTTTATCAAATTTTTCTTCACCATCTTCAAGATTTACTGAATTTATGATTGGTTTTCCACCTATTAGTTTAAGTGCCCTCTCAAGTGCTTTTACTTGCGTAGTATCGACCATCAAAGGAAGAGTGACCTTTTGAGTATATCTTGAAAACACTTCAATAGTATCTTTTGTTTCATCACGACCTGCAAAACCAACACTAACATCAATCCCATGTGCACCACTTCTTACTTGTTGTTGTGCTACTGATAAAGTGCCATCATAATTACTATCTAAAAGCAACTCTCTAAAAGCTTTAGAGCCAGTTGCATTACTTCTTTCTCCTACTAAAAAAGGAGCTGGGTCTTGCTTTAGAGCTCTTGTTTCAAATAAAGATGCAATTGAAACTGGTGATTGTCCAACAGGAGGTTTTGGCTTGATGTTTGATACTTTACTTGATAACTCTTTTATATGAGCAGGAGTGGTACCACAACAACCTCCCAATATACAAACTCCATCAAACTCTAAAAAGCTTTTTTGAAGTGTTGCAAACTCTTTTGCTTGCATTGGATAGTAAGTTACACCTCCTCTGTTTTGAGGAAGCCCTGCATTTGCATGAACTGAGATTGGGAATTTACAAACTTCACTAAGTGTCTTTACATGCTTTTTAACTTGTTCTGGTCCAGTTCCACAGTTAAACCCTAAGCTCAAGATATCAAATGGCTCTAAAATAGTTGAAATCGTTACAGCATCAGTTCCTATTAGCATTGTTCCACTAAGCTCAATAGTCACTGAAACCATTATAGGAATTTTTTTGTTTTTTTCTTTTGAGATATCTTGCATCGCATGAAGTGCAGCTTTTATCTGTAAAGGATCTTGTGCAGTTTCGATTAAAAACAAATCAACTCCACCATCAATCAAGCCTTTTACAGCTTCACAATACCCCTCATACATTTCATCATAACTAATATGTCCTAATGAAGGAAGCTTAGTACCAGGCCCAAGAGCTCCGGCACAAAATCTTGGTTTATCTTGGCTTTCATACTCTAAACAAAGTTCTTTTACAATCTTTGCTCCATTTTTTGCTAATTCATAAGCCCTACTTCCTATACCATAATCATCAAGCACCCAAGGAAGAGCACCAAATGTATTTGTTTTAATGATATCTGCACCAGCTTCTAGGTAGCCTTTATGAATATTTTGTATGATTTCTTTAGCTGTTGAGTTTAAAAGTTCATTACACCCTTCTAAGCCTTCCCATACATCTTTTGGCACATTTGCACTTTGTATTTGCGTACCCATAGCACCATCAATTATAAGTACTCTTTCTTTTATAAGCTCTTTTAACTCTCTCAAAATTAATTCCTAAATATATAATTGATTTATATTATCAAAATTTGTTTAAAATGTTGATAAAGGTAGATATGATGGCAACAACTAAGTATTTTAGTTAGACTTAGTATATGCAGAAAAAACTTTTTTTGCTATAGAGCTTGTTGCTTCAAGAGGATTTTCTCTAATCTTAGCTTCTTCTTTGGCTACCATATAAAATATACCATCAATTGTTTTTTTAGTAACATAATCATCAAGCTCTTTTTCACTCAAATCAATCATATATTGTTTTGCTCCACTGTTTTTGGCTATGTTTAAAACTGTTCCAAACAGCGAATTATCATCAGTTGTACTCAATGATTTTGGCATATATTTTTTAAAGTATGATTTTAGAGTTGTGTAGTATTGCATAACATTTATTTGATTTATACTATCTTTTACAATAGGATATATTTTTTCATATAACTCATTTGTATTTTTCTCTTTTAAAAACTTAGTAGCACTGTCTTTACTTCCCATAAGGATTTTTCTAGCATCTTCTATACTCATATTTTGAATAGATTTTTTAAATACTTCATAAGTTTGAGGTACTGCCTTTTCTGCAGCTGCGTTTAATGAAACCTCAAAATCATCAACATATTTTGCACCGCCATACTTTTTTACTAATGAAGTTGCCTTTTGAATCGATGAAGGAAGAGGAATTTTCACTTTTGGGTTATTTAAAAACCCTCCTTTTGTTGAAAGATTTTTAACTGCATAATTACTTCCTTGAAGTAAAGCATCTTTTAATGCTGTAACTTGTTCATTCTTGCCAATGGAAGCAATTGATTTTGTTTCTTTTGAATTTGAAAAAATATCCAAAACATTATTCCAACTTCCAAACAATGAAGAAACAATAAAAAATAAAACTATTAAATATTTCATTTTAGACCCTTTATATTATATACTAAAAGCATAGCATAAAATTACTATATTTTAATCATCCTTAGTAGTATCAACATTAAAAAATGGATACAATGGGCAATAACTAAAAGCTAAAGTCAACATTGCAGTCCATGTAAAAAGATAAAAATACCACTCTTGATATACAGCACTTAAAACAAGCCCTATTGTTCCTAAAATCAATCTTCTTATTTTATCTTTTTTACCAACATTACATTTCATTTAAATACCTCCTAAAAAATTTGACAAAAGTGTATAAAAATTAATTTTAAAGCAAAATTAAAACTTATTGATTAATTTTTAATCAATTTATTGAATAATTTAAATACTTTTTATTGCTATAATTTTATCAGATTAATTAAGAAAGGAAAAAAAATGAGGAAATTGTTGATTTTAGCACTAACACTTTTACCAAGTATAGTTTTTGCTGAAGATAAGTTGGATACTGGAGATACTGCTTGGATGATGGTAAGTGCAGCTTTTGTGCTTCTTATGACACCAGCTGGTTTGGCTCTATTTTATGGAGGAATGAGTAGAGTTAAAAACTTACTTAATACATACTTCATGGTTTTTGGTGCATTTCTTATAGGAATGGTAGTTTGGATAGCATTTGGTTATTCTATCGCATTTGGAACAGCTGATGGTAGCCTAAATAAGGTCATAGGAGGTTTTTCAAACATATTTTTAAGTGGTATTAGCTGGAAAGATTTAAGTGGAACTTATCCTACTTATGTATTTGTAGTGTTTCAAGGAACATTTGCAGCAATCACTGTAGCAATCGCAAGTGGTTCAGTGATAGAGAGAATGAAATTTTCAACTTGGTTAGTTTTTGCAGCACTTTGGATAGTTGCTGTTTATGCTCCAATAACTCATATGGTATGGGGTGGAGGATTCTTGTTTGATGCTGGTGCGCTTGATTTTGCTGGTGGTACAGTTGTTCATATGAATGGTGGTCTTGCTGGTTTAGTTCTTGCATACTTAGTTGGTAAAAGACAAGGTTATTTAAAAATAGCAATGAAGCCAGTTAGTGTTATGTTAACTGCACTTGGAGCAGCTCTTTTATGGTTTGGTTGGTTTGGATTTAACGCTGGTAGTGCGTTTGGTGCAAGCCAAATCGCTGGTTTAGCTTTTTTAACAACAGCTTTAGCTCCTGCAGCTGCTGGTCTAACTTGGATTTTGATTGAGTATTTGGTTTATAAAAAGACAACTCTTTTAGGTGCAGCTTCTGGTGTTGTTGCTGGACTTGTTGCTATCACTCCAGCAGCAGGATTTGTTGATGTAAGTGGTGCTTTGATTATCGGTATAGTTGGTTCAGTTATAGGTTTCTTTGGTGTTGCTATACTTAAAAGTAAACTAGGATATGATGATAGTTTAGATGCATTTGGAATTCACTTTTTAGCAGGACTTTGGGGTGCACTTGCAACTGGTTTATTTGCTCTTGATGATAAAGATTTGTTATGGGATGGTCCTTTAAAAGAGAGTGGTGATAGAATGGGACAGTTTATGGTTCAACTTGAATCTGTCGTAGTTGTTGGCCTTATAACACTAGTAGGAACTGTGATTGTGTATTATATCTCTTCAGCTTTAACTGGTGGTTCTAGAGTTGATGAAGAAAGTGAAACAATTGGTTTAGATGAGTCATTACATGGAGAAAATTCATTTAATTTATAACTCATTTTTTGCAAAAGTTGAAGTTTTAAAACTTCAACTTTTGTATCAAAATAACTTTTCGTTGAAAAGAAATCAATCGTACTCAATCCCACATAATTCAAACTACTTAAAACTTTTGGATTTTTAACATAACTAAGTACATCTTCACTCATTAAATCATTTAACCAATCATTTTCGTTATTATTTGCTTTATAAGAATCATAGTGAAATAAAAAATCCAAAAAACTTCCTTTTTCACCTTTTATGGAGTTATATATCCCATAACTAATTCCTGCCATTGGGTCGATTGCAAAAAGATTTGTGTACATGTAAAACTCCATTTTTTATTTATCACTAAATTTTAAGCAAAATATATACCTTTTTGGTATAATTTTCTAAAAAGGATATTTATGAAAGATATTTACGAAAACTACACTGCAATCATTATATTTTTGCATATCATCTCTGCTGTTATTTGGATTGGAGGGATGATAGCTATTCGTTTAGCAGTTCATCCTACTATTGGAAGCATTGAAGATGACAAATTGAGGCTTGAAAAAACATTGCTAGCAATGAGAAAACTTTTTCACTTAGTTTTACCTTTTATTGCATTAATTGTTTTTTGTGGAATTGTGCTTGTAATTGGAGGTGGTTTTACAGGCTGGAAAGTTCATACAAAAGAAGCAATTTGGACTGTTATGCTTTTAAATTATATTTACATGTATATACAAAGATTTAGAGCTTCAAGAGCTGTAAAAAAAGGAAATCTTCCAAGAGCGAAAGAATTAGTAAGATTACTACCAAATAGACTTTTACCACTAAATATCATATTAGGACTTGTTGCAATTTTTCTAGGGGTAATGTTAAGAGGATATTAAACAGATTGATTTTTAAAAATTTTATATGCCATTACAAGATTAAAACATAGCTCACTAAGCATCATAAGCTCCCAGTGAGAGATGATTTCTAAAAAGGGCATACCCTCTTCTAAGCTTTTAAAATCTATTCTACATGTAAAACCGTAATTTATGTCTGGAGATGAAATTTCAGGTAAATCTCTTACATATTTAAAATCAAAGAAAATATCTGTATCTCTTTTCATTCTTCTAATTCTTTTAAGGGTTCCTGCATAATCTTTTTCATTTAACTTTATTTGAGCATGTATGTTATGAGAGAGTACATTTCTTACAAATGAAGTAATATCAAAAAAATCTTCATATCTATCTTGAAGTCTACTTTTCATAAAATCTTTAAATGGGCTATCAAGTCTCAAAGCTTCAACCATAGCCATACAAATACCTCTAAACGAATTAAACTCAACAAAGTATTCAAAAAGAGTAATATCTTCGCTATCAAAAGAGTCTTTTAAAACTTCTTTGATGATAAGTGGATTAAAATTGTAAGTATGAGCTTTATCAAAATCTCTTTTTATATACATTTGTGATTCAGAATAATCATTTGTTTTTGATAAAGTTCCAAAAAATTCACCTACATGTAGAAAATAAAAATTTTGTTCTACTAACAGTAAAGCATCTTCTAGGAGGATACTATCGTGCATTTTAATTCCTGATAAACTGCACACTCTCCTTCTTCACTTTTCATATGTGGAGTAAGAGCATTTGCATCTTTATGTCCTGAATAAATCATAAAACAATCATCTCTTAAATTCTCATCATTTTTTACAATATATTCACATTCATACTCACCACTTGATAATTTTATCGAATCTCCATCATTATAACCTAAAGTTGGTGGTACATGTAAAAATTGTTCCGTTTGAAACTGCGAATTTAAGGATTTGTTATATTTTTTATTGATAAGGTAAAAGCCTTCTTTTACATCACTTTCATCCCAATCATCATAAAAATCATCAAAAAATTCAAATTTTTTATTGCTAGTATAAAAGCTATCTTCATAAAGTCGTTTTTCATAACTCTTTGAAATCAAATACCCATCTTTTTCAATACTATTTTGAGATACTATTTTCTCAATATACTCTTTTTCACTTTTTAAATCTTCTAAACCTAGCATTTTTGTTAGTTCATACTCACTTATACCGATGTTACTATCTACAATCTTTGGCATAAATCCGATATATTCATGACCATAACTTAGTTTTAAATCCTCTTTTTCCAAAAAAGTTTTAGCTGGTATTATGAGGTCAGCTAATTTTGAAGTTTCATTTTCATACAATCCAAAATACACAACAAAACCAGCCTTCTTTAAATCTGATCTTATCTTTTGACTACATGGCATTTGAACAACTGGATTAGCACCTTGGATAAATACAAAATCATATTTTGAAAAATCTACTAATGGCATTGATACTTTTTTTGATTTGACTCTAAAAGAAGATTCAAAACCATGCATACTATCACCCAAGTACCCAACTCCACAACCTTCTTTACCAAACAATCCAAGCATTGCAGCAAATGAATCAATAGCTCTTAAAACACTATGTCCAAAAACGTACTTTTGAACACCAACACCAACCAAAAAAGATACTTTTTTACCTTTGATAAGAGATAAAAACTTATCAATTTCAAGCATACTTATACCACTTCTATTTTCAAGTGTAACTACTGGTTTGGAGTTTACAAAGTCTATATAATAATCAAAATTATCACACCTATTTTCTATAAAATCACTATCTTCCATCTCTTCCATATATGCCATTCTAGCCATAAGCATTGCTAAGTAGATATCTCCTCTTGGAGTTACTTGTAGATGCAAATCTGCACTTTTTACTAGATTTGTTTTGTATGGATCAATGACTATGAGAGTTTTTCCTTTAAGGGCTGGTAAGATATGAGAATTTGTAGTGCTTGGATCTCTTCCCCAAAGAACAACTACTTCACTTTTTTCAACTTCATTAGGACTAAGAGTTAAATTTGCTCCTCTTCCTTCAACTATGCCAAAATCTCCAGCACCATCACACAGTGAACCTTTAGCAATATCAGCTCCCTCTTTTGCAAAGAAAACTCTTGGAAGACTTTGCATAATACCTAAGTTTCCACTACCTTTAAAATATAAGCTTTTTTCTTTTACTTTTTCTTTTACGATTCTTACAGCTTCATCAATACTAATTTCATTACCATATAATGTAGGATTTGTAATTCTTTTAAACTTATGAAAATTATTCATATGATGACATAAAAATCCTTTTGTTATAGGATGGTTTTTATCACCTTTTAAATTTAATCCATCATCAACTTCAATGCTACATCCATCAAAACAATCTAGTGGGCAGGTTGTTTTCATTATTTTTTCTTTAGCTCAATTTTTAAAAGCTCTGAAAATATTTTTGGTTTATCAAGCACAATTTCAGCTCTATAAGATGAGATATTTTGACTATCAGCTACTTTCCATATCTTGTTTATTTTATAATCAGTAGGCTTGTCATTGATATATATGATTGAATTATTTACATCTTTTACATCATCTCTAGAGAGATAAATTGTAGCTTTTGCTTTTGTAACATCATAAACATCTGCTAAAAGTGTTCCCATATTTACAAAATCACCTTCATTTACATATATCTTATAAATTAAAAAATCTTTTTTTATCTTAACCATTTTTTTAGAAATAGTGTCTTTTAAATAAGCTATTTTATACTCCAAATCACTAATACTAACTTGTAGATTTTGAAGAGAGTTTTCTAAAGTAACTACTTGATTTGAAGCATTTATGTAGTTTATAAGTTCAGCATCTTTACTAACTTTTGACTTCGTTTTTAGATTTTTTACTCTGTCGTAATTATCTTTTTTAATTTGTTCTATTTTTTTTGAATTTTCTAGATTTTTTTCAATTAGAGCATAACTCTTTTTTAGAGCTTCTAGTTTTTTTTGTGAACTTTTTAACTCTTTTTGATTTAAATAATCATCAATCTGTATTAAAACTCCACCTTTTGAAATTTTACCTTCAGCATCTTTGTAAACATTTACTACACTACCACTAGCACTAGATTTTATAGTATATAAATCAAAAGGCTCAACCTTAGCATAATAAACTTCTGCATTTAAACTAATTGCCATTAAAACTAGACTCAACAAATACTTCATTTAATTACTTCCTATATTTTATTTTTATTTGTAATTATACAGAAGTTTTTGTAAATGATGATTAACCAGATAGAATTAAGTCTTCTAATTTGTCAAATGTATCTATGTTTTTACTACTAATATTGATAAATTTATATTCAATCTTTACTTCATATTCTTTGGTAAATTTATCAATCACATCTAAATCTAAATTTATCTTTGACTCTAAATTTAAAAGTAAAAATTGTCTGAAAATAGTCTAATGAGTAAACAAGGTTTACACTCATTACTTAAAACATCACTAAAATCTTGTAATACTTTATCTCCTTTTTTCCAGCCATATTTTGTATTGTACTTAGCAAAGTTTATAAAGTTGATATGACATGCACTTTGTATTGTATATTTTTGCGTATGAGAAAGTAAAAATTTTAAATAATTGATATTGTAATACCCAGTTAATTGATCTCGATAGTAATATGAAAATCTTATATCTTTAACAAAATCTGAATTTTTTATAGGAAAACTGTCTTCTAGTACCATTTTTTCAAAAATTATAATTGCTGCTTTAACAATAGATGGATTAAATTTTTTACCACTTTCTTCTTTGATTATTTTTAAAGCATCTTCTTTACTTAAAGCTTCTCTATATGACCTATTGGTTGTAAGTGCATCATATACATCTGCAACTGATATGATTTGAGATAAAAATGGAATTTCATCGCCACTTAAACCATAAGGATAGCCACTTCCATCATAATTTTCATGATGATATAAAACAATAGAAGCTAAGTCCAAAAAAGGTTCACGACTTAAAAGTTCATAGCCAACTTTAGAATGTGTTTTTATAATTTCATATTCATTTTTTGTAAGATAATCTGGTTTTAATAAAAGTGCATCAGGAACTTCAATTTTTCCTATATCATGAAGCATGCCAGCTCTATAAATCAATTCTATATCGTTTTGCTTTAATTTTAATTCTTTTGCTATCTCTTTAGCATATACTGCAACTCTTTTACTATGCCCTGCAGTATAGCTATCTCTTTTTTCAATCATATCTACAAAATAATAAATACTTTCTTCATAATGTTTCATTTTTTCATCAAAAAACTCTCTACTTTTATATCTTATAAACCAAATAACAGCTAATCCAGCAAGCCAGGTTGAAAGATAAGTAACTATTAGAAAATAGTAATTTGATGGATTAAATTCTTTTGGAGTTGGAATTTCCATACTAATGTTGATATTTCCTAATACATCTCCAACCTCACTATCATCATGAACATGACATTTTAAACAACTTTCACTAGCTTCTAAAGGCTTAAAATAAAAGATATATTCATCATTGTTTTTGCTATATATAGTATATATGTCTTTTTTAGTTTTTTGAGAATTTTGAATTACAGTTTTTACCTTTTTATCTAAACCATCAAAATCATCTTCTAAATAGTTACCTTCTATCTTAATTTTAATATTTTGTTTTTTTGCTATTTCATAAATCAAATCACGAAGAGAAAAACCAGTATTAAAATCAAAGTTATAATCTGATTTTCTAGCTTCTATTTTTCTATTGAATTCCCAAATTATTAGATCTTTTGCTTCATTTGTAGTAGTTTTTGCTTTTTGAAGTATATTTTGTTCTATATGCGATTTTTCATTGTTCATCTGGTAAGTAAAAAATGAATAAGTCATCAATGTCCAAACGATAGACAACAAGACTGCTACACGTCTGAAAAATATTATTTTTTTAATCGAAGGCATTCACAATCACTTTAGTTAATTTTTTTTAACAAAATGATTGTATCGTATAATTACTTAAACTATTTTGTAATTTTATTTAACTTTATAAAAGTAAGGAAAATTTCCTTACTTTTATACACTTATCTCTTTAATATCAGCAATAGATTTAAACTCTTTATAGATTAATGCTATTAGATTTTGTCTATTTTCTTTTACTTTTTTATTATCTGTATTTACCATAACATTATCAAAAAAGTTATCTATACTTGATTTCAATCCGAAAAGAGAATCTAACTTTTCTTCATATGAGTTATACTGAAGGCTGGTTTTGTTTTTGTATTCTTTAAAAAGCTCTTTTTCTTCACTTGTTTCAAATAAACTTTCATCAACTAACAACTCACTATCAACATCTAAATCTTTGATAATGTTTGCAACTCTTTTAAATGTAGAAAATACTTCTTTAAAATCGCTACTATTTACGATTGTTTTTAAAGCATTTATTTTTTTAGAAATTTGAATTAAATCTCTCTCTCCACTACTCAATACTGCTTTTATGACAGATGGATTTGCATCAAAAAATTGATAAATTCTTTCTATAAAAAAGTTTTCAAGCTCTTTTAACTCAAAAGGGGCATAACTTTGACTTAGTTTGAATAAATCATCTTTTATATCAAATTTTATATTTTGCTCAAGTACGATTTTTATGATCCCATTTACCGCTCTTCTAAGACCAAATGGATCTTTTGTTCCTGTTGGAATTTTTCCTATACTAAAAAGTGCTATTAGTGAATCTAGCTTATTTGCTAGAGCTATGACTGAGCTAAATAGATTTGATGGAAGTTCACTATCTTCACTATTTGGAAGATACTGCTCTTTTAATGCCAAGCAAACATACTCATCTTCACCAGCAGCCTTTGCATAGTAATACCCCATAAGGCCTTGAAGTTCTGTAAACTCATAAACCATTTCAGTAAGTAAGTCTGCTTTACTTAACATAATTGCACGATGCAAAGTTTCACTTAAATCTTCTTCATTTTTCTTTGTGCGATTTAATAACTCTTGTTTATACTTTTCTTCAAGATATAGAGCAACTTTTCTTTCTCTTAAAACTTTTTCAAAAACTGAGCCTAAACCATCAAGATAAACGATATCTTTTAAGCCTTCTATGCTAAGTCCATTTTTTAAATCATTATCATAAAAGAAAAGTGCATCACTCAATCTTGCACGAAGTACTTTTTCATTACCTTTTACAATCAGTGAATAATCATCACAAATAGCATTTGAAACGACTACAAACTTATTTGTTATTTTTCCATCTTTAAAAACAGGAAAATATCTTTGATGCTCTTTCATAGAAGTTATGATAACTTCACTTGGAAGCCTTAAAAACTCTTCGTCAAAACTACCAATTAATGCTTTTGGGTACTCTGTGATTGCAATAACTTCAGCAAGTAAATCTTCATCTATTTCAATTGTTACAGTATTTTGATTTTCAATATTTTCAAAATCTTTTAAAATAATCTCTTTTCTTTCTTGTGGGTATAAAACAACTCCGTTTTCTTTTATTTTTGAAAAATAATCCCCAGCAAAGTTATATGAAATTGGCTCATATGAGATTGCACGATGAGGGTATGAAAGGTTGCTTGATTTTACACCATATGCTTCAAAAGACAAAACCTCATCACCAAGCATTGCTGTAATCCACCTAATAGGTCTTATAAAACTTTTCTCTAAACTTCCCCATCTCATAGATTTTCCAAAATTAAGAGAGCTTAAAAATTCTTCTACCATATTTCCTATAAGATTTACTGAACTCTTGCCTTTTATACTTTTTTTATAGTATAAAACCTCTTTACCATTTTTTTGTGCCGTTTTTATCTCATCTAAACTAACACCACATTTTTTAGCAAAACCATTAGCTGCAGGTGTTGGTTCTCCATCTTTATAGGCAATACTCAAAGGAGCACCAAAAAATTCTTCTTCTTTATCATTTTGTGAGGTAGGGAACTCCCTATGCCATAAAACTAATCGTCTAGGAGTATAATAAAATTCAAATTCACAAGTTAGTGCATACTTCTCAAGCAAATTTAACCATTTTTTCTCTATATTTGGTAACTCTTTCAAAAATGGAATCGCAGGAAGTTCTTCTACACCAATTTCTACTAACAGTGGCTTAACCATAAATCTATCCTCTATGTAAATAATCCGATATTTTATCCAAATAGTAGTTAAAATCGAATTAAAACGATTTCTTTATTGCCTTTATAAGTAGATAATTCTTTTACATGTAAAGTATAAATATTTCCAATTTCTAAATTAATATCTGGTTTGTAAATAAAAATTTTATCTCTATTTTTGTCCTCTATAAAAACCCCGTATCTGTTTTTATCTACTACCATAACATCTTTTAGTATAAAATCAACTCTAGCTTCTTTTGCTTTTAAAAGTTCTTTTATGCTTACTATTTTAGGAAATTTTTTTGTATATTGTTTTGTTGAAAAAGTAGCATATATAGCAAAATGATCGCTATATCCTACTCCTAAATGTTTGCCTTTCCCCTTATCACTTATCATCCATCTTTTTGGAGTTTTATACTTTGTTAGCAAATAATCTGCTTTGAAAACCCTAAATGAGCCTTCTTTATAGTTAATGTCATTTGAAATTATTATATGATCAATTGCGCTTTTTTGACTAAAAAAAGCATATGAGTATCTATCTTTTTTAGGTATATCAAACCAAAGGCTTTGAGTTGTATCAAACAAATAATTTACTGACTTTCCCCAACCATCATCTTTTATCTCATAGGGAGAGTTGAAATCTCCAAGCAATATAAATTGTTTTTCTTTTTCGTAGAGTTCTTTTAACTTTTTTGCAAACTCTATTCTCTTTTTAATTCCATGTTTAAAAGATGGCCAATGATTTAAAAAAAGAGTTAAACTATACCCTTTTATCTCAACCAAAACTTTATGAATTGGCCTAAACTTTTTATCAACTATATAAGATTTTGTATGTTTTATAGGAAATCTTGAGAGCAATCCACAATCAGTTGGATTTGAACTGTTTTTAAAGTACATGTACTCATATTTTTTTGAACCCAATGCTAAATTAAGTATTTTTAAAACATCTTTGTTTTCAACCTCGCAAAGATTAATTATATCTGCATTTATATCTTTAATTACTTTTGAAATATTTTTTATTTTTATGCTTAGTACTCTTTCGTTCCATTGACTTTTAGTATTTGGAATGTACTCTTTATACTCATGACCATTTTTTTTAGTATCAAAAAGATTTTCAACATTGTAAGTTGCTACTTTAAACTCTATAGCAAATACAAAAATAGGTAGGATTAATAAAAATATTTTTTTCATATCATTGGAATAAATTCTTCTTGACTATCGCAATAGTACTCTAATTTGCCATCTTTTAGCCTATAATACCACCCTCTAATATTAAGCAATCCTTCATCAACAAGATTTTTAACTTCTGGATAAGTTAAAAGGTTTTGCATTTGAAAAAGTATAGAAATTTTCTCAGTAAGTTCTAATTTTTCTTCTTTTAAAGTATTTTTTGGAAGATGATTTAAGACATAATTCTTTGCACTAAGTCCAAGTTCTAACCACTTCTTTACATGTACAAGTTTGATGCTATTAATATCTTTATATAAACTCTCTATTGCTCCACAATTTGAATGTCCACAAATAATTATATCAGTAACTTTTAAAACACTAACAGCATATTCAATTCCAGCTGCAGTGGCATGGTAGTCTTCATCTGGAGAAAAAGGTGGCACAAAGTTTCCTATATTTCTTAATATAAAAAGCGCACCTGGGTCTGCATTTGTTATAAGGTTTGGATCAACCCTAGAATCACTACAAGCTATGAAAAGCACTTTTGGTTTTTGTCCATTCTCAACTAAATCTAAAAACTTATTTTCATATTTTTTAAATTTTTTATCTTTGAAATTTTCATAACCTTCTATTAATTCTCTTATATGCATTTCAAACCTTATATTTTTTCGTCTATTATATTATTGATTTTATAAAAATAACGTTATAATAAATTGTAAGGTTTTAAAATGCAAGGATATTAATGAAAAAGTTTTATGGGATTGTGGTACTTTTTTTAGCCATACAATTGTCTTTATCTTATTATTTTTATGAAGCAAAAAATAAACTCATTAGTGAGAGTGCTATAAATGTACAAAATACTTTTGTAAATACATACAATACAATTTTTTCAACTTTTGAGTCAGTACCAAACATAATTTACAATGGAAGAATAAACAACAATTACATAGCTTCAATTTTAAATAATGCCAAAGAGGTAAGAGATGATGAATACAAGGACTTATTAAGAGAAGAGTTGTACTCAGAATTTAAAACAACTTTCAAAGATAGCCTAAAAAAAGAGGGTTTTGAAGAATTACACTTTGTATTAAAAGATGGCGAAAGTTTTCTTAGATTTTCCAATCCTAATAAATTTGGAGGCAATGTTCTTGAAAAAAAAGAGTCAATAAAATTTGTACATAAAAACAAAAAGAAAATCGAAGGCTTTGAGAGTGATGAATTTTTCAATGGATACAGATATGTATATCCTATTTTTTACAAAAATCAATTTGTAGGAAGTGTTAGTATTACTCTGCCTATCAAAAACTATCTTAAAATGGCTGAGAAAGTATTAGTAGCTAAACAAAGATTTTTACTCAAAGCAAATAAAATCTCAAACGAATACATCAAAAATAATAACATTGAGTTTAAAAATTGTGTATTTGATAAAGAATTTATTGTTTTAAAAGAGAGTAAAAATATGTTTAATAACTCATATAAATTTAGCGATGACATTAAAAATAAAGTATGTAAAAAACTTGATAGCGAAGATATTTTTTCATTTCCAATAAAAATACAAAAAAATGATTTTTTATTAGTTTTTTACCCTATAAAAGATATCAACAAGAATCTTAGTGGCTATATAATGGGATTAAAAAAAGCAGATTTTATAAAAAAAATCAAGCATGATTTTTATAAAAATATGATTTTTAGTTTTGCTTCATTGGTTCTTATTTTACTTCTTGCTTACTACTATTTACAACTTAATTATGCTAAGAATAAACTAGAAGAAGCAGTTAAAGAAAGAACAAAAGAACTACAAATTGCTCTAAAAAAAATCAAACAACAAAAAGAAACTCTAAAAGAAAACTTTGATACTCTTCAAGAAAATTCACAAAAAGATGAATTAACTCAAATTTACAATAGAAAAAAATTCAATGAAGAACTTGAAAAGAGTTTAAATATATTCAAAAGATATCATGATGATGCTACATTAGTACTTTTTGACATAGACTTTTTCAAAAAAATCAATGATACCTACGGACATTTAATCGGGGATGAAATATTAAAAGGTATATCGAAACTAGTAAAAGAAAACATAAGAAAATGCGATATTTTTGCAAGATGGGGTGGAGAAGAATTTATGCTAATTCTACCAAAGTCATCAAAAGAAGATGCTATAAAAACAGTAAATAAGCTACGTCAACTAATTATAAATCATGATTTTGGTTTAAAAGAAAAAGTAACTTGTAGTTTTGGTATAACAAGTTATAAAGAAGGAGATGATTTAGACACTATTATCAAAAGAGTTGATGAACTTTTATATGAAGCTAAAGATAGTGGAAGAGATAAAATCATATGTGATTAGCCAATCTATTTGCACTTGCAAATGCCCATTGAAAATTGTAGCCACCAAGCTCACCAGTTACATTTAAAACCTCTCCGATAAAATAGAGGTTTTTTTGTAGTTTACTCTCTAAAAAAAGTGTTAATTCTTTAGTACTTACGCCACCTTTTGTTACTTCAGCTTTTGTATATCCAAAATTACCAGCTGGAGCTAATTCGTAATTTTTTAATCTATACAGCTTTTCTTTTTCATCTATATTTAAATCTATTATCGGCTTATCACTTACTAATATACTGCTTAAAAATGATTTCATAAATCTCTTTGGAAGTGGCAAGCTTGAGCTTATAAGTTTTTTACTTTTTGAGTTTAATATCTCATCTAGTTTTACATGTGGAAGAAAATCTATAATTATTTTCCCTTTATCCCAATACAATGAGCTACTTAAAACCACTGGACCACTTATGCCTTTGTGAGTAAAAAGCAAATCACCTTCTAAAGTTTTGTCTTTGACTTTTATCATAACATCAAAAGATATTCCACTAAGCTCTTTCATCCAAAATTGTTCTTTTTGAACAGTCAAACCAACAAGTGCTGGATTTAAAGGTACTATTGAGTGAGAAAAACTCTTTGCTATTTCGTAACCTATATCACTAGCTCCTAGTTGTTTATAACTTATCCCTCCACTTGCAACTACTAGTTTTTTAGTAAGAATTAGTCCTTTTGAAGTATCTACTTTAAATACTTCATCATGCTCTACATGTAAGACTTTTGTATCAAGATAAAATTTTGATTTTTTATTGAGGTTTTTAAAAAGTTCAACCAAGTCTCTAGCTGAGTTTTTACAAAAATATTGACCAAATTTTCTTAATTCTAACTCTATATTGTACTTTTTTAAAAACTCTAAAGTTTCAAATTGACTAAATTCATTTAAAATAGGTTTTATGAAATCTTTATCACCAAGATAGTTTGAAGCAGATACATTTTTGTTAGTGACATTACATTTTCCACCACCGCTTGCTAGTATTTTAAGCCCAATCTTTGAATTTGCTTCAACAAAAGCAATATCTCTATCTTGTAACTTTGAACCTAAAAAAAGACCACTAGCTCCAGCTCCAATGATAAGTATTTCATGAGTTTTCATTTAAAATCTGCAAAGTTTTGACGAATTGCATCATATAAGATTATACCAACACTAACTGCTTGGTTTAAACTTCTTCCATTTTTCCCCATAGGAATCGTAATGGCATTTTCCCATTTTATCTTCATAAGCTCCATTGGAAGCCCTGTTGATTCTCCTCCAAAAAAAATAAAATCTCCTTTTTTAAATTTGGCTTCAAAATATGGCTTATCACTTTTTGTTGTAGCAAAGAAAAATCTATCTTTTTTATCGGCATTTGAACTTAAAAAATCATCCAAACAATCCCAAACTTTCAAATCAAGCAAATCCCAATAATCAAGCCCTGCTCTTTTTACACTCTTATCACTAATATCAAAACAGGTTGGTTTGATTATGTGTAGTGTTGCATCACTATTTACACACAATCTTCCAATTGTTCCGGTATTTTGAGGTATTTGAGGGTGGACTAAAACTATATTAAACATTAAAAAATAACCGTCTTATTGTTATATACAAAAACTCTCTCATCCAAAACTAAATCAAGAGCATTGGATAAAACTACTTTTTCAACATTTTTTCCAGCCCTTTGCATATCTCTCCAGCTATATTCATGGTCTACATGTATAACATCTTGAGCTATTATTGGACCTTCATCTAAGTTGTCATTTACAAAGTGTGCAGTTGCTCCTATGATTTTAACCCCTCTTGTGTAAGCTTGTTTGTATGGATTTGCTCCAATAAAAGCTGGTAAAAAGGAGTGGTGAATATTTATGATTGATTGTTCAAAGTTTTTAACAAATTCACTTGAGAGAATTCTCATATATTTAGCCAATACAATAAAATCAAATTTATAAGATTTTAGAACTTCTAAAACCTCTTTTTCATGTTCAATTCTATTTAAACTTTCACAAGGAACATGGTGATAAGGTATTTTAAATTTTTCCACTAATTCTCTTAAGTAATCATAGTTTGAAACAACAGCTACTACTTCAGCGTTTAGCTCTCCGCTATAGTATTTTAAAAGTAAATCACCCAAACAATGAGACTCTTTTGTTGCCATTATGATTATTTTTTTTCTCTCTCTAGGTTTTAAAACAATATTTGAATCATTTGGCATAACCTCTTTTAGCTTGGTAATTATGTCTGTATTTTTTATATCACCACTTATAATTGCTCTAAAAAAGAATTTGCCATTTTCATTATCAACATACTCATCATTTTTTTCTATATTTAAATCATTTTTAAAAATTACATCTGAAATCTTATAAATCAAACCTTTTTCATCTGAACAATCTATTTTTAATATATATTTATTCATAAGCCATTCTCCTAAAAAAGCGTGATTATACCAAAAAAGTACTTAAGTATTTTGAAAGTATATTATTAACTATATATTATTATTTAGTTCTTTCTCTTGAGAGTTTGATTTTGTGTTTATAGATATCTGACTTTATAACTATATCTGAAAACTCGATGGGATTATTGAATTTATCAAATGAAAGTCTTTGTAGAGATATAAGTGGATAGTTTTTTTCTAAACCAAGTTTTTTTGCCTCTTCTTCATTAGCGCCTTTTGCACTCACTGTTTCTTCAGCATTATAAAATTCTATATCATACTTCTCTTTTAAAAAGCTATATAGTGATTCTGTATGGAAATTTTCTATAAAATCTGGCACTTTACTAGCATCCAAATAATTTAACATCAATGCAAACGGTTCTCCATCTAAAAGGCGAAATCTTTTAATACATAAAAGTTTTTTGCACTTTAGTAACTCATTTACATAATGCTCATCATTTATAATTTCAAATTCTATAGATTTTGTTGTAAGCATATGATTTTGCTTTGCCAATCTTTGAGTAAGAGACCCAATAAAATTTGCCTCATATAAAATTTTTGGCTCTTTTACAAAAGTTCCTTTACCCTGCTTTTTTACAACTATGTTTTCTCTTTCAAGCTCTTCTATTGCTTTTCTTACAGTAATTCTACTTACACCATACTGCTTTTCTATTTGCCCTTCTGATGGAATAGTATCATTTACTTTGTAGTTTTTATTTATATCTTTTAGAAGCTCATTTTTAAGTTGTATATATAAAGGAATCCCATTTTTCTCAAACAAAAACTATATCCTTATGTTCTAAGTAATCATTTACATAGATTTTTATTTGTCTTACATACTACATAATTTAAATTTATAGAATCCTTAAATAATCACTTAATTTAGTTTTGATTATTATAGAAACTTGTTACTTTCTTTCAAGTTTTATATGGTTTATGTTTAATAAACACAAATGTAAGTATAATTTAAGCTACAAACATTATAATGTTATTATGTATATTAAACATTATAATGTTATAATTTTTAGGGGGAGATTATGAAAAATAATCAAAAAGTGCTTATTGTTGATGTTGGAACATCGTTTCAAAGAATAGACAATTATAAAGTTGGAAAATATTTTGGACCAATTGATCTAGGATTGCACTTAACTAATAAATACAATAGTTTAAATATGGGAACTGGGCTTCTTGCTGGTTCTATATTTTCAGGTTCAAATCGCCTTATGTTTACTGGTAATTCTCCTTGTTGGGATGGTTTTTATGTCTCTGCTATGGGAAGTGCTGGTCTTACATTTGATAATTTAGGATTAAATATGCTCTCCATCATAGGAAAAGCAGCAACTCCCTCTGTTTTATATCTAAATAGAAAAAACAATGAAGAGATCCAAGTAGAAATCCACCCAATAGATGTAGAAAAAATATGGTATGAAGGTAGAGGTGGAGTTTACTCTTTGATGGATTATGTAAATGAAATGTATAAAGATAGATATACAAATGACCCAAGAGTTTTAGCAACAGGGCCTTCAGCAAAATCAACTGACTTTGGAGCGATATGTTCTGCCCCAATCAAAAATGGAAAAGTTACATTTGTAGATACATGGGCTGGTAGAGGTGGTTTTGGTACTAAGATGTTCCAAGAACATGGAATTGCTGCTATTATATTTGGTGGAACTTTTATCGATGATGACTTTAGAGATAGAAAAGTAGCTGATCAATGGTTCTTAGATAAATACAACATGAAACTAGGAGCAAAGGACATCGAAGTTACCACAAAATATAGATTTGATCCAAAACTACAAACTGGTGGAACACTTGGTGCAAATTATGCCACTATGGCAGGTAGTTTGTTTTCTTTTAATTATAAGAGCATTTATATGAGTGAAGAAGACAGGCTTAAAATTCATGAAAAATTTATCATAAATCATTATCTAAAACAATTTAATGAAGAAACTATTGAAACAAAAAGTCAAAAAAATTGTGGTGAACCTTGTGCTGCAGTTTGCAAAAAGATGCATGGCGAATATAAAAAAGATTACGAACCTTATCAAACGATGGGTCCATTATCAGGTATTTTTGATCAAAGAGCAGCTGAAAAGATAAATCATCATGCAGATATGTACGGATTTGATGCTATTAGCGTAGGTGGATTAATAGCATGGCTTATGGAGTGTTTGGATGAAGGGTATGTAACTCCTGAAGAACTTGGCATCAAATATAAACCAATCTTTAGTGTAGAAAATTTTGATGTAGTAGAATCTTCAATACACAATGCAAATGTTGGAGTAGATATACTAGATTCTATAATACAAAAAAGAGGTATACTAGATATTAGCAAAGGCACAAGGAAATTTGCTCATAACTTAGCAAGGCAAAAAGGTAAAAAAGTACTGGATTCTTTTGTTTATACTGCAAATGGAACAAAAGGTTGGATGGTTCCAAACCAATACTGGACACCAGGAGCATTTTCACCTATGGCTATTATGGGGAAATACTACATGTATTATGGGCAAGATTTTTACCCTCCAAGAAGCCTTGGAAGAATTGGGGCTGAAAGATTAAAGGGCGAATTGATTATGGATAACCTTGCAATTTGTCGCTTTCATAGAAATTGGGCAGAAGAGATGGTTCCAGAAATAATGGGTTCATTATATGGCCTAAAAGATGAATTTTTATATAACAATAAAATGACAGCAAGTCAAATCAATACAAAAAATGCTTCAATATTTTGGGAATCTCAAAGAGACATTGATATAATCTATCACTTCTTAAAAAGAAAATTAGAAGTTTTTAAAGTAGATGATCCTGAGCTTAAAAAATGGGTTGAACTTTTTGAAAAAGACAAAAAAGAAGCTGCACTTAGCTTTTGGTATGATATGCACAAAGGTATCCAAGAATTTCTTATTGAAATCTAATATTGTATGTATCAAGCATCTATTGCTTGATACATACTAAGATTTAAGCTGACAATTTTTAGAATTTAAAGAATATCCAACTCCTTTTACTATCTCAATAGTATCAAGAGGCAACTTTTTTCTCAATCTCTTAACCAATGCTCTGATATTTATGAGTGTTGTTTCTTCCCCTTCCCAAACATACTCTTCAATCTCTTCAAAACTAAAAACATGAAAAATATCTTGAGATAAAAGCTCTAAAAATAACTTTTCTTTTTTTGTTAATTTTATCTCTTCAGTTTGTTTTTTCAAATAATGATTAGTACAATCATAACTATATCCGTCACTTAATTCTAATATCTTTAAATCACTACTGCACAATCTTTTTATTTTATGTATAAGCTCATACATAAAAAATGGTTTCCTAAGATAATCATCACAACCTATCTCATAAGATTGTTGAATTTTTTCTAATTCATGATTTGCACTAATAATAATGACAGGTATTTTTTTGTGATACATTCTAATTGTCTCCAAAATACTAATACCGTCAATACTAGGAACATTTATATCTAATACAAAACATTGATATCCTTTAGATATAGCATCTAAAGCATCTTCACCATCTATAAAACAATCAACTTTATATCCCTCTTTGGTTAAAGCAAGAGCAATAAGATTTGATAATCTCTCATTATCTTCAAGAACTAATATTTTCACTACTTAACTCCAATTTTATACAAAATATAGCGCCTTTTTTACCATTTTTTACACTCAAGCTTCCTTGCATTTTATCTTCTATAATAAGTTTTGCCATATACAGGCCAATTCCATGTCCATCCTCTTTAGTTGTAAAATATGGCTCAAAAATCTTTTCTTTATTTTTTTCTTCTATCCCACCTGCATTATCTTCAATTTCTATTGTAACTATGTTTTTATTATCTTTTATATATATATCTATGTTACCTTTTAATGTTTTATCAATTTTTCTACTCTTGATAATTGTATCTTTTGCATTATTTACTATATTTAATAAAGTTTGCATTAACTCATTTTTATAACCAAAAACAAAAAGTTTTTTTTCATCATTTTTATGGATGTTAACATTTATGTAGTTATATTTTATATTGTGATTTATGATGTTCATCATTTTAACAACTGCTTCGTTTATGTCAAATACTGTTTTTTCATAAGAGGGCATAATAAAGCGTTGAAAGTCGTTGATAGTTTCTGTCATATATCTTACTTGAACCATTATTTCTTCTGCGAAATTTAAATTATTTTGACTGTTAGCATTTGCATAATATTGTTCTTGAGCTATAGTTGAAATTTCTAACAATGGTGCTTTCCATTGATGAGCAATAGAAGATAATATTTCTCCAAGCTCCGCTAATTTTGATTGTTGTATGATAAATTCTTGATTTTTTTTCTTTTCAATTTGAGCTAACTTTTCCTTTGTTATATCAGTAAAAATAGTTACAGTTCCACTACTTTTATATACATTTTCAGTATATTCTGTTTGATTTACCAAATAAATATGTTCTTTATTATCATAATCTTTTAAAATCAATTCCTTATTGCTATTTGATTCATCTACAAAATCGTTTAAAATTTTTAATATCGGGTTACCTTTATCCAAAGAAATATAATTTTTTAATTTTTGTCCCTTTTTATTGGGATGATACATTCCCATCAAATTAGAAAATTTAAGATTTGAGTCAACTATCTGTCCATTTTTATCTTGCCATACTATTGGACTTTGAATAGAATTTAACAAAACTTTATCAAATTCCATCCTCTCTTTTAATAATTTTTCATTTTTAATTCTCAAATACAAATTGTAAATTAAACCAACAATCAAAATAAGTAAAAAAGGAGAAATCACAAATACAAAATTGATAAAATTCCTATGTTTATCAAAAAATGTTTTTGGTTTATTTATGATTCTAATTTTCTTATCTAAGATATTTACATGTAAAGAAAATTCTTGTATTTTTTTAAAGTCAAAGATGTAATCATAATCATTTGCAACCTCTACAATAGGAGTTTTGATTTCATTTTTAAGAATGCTAAAAACCCTTTGTCCTGTCTTTTCTCCTAATTTTTTAATCAAAACCAGTTTACCACCAATTGCACCTTTACCAATAAAAAGAGTATCCGTTACAAATACTGGTAATTTTGATGAATCTATCATTGAAGCAATTTCACTATTTTTATAAAATTTTCCATATTTATCATTGTAAAAGCGTATAAAAAATACTGCTTCATTATTTTTCTTTTTACTAAATTTCTCTTTTAATTCTAAAAGTGTTGATTTTCTTATATACTTAATCTTTACATTTTTACTGTATTTATTTATTGCTTTTTGAATAAAAGGCTCAGAATCATCACCGTTGGCACTTTTATCATTAATAATATACAATTTTTTAACATCGGGCATCACTTTAAAGATAAGTTTGATATTTTCTTCTATTGCCCTTCTTTCAAGTAATCCAGATACTTTATTTTCAAGATTATATTTTTTTACTAACTCTTTTGAAAATTGCTCAATTCCAGTAAAGTATATAGGTTCATTTTTAAATAATTCATGATAGTTTTGAAGTACAAATTCGTAAGAAAATTTATCAATAGCTAAAACTAAATCGTATTTTCTATTTAGCAATTGAATTTTATATAAGTCTCTTAATTTATCATAATACTCTTTTGATGAGATACGTTTTGAATCCATATATAAAAAATTCGTATCTATTTTTGTATTATAAAAAACTTTTTCAATTCCTTCTATAACTCTATCACTCCAATCAAAGCCTTTATGATAAGAGTTTATAATCAATACATTTTTATTTGCAAAAAGAGGAATTGTAAATGCAATAAACATAAAAAAAGCAGATACAATACCTCTTTTTGTCATTTTAATCCTCGTTGCTAAAATTATTTATAAGCGTATAATTCTAGCAAATTAAAAGATAATTGAATATTTAAGACAATAGTTAATATTATTTTTTCAATCTAGGCTTTATCATATTTTCTGGTTTTATAATATCATCTAACTCTTCTTGACTTAATAACCCTTTCTCAAGAACAATATCATAAACAGATTTTCCACTAGCTAATGCTTCTTTTGCAACCATAGTTGAATTTTCATAACCAATAGTTGGGTTAAGTGCAGTTACCAAACCGATACTATTAACAACCAATTCATAACATCTATCTTTATTTGCAGTTATGTGACATACACATTTATATGCTAAAGTTTCAAAAGCATTTTTCATCATGTTTATTGAATTAAAAATGTTATATGCGATTACTGGTTCAAAAACATTTAATTGAAGTTGTCCTCCTTCACTTGCCATTGTTACAGTGATATCTGAGCCTATAACTTGAAATGCTACTTGGTTTACAACTTCAGGTATAACAGGATTTACTTTTCCTGGCATTATTGAACTTCCAGGTTGCATTGGTGGTAGATTTATCTCATTAAATCCTGTTCTAGGACCTGAGCTTAGTAGTCTTAAGTCATTACATATTTTAGAGATTTTTGTCGCCACTCTTTTTAAAACCCCAGATATTTGGACATAAGCACCTGTATCTTGTGTAGCTTCTACTAAATCTTTTGCTGTTACAAATGGCCTTCCTGTTACCTCTTGTAGTTTTTTCTCCACAAGCTGTGAATATTGTGGATGTGAATTTATACCAGTACCAATAGCAGTAGCACCTAAATTCATCTCTCTAACTAATTGTTGAGCTTCTATTAAGCGTTGCATATCTTCTTCAATCATAGTTTCATAAGTGTGAAACTCTTGTCCCAATGTCATAGGTACTGCATCTTGAAGTTGAGTTCTTCCCATTTTAATTACATCTTTAAACTCTTCAGCTTTTTTAGCAAAACAATCTTTTAAAATTTGCATTGAATCAACTAATTCGTATAATTTTTCATATAGTGTAATACGAAGTGCTGTTGGATAAGCATCATTTGTTGATTGAGAAAGATTTACATCATTATTTGGATGTAAATGTTTGTATTCACCTTTTTGGTATCCTAGTATTTCTAAAGCTCTATTTGCTATTACTTCGTTAGCATTCATATTAGTAGAAGTACCAGCACCACCTTGAATCATATCAACGATAAACTGATCATGATATTTACCCGCTATAATTTCATTGCAAGCTTCTACTATCGCATTTTTCTTTTTTTCTTCTAAAAGCCCTAACTCATAATTAGCTAAAGCAGCAGCTTTTTTGACTTTTGCCAATGAAATGATAAAAGTAGAAAAACCAGAAAGACTAACTCCTGTTATGTTAAAGTTTTCTTTTGCTCTTAATGTTTGTACTCCATAATAAGCATCAACAGGAATCTCTTTATCACCTATCAAATCATGTTCAATTCTATATTTCACAAAATCTCCTTTCGCAGGATTTCTAACAATATTGAAATCCAAATTATTTTTGCGAAAGCTTACAACTTTTAGATGACCTGAAAGTGACTTTTTCTAAAAAATAGATTATTTTTTTAGTATTGTAAAAAGTACTCTTCTCTTGTACTCTTTTTTTATATTTTCTTTACTAAAACCATCTTTGATAACATCTTGGATGTTAATGCCTCCGGTATATTTTTTATCCCAAATATCAAGTTTTTTTGCATTTATTTTTATCTCTTCTTTGTAATTACCAAGCCAGTTTTTGATTGGCAATTCTATTGCTACCTCTAAAAGCTCATAATTGCTCGGAATATTTTTAAAAAATGGCTGATATTTATAAACTCTTAAATAGTGATTTGGTGCTTTGATTTTTTTTGCTAAATCTAATGGATTTTTATTAGATAAATTTGCAACAAGATACAAAAAATAATAAGCCCTTAAATCTTCTTCAAATCCATCACTTATATCTTTTAAATTATTTTTTATAGATTTATCTAGAGAGATTCCAAATATCTTTTCAAACAATCCAAGCTCATACATATAAAAAAAACCAACATCTAGATATTTTGCATTAAATAGTTTCTCTAACTCCCAAAATATCCTCGTTTTACTCAAATCATTTAAATCTATATTTTTCATTACATGGAGAGTATTTTTCTCTACATGTAGATTAAATCTAGCACTAAATTGAACTGCTCTTAATACTCTAAGGCTATCTTCTTTAAAACTAGTTTCATCAATCAAGCTTAACTCTTTTTTCTTAATTGCTTCAAATCCACCCCAAAAATCTAAAAGCTCTCCACTAAAGATATCTATCATCATAGCATTCATAGAAAAATCTCTTCTTTTTGATGCTATTTTTTCATCATTAACCACATCAACTTCATAAGCCTTATGCCCAACTCCTACCTTCCTTTCAATTCTAGGAAGCGCTAAGTCAATATCTTCAAATTTATAAACAAAAAAACTTTTTCCTACTCCATTTGCCCCAATTTTTCTCATCAAAGAGTCAAAATTATCTGGAGCTATATCGTAAACTTCAATATCTAAATCTTTTATAGGATTTTTTAAAAACAAATCTCTAACACATCCACCTACTAGATATGCTCGTTTTGTATGGGGAGATAATATATCTTTGATTTTATTTATTTGAGTTTGTACATGTAGAGGAAAATTAGATAAATAGTTCATCTACTTTTTATCTAATTTTTCTAATCTTTCATCAATTACGGCTAAAAGATATTCTAAAAAGTTTAGAGTTAAATCAACTTTTGCTTCTATTGATTTGTTGTTTGGAGATTGAAATCCTTCAAAAAGAACTAAAACCCTCTCTCTAACACTTTCACAAAATGCTCTTTCATCTTCTAAAATGTACTTATTTGGAACATCTTCCTCTTCTTCATTAGAATTATCTTGCACTTCAATGTTAGCTTCAACTTCTTTTTTTTCAGTAGTATTTTCTTTTGTTATTTCACTTTTTTTAGTTAATTCTTCTTTTACTTCAACGTCTTCTTCTAATTCAGCTAAAGTAGAAAGTATCATATCTTTTAATTCCATATCCATATATCCCTTACAATTTAACAAGCCATCTTTCAAATTCTGCAAACTCTACATCACTATCCATATTTACAAAAAACTTTTTCATCTCTTCATTGACACCCAAATACTTTTTTCGTATCCCTGAAAGCCTTTTTATAGCAATCTTTGCTTCTTTATTATTTGGATCATCTTTTAAAATATCACGATATATCTCCAAAGCTTCTTTTTTCAAACCTTGGAGTTCATATATTGATGCTAGTGTTAATGTTTTCATTTTTACCTTAAATAATTAGATATTAGATACATAATCAGCAATTATTGAGCCAATTTCGCTAGTTGAGCAAACCTCTTTTGCTCCATAATTACTTAAATCTTTTGTTCTATATCCCTCTTTTAGTACATTTACAACTGCTTTTTCAATTCTATCTGCCGCTTTTTCTTCACCAAGAGCAAATCTAAGCATCATACTAGCACTTAAAATCGTTGCTATTGGATTTGCTATTCCCTGTCCTGCAATATCAGGTGCACTTCCATGGATTGGCTCAAACAATCCAACTTCTCCACCAACTGAAGCTGAAGGTAAAAGCCCAATCGAACCACTAATCATACTTGCTTCATCACTTAATATATCGCCAAAAATATTACCTGTTAAAATTACATCAAATTGTTTAGGATTTCTAACTAACTGCATTGCAGCATTATCTACATACATATGAGTTAAACTAACTTCAGGATAATCTTTTGCTACTTCTTCTACTGTATCTCTCCAAAGCTGACTAACTTCAAGCACATTAGCCTTATCAACAGAGCAAACCTCTTTTCTTCTTTTCATCGCACTTTCAAATGCAATTTTAGCTATCCTTTTAATCTCATCTTTACTATAAACCATAGTATTATAAGCTTTTTCATCAGTTTTTTCTCTTGGCTGTCCAAAATAAATTCCACCAGTTAACTCTCTTACTACAAAAAGATCAACACCTTGTAAAACCTCAGGTTTTAGTGTACTAGCATCTAAAAGTTCATCAAAAACTTTTACTGGTCTTAGATTTGCAAAAACACCAAGTTCACTTCTAAGTCTTAAAAGTCCACTCTCTGGTCTTAGGTGTCTTTCTAGTGTATCCCACTTTTCTCCACCAATTGCACCAAATAAAATTGCATCAGAATTTTTGCATCCGTCAATTGTCTCTTTAGGAAGAGGCTCACCCATAACATCATAAGCGCAACCACCCATCAAATAATCTTCATAATTTAATTCAAAATCTTCATTTGCACTAACAGAATCAAGCACTTTAATAGCTTCATCTACAATTTCTGGACCAATTCCATCACCCTTTATCACTGCAATTTTATATGACTTCATCTGTTTTTTCCTTTTTATCTTTTCTTCTTAGCATAATTCATTAAACCACCACTTGCAACTAATTCTTGCATAAATGGAGGAATTGGAGTAAATTTATAAACCTTATCATTTGATTTATTTATCACTTCTCCTTTATCAAGGTCTATTTTTATCTCATCGCCCTCTTTAATCTCATCTGTTTCATTAAGCTCAAAAATAGGCAATCCCATATTAAAAGAATTTCGATAAAATATTCTTGCAAAACTTTTAGCAACTACTGCACTAATTCCTGCAGCTTTTAAAGCGATTGGAGCATGCTCTCTTGATGAGCCACATCCAAAATTTTCTCCAGCTACTATTATGTCACCTTCACTGATTTTATTAACAAACTCAGGATCAGCATCTTCCATAACATGAGATGCTAAAGCTTTTGGGTCCGAAGTGTTTAAATATCTTGCTGCAATTATCAAATCTGTATCAATATTATCGTCAAAAGTCCAAACTTTTCCTTCTATTGTATTCATATGGTTATCCTTGATTATTATAAGTGAAAGATATTTTATCTAAAGTGGAGTATAAAAAAGATTAAACCTAAAATGAAAAATAAAATTCATTTTAATTTCATTAAATTTGTTATAAAATACATGATTAATTATTAATAAAAAACCGAAGGTTTATTGATTTGACGAAAAAATTATTAAAAAGTTGTGTATTTTTTTCACTATCATATATGAGCTTATATGCACAAGATATTTCTGAATTAGTTCAAAAATTGAATGAAGAAAAAGCATTATATCACAAAACCAAAGTTGAAAGTGCTGGTATATTAACTCTATATAAAAGATCAGATCTTGATAGAATGCAAGCTCATAAATTAAAAGACATCTTGAAAAGTTTGAAGTTTTTTACACTATCAGAAGGTAGAACAGGAGACACTTATCTACTCTCAGATGGTAGTAAAACTCCATTTTCTCCAATGTTTAGACTATACATAGATGATCATGAAGTTACATCAGCAATTTATGGTAGTGCTATATTGCACTTTGCCAATATGGATATTGGCTTTGTTGATCACATAGAGATATATATGGGAGGTAATGCCATCTCATTTGGAGATGAAGCTGGTATAATTACAATAAGGCTTTATTCAAAACATCCAAATAGAGAAAGAGGTACTTCTATATCAGTAAGAAGTGATGATAAAAAATCCTTTGATACTAGTATGTGCCTTACAAAAACTTTTGAAAATAACAGTTTTTTGATCTCATCGTTAACGTTAAACAATACAAAAAGAGATTATGTATACAATAACAACAGTTACTACTCAAAAAATCAAAACTCAAATGAAATTTATTTAAAATATGATTACAAAGATATGGGATATGTTAGTATAGGCCATTTTGAAAAAGAACAAGATGCTTTTGCTGGTGTTGGTATGAGAGCTACTCCTTACAATCCAAATGAAAAAAGTAGGAATTATGATTTTATTAACTTTTATTTTAACCTTCCATACTCATTTACTTTAATTTCTTCCATAGACAAAGCAACAAATGTTCAAAAATTTAGTGATTCAAATCAAATATATATAACACAAAATACTTCTCCTTTTTATGAGTTTAATGGAAAGTTCAATGAAACTATTTATAAATTAAAACTAAAACATAAAAAAGAACATAAAAATGGTACTTTCAAAAGTGGCATAGAGTTTATCCAAAAAAATTATGACATTGATTATATGAAAATGGATGATAAAATCACAAACACAATAACTGGACCATCAAAATTAAATATTTTTTCAATTTACAGTGAAGAAAGCTATAACATAAACAAAAACAACCTATTGATTGGAACTGTAAAGTTAGATAATTATAGTGATAATTATAATAAAAAGAATAGTTGGGAAATGATGGCTAGAGTTGGATATATTCATTTATTTAATGAAAACTTAACTCTAAAAAATTTTATATCAAAAAATTATTTATACCCTAGTTTTTCATATACGAGTACATTTCCAAATAATATATTCTCAAATCCAAATTTAGAACCAGAATATTTTACATCAATTACATCGGTATTAAAATATAAAAAGAAAAAAAATAATATAAAAATTGGCTTATCATATATCAAACAATCAGACGAAATTGTAGTTGATACAATAAGTAGAAAATTTATAAATAGCAACCAAAATATTAGATCATTTAAAACTTTTTTAGACTTTACACATAATTTTAATTATGAAAATAAAGTACAATTTGAAATTTATAAAACAAAATTTATAAACAACAATATAACTGCTTATAGTCCAACTTTAGGTGCCTCTTTAAAGTTTTATAACAGTTTTGGCAAATTTGACATATATAATGAATTGATTTATAGGCAAGGCTATACTTACAAATCTCCTGTTGCTTTTTTAAGTGATATAAATATTGAAAATGGTTTTGATTATACTGCTAGTATAAAATATAAATATAATCATGCTTTAACTTTATCTTTAAAAGGAGAAAATATTTTCAACAAGGCTTCTAAAACACCGTTATTAGGAATCGGTGCTGTGCCTTCTGAACAAAAAAGAGTTTTATTTCAAATGGAGTATTTCTTTTGAAGCATTTTATTTTCTTGATATTAATACCTATTTGTTTGCTGTCAAAATCACATAACCAATTAGAATATAAAATAATAGAAAATATATCTCACGCTATAATTAAAAAAAATATCGTTAATATATATACTGACTCAAAATTATATAACAATAAAAAATTTAAAAATTTAAAAATCAAATTTACAAATACTTGTAATAATGCTGATATGGCATTGCTCGCAAAAAAATCTGTCAAATGTAAAAATGTACCTATTGTTGCTCTTGATTATTCTTTGCTAAAAAAAGACAAAAATGCCCTTGGTGCATTTTATTGGCAAAAGGGAAGACCAAATATAACCTTCATAGCTAATAGATTAAAGAAAAAAGGTATTAAATTACCTAAAGAATATGAAAGGTATATTGAAAATAACGTATGGTAAAAAAAGAATTAGATTTCAAATATATCATAACAATTATTTTAATTGTCTCTATCTTAGTTCTAATAGAACTTAATAGTGCTATTAAAAAAGCTAAATATGAATTAAAAAACTCAATTTCTTACAGTATAGAGACAAATATATTACAACATGCCAAAAGTTTAAATTTACAAATCAATAAAGAACTTACAAATTCAAATACTACTTTAGTTAATTTTTTACAAAAAAATCCATCAAAAATAGACGAGTACAACAAAAGGTTAGAATTAATTAGAAGCAAAGATGTCCCATATGTCTATATTTTGTGGTTTGATGGTAAAAATAAATTTAGATTTCTTTGTGATGGCTCACAAGAAAAAAGTAACTTTTTTTCGAAATTTGATCCAGGAAATTTAAATTTATGGAAAAAAATATATAAAAATAAAGCTTTTGCTTCTATTGATCAAACAAAATACGAAGGATTATGGAAAACATTTTTATACCCTATTGTTTTTAAGAATAATACAGAAGCTATTTTAGTAGTTGATTACTCAGTTGAGTTACCTTCTCATATCAATAAAACTATTGAGCCGTTTGAAAAAATGATATCCGCAATATACATATCTGTAATTATTCTTTCCATTACAATACTAATCCAATTTTTATACCTTTTTATTGTAGGGAAAAGAAACTATATCGATCCTTTAACAAAAATCCACAATAGAAGATATCTAGAAGTATTATCAAAAAAAATAAAATTAACTAATTACAATATTGCTATGATTGATTTAGATCATTTCAAAAAAATAAATGATACATATGGGCACCAAGTAGGAGATGATTCTTTAGTATATGCAGTATCTATTATAAAAAAACATATTGGTAAAAAAGACATACTAATTAGGTATGGAGGTGAAGAATTTGTATTGTTTGTCCATGTTTCAAATAGTATCTTCAAAATTACTGAAGATATTAGAAAACATTTATCTACTAATCCACTCCAAAATAGTTTATATGGTAGTATATATATCAAAACATCTATAGGAATAGTGACTAAAAATAGACTAAAGATAAATATGGAACATGCTTTAAAAAATGCTGATATTGCACTTTATGAAGCAAAAAAATCTGGTAGGAACTGCATAGTTGAAGCAAAAGAGAGTAACATAAATAACAATTCTTCAGAATATAATTTTTTAGAAATAAAAAATCTTATAGATGAAAATAAAGTAGAATGCTATTTTCAGCCACTCTATCATAACAATACTAATAAAATTGCAAAATATGAAATATTAGTAAGATTAAGAGATAAAGATGGCAAACTCATAATGCCTGCATCATTTTTACCTATTATTTGGAAAACAAATGTATATAACAAAATGACGAAACAAGTTATTGAAAAAGGTATCAATATTTTAAGAGAAAAAGAAGAAAATTTTAGCATTAATTTGAGCTTGCAAGATATATTAGATGAAAAAATATTATCAATAATCAAAGAAATAGCAGTAAAAGAACCTGATAGCATAAAAAAGATGGGTATAGAAATACTAGAATATGATAGATTTGAAAATATCAATAGATTAAAAAATATTATTAATCAATTAAAGGATTTAGGTATTTCAATCATACTAGATGATTTTGGGTCAGGACATGCAAATTTTTCAATCTTGGAGAGATTAGATATTGATGAATTAAAAATTGATGGAATGATAGTCGAGAATATAAATAAAAATAAAAAATCATTTTCATTACTTAAATCTTTATCTGTTTTTGCTAAACAAAACAACATCAAAATAACTGCAGAATATGTATCTTCAAAAGATATCTATGATACTATAAGAAAAATGGATTTTGATTACTTACAGGGATTTTATCTAGGAAAACCTGGTCCATTATCTTGTTGATATTATTTTTGTACACTTCTTCCAAGATTTTTTTCTATTGAATCAATCTTGCTTTTAAGTCTAGCGCTTTTGCCTTTTCTTATGTCAAATTTTAAAGAGCTATAAACTCTATCACAATCTTTTAATTGCTCATATGCAAGCTCAATTATAGCTAAAGCCTCTTTCATGGTTTCAGTTTCAACTACCGTTCCCATAGGAGTTAATTTATAACTAGCTCCACTCTCATCAATCGCTTTAATGATTTTTGAAACATGTTTTGATACAGAAGAGCCATCACGGCAATTATCACTTGTTGGAAACATAGCAAATTCTAAAAGTACACTCATTTAAATCTCCTTACAAAACTGTGACAATATGGTAATTTTCCATGTCTTTGATAATAGTATTGGTGGTAACTTTCTGCTTCATAAAACTTACTCATCTCAAGTATTTTTGTAACAACATTATAGCCATTTTCTTTTAGCTCATTTATAAGCTTTTTTATAACTTCTTTTTCTTCTTCATTATTTACAAATACTGCAGAAATATACTGAGGGCCAATGTCTGGGCCTTGTCCATTTTCTTGTGTAGGATCGTGTATCTCAAAAAATAATTTAGCTAAATCTTCATAACTAGTTACACTTGGGTCGTACTTAACTCTAACTACTTCTAAGTGTCCACTTTTTTTTGAACAAACATCTTCATAAGTAGGATTTTCAAGCTCTCCTCCCATGTAGCCACTTTTAGCATCAATAACACCTTTTGTTTTATTAAAATAGTACTCAACACCCCAAAAACATCCTCCAGCAAAATAAGCATATTTAAAAGGTACAAAATCTAGACTTATTGAATTAACACAATGGCGAGTATTTTTTGGAGTAAAGCCTTCTCCTTCAAAAACATGTCCCAAATGTCCACCACAATTTTTACATGTAATCTCAACTCTTCTTCCATCTTCATCTATTGTTCTTTGAATAGCTCCTTCAATCTCATCATCAAAACTTGGCCAGCCACAACCTGATTTAAATTTATCAGCTGATTTATACAAAGGTACTCCACATTTTTTACATGTGTAAACTCCTTCTTCATAAAAATCATTATATTTACCACTATATGGCCTTTCAGTTCCTTTTTGCTCAATCACATACTTTTCTTCAGTACTTAATTCTTTCATTTTATTTCCTATATCTCAATTACTTTTAAATCTTTTGCATCACTTTCAAACCATTCTTCGACAAGAAATTCTTTTTTTACAATTTTTTCTAAATCTCTTTTCATATATTTTCCTGTTGCACTAACTGCAACTTCTCCATTAGGAAGTAACAACTCTCCACTTCCCTCATAAATCCTTCCTCTATCATTTACAATGCGACCTACTACTTTTAATTCTGTATCTAAAGGAACTGGCTTTTTATATTTTATATTAAGTTCTATCGTCATACCAAAACTATTTTGTCCATATTTTGCCATAATAGCTCTTCCAATAGTCTCATCAAGTATTGTAGCACTTATGCCGCCATGTAATATACCTGGATAACTTTGAAGTTTCTCATGAGGAGTAAAAATTCCTATAACTTCCTCATTATCACTCTCATAGAACTTGGTTTTTAAACCAAAATCATTTTCTATCCCGCAAACCAAACAATTTTTTGATATATTTTGTTTATTTACAATATTAAATTTCAATTTTTTCTCCTAGATAAAAGTGCTCTATTTTAGCATAATTTGAGTTTTTAAATAATTTTTCGTCTACTTTTAAAACTTTTTACCAAAATAAACAAGTTTTTTTACAATTATTTATAAATTAATTTTTATTTAATCGTCTTTTTTTTAAAATAAAATATATTACATAAGGAGTTTATATGCAAACTATTTTAGTACCGATAGGTATGGGGACTATTGTAAGTCTTGCTGTATTTTTATTTTTTGAGAAGCAAGCAATAGAGGCAAAAAGACAGAGTGAAAAAAATGGCTTAGATAATTCTAACATTTCACTTCCTGAAAATTTTAGAAGATATAACACAGAAAAAAATGTTTTGTTATATTTCATTATAATGTTTTTGTTTACACTCGGCCTTAGTTATACAGAATTTTTTCAAAAAGAATTAAGTTTAATTGATGTATTTTTGTATATCTTCTCAACAACCTTTATAGGCTCTACTACTATTTTTGTACTAAAATTTCAAAAAAGTATACTTATAAAAGTGTTTGCAGCATTTTTGTATGGTGCCCCTCTCATCGCTTCTTCAGCATTAGGGTTTATTGCTTCATACATAGTTTACACATTAAAGTAGAGTTTAAAACTCTACTTTATTAAATAGCAGGTAGAGGATCTTTGATAGACTCCATTGCGCTCGCTAATTCTTTTGCAATATCTTTATAATTCCTTGTTTTTAAAAGTTTTTCTTGACCAGCTTTTCCCATTTGTGTGATTTTTTCTTTTGGTGTCTTTATGATTTCTTCTAACTTATCATGTATATCTTTCACCTCAAACTTGCTAAGCCAAGCATTTTCTCCATCTTCAAAAATTGTTGTATTCAATTCATTATTAGTCATTAAAGTTGGTATTGCACCTGTGTAATAATCGATAACTTTTAGAGGAACTGAAGTACTATAAATGTTTAAATCTGGAAGTAAAGCTAGACCAACGTCACTTTTTGATAACTCATCTAATAAATCAACTTTTGAATCAATCTTTATAATTTTTATATTATCTTTAATATCATTTTTACTAGATACCATTTGTTTTGCATAGTCAATATCAGGTGTTGAAATAATCAATTCCCAATTTTTCGATGAAACTCGGCTAAAGGCCTCTAAAACTAACTCAAAATTTCTTAATTTACTAAGTGTACCTTGATATGAAAACAAAATATTTTCATCTTCTCTTTGTACTTTTGAATGAATTCTATCTGGATCAATTGCCGAAGGAATTACATGTATTTTTGTGGTAATATTTGGATAATAAATCTTTTGCATTCTTCTTGAAGTAGGTAAAAATATATCACATCTATTAATTAATTTTGCTTTTGCAGATGTCTTTAGTTTTGTATCTATCTCTTTTATCAAAGAAGATCTATTTTCAGCTTTTGCACGCTCTAGTTTTGCTGTAATTTTTGGAAAAGATAATCTAAATCCTACTTTTATACCATATATATCTTTATGCTCTAAAATTCTATCTAAAATCTCATGCATATTTCTTACAACAACATAGTCATATTCAAAAACTTTTACACCATTTTGAGACAAGTATTTTAATATATCATTTTTCTCATGTAGTGGAACTATAAACTTACCATTTTTATTTTCAAAATAGCTTTTATATTTTGAAAAATAAACAATATTTACATCCATATATTCAGGTAAATACTTTTCAAAAAGTGGACCTATAAAATTATGCTCACTATACTCTTCTCTATCTGTTATATACAAAAATTTTTTCATATATCTCTCCTATGTTGGTTACTCATTGTATCAAAAAAATATAAAAACTTATTTTATATTTTAATTGTAACAAAGATATTAGTAACTATGGTAACTAATTGAAACAATAATGAAAGTTATATTAAAATTTAGCTATACAAAAATTTTTTGAACCAAAAGCATATATACAATCGTTGCTACAAAAATACTCAAAAGTGCATTTTTAAACTTTACATGTAAAAAGATGGTAAGAAGTACAGATATGATTTCTGCTATACCATAAGGATAAGCATACCAGTTTACATCCTTTAGAGCGTAAAATACAAGAACTACCATTATCATAACTGGCATATTCCATTCAATATATTTAATTAACTTGCTTGGCTCTTTTTTATTAAAAAACAAAAACGGAATCAATCTTGTTAAAAAAGTCATAATTGAAGCTATAAAAATACCTGCTATTAGATAACTATCTTGCATCTTCTAAATATCCTTTAAAAAGTATAAGAATAACAGCACACAAAGAAAGAGAGACTATAAGCATCTTATCGCTAGGTAAACTTAGCATTCCAATAAAACCTATAGCCAATGCAATCAAAAATGGTTTATGTTGTTTACTTTTATTGTAAAGTTCTATTGATAAAACAACAAAAAGAGCAGTTAATGAAAACTCTATTCCTTTGTAATTAAATGGCAATATATTTCCTAAAAGAGCCCCTATAACACTTCCTATTATCCAATAACTCTGATTTAAAGCCGTAATCAAAAGATAAACTTTTTCTCTCTCTTTTTCATCAACTTCTTTTGTTTTTAAAAGAGCAAAAGTTTCATCAGTAAGACCAAAAATAAGATAATATTTTTTCCAAGAAAAATCTTTAAAACTACTTATCATAGATAATCCATAAAAAGTATGCCTAAGATTCAATAAAAAAGTAGCAACACCAATTTCTAAAATAGTAGCTTGAGAAGCAAACAAAGTAAGAGCTAAAAATTGTCCACTACCAGCAAAAATAAATACTGACATAAAAAAAGCATAATACCAAGGAATCAAAAGCTTTGCAAGCAACAGTCCAAAGGCCATTCCAAGTGGAATGTAGCCCATTAGAACTGGAATAGTTAGCTTAAAAATTTCAAAAAAACTCATTACTTTTTTAAATATTTATCTATATAATTTTTTCTATTATCTTCAATCTTTTTTTCTTTTACAACTTTTGGTTTTTCCTCAACTGGTTTTACATCACTATAATAAATTTTATCTATTGTAAAAATAATCAAAATAATGATAATAAAAGGTATTAGTATAAGCATTCTAACTAATTACCTTTTTAGTTGGTTTACAGTTTGAAGCATTTCATCACTTGTTGTAATTGCTTTAGAGTTTGCTTCATATGCCCTTTGACCTGTAATCAAATCTGTCATTTCTTCAACTAACTGAACATTACTCATCTCTACAAATCTTTGTCTAGTTTGTCCTAATCCATCAAGTCCTGGAGTTCCTGTAATCACTTCTCCTGAAGCATCAGTATTTAGGTAATTGTTATCTCCTAGAGAGTGAAGTCCAGCTGGATTTATAAAGTTTGCAAGTTCAATTTGTCCAATTTCTGTCATTGTTGTTTGTCCAGCTTGTAAAACTGAAATCGTACCATCAGTTCCAATAGAGATTTGAGTAGCATCAGCAGGAATTGTAACCTCTGGTAAAAGCTTATATCCATCAGAGTTTACAATAGCTCCATCTGCATCAACTTTAAATGAGCCATTTCTAGTATAAGCAGTAGTACCATCAGGAAGTTGTATCTGAAAAAAACCATTTCCTGTAATTGCCATATCTAAATCATTTCCAGTCTCTTTAAAATTCCCTTGAGAAAACTGTTTTGCAACAGCAGTTGGTCTTGCTCCAAGTCCAATTTCTATACCTGTTGGAGATTTTGTAGTACTGCTTGTAGAAGTTCCAGCATACTCCATAGTTTGATACATCAAATCAGCAAATTCTGCTCTTTGTTTTTTATAGCCTATTGTATTTACATTTGAAATATTATTTGAAGTTACATCAATCTGAGTTTGTTGAGCTATCATTCCTGTAGCTGCTGTGTAAAGCGATCTTATCATTTTATTTTCCCCTTTTTTCTGAACCAAATCCAGCAAAAATTCCTCGCGACTGAAGCACGAAGTAAACTTCTGTATTTATCATTTTATTGTCCTTATGCTCTTGTTGTTGCTAATTTATTTATAGCGTCGTTATTTACATCATTCATATGTGATGTCATTACTTTTTGATACATTTCTACCATTCGTTGAGCTTCAATAAGTCCTGTCATTTCACTAACTGGATTTATATTGCTAGTTTCTAAAAAACCTTGTGCTACAACATCTGCATCTTGTAAATCTTTTACTTTGTTTACATCAAATTTATATAAATTATTTCCTATCTTTTCTAGTGATTTAATATCTTCAGGTTGTGCCATAAAAAATCTTCCGTTTGGATTTTCTCCTTCAGCTAAATCATTTGCAATATTGGCTGAGAATATATTTCCACTTTTATCAACACTAAATGTGCTGCTTGGCTCCACTTGAATATATTGTTTATTTTGAAAGTATGTTGCAGGAATTACTGGATACCCATCTTTTGTAGTTAAAACTCCAGCATCATTTAATTTAAATGATCCATCTTTTGTTAGGGCTAAACCATTTGGAGTTTCAACCATAAAAAAAGTATCTTCTCTTTTTAATGCAAAATCTAAACTATTTCCAGTACTTTTTAGTCCACCTTGTCTAAATTCAATATATTGCTCACTAACTTGAGGAACTCTATCTATTGAAGCATTTAGATATCTTGCAGCTTGTTTTGTATGATCTTTTATAGGCATATCTTCTTGAAATTCATCAAAAATTCTTTTAAAATCACCTATAACTACATCATCTCTTTTAAATCCAGCAGTATTTACATTTGCTAAGTTGTTTGAGATAACATCAAGCCTATTAAACTGTGTTACCATAGCTCCTGTAGTTGTATAGTATCCGTTTTGCATAACTATCCTATATGATGATTTTTCATATAATAAGCAAGTTATGTTCCAAGTTATACAACTATCCCTTCAAAGGGATAGTTGTAAGGTTAATTATCAAGCAAATTTCATAGCTTCTTCATATCCCGATTTTGTAGCTTCATAAATATTTGCTACTTCTTTTGCATCTCCAATTACACTAAAGTTTTTACCAATTGATTTCAAAAATTCTTCTACACTATTTTCTTTTTCTAAGCCAGTTGCTACGATTACTGTATCAAAACTCTTCATTTGATTTTGAATGCCATCTTTTTCATAAAGGACTTTATCTTTTTCAAAAGCTAATATACTAGTTTTTGTCATAATGTTAATTGTACTTTTTTCCAATCTCATCATCATAAGCTTTTTAGTTATTGGCTCCATATCATTACCTACTTCTTCACCTCTTTTAGTGATAGTTACATCAAATCCAGCTTTAAAAAGATTTTCAGCAGCTTCAATTCCTACCATTCCAGCTCCTAAAATAAGTACTCTTTTTCCCTTTACAACTTTTTTATTATGAAAATAATCAAGTGAACTAATCACATTTTGAGTATCCAACCCTTTTATATCTGGATATTTTTGAGTTGAGCCACTAGCAACGATAAAATAATCAAAATCTAAATCATTACCATCTTTTACATCAGTATTTAATCTTATATCATCAAGTACTCTTTTTGCTTTATTTACTAAAGATTCCAATGGTCTTTTCATACTCTCTTTACCTATGGCCTTAGGTGCTGTTACAAAATTACCTCCAAGATAACTCTCTTTTTCAAAAAGAGTAACTTTATGCCCAATATTTTTTAAAGTTATAGCTGAAGTAAGTCCTGCTGGTCCTGCACCAATTACAGCTATCTTTTTACTTTCTTTACATGTATAGCTTTTTTCTTTATCAACCTCAGGATTTATGATACATCCCAAACCTACACCTTTTTTTACATTATACAAGCAACCTTGTAAACAGTATCCACAATAATCAATTTCTTCATATTTTTTTTCTACTAATTTATTTACAAGCTCGCTATCTGCTACAATTGGTCTACCAAAAGCTACAAAATCAGCGAGGTTTTCTTTTTCTAATTTTTCAATTTTTTCTACACTTCCCATACGTCCAACTGCAATAACTGGTAAATCACTCATAGACTTAATAGCTTTTAACACTTCTAGTGGTTTGTCTTCAGGAAGTGCCATATGAGAATAATACCAAGGTGGAGTATCACATGCATTTCCAAAACCACAATGAACCATATCAAAACCATACTCTTTTACTAAATCAATAACAACTTTATTATCTTGTGGCTTCCAACCATCTTCAACAAACTCACTTCCACTAATACGAACAATCTTTATAACATTATCAATATTTTTAAAAAATTCTAAAACTTCTTTTAGAAATAAAGTTCTATCTTTGCCATACTCATCTTCTCTTTTATTTAGTCTTGCAGATAAAAATTGATGGATTAAGCCACCATGTCCACATTGAAGTTCAATAGCCTCAAAACCAGCTTTTAAAGCCTTTTTTATGGCATTTTTGTAGTCATTTAAAATTTCTTTTATTTCTTCTTTTGTAATCTCTTTTGGCATAAGCCCACTCATAGGACAAAGAATTGGACTTGGTGCTAATGGATCCATCTTAGTTGCCATTTTATTTGCACCTCTTCCTGCATGATTTAAATTAATAGCAGGAACTGCACCATGTTTTTTTATAACAGTTACTAATTTTCCTAAACTCTCAACACTGTTGTCTACATGTATATTTAACTGTTTTGGATGCTCTTTCCCACTAAGTGACACTGAAACTGGCTCAATTATAATCATTCCAGCTCCACCACTTGCGATATTTTCATAATATCTCAAATGCCTATCATTAACTAAACCATCTAAAGTCGCATATGCAGTTTTTACTGGAGCTACTACATAACGATTTTTTAAAACTTTTCCCTTAATATTACAAGAAGTGTCAAATATCATAAATCCCCCTATTTATAATTTATTTTTATAATATTTATTTTTATAGATTATTATAGCATATTTTCAGTTAGACTTTTTAAAAGATTTAAATTAGGTAAAAAATCAAAATATTCTATACTTTTTTACTTAAAATTAATAGATATTTAAATAATTTTGGGTATAATGTATACCTTTTTCAATTTCGCCAAGGAGCAATTTTTAATGTCCACAAAAGAATTATATGCAAATTTAGAAGAACTATTTAAAGAGAATGAAAAAAGCCACGTAACTTATGAAGAAGTTATGGCACTATTTCCAAAACAACCAACTGCATCAAATATAAAAAAGATGATGCAACTTATGGATAAATATCAAATATCTCTTATAACATCAGCTGAAATTGCAAAAATAAAAAATTTAGAAGAGGCGAAAAAAAGAGCTGAAGAGGCTCAAAAACTTCAAGATGAAGCCTTAGAACAAGAGTTTGACTTAGCAAATGAAAAAGAATTATTAGAATGGAGTAGAAGTGATAGCCCTGTAAGAATGTACTTAAGAGAGATGGGCTTAATATCACTACTAACAAAAGAAGAAGAAATTGATATTTCAAAGAGGATAGAATTTGGAGAAGACATTATCATTGATGCTTTTTGTTCTGTTCCATACTTGATTGATTTTATCATTGACTACAAAGAAGCTCTTATAAATCGCGAAAGAAGAGTAAAAGAACTTTTTAGAAGTTTTGAAGATGATGATGACGGCGATGATGATGATAGTGATGATGATAGCAACAGCAAAAAATCAACTAAAAAAGATGATACAAGAACTAAAAAAGTTATAGAAAGTTTCAAGGCTCTAGAAAAAGCTAAAAAAGACTGGATGAAAGCTATGGCTAAAACTCCAGAAGATCCAAATGATAAAGAAGCACAAATGATATATGATATCACTGTTGCTTATAAAAAGAAGATACTAAAAGAAAAACTAATGGAGCTTGGCCCTACTAGTAAGCTTATCAATGAACTAGTTAAATCAATGGAAACTTCTTTAAAAAGTGATGATGAATTTGACAAAGAATTAAAAAGACTAGAATACAGACTACCACTTTTCAATGATACTCTAAGAAAAAATCATCAAAAAATATTAAGTAAAATTACTGATTTGAGCAAAGAAGAAATAACAGCCATGGTACCTGAAGCTACTATGGTTTCAACATATGTTGAGATAAAAAAATTATTTCAAACAAAAGAAGCGAGTAAACAAAGCTTCGATTTGGATCCTGATACATTAAAAGAGATAATTGAACAAATAAAAAGAGGTAAAAAAATAGCTGATGAAGCAAAAACAAGAATGGCAAAATCCAACCTTAGACTAGTTGTGTCAATAGCAAAAAGATATACAAATAGGGGATTACCATTTTTAGATCTTATCCAAGAAGGTAACATCGGACTTATGAAAGCTGTTGATAAGTTTGAGTATAAAAAAGGTTACAAATTTTCAACATATGCAACATGGTGGATAAGACAGGCAATTTCTCGTGCCATTGCTGATCAAGCAAGAACAATTCGTATACCAATTCATATGATTGAAACAATCAACAGAATCAATAAAATAATTAGAAAACACCTTCAAGAGGAGGGAAAAGAACCTGATATCGAGACAATTGCAAAAGAAGTTGGCCTTAGTGTTGATAAAGTTAAAAATGTTATCAAAATTACAAAAGAGCCAATCAGTTTAGAAGCTCCTATTGGAAATGAAGATGATGGAAAATTTGGTGACTTTGTTGAAGATAAAAATTCAGTATCACCAATCGAATATATGCTTAAAAATGATTTAAAAGACCAAATAGATGAAGTTTTAGATCAACTAAATGATAGAGAAAAAGCTGTAATTCGCATGAGATTTGGGCTAATGAATGATGAAAGTGATAGAACTCTTGAAGAGATTGGGAAAGAGCTAAATGTAACTAGAGAAAGAGTTAGACAAATAGAAAGTAGTGCTATTAAAAAACTCAAGCACCCAAAAGTAGGAAGAAAGCTTAAAAATTATATAGAAAGCTAACAATGGACTTTCATACATGTGAAGCTTGGCTAGAAAATGACTACAACCCTTTTATCTTATTTTTAGAAGAAGGAAGGGTAAAATCCCTTAATCAAGAAGCGCAATATCTTTTAGGCGAAGTGGATAAAAAGGAGATATTTGAACTAGCTAAAAACTATGCAAGCCATTCATATGGTTTTAAAACAACTGCAATTGAACTTTTCTACGGTTCATTTAAATTTTATGCCATTACTGTTGGTTATCATGATGAAAAAGAAATCGGTATAAAATTATATAAAGTTGCAGCCAAAAAATTCACTGATATTAAAGAATATGGTGAATCAGTGAACTTATATACACTTCTTGACTTATGCATAAGTGCAGCATCAACTAGAAGTTCTGCTGTATTTTTAAAAGAATTTGATCCTGCATTTCCTGAAATTCGTTTAAAAATAGAAAATTTTACTAAATTACTTGATAAGATATACCAAAGTTATGTAAAATCAAATCAAATAACAACAACTCTAGCTTTACAAACTGGAGAGTATGTTAAATTTCAAGAAAAAAAATACCCTATCTTTTCTATCAAAATAGTAGGAGAGAAAAGAGATAAATCTTACGAAAAAGAGATAGAAAACATTTCAGCAAATTCTAACGCAGTTGTTAGATTTGCCAAGGATTCAACTATCATCAGTACCGCTATGGTAACTAACTGATGAAAATAATTTTTGCTTTATTTGTTATATTTATTAATTTATTTGCCCAAAATTGTAACGATGAATATAGTAATAAAAAATATTTAACATCTCCAGAAAATTTCTCAGATATTGTTGAAGTTAAATTTGATAAATGGTTTGATAAAAAAGTTAGCAAAGATTTTATCAAAATAAAAAACAACTACTATAAAAAAAATTCATACAAAATACATAAAGACTACATATATCCTATAAAAAGCGGTATCTGGAAACTTCATATTGATAAAAACAACTTAATTGATGAGATTTGGTTTGCAAAAGTTTTGAACTATCAAAACGATAATGAAAGTATGTCAAATGAAATTAATGATGATTTAGACCATCTATGGCTTGATTGGAATGAAGACCAATATGAAGCCATCATGCAACCTGAAGATATAAAGCTACATGTAGATAATTTTTTTATAACACTAAATCTTTACATGTATGGAAATAAGGACAATCAACTTAAAATCAAAAAATCCACTCTTAATTTTCATATGATAAACAATACACATGAAGTTAATAATTTTTTAAAATGTATCCAAGGGCTAAACTAGATATTGGAATTGCACTAATCCCAACTAAAAATGCAATTGCATCAAAGGCTTCATTACGAATTAAAACAAACATTGCTACTACCAAAAAAGCATAAGCTAGAAGTCTTATAGGATTAAATAGCCCTCTTTTACTTTTAAAAAGATTATTTAAAGTCAATTTCATACCACCACTTTTTTTTCTCTCTTCTTTATATAGCTTTACAAACTCTTTTTGTGATAATTCTTGTTTTTGAAGTTCTTCTTCATCTTCAAAAAGTTCATACTTATCATCAATTTTATCTAACAATTCCCTTTCTTTTGGTATGTCGCCCTCTTCTAGTCTTTTTTCAACCATTCCTTTATATGAAAAAAATGAAGCAAAAATGACAAGCATAGATGAAATAAAGGCAACTTGTGTATTTATAAGCCACAAGCCGCCCATAATGATTGAAAACAAAATTAAAATTAAATCAGCAATAATATAAATATATGCTGCTTTAGTCTTCATCATCTTCATCATCTAAATATTTTTTATATCTATTTTCTTCTTTAAACTCTTCGTACTCTTTAACTTGCTTTTTATAAGCTTTATATACATTTAAAATAGCCCCAGCTACTCCCCAAAAAACACCTAACCACAAAAGCCAAGCATACCCAAATGTATTTTTTAAAAACATCCCTATGCCTACACCAATCAAAACCGCAACAACGATTGAAATGCCAAGAGATAAACTATCTGCACCTTCTACAAGTTTTTTTAACTTTGGCTCATCACTCATTTATTTCTCTCATAACTTTTTTAGCTGCATCTATACATCCATCAATCATTTCATCACTAATTGCATCACAAATAAATCCAGTCTCAAACTGGCTACATGCAAAATAATATCCCTCATTTAGCATTGCTTGATGAAATTTTGCAAACATCTTTGTATCACTTTTTAATGCATCATCAAAATTTTTAACTTCTTTTTCATTAAAGAAAAACCCAAACATACTTCCTCTAACATCAGTTTGCAAAGGTATATTATTTTCTAATGCTGCTTCTTTAAAACCATTCATTAATTTTTTAGCTTTTGCTTCAAATCTATCATATAGTGTTTCATCAGATTGTATTTTTTCTAAACTTGCAAGTCCTGCACTCATAGCAACTGGATTACCACTAAGCGTTCCTGCTTGATAAACTGGACCACCTGGACTTAATTTATCCATAATTTCACACTTTCCTCCAAAAGCACCAACTGGCATTCCTCCGCCGATTACTTTTCCAAAAGTTACAATATCTGGTTTTACACTGCTAATGCCTTGAGCACCTTTAAGTGAAGCTCTAAATCCACTCATAACCTCATCAAAAATCAATAAGGCACCATGCTCATCACATAACTCTCTTAGCTCTTGTAAAAATTCTTCATCTGCTGGAACTAGTCCCATATTACCAGCGATTGGCTCGAGTATAACACAAGCTATATCACTAGAATTTTCAAAACATTTTTTAACACTTTCAATATCATTATACTTTGCTAAAAGTGTATGTTTAGTCAAATCAGCTGGCACTCCTGGGCTTGAAGGTGTTCCAAAAGTAACTGCTCCACTTCCTGCTTGTACAAGCAAAGAATCACTATGTCCATGATAACATCCCTCAAATTTTACAATATCATCACGATTTGTAAAACCTCTTGCAAGTCTTATTGCACTCATTACTGCTTCAGTTCCACTGCTTACAAATCTAACCTTGTCTATGCTATCAAATAAATCACAAATCTTATTTGCTAATTTAGTTTCAACAACTGTTGGTGCTCCAAAACTAAGACCTTTTGTAACTGCATCCATAACAGCAAATTCAATATCACTATCTCTATGCCCAAAAATAAGAGGTCCCCAACTTTGTACAAAATCAACATAAGAATTACCATCTATATCATATATATAAGCACCCTCACCTCTACTTATAAACAACGGAGTTCCTCCAACACTTTTAAAAGCTCTAACTGGACTATCAACTCCACCAGGAATTACTTTGCTTGCTTCTTTAAAAGCAGTTTGACTATTTTGTATATTCATTTTCTTCCTTATCTTACTTATTGATTTACTTCTCTAGTTACATAGAGGTATAAAACCTCCATCTCTTTTTTTGTTAAGAAATATTTCGGCATAACTGATTTTGGCTCTTCTAAAGCTTTAAAAAATCTCTTTTTCGACAGCTCATTAATAGCTGGTGCTTTTAGAGTTTTTTTCTTGCCCTTGTGTTTATAAGTTGCTATGATTGAGCCTTCACCTTTTGGACCATGACAAAGATTACATCCAATCCCTCTTGGATTTGAATATAACATTTTTGCATACTCCATTTCAGTGATGAAATCTTCAGCAAACAGGGTAAAAAAACTAAGACCTAGCAAAAGAACAATTCTCATTTATCCTCTCTTTAATTGAAAAAGGATATAATATCTAAAAAATTATTTAAGGGTAATAAAAGATGACTCTTTTAGATGGAAAAACACTTTCAAATAAAGTAAAAGAAGAGATAAAAGGTGAAGTAGAAAAACTAAAAACTACTGGTTTAGTTCCTGGATTAGCTGTTATTTTAGTAGGAAATGATCCTGCTAGTAAAACTTATGTAAACTCAAAAGAAAAAGCATGCGAATATGTAGGTTTTCATTCATTAAAAATTGAAATGGATGAAAATACAAGTGAAGAGGAATTATTAAATAAAATTGATGAGCTAAATAATGATGATAAAATTCATGGAATTTTAGTGCAACTTCCTTTGCCATCTTGCATAGATGAAACAAAAGTTTTAGAAAAAATTCTACCAAACAAAGATGTTGATGGCTTTCATGCATATAATGTTGGAAAATTAGTTACAAATGATGCTTCATTGATACCATGTACACCTCTTGGAGTTATGAGAATTTTAGAAGAATACAACATAAATCCAGAAGGCTTAGATGCATGTGTTATAGGAAGAAGCAATATCGTAGGAAAACCTATGATGAATCTTTTAATAAATGCTGGAGCTACGGTTACAGTGTGTCATTCTAGGACAAAAGATTTAAAACATCATACAAAAAATGCTGATTTACTAGTTGTTGGAATTGGAAGAGCAAATATGATAAAAGCAGATATGGTAAAAGATGGTGCAATTGTAATAGATGTTGGGATAAATAGATTAGAAAATGGAAAACTAACTGGCGATGTTGATTTTGAAGATGTTTCTTCAAAATGCTCTTATATTACTCCTGTTCCTGGAGGAGTTGGGCCTATGACAATTGCCATGCTACTTCAAAATACTTTAATTGCTGCAAAGATGAGTAAATAATGAAAGATTTTTTTAACAAATTTTTAAAATGGTCAAATTCATGGACTGGAACTTTTGTTATAGTTTTACTTGTAATATTTTTTATAGCTCAAGCCTTTGTAATTCCAAGTGGAAGTATGAAAAAAACTCTTCTGATTGGAGATCATCTTTTCGTTAAAAAATTTAGCTATGGAGTTCCTACTCCTCATATACCATGGATTGAACTTCAAGTACTTCCTGATTTTTTTGGTAATGGTCACTTGATTGAGGGTGATAGACCAAAAAGAGGTGATATAGTTGTTTTTAGATATCCAAGAAATACAAAAGTTCATTATGTAAAAAGATGTGTTGCTCTTGGTGGAGATGAAATTTTATTTCAAGATAAAAACCTTTACATCAGTTTTCGTGAGGGAAATGAATATATGAAAAAAAACTTTCCAAAAGAAAAACTACATGTAATTGCTGGAAAACTTTGGGTACTAAATCCTTATATGGACAAATTTCCTGGAATTCATTATGACCAAGAGGTAAATCTTTTTTCTCAAATGAACATGTTTTTAAGTGCAAATGATTTAGATATGCAACCTGCAAATGTAGAAGAATTACCTAAAAATTTCAATACTCCATACAATGCCTTTTATAAAAAAGTTCCTGAGGGTGAATTTTATATGATTGGTGACAATAGAGACCACTCAAATGATAGTAGATTTTGGGGCAGTGTTCCTTACTCTTTGATTGTTGGAAAACCTTGGTTTATCTACTTTAGTATAGATGATGATTATAAAGTTAGATGGAATAGAGTTGGAAGATTTATTGATGATTTACAGTATGATAAGAGCTTTTTAGATGGCAAATAGCGAAATAATCCAAATTTCAGCTTCTATATTAGCTTTAGCTGTTGCTATAATAGGTCATGAAATAATGCATGGAAGAATGGCATATTTTTATGGTGATTCAACTGCTAAGAGTGCTGGGAGATTAAGCATAAATCCTTTAGTACATGTAGACCCAGTTGGAACCATTATAGTTCCAGCACTTTTGTTTTTTAGTGGTGCTCCATTTTTGTTTGGATGGGCAAAACCTGTTCCAATTTATATAAGAGAAGTAATTAGAAATGGTGGTTATAAAGGAGCTATTAATGTCTCACTTGCTGGGATTTATTATAATTTCACTTTAGCTATCATTGCTTCTATTTTACTTCGTTTTATGAATTTAGATAGTGTTGAATCATATTTTGAACTATTTATTGTTTATTTTGTTATCCAAACTTTAGTTTATAATGTGGTTTTAGGATTTTTCAACTTGCTACCAATTCCTCCACTTGATGGTTCACATGCCATATCGTATTTTAGTGCTTGGAATGGATGGGATAAAATAGTTGATTTTTATAACTATATTGAAAGATATGGAATGATTATTTTAGTACTTATAATGGCTACGCCATTATCTAAAGTAGTTTTTTACCCTATTAGGTACATACTGAACTTTTTAGGGCCTTAAAAGTACACTTGTGTTATAATAAACTTAATTAAAATAAAAGGATTTGATTGTGAAATTTTTTATTGCAACTGACCATGCAGGGGTAAATATCAAGCCAAATATAATAGAGATGCTTGTAAAAAAAGGGCATGAAGTAGTTGATTTGGGACCTGAAAACAATGATAGAGTTGATTATCCTGATTTTGCTCACAAATTATGTAAAGAAGTTTTAAAAGATAAAAACTCTCAAGGTATTTTGATTTGTGGCTCTGGCATAGGTATGAGCCTAGCTGCAAACAAACATAAAGGCATAAGAGCAGCACTTTGTCATGATGCATATACTGCTTCTATGGCAAGAGCACATAATGATGCAAATGTCTTATGTTTTGGAGAGCGAATAGTAGGACTTGGAGTTGCTGAATCAATTATAGATGCATGGTGCAATTCATCTTTTGAAGGTGGAAGACATGCTACTAGAGTTCAAAAAATAGAAGAAGTTTAATCATGTTTAACGAGTGGATTTTAACAACAATTTTGGTTTCTTTGTGTGTGTATCTTACTATCATGGTATTTTATTATAAAACACTATTAAAAAAGGAAAAATTAGGGAGTGCTGTTGTTAAAAACACTTTAGGTGATGCAGAAGTAGTTATAAGAAAATATCAAGTGCAACTTCAAAGAGCTTTGGGAAATATTGATATTTTAAGTGATGAGCTTACAAAAGTAAAAAATGATTTAAAATCACTTAGAGCTAGAAATTCTCAATATAGAATGGAAAGTGATAAGTTAAGACAGCAGATAAAAGAACTTCAAGGAAAGATAGAGGCACTACTATAATGGATGTAGCAACGATATCATACAGTGCATTTGCTATCTTCTTACTGCTTGCTTTGTATTTTAAATATATAATTTTCAAATAGGATAAAAAATGAACAAATTAAGTGATGTAGATAAAGATTATATTTTAAAAACAATAAGAGATGTAAAAGATTTTCCAAAACCTGGAATTCTTTTTAAAGACATTACTACTCTTTTAAATGATGCAAAAGCTTTTAATTTTCTAATGGATCATTTAGCAGATAGATACAAAGATAGTGATATAGACTTTATTGCAGGAATTGAAAGTCGTGGTTTTATCTTTGGAGCAGCACTAGCAGCAAAAATAGGTAAAGGATTTGTACCTATTAGAAAACCTGGAAAACTCCCATATACTACTATAAGTGAAAAATACTCACTAGAGTATGGTGTTGATGAAGTTGAAATCCATATAGATGCATTTAAATCTGCAAAGGTAACACCAAAAGTACTTTTGATTGATGATTTAATAGCAACTGGAGGAACAGCAACTGCTGCAGTTAATCTTATAAATAAAACTGGTGCAAAGTGTATTGAGGCTTGCTTTATAATCAATCTTACTTTTTTAAATGGTGATGAAGAGATAAAAAAATCAACTAATGTTTATTCTGTATTGGAGATAGATTAATGTATATTCCAAAAGCTTCAAAATTCGATCCCAATGAAAATGGTCATTTTGGTAAATTTGGAGGAAGGTATGTTCCTGAAACACTGATGCCCATTCTTCTAGAACTTGATGAATACTATAAAACCATAAGATTTGATAAAGAATTTTGGAGCGAAATAGATGGATATTTAAAAGATTATGTAGGTCGTCCATCACCTCTTTATTTTGCTAAAAATTTATCCAAAGAATTAGATGCAAAAATCTATTTTAAAAGAGAAGATTTAAATCACACTGGAGCTCATAAAGTAAACAATACTATTGCCCAAGGTTTGATTGCTAAGAGAATGGGCAAAAAAAAGGTTATAGCTGAAACTGGAGCTGGTCAACATGGAGTTGCTACTGCTACTATAGCTGCTCTTTTAGGATTAGAGTGTGAAATTTTTATGGGTGAAAAAGATGTGCAAAGACAAGAGTTAAATGTTTTTCGCATGAAGCTTTTAGGAGCAAAAGTACACTCGGTTAAAAGTGGTAGTAGAACTCTAAAAGATGCCATGAATGAAGCTATTAGATACTGGGTAACAAATGCTAGAGATACCTTTTATATAATTGGAACAGTAGCTGGCCCTCACCCATATCCTACGATGGTAAGAGATTTTCAAGCGATTATTGGATATGAAGCAAAAGCTCAAATATTAGCAAAAGAAAATAGACTGCCTGATTATGTAATAGCATGCATAGGAGGTGGAAGTAATGCAATTGGAGCTTTTAGTCACTTCTTGGAAGATGAAGGTGTTACTTGCGTAGGAATTGAAGCTGGAGGTCTTGGAGTAGAAACTAACAAGCACGGAGCTAGCTTAGAAAAAGGAGCTCCTGGAGTTCTGCATGGGCAAATGAGCTATCTTCTCCAAGATAATGATGGTCAAATCTTAGAAGCTTACTCCATAAGCGCTGGACTTGATTATCCAGGAATTGGACCTGAACATGCATACTTAAAAGATGGTGGAATTGTAAAATATGATAATGTAACAGACAAAGAAGCACTTGATGCATTTGTTTGGCTAAGCCAAAAAGAGGGATTAATCCCCGCGTTTGAAAGTGCTCATGCTGTAGCATATCTTAAAAAAATGCCAAAAGAAAAAATAAAAAATTCACTTATAATTGTAAATTTAAGTGGTAGAGGCGATAAAGATATGATTCAAGCAAAAGAGTTATTGGATTTTAATAACTAACTTTAAACACTCTATAAAGTGTTCAATAACAAATAAGGAAAAAAATGAATATAAACATAATAAATAAAAAACTAAATGAAATAGACGCTGATATAAATATAGTTTTTATAATCAATAAAAACTTTGATCACAAATGGGTTGAAGATAAAGAGCAATTAGAATTTTTAGGTTTTAAAGCAGAAGAGCAAGAGTGTACATTAGTAGGTAAAACGCTTTATGTAGGATGTGAAAATTTTGAAGCTGATGACATAAGACTAGCAAGCGCAACTGCAATAAAAGCTGTCAGAAAAACAAAAGCAAAAACTTTAAAAATCGGAACCTACAAAGGTGAAAATATTCAAGCTATGACTGAAGCATTTGAGCTTGGAAGTTATAGTTTTGAAGAGTACAAATCTAAAAAGAATCCTCTTCATGTTGAAGAAATTTTATTTTCTCTAGAAGATTACAGTGAAGAAGAAATTTCAGAAGATTTTGCAAAACAATCAGTAAAAGTTGGACAAAATATTGCCAATGCTACAAATTTTTCAAAAAATCTAGTAAATACAATTCCATATGAAATGAACTCATTAAAACTTGAAGAGATTGCAAAGTCACTAGAAAAGATTGAAAATGTTACATGTAAAGCTTATGGAAAAGAGTTTTTAGAAGAACAAGGCATGGGTGCATTTTTAGCAGTAAACAGAGCTAGTCATATACCTCCAAGATTAATACATGTAGTTTATAAACCACAAAATGCAAAAGAGAGATTTGTTTATGTCGGAAAAGGCTTAACTTATGATACAGGTGGCCTTAGTTTAAAACCTGGTGATTTTATGGTAACAATGAAATCAGACATGAGTGGAGCTGCTGCGGTTTTAGGAATCATAAAGGGTGCAAGTGAGCTTAAACTTCCTTATGAAATACATGCGATTGTTGGAGCAACTGAAAATGCAATTGGACCTGAAGCTTATAAACCTGATGATGTATTAAAAGCAAAGAATGGTAAAACTATAGAAGTTAGAAATACTGATGCTGAAGGAAGATTGGTTTTAGCTGATTGCTTATGTTATGCTTGTGAACAAAAACCTGATTATTTAATAGATATGGCTACACTAACTGGTGCTTGTGTTGTTGCACTTGGAGAGTACACAACAGGTGTTATGGGACACTCAGATGAACTTAAAAATACAATTTCAAATGCTGCAAAATCTAGTGGTGAGCTTACTGGAATCCTGCCATTTAATAAATACTTAAAAAAACTATTAAAAAGCTCTGTTGCTGATATTTGCAATATTGGCTCTAGTAGATATGGAGGAGCTATAACTGCTGGATTATTTTTAGATAATTTTGTTGAAGATGAGTATAAAGACAAATGGCTTCATCTAGATATCGCTGGACCTGCTTTTGTAGAAAAAGATTGGGGATATAATCAGTGTGGTGCAAGTGGGGCTGGAGTTAGAATGAATCTATACTGGATGATAGAAAAAGCAAAAAATGAGGATGCATAATGGGATTAGGAGTAGGTATAGTAGGACTTCCAAATATTGGAAAATCAACAACATTTAATGCTTTAACAAAAGCTCAAAATGCAGAGAGTGCAAACTACCCTTTTTGTACTATCGAGCCAAACAAAGCTGTAGTTCCTGTTCCTGATAGTAGATTGGCTGAGCTTGCTAAAATCGTAAACCCTGAGCGTATACAGTATTCAACTGTTGATTTTGTAGATATTGCTGGTCTTGTAAAAGGTGCTAGTAAGGGTGAAGGCTTAGGAAATCAGTTTTTATCAAATATTCGTGAAGTTGAAGTAATCTTACATATGGTTAGATGTTTTGAAGATGAAAACATAACTCATGTTGAAGGAGAGATTAACCCTCTAAGAGACATTGAAATAATTGAGAGTGAACTTATATTTGCAGATATCACTCAACTTGAAAAAAAGATCGAAAAATTAACAAGAACAGCAAAGGCTGATAAAAGTGCTAGAGGTGCGCTTGATTTAGCGATTGAATTAAAAAATCACTTGGATGAATTAAAACCAGTTAGTACTTTTAGTAAAAAAGATGATCCAATTTTTATTGAACTAAATAAAGAACTTAGATTCTTATCAAATAAAAGTATCATTTATGGGGCTAATGTTGATGAAGATTCTTTGTTAGAAGAAAATGAACATGTACTAGCTTTGAAAAAACATGCTAAAGAAGTTGGAGCAGAAGTAATAGTACTTTGTGCAAAAATAGAAGAAGAGTTATGTGGGCTAAGTGATGAAGAAGCGAATGAATTTTTAGCTGATCTTGGTATAGAAGAATCAGGCCTTACAAAGATAATTCATATTGCATTTGAGAAATTAAATCTCATTAGTTATTTTACTGCTGGAGTTAAAGAAGTTAGAGCTTGGACAATTAAAAGAGGCTGGAAGGCTCCAAAAGCAGCTTCAGTGATTCATAATGATTTTGAAAAAGGCTTTATCAGGGCTGAAGTTATTTCATATGAGGACTTTGTAGCTCATGGTGGTGAAAATGGAGCAAAAGAAGCTGGTAAAATGAGACTTGAGGGAAAAGATTACATTGTTCAAGATGGAGATGTAATGCATTTTAGATTTAATGTCTGATGATTTAACAACTGGTGATATAAAAAAACATTTAAGAGATATTGCAATACCTTCTAGTGTTGGATATCTCTTTCACACAATGTTTAATGTTACTGATACTTATTTTGCAGGTGTAATTTCAACGCAAGCAGTTGCTTCATTGTCATTAACCTTTTCTATCTTTTTTATAATCATTGCAATAGCTGGAGGTATGAGCCAAGCAACAACAGCGCTTTTAGGAAATGCGATTGGAGAAAAAAATAATAAAAGTACAAAGTCAATAATTTATCATGCAGGTTTATTAGCAGTATTTTTAACTTTTTTCTTAACGATATTTGGTTTATCGATATCTCCATTTTTACTTAAACTACTTGGTGCAAAAGATGATTATCTAGGTGAAGCACTCTCTTATGTAAATGTAATCTTATATGGTTCGGTATTTTTTGTAGGTGTATTTTTTGCAAATGCAATGCTAAATTCCATAGGAAATACAAAAGCCTTTAGAAACTTCCTAATAGGAGGCTTTTTTTTAAATATCATTTTAGATTATCTTTTTGTCGCTAAGTTTAACTTTGGAATTGCTGGAATTGCTTATGCAACAATCATAGTTGAAGCCTGTGGTATGTTTTATCTGATGTTTGAGCTTAAAAAAAGTCATCTCATAGATAATATGCCAGAATTTGAGTTTGACAAAGAGATATTTTTATCATTTTTTAAACAAGGAATTCCTCCAACTCTAAATATGTCTTTGATGGCTCTTGGAATGTTTATAATCACTTATTATATAGCACCATTTGGAAAACATGCAGTTGCGGCATATGGAATTGCAATACGAATTGAACAAATCATACTTCTTCCAAGTTTAGGGATTAATGTAGCTGTATTATCTTTAATTTCTCAAAACAATGGAGCAAAACTATTTAAAAGAGTTAAAGAAATAATCTTTTATGCTTATAAAGTTGGATTTATTTTATGGGTGTTGGGAATTGTTTTTTTATTGTTATTTGGAAAAGATTTATTGGCTATTTTTAGTGATGATAGTAAAGTAATAGATGCTGGAATTGGATATTTATATGCAGCTGCAAGCTCATTATATGCTTATATGCTAGTATTTTTTAATGTATCACTGCTTCAAGGCATAAAAGAGCCAAAAGGGATAATTTACTTAAGCATAGCAAGGCAGTTAATTGTACCTGCTATTGTTTTTGAAATTTTTAGACAATTAGATCTAGCTCTTTGGTGCTACTGGTTTGGATTAGTAGCAATCATTTGGCTATCGGCTATATTTATAATTATTTATGCAAAGAAACAACTAGAGATTAAGACTAATTTGAACGCTTTATAACCAGCTAAGACTTTATAAGTATAATAATGATTATCAATTTAAAGGACTTAGCTTGGAATTTTTTGAAATGTTTATTTATAATTTTTGGCATTTCTCTTCTCTGATTTCTTTTTATATTATTTTTGGTGTCCTAATAGCAGGTATAATCAAACAAATAATTCCTGATAATTTCATACAAAAACATATGGGTTCAAACAATATAAGCTCAATCTTCAAAGCTGCAGCACTAGGTACTCCACTTCCTCTTTGTTCATGCAGTGTTATACCATTTGCTACTTCTTTGAAAAAAAGTGGTGCTAGCAAAAGCGCACTACAAACATTTTTAATCTCAACTCCAATAACTGGTGTAGATTCAATCATGGCAACTTATGGTGCGTTTGGTTGGTTTTTTACGATATATAGACTTATTACTTCAGTATTTATATCTATATTGGCTGGTTTTTTATCCATGATTTTTGTAAAAGAAGATAAAAAAGAAAATAGCCCCAATACAAAATGGAATACATTTCAATCAAAAGATTCTAAACCAATCATATCTTTACATGTAAAAAATAAATCTCCTTTTATAACAAGAGTATTTGATTATTCATTTAATCAGTTATTTTCTGATATTGCAAAACCACTTTTGATAGGTATAACACTTGGAGCATTAATTAGCTCAATCATACCAGCTGATATGACATCTTTTATAAGTGATAACATCTTGTTGAGCTATATTTTTGTTTTAGTTATTTCAATACCTCTTTATGTTTGTGCAATTACCTCAATACCGATAGGAATTACTCTTATTTTAACAGGATTTTCTCCTGGAGCTGCTTTTGTATTTTTAACAGCTGGACCTGCAACTAATATGGTTACTATTTCTGTTGTCAAAAAAATTTTAGGCTCAAAATCTATGTTTATATATCTAATATCAGTTATTTTAGGAACAATGATATTTGCTTACATCATGGATACAATATTTGCTGATACAATTAATAGCGTTAAAAAAATTGTAGAAAAAAATGAAAGTGCAAATCTTCTTGAGGCAACTTCTACTATTATAATGTTTTTACTATTTTACAAATACATCATACCTAAAAAGAAAAAATCTTCTTGTTGTAACTAAATAGTTATAATTTTAATGTATAATATAATACAAAAAATTTTAAAGGAGAAATTATGAGCAAGAAAATATTGTTTATAGTAGGTGATTTTGTAGAAGATTACGAAATCATGGTTCCATTTCAAGCATTAGCTGCAGTTGGACATGAAGTAGTTGCAATCTGTCCAGATAAAAAAGCAGGTGATAGCATAAAAACTGCTGTGCATGATTTTGAAGGAGACCAAACTTACACAGAGAAGCCTGGTCATAATTTTACTTTAAATGGAAGCTTTGATGAAATTAATCCATCAGAGTTTGATGCTTTAGTAATACCTGGAGGAAGAGCTCCTGAGTATCTGAGATTAAATGAAAAAGTATTGGATGTTGTAAGACACTTTGCAAATGCAAATAAACCAATAGCGGCTATTTGTCATGGTGCTCAACTTTTAAGTGCTGCTGATGTTTTAACAAACAGAAGTTGTTCAGCATACCCTGCATGTGCACCTGAAGTAACAAAAGCTGGTGGAGAGTATAAAGCTATTGAAGTAACTGATGCATTTAGCGAAGGTAATTTAGTAACTGCTCCTGCTTGGCCAGCTCATCCTGCTTGGATTTCACAGTTTTTAAAACTTCTTGGAACTAAAATAGAGTTATAAAAAGAAAAAAATGTGAGGGGGGATAGATTTATTCCCCCTTTATCTTCGCAATCAAATCTGTAAATCTTATTGTAGTATTTCTTTTACATGTAAGCTCAACACTATCTTTTTCAAAAAGCATTACAATGGTTGAGCCCATTTCAAAGTTGCCTAATTCTTCGCCTTTTTTCATCCATAAATTATCGTACATGTAGAGCTTTTCATTGCCCAATTTCGCATTTGTATTGATAGTATCATCAAAAACAAATTTCATCTTTCCAACATTTAATGCACCTACAAATACCATAAAAAATAGCTTCTTATCTTTTGTATAGCACTCTAAAACTACTCTTTCATTTTCTATGAACAGCTCAGGTACTTTTTTTAACCATTTTAGGTTTACAGGAAATAATTTACCAGGTATATGAATGGCCTTTTTTATCTGCATATCAATTGGTACATGATATCTATGATAATCTTTTGGAGATAGATAAAAATTTATATATTTACCATCAATCAACCTATCTTTTGTAGCTTTTGAGATAAAATTACTAAGCAACTCTCTAACCCTATAAGAGTGCCCTTTTATTTGCAGAGCCTTTTGTTCTTTTATATCACCACATTCGCTTATATAAGCATCACAAGGAGAGATAAATTCATCTTCATTATTAGATATTTTTCTTTTTACTTGTAGTTTTCTTGTAAATAATTCATTTAAACTTTTATAACTCTTTATATCCAAAAAATCACTCATATCAACTTTCATTAGCTTTACATATGCTTTGTTGATTGTAAATTGCATAAAACTTGGAAATTTTGTAGATGCAAATTTCCCAAATATTCTTGAAGCACAAGAACTTTTAAAATTACTACCCATATATCCCTTTCTTTATAATATAGTTGATATAATATCATCTTTACATGTAAAGGAAAATTAGAGTGACTTTTGAACAATTAATAAACAATAAAGCTATGATTGAAAATCTTAAAAATTTAGGATTTAAAAACCCTACAACAATCCAAAAAGAGGCGATACCTATCATACTTCAAAAAAAAGATTTACTAGCTTTAGCCAAAACAGGAAGTGGGAAAACATTTTCTTTTGGTATTCCATTATTGATTGATTTAGATTCAAAAAAAGAAATCTCTTCACTGATAATTGCTCCTACTAGAGAACTTGCTAATCAAATCGCAAATGAACTTAAAAAACTGGCTAAATTTAAACCAAATATTAAAATCCTTACACTAACAGGTGGCTCTCCTATGAGAGTTCAAGCTAACTCTTTAAGACACGGAGCAAATATCATCATAGCAACACCAGGAAGAATACTAGCTCATCTAAAAGAATCCAATTTAAATCTTGAAAAAATAAAAACTATTGTACTTGATGAAGCAGATAGAATGTTAGATATGGGTTTTTTAGAAGATATTGAAAAAATACTAAATTTCACACCAAGAAAGAAGCAAACTCTTTTGTTTTCAGCAACTTTTAGTGAAGAAATTTTAAACCTAAGTAAATCGATTCAACAAGATAGAGAAGTAATTAAACTAGAAGATGAAAAGCCAAATATAAAAGAAATATTTATACCATTTGACAATGAGAATCTACTTAGAACAATTTTACACTTTAAACCTACAAAAGCAATCATTTTTTGCAACACTAAACTAAAATGCCAAGAAATAGAAGATTACTTAATCTCACTTGGGTTTGATGCACTTAGCATTCATAGTGATTTAGAGCAATTTCAAAGAGATGAAACTCTTATTGAATTTATTCACCAAAGTATAAACTTTTTAATTGCAACTGATATTGCCTCTCGTGGCCTTGATATTGATGATGTTGATTTGATAATAAACTATGATTTACCAAGAACAAAAGAAGTTTACACTCACAGAGTTGGACGAAGTGCTAGGATGGATAAAAAAGGAGTTGCGATTTCTTTTGTAAAAAGTGAAGATGAAGAATACTTTGATAACATTGATGAAAATTTTAATTTTATAAAAAATGCACAAAAGCCATATGCATCAAAATTTGTAACATTTTGTATAAGTGGTGGGAAAAAACAAAAATTAAGAAAGGCTGATATTTTAGGCTCTTTTATCAATGAAAAAAAACTTTCTTTAGACATGATTGGCAAGATTACAATAAATCCAACATATTCTTACATATCTATCAAAAAAGATTTTTCTGCTAAAATCACTGAACACATCAAAATTAAAAAAAGAAATTATAGGCTATGGAAATTGTAGCCTATAATAAGTTATTATTTAAAACAAAATCTAAAATTTTATCTTCACTTATACCCTCTTCTTTTGCGAGTTTTTTTAGTTTTTCTACATTTTCTACAGAGATATTACTAACCAATCTACATCTATTTTCTTCATTTTTTCTCAAAGTATCATATCTATCTTGATAAATCTTTTTTTCATCGTCACTAATTGGGCTTCTAATTGATTTAAACTCTATCAATTCATCATCTTTATAAACCCCAGAAATCTCGGCATATACCCAGTAATAGCCTCCGTCTTTCCTAAGATTTTTAACATAACCTTTCCACATCTTCCCACTTCTGATGGTAGACCATAAATCTTTAAAAATTGAACTTGGCATATCTGGATGCCTTACAATTGAATGAGGTTTTCCAACTAGTTCTTCTGCTTTGTATCCTGATATATTTGCAAAAATATCATTAGCATATGTAATATTGCCATTTAAATCAGTTCTTGAAATTATCAATTCACCTTCAGGGACATCTGTTTCTTCAAAATATTTATAAGAACAATCCATCATTTTATCCTCACACTTTATAATTTCTTTTTCAAATCACCATGATAAACAATATCTTCAACCCTAACATTGTCATCTTTTAATATATCTGGCACAGAATCAGTTTTTACTAGCTTATCTCTTTCTTGGTCTAGTTCATCTTCACTATAAGACATCATCATTTCAGCACTTACAACATGAGGTAATGATTCAATCTCTTTTACTTTTTTCATCTCCTCTTCAATGCCTTCACCCTCAACTGTAACAATTATCTTCCCTATTGAAGCATCATGAAAATGATAATCACAAAAATCAGCCTCTTTTAATTTTTCAACTAACTCTTCAACATATTCATTTCTTGCTTGTACTACTATACTTGAAATATTCACGGTAATCTCCATATCATTATAAATTTATCGTCACTTCCACTTATCAATTCTTTCTCATTTTTAAAAACAATAGTATTTAAAGTACTTTTTTGTCCTCTAAGTGTAAAAACTCTTTTTTTTCTAAACAGATCAAATATAACTATATCATTATCCTCAGTAAATGCAAAAGCAGCTTTTTTAGCCTTTGGGCTTAATGCTCCTGCGTAAATTAAAAAATCTGCATCAAATCTATCATAGCTTCCCATGTCAACATCATACACTATACCTCTTCTATCTTGACCTGCAGCTAATACCTTATCATTTTTGAAATCAACCTTATAAACATTATCAACATTAGCGCCTTTTAAAACTTTATAAATAGTACCTTTTTCAACATTAATGATAGAAATTTCACCAGATTCACAGCTACTTGCAAGTAAGCTTTTATCTTCATTCAATTTAAAATCAGAAAAATGAGAATAATTTACATGTAGATGATATATTTCTTTTTTCTTAGCAATATCAAAAAGAACTATATCATTTCCCAAAAGAGCATAAATAACTCTATTTTTATCTATAAATTTTGCTTTTGAAATAAAAAGCCCTTCTTTATCACTAATAAGTTCATTTTTTTTACCATTTTCAATTTTAAACAATCTTCTAGCGCCATTTGATGATTGAACAACAGCTAGATATGCCCCATTTAAATAATCAACTGAAAATACTTTTGGAGAAATCTCATCACCCATAAAATCTTTAATTTTTTCGAATTCAAATTTGGATTTTAATTTTCTTGAAGCATAGTCATATACTTCAACAGTTCCAGCACTTGTTCCAACTATAATGTCATCGTTTTTTAAAACAATATCTGCAACATATCCACCAGACTCAATAGTAGCAACTGGTGAAATAACTTGAGAGAATAAAGAACTTATAACCAATACAAATCCAATTATCAATTTCATCTTATCTTCTCCTTTTAATCAATCATTATGGAATAAGGTGGACAAACATTATAGCAAAATCCACATGAAGTACATTTTTCTAAGTTAATAATAGGTCTAAAAAGTCCAAAAAATTCAATAGCATCATCATAGCAAACATCCCTACAACTACTACAAACAACGTTTTGCCAAGCTAAACAAGAATTTACATTAATGCTAAATTTTGCTTCTATACTCTCAGAGTTTTCTAAATTTAAAACTCCATTTGGACATGCTTTAGCACATTCTTCACAAAAGGTACATCCACCCTCTTTAAAATCAATATATACTGTTTTATCTTCATATATTTTGATTATATCTTCTTGGCAAATACTAACACAAGGTGTATCTTCACAAGTTGGACAGTATTTGTCAAAAAGAGTTATATCATCATTATATGGTGGTCGTGTTATTTTATTTGATTCTTTCTTTTTAAATCTTTTGGAAAGGGAAGCAAAAGCTTCCCTTTTAGCGTTAGCTGACATTTTTACTCAACACCTTCATTTAAGTTATCAAGTAAATTAGAGCGCTTCATACCATCTTTTGAACGAAACTCTGGTTGAAATTCATTTTTAACCAATGGCTTAATATTTGATTGAGGTGCATGGCACTGAGAACAATTAAATCTTGCATTGGAAACTGTTGCTAATACAGTTTGACTTCTCATATCAAAAAGATGAGATTTAGGCACTGGCGTAGCTCCAACTGAAGGCGCAACAGCAGGAGTATGACATCCCAAGCATGCATTGTTGTCCTTAGTTATTGGCAACATTCCTTCAACATCATGAGGTATCATTGGTGGTGCATTTTCAAATGCTCTTTCATAAACTTGTGCTTCACCAGGAGCTGCTTTATTATAAGATGTTGCATCAGGAACAACTTTATCTTCACTATAAAGATCAGTCTTTCTAAGTCCCAAAGATTCTTCACTTACAGTATTTGAAACAGCACATCCAGTCGCAATTACAGCTGTTAATGCAGCAGCAGCGATTAGTGTCTTCTTACTAAACATTATCTGTCTCCTATCCATTTTTATTTATATAATTTCTTATACCAAATGACAATGCATCATCGTCACAGACTTCAACGCATCTTCCACAAGTGGTACATTCTCCTGAAACCACATCTCCACTTCTTTTTCCAATCAAAGAGAGAATTTGCTTTTCAGGACATACATCTTTACATTTCATGCAAAGTGTACAATTTGGTTGATTGTGTTTCACTCTAATCATACTAAATTTTGATGTAGTAGAGTAAAATGCACCAAGTGGACATATATGACCACACCAACCATTTTTTACAGCAAATAAATCAAATAAAAAGATTGACAAAACAGCTGCAAAGCCCATACCCATTCCAAAGACTATACCACGATGTAGCATAGAAATTGGAGATACTAGCTCAAATGCAGCAAGTCCAGTTATTGCTGATAATATTAAAGTTAGACCTAAAATCCAATACCTTGTACCTCTTCCAAGCCAAACTTTTTTCTCAGTCTTATCTAACAATAAAACTCTTCTTAACCAATTTGCCAAATCTGTTACCATATTGATTGGGCATACCCAGGCACAAAAAGCACGTCCTCCAATTGTCATATAAAAAACAAGTATGATTAAAGCACCAATAATTACATCCATACTCAAAACTGCTCCAGCCGCAAACATTTGCAGTACAGCAAATGGATCTGCTAAAGGAACCGTATTGAATAACAATGATGAACTTAGATTTCCACTTAAAACCTTAAGTCCATATGCATTAGCACTAAAATATAAAATTAACAATGACAATTGTGAAACTCTTCGTAACAATAAAAATCTATGTTTTTTTAAAAATCTAATCATCTAACAACCCTCCACTATTTAAATAATCTTGTGGAGCAAGTTCACTTCTTTTATCTTTGGTTGTTACATTTTCACTAACATTTTTTAAACGATTTTCATCTTTTTTATCCCAGCCTTTTATGTAGTGATCACCAAGTTCACCTTGTGCAATCTCTTTTGGTAATACAAAAATAGCCGGTTTTTTCGTTACACAAGCGTGCTCACATAAACCACATCCTGTACAAAACTCACTATCAACTTTTGGTATCAAATATGCGTGCTTACCCGTCCTTGAGTTTCTTTTATACTCAAGATTTATTGCCTTATCCAATAATGGACATGCTCTATAACACGCATCACACTGTATACCCCAAAAGGCTATACAAGAACTTTCATCTACCACAGCTAATCCCATTTTAGATTTATTAACGTCTAAAACTTTTTTGCCTTCTACAACATTTGATACACTATCGATATCTAAAGCTCCAGTAGGACATACAGGAACACAAGGTATATCAGTACACATATAACACGGTACCTCCCTTGGAATAAAAAATGGCGTACCAAGTGGCTTAGAGTCCCCAGGTTTTGCAATGTGCAGTGTATCGTATGGACATGCAATCGCACACTGACCACACTTTATACACATTCTTAAAAAATCAGGCTCATTCTTTGCACCAGGAGGACGCAAAATCAGCGGCGCTGCTTTTGCTTCCTCTATGTAGCCAGTCCAAATCATTCCACCTAATGCCGACAATCCAATACTTTGAGCCATTAAAGAGATAAATTTTCTTCTCTCAGTAATGACTGGTTTATTTGATTTAAGATTGCTCAAAACAATCCCTTTCTTTTATTATGCTTTATAAAGTTTAACAGCACACTTTTTATAGTCTGTCTGTTTTGACATAGGACAAGTTGCATCTAAACATACTTTATTGATAAGAACTTTCTCATCAAACCATGGAACAAATACTAAACCTTGTGGAGTTCTATTTCTTCCTCTTGTCTCAACTCTCGCTTTTACTCTACCACGACGTGATTCTACCCAAATAAGTTGACCTTGTTTAAACCCTTTAGCTTTTGCATCTTTAGGATTCATATAACAAAGTGCTTCAGGTACAGCACGATAAAGCTCAGGTACTCTCATTGTCATAGTTCCACTGTGCCAATGCTCTAAAACACGTCCTGTACATAACCATGTATCATATTTGCTATCTGGCATTTCTGGAGGATCCATATATGGTCTAGCAAATATTTTAGCTTTATTTTTTAATGATTTTTTAGTTTTATCTCTTATACCAGTCAAGTCACCTTGAGCTAAAGCTTTAGCCAATGGTCCGTAAAATGCAAAATCACTATTTGGATTAGCTTTTTTAGCATATGGATCGTACTTAGTGTTAAATCTCCATTGAGTTTCTTTACCATCAACTACTGGCCACTTAAGACCTCTTACTTTATGGTAAGTTTTAAATGGAGCCAAGTCATGTGCATGTCCACGTCCAAATGAAGCATACTCTTCAAATAGATACTCATGGATCATAAAGCCATAACCTTTAAATACTTTTCCATCACTTCCAACAACATTTCTGCTATCACCAAGACATTCAGTATTATCAAAACCTTTTTGAGGGAATGATTCTAAATCTATCTTGTAAGATTTTGCTCTATCGTTTGCAAAAAGGATATCAAACATTGTAGTATCTTCACTATATCCCATCTTCTTAGCTTGATTTATTACATTTGGAAGTTTTTTACCATTTCTTAGTGTATACTCACCCCAAAGATCTTTAACTGTAAATCTTTTTGAAAGCTCAACCCATTGCCAAGTATCACTCATAGCTTCACCTACTGGAAGAACTTGTTGTCTCCAGTGCTGTGTACGACGCTCAGCATTACCATAAGCTCCCCATTTTTCATAAATCATTGCACTTGGTAAAATAAGGTCAGCCACTTTTGCAGAAATTCCAGGATATCCATCTGAACATACTATAAAGTTATCCATTTCTCTTGCTGCTTTTATCCAGTGTTTTGCGCTAGCACTATCTTGGTAAGGGTTACAAACATTTACCCATGCAAATTTTATAACACCATCTTCTATATCTCTATGGATTTTCATGATGTGCTGATTTCCAACTGGGTTTAGAGTTCCATTTGGAATTTTCCAAACATTTTCAATTTTTTCTTGAAATCTTCAATTGGCTCGTTTGGATCACCTTTAGCAATTTTTGCTACATAATCCAAAGTATATGGCTCTAGGAATTTTTTATACTCCTCAAAAGAGATTTCCCAGTGTTTAAGTCCAGCAGGCTTCATTTTCATTGTATCACCTGCTTTATATCCAAATGGCTCTAGTGCAGGACCTTCTTTTTCTGATACAACTTTGCTCATTTCATGCTTAATTGTTTCCATTTCAAGAGCTGAGTACTTACCAGCACTACCATCTGCTCTAACAGGAAGAAGTGATTTTTCACCAGCTCTTCTCATTCCATAACCTATATTTACAGGCTGAGAAGCAAATACAATATGCTCTTTTACAAAATCCCAATCGATTGCTTCAGGATAATTATAAACAATTTCTCTTGCAAGATAATTCCAAAGTGCTAGGTCAGTACTTGGAGAAAAAATAATTTCAATATCTGCAAGGTCAGAACATCTATGTCTATAAGTTGAAATATTAACAACTTTTACACGATCTGGATTTGTAAGTTTTCTATCACTAACACGAGACCATAAAATTGGGTGCATTTCAGCCATATTTGCTCCCCAAGTTACAATTGTATCAGTTAACTCGATATCATCATAACATCCACTTGGCTCATCTATACCAAATGTTTGATAAAAACCTACAACCGCACTAGCCATACAGTGTCTTGCATTTGGATCGATTGCGTTTGAACGAAATCCACCCTTCATCATCTTTTGAGCAGCATAACCTTCCATAACAGTATACTGTCCAGAAGCAAATACTCCAACACCTTCTGGTCCACTTTTCTTTAAAGCTATTTTGATATGTTTTTCCATCTCATCAAAAGCTCTTTTCCAGCTAACTGGTTTAAACATACCTTTTTTGTCAAACTCACCTTTATCATTAACGCGTAAAAGTGGTTGCTTTAATCTATCAGCTCCATACATAATTTTAGCATTAAAATAACCTTTAATACAGTTCAATCCCCTATTAACTGGGGCTGCAGGGTCACCTTTTACTGCAACTATTTTGCCATTTTTAGTCGCAAGCATGATACCACAACCGGTACCACAAAAACGACATGCGGCCTTATCCCATCTCCAACCAGCTTCAGCTTGCTTAGCTGCTGCTTGGACTTCTTGTGGTACTGTTATTCCCACGCACGCAGCTGCACTCGCGGCTGCTGTTGTCTTAAGAAAGTCTCTTCTTGAAAGCGACATATAGATACCTCCTGATTTGAGTTACTCCAAATTGTATCACTATGTCCAATGTGAATTCTATGACCTAAGTCAAGTATTAATTTTTTTTTGAAAGTTTAAATTAAGACTAAAAGAGTCTTTTAGTCTTAATTTATGAGTTAGATTGTTTTACCATATCATTTAGGCTATTTTGAAGTTTTTCAAGCATTTTTCTTACATGTATAAGATTTTCTGCTGATTCAATTGCAATATCTTCAGTAGCATTAACTTTTTTATCAAATTTATTTTTTTCATTATCATCAATATTTAAATCATTTAAAACAACTTCAACGTTTTCTGTTAAATTTTGTAATTCTGCAATTGCAGATTCTGCTTGCTTAATTGCATCATCAGAATGCCTCATAGCTACATTTACTTTTTTTACAAAGCTAGAGATGTAACTAGATGCTTCAATAAGTTCATTTTCACTCTCTTCATCTACTTTTAAATTTTTATGGTTTAGACTATTTAAATCTTCAGCTTGCAATGCTTTTGTTTTATTTACAAAATCATTAATATGTTCAACAATTTCTCTAGATAAAATGTACGCAAAAATAATTATAATAAGTGCTACGATAAGTGACATATACTGAAATTTAATAAATAAATCATTCTTTTCTTCACTATAATTTGTATATAACCAAACAGCTTCATCCATAGTATTTAATAGTTTTACATTTTTTTCATAAACATAGGCAATTGAATCATTAATTTCATTTTCAATTTTTAATATATTTTTGATAAACAATATATGCTTTTGCCAATAATTATATGTTTCATTTACAATTGTACTTACCTGAGGTATTGCTTTTACCTTTTCATTAGAGAGAAATGATTCTATAGTTTCATTATATAAATTTTTCGCTTTTAAAAATTGCAAATAATCTTCTTCATTATCTGTTCTTAAATATCTCTCTAAAAACAATCCCATTCTTTGAGAAAGCATTCTTTGTCTACCAGATAAATCTATAAAAACTCCCTCCATCTTATGTTTTACCATAACTTTTACAATCTTATCAGACTCTTTTAATAATGAATTTATATGAGTAACTAGACTTTCTATATCTGGTTTAACTTTTTTCATTAAACTCTTTACATTTAAAATTTCTTTTTTAAATGGTACCCAGATAGAATGAACTTCATCTAGTTTAGATTTAATGAGGCTATTTTGAGGAGGATAGATACCTTTTGCGCTGTTTCCATTTATTAAATCATTTAAATTATTTTCAAATAAATCCATAGCACTGTTTAATTCTCTAAAATCTGTTATTTCATTATATTTTATATAAAAAAGCTCTTTACTCATTTTTTGAGTAAGCATTCTTTGTTTACCTGCTATATTAATAATCAGTGAATCTTTTTTACTTTTTTCATTCATATACACTGTTAAAGAAATAACAAATATAATGATAAAAGACAATGCACTTCCTGCTAAATGTAATTTTTTATTTATCCCTTTTGGTTTAAACATAACAAATCCTAATCATAAATTTCTTTTAACTCTTCAATATTTAAAATTTTTACACTATTTTTTTCTATTTCAATAATTCCATTTCTTGTCAGTTTTTTTAATATTCTAGAGAGTGTTTCAGGCTGAATATGAAACATATAAGCAATTTCATGTTTTTTTAGAGAATTAAAATTTTTAAGGTCGTTTACTAACATATGAGCAACTTTTGCAGTTCCATCAAAAACTACGTCTCTACTTATAATACATTGAAGTTGTTGAATCATCCTAAAAGATTCTTGTAAAACTGCATTCATAAATAACTGATCTTCTTGTATTAAGTTTTTAAACTCTTCATTATCAAAGATTATTACTTCACTATCTTCTAAAAATTCTGCGTTAGAATAACAACTTAGTATATGATGATCGCAAAACTTTGATATATCAAAAACTATTGAATCTGATAAAATTTTATATAAAAATATCTCATTATCAAATCTATCTACTTTATAAAATTTTATTGAGCCTCTATATAGGTAAAAAATTTCATTTTGCTGATCTTTTTCATAAAATAGTATATCACCAGAAGCAAATTTTTTTAATTTAGCAATTTTTGTTAAAGCAATTAGAGTTTTAGTATCTAATGTAGAAAAAAATGGAATTGTTTTTAAAAAGCTTATATCTAGCAAAATGAAATCCCTAATTTTTTTATGCTATTGTAACATAATATCTACATGTAAGAATTAAACTCTTACATGTAGAAGGATTTAATTTTAGATTTTTACTTCAATTTTTGCGCTATTTTTTAACTCTTTGATTTTATCCATGGCCCAATTTTTAACTTCTTGCCTTACATAATCATCTGTAACTTGTGATTTTACTGTAGAGTATGTACTTTTAAATTCTGGTATTTGATTTAGTACATAAAAAATTTGATATCCAAATTCTGTTTTTATTGGTTTTGTAAAATCTCCTCTTTTTAAATCTTTTAAAAAAGGCTTTATAATATCATTTAAAGAGGCAACAGGCAACTTACCAAAATAGCCTCCATCATCCTTAGAAGGAGCCAATGAGTATTTTTTTGCCAATTCTTCAAAATCTTTTATACTATTTTTTGAGTTTTTTAATTGATTATATATTTTATCTGCGGTTTTTTTATCATTTACTACAATACTCAAAAGTTCAATCATCGCTGGAGTATAATATTTATACTTGTTGTTTTGATAATATTTTTTAATCTCTTTTTCATTTTTAGCAAACTCTTCAGCTTTTTGATTTAGTATGAAATCAAATGCCAAAAGACCTTTTTTACTATGTAACTGCTCTTTAGTATAACCCTCTATACTTGCATCTTTTTTTAATAAATTTGCTAAAGCATCACTTGACTTATTTGATTTTTCACTCATCTGAAAAACATGTTTTAAAACTTTTTTAAACTCATCTGTTTTAACCACATCACTTTTTAGAGCATAATCACTAGCTAATCTTTTTTCAATTAATCTTTTAACAATTAGTTTTTGAGTTTTTTTATCTAATGTCTTAAAATCTTTAGGAGCAACTTCAGTTGTAATATTTTCTCCATTAACAACAGCTAAAACATCTGAAGCATAGCTAAATACTGCACTTATAACTAAAAATATCGATACAAATAAAAATCTTTTCATGTTATTCCTTAATAAAATTTAGAAGAAGGGGATTTCTCCCCTCCTTCTAGTTTGTGTCTTTGGCTTGGAAGATTGAAGAAACTACTCCTCTATTTTTCCTGTTTTCATTCTACTATTATAAACTGATTCCAGTTTTCTAATATCTTGTTGAAGTTCAAACACACCATGCCAGTGAGCATAATCAGGTCCAGCCATTAATGCACCTTGACGCATACGTCTTCCTTGATGATGCCAAATATGATAATAAATTCTAAATGCTTCATCAGCCCATTTGTCTTTTTTCATAAGACCTTTTTTAGCAAGTTCATCTATCATTTTCTTAGCATCTGTTGCATAAGTATTGTATAGTTCAACATGCTTATCTGCCATTTTAAAGAAATTCTTAGTATGAAGTGTTGTATGGCAAGCTTTACAAACTTGTTCCATCTCAGCACGACCTGCTTTACTTCCTTTAGGATGTCCAGCTAATGGATTACCTTTAGTAATTTTTCCAGACTTCATAAATTCAGTAGCTGCAGTTTCATATCCACCATCTCTTGTTTTAGAAATTGGTGCCCAAATATTCCACTTTAGTCTTCTACTAACATTGTGAGTAGTTTTAAGATTTCCTATTCCACTCATGTGACATGTAGCACAAGTTGGAGCTCTATAATCACCTGGTTCCCAAGCATCTGGCGCACTATCGTATTTCCAAGTACTTCCTTCAGCATTGAAAATATGTCCATGCATAGAGTTGTTATAAATCTCGATATCTGGATGATCTGGTCCTAAGTGACAACTAGCACAAGCTGCAGGTTTTCTAGCTTCTTCAATAGAAAATTTATGTCCTGAGTGACAAGATTTACAGTTACCTACACCACCATCTGGATATACATTTCCAATACCATAGTTTGGCCAAGTCTCAGCAGTTGGTCTTTTATCTTTATCAAGTTCTATAATAGATCCATGACATTGCATACAACCAGTTGCTTCTGGAGAATCTTTTAAATCTGGATGATTTCTTCCTTCGAATTTATGCATTAGCGCTTGCATACCTGCTTTTGAGCGAACTTGCAATGCACCACGTGCATGTCCACTGTGTTGGAATTCTTGAACCTCATTTGGATGACATCTCTCACATGTTTTAGGACTTACTAAAACTGAAACATAAATATCTGTTCCTTTTACACCTGGACAATTTTGCGCAGCCATTGGATTGTCTTTTTTAACACTATGACAATCAATACAGCTTACACCAACATGACCATGGCGACTCTCTTTCCAATCATTTACGTGACCTGGTGTCTCTTTTGCGTGACACTCTACACAACTTTTTCCCGCGTCAGTTAGCCCTCTTTCAACTTTTAAAGTTTTAACAGCACTAACGTCTCCTACGCTTGCAGCTATTGCGCCCGACGCAACTACTGCAAGAGCAATTAATAATCTCTTAAGCATTTTATAACTCCCTGTTATAGATTGAATCTATTTCTTAAGATAATCACCAAGTATATGGTGACCTACATTTTTATGACACTCAACACATTTTTTGTCTGTTCTCTTTTCAAAATACTCCTTATGAGCTATAAATGCCTTTGGATCAGACATAGTAGCATCTCGAAGATTTGTATGGCAACTCATACATCCAGAGTCATAGACAAAATGTTTTGCATGTTTTCTCTTCGCTTCCCAGTCAATTGATTTTAAATCCCCAAAATTTTGAACTTTAAAATCATGAAGACCAGTTTTAGCTTTAGCAAATAGATAATTTGCAAGGCTATCATGTGGAAGATGGCACTCTACACACTTGACTTTTAAGCCCAAAGAATTATTTCCTCCGTGCGTATCCATCAGGTATGAATCAGCCATTGGTTGCATTGTGTGACAAGATGTACAAAACTTATCATCAGAAGTTTTATGAACACCAACTGCCACACCAAATGAAACCAACATGCCTAAAGTGCCTCCAAGTACCAAGAGTAGTAGGATAAACCATATAGGACTTTTTGATTTTTTTTCCATATTATAGGACATAAAAAACTCCTATTATGTATATTGAAGAGTCGTATATCACTCAAACCTCCTTGCCAAGACAAAAGCTAAAATTATTTTAACTTTATCAAAAGTTTATATCTTTTTGGAATTTAATTCATTGATTTAAGTCATGTTTTTTTATATTTTAAGAATGAATTATAATTTTTACTAATGATTATTATATGCTCAATCCTGAAAAATACTAATTTTTCAGGATTGGTGATGTAGATTTAAGTATTTACTCTATGATTTGACATCCTAACTGCTCTAATGCTTTATATGTCAATCTTCTATAAACACCAGATGCGGCTGTTCCAAAGAAAAGATGTAAACCATCTTGTGAAATTTTTAGTACATCAGTAACATTGTTTCCATTTGTTCCTGCAACTTCTCCTTCAAGCCCTTCGTTCCAAGGTTTCCAACTTACTCCTGCATCAAGTGATATGAAAATTCCTTCATGCTGGGTAGCAAGATATAAAATATTTGAATCAAATTTATCAGTAATAATTTTATAAAACTCTTGATCTTTATTTAGACCATTTGTAATTTCAAACCAATGTTCCCCTCCATCAGTACTTTTCATAACTGTACCGTGAAATTCTTCAACTCCACGACCTAAATTTTGTCCATTTTTAGAACACGCATACATTATATCAGAGTTATTATGATCAAAATCTATGGAAAATATCCACTGTTCACTTGGCCAACCGTTATCTAACATACTCCAGTGTTCTCCCTTGTCTAAAGAGCGATTAATTCCGTTGTATGTTCCACTATAAAGGATATTTGGGTTATCAGGGTGAAATTTAAATGAAAATACTCCATCATTGCTCCAACCAATATTGCTCTCTTTCCAAGTAAAGCCTCTATCAGTTGTTTTATATATTCCTGATGGGAAAGTACCAATAAACATAGTATTAACATCAGTAGGGTCAAATGCTATAGTAGTGTATTGATACAGTGGTCTATCCCACATTGACCAGTAATTACCAAACTGCCCAAAGCCATTTAGTTGATACCACCTGTTTTCATTTTTTTCATATTTATACATTTCATTACCCAAAGTACCAGCAAAAAGTTCACCATTTTGAGTAAATCTAAGAAGTTTAACTTGTGTTCTTTCAATACCAGTATTAAATTCATGCCAATTTAGCCCACCATCAGTTGTCTCATAAACTCCTTTTGTAGAAGAAGTCACTACATGTAAAGCATTTGATGGATCTATTTTAATATCAAATATCTTTGCATTTGAAAGAATACGATCCACTCCATTTAAAGGAAGCCATGTATCTCCACCATCAGTTGATTTATAAACACCTCTTCCAAAAAGCCCTAAAAAAAGAGTTTTTGAATCTGTTTGTGCAATATCAAGTGCATAATACCCTTGTTTTGTAGGGTCTTCTACTTGGAAATTTGGCATACCAAAGTTTTTCTCAGACCAAGTAAGACCTGCATCCTCACTTTTAAAATTTCCACCTGGATATGCTGTTGCATAAAGCGTATTTGAATTATTTGGATCAACCTTTACTAAGATATGATCAATTGGCAGTTGAGTTTTACTCTTACTATCCCATAAGCTAATGTTATAGTTTGTATCCAAAGTAGCTTTAAATATACCTCCTGTTGCACTTGAAACATACAAAGCAGTTTTATCTGATGAAATTGATAAAGATGTAAAGTTTTGTGTAGCAGGTGCATCTTTTATAAGCGACCAATTAATTCCTGCATCACGACTTATTGCCATACCCTTTGCGCCTGTTATATATAAAATATTTGAATTGATACTTACAAGTCCTTTTACATTTCCAATTATACTGTTAACATTCATATTTGTCCAAGTTTCACCACCATCTTGGGATTTATATACTGTTAATAGTTTATCATTTGCAATACCTTTGTGTTTTATTCCATTATCAAAATAAACATCAGAACCACCCAGAAGATAAAGAATATTTGAATTATTGGTATCAACTACAATGTTATTAAAACCTATCTTTGGCGTATTAAAAGAGAGTTCACTCCATGTTACACCTTTGTCTGTTGATTTATAAACTCCCTCAGAGTGAGTAATCGCATAAAGTATATTTGGGTTGTTATTGTCTGTTTTTATACGTAATACATTGAAATCAAATCCTGTATCTAAAAGTGTAGCAACACCATTTTCAACTCTAAAAAGCCCACCTTTAAAAGGAGAAGTTTTATCAAATATAGATGTATAAATAACACCATTATCACTTTTTGAGACTGTAAGTGCTAAAACACGATAGTAATTTTCAGGCGCATGAAAATATTCACTCCATCTTTTTCCACCATCACTACTTTTATAAATAATTGGTGCTGTTCTATCTGAGAGATAAAGGATATCAGGATTGTTTGGATCTTCATAAATTGATTCAGCCGAAAAAGTTGGAATATTTTGCATTTGTTGCCATGAATCACCATGATCTTGTGTTTTATAAACTCCTCCACCCCAAGCAGCACCATAAGCTACATCAGGATTTGCTGGGCTAGTACTTACAAAATGAAAATTACTAAAATTAAGAGTTTCATTTAATTTATCCCAATTTGAACCAGCATTTGTAGAAACATATAACTCTCCTTTGTCTCCAACACTTGCTGCATATAGTATTGATGAGTTTGTTGGATCAATATCTATGGAAGATATACCTTTTGAACCATTAATGTCTAAAATTTTTGTCCAACTCTCTCCAGCATCAGTACTTTTTGTGATAAAAGCATTGTGCTGAAATGGTTTTGGAATAGAGCCTACATAGAGTGTATTTGCATCATTTTTATCACTCTTTATTGTATAGGAGTAATCCACTTGAGTATCATTTAAAAATGTCCAATCATACTCATACCAATTAGACGGGGTATTTGATTTGAAGACTCCAAAACCATTTTTAAGTGCATATATACTACCATCAAAAGCAATATCCATGGCATAAATAGAACCATATCTAAATGAACCATGATAAGAGTTAATCTCTTCAGACCAACTGTTTCCATTATTGTGACTTATAAATCCAATACCAACATCAGCTATTGCCCAAATTTCATCTTTATTATGAGGATTTACTGCTAACTCATCCATCCAAGGATGAGTGATGCCATTTGCTGTTATACTTTGCCAAGAATAACCATAGTTTTCACTTTTAAATAACCCTTCTCCACCTGGAGAAGAGGCATAAATATTTTTATTATCTGAAACACTAATAAGCGATACCCCAACATTAGCAATACCTTCAATATAATTTGTCCAATTTTGATCACTGCCTTGCACTACTCCACTAATAGCTGTAAAAACAATCCTATCTGAGTTAGTGTCCATCCAAACTTTTGGAGAATCTGCAAGAAGTCTGTTTATTGGTGATTCATTAACCCAATTTATATCATCACTACTACTAAATAAAGAGCTTCCAGATGTTACATACATTTTATGGTTATGTGGATGAATACCTACAAGATTTATTGAAGAATCTGTCCATGGAAGGGTGAGCGATTGCCAAGTAGCACCACCATCAGTTGTTTTAAAAAGATACTTTTCATCATTTTGTGTAAAAACTTCATTTTCATTATCTAACATACCAACATAAACATTTTGAGGGTTTGAAGGATCTATGTAGACACTATTTGGAATCGTTTTAGATTTATTATTTGGTATATTTGTAATTTCAGTGAATGTTTGCCCATTATCAATACTTTTATAAAGTTTTGTCGTAGATACACTATCTAGTGTTGTTATGATATAACGAATATCTCCACTTGAAGCAATAGCTTTTACTCTTCCTTGAGAAGTTAGATTATATTCTTTTATGTTTGAAAGGTTGTTGTCTTGTATCTCATAGACTTTTGATAAATGAGTCCCGACAATAACTCTTGAACTGCTGTCTTTTATAAGAATGGATGGATCAATTATACCCTCAAATTCGCTAAAACTTGATCCTCCATCATGACTTACTTGAAGTTTATCAGTAAATGTATAAAGTGTATTGGAATCTCCCATAACGATATTATGTATTGGTGCATCCATTTTAAAATCATAAATTATTTGCCATGTTTTACCACCATCGACAGATTTGAAAATCTTTCCTCCATTTCCAGCAAGATACATGACACTATGATTACTAGCATCTACTGCGATATCATTTGTTCTTCCACCAAAAGGTCCCATTGTTTTATGCCAACCTTGCTCATTTTGTGGATTGATAATTAAAAGCTCTTTTGCTCCATGATAATGTTTAGTACCTAATGTAGTATCAAGGTTTATCTTTACAGTTCCAAGTTCTGGTACAGTACTTGGCGCTTTATAACTAGCTTGTTTTTTATTACTAGAGAGTTCTCCTGTTGAAGTATTCCACTCATAGCTATCAAATTCAACCAAATCTTGAAGCTCAATTTGTATACTTTTATTTATACAAACTGAATCAAATTTTGTTTTAAGAGGAAGAAGCTTAATATCAGTATCAAGCTGACAATCTTTTCCTGTTAATACCCAAAAACCCATATCTTTTGAAATAGTATCAAGTATGGGGATATTGGCTTTTTGAAGTGATTCATTTATGGTTTCTTGTGCTGAATAAGCATACCATTGATCATCATGATAACTCCAAATAGCTTCTATGCAAGAAGTATTAATGAGGTCTTTTGTTGATATATCTTTAAAAGATTTAGAAGAGATAAGATTCCAACCATAACTTAAAGTAACATTACTATCAAAAGGAATATTGCCATTAACATTAAGTGTTTGATCTATATCATTATATACCCAAAAACCATCTCCTGCATTTAAAGTATCAAAAACACCTATATTTAACGTAGAAAGTTCCTGCTCTATTTCATTGTCTAAAGTATGATTTGGAGATAGTATCGACCATGTTTTTTTACTATTATCATACTTCCACATCAATTTTGCATCATAAAAATAATCCCTTGGAGAGACATTATTATAATTACTTCCCAAAAGATTCCACCCCTCTTTAAGTAAAAAACTTTGTGAAGCGTGTATCGTAACAGTAAAAATCAAAAGAATAAAAAACCTCAACATAACATCCCCCTTTAGTAACTATTTTTTTCCATTTTAACTATTTGTTTTTTTACAACAACTTTTTTTATATATAAAGTTTTAGTAGTTCTTCTTCATTTTTTATAATAATTTTATGTTTATCATCTTCTAATATTATATCTTTTGATTTAAATTTTGTAAGGGTTCTTGAGAGAGTTTCTGGGGTAATATTTAGAATTGAAGCAATTTGGGTGTTTTTTAATTTTTCAAATAGCTCTTTGTTTTCTACTATAAACTTAGCAATTTTTGCTTCACTATTTAAGACAACTTCATTTGTAACAACTTCACTCATAATTTTTAGCTTTCCAGCGAGTGAACGTATGATTTTTAGTGATAAGTCAGGATTTTTAAAAAAATCACTTTCTAATCTTTCATAATCAATAAGTAAAATTTCACCTTTTGTAACAAACTCAGCACTAGCAGGATAAGCGATTGATTCAAAATTTGCAAGTTCGGCAACTAAAGAAACGGGTAAAAACTGATGTAAGAATATCTGATTTCCCTTATAATTTGTCTTATAAAGTCTTAGGATGCCATCTAAAAGTACATGTAGATATTTTGGCTCATCACCCTCGTAAAATACAATCTCTTTTGCATTGTATTTTTTGATAGTTGAAATCTTTTTGAGTTTTTCTAAATCTTTGCTAGATAATTCTGAAAAAAATGGTATCTCTTTAATTCTATTCATTATTTTCCCAAATTTTTCTTTTTATGATAGCATAAAAATCTATATTTTGAGAGTCTACATGTAAGGAAATTTCCTTACATGTAGATTTTTTAGAATAAGTTTAGAATAATTATTTATTTTTTCTAGAAAAATATACCTTCTTGGTTGTATCAAAAAGAAGTAATGCTGAACCTAATATCATCATACCATCAGGTAAAATTCTATACCACATCCAATCCATCACACTATAAAGTGTTTCTCTCAATCTAGCTGTGTAATATCCATATTCATGAGCAACAGCAGTTTGTTCAAAACCAATGATAATAGTTGGAAGAGCATATAATATTACCCCTAAAGTTATAAGCCAAAAAGCAGCTTTACTCATGCCCTCACTCCAAGCAAGTCCTTTTGCCAATGAATTTGCACGTGCAGTCATATAGATAAATGCAATTGCAATGTAACCAAATGCTCCAAGTAATGCAACATGTCCATGAGGCATAATAAGATATGTACCATGAGAGTAATAACTAATTGTTGGTGTATTTATAACCATACCCAAAAAACCTGCTCCAAACCAATTTAAAAACGCACTTCCTGCTAACCATAAAAATGGTATATTAAAATCAAATTTTTTACCTTCAGCCTTAATGTGATTTTGCTCTTTAATCGCTTCAATCATAAGTAAAGCTAGAGGTAGTGGCTCTAGAGCAGAGAATATTCCACCTATTGCAATCCAGTACTCATCAAGCCCTTGCCAGAAGTAATGATGCCCAACTCCAAGTGTTCCAGAAGCCATAATCAAGAAAAGCTCAAACAACATTACTTTTTCAGCAGTTTTTTCTCTTACAAGTCCAAGTGCCACAGAAAGATACGCAATTACACCAGCTGCAAATAACTCAAATGTAAGTTCAACCCAAAGATGAACAACCCACCATCTATAATAATCATCAACAGTAAAGTTTGGCATTACTTTATGTATTGGCATCATACCTGCTATATAAAGTGTTGCTATTCCAAAAGCTGACCAGATAATAGTACCTATAAGAAGCTTATTTCCTTTTGCATTTCTAATAGTTGAATAAACCATTCCAAACCAAAGTACTAGTCCTACTACAAGTCCAATATCCCAAACTCTACCAAGATTTAAAAGCTCTCTTCCTTCATTCCCAAGCCAAAACCATGTATCTCTTAGATCTCCCATAGCACCGAAATAGATACCAATAAGTCCGCCACCACCAACAACTAGAAGTGCAACCCAAAGGATATCAACTAATCTTGGAAACTTTAAATCTCTACCAGCAACAATAGGAGCAATTAAAAGTCCGCCTACAAGCCAACCAACAGCAACCCAAACAATAGCTAAATTTGTATGAAGTGCTCTCATGACATTAAATGGAATAATATCTTGTGAGATCAAAAAGTTATTAATTGGATCTGCATAAATATGAGCTAAATAACCACCAAGCACCATTTGTAAAAATATAAATAGTGCTACAATAGGAACGTACTTTAAAAGTTTTTCTTGTGATGGAAAAATTTTAGTAATTTTTAAAGGCTCAGCTAATTCTCCATCTTCGTGCTCTTTATTAAATAACTTTTCATATGCTAAATAAACAACACCTATAGTAAAAGTCCATAATAATAAAAACTCCCAAAGAGAAACATAGTGAGCATTAAAATTAACATCTTGATCTATCAAAGGCTCAGATGGCCAGTTATTTGACCAAGTTCTATTTGTCTCTGGTCTTAGAGTTGATGCAACTAGCTGTGACCAATCAATAAATGCTGCAATCTTTTTAGCTTCTTCAGGTCTTATTACACCACCTCTCCAAGCTCTTTCATGATCTCCATTAACCAAAAAATTTATAAGATATTCTAAATTACTTTTGTAAGCATCTGCTGATTTATCAGTATATACCGTAGTTCCCTCAACTAATTTTGTTGATCTTACATCTTCTTTTGTTTTTTCTTTTATCGCACCTTGCTCCATCTTGGATAAATCTTTCCAGGATTTACCATAAAATTCTTGTGCATAAGCGTCATTTAGAAACTCTACTCTTTTATGCAAAAATTCTGTTGTAAAATCAGGCCCTAGATATGCTCCCATTCCAAGCAGTGTTCCATAGTCCATTAAATCAAACTCCTGAAAATATCCTTTACCTTTGACAACATCATCATAAGTGTATAGGACTTCGCCCTGTTTTGAAACAACTTTTTGTGGAATTGGAGGTACCTCTTTAGCAAGGTTTGCAGTAAAGTATATAAGTATTGAAACCATAAATATACCTATTATCCAAAAACTTGCATAAAGACCTTTTTTAGTCATTATTCTATCCAGAATAGACATCATTAATCCTTTTTTTTAAATTCTACCTTTAAGTAGTAATTTTGAAATAATACATATTTTTTTATTAATTACTACTTAAAGGTAGAATTAAATATTTCTGATATAATATAGGTTGGATTTATTTGACAAATCTTAAAAAGCAAAGACTATTTTGCAGTAAAAAGGGCTTTTAATGCAACTAAACAATACTACACAATATGCAATTAGAATATTAACCTATTTGGCAAAAGAGCAAAATAATTCTTTATTAAGTGCCAAAGAAATTGCAGAAAAATTAAATATACCATATAAATTTTTAACAAAAATAATGACTGAGTTAACTAAAGCTGAACTTATTATATCAATTAGAGGTAGAGAAGGAGGATATAAACTTAAAACACCAGCTTCAAAAATAAATATCTCTAAAATTTTAAATATCTTTAACGATTCTTTAAACCAAAAAAAATGTCTTTTGGGAATTGGATTTTGTGATACAAATAACAAATGTGCACTTCATGATCAATGGATAAAACCTAAGACTCAAATAAAGAAGATGTTTGAGGATACTACACTAGAAGAAATAGCCAATAAAGACACTAAATTATAATTTATTTACCTAAAACAAGATATAATTGTGAATTCTACATGTAAAGTTTTAAACAAAAAGGTATGTGCTTTGAATAAAAATAAAGATTTTTTAAGAAATATTGTTGAAGAAGATTTAAAATCAGGAAAATACAACGAAATTGTTACAAGGTTTCCTCCCGAACCAAATGGATTTCCACATATTGGTCATGCAAAATCGATTTATATAAATTTTGGAATTGCAAAAGATTACAATGGGCATTGTAATTTAAGGATGGATGATACTAACCCAACAACTGAAGATACAAAATATGTTGAAGCTCTAAAAGATGCTGTACAATGGCTTGGTTTTAAATGGGAAGGAAATGTTAAATTTACATCTGATTATTTTCCTAAACTATACGAATATGCAAAAGAATTGATTAAAATGGGCAAAGCCTATGTTGATAGTATCAGCGAAGAAGAGATGAAAGAGTATAGAGGAACTGTTAAAGAGGCTGGAAAAAGAAGCAAATATGCAAATAGAAGTATCGAAGAAAACTTGGATCTTTTTGAGAGAATGAAAAATGGCGAATTTAAAAATGGAGAACATGTCTTAAGAGCAAAAATCGATATGAGTTCAGCCAATATGAAAATGAGAGACCCTCTTTTGTACCGTATAAGACATGCTCATCATTTTAGAACAAAAGATGAATGGTGCATATATCCAATGTATGATTTTGCGCATTGTTTATCAGATTACATAGAAGGAGTTACTCACTCAATCTGTACTTTAGAATTTGAAAACAATAGAGAGATTTATGATTGGGTACTTGATACTTTAAAGCTTGAGCCTCCAAGACCTTATCAGCATGAATTTGCTAGATTAAATGTAAATTATACTGTTATGAGCAAAAGAAAGCTTTTAGAGTTAGTAAATAACAACTTGGTTAGTGGCTGGGATGATCCTAGACTTCCTACGATTGCAGGATATAAAAGAAGAGGATATACACCAGAAGCAATTTTAAACTTTTGTGAGCAAATAGGAGTTGCAAAAGCAAACTCTATGGTTGATGTTTCTCAACTTGAATTTTGCATAAGAGATGATTTAAATAAAAAAGTTCCAAGGGTAATGTGTGTAATTGATCCTTTAAAAGTGGTTATAGAAAATTATGATTTAAGTGAAGAAGAGATTGATGTTTCATACTATCCACCTGATGTAAACAAAAAGGGCACAAGAAAAGTTCCATTTTCTCGTGAAATTTACATTGAAAGAGATGATTTTGAAGAAAACCCTCCAAAAGGATACTTCAGACTTACTCCAAATCAACCTGTTAGACTAAAACATGGATATATTATAACTTTTAAAGAAGCTATAAAAGATAAAAATGGAAATATAATTGAATTAAGAGTTAATTACCATCCAGATTCAAAAAGTGGTCAAGATACTAGTGGCATAAAGGTAAAAAGTGCAATTCATTGGGTAAGTGCAAAGCATGCTAAAAAAGTTGAAGTAAGATTGTATGATAGATTGTTTAAAAATGAAAATCCTGAAGGATTAGATGACTTAAATCCAAACTCACTAAAAATCATTAAAAACGCGTTTGTTGAACCAGCTGTGATAGAGCAAAAAGCTGATGAGAGATTTCAGTTTGAAAGACAAGGTTATTTTTATGCTGATCCGATTGATTATAGTGATGAAAATCCAGTATTTAATAAAATTGTAGGATTAAAAGACTCATGGAATAAAAAATCAAAACCAAAAAAAGAGCCTGTTAAAAAAGAAAATAAACCTGTACATGTAGAGGGTAAAGTTGCACCTATGAGCAAAAGTGAACAAGAGCTTTTTGATAAATATAAAAAAGAGTTTGGCCTAAATAGTGAAATTGCAAATACTCTTGCAAGAGATGAAAAATTATCTGCTTTTTTTAACGAAGCTATCTCTTTTTACGATGGTTATGTTAGTGTTGCAAACATAGTTGCAAATGAAGTTGCAAGAGAATTAAAAGAAAAAGAGTTAAACGAGTTAAAATTTGATACCAAAAAAATAGCAAGTCTTGCTAGAATGATTGATGAAGAAATAATCTCGAGTAAAATTTCAAAACAAGTTTTTGAAGAGATGCTAAAAAACGGAGAAACCCCTGAAGAAATTGTAAAAGCAAAAGGTCTTGTTCAAATTAGTGATCCTAGTGTGATTGAGCCTATCATTGATGAAGTTATAAGTAAAAATCCAGAAAATGTTGAAAAATTCAAAGCTGGAAACAATAAGCTTTTTGGATTTTTTATAGGACAAGTTTTAAAGATGACAAATGGACAAGCAAATCCAAAAATTGTAAATGAACTTGTAGCAAAAAAACTAGATATGCTATAATTAAGGGGAAAAGCTTGCCTACGGTACTAAAAGTAAATGGTTTTAGATTTTTCTTTTTTAGTGATGAGCACTCTCCTGTTCATATACATGTTGAAAAAGGAGATGGATATATGAGAGTTGAGCTAGAGACATTAAAGATAACAAACAAGAAAAATTTTACTAAAAACGATGAAAAGAAAATTATAACAATTGTAAAAAATCATCAAAAAGAACTTATAGGAGCATGGTATGAGTACTTTAATCAATAGACTTGATTTTGGAGATAAAATTTATGTATATCTTCAAAGTGGTGATATCCTAACAATCCCTTATACATATACAAAAAAAATTCAAAATGCACAAAAAGAAGACCTTTTAAACTATAGGCTTATTGGTGGTGGAATTGGTGTGCATTTTGAAAAAATTGATGAAGATATATCTCTTAGTGGAATAATATCTTATAAGCTCAATAATGAGCTACAAGCTTCTTAAAATAATTAAAGGTTTTTGATGTATAGATTTGCTCCTTATATAACAAGTGAATTAACTATAAACAAACTACGAATTGCTCTTTTTAACTATATTTGTGCAAGTCAAAATGGTGAACAATTTATCTTTAGATTTGAAAATACAAACCAAGATAAAAGTAGCGAAGAAAAAGATAAAGAGATATTAGAAATATTAGAAATTTTTGGTATAAAGTATGACGGACTTTATTATCAAAGTGAAAATGTAAAATATCACTTACAGTTTGCTTCATCTCTTATGGATAAGAAAAAAGCATTTGCGTGTTTTTGTACCGATGAAGAGTTAGAAAAATCGCCAACTTACAATGGCAAATGCTTGAATATAACTCAAGAAGAAATTTTAAACAATAATCTGCCTTTTACAATTCGTATTAAAAAACCTGATGGATCAATTAGTTTTGAAGATAGTATAAAAGGGAAATTAACATTTGATTCAAATGAAGTTGATAGCTTTATTATCATGACAAAAGAGAAGTATCCAACATACAATTTTGCATGTGCAACTGATGATATGATTCAAGGAATCAAATATGTCATAAGAGAAGAAAATCACATAAAAAACACCCCTAAGCAAGAACATATCAGAAGAGCTTTAGGATATCATGAACCAATAAATTATACCCACATTCCAGCTCTTTTAAACTGTGATAATATAAGCGTAAAATCACTTCTAGATGAAGGATTTTTACCTGAAGCCATTACAAACTATCTTATACTTTTAGAGATGGATACTCCAAAAAAAATATTTAGCTTAAGCGATACTTTTAAGTTTTTTGATATCAAAAAATTAACATCTTCTAAAAAAGAGTTTGATATAGAAAAGCTAAAAGATATAAATAAAGAGCATATAAAACGTTTAAGTGATATTGAGCTTTCTAAAATCATTGGATATTCTTGTGCTACTCTTGGAGCTTTAGCTAAGTTATTTACTAAAGAGTGTAGCACTACACTTGAAATTAAGTTAAAAATTGATAAAATCTTTTCTCAAAAATCTTCATTTAAATTTGAAGATGATTTGAAAGATTTAAAAGATATTATAAAAAACGCACCATATTTTGAAAATTTTGATGATTTTTTTAAATATCTTAAAGAAAAAACTGAATTAAGTGACAAAGACTTACTAGAAATTCTTGAATTTCTTATTTTAAAAGATAAGAGTTCAATAAATCTAGAGAAGATATATCCTTTTATCAAAAATTATTTAATGGAGATTGCAAGATGATAATACTACAAACACTAATTGAAGCTTTAGCTCAAATACTACACATGGTTATAAATATATATATCTGGGTTGTCATCATTTCTGCTCTTATAACTTGGGTAAGACCTGATCCATACAATCCAATTGTACAAGTTTTAAGAAGACTAACCGAGCCTGTTTATGCTTCTATAAGAAGATATATACCAACTATTATAGGTGGGGTTGATTTAGCTCCAATTATCATTATTTTAGCTCTTCAATTTTTAGATTTATTTGCTGTAAAACTACTATTTGCTCTTGTTAATGCACTTTAAGCTAAAAAGCAGGGTAATAACTATACTCTGCTTATTTCCGATCCTACTTTTAGCACAAACTCCAAAAGATTTATCTTTTTTTGAAGATAAACCAAAAAGCATAGCAAAAGATTATTATATATACAGATATTTAAAAAAGGATTCTACAACTTCAACTGAAGCATTAAAACTTCTTGAGATGACTAGCCGTATGAGTACAAAGTTATTTCATGCATTTGCTTCAAAGATAGATGAGCCAAATTTTAAGAAAGCTTCAAAGTGCATGAAAATGAAACTAGATAAGCTTTTAAAATCTGATGATGAGTGTCTTGCTATTGGATTAAGTCTTTATGATGCAACTAAATTGGATAAAAAAACATTAAAAGATATAGAGACAAAATTAAATCAATATGACATTTCAAAGCTTCTACATGTAATATATGCAAAAGATCCATTTAAAGAGCTTTTAAAACTTGATAAAAATGATTTTTTTGAAGTTTTCAATAATATTGGAAGTAAATTTAGAGAAAAATATTTTGATGAAGAGATAGATAAAGAAACATTAAAAAAGCTAGAAAATAGCTGGCAAATAAATACAACAATCAAACTGATAATCACCGATACAAAGCTAAAAAATATAAATAAATCACTTATACATGTAGATAGGTTTCAAGAGATTTTATCTCATAAAAGCCTGTTTTTTTTAGGTTTAAATGCACTTAAATTTGGATACAATAATCTTGCTATGGCTTTTTTTGAAGAAGCTTACAAAAAGGCATATTACCAGCTAGATAAGGATAAAGTTCTATTTTGGCAATTTTTAGTATCTAATGATAAAAAATACAAAAAAGAGTTACAAAACAGTTTTGATTTAAATATATATACGCTTTTAGCTGGAGTTAAAAATAAAAGAATCATGATAGCAAAAGCTTGGGAAGAAAAACCAAACTACAACATAAGTGATCCTTTTAATTGGACGAAATTACTTTTAGAAGCTAAAGACAAAAATCAAACAGAACTAGAAAATTTAGCCAATGAATATCTTTATGGAAGCACACTTCCTCATTTTAGTTTTTTGATGGAAAAAGCAAGCGGATATAAAGATCATTATTTTCCAATGCCTTATAGTAAATATTTAAAAGGTGTGGATAAAAAAAGAATTGCACTCATTTATGCAATTGCAAGGCAAGAGAGCCGTTTAGTTCCTTCAGCTATCAGTCACTCATATGCACTTGGAATGATGCAATTTATGCCTTTTTTAGCCAAAGCAATTGCGAAACAAAAGAACTTAAAAAACTTTGATTTAGATGATATGTTCAAACCAAAAATCGCATTAGATTTTGCAAATACTCACCTTGATTATTTGGAAAAATATCTTCATAATCCATTTTTTATTGCTTATGCCTACAATGGAGGGATTGGATTTACAAAAAGAATGCTTAAATCTGGACTTTTTTTAAAAGGAAAGTATGAACCGTTTTTAAGTATTGAGCTAGTTCCATATGATGAGAGTAGAAAATATGCTAAAAAAGTAGTAGCAAACTATGTAACTTACATGCATATTTTACATCAAGATGTATCTATTTATGATTTAGTTGAAGATACAATGTACCCACAAAAAAGTGATGAGTTTAGGAAGTAGCTAAATTACCGTAATCATCGTAGAAAAATAACTTTTTACTGCCAATATCTTTTATGGTGATTTCTATGGAATTGCCTCTTTTTTCTCTATTTTTTTGAGTGCTAACTAAAAAATAATGTGTCCATTTGTTTTTAAATGGTATCAGTCCTATTAGTTTATCTGTCTCTTTTAAAGTTTGATTTTTAGTGTTTTTATCACTGTTTATTTCAATTTTTACTTCATTTTTTGCGTTTTTAACTTGCTCTTTAGTAAAATAAACTCCTACTAAAAAGACTTCATTCTCATCACTGTTTTTTATCATATCATTTTTAATCTCATTTAAGTGAGTAACAGTTATGTATGCTTTTATAATCCCATCTTTTTTTAAAACAACTTTTTGACTTGCACTTAAAGCTTGTTCATGGATAGTATCTGTTGGTTTTTCATATGGATTTATTGTAGTTGAACAAGCTGTTAAAGATATAAGTATCATAAAAGTGGCTAAAAATTTATACATTTATTTTCCTCATAAAAATATGATGATATTCTAACATAAAAAAAATTTATCTCATCAAAAATCAAGCACTTTTTAGATATAATCGCAAAATATTTAGGAAAAAGGTAAAAAAATTATGAAATCTTTGGCTATTGCCTTTAGTGGACCATCTAATAGTGGGAAAACAACTCTTATTGTTAAAGTTGCAGAAGCTTTAAAAGATAAATACACCTTGGCAATCGTAAAGCACGATCCAAGCGATAAAGCAGTTTTTGACAAAGAAGGAAAAGATAGTTGGAAATTTTCACAAACTGGGGCAGAAGTAGTAGTTGCAAGTCCTACAAGAACAACTTACTTTTCAAAAAGGCAAAAAAGTATTGATGAGATTATAAACATGATTGGAGAGTTTGATATACTTTTAGTTGAAGGATTAAAAACACTACCTCTTCCAAGACTATCAGTGTTTAGAAATGAACTTGATGAAAGTTATTTTGATGTATCAAATGCCTTGGCAATTGATGATAGTGTAGATTTAAGTAAATATAATCTACCAAAACATCTTGAAATTTTAGATTTAAATGATACAAAATCCATCGTTGAATGGATTTTAAAAAATGCAAAAAAAGTGAGATAAAACATGCAAGAAATATTTGAAGCGATTAAAAAATCAGCAATTAGGATTAAGGAGTGTATTGAGTTTGATGATACTGGATACTCTGAAGATCAGAACGCAACTGGTGATACGCAGTTAAAACTTGACATAAAAAGTGATTTAATCATCGAAGAAGAGTTTAAAAAAGTCACTTCGATTAAAGAAATAGTAAGTGAAGAAAAAGAAAACAAAACTCCAGTTCATGCATATGGTCACTATCTCATAGGATATGACCCACTTGATGGTTCTAGCTTACTAGATGTAAATCAAAGCGTAGGCTCAATATTTGGAATTTATGAGAATGATTACAGCGGTAAAAATTTAATTGCAAGTGTATATGTGATTTATGGTCCAAGAGTTGAATTAGTAATTGCTACAGATAAAGTTCGTATGTATAGATTGAATAAATTAAATGAGTTTTATTTTTACAAAGATTTGAAATTAAATGAAAAAGGCAAACTAAATGCGCCTGGCTCAACTCAAATGTGCTGGCCTAAGAAGCATAAACAATTAATTGATGATATTTTTAATGATGGTTATAGATTGAGATATGCTGGAGGAATGGTTGTAGATTTACATCACATCTTACTAAAAGGTGGTGGATTGTTTTCTTACCCAAGCACAAGTGATTTACCAAAAGGTAAACTTAGAATGATATTTGAAGTATTTCCATATGCTTATATATTTGAAAAAGCTGGTGGTGGAGCAATTGATGGTAAAAAAAGATTGCTAGAGTTAACACCATCTCACCCACATGATACTACACCTTGTTTTTTTGGCTCAAATGATGAGATAAAAAGGGTTCAAAAAGTATATGGATAAATTTGAAAAAGCACTCGAAGAAAAAACAAAAGAGTTAAAAGAGTGCCAAAAAAGTAAAAATTTAGACAGTTGTTTAAAATGTGAAAAAGTACTTGAGTGTACTATTAGAGATGAATATGTAAAAGCCGCCTTTGATAGTATGTCTAAAGGACAAAGTGGTGGATTTGAATTTTAAAGGAAAAGATAAAATGACAAGATATGTTACAACGCCGATATATTATGTAAATGATGTTCCTCACATAGGACATGCTTACACAACAATTATAGCTGATACTATGGCAAGGTATTATAGATTAAAAGGTTATAAAACTTTCTTTTTAACCGGTACTGATGAGCATGGACAAAAGATAGAACAAGCAGCACTAAGTAGAGGAAGAACACCAAAAGAGTATGCTGATGAAATTAGCGGTAAATTTCGCACACTTTGGGATGAATTTGAGATAAGTTATGACAAATTTATAAGAACTACAGATGAAGAACACAAAATTGGTGTTCAAAAAGCATTTGAAGTTATGTTTAATAATGGTGATATTTACAAAGGTGAATATGAAGGACATTACTGTGTAAGCTGTGAAACTTTTTTTACAGAAACTCAACTAATTGATGGCGAAGGATGTCCTGATTGTGGAAAACCAACTAACCTTGTAAAAGAAGAGAGTTACTTTTTTAAACTTTCAAAATATCAAGAGAAACTTTTAAAATGGTATAGTGACGATGAGCAATGTGTTTTACCAAAAGGTAAAAAAAATGAAGTTATTAGTTTTGTAAAACAAGGTCTTAGAGATTTATCAATCACTAGAACTAGTTTTGATTGGGGTATAAAACTTCCTGAATCTATCAATGATCCAAAACATGTTATGTATGTTTGGCTTGATGCACTTTTAAACTATATTACAGCTCTTGGATATGGAAAAGATGAAGAAAAAATAGAGTTTTGGCCAGCAACAGTTCAACTTGTAGGAAAAGATATACTTCGTTTTCACGCAATTTACTGGCCTGCATTTTTAATGAGCTTGGGCTTGCCTCTTCCAAAGCATATAGCAGCTCATGGCTGGTGGACTAGAAATGGTGAAAAAATGAGTAAAAGCAAAGGAAATGTAGTAAATCCTAAAGAAGTTGCTGATGCTTATGGTTTAGAGAATTTTAGATATTTTATGCTTAGAGAAGTTCCTTTTGGACAAGATGGAGACTTTAGCCAAAAAGCACTTATTGATAGAATAAATTCCGATTTGGGAAATGAGTTTGGAAATCTTTTAAACAGAATAATCGGAATGAGTGGAAAATATAGCGAATTTAAAATAACTTCAAAAGATGTAAAAGCTCTACATGTAAAAGAATTAAATGAGATAGAAGCTATATTAGATAGTGTTGAAGATAGATTGAATGAGCTTCAAACAAATAGATTTTTAGAAGATTTATGGAAAGTTTTAGCTATTGCAAATGGAGCGATTACTGCTCATGAGCCTTGGGTTAAAATAAAAAATGGAGATATTGATGGAGCATTAGCAGTTGTTGGGTTAGTTGCTAATATTTTAGCTAGAGTTACAATCTTAGTTAGCCCTGTTATGCCTAAAACTGCAGCTAAAATTGCAAGTGCTATGAAATTTGAAATATCAAATGAAGCGTACAATAAACTAATAGTGAATAAAGAGTTGTTAGATGACTTTGTGATTGAAAAAATTCCTCCTTTATTTCCTAAGATTGAAGAAGAGCTTTTAAATACTCCTGATCCTGTTGTAAAAAAAGAAGAACCTAAAAAAGAAGAGAAAAAAGAAGAAGGAATTATAAGCATTGATCAGTTTTTCCAAACTTCTCTAAAAATTGGGACTATTTTAGAAGCCGAAGAAGTTCCTAAAAGTAAAAAACTAATAAAACTACAAGTTGATTTAGGTGAGCAAAATCCTAGACAAATTGTTGCTGGTATCAAAGAGTACTATTCGCCAGAGCAACTCATAAATACTCAAATTTGTGTAGTAGCAAACCTAAAACCTGCAAAAATAATGGGCTTAAAAAGCGAAGGTATGCTTTTAGCTGCAAAAGATAAAAATGGACTAAGCCTTATGCGTCCAGAAACTCCAAGAGAGAATGGCTCATCTGTTGGATGAAAATTGAAAGCTTGGCAAGAATTACTGGTGGAGTACTTTTAAATACTCCATCAGTTAATAGTATAAATAAAATAGAAATTGATTCTTCAAAGGTTAATTCAGGCTCACTTTTTATAGATTTAAACAACTCACAAGAAGATATGCAAGTTGCTATATCAAATGGTGCATACTGTATACTTACAAGTAATATTATAAAAATAACTGATGATGAAATTGCTTGGATTAATGTTGAAAATCTTGAACTTGCTATTATAAAACTTGCAAGATATTATGCATCTGATAAGAATTTTAAATTTATTCCGCTTTGTAAAATCAAATACAACTTGGCAAAATATCTACATGTAAAAGAAAACATCTTAACGCTTTCAAATAATCCAGCAGTTGCACTTTTGCAAATTATAAATGCAAAAGATGATTCATTGTTTTTTATTATGGATAATTCTTTTATCGATAAGATTGATCCCACTGTAAAAAAGCCAAAAGAAAAAATCTATCCTGATAAGATAATAGAAAAAGGACTTTTTTACAGCTCATTTATATATAATGATTTGTATATAAAAGATATTAGACTACCATCACTATTTGTGCCATTTCTTTGTTCACTGATAGATTTTTTTCAAAAAGAAAACTTAGAATTTAAAATTGATAATTTTAGTGATTTTAAACATTTTCATACTTTTTTTGTAAATAAAAATTTAGAAAAAAAAGAGTTTGGATCAACCAACAAAGCCATAATAGTAGAAAGTGATATAGAGCTATTTAAAAAAGAGATTGAATTTATCAGCTCAAGAGTTAATTTAGATTCATTTATTATTTTTATTCCATCAAAAATTTTACATGAGTTTAAATTGGATATAATTACAATCACATATTCAAATTTAAATGAGATTAAAAAGTTAAAAGATATAAATTTTAGATATCTCTTAGCATACTCAAATACAGATGATTATGAGCAAATCTTTGCAAAACAAGAAATAAAACAAATGTCACTATTTTAGGATAAAAATGATAACACTAGATAATCAAACTGATTTACATGTAAATTTAGAACTATTAGAGAAGATTTCAAGCACTTTAACCAATAAAGAAGTAGAATTACTAATAGTAGATTCAAAACAAATGCATGAGATAAATTTAGAGCAAAGAGGAGTAGATAAAACAACGGATGTTTTAAGCTTTCCCTTAGAAGATATTCCTCATTTTCCACTAGGTTCAATCGTAATCAATGCAAATTTAGTTCAAACCAAAGCAAAAGAATTAAAACATGATACAAATGAAGAAATTGCACTTCTTTTTATACATGGATTGCTTCATTTAATAGGATATGATCATGAAATTGATAATGGACAAATGAGAAAAAAAGAAGAAGAACTTATAAATCAATTTAACTTACCAAAAAGTTTAATCATAAGGAATACATAAGATGGATTATATAATATTTTTAATTTCAATGAGTGCTTTAATATACGGGGCTAATTATATCATCGTAGAATCTGAAAGAATTGCACTTCATTTTAATATATCTTCTTTTGTAATAGGAGCCACTCTCATAGCAGTTGGAACAAGTCTTCCTGAAATGGCTGCTAGTGTTGCAGCTAGTGCGGAGGGTAAATCAGAAATGGCAGTTGCAAATGTTCTAGGAAGTGTGACTTTTAATATATCATTGGTACTTGGTGTTATATTTTTAATTGCAAAAGATATAAATCCAAAAAGAGACTTATTTAGAAATGATAGCGCTTGGAGCCTATTTCCTCTGATGGTATTTTTCATAATGGCATATGATGGTAATATTGGTGCATTTGAGGGCTTTTTATTTTTACTTTTAATGTTTGGTTATTTAATCTTTTTAAGTAAAGATGCAAAAGCTATTGAAGCTGAAGTTAGTGATGATTTGATAAAAAAAGAACCATTTAAATGGACAAAAAGCCTTATTTTTTTAGCAATAGGTTTTGTCTTAGTAATAGGAGGAGCCAATTATACAATAGATAGTGCTTCAATGATTGCTAGAAGTTTAGGAGTTAGTGAGTGGGTGATTTCACTGTTGCTAATTGCATTTGGAACAAGTCTTCCTGAACTTGTTGTCAGTGTTGTAGCTGCTAAAAAAGGAAATGCTGATATGATTATTGGAAATATCATAGGAAGTAATGTTGCAAATTTTACAATTGTATTAGGAAGTGCGGCAATTGTAAATCCTCTAAATATTGATTTTGCAAAATATGGCTATGATATCCTTTGCGCAGGAACAGCTTCAGTGATGCTAGTTTTCATAACTGCAAACAAATTATATAATAAATCAGCAGGAATTGGACTTTTAGTTATAATAGCCCTAATGCTTCACAATAGTTTAAAACAGTTTTTATAGGCTACTGCTTTATGTAGCCTAATTCTAAAAGTTTATCATAAATCTTAGATATAATCTCTCCACTTGCAGCTCCTCCATGTCCCCCATGCTCAACCATAACAGTTACTACATATTGAGGATCTTTGTATGGGCCATAAGTACTAAACCAAGCATGTGAACGATGATAATATTCTAATTCATGCTCTTTCATACGCTTTTTTTCGCTCTGCGGAATTCCTACAACTTGAGCAGTTCCTGTTTTTCCTGCAATTTTAACTTTTGTATTTATATGTCTATGACCAGTTCCGTGTGGATTTGATACAACTTCTCTCATACCTTTTCTTATAATACCCAAGTGTTTTTTATCTAATGGCGTTAAAATATCTTCTTTTTCATAATTTATCTTAACATTACCAATGCTATCTAAAAAATGAGGTGTTACACTATATCCAGTTGCTAAAAGTGCAGTATATTTTGCTACTTGCATAGGCGTTACTAAAAAATATCCTTGCCCAATTGAGGTAATTAGCGTTTCTCCTTGATACCATGGTTTTTGATACTTTTGCATTTTCCACATTCTTCCTGGAACTGAACCTATAAATTCATAAGGAAGATCAACTCCAGTTTTGTTTGCAAAACCAATTCTTTCCAATACCGGTGAAATTTTATCAATCCCTACTTTTAAACTTCCTTTGTAAAAATAATCATCACAACTCTCTCTAATTGCTTTTATCAAATTTGTTTTACCATGACCTTTATCTTTCCAGCATCTAAAATTTCTTCCACCTAATTCAAAAGAGCCAGTACAATAAAAATTGGTATAAGGTGTCATAAGTCCAGATTCCATAAAAGCCAAACCAACACCCATTTTGATAACTGAACCTGGTGGATATAAACCATTTATAAGTTTATTCGTAAATGGATGATTAAAATCATTTGCAAGCTTTTCCCACTCTTTTTGACTAATGCCACTTACAAATTGGTTCAAATCATACTCGGGGTAACTCCCAGCAGATAAAATTTTGCCATTTTTAGCATTCATAACTATCACTGCACCACTTTTACCTTCAAAAAGTTCTGATATATACTTTTGTAGCTCTAAATCAAGACTCAATCTTATATCACTGCTTGTTGGAAATTTTTTATCAATTTCTTCAATTTCTTCGTTAAATGCAGTTACTTTTGTTTTCTTTTCGCCTTTTTGACCTTCAAGTATGGAGTTGTAATACTTCTCTATCCCTGTTTTTCCAATAAAACCAACTAATCTTGCCACTTCATCATTTTTAATATCTTTTTCATTGGCTTTAGCCACATAGCCTATTACATGAGAGGCTAAATCTTTGTATGGATAATATCTCATAGAGGCAATTGAAATTTTTAAATTTTTTCTGAGATTAAATTTAGGAAATTTATCTGTAAAATCATCATAGCTGATAAAATCGATAACTTTAACATAATCATGAGAGTAAGGAGAATCTCTTTTTAAATATTTTTTTAAAAGTTTTTCTTTATCAAAACCTTCAATATTATAACTAATAAAATCAATCTCATCTTCTAATATTCTTCTCTTTCTTTTCGAGCTTAAATGTGGTTTAATACCTATACTAAAACCTAATTTGTTTACAGAAAGGGGTTTTTTGTTGATATCTAAAATCGAGCCTCTAAATGGTGCTAATTCTTCTACTTTGATAGCATTTTGTTTTGCAATTTCTTCATAATATGTATTTGATTTTATACTTATATAGTAAATTCGAACAAGAATAATCAACCAAAATAAAAAAAAGGCATACAATAAAATCTTTATTCTCATAACTTACCTTTAAATATAACAAGTGCTATTAAAAAATCTACAATTATATAATAAAAATAATCTGCACTAAAAACTGGCGAAGCTTGATTTAGTATATATGAAATTAAAACATTCAATAAATAATGTCCAATGTAAGCAAAGAAAATATAAATTATCAGAATACAGCTTTTACATGTAATTGTATTTTTTATCTTTTCAACAAAAAGGTTATAAAATATTAGAAAAAAGATTATAGATGAAAAGAGATAAAATCCCTTATTGATATCATATATACTAAGATAAATAAAGCTAAGATAAATAAATATATTTTTATCTTCATCTTCATAATTTAAGATAAGATATACAAAAAACAACCCAAAGAACAAAGGTAAAAAAAGATACAAAGAACTCATTACTTGATAAAATATCAAAGCAATAAAAAGAATTATTATCCTTGTATTGTTTGTATTAGTGCTACTTCGTCGCATACTGGAAAATGTTTACATTTTATACAATCAGCCCAAATTTTATGAGCTGGAAGTGATTCTTTTGGGATTTCTTTAAAATTTATAGATTTAAAAAAATCTGCTTCGTATGTTAGTGTAAATACTTTTTTTACACCTAATGCTTTTGCCTCTTTTAAAAGTTCTAAAACCATACTTTTTCCAATACCTCTTCCTCTACATGTTTTAGAAACAACTAAACTTCTAATTTCCGCTAAATCATAAGCATGTAAATGTAAAGCTCCAAAACCTAAAATTGCTTCATCCTCTTTTGCAACAATATAAGATCTTATATTAGTAGCCATCTCATCGCTACTTCTAAAAAGAATAATTCCTTTTTCAACTTCTTCTTTTACTAACTCTTGCATTTGAGCAATATCACTTAATTTAGGTTTAACATATTCTATCAAGAATTTTCTCCAAATAAAGATGTAAAAATTACTTGTGTTAATTTTTCGATACCTTTTTTATTTGTACTAGAAACCATCAAAGCATTGGGATAAATTTTTCGTAAAGAACTTACATCTTTTTGTTTTAATTTATCTGCTTTAGTAAAAACTAATAAAATCTCTTGATCTGCTTTTTTTATTTCTTGCAAATAATCTTGTACATCTCTATCAATATCCAAAGAGGGATGTCTTGAATCTATCAAATGAATAAAAAGTCTAATCGAACTTCTTTTTTTTATAAACTCCGTTAAGTTTTTTTGCCATTCATGCTTCATTGATTTTGAAACTTTCGCATATCCAAAACCTGGAAGATCAACCAATCTTGCTAAAAAATCATTTTCTCCATCAGTAAATTTAATATCAAAAAAGTTTATTAGTCTTGTTTTTCCTGGTGTAGATGAGCTTTTTGCCAAACCTTTTTTATTTGTTAAAGCGTTTATGATAGAACTTTTACCTACATTACTTCTACCTATAAAAGCTATTTCACTAACTCCTTCAGCAACTGTTTCTTGCATAGAAGGGGCAGATTTTACAAAAACTGCATCTTTGATTTTTACCACTATTTTTTCTCTTTCTTTTTTTCTTCAACTTTAAAAATAAACTTAACAGGCTTGCTACCACTACTATCTACTTCATATCTACCACTGATTTGATCTACCCATATCCTATCACCATACACCTTTTTATCAGTTACTTTTTCATGCAAAAAAGCTTTATCTAAGAGGGTATATTGACTCTTAATAGGATCATAAATCATAGTACCAGCTTTTCCAAAATAATTTTTATCATTTAAAATCATATTGATTTGAGCATTTCCAATAGCAGTATATTTTAAAGGTTGCTTTTTTTTGTCAAAATCTATTATAACTTTATTTGCAACTAATTTGTCTTGTCCTTTTGTTACAATAACATTACCACTAAAAACTGTTATTTGTTGCTTTTCATCAGCAAAAAACTTATCCGCTACAACTTGAACTTCTTCTGCACTTAAACAAACTGCTGTTATTAGCAGTGCCCACAATAATTTCACTTTTTATTTACCTCTGAAATTGATTTTATATTTTTAGCATATATTTTGCCATCTTTAGACTGATAGACTAATGAATTACCATAAATAATAGTAGAATTATTTTTTAAAATAAAGTTGGTATCACTTTTAAATATTTTTGATTTTAGATTATATTTTGCTTCGTCTGAAGAAAACTTTACTCCATTTGAATCTTGGTATCTCACATCCCCAATAACATTCAAATCATTTTGCTTTAAAATACCTTTTCTTGCTTTTAAATTATCAATGACTCCATCATCTTTTTTTCTTATTACATCTATATCATAAAACTCATCATGGTCATTAAATCTAAATATTTTTGATGATTTTGCAAGAGAATATATCCCATTTTGATTTATAGAATAATTTACAACATCATATGCTTCTAAACTAGCGATATGCCCTCGATTAGGATTAGTAGGTATGAAATATGGTTTTTGATATAGCAAAAACAATAATATACCGACAAAAATAAAAACAAAATAATATAAAAGTTTTACTGCCAAAGCTCTAAAAATTCCTTTTTAAGTCCATTTTTCTCTATTATAAGGTCTATCATCTCCCTTACTGCACCATCTCCGCCATTAAAATTTAAAACAGTATCTACTATCTCTTTTATATCAACTACTCCATTTTTAGGTGTAAATGACCATCCTACTGATTTAAGCATACCATAATCATTTAAATCATCACCAATTGCTGCTACTTCATCCCAACTCAAGCCTTCAGATTTTAAAATTTCTTCCAATAAAGCTTTTTTATCTTTAATCCCTTGATGAAGATGAGTAATTTTTAACTCCTTAGCTCTTCTTTCTACTACTTTAGAACTTCTTCCAGTAAGAATAGCGCTTTTTAGCCCTAGTCTGCTCCAAGAAGCTATTGCTAAACCATCTTTTACATTAAAAGATTTGTATTCATCATTGCTTGAGCCATAGATTATGCTTCCGTCAGTTAAACATCCATCTACATCAAATACTAAAAGTTTTATCATAAAACACCTTTTGTACTTGGAATTCCAATTCTCTCATTAATTGCAATAGACCTTCTAAGAGCAACAGCAAATGCTTTAAAAGCAGCTTCAATTATATGATGCTTGTTTTTTCCTCTTTTTTGCTCTACATGTAGAGTTAAACCAGCATTAAATACTACTGCTCTAAAAAACTCTTCTACAAGCTCTACATCAAACTCTCCAACTTTTCCATCAAGACTTACATCATAAACTAAAAAAGGACGATTTGATAAATCCAAACAACACTCAACTGCAGCTTCATCCATTACTACTACAGCGTTTGAATACCTCTCAACTTTATCAATAGGAAAAATTTCTTTTTTTAAAGCTTGTCCTATAACAATTCCAATATCTTCAACACTGTGGTGAGCATCAACTTGTAAATCACCCTTACATGTAACACTTAAATCTATCAAAGAGTGTTTAGTAAATGCTTCTAACATATGGTCAAAAAAACCAATACCAGTTGAAATTTTTGCTTTACCACTTCCTCTTAATTCTAAAGAAATGCTTATATCAGTCTCTTTTGTTTTTCTATTTATATCTGTCATCTTTTACTCTCTTAATATATAAGCACCAGCAAATTTGCCAAGCGCAATAAAATCTCTTGCCTCATTTTCGCTTTTAAACCCTTTTAAATAAACTCTATAAAGAGTCACTCCATCTTTTACACCTTCTTTTATACCACTTGTGTATCTATCATCAACCAACTTATACTTTGAAGCATATCTTCTTGCTCCATCTTTATTTCTAAATGCACCAATTTGCACAAAATAATTATCCATTACTATACTTTTTGTTTTACTATATTGGCCTATTACTCCGTCAAAACCGATTACTTCTATTCTAACTGGAGCTGTTCCTTTCTTTACCATATCAATCTTATGAGCAGCTTCATTTGATAAATCAATAATTCTATTTTTTACAAAAGGTCCCCTATCATTTATTCTTACAATTGCAACTTTTCCATTTTCTAAATTTGTAACTTTTAGCATTGTATTCATAGGTAAAGTTTTATGAGCTGCAGTCATCGCATACATATTATAGTATTCACCATTTGAAGTTAGTTTATTGTGAAAATTTGGTCCATACCAACTAGCAATCCCACTAAAAGAATCACCAATACTTACTTTTGTAGGATAATAAGTCTTACCTAAAACAGTATATGGCCTCATAGTGGCTCTGTGCATATTTTTTGAATTATTTATCGTGTTTGTTCTAGGAGTATAACTTTGATTTCCTGTATAAACATAACTTCTAGTAGAACATCCTAAAAAAACAAATGAAATTACAAAAAGGAGTACAAGCCTAATAGATATTCGGTATAACAATTTTTTCTCCAACTCTTATCATAGAATTTTTTTTATTATTAAGTTTAAGTATATCACTAATAGCTACATTAAACTTTCTAGAAATTGCTCCGATTGTATCTCCATTTTTGATAATATAATTTCTAGTTTTAGGCTTTAAAACTGGTATAATCAAAGTTTTATTTACCCTTAGTATATTTGAGTGAAGTTTGTTAAAATCTTTTATAAGCTTATATGAAACTCCATATCTTTTACCTATTGAGTATAAAGAATCTCCTCTTTTTATCCTATGAACATAAAAACGACCACTATCTTTTTTAGGATCATAATTTGCTTTAAAAATACTTTCCTTACCATATGGAATATAAATATGATATTTTTTACTTGTTGGAGGAGTAAATCCATATCTTAAATGTGGATTATATGATTTTAACTCTTTATATGACATTCCAATACTATCTGCTATTGCGCTTAGTGTTGCTCCTGATTTTACATAGACTTTTGTAAAAGTATGTGAAGTTCCTCTATTCATAAGATAACTTGCATCATGCCCTACAATAAAATCAGTACTATTTGATATATACTGCATCATCATGATTTTTCTTATATAAAGTCTACTCTCTCTTGGAATATATTTTTTTCTTGCATTAAGTAGTACTCTTAAATCATCACTTTTTGCTCTTTTGATAGCCCTATCAACCCTTCCTTCACCACAATTATAAGCTATTGCAGCCAAATACCACTTACCAAATCTTTTATGTAAGTATTTAAGGTATTTTATTGCAGCTTGTGTTGATTTAATGGGATCTCTTCTTTCATCAACATAAAGATCAATTTTAAGTCCAAATTTTCTAGCAGTATAAGGCATAAATTGCCAAATTCCAACAGCTCTAGCTCTTGAGTAAGCACTTGCTACAAAATTAGATTCAGCCATTGCAAGGTATAAAAATGCTTCTGGAATCCCAGCTTCATGAAGCATATTTTGCAAAACTGGTATAAATCTATTTCCATTTTCTAAAACTTTTAAAAAGTGTTTAGTTCTGTATCTATCAGCATCATCTTTCATCTTCATAAAAACAAGGTCAGTCATAAAAGTTGGGCTTATATCTAGACTTTTTAAAACTTTTGCCTGCTCTTGATAATCATTTTGCGTACTTAAAAATGCAAAACCACTTTGAACTAATAGTAAAAAAGAAAATAAAAATTTAAACATATACCTATCCTGCTGAATATAAACAATTATATTATCTTAATTTGTCTTTGCAAATGCTTTAAATAACCTTTTCGCGTTACTTGTTGTTATATCTTCAACCTCTTTTACACTCAAATTGAGTAAATCTGCTACTTTTTCTACAACCAACCTAGTATAAGCTGGTTCGTTTCTTTTTCCTCTATGAGGATGTGGTGTTAGATAAGGAGCATCTGTTTCAATCAAAAGTTTTTCAAGTGGAATTTTAGGTAAAATTTCAACTAAATTTTTAGCATTTTTAAAAGTCAAAACTCCTCCAATTCCAAAATAAAATCCCTCACCACTCAATGACAATAAATGAGGACTTGCATTGTAACAGTGCAATACCCCACCAACCTTATTAGCCTCATTTTCAAGTAAAACTCTTTTACTATCGTCATTTGCATCTCTTATGTGAACAATTAAGGGCTTATTGACACTTTTTGCTAGCTCAATATGAGCTTTAAAAACATTTTGTTGAGCCTCTTTTTCTAATTGTTTTTCATCTTCATCATCAGGAAGCCTAAAATAATCAAGTCCACACTCACCAACAGCTATACACTTTTCATCTTTTAAATACTCTCTTAAAATCTCTTCATCATATTGCTCATGATGATAAGGATGAACTCCAGCTGCATAAAATATATTTTCATTTTTACTAGCTATCTTTTTTGCTCTTTGCAAGTCGTTAATATCAGCTCCTGGAATTAAAACACCTTTAACTCCGTTATTATAAGCATTTAAAATAACCTCATCTAAATCCTCAAAATATCTTTCATCATCCAAATGTGCATGAGTATCTATTATCATTCATTTATCTCCACTCTATTTCTACCTGAATTTTTTGCATTGTAAAGTGCCATATCTGCTTGGTTTATAATCTCATCAATATCTTCTTCATTGTCAAAAGAAACACCAATTGACACAGTATAACTTATATTTTCATCACCTACAAAAAATTGGTTTTTAGCAATTTTGAGCCTCAATTTTACAAAAAATTCTACAGCACTATTTTTATCTATATCTTTTAAAAGTACACAAAACTCTTCGCCACCAAATCTAGCAATAATATCTGAGCCTTTTATATTATCTTTTACAACTTCAACTAGCTCTTTTATCGCCCTATCACCAACATCATGCCCATAGGTATCGTTTATATCTTTAAATTTATCAATATCTAACATACCAATAGCAAATGGCTCACCATTTTGCCTTGCTTCACTTATGTAATTTTCTGCTTCTTTAAAAAAGCTTCTTCTATTCATAGCACCTGTTAAAAAATCAGTATTTGCCATATCACTAATAGTTTCAATATACTCTAAAGATTCTATTGCATTATTTACTCTACAAACTAATTCTTCTTTTGTAAAAGGTTTATGTATAAAATCATTTGCTCCTACTTTTAAAAACTTAGCACTTATCATGGGATCGTCATTTGCAGTAATTGCTAATATACTTAACTCCACTTTGGAGTATTCTTCTCTGATTTTTTTAGTAAGTTCAAATCCATCAATTACTGGCATATTATAATCTGTTAAAACAAGCTTTATATCTTTGTTATCTTCTAAATAACTAAGTGCTTCTTCTCCGTGAGCTGCACTTAAAACCTTATACATTTGGGCTTCTAGGGTTCTTTTTATCTCATTTCTTATAGTTATAGAGTCATCAACTACCATAACTTTATAATTTTTATTCTTGTACAATCTTTCAATAAGAGCAAAAATATAATTTACATCATCCATATTGCCTTTAAAAACATAATCAATTATATCTTTTTTTAAAATTTCCTCCCTTGTTTTTTTATCAACATTTGCAGTTAACACAATAGCAGGTATTTTTTTTGATATCATATAATCAACTACTTCACCATTAGGAGCATCTGGAAGGTTCAAGTCTAAAAGAGAAACAAAATAATCATTGTTTTTAGATAATAAAACCTCTGCTTCTTTCAAAGAATGTGCAATATCAACTTCAAACTCAATATTTTGTGCAATCTTTTTTGCAATCAACTTTGATAATGCTTTATTGTCTTCTACTACTAATATTCTTTCCATACCTTACTCCCTTTCTCAAAGTAATTTTTTAGCAAATTCTAGCGCTTCTTGACTTATGTTTTCACCACTTATCATTCTTGCTAACTCTTCTACTCTTTCTTTATCTTTTAACTCTTTAACACTACTTTGCCCATTTTCTTTTGTAATTAAAAAATGAAAATCAGCAACACTAGAGAGCTGAGGTTGATGAGATATTGCAAAAATTTGATATTTGTCTGAAAGTTTTTTTAATACATTAGCAACACTCATTGACTCTTTTCCACTTAAGTTTGCATCAATTTCATCAAGTATTAAAATCCCTCTTTTATCCATCAAATACTCACTAGAAGTTGCAATAAAAGCAAGTCTTAATCTATTAAACTCACCTGAACTAATTTTTTTAATATTTACATTTCCAAGCTCAACTTCTAGTTCATTTTTTCCCAACTCATAAAGTTCTACTTGTTTATTAATCACATTTACTTTTGGCATATAAAGCATATCTAAGTAACTATTTATTTTTTCATTTATCTTACTTAAGTATTGCTCTCTATTTTTTGATATTTCATCTGCTAAATTTTCTAACTCACTTAAACGAGTTGCACACTCTTTTTGCAAACTACTCTTTTTAAAACTAATATTTTCGTATTCTTCTAACTCTTTTTGTTTTTTATCTCTATACTCTAAAACTTCTTCGATTGAACCATATCTAGATTTCAGTGATGAAATTTTTTCTATCCTATCTAAAAGGCTCTCTACATCAACATCATCTAAATCTTCCAGCCTTGCTCTTTCATCTTCTAATATAACTCTAAGTTCATTCAGTGTTTCATCAAAAAAACTACTATCTTTATCTATCAGTGATAAAAACTCATTAACACTACTTTCACACTCAAAGATAGCATTGGCACTCTCTAGCGCTTCTGAAATTTTTTCTTTTCTTGATAACTCTTTTTTGAGATTCATCAACTCTTCATCTTCTCCAATTTTTGGAGAAATTTCATCTATTTTTGAGATTTCAAACCTTGCAAACTCTTTTAATTCTTCAATTTTTTTCTCTTTACTTTCGATTTCATCAAGCTTATTTTTTAATTCAATATACTCTTTAAAATCATTTTTATATTTTGTAACTTCTTCTACATGTAAAGGATTATCTTTTGCGATAATAGCATCTAAAAGATTTATAAGATTTTCATTTTCAAACTCGCTGACTTCTTTTATACTAAGATAGTTTATAAAGCTTTTTGAAATGCTATTCATCATCTTTTTAGATACACTGTTTGCATTTATAAAGTATCTTACGCTTTTAGTTTTAGTATATTTAAATATATTTATATCTTCACTTTCTATACCATACTCTTCTAAATCTAACTTACCACTAATTGTAGCTTCAATCATGCTAGCATTTGCTTCAGATTGTCCAAATAAAGAGAGTATGCCTTGCATAAAAACTGATTTTCCAGCGCCACTTGGTCCGCTAAAAGCAATCAATCCTTTACCAAATTCTAAATCGCACTCTTTAAAAGATAATTGATCTTTTAGATACAATCTCTCTAACATTTCGCTCCCCAATGAAGTTTTTCTTGCAATACTTCAAAATAATTTCTATCAATTCTATGAATCAATTTTGCACCACTACTTGCTATTTTTATACTAACTTTATCTATTTTGCTCATATCATATGTATCTTGTCCATCAACTATGATGACAGTTTCTTCTTTTGTAGTCTTAAAATCCACTTCAAAATTAACAGGTAACACTAATGGCCTTTGAGTAAGTGAATGAGGGCAAACTGGAGTTAAGATAAGAGCTTCAGTTAAAGGATAAACAACTGGACCGCCTGCAGATATATTATATGCAGTAGAGCCAGTTGGAGTTGATACAATCAACCCATCTCCATAATATGAGTTTATCATAAAACCATCAATATATGCATCAATCGTAGCCATTCCTGAAAGCTTCGTCCTTGAAAATACAACATCATTAAAGGCTACCAGTTTTTCTATTTTACCCTCTACATGTAAAGAAACCTCTAGCATCATTCTAGTATCAATTCTATACTCACCTCTAAAAATTTTATCAATGAAAGTATCTATTTCTTCACATTTTAAATCAGTTAAAAAACCTAGTTGTCCTGCATAAATACCCAAAATTGGTTTTTCATATAAAAAACTTCTTCTACAAAGTGATATAAGCGTTCCATCTCCTCCTAAAGAGATAAGAAGATCACTTTGATTGCACATCTCTTCAAAGCTTACACCTTGTACATGTAGAAGCTTTGCACTTTGTTCTTCAACGAGTATTTCTACATTGTATTTTGCAAATGCATTTTTTATTTTGTGATAGTAATCTCCAAGAGTTGTATCCTTTGGTTTACTAACAAGGCCTACGCATTTTATCTGTTTTAATTTTTCATTTTTATCTGTTATTTTCATGTAATGATTTTACAATTAATTTGATTAAGTAGTGATTATGCCCACAAATTTATTTTGCGAGCATAATGAGGTTATTTTTCAGATATAGTTTTTGCTAATGCTTGTATCTCTTCATCGCTCAAAGTTATAATTTGACCTTTCATAATTGATTTCATAGCTCCACCATAACTTCCATCTTTATATCCTTTTAAAGCCAAAAGAACTTTATTTTCATCCCAACCTGCAATTACTTTTGAAGTATTTAGAGCTTTTTTTTCAGCATTTACTCCATGGCAAGTTGCACATTTTGAAGAAAACAATTTCTCACCATTAACCAAATTTTTATCACCACTATCTTTTTGCATACTTGGTATTGTTGGAATTTGTGGCATTGAAGATGTTTTTTGAACACTATCTAGTGCTTCATTTACTGTTTTAGCAACATCTTTTGTTATTTCTTCAGTTTTTTTTGCAACTTTGGCATTAATCACTTCTGCTTTTTTTACAACTTCTTTTGATATCTCTTCTACTTTTTTGCTTGTTTCTTCAACTACTTTTTCTACCTTTACGTCTTTAATCGCATCACCTACTTCACTAGCCTTTTCTTTACTTTTTTGTACAACTTTTTGCACATCAATATTTTCTACCTTTTTAGTAACTTCTTTTACCTCTTTTTTTGATTGATCAGAACAACCAACTAAAGCTAAAAAAATAATCACAGATAATAAAACTCTCATCATTCTCTCCTTTTAATTTTATGTATCTATTATAGCAATAATTTTCTAAATAAAATAATTTACTTGAAATAAAATTATATATTAAGTATCTATTATAGAACTTTTAGATAAAATAATAGCTTATTAAATTTTGAGGAAAATTATCTTGAGAAGTCATTATTGTACAGATTTAAACGAAAATAATATAGGTGAAATTGTAGAGGTATGTGGTTGGAGCAATAACAACCGTGACCATGGTGGGGTTATTTTTATTGACCTTAGAGATAAAAGTGGCTTAGTACAGCTTGTTTGTGACCCAGCTGATAGCAAAGAAGCTTGGGAAATAGCAAATAGTGTTAGAGATGAGTATGTTCTAAGAGCAAAAGGAAAAGTAAGAGCTAGAGGCGAAGGTCTTGAAAATCCAAAATTAAAAACTGGCAAAATTGAAATTGTAGTAGAAAAACTGATTATTGAAAATGCGAGTGAGCCTGTACCATTTGTAATTGGAGATAATAGTGTTGGAGAAGAGACTAGATTAAAGTATAGATATTTGGATTTAAGAAACCAAAAATCTTATGAAACTTTCAAGCTAAGAAGTAAAGCTAGTATTGCTGCTAGAAACTTGCTTGATAGTAGAGGATTTTTAGAAGTTGAAACTCCAATTTTAACAAAATCAACTCCTGAAGGTGCTAGAGATTATCTTGTACCAAGTAGAGTACACAATGGAGAATTTTTTGCTCTTCCTCAATCTCCACAACTTTTCAAGCAACTTTTAATGTGTTCAGGTTTTGATAGATACTTCCAAATTGCAAAATGTTTTAGAGATGAAGATTTAAGAGCTGATCGTCAACCAGAATTTACTCAGATAGATTTAGAGATGAGTTTTTGTGACCAAGAAGATGTGATTGAAGTTACTGAAGCACTTTTAAAAGATATTTTTACTGCTTGTGGACATGAAATTCAAACTCCATTTAACAGAATCAGATATAAAGATGCTATGGAAAAGTACGGTTCAGACAAGCCTGATTTGAGATATGATTTGAGTATGGTTGATGTTATTGATATATTTGCAAGAAGCACAAATGAAATATTTGCAAATATTGCAAAAGACAAAAAGAAAAATCGTATAAAAGCTTTAAAAGTGCCAAATGGTGACAATATATTTTCAAAAAGACAGATGAAAGGTTTTGAAGATTATGTAAGAAAGTTTGGTGCTGCTGGACTTGGATATTTTCAAATGAAAGAAGATGGTCTAAAAGGTCCTCTTACTAAATTTTTTAGTGAAGATGATTTAAATGAAATCATAAAAGTAACTGATTTAAAAGTTGGTGATGTTGTATTTTTTGGGGCTGGTGCAAAATCAACAGTTTTAGATTATATGGGAAGATTTAGAATCTACTTAGCTGAGCTTATGGATATAATTCCAAGTGATGTTTTTGAGTTTGTTTGGGTAGTTGATTTTGACATGTTTGAAGTAGAAGAAGGAAAAGTAAAAGCACTTCATCACCCATTTACAATGCCAAAAGATATCAATGCTCCTATTGATGAGATGGAAAGTATAGCATATGATATTGTACTAAATGGTGTTGAACTTGGTGGTGGAAGTATGAGGATACATAAAAAAGAAATTCAAGAAAAAGTTTTTGAACTTCTTGGAATCAGCGAAGAAGAAGCAAACGCAAAATTTGAATTCTTACTAGATGCACTAAAATTTGGAGCACCTCCACATGGTGGACTTGCTATGGGATTAGATAGACTTATAATGCTTCTTACTAACTCAGAAAGCATTAGAGATGTCATAGCATTTCCAAAAACTCAAAGAGCTCAATGTCTTCTAACTTCAGCTCCAAGTAGCGTTGATAACGATCAATTAAGAGAGCTTGGAATTAGACTAAGAGAGAAAAAGAGTGTCTAAATCTCTTTTTCTGATAATTGGAGCACCAGGTAGTGGAAAAACTACAGATGCCCAGATTATTGCTAAAGATGATGAAAACATAGCTCACTTTTCAACAGGTGAGCTATTAAGAGCTGAGATTAAAACTAAAAGTAGTTTAGGAAAAACCATAGAATCTTTCATAAACAAAGGAAACATAGTTCCAGTTGAAATTGCACTTGAAGCTATAATCAAAGCTATAAAATCTACTACATGTAAAACTATTCTCATAGATGGCTATCCTAGAAGTATTGAGCAAATGATTGGATTAAATAACAAACTAAAATCAGAAAATGATATAACTCTAAAAGGTGTCATTGAAGTAGTAGTTAGCGATGAGGTTGCTCAAGATAGAGTTCTTGGCAGAAATCGTGGAATTGATGATGATATGAAAGTTTTTGAACACAGAATGAAAGTTTACAAAGAACCTCTAAAAGATATAGAAAATTTCTATAAGAAACAAAATTTGTTATTTAAAGTAAATGGAAATCAAGATATAAAAAGTGTCGTTGAAGAGATAAATAAAATCATTTTATAAAAAGCTACATGTAGAACTTCTCTACATGTAGCTTAGTATTTTTATTTTGAAACTTTAAACTCACCCATCATATTGTGAATTTCATATCCATCTTTAATCCAACCCATGATACCACCTTTTAAATAGTATACGTTTTTAAAACCATAAACTTTTTTTAGTTCATTTGCAGCCATTGCACTTCTCGCACCTAATTTACAATAAATCACAACAGTTTGAGAAGGTTTTAATGCCATTGCCTTACCAACAGCAGGAGCTACCATACCTCTTGGAATTGCTTTCCATTCCATAGCCATAATTACTCCAGCAGCAACTTCCTTTGGCTCTCTTACATCAACTAGAACAAAGTCTTTATCTTCATCCATCCATTTAGCTAATTCTTTTGCACTGATTCCTGCAGCTTCTTTTTGAGCAGCTTTAGCATAAGCTTTCCATTGCCCCATTAACTCTTTCTTTAGCGCTTTATCAGCACTACTAACATCAGCTGCATTCAACGATAATGGAACAGCAACACACACTAACATTAAAAGTTTAAAAAACTTCACATTAACTCCTTTATAAAATTTTTTTATTTAAATTATTAATCTCAAACCATATTAACCTAGAGGCTCATTAACCTCAATTTTGCAATCATTACCTTTACACTCAATATTTGCATCAAAGTAGTAAACTTTACTCATATCAGCTCCACCTTCTTGAGCTTTATTCCAAGCCTCAAGACTTCTTGCTCCTGCTGAACAGTTAAATACTATAGTTTTACCTTTTGGCAATTTAGAAACAAATTCTTTTGGACTTTTTATTTTTTCTGCTTCTATGTTAATAGCACCTACTAGGTGACCTTCTTTAAATTCATCAGGACTTCTAACATCTACTATTTGTACATTTTTAAGATTTTTATAGTTTGCTTTAAACCATTCTCCATCTACTGTACCCTCATCTTCTCCTGGCTTTACACCTGCAATCATTTTAACAGGAGCCAAATTTTCTTTTTTTGCTACTGGTTTTTTAGCTTTTCCACCTGTAGTTGGTAGTCCTGATTTTTTCCAAGCTGGCATTCCACCTGCATATACTTTTACATTTTTATATCCTAATGATAAAAGTTTTCTAGCTATAACATGAGACTTTCCACAGTGATATCCTCCGCAAAAAGTTATAATAGGTGTATTTTTATCTGCCGGAAATCTTCCTTGAAGTTCTTCTACTTTTGTATCTGGAATTGAAATTGCACCTGGAATTGTTGCACCTAAGAACATCTTATGTGGTCTAGCATCAATTATAACTGCACTATTTTTTTTCATAGCACTACTTACAACTGGAGTAGCTACTTCAACATAATATTTTTTTGCCCACTCAGGCTCTCCTGCTTGGTATAATTTTACATTGCTAAAGCCTTTTGCTTTTAACATTCCTGCAACTTTTGGACTTTTACCACAGTGCCATCCACCACAAAATACTAAAATCTCTCTATCTTTTTTTACATCTTTTAACTGACCGAAATACTTATCAAACTCAGTATCTGGGATATTGATACTTGAAGGAATTGTACTTTTTAAATACATTTTAGAAGGTCTAGCATCAATTAAAAGTGCTTTTGCACCTTTTCTTGTACCATTTCCAATAGCTTTTTTTGTATAATCAAAATCAACAATTTCTAAATTATATTTTTTTATTAATTTCGCAACTTTTGCAGTTGGCTTATGCAACTCTTTTTTTTGCACAGGTGCTGTAGAATAACTTGTACTACAACCACTCATTAAAAGCATAGCTGATACAACTAACGCCCCAAATATTTTCTTTTTCATAACATCCCCTTTAAAGAATTTACTTAAAATAATTTTTACTACAAATGAATATTTGTAATAAATATTTAACGTTAGTATATAATTAGTTAACTTAATTTTATATTATATTTATCTTATATTAAATTTATAATTAGATTATTTGGCGTTATGAACTATATGTAGTACTTTATATCTGTTATTAATTATTGATATTTAAAATTCATTTTTTAAAAAATAACTATCAATTCCATCAGCAATGCCTTTTACGAGTAAATCTTGATAGTGTGAATTAAAAATTCTTTTTCTCTCCATAGTGTTTGAGATATATCCTACTTCAATTAGAATTGCTGGCATTTGAGCTCCTACTAATACCCAAAATGGAGCTTCTCTAACTCCACCATCTCTTACATTACTATATTTGCTTCTAAGACGATTTAGCATACCTTGTTGAACATCTAAGGCTAGTTTATTTGCTTGAATGATTTTTTCTCTATTAAATACACTTAAAAATGTTTGTTTAGAAAAATAATTCATCTCTTCCAAATCACTTTTATTTTCTAAAGCTGCAACATTTTTACTTCTATCACTCCTAGCAGGAGAGAGAAAAAATGTTTCTACACCATGAAGGGATTTCTTTTTTGATGCATTTGCATGAATACTTAAAAAAAGATCAGCATTTTTTTTGTTAGCGTATGAAGTTCTATCTCTTAATTTTATAAATTTATCTCTTGTTCTTGTAAAATATACTCTGTATCCTCTTTTTTTGAGAACTTTTCCTGCTCTAAGAGCAATTTGAAGAACTGCATTTTTTTCATACTCTCTTTTACTTCCTATTGCTCCTGAGTCATGTCCTCCATGGCCAGCATCTATTACAATAGTTTTATTTGTTTTTATAAGTTTATTGCTTAGTATATTTGGCTTAATTTTTGTTTTTTTCTTTGTTTTAAAAAATATATCTAGCCTATTTCCATATATATTGTATGTTGATTTAAACTCTTTTTTTCTCTCAAGCACAATTCTTAATATATTTTTTTTATACTGAGCAATCCTCAAATCACTTAAACTCTCAGGAATCTGTAATTTTGGCGTTTTATACAAAACTGCTTTTATATCAAAAACCTCTCTACTACTTGACTTACTTTTTAAGAAAAATCTTTTTACATCTTTTTTATTTAATGGCTTATCAAAAACTAGTTCAAGTTTGTTTCCAACTATTGTTATATTATTCAAATTTGAAATAGTTTTACTTTTCGTAGTTAAATTTCCAACTTTTATATTTTTTTTATTGTCGCTTGTTTTTGGTGTAATTTTTTTAGTAACTTTAGGTTTACTTGTCACATTCTTTTGGATTGTACTAAACTCTTTTTCATAACCACTTGCATCAAGTTTTAAAATATGAGATGTTTTAATTAAACGCTTAAGAGTTTCTTTTTTTATATTCTCATTATTTTCTACAATAGAATATATATAAATTTTTTTAAGTCCATGATGAACCCTTAAAAGTTCATCATCACTTACTATTGGTATCAACCTATCATACTCTTTAAGTTGATTTATATAATTTGTAGCACCAAAAGTGGCGCTAGCAATCAGAAGTACTAAAAATAGTAACTTAACTATTTTCACCATGAGTCAACTTATGAAGTAATTCCTTTACGCTAATAATCTCTTGCAATTTATACCCATTAGCACCAGTAAAAAACAAACCTGTCTCTTTTTTGCCCATAAAGGCATCACTTAATCTATCAGCGATACAATACCCAACAGCTTTTGCCTCAACACCTCTATGACAAGGAGCAACACAATTACTAATACATTTAATAGCAGGCCCTTCTCTTTTTTCTACCATCTCTATAAGATTTGTTCTAATACCCCTAGCAGGATAACCAACTGGAGATTTTAGAAGCTGAATGTCTTCTTCTTTTGAAGCTAAAAGAACTTCTTTAAAATTATCACTGGCGTCACACTCATGTGTTCCTATAAATCTAGTTCCCATTTGTACACCATCGGCACCAAGTTCCATCATACGCTCTATGTCAGTTTTATCCCAAATTCCTCCAGCTGCAATTAGTGGAAAATCACCCCACTCTTTTATCTCTTCTTTTACTGGTTTTATTAAATTTTCTAGTTGATACTCTTCCATCTTGCACTGCTCATAAGTAAAACCTTGATGTCCACCACTAAGAGGGCCTTCAACAACAACTGCATCAGGAAGTCTATTATATCGTTTTGTCCATCTTTTACAAATAATCTTAAGAGCTTTAGCAGAGCTAACAATTGGAACCAAAGCAACATCAGGATAATCTTGTGTAAATTCTGGCATATTTGTTGGAAGTCCAGCTCCGGTTATTATGATATTTATGCCAGCTTCACAAGCGTCTTTTGCAATCCTATCATAATCATTACTAGCATATAAAATATTTGCCGCTAATGGCTTATCGCCAGCTATTTTTCTAGCATTTTTAACAATAGCTTTTAATCCATCTTTTGAGTAAAAGTTTGTTGAGTTCAAAGGTCTTTGATTTATGTCTTTTGCGCTATATTTGTTATCATTATAATATCCAGTTCCAACTGAACTTATAACTCCAAGACCTCCTTCTTTACTAACATTACCAGCTAGTCTATCCCAACTAATACCAAGTCCCATACCACCTTGAACGATGGGTTTTTCTATTGTGTATTTTCCAATTTTTAACGGCTTAAATGTCATTTTAAACTACCTTTAGCTTAGCAAATTTTCTCTTTCCCACTTGGAGTATATACTCACCACTGACTAATTGTAGCTGTTCATCACTTATTTTTTCTTGATTTACTTTTACTCCACCTTGTTTTATATCTCTTCTTGCTTGAGAAGTAGATGGAGATATTTTACACTCTACCAAAGCTTTTGCAATCCAAACTTCACCCTCAATTTCAAAAGATTTTATATCACTTGGAAGCTCATTTTTTTTATGTATATTATCAAATTCTTCTTTAGCTTTTAGTGCTTCTTCTTCTGAATGATATCTCTTTGTCAATTCCATAGCTAATTGCTCTTTAGCAACTTTAGGATGAAGTTTTCCACTTTTTACCTGCTCTTTTTTAGTTTCTATCTCTTCTAAACTAGCTGAGCTTAAAAGTTCATAGTATCTCCACATCAAATCATCTGAAATACTTAAAATCTTTCCAAACATATCACTTGGCTTATCAGTAACACCAATATAATTGCCTAAAGATTTGCTCATCTTATTGACGCCATCTAAACCTTCTAAAAGAGGCATCATAACAACTGCTTGTTCTTTTCCAACATTATAAACTCTTTGCAGATGTCTTCCCATAAGAAGATTAAATTTTTGATCAGTTCCACCCATCTCAATATCACACTTCATAGCAACACTATCATAACCTTGTAAAAGTGGATATAAAAATTCACTTATTGAAATTGGTGTTTGTGACTTATATCTTTTTTCAAAATCTTCTCTCTCTAACATTCTTGCTACATTAAATGTTGTAGTAAGTTCTATGATTCCACTAGCTCCAAGAGCATCAAGCCATTTTGAGTTAAACATAACTTCTGTTTTATCAGGATCTAATATTTTAAACACTTGCTCTTTATAACTTTGTGCATTTTTAGCAACAGTTTGCCTATCTAATTTTTTTCTTGTTTCATTTTTACCTGTTGGATCACCTATCATCCCTGTAAAATCACCTATCAAAAACTGTACAATAGCTCCATATCTTTGTAAAACTGCCATTTTTTGAAGCAAAACTGTATGACCAAAGTGTAAATCAGGAGCAGTCGGATCAAAACCAGCTTTTACATAATAGTTAGTTCCATTCTCAAAATAATCATTAACCAACTTTTCAATTCTTTCAAAATCAATTATTTCTGAAACTCCACGCTTTATCTCATTTAGTGCTTTTTGTACCATTCTAACTCTCTCTTAATTTTTTATTTATACGCATCATGAACAGATACAAACTCTATTACTTTGTATCTTGCTTTTATTTTTTCTCTTGCTAATTCCATATTTTTATCAGGCAATTCCAAGATCATTTCAAAAAAGTCTGCATGTCCCTCTTCTGATTTACCTAACTCTATAGTTACAAGATTGATTTGCATTTTAGCTAAATATTGTAAAAAAGTTGCTAAAGAGCCCCTTTTGTTTTCCAGACTGACTATAAGTTTATATCTATCAGGTGCTTCTCTTGTCCATTTTACAAAAACCATCTGCTCTTTTCTTGCCATTAAGGATGCTGCTCTTGCACAAAGTTTATGATGAACTATAACATCTGATCCTCTTTTAAAACCAATTATAGCATCCCCTCTTTTTGGATGACAACAATAATCAAAGAGCACATTTGTAATATTTTGGTTTGAATAAATTACAATATTCTCAAATTTTTGTTTTTTAATCTGATATCTATCAATTTTTAATAATGGGAAGATAAGCTTATCACTTTTAGGATATTTTTTAAGTGCATTTACTACATCTTTGAAATAAACAGAATCAGTTGCAATTTTATAAACTTTTTCTAAAAGATTTTCTTTTTCAAGCCATATTTTTATCTTTTTTTCTCTTACATTAAAAACAGATATTAATAGGTCTATTGCAACCTTATAATCAATTTCTCTCATCTTGGCTCTACAATGAGATGCTATTGCATTTCTTGCTTTTCCAGTTTTTACACTATTTACCCAACTACATCTATATAAAGGTTCTTTTGATGTAATAATCCTAATAATATCGCCATTTTTAAGTTCTGTTAAAAACGGGGTTTTTTGTTTATTTACATAAGCTTCTTTTGCATGTGTTCCAACCTCAGTATGAACTGCATATGCAAAATCTAAAACCGTAGCTCCTCTTGGAAGTGTAAAAATATCACCTTTTGGTGAAAAAACTGCAATATCTTCACTATATAAATTATCTTTTGCAATCTCGTAGAATTCTTCTATATTTTCAGCAGTATCATCTTGAGCTTTAAAATCATTTAACCACTCTAAATTTGGGTTTAAGCCTCCACTTTTATATTTCCAATGAGCTGCTACTCCAAACTCTGCAGTTTTATGCATATCAATTGTTCTAATTTGTGATTCTATTATGGACTTATCATCAAATACCGTAGTATGAATTGTTTGATATCCATTTTCTTTTGGAATTGCAATGTAATCTTTAAATCTAGAAATTAAAGGATTAAAATTTTGATGAATAATCCCTAAAGCCAAATAGCAATCAAGTGGCTTTTGAACTATAATTCTAATTGCAAGCATATCTAGAACTTCTTCCATAGATATACCTTTTCTTTGCATCTTTAAGTATATTGAATAGTAGTGCTTAACTCTTCTTTCTATCTCAAAACTATCTTCGCTAAATCCATTTTTTAGCATCAAAGATTTAGTTTTTGATGTAAAATGATTCAATCTTAATTGCAATTGTTGTTGATGCTCTTTTATATAAACATCAATTTTATTGTATTCTTGTGGTAAAACATACTTAAAACTCAAATCTTCTAAAAGATTTTTGATAGTAGACATACCCAACCTATGAGCAATTGGACCATAAACAACGATAGTTTCCTCGCCAATACGCTTTTGTTTTGCTTTACTCAAATGCTCTAATGTTAGCATATTATGTAATCTATCACATAATTTTATAACCAAAACTCTAACATCACTAATTGAAGCAAGAAGCATTTTTCTAAAACTAAGGGCAGAAGAAATTAGTTTTTCATTTGAAGTTGATGGAACCAACTCTTCGCCTCTAATCTCCATGATTTTAGTTAATCCATCAACCAAATGAGCCACTTCTTCATTGAACTCGTCTTTTACCTCTTGAGATGTACAACAAGTATCTTCAATAACATCATGTAAGAGACCAGCGATAATCATATCTTCACCACCGCCAAGATATGCTACAAATACTGAAACTAAAATTGGGTGAATTGCATATGGCTGGCCGCTTTTTCTTAATTGTCCTTCATGCTTATTTCGTGTAAAACTAATAGCTTTTTTTATATTTTCACTTTTAGGAACATATTCATATAAAAGCTCTATAGCTTCATTTACATTAGTGCAAGCTTGGACGCGTTCTATTAATCTTTGCATTAATCAATATTCGATAAAGACTCTATTGAAATTTTTCCTTCAGCTACTTCTAAAAGAGCAATATCAGTAAATTTTGCATCACTGCTTTCTACTTTAACTAATGGCTCTGCTCCATTTGAAAGTTGCTCAGCTCTTTTTGAAACTAAAAGAGATAATTTATATCTATCATCTCCCATTCTTTCTAATGCTTTTGCTGTTATTTTTTCTATTCTCATTTATTATCCTTTTTATTTAATTTTCTTCTTTAACTTGAACAAGTCCAAGTTAAATTCATCTCACTGAAGCACGAAACTGAGTTTCTGTACTTTTTTATTTATTAATTTAATTTTTTTACTATTGAACACTTAGAATAATCGCCATTGATTATTTCAAGTAAATTGTTTTTAACAAACATATTACATACAACAATCGGCAAATTATTATCTTTTGCAAGTGCTACTGAAGTATCATCCATAACTTTAATACTATCTTCCATAGCTCTTTCATAAGAAAGTTCATTTAGTTTTTGAGCATCTAAAAATTTACTTGGGTCTTTATCATAAACTCCATCAACTTTTGTTGCTTTTATAATCATATCAGCACCAATCTCAATCGCTCTTAGAGTTGCTGCAGTATCTGTTGTAAAAAATGGATTTCCTGTTCCTGCTGCAAATATAACAATTCTTCCTTTTTGAAGATGTCTTTGAGCACGCCTAACAATAAAAGTTTCACTAATAGCTTCCATCTTAATAGCACTTTGAACTCTAACTTCCATACCAACATGCTCTAGTGCTTCTTGCATAGCAACTGAATTGATAACAGTTGCTAGCATTCCCATATAATCCCCACTTGTTCTTTTGATAATACCATCTTTAGCAGCACTCACTCCTCTAATGATATTACCCCCACCAATTACTATTCCTACTTCTATACCACTGTTAACTAGAGTTTTTATCTCTTCTGCAATAAACTTTAGGATAGAAGTATCTATACCAAAGCCATTTTCTCCTGCTAATGCTTCGCCAGAAAATTTAACCAGTACTCTTTTATTTTTCATAAATTTACCTTTTCACTTAAGCCAAAAATTGGCCGATTATACCCAAATTGTCCTTAATACCTAATCAATTCTAAAGGATTGATATGATAACTCTTTTGAGTTACTTCAAAAGACAATTCCTCATCAACTCTCCCTATTACATAGCCTTTTCTAATCTTTTTTCCAACTTTGATGGTTGGTGCAATTTTGTTTAAATGTGCATATATAGTATGAATTCCTCTACTGTTTTCAACAATAACAACATTATCTAAAACAGCAGTATTTTTAGCATATACAACTTTCCCATCCAATACATTTTTTACTTTTGCATTTTTTTGTTTTGATTGAAGAATAACAGCCTCATTAAAAATCTTTATCTTATATATAGGATCAACATAACTTCCAAACTTTCTTTTTACAATAAAACTATCCAAAGGAGCAATTGTTTTTGCACCACGATATTTTTTAATTCTACTTCTTTGATAGGATGAGCCAATTTGCCTAACTGTCATTTTATCATTTATATTGATATCTTTAGTTGCCTCTTTTAAATCTGCTAATCTTTTTTTTCTTTCAGCTTCACTCTCTTTTTCTTTTAAAATCTTTAGTTTATTTAGAGTTGCTCTTAGTGAATCTCTCTCTTTTTCTATCTTATAGAGTCTATTTTTATACTCTTTTTTTTGAATTGCTAGTTTTTTGATACTTTTTTCTTTACTCTTTTTTAAACTAGATAGTTTAGATTTTTTCTTTTTTAAATCTTCTATCTCTTTTTTTATATTTTTTATTTGAGAACTTTGAAGTTCTATTCGTTTATTTATTTTTTCATATTCATATGTTAAATTTGAAATCTCTTTTTTTACTATAACACCAATCTTATCGATCACTTCATCAGCTATGATACTCTCTTTTGAATCTATATAATCCTTATCTGAGATAATATAAAATGAAAAATCTTCAGCGATAAGCTTTACTATCTTTTCTTCTAACTCTTTTTTTTTGTTAATAAGTTCTAAGTTTTGTTTTGTAAGATAAACCAAATTTGTCTCTTTTGCATTTACTACATTTTCACTTGATGCTATATTTTTGCTAAGAGATTCAATTTCGTTTTTTATTTTGTTAAGTCTTTTTTGTTCAGTTGTTATATCTTTAGCAATATCTTTTAGTCTTCTGCTTATCTTTCTTTCTAATGTTGATTTAGTTTTTAACTCATTTTTACTAGCAACTATCTTTTTATCATAAGTTGAGGTAGCACCAAAAAGTGCTACATGTAAAAAAGCAAAAACAAGTAAAATTCTCATTATAACTTCATCTTTCTAATTACTAATGACACAATTAAAACAGAAAAAACCAATGAAACCCCAAGTAAAATTCCACTATCATGCAATAAATCAAATTTTGGCAATTCAATCTCTAAATCAGTCGATAATTTTTGTACATACTCGATATTTGGTAAAAATATAAAAACAAGACTTACTAGGATGGCACTTATAAAACTATCTACTATCGCCAATCGGTATAAAACTGCACTTTTCATCCAAAATGGAGCTCCAAAAAGACTCATGATACTCATGCGCTCCTTATGTTCAAGAAGCCAAATTCTCATCTGTTTAAACATCAAAAGAACAGACACTATAATGATAAATGAAGAAAATAAAAACGATATACTTTTTAAAAGTACAAGAGTTTTATAAATTTTAGAATAAGTTTTAGAAAAAGTTTCAACTTTTGTTATTAGCTTCGTCTCTAATAGTTTTCTTTTTATATTTTCTAACTCTTTTACATTAGGAAAAGACTTTAACTTAATAGAATAAAACTTAGGAAGAGTTACCTTTAATAAAGAGATATTCTTACTTGATATATTTCCTTTTAGTCTATCTAATATCTTTTTAGAACTAATTTCTTCTATTGATTTTATGCTTCTTACCTTGCTCATCAATACAGCTTCATCAATTTTTTTTGAGGATACTATTATGATGTTGTATTCATTATTTAATTTATAGGCAAAATTTTTAACTATTTTATCACTCATCAAAGAAAATTGAAGTGAAAAAAGAAGAACAAATAGAGGGAAAATTACAGATAAATGGTTTTTAAGAGACTTCATATACTGCTCCGCTTTCTAAAAACAAATGCTTATAATCAATCCCTATTGTAGCTGGTATATGGTGTGTTACAACTACAATTGTAGTTCCTAAATGTTCTTTTGCATTTTTGAGTAAATCCCAAATAACTTCACTTGAATACTCATCTAAGTTACCTGTTGGTTCATCTGCTAAAATCATAACTGGATTATGCGCTAATGCCCTAGCCATAGCAACTCTTTGTTGCTCTCCACCGCTAAGCTCTAGTGGATACTTGTCTGCTTTGTGCAATAGTTTAACATGTTTTAGAAGTTTATGAGCCTGTTTAACACAAACTCCTTTTGAAAATCCACCTATCATCAGAGGTAACATGACATTTTTTTCTACGCTCCACTCATTTATGAGTCTGTAATCTTGAAAAACAATGCCTAGATACCTTCTTAAAAGATTTAATTTGGAAGTATTTATGCCTTTTATATTAACTCCACAAATACTCAAATCTCCTTTTTTAGGCATCAACTCACCATACATAGATTTTAGTATAGTTGATTTTCCACTACCACTCTTACCTGTAATAAAAACAAAGTCATTTGCTTTTACTTTAAAATTTGCATCTACTATAACAGGCTCATCTCTTCCATAACCTATTGTTAGGTTTTGTGCATCAATTACATGTTCCACAGTTGCTCTTTTATTAGTTTATGTGCATTTTGATTATCTTTTGTTGCAAGTACATTATCTGGTAAATATGACACTTTTTCTTTGGTGATAAATATATAATTATGTTCATTTCTACTAGAACTTCCAAAAGAAACTCGAACTAAACCTTCATCTTCATTTATTTCAAAAATTTCTTCTAGATGAGCAAAAAAACCATCACCTCTTAAAGTAATCTCTTGAAAATTTTTCTTTATAGTTTTAAAATCCAGTTTTTCATCAAATTTTAGCGTACCAATTTTATCAACTTCATCTGAATTTTCATCATTTATCATTACTACATCATAAATATCTTTTTCTTGTTTTTTCCATCTATCTTCATATTTACTTGAAACTTCTAAATCTCTGTTTTTATTTACATGTAGAGTAACTTTTTTTTGTTTTAAAAATTCACTAAATGAGTATTCGAAGTAATTATCACTATCTGTTCTTAGCTCTAAACTTCCACCAATTTTCAACACTCTTTTTGATTCATTTATAAAAGCTTCACTAATAACCCTTCTATGAGGTTTTTTATCCCAAGGTACTGGAAAATGAACAAAAATCTTTAAAACGCTGTTTGATTGTAAAAATTCTAAAAAAGTTCTAGCATCATAATCAACTACTAAAACATTTTTTATACCTTGAAGCTCGCACTGTTTTAATACCTGTTCGATTGAAGGTTTATGAATCTCTAAACCAATTATAATTTTATCAGGATTTTTTTTGGCTTGATAGAGTAGATGCCTTCCACTACCAAAACCAACTTCTACTAAAATATCTCTTTTAGTTTCAAAACTATTTGCAAAATATGACATATCTTTTAGATATAGTGATACTTTTAAACTCTTTTGTCTTTTATAATCGATATTAGAATTAGTTGAAACACTTTTAGTTAAATCTCTAAAATCTTTTAAAACTTGCTGTAAAATCACTACTTGAGAAGGTCTTGTAATCTTATCACCTTTTATCAAATAGCCATTTTTATTTTTATTGATTTTGATTAAAAGCTCATTTCCTTCACATCTGCTAAAAACTAATTTCTCCCCTCTTGTTGAGATAGCTTCAAACTCAAAACTACTCTTTCCATAGCTATTTGGATAACTAGGAGATTTAAACTCTTTTGTATGAAAATTTGGCATATAACTATTTATTCCTTTGGAATTTCAATGATAACGCTTTCTGATTCTTTTGATGCTAAACCATACTTATCAATTGCTATAACTTTGTAAGTATATTCAATTCCTGGTGCTACATCGTTATCTGTAAAACTTGTTTGAGTAATGTTTGTATATATCTTTTTTTGATCTTTATACTCTTTTATTACATTGTACTTAACAGCTCTATCATCTTGTGGCTTCCAAGCTATATTGATGTTTCTTCCATCTTGAGTTGATGATGTTATATAAACAGTTTTAGGAACTCCTAGTGTTGCTCCCATAACAGAAGTTTCTTGCCTTGGAGATTCCAATCCATCTTTATCAACCATAGTTACAAAGTAGTAATATGTTGCGCCATTGTCGTTTATCAAATCTTCAAATTTTGTTTCTTTTGTTTTTGCAACATAGTTATAAAACAACAAAGGATTGATGGCTCTATAAACTTTATAGTATGCAAAATCCTTATCATTTGTAGCTTCCCAGCTAACAATTATCTTTTTAGGCTCACTTGTTGTAGCTTTTAAACCTTTGATAACCAAAGGCAAAGGTTTTGTTCCAGCTTCTACAATTTTACTTGGAAGTGAAATTAAACCATCATAAGTTTTTACCTTTACTCTATATCTAAATACTTTATTGTCTTTTAAATCTTTGTCTATATATTCAGCATTTAATCTTCCATCAATTTTTGCGATTTGTTCCCACTTGGTTGAACTAAATTCATTTCTCTCAATTATGTAAGATTCAACTCTACTAGATGGATGAGGTCTCCAGATTAGCTTTACTCTGTGTGGTAGTCCACTAATCGCTTTTACAAATGGAACTGATTCGATTAAAGGATTTGTCTTTACTTTTACAACTTTACTTGGAATTGATTCTCTTTTTTCATTTGAAAAGAGTGAAAATCTATAATAATATTCAGTATTTGGTTTTAATTTTGTATCAACATAATGAGAAGCATATCTATCTTCAATTTTAGCTACTCTTTGCAGTTTCCCACTTGCCTCATTGCTTGCTTCCATCCTGTAAATATAATATCCACCTATATTTTCATTTAAAACAGGCTTCCACTCAAACCCAACTTCTGTTACATCAGTTAAAAACTTTATATCTTGTAAAACTGGTAAAGAACTATCAATAACTGGTTTTTTAGGAGCTTTGGGTGTTGGCTGACATCCGCTAATAAAAATTGTCAAAATACTCAATGATATAATTGCTATTAATTTTTTCATTTAATTCTTCCTTATTAAAATGTTTATCAAGTAGAGCTTTAAAATCTTCAAAAAGTGGAGCAACTATTTGCAAGTCTTTACCACTTCTTGGATGTTTCAAATACAATATATATGCGTGTAACATAACTCTTGCTATTTTACTATTTTGGCTCTTAAAACCGTATAAACTATCTCCTAGTATATGCCTAGATAGAGATTTTAAATGAACTCTAATTTGGTGAGTTCTTCCTGTAAAAAGTTTTGCTAAAATTAATTCGTTTTTACCATCATTACTCATAGCCAATTTTGCAAATGCACTCTTTGCATCTCGTCCATTTTCAACAACATCCATTTTTAATCTGTTTTTTTGATTTCTACCAATTGGTGCTTGGATTATAGTATCTTCTTTTAAAGGAAGATCAATCAACGCAAGATAATACCTTCCCATACTTTTATCTTCTAACTGTTTTGCTAAGGCAACATGAGATTCATTGTTTTTAGCTACAACCAAAGCCCCACTTGTTTCTTTATCAATTCTGTGAACAATACCATGTCTTTCTTCTCCACTAATTGTAGAGAGGCTCATTCCTCTTTTTTTAAGCCAATCAACTAATGTTGCTTCTTTTACGCTAGGAGCTGGATGAACTGTTAAAAAAGGAGGTTTATTGACTACTAAGATATCTTCATCTTCATACAAAATATCTACATCAAAATCAACTTCATACTCCTCTTTTGTTTTTTCTGCCTCCATAAAATCATATTCTATGATTTCTTCCCCTTTTAGTTTAAAACCGGTTTTATTGATAACCTTGCCATCAACCTTAACACCTACTTTTTTAATCAATTGTTCTACCTGATTTCTAGGCAAGGATAACTCTAAAGATAGTATTGCATCTAATCTACCACTTTTTTTACATGTAAAGGTCATTTAACACTCTTTTTAGTATAATTTCTCACACAACTTTTTAGGATTGCATTTGTTACAACTTGATAGACGAATATTAACACATTTTGACTTTTTAATTCCTATTTTAGTTATACCAATCATTTTTGTTTCATATTATCTCATAAGCGAAGCAAACACAACATTAGCAAATAAACAATTAGTATACTTTACAATAGGCTTTCTAGCTTTTCTAACTTTTTTTCTCATCCCACTTAGAAAAATTGCGTGGCTAATTCCTTTTTTCTTTTGGATAACTATCATTCTTCTTATAAGTGTTGATTTTTTCGGAGTAGCAAAACTAGGTGCTAGAAGATGGCTAGAGATTCCATTTGTCCATTTTACAATCCAACCTTCTGAGATAATTAAGCCAGCTTTTGTTTTAATGCTAGCTTATCTTATAAAAGACGATCCTCCAGATGAAGATGGGTACGGCTGGAAAGATTTTTTTAAACTTAGCTTTTATATTCTACTTCCATTTATCCTCATAGCAAAAGAGCCTGATTTAGGAACTGCAATGGTTCTTTTATTGGTTGGATATGGAACTTTATTTGTTATTGGAGTAAATAAAAAGATTTGGATAACACTCATTATTGCTCTTAGTATCAGTGGGCCATTTCTTTATAACTCTCTTCATGATTACCAGAAAAAAAGAATACTTGATTTTGTATCAGAAAAACCAAGTTACCATGTCCAACAATCAATCATTGCTATTGGTAGTGGAGGATTGTACGGAAAAGAAAAAGATGAAGCAACCCAAACTCATTTTAAATTCTTACCAATTTCAACGAGTGATTTTATCTTTGCTTATCATGTTGAAAGATTTGGTTTTTTTGGAGCTTTGGCTTTAATAGCAGGATATATTTTATTAATCCTTCACTTAATTACTCTAAATATAAAATTTAATGATGATTATTTTGCCAGAGTTGTAACTACTGGCTTAGCTTTGCTTATATTTGTATATATGGGTGTAAATATATCTATGACTATTGGTTTTGCACCAGTTGTAGGTGTTCCTCTGCCATTTTTTAGCTATGGAGGAAGTAGTTTTATTACATTTATGGTATTTTTTGGTATATTAGAAAACTTAATAACATTTAGGTTTGATAGAACTTATAAGTCAGTAAAATACAGAGTTACATAGTTTGTCAAAAATTTTAGCTTACTTTAAACATATAGTAGGTAAAATGTCACTTCCAAAAACGGAGGGTTCTTAGCTCAGTTGGTTAGAGCTCCCGGCTCATAACCGGGCGGTCACTGGTTCGAATCCAGTAGAACCCACCACCTCTTATCCTTCAATGTATTTTTTCAAATCTTCAAATGATTCAATTCTTTTATCAAGTAAACTTATAATTTCATGTTTTATTTTCAAATCTTTCTCTTTAAACTCTTCAATAATCGGTTTAAATGCCAGTGTCGTACTACTAAGTATCGCAAAATCATCTCCATGAATTCTAAATACAAAAGAGTCTTTGAAATATTTTTTTAATTTGCTAGCTACTTCTTTTAAAATTTTATCACCTTCACTCCAACCATATTTTTTGTTAAATTTATAAAACTCTTTTAAATATAGTAGATTAATACTGCCATATTTTTTATATCTATAGTTTTGAGCTAACATAAAATCAAGATAGTGTGTATTATAAACTTGAGTTAGTTGATCCCTATAAAAGTAAGAAAACCTCTCTTTTTCTAAATCATTATGTGGTAATTGTGTGGCTTCTTCTATGATTTTAACATCTTTTAAAACTTTTAAGGCAACTTCGGCTACTTTAGGACAAAAATGCTTACCCTTTAAATCTTCAATCTCTTTTAAAGCTTCTCTTACTGTCTTTTTTGCTTTATACACCCTGCTTGTAGTCATAGCATCAAAAGCATCAGCAACTACCATGATTCTAGCACAAAGTGGTATTTCTTCTCCTTTTAAACCTCTTGGATATCCTGTGCCATCATATTTTTCATGATGAGCTCTTACGATTTTTGACATATCTTTAAATAGAGGAATTTTTGAGAGGATTTTATATCCTAGGTTTACATGTTCTTGTATGAGTCTGTACTCTACATCATTTAAAAAGCCAGGCTTTAGTAAAATTGAATCAGGAATTGAAACTTTTCCTATGTCATGCAATACACCAGCTTTATATAAATCTTCACACTCTTGTTTATTGAGCCCCATATGTTCAGCTATCATTTTTGAATACTTTGCAACTCTTTGTGAGTGTCCGCCTGTGTATGTATCTCTTTGCTCTATGATTTCTACTAATGCAAAAAGAGTTTTCTTGTATGTTTCAGATTTTTCTTCTTCTAAAAGTAGGGCTTCTTTTGTTTTTTCCTCAACTAACTCTTTTAAATGAAGTTTATATAACTCATTTCTTCTAAATTCATTTAGTTTATAAATAACTTTATATAAAACTTCGTTCATTTGATTATAATCAATTGGTTTTAAAATATAACCATCAATTCCTAATTTGATAGCTTCAACAAAATACTTAACTTCATTTGATGCAGAAACTATGACAATCTCTTGAGCTTTGTTTATCTTTTTTATTTCACTAATCATTTCTATGCCATTCATTTCAGGCATAATGATATCGGTTATGATTATGTCATAATTGTTTTGTTTAAATAAGTCTAGTGCATCATGACCATTTCTTACACTATGTACCTCTTTGAAAAATTTTTTTAAATATTTAGTCATAGACTCATTTAGTTTTTCTTCGTCTTCAACATATAAAACTTTAAAATATTTTCCCAAAATTTTAATTTTTTCTATATCACTTAACAAATTACTTCCTTTTAACTCTTAGGTATAAGTATAACAAAACAAGCTCCATTTTGCCTGTTTTCTACCCTAATAGTTCCTTTTAAATGCTGTTCAACGATTATCTTACACATATAAAGACCAAGACCTGTTCCTGTTTTTTTATTTTTAGTAGAAAAATATGGATCAAAAATCTTTTGTATTATATCACTTTTTATTCCACCAGCATCATCACAAATCTTTATCTCTACATCATTTTGTAAAGTTTTTGTATCTATTCTTATAGTTTTATTTTCAAGCTTATTTTGTATGTATGCTTCTTTTGCATTATTGATGATATTTATAAAAACTTGAATTAAATCATTTTTGTAGGTATTTATGATTATATCTTTGGAACAATTCACATCTAATCTTACATCATGTGCTTCTAAGCTTTTTCCTATTATTTTTTGTGTTTCATTAAAAATATCTACAAGCCTCTCATGGCTTGTTTTGTTATTTGGCATAAAAAAGTTCCTAAAATCATCAATAGTATCAGAAAGATACTGTATCTCTTTTAATATCCCTTTTATATAAGCTTCAATGTCTTCTTTCTTGATGTTTTCATCTAATTCTAAATCAATCAATAAGTTATTTGATTCCATTGCAACAATACTCAAAGGCTGTCTCCACTGGTGAGCTATCATACTAATCATCTCGCCCATTGCTGCATGCCTTGATTGTGCTATTAGTAACTCTTTTTTACTGTCTAACTCTCTTTGTATTTTCTCCCTTTTTTCTATCTCTTCTTGTAATTTATCTCTTGAGGTTGTTGTAACTTTTAAATTTTCCAATAAATCATGGAAAGAGTTAGCAAGAATACCTAGTTCATCTTTTCTACTTGATTGTATATCTATATTTAATGTACCTTTATGAATACTTTTAACTTTATTTGAAAGTTCTTTTATGGGTTCAATTATATAATCCCCTAATAATACAGATAAAAAGACAAGTAAAATTGTTGTAAATAAAACCATATACAAAAGAAACAAGTTAGTATCTTTATTGATTGAAGACATCGTTATATTGTCTTTTTCTAATACTACATGCCAAATTTCATTTTCATTTCCTAGTTTATGGTCGATACTGTTTGGTTTTCCACCAAAAAGAATATCTTTTGATAAATCAATAGGACCAAAAGCTACTAACTTGTCATCATCTATAAACTTAATGCCTGTTTTTTTATGTTTCAAATCATCTAAAATTTCGGGATATATTTTACTACTAAGTGGTTCTTTTGCTTTTTCTAAAACAATTAAACCTTTGGTTCTTACTATTTTTAAATCAATATTATGGATATTATTAATCTTTTCAATCAAGTCTTTTAAATACTTTTTAATCATTACGTTGCATTTAAGTACACCAATAACTTCTTTATCTTTAATTATTGGAACAACTATGCCAATGACATAGTCCCCTACACTATCATCATATCCTCTATCATCAATAAAAACTTTTTTATTCTCATAAGCATTTTCCCACCAATATTTATTAGCGTGGATAAAAGTTGTTAATTTTCCAGTTGAAGCTACTAATACACCATGTTTATTTGTAAGAAAAATCTCTCCATAGTGATTTTTAAACAATTTTTGCTGCTTTTTAAAATAATTTGCAATGTCATTGTTTAAATATGGTTTTACAAACTCATCATCTTTACTTTTTGAGTTCATCCATTTTGCATTGTAAGTTTTTTTAAAATCTTTTAATTCTTGATTTGAAAGATTAGATAAGTTTTGATTTGTTTTTTGAAGAGTTTCAATTAAGTCACTATTAACAACAAACGATTTTGCAACACCTATTTCATATTCAAACTGTCTAGATATATCAAAATCACTATATCTTGCTAGTTTTAAAAGCGAGCCCTTTATATCTTCTAGTTTATTCTCATAAATCCAATAACTATATATTGAAGAAGCAAGAACTAAAATCGACACTGCCAATAAAGACATTATTAAAATTATTTTGTTTTTTAATTTCATAACACTAGTATTATATCATAAAAATGACAACTTCAATGATTTTTCAATCTTTATTATAGCACTCTCTACACTCTCATAGTAAACTTCATCAAAATACTCTTCATTGATTAGATTACTCTCTTCTAAATTGTTTAAAATCTTATATTCAGCCCATTGACTTAGCATATCTACGTTTATTACTGCTCCACTAGTTCCAATGACTACTAAAACTTTACAATTTTCTAACTCTTTATATAGTTTTTCATACATTGGAGCAGCTTCACCAAAAAAAACTATATTTGGTCTAAATTTTGATCTACATGTAGAGCATAAAAGCTCTTTATTTTGCTTTTGGTATCCTATGTCTTTTATTTTGTCACATTTCATACATCTAATCTCTTTTAAAAATCCGTGAATATGCAAAACCTCTTTGCACCCAGCTCTTTCAAACATATCATCTACATTTTGGGTTATAACTGAGATTAAATTAGGATATTCATTTTTTAATTTTGCAATTATTTTATGGGCTATATTTGGCTTTTTTGATTTAAGCTCTTCTCTTCTTTTATCATAAAATTCAACAGTTTCATCATAGTTCCAATCAAGACATCCAGCCATACAAATATCTTTAATGTCATATTTCTCCCACAATCCATCACTGTCTCTAAATGTTGAAATTCCACTTGGTGCACTAATGCCTGCTCCACTAAATATAACTATTTTTGACATAAAAACTCCTTCCATATAAAAGATTTTATCTAAATTTATTGTTTTTTGGAGTAGAATAACTAATTCAAGGAGATTAGATGAAGAAAATACTATTAATTTTATTATTTTTTGTAACACTTTCATATGCAGGTATATTTGAGCATCTCTTAAGTCAAGATAAAAACTATCTGTTTAAACATAACTTTAGATGCAATGACAATATATGTATTGCAAGTGAAAAAAACATATATGATGATAAAATCATGGATACATCTGTAAAAGTAGTAAAAGTTTTTTTAGATCATGAAGGCAAGGTTTTTAAAATTGAGATTGAACTCTCTATTTTCAATGAAAAACATGAAGCATTTTTTAATGCTATTATAAAAAGTTCACAAAAAGATGATAAAATAACCTATAAATACTATACTTTAAATGATAAATATGGAGTACATCCTTTTATAGACATCATTGATAACAGGAGAAGAAAATTGTATATAGAGCATTTAACCAATATATATTATGATACAATGCAAGGTTATAAAGAGTGAACGTTGTCATAGCTGGAGCTGGGAAAGTTGGTTATTTTCTAGCTAAAGAGCTCATGGAAGACAACGAAGTAACACTTATCGATCAAAATGAAAAAACTATACAAAACATAGAAGAAACACTAGATGTACTAAGCATACATGGGAATGTAGAAGATCCTAGAACATATAGAAATATACAAAAAGATATTGATCTTTTTATTGCTGTTACTGATTCAGATGAAGTAAATTTACTCTCATCATTGATTATTGACAATATTGTACATGTAGAAGAAAAAATAGTTAGATTGAAAAACAACTTTTTCATGAGTGAAAAGATAAAAAATAGACTAGGAATTACAGATATCATTACTCCTGCGATAACTGTAGCTAATACTTTTAACTACTTGGTTGATTTTCCTCATGCAAACAACATAAAAACATTTGATTATACAAAAGCTCTTTTACTTTCTATTAGAACACACGAAGAGTATGAACCTACTTTGATTTCAACTTTTAAAGAAAATTTAGACCAAAAGCTAATAGTAGCTGGAATTGAAAGGGGTGATAAATTTTTTGTACCGAGTGATTTGGATATGTTAATGCCAAATGATTTAGTTTACTTTTTTACATTTCCAGCACTAATGGGAGAGCTTAGAGTACAAGTTTGCAATAAATGGAATAAACAAGATGTGCAAAACTGTATCATTTATGGTGCAAATCAACTTGGTATTGAAATAGCAAAAGTTTTAGCAAAAAAAGGGCTAAATATAAAGCTAATTGACAAAAATTTAGAAGATTGTATGAATGCAAATACAATTTTGAAAAATAGTGTAGAAGTTATAAAAAGTAATTACAATTTAGATTTTTTACTAGATAATCACACAGCAAATGCAAATGTATTTATAGCAGCAACTATAAACGATGAATTTAATATAACAAAGTGTATTGAAGCAAAACAAAAAGGAATTGAAAAAGTCATAGGAATTCACAACAACAGACAATACGCCTCTTTGATGAGAAAACTTGGGATTGAAGTTATAAGAGGTGAAAAAATGAATGCTTATTATACTGTACTTGAAAAAATTAGATCATCAAATATCATCTCAAGTCGCCTTTTTTGTGGTGGAGAAGGAACTATCAATCTAGCAAAAATTTTCATGGATTCACATTTGATTGGTAAGAAGATCGAACTTGATGATAAAATTAAAGAAAAAGGTAAATTTTATATCCAGAGGGATAAAAAGTTTTTTGCATATAAAGACATAGAAAGTCTTCAAGAAGGTGATATTATCATATGTCTATCTAAAACAAAAGATGCAAAAGAGATATCAAATTGGCTAAAAAAAGGTACATATGAATAGCAAAAATATATTAAAATTTACTTCAACTGTTGGAATTGTTGTATTTTTTATGCTTCTAATTCCTCCTTTGATAGGTTTGATTTATGGGGAAGATGTAAAGATTTATATATCCATTATATTTTCACTTTTAGTTTTAAACTTTCTTGTTTTTTATACACTAAAAGAACATCAAATTCAACTAAATATAAAAGAAAGCATTATTTGTGTTAACCTTGTATGGTTATTACTAGGAATTGGTGGTGCAATACCTTTTGTAGTTCAACTAAACACAAGTTTCAGTGATGCTTTTTTTGAATCGATTAGTGGTTTTACAACCACAGGAGCTACTATATTTACCAACATTGAAGCCCTACCTTATAGCATACTGTTTCACAGAAGTCTAACCCATTGGTTAGGTGGTATGGGAATTATTGTTTTAGGAGTTGGACTGCTTCCTCTTTTAAATCCAAATGGCTCACTATCACTTTTTAAAGCTGAATCAACAGGGATTTCAGTAGATAAAATTTCACCAAAAATCAAAGATACTGCCATGAAACTTTGGATAATATATTGTTTATTTACTTTTGCAGATTTTTTATTTTTAATGGTCTTTGGAATGAATTGGTTTGATGCAATCAATCATGCATTTTCTACAATTTCAACAGGAGGATTTTCTACAAAAAACAGCTCTCTTGGATATTATAGTAATTATGGCATCATATGGACAACAACATTTTTTATGTATTTTTCTAGTGTCAACTTTATCTCTCACATTAAATTCTTTTATGGGGATAAAAAAGCATATAACCACGAAGAGTTTAGATGGCTAAGTATTATGCTTATTTTACTCTCGTTGCTTTTAGGTATCATTCATTATAAAAGTAGCGATGTTGATTTTTTAAATTCTATTACACACTCTGCTTTCAATGTTGTCTCACTTGCTACTACAACAGGTTTTGCAACACTAGACTATGAAAAATGGGGACATTTATCTGTCATGATACTGTTTTTTGCAATGCTTTTAGGTGGAAATACTGGTTCAACTGCTGGTGGAATAAAAAGCATAAGACACATTATATTTTTAAAAAACATCTCATTTGAAATCAAAAAAGCGCTAAACCCTGATACAATTTCTTCAATATTCATAGACAATAAAGAAATCAAAAACCCAACAATTCGTTCAGTTTTTGGATTTTTATCTCTATTTGCAATGACTATATTTGTAACCATGGCTTATCTTTATGCAAGAGGATATGATGAGATGAGTTCAATCTCAACAGCAATTGCCACAGTAGGCAATATTGGCCCAGGTTTTGGCCTCACTGGACCTGCTCAAAATTATGCTTTTTTTAGTTGGTATGATAAAATCTTTTTAAGTGTAGCTATGATAATTGGAAGACTTGAATGTTATACAGTCTTTATAGTTCTTTCACGCTCTTTTTGGAAGAGGTTTTAAATTGATTTTAAAAACTCAAATAGTCCTCTAATAATCTCGTTTGGGCTTGGAGGACAACCTTGTATATGATAATCAACTGGTATCTTTTTATCAATATCTCCAACAATTGCAAAATTCTTTTCAAATACACTATCTTCTAGCTTAGTACAATCCCCAATAGTTACAACATACTTTGGCTCTGGCATTTGAGCATAAGCATCTATGAGGTGATGGTTCATATTGAAAGTATTGACTCCACTTACAAGTAAAATATCTGCATGTCTAGGACTTGCTACAAAAGATATACCTAGTCTATCTAAATTATAGTATGGATTAGACAAGGCGTTACATTCACTCTCACAAGCATTACAACTTCCACAATCAACCATACGAATACTAAGAGATTTTGCAAATTTCTTAGATACTAAAGATTTTAACTCTTTTTTTACTTCACTTAATTCTTTATCAAATTCTAAATTGTCTGTTAATGTTGAAGATTCAAACCTTTTTTTCCAATAACCAATCATAAATCACTCCCTGCATAACTCAAATCACAACTCTTATTAATAAGTGGAAAATCAGCAATTATATCTCGTGGCATCATAAGATGAAGTGCTTGCCAATTTATAAAACTAGGATCTCTTACATAAAATCTTTCAATCAAACCATCTTTTAGTTTTATATACATGTAAAGCTCTCCGATACTACTTTCAACAAAACTACTATACTCTCCATCTTTACATGTAAAGCTTTTTTCAATCTCAAAACTTTCTAAATCATTTAACATATTTTTTATCATCAAAAGTGAGTTTTTTATCTCAAAAAGCCTTATCTTAAATCGAGCAGATACATCTCCACTTTGCTCTAATGCTATTTCAAAACCAAATTTTTTGTAAAATTCATCCTTGCTTCTTACATCCTCGCTTATCCCACAACACCTTGCAACTACACCAACACAGCCATAATTAAGTGCTTCTTCTTTTGTAATAATTCCTGTTGTATCCATTCTATCCCATAAAGATGGAATATCATTTATCCACTTTTCAAACCACTCTATCTCTTCACTCATTCTAGCGATATAATCTTCAATGTCTTGCTTATATTTTTCTACATGTAAAGATTTATATACACTATCAAAACCAAAACGGCTACCACTTATGAGGTTTAAAATCCTTTTTGTATCTTCAGCATATTTGCTACCAAGTGCAAGTGCTGCTCCAAAACCAGCATCATTTGGGATAAAACCTATATCAGTAAAATGATGTACCAATCTCTCTAACTCTAATAAAATAGCATTTTGTAATTTATGATTTTTTGACATTCCTACTATATTTTGTAATGCACTTTGATATGCGATAGATTCATTTCCGCTAATCCTAGAGACTATCTTTTGTATATTTTTAAGAGTTTTTCCTTCAGACATCTTCTCAATTCCACGATATTTATAAAAGTGTCTCACTTCAAGATGCAATATCTGCTCTCCAGCTTGAGAAAAATGAAAATGTCCAGGCTCTATGATACCAGCGTGAATTGGTCCAACAGAAACATTAAAAACCCCATCTCCTCCTACTACTTCATAATGATAAGGAAGAAAATCCACCTCTTTTAACTCTTCTTTGAGATTAAAATCTTTTTTCATAGGATATGCAGCAGGAAATCTTTCATGATGGACTAAGACTCTATTATCGTATGCATTGTTAATTTGTACACCAAAATCATCTTTTATCTTTCTTTCAAACCATCTAGCAGTTGGATAAATCTTTGAAATAGTTTCTATTTGATTATCTTTTATTAACTCTTTTTTAACTTCATTTTCAAAAACATCAACTAATTCTAAATCATTATCATTATATTGAACGAATCTTGCAATTAATCTATCCATAAATAGCCCTTAAATATTCAAATGATGATGGTAAAAGTAAAACTACTGATGCTATAGCAAAAATAATAAAAGCTAGTATTTCACTTGTATAAACTTCTTTTTTTGTCTCTTTACCTTCATATTTCATTGATTGATATATTTGAATAAATTTCATAAATACTAAAGATAAAAACAGTAGTAAAAACACAATCGTTACAATCATAAGTATCAAATGATGACTCTGTTTTGCCATATCAATCATAGCTTTAAAACCATAAATCTCACTAAAAAACATAGGACTAGGAGGAAGCGAAACTATCGCTAATAAAAACATTCCTACTAAATACCAAAAAACTATACCTTTAAAACCTTTGTATCCTCTAAGAGCACCTGCAATTTTGTATTTGCCTTGAGATTCTAAAACTCCTGTACTTAGAAATAGTGCTGGTTTTAAAAAGGCATGAGCTCCAAAATGTAAAAGTGCTGCAAAATAACCACCACTTACCCAAAACAAAACTATCAAAGCCATATGCTCAATCCCACTTAAACTAAAAAGTCTTATAAAATCTTTTGCTCTAAATATCAAAAAACTAACTATAAAAAGTGTCAAGAAAGTATAAAGAAAAACAAATGAAAAAACATGCGAATAGTTTACTTTCATCGCAATTTGAGAAAATTTAAAAAATCCTGCGATAATTGCACTCTCTAAAATACCACTAAAAAGTGCTGCAACTGGATAAAAAGAAGCTCTTTCAATATTTGCAAGCCATAAACTCATAGGGAAAAATCCCATTTTTATAAACATTCCGATTGATACAATGATAAATCCTATCTCAAAAAGAAATTTATTTTTAATTTGCTCAATATTTTCAATCAGCAATCTAAAATTCATTGCTTCTTCACCAAGTATTGGCTTAGCACTAGAATAAATCAATATAATTCCAAATAAAATAAGAGAGATAGCGATAGTACCAACTATCATATAATTCCAAGCTTCAGTGACTGAATGCTTTGAAATATTTGTCTTTATCATATAAACTGTACTTAGTGTAGCTAACTCTAATCCAATCCAATAAAGCCCCATATTATTTGAAAGAATAGATACAATAAGTCCAATCCAAAAAACCGCAAAGAAACGATAAAATTTAACATAATTATCATGTGTAATTTTTACATGTTTATCTAATGTAATAAGAGCCAATGTTACTCCAATTGCTACTATTGAAGAAACTAATAATATATAAGTATTTAGCTTTGTAGCAATCAAATACTCACCCATTAAATTATATGGTTTTTGCATCATAAATAAATATATTATTGGTAAAAGAACTAAAAAAGAAACAGTAGGTAAAAGTCGTTTTGCTACTTTTACATGTAAAAAAGATGTTATAAACATGATGATTGCTGGAGTTATCAAATAATAAAAAGTCATCTTGCGACCTCCTCTTTAAAAAGAAGGTTGATAACAACAATGGCAATCATCAAATCAAAAAATACACCGATCTCTATAAACATTGGCATTCCACCTGTAGATGTAACTCCTAGTAAAAACAGTGAATTTTCCATCATCAAAAAACCTATTATTTTTGGAGCGACACTTGAGTGTTCTATCATCAAAATCAAAGATAAAAACAAAGCAGATATTGATATAGCAACATAATTTGCATGCGCACCCAGACTATGAGCAAATGGTCCCACAAGATAAAATGTAAAAACTATGATAGTTGGAATCAAAATAACATTAAAATGAACTTTGATATTTGGCTCAATATCTCTTTGAATATTAAACTCTTTTGATATGAGTTTTAAAATATAAGGGATTGTTAAAGCTTTTAAAAAGATAGTTACAATTCCACTTATAATCATTGCTTGGTCTTTATCATGCAAGCCCATCAAAATAGCCAAAACTCCTAAAATAAAAGAGTTTATACCATACCAAAAAATCAATTTAAAAAATCTAGTTGCAAAAATAGCCACAATAAAAGTTGCTAAAAATATACCTATACTAAAACTTACCATCTAATTTCCTAACACATAAAAACTAATCAAAGACAAAAATGCTAAAACGATAGAAATACCCAAAAGATTTGGCACTTTAAAAAGTCTTAATTTCGCACCGTTTACTTCAATAATCGCTACAATTAGAGCTAAAAATATAATCTTTCCTACAAAAACTAAAAATGCAATAAAAGGAGAAAAATTCAATCCAAAAGGAATAAACAAAGATGCAAACAAAGATGCAAAAATGATGAACTTAACACTACTTGCCATTTCAATCAAAAGAAGATAAAAACCACTCAAATCTAAAATCATAGCTTCATGAACCATAGTAAGCTCTAAGTGAGTTTCAGGATTATCAACTGGTAATCTTCCATTTTCTGCTAGTAGTAGTATAAAAAAACTAATACCACTAAATAAAAAACTTGCCATATGTTCTTTTGGAAAATGCTCACTCAAATTTACACTTGCATTTGCAACTCCCAAATCTTTAGCCATAAGACCTATACTAAAAATTGTCAAAACCATAGCAGGCTCAACCAAACTTGATATAAAAGCTTCTCTACTACTTCCAATTCCTCCAAAACTATTTCCACTATCAAGTCCTAAAAGCATAAGAAAAAATGTTGATAAAGAAATAAGTCCTATTATCGTAAAAGCATCTACAAAACCAACATAAAAAGCACCATTAAAGATAGGAGGCAAAAAAAACATTACCATTAACAAAGGAGATAAAACCAAGTATGGAGCAACCCTTGTTATACTTGAACTCTCTTGTGATATGACATTTTCTTTTATAAGAAGTTTTGAGAACATATAATAAGGCTGTAAAATAGATACTGGCTTTTTATAGAGTAAAAACATTTTAAATGACTTCATGATTCCTAGCATCAATGGCGAGATAAGAAGCAAAAATAGTATGCTAAATATATATAAAATCATCTTTTCTCTCCTACTATCAATACCTTAAAGATAAAACTCACCATCACAAATTCAAAAAATAGTGAAAGCCAACTAAACTCACCAATAAACAATCTATAACTAAAAAGTACAGATACCAAAAGACTTAAAATCATAGCGCTATATCTTGTTTGTTCAAAGTGAGCAAATCTATATACAAAATAACTGATTTTATTTACTAAACTAGCAGTTCCATCATAAAAAGTTCTTTGAAAAAGAGGTTTTACATGTACCTCAAAAAATGACTCATCAAAAGTAGTCTCTTCTCTTAATAAATTTACCTTTTTAAGCTTAATATCTGGTTTGTAAAGCCACATAAAGAGTCTTCTAATTGGACCTGCAAAACCTGTTGCACTATATTGAGTAGATTGATTTGTTCTATATCCACATGCCCAACTGTGATGTACTCTTGTTTTTACTTTCAAAAGTTTCCCTGATAGATATATCAAAGTTGTTATAAAAATCAGCATCGCTACTAAAATAAGAGGCGAAACTACACCACCATGACTTCCAAGTGCATGAATACTATATATGTGAGTTTGAAAAATATCATTATATACACTAATGTGATTAAAATCCATTACTGCTTTATCAAAATATTTTATATAAAAAGGAGCAAAAATCATAAGAGATAAAACAACCAAACTCATTAAAACAGTACCAAAACTCATAAGAGTATTTACCTCTTTTGCATGTTTAGCATTTGTACTTCTATGAAGCCCCAAAAATGTAATTCCATAAGCTTTTACAAAACAAGCGATTGCCAAACCTCCAGTAAGAGCTAATGAAAAAATAGCAAAAGGAATTGAGAGTTTTAATTCAAGATGATTTATAACATCTGAGTTTAGTAAAGATTGAAATATCATCCATTCACTTAAAAATCCATTTGTTGGAGGAAGTGCTGAAATACTAATCGAAGCCAGTAAAAAACTCCAAGCAGTTAGAGGCATAGCTTTTATAAGTCCTCCAAATTTTTCCATATTTTTTGTATGGGTTGAAAAAAGTACACTTCCAGCACCCATAAAGAGTAGTGATTTAAAACTCATATGATTAAATGTATGAAATAAACTTGCTATAAAAGCAAAAGAGCTTAACTCTTTAAGCCCCAAAGTATCAAATATCATACCCATACCAAAACCAATAAGTATAATTCCTATATTTTCAATAGAGTGATTTGCTAAAAGTGCTTTTATATCGTGTTCGCTTAAAGCATATAAAACCCCAACCAAAGAGGAGATTGAACCTAGTATGAGTATAGTGATACCCCACTCCAATGGCCAAGGATAAAGAACATCAAATAAAAATCTTATCATTGCATAAATAGCTACTTTTAGCATAACTCCACTCATGAGAGCTGAAACTGGACTTGGAGCTTTTGGATGAGCATATGGCAACCAAACATGAAGTGGAACAACTCCAGCTTTGCTCAAAAATCCCAAACAAATAAAGATAAATAACATAGTTGGATATGCAAAAGTTAAAGCGCCCTCTTTTAAAAGCTCAAATGTAGCATTTTCTAGACTTCCGTTTGTACTGATTAAGAAAAAAAGTAAGATAAATACAAATCCCAAATGAGTCATAATAAAATAAAACTGAGCAATTTTACCGATATTTTTCTGTTTTGAATCAGTAAGTAAAAGTTGCCATGAAGTTAAACTCATAAGTTCCCAAAAAAGCAAAAAAACAATAACATTGTTAGCTATCACCACTCCTATCATAGAAGCTATAAAAGCAAAATAGTGTGTTAAGAAATACCCTTTTCTTTTTATATGTGTTAGATACCCAAACATATAAAATAGATTCGGGATAGTTCCTAACAAAATAAGCCCTACAAAGAGTAGACTTAAATTGTCAAATACAAACATATCCACAAATTCCTTTAAAAACAAAGATAAGTTAAAATAATTATGGCTGGGAGAAATCTCGAAGTCGGGGGATTATACTGCAAAAATACTTAAAATATGTTATAATTAAAAAACTACCCAAGGAGAAGTCTAATAAACAATTTTAGTAAGTTTCACAAACAATTTAACTATTTTAATATTCAAGAAACTATAGAATTTTACTCTGTTTTTTTTGGGCATCCTTTTTTAGAGTATTTAAAACTTGATGATGATTTATTTACATGTATAAAAATAAATATAATAGATAGGATTGAAGAATTAAAAGTTTATTTTAAATATGATGATGATGAAAAATTCCAAGAAGATTTAAACTCAATCCTTACTCGCTTAGCAATTGGTGATAGGAAAAATTACACTATATACGAAAAAGAAAATATTTCACAACTAAGAGGACGGGCTCTTTTTAAAGCACTTTATGAAAAAAATATAATCAAAAGAGAAAAAAGCAGAGAAAAACCAAAAAGAGAATTTAAAAGACAATTAATCAAAAAAAGCCTAAGACACTATAAAATCCAAGATAAAATCCATTTTGTTGATAACTTTACAAGGTTTTGGTTTACATTCATCGCTCCAGCAATCAAAGAATCTTTACATGTAGATGAAATTTTACAAAATATAATAGACAATATAGAGAGTTTTATAAGTCTTAGTTTTGAAGAATTAAGCAATGAGCTTTTAATACACAAATATAAAAAAGAAAATATTTTAAATCATGGCTCATACTGGGATAAAAAAGTTGAGATTGACTTACTTATTGAAAAAAAAGATGGTACAATAATCACAGGTGAGGCAAAATGGAAAAATCACAAAATATGTAAAAATATTTTAAATAAGCTTCAAGCAAAATGCCAAAGAGCAGATATTAATCCAGATTATTTTGCATTGTTTTCAAAAAGTGGTTTTAGTAAAGAGTTAAAAGCGATTAATGACAAACAAATTTTATTATATGAATTAAAAGATTTTGAGGGATTACTTATGGATAGGAACTTATATTGATAGATGAAAAACTACTAAACTCTTTAAGCAATGAAGAAAAAGAGATATTTAAAAAAGGTTTAGAAGACCTTATAAATCAGACTTATGTTATAGAAGAAGAGTATAAGCAATTAAACAAATCTTACACTGCTTTACAAGATTTCATTGCACAAATCATAGAAGTACAACCAAATGCACTTTGGGTTTTAGATGCTGATAAAGAGATTTTTTTACAAAACTCAGAAGCAAAAAAAATAAGCAATCTTTTAGCCCATATAAACTTAGAAGAGGCAACTCAAGAGATTGAGTGTGATGGAGTTTACTATCTTGTTAAAGTTGCTTTACATGTAGATAAAACTGTCATTAGTGCTACTGATATCACTCAAGAAAAAAGAAAAGAAAGACTAGCTTCCATGGGACAAGTAGCAGCTCATCTATCTCATGAAATAAGAAACCCAATAGGCTCAGTTGCACTTTTAGCTTCAACTCTTTTTAAAAGAGTGAGCATCGAAAACAAACCTTTAGTACTAGAGATAAAAAAATCAATTTGGAGAGTTGAGAGAATCATAAAGGCCACATTACTTTTTACAAAAGGTGTTCAGCCAAACTTTCAGTACTTTAACTTAAAAGATTTAGAAAATGAATGCAATTTAGCTATAGAGCAGTACACTTACTCAAAAGATATAAATTTTAATTTTGATTTTCAAGAAACATTAGTATATGGAGATATTGAACTTTTAGTTTTAGTTCTTCAAAACTTTATTTTTAACGCAATTGATGCCATTGAAGATAGTGATAACAGTGAGGGTGAAGTAAACTTGGCTTTTAAAAAAGCAAATCATAATTTTGAAATAGATATAATAGATAATGGTAAAGATATAGAAAACAAAAATATACTTTTTGAACCATTTAAAACAACAAAAACAAAAGGTCATGGCTTAGGACTTGCTCTTAGCCTTCAAATCATAAATGCACACAATGGAAAGATAGAATTACTTGAAAATCCAAAAGGCTTTAAAATAATATGGGAAGATAAATGCTAATAGAGAGTTTAAAACTATTTGTTCAAGACTTAAAAAACTCATCAAAAGATTTACTACCTATCATAGCTGTTGTTGCTTTTTTTCAGATTTTTATCATCAAAAGTATGCCTGATGATCTTGTAGCTATTTGTATTGGACTTTTTATTGTAGCATCTGGACTTGCTTTGTTTATAAGAGGTTTGGAAATTGGGATATTTCCTGTTGGAGAAAATTTAGCAAATGATTTTGCAAAAAAAGGCTCAATATTTTGGCTTTTGTTATTTGCATTTTTAATAGGCTTTTCAACAACCATTGCTGAGCCAGCTCTCATTGCAATTGCAAATAAAGCTTCAATCATAAGTGATGGACGAATAGACGCATTTTTTCTTCGCTTAACAGTGGCATTTTCAGTAGGTTTTGCAATCTCTTTGGGAGTTTTAAGAATCCTTTTAGGACATCCAATACAATACTACATAATAGCTGGATACATTATAGTTGTTAGTGTAACATTTTTTGCTCCTATCCAAATCATTGGACTTGCCTATGATAGTGGAGGAGTTACAACTTCTACTGTCACTGTACCACTTGTTGCAGCTCTTGGCATTGGTCTTAGCTCTTCGATTAAAGGAAGAAACCCAGCAATTGATGGTTTTGGACTTATCGCTTTTGCTTCACTAACTCCCATGATATTTGTTCAAGTTTTTGGAATCATAGTTTATAATTTTGGCTCAACTTCAGATGTATCAACTCTAACAACTAGTAGTGCCCAAGTTGTTGAGCATGTAAATAGATTTGGATTATACAATTTGATTATAGAATTTTTAGGGGTTATAAAAGATGTTTTACCAATCCTTTTAGTTATCTCTTTTTTCCAATATATCATAATAAAAAAGCCAATTCCACATCTTAAAAAAGTTATCGTAGGAGTCATTTTACTTATAATTGGGCTTGATGCTTTTATAGTTGGCTTAGAACTTGGGTTGTTTCCTATCGGAGAGAGTATTGCATTTGCTCTTACTTCTATGGGAAATCATTATCTAATATATCTATTTGGATTTATGATAGGATTTTCAACAACTATGGCTGAACCTGCACTAATTGCGATTGCGATAAAAGCAAATGAAATCAGTAATGGAAATATAAATCAAAAAACACTTAGGATTTCAGTTGCATTTGGCGTGGCCCTTGGAATTGCTCTTGGAGCATATAGGCTTATTAGTGGTGATCCACTTCATTATTATATAATAGTAGGTTACATTGTAGTTATAATCATGACTTATTTTGCACCAAAATATATAATCCCAATAGCATATGATAGTGGTGGAGTTACAACTTCTACTGTTACTGTACCTCTTGTTGCAGCCTTAGGACTAGGCTTGGCTGAAAATATAGATGGAAGAAATCCTCTCATTGATGGATTTGGACTTATAGCTTTTGCTTCGCTTTTCCCAATGATTACAGTTATGGGATATGGCATAATAGCTCAAATAAAAACACAAAAGGAAATATAGATGAGATTTGTATCATTAGTTGCGATTGTTCCTGATTCAAAAGAGGAAGAAGCAATAGACATAGCAAAAAAAGCTGGAGCTGGAGGAGTTACAATCTTACATGGAAAAAGCATAGGACTTGAAGAAAAAAAAGTATTTTTTGGTCTAACTTTAGAAGAAAATGTAAGTGTTTTACTCTTTATCTTACCTTTAAAACTTAGTATGAAAGTTTTTAAAGCCTTTAGAAAAGAGTTAGGTTTACACAATGATGACAACTCAAATGGTATGGTCTTTACTTTTCCTCTTACTCACTTAACAGGAATGGAAAGTAAAGAAGTTGAATTGTTTGAAAAAGAAATTTTAGAGGAGTTATAAATGTTAGTTAAAGATATCATGATAAAAGCAGAAAACATAGTAAAAGTTTCCCCAATGGTTCCAGTAAGAGAAGCGCTTAATATCATGAGAGAAAAAAAAGTAAAATCACTTGTTGTAGATAAACTAAAACCCCATGATGCATATGGAATGCTCACTTACAAAAATATACTAACTTCAATAGTAGCAAACAATGGAGATATTGACTTATTAAGAGTATATGATATTTACTCAAAACCAGCTTTTCAAGTAAGTGAACAATTAGACCTAAAATATGCCGCTCAAATCATGGTAAATAGTGGAGTTAAAAGACTTTTAGTGATTGATAACAATGAACTTGAAGGTATACTTACTATGACTGATATCTTAAGTGAATTACTTAAAAGTGTAAAAGAGGTTGAAGAGAGTTAACTCTTCAACCAACTCTCAAGTGTAAATTTTAGATTTAAATCACACTTGTCACCAGATTTTTCTTGCTCTCTTAGAAGCCATTCAAGATAGCTTCTATCAAGCCTATATATATCTTCAAAACTCATTCCTCTGTATTTTCCAAAAGTCATCATATTTAATTTAACTGGAGTATTTGACAGTTCAACCAATTTATCCATGACTTCTGAAAGTTCTAAATCAAATTCTCTTTTAGTTCTTATGAAAAGTTCTTTTAAAAACATCTTCAAAATCAAAACATCACCAATAGCATCATGAGCTTTGACTTCTACATTATACTTTTGCATCTCTATTTGCTCATCAGCTTTACTAAAAAGCTTATATCTAAAAGTTTGAAGCTGATAGTCTGGAACTATGTTGTTTGTTTTATCTCTTATCTCTTCTTCAATTAAATCTTCTTGAGCAAAACCTGCACTTGAGTGGGGAACTTTTATATTATATAGATGCATGGCACACTTTAGCGTATCAATAAGCTTAAACTTGTTAGTAAATCCATATTTTTGAATCATACTCAAATCAAAAGGTAAATTATGAGCAATGAGGTAGTTTTCTTCACTATTTAATTCATTTAAAACTTGCCAAAAACGAGATTTTTTAAACTCTGATTTGTCTTTTATATCTTCTGGTCTTATTCCATGAGTTGCCATAGCTTTTAGTTTAATAGGAACTAAAGTTGAACAAAGCTCATCAAAAACTCCATTTTCTAAAAGTTCTCCTTTTTCATTGGTAATAATCGCTCCAATTTGAACAATCTCATCTTCACTCCCAATCCCTGTTGTTTCGGTATCAAAAAATATATTATATGCCATTAACCTATCACCTCAATACCTTCTAATTTTTCTATCTCTTTTGTTATTATTGGATCTATCTTTAAATATGTATTGATTTTTACATCTACAAGCTTTGAATTTATCACAAGTTGAAGTTCACTTCTTCCATGGTGTTCTCTAACAAGCTTATAAAGTTCTTCTAAAACATCAAATTCATCACTAAGCTCAATCCTTACAGTAGTTGGCGGAAGTGGCTTAGGCTCTTCTTTGATTTCTTTTGGCTCATCTTGTTTTATGCTATTTTTCTTCTTTTTTGATTCTTCTAGTGTAAAAACACCTTTTGCAGAAATTCTTACTTTTTCATTATCTTTTTTTATTTCTAGTAAAAAACCAATTGGTTTTTCTAAATTTAAACTATTTAATTTTTCTAGCTGTTTTTCAAAAACCATAAACTCAATGCTTCCTTCTAAATCAAAAGCATTAACAAAAGCATAAGGATTTCCTTTGCTACTCATTTTTTCATCTACGCTATCAACTTTTCCTATAAAAAATACCTTTGCATTTTCAAATTCTTTGATTTTACTTGATTTTGTATGAGGAATTTCATCAATCTCTTCTTTTAACTCTTCTAAGACTTTTGCTTTATCTTTTTGATTGCTTAATTCTTCAAAAGAAAGAACATCTTTACAATTGATTTTGACACCTCTATCATCCTTTTTTAATTCTACTGCAAAACCTACTGGTTTTTGCTGATCCATAATTTCTAGTTTATCCAAGATACTTTTAAAAACCATAAACTCAAGGTTTCCATGAAAATCCATGATTGTTACTATGCCAAATTTATTGCCATTTTTACTTATTTTTTCTTGGATATGATCAATTTTCCCAATAAAAAGAGTTTTTCCTTCTTTTGCCTCTTGCAGATGTGATGAGAGTGTATGAGGAATTGACTCGATTATTTCTCTAAAATCATCTAGTGGGTGACCTGACACATAAAAACCTAAAGACTCTTTTTCAAACTCTAGGATTACTTTACTATCATATTCTGGCATTTCTTCAAGTTTGATTTCAACCGAATTTATCTCCTCGTCATCTCCAAAAAGACTTCCTACAGCTTGTTTTTTAACTTCTCCTGCTTTTTTAACAGACTCTACTATATACTCTAATTGCTCAAGCAAAGCTCTTCTTGAATATCCAAAGCAATCAAATGCGCCAGATTTTATAAGAGTTTCGATTACTCTTTTGTTAACTTTAGAGCCATCAATACGGCTAATAAAATCGCTTAAATCTTTAAACTCACCCTCTTGCCTTGATTTTAGTATAGATTTTATCGCAACATCACCAGCACCCTTTAGGGCACCCATACCAAACATAACAACTTCTTTACCATCGATATTGTTTGAACTAAAAACAAGGTGCGAATGGTTAATATCAGGTGGAACAAGCTCAAAGCCCATCCTTTTGACCTCATCAACATAACGAACAACTTTGTCTGTGTTATCTTTTTCACTAGTTAAAAGTGCCGCCATAAACTCTGTTGGATAGTATTTTTTCAAAAATGAAGTATAAAATGTAACCATCGCATAAGCAGCCGAGTGAGACTTGTTAAAACCATATCCTGCAAACTTAACAATCAAATCAAAAAGTTCTTCACAATGTGCTCTATTGTATCCTTTTTTCTCCCCACCATCAGCAAATTCGCCTTTTAACCTATCCATCTCAGATTTAATCTTTTTACCCATAGCTCTTCTTACTAAATCTGCACCACCCAAAGAAAAGCCACCGATTACCTGAACTATTTGCATAACTTGCTCTTGATAAACAATAACTCCATAAGTAGGCTCAAGTATAGGTTTTAGTGGTTCTTCAAACTCATCATAAAAATAATCAATCTTTGCAAGTCCATGTTTTCTGTTTATAAAATCATCAAGCATACCTGATTCCATAGGACCTGGCCTATAAAGTGCCAACATCGCGATAACATCTTCAAAAGATGAAGGCTTTAACCTTTTAGCTAAATCTTGCATACCACTTGATTCTATCTGAAACAAGCCAATTGTATTTCCTGTTTGAATAAGCTCATAAACCCCTTTATCAGAAATATCTTCATGTAAGAAATCTACTCTTTTACCATATTTTTTCTCTATAAGTTGATTTGCCCACTCAATAACAGTTAATGTTTTTAGTCCTAAAAAGTCAAATTTGATTAAATCTACATCTTCTACATATTTTCCATTGTATTGAGTAGCGATAGTATCCATACCACTTGGTTTAAAAAGAGGAGTTTTTTTCCATAATGGCTCATTTGATATAACAACACCAGCCGCGTGTGTTCCGGCATTTCTATTTAGACCTTCCAAAGCTAAAGAGTACTCCCAAACTCTTTTTGCATTAGCATCTCTTTCACAAAGCTCTCTTATCTTTGGCTCTTTCTCCCAAGCATCTTTTAGTGTTATTTTTAGTTCATCCGGAATCAACTTAGCCATTGCATCAGCCTGAGCATATGGCATATCTAAAACCCTAGCAACATCGCGGATAACCCCTTTTGCCAGTAGTTTACCAAAAGTGATGATTTGAGCAACATTTTCCCTACCATATTTTTCTACAACATAATCAATTACTTCTTGACGCCTAGCTTGACAAAAGTCCATATCTATATCTGGCATGGAAACTCTTTCAGGATTTAAAAATCTCTCAAAAAGTAATCCATAAGGAATTGGATCAATATCTGTAATAAAAAGACAATAAGCAACTAAAGAACCAGCAGCACTTCCTCTTCCTGGACCTACTGGAATCTTTTTTGATTTAGCAAAATTCACAAAATCCCAAACAATAAGCATATATCCGGGGAACTTCATACTGTTTATTATATCAATCTCTACTTGCAGTCTATCTCTATACTCTTGATGCTTCTCTTTTGGAACAATTTGAAGTCTTTTTTCCAAACCCTTTTTACACTCATGGATAAACAGAACTTCATCATTTGCCATAGAGTATTCGACTTCAGGTTCTGGCAAAGTAAGGTTTTGAGCTTTTGCTTTTTCTCTTGTAAATTTAAAATTTGGTGGTGTTGGATTTCCTAGTTTTATTTCTAGGTTACATTTTTCTACTATCTCTTGAGTGTTTGAAATGGCTTCAGGGATATCAGCAAAAAGCTTCTCCATCTCCTCGGGAGATTTTACATAAAACTCATGTACACTGTGTCTTAGTCTGTTTGGATCATCAAAAAGTTTATTCATAGCAATGCACATAAAAGCTTCATGAGCCTCTGCATCTTTTTGCTCAGTATAGTGAGTATCGTTAGTTGCTATTAACTTGATGCCTGTTTCTAAAGATATTTGGATAAGTTGCTTATCAATTGCTAATTGATCATTGATACCATGCCTCATAATTTCGATATAAAAATCATTTCCAAATATCTCTTTATATTCCAAGGCAACTTCTTTAGCTCTTTCGTACCCTTTTGCTCCATTTTGAAGATTTCTTGAATTATTTGTGTTTAAATGCCAAAGAATTTCTCCTTGCAAACAAGCTCCACTACAAACTAAACCTTCACTATGTTCGCGAAGTAATTTTTTGTTGATTCTAGGGTAGTAGTAAAATCCATTCATATAGGCTTGACTACTTAAATACATAAGATTTTTATAGCCAATTTCATTTTTCGCATATAAACAAAGATGAAATCTTTGTCTTGTTGATTTATCTCCTATATCATCTTCATTGTGTATATAAGCCTCCATCCCAATGATAGGCTTTATACCATTTTTTTTCATTTCATTGTAAAAAGTAATTGTTCCAAACATATTGCCATGATCAGTCATAGCAACACTGTTCATACCTAAATCTTTGATTTTTTTAGCTAAGACTGGGATCTTATTTGCCCCATCAAGAAGTGAAAATTCTGTGTGTAAATGTAAGTGTGTAAATTTGCTCATAGTGTATCTTTTTTGTTTTTATTTTACAAAAAAGCTACTTAAATTCTACAATTCTACAACTCTGTTTCTTCCGCTTTCTTTTGCTTCATAAAGTGCTTTATCAACACGTTTTATAGCATCATCTTTATCTTTTTTATCTAATAGATTAGTTACACCCAAACTAATTGTAATTTTCGGTAAACCTTTGATATCTAATTTTTCAACTCTCATGCGAATTCTTTGTGCTATATTAAACGCTTTTTTTTCGCCTAAAAAAGGAATCATAATAATAAATTCTTCGCCACCCCATCTGACAAAAATATCCCTACTTCTAAGCTCTTTGGAAACACATTTACAAAGTTCTTTTAAAACTTTATCTCCGATATCATGTCCGTAAGTATCATTGACCTTTTTAAAATGATCAATGTCAAACATAATAAAAGAAACTTTTTCTTTTAAATTATTAAAAATTAAGTTAAATTTTTCTCTATTATAAATGCCTGTTAAATTATCATGATATGCTTTATACTCATATTTTTTTGCCTCTTCCATTAATTCAGTTACATCGTCAAAATATATTAAAAATTTTTTATCAGTATAAGAAGAAAACCTAACCTTAAATACACGGCTTTCATAATCTTTATTTAGCATGACAACAGTTTGCTTAATCTTTGGAAGTTTCTTTAATACATCTATCCAATTATCTTCTTTGGGAACTAGCCCAAGATGAAAATAATCATTGTGTTCAATAAACCTATAACATATACACTTTGTATCTTCTTTAAATTTATCCAAACTATCATAGCCAAAAAACTCCAATAATTGTTTGTTGGCATTAATCATATTTTCACCATCAGTTTCTATTAGTATATTATTAAACCGATTAAATAAAAACTCTCTACTTTTGTGCTCTAATTTCAGATCTTCTATTGTATTTTTTAAATTTTTTTCTGCTTCTTTAAATTGTGTTATATCTTTTCCAACTGAAAGTACTACTTCAAAATTGCCGTCTCTATCAAAATATAGAGAATTATTCCAAGAAAACATTTTTAAACTGTTATCTTTGCAAACTATTTCATTTTCATTTCCCCAATGCATATTTTTATTTTCTATAACATCATGAAATACATTGTCAATTTCTTCATCATATAAGCTTGGTATAAAAATTTCTATCCAATTTTTACCTATAAGTTCTTCTCTTTTGTAACCTGTTAAATCTTCAATATAACTATTAACATATAATATATTTGCTTTTTTATCAAGCATCAATATAACAACATTTGCCGTTTCATGAAGAAGTTTTACATAACTTTCTAAATCAAAAACTGGAATATTCTCTTTCATTTTTATCCCTTTTGTATACTTAAGCCAACATTATACCCACTAGCCCAGGCAAAGTGCAAATTATAACCTCCACAATCACCATCAACATCCATAACTTCTCCACAAAAGTAAAGCCCTTTTGCAAATTTTGATTCAAGAGTATTAGGATTTATCTCTTTTGTATCAACTCCACCTGCACACACTTCAGCACTTTTAAACCCTTTTGTATCCTCTACATGTAACGCAAAATTTTTAAGTTCATACACAAGTTTACTAAGTGATTTTTGATTTAAACTTGAAGCCAATTGTAGATTTAGCTTTTTTGCCAAAAAAAGAGCCAATTTAGAATTTAAAAATCCATCAAGCCAATCTTTTACACTCTTTTGATGTGCGTAATCAAGTCTTTTTTTAAGTATGTTTTTTAATCTTTCTTTACTAAATTCAGGAAGTAAGTCAACTATGACTTTTACATCTTTTTTATACAACAAAGCATGAGATGCAATCCTGCTAATATCTAAAATAACACTTCCAGATACCCCATAATTTGTAAATAAAAAATCACCCTCTTTTTCTAATCTTACTTCATTATCAACAAGCAGTTTAACCTTAGCATTTAGCTTAACACCAGCCACACTTTTTAAATCCTCTTTTGTTACAAGTTGTACCAAACTAGGATGTATAGAAACAATCTTATGTCCAAAACTCTTGGCTAACTCATATCCACTAACACTTCCTCCAAGAGTAGGCATAGCAATTGAGCCCGCTGCTAAGATAACTTTGTTCGCTTTATAAGTTTTATCATCTTCTACATGTAAAGAAAAAAACTTCTCATTTTTTGAAATACTTTTTACATTTGTATTTAAAATAAATTCTACTCCAAGTCTTTTTGCCTCATATACAAGCTGATTTACAACACTCGAAGCTTGAAGGCTTCTAGGATAAAGTCTTCCATTTTCTCCCTCAATCATATCTATGCCTAATTGCTCAAAAAAATCTCTACATGTAGAAGTACTAAATCTAGCAATAATTGGTTTAATAAATTTTGGATTTGAAGAGTAGTAGTTTGATAATGAAATATTTTTATTTGTAATATTGCATCTTCCATTACCAGTTGCTAAAAGTTTTTTGCCTATTTTATTATTTTTTTCAAACACTAAAACCTTAAAGCCTCTTCTAGCAAGAACAATACTAGCAACCAATCCACTAGCCCCTGCCCCAATGATAGCTATCACTTATACGCACTTTCTCTTGAAGTTACATGTAAAACTAAGATTACTAATCTATTTTTATATTTTTTATACACAACTCTATAAGAGCGAAGTTTTAAACGAAATAAAGCCTCTTTTTTACCTTGAAGTTTTTTAATTTTTCCAGTTCTTAACAAAGAAATTTCATACTCATTAGAAAACTTATTAATAAACTCTTCTAAAGAGTTTATAATAAAATGCTGATGATATTTGTCTATATTTTTTAACTCTTTTTTTGTAGAACGGCTAAATTCAATGCTATACAAATTATAGACCTAACTCTTTTTTCATCTCTTTTAATGAATAAGTAGGTTCATCTGATTCCAATCTCTTCTCAGCCATTTTAAGGTCAATATAATCAAAATACATATCCAAAGCTGCTGCTATAATATGACTTTTTTTTCTGCCTAATTCCTCTGCATAGTGGTTTATATCGTTGTTTAATGATTCTGGTATTGTTATATTTAATCTTGCTGTACCCATAATTATCTCCTTTAGTGTATAATTATACACCAAATTTGTGTTTAAATCAAGCTTATACCATCTTCAGAAAGTTTAATGATTTTTTTATCAAGTAGTTCTGTTAAAGCTTTTTTATAACTCTTTTTACTAAGTCCAAAAAGCTCTTTTATAAGTTTGGGATCACTTTTGTAATTGCACTCTAAAAAGCGACCATTTTTTCTTAAAACTTTTTCTATCCTATAAGTTGCAATTTCTTCATTTGCCTTGCCAATAGGTCTTAGTGAAACATCAAGTTTTCCATCACTTCTAACTTTTTTAATATACCCAATCTTTTTTTGACCAATCCAAATATCTTCAAAAATTTCATTGTGAAAAATCATACCATCATAAAGATTATCAACGATTACTTTGAAACCTAGAGGTGTTTTTTCTCTTATGATTAATTTTACTTCTTGATTAGTTTTTAGTTTTTTAGTATCTTTTGATAAAAAGTCATTGAATTTATGAGCGCCAAAGAGTCTATCACTATCTTCATCCAAACAAACCCTAAATACAAATTTCATACCAACTGCAAGTGGTATTTTTTGATACTTTTTGGGAATAAACAAATCTTTTTGCAAACCCCAATCAACAAAAGCACCAAAATTCTCGACTCCAACTACTTCAAAATAGCCAAATTCATCAAGCATCGCTTTTGGACGCTCTGTAGTTGCAACGAATCTATCTTCAGAGTCAGTATAGACAAAAACATCTATCTCATCTCCTACTTTCATATCTTTCGTTACATAAGCACGAGGAAGAAGTACGTCATCTCCGTCAAGTGCAACCAAATAGTAACCATGGTCACTTTCTCTGTCTATTTGTAGAGTATTTACTACTCCTAATTTTATCTTTTCATTCATAACATATTCTATCGTATATTTGATAAAAACAACATATATTGGTACAATAAAAGAAATTAAAACTAGGAGTAAATCATGAAATTATTAAAGGTGCTATTTTGCATAATGTTTTTTTCAGTTTTTGCTAATGCAAGTGATGATATAAGGATTACTTACAAATCAGCAAAATCAACATCATCATACTATCAAATGGCAGTTCAACTTGGAGAGAATATATCAAAAACTTCAAACAATGAATTAAAAATAACTATAGAAGAATCTCAAGGATCTGTTCAAAATGTAAAAGAGGCAAGAAAAAGAAAAGGAAATTATGTATTTACTACACCACCTGTTTTAGTAAAACTAGCACAAAACAAAAAAGCGATGTTTAAAAAAGATAATCCTGAAGCTTATAGAAAAATAAGATCACTATTTCCAATACCATATCTAACTATGCACATAGTTGCAAGAAAAGATTCTGGTATCAAAACCTTTGACGATCTAAGAGGAAAATCACTACTTATTGGAAAAGGATCATTTGGAGCTAAAGAAGCTGCAAAATATATTAAACTATTTGGATTAGAAAAAGATGTAAAGCTAGTAGGAGCAGAACTTTCAGGAGCTGTTGCTGCTCTTAAAAATGGACAAATTGATGCTTTTGCAACAGCAGGATCATACCCTGCCCCAAATGTTATAGAAGCAGCTTCGACTGTTAAAATCAATATTTTAAGCATGAGTGATGATCAAATTAAGAAAACTAAGAGAACTAAATTAATAATTCCTGCTGGCACTTATGCTGGAATAGACAAAGATATAGTAACTACTACTCTTCCTGTTGGAGTATATACAACAACTAACATGAGTGAAGATGTAGCATATAAACTTACTAAAGCTTTTTGGGAATCTAAACCAAATTTAGAAAAACAAAACAAGTGGTGGAAAGCAATTACTACAAAAGATTTAGCAATCTTTAACACAAAATTACACAAGGGTGCTTTAAAATATTATAAAGAAATAAAAGCTAATATACCTGAGAATTTAAAGTAAATTAATATATGAACTTTACTAAAGAAAAGCTACTTTCATATAAATATTTGTTAGTAGCTTCTTTTTCTCTTATTACTGTTGGTTTTCATATATATTTGATTTTTACAGGACTAATGCCAAATTTAGTTAGTCGTCCATTACACCTTGCTCTTGTTTTGCCATGGGTGTTTTTATTAGGAGATAATTCAAAGGTATCTAATTTTACAAAATACTTTGGATTTATTTTACTTATTGCTGCTCTTTTATCCACGTATTACATAATAAATTACCATATAGACCTAGAAGATCAATATGGCTCTTTAGAAGGGAATCTTCAGCTTGTTATTTCTATAGTTCTAATTCTTTCTGTATTAGAAATGGCAAGGCGAGCTATAAAACTTGCTTTACCGCTAACAGCTCTTATTGCCTTAGCTTATGGTCTCTTCGGACACTATATACCTGGAAACTTTGGCCACCAAGAGATACCAATAGAAAGTTTTTTAGGAACTCTAGTTATAGCAGAAGGTGGTATATTTGGATCACTTACGGGAATTTCTGTAAATGTAGTTGCTGTATTTGTAATACTTGGCGCTTTTGTAGGAGTAGGTGAAGGTGGAAATGCGTTTATGTCTATGTCAACAAAATTAGCAGGAAGACTAAGAGGAGGAGCTGCAAAAGTTTCTGTACTAGCCTCAGCTTTTTTTGGTTCTATCTCTGGTTCAGCTTCAGCAAATGTTGCTTCTACTGGAGCATTTACAATACCAACTATGAAAAAACTAAACTATCCGTCAAGTCTAGCAGCAGCAGTTGAAGCAGTTGCTTCAACTGGAGGACAAATTATGCCTCCTCTTATGGGCGCTGGTGCTTTTATTATGGCTGAATTATTAGGCGTAAAATACTCTGCTATTATGAGCGCAGCAATATTTCCTGCAATTTTGTTTTTTTTTACAGTATGGATCGGTATCGATGTATTTGCAAAAAAATACAATTTAGTAGCTATGAATAAAGATGAAATTCCATCTTTAAATTATGTTTTAAAGCTAAGTCCATTTTTCTTGATTCCTTTTAGTATATTACTATATGCACTCTTATTTGTTGGACGAACTCCTCAGTTTGCTGCAGCTCTTGCAATATTTGCAAGTATTGCTTTACTCATTATAGATAAAAATTGGCAAATATCATTTAAAAACTTTATAATCAAATTTTTAGATGGTAGTATAATAGCATCTAAACAAATTTCAATTATTGCTTCAGTTATAATTTGTGCAGGTATTATAATTGGTGTTTTAAACATAACTGGTGTTGGAGTAAAAATAACCTCTGCTATTTTAGTTATTTCAAGTGGTCAACTTTGGATTGCTTTAATTTTAACTGCTATTGCTTGCCTTATTTTAGGCATGGAAGTTCCAACTACAGCTGCTTACATTATTTGTGTCGCAGTTGCCGGACCAATTTTACAAGAATATGGACTTTCTGCACTTCAAACTCACTTATTTATTTTTTGGTTTGCACTTTTATCTACTATTACACCACCAGTTTGTGGAACTGTTTTTATAGCTTCAGGTATGGCTGAGACAAACTGGATAAAAGTAGCCTCAAAAGCTATGAAACTAGGGATTGGACTTTACATAGTCCCTATAGCTTTTATAGCAAATCAATACCTAATTTATCCTGATACTCACTTTGTTTTTGCAATATTATCATTTATAAAAATTGCTTTTGGTTTAGCAATACTTTCAAATTATTTAGTAAATGATAATTTATCAAAACCGCTAAGACTTTTGATGGGATTAATTGCGATAGGGATTATAATGTTTCCATTTTAAAAACTGACCTTACGCACTATATGTAGTACTTGATGTTTTTTGCAACATTTCATTGGTAGGTAAAAAGTTGAAAAGCTACCCGTAGGTAACTTGAAACTTTTTAACGCCTGGGGGGGGAGTGTTGCAAAAAGCACCCAAAGGGTAAAACAATAAGGCATTATCTGACATCGTTAGATTTTCTCACCTTAGCTTTGGCTAGGCTTTCAAAAATCTGCCTTGCATATAACGCCTTCTTGTTTTATCAAGAACTATATATAGTGCGTAAGGTCAATTAAAATTACAAAGATATTATTTTTGTTTCATACTCTTGTATAATTTCATCAAGTCTGTTTTGTAACTCTTCTAACTCTTCAAAATCCTCTTCAATTTTTGATTCCATACTTGCTACTTCTTTGTAAAGTTCTGCTAATTTTCCACTATCGCCACTGCTTGAAACTTTTATAAGCTCATCTTGAGCAATTTGTAGTTTTTCTTCTGTTTTTATTATCTCTTGCTCTAGTTTTTCTATCTTTTTTTTCAATGGTGAAGTCTCTTTATTTCTTTGAGAAATCAGATATGCTCTTTGCTTTTTATTTTGATAGTAATCTGATTTTAGCTTAGTTTTTTCCTTTTTTTCTACCTCTTCTTCTTCCCATCCTATTTTTTCTAAAAACTCATCATAATTCCCATCAAAAAGTTCAGCCTTATCTTTGGCAAAAACTATTAATCTACTAGCAAGTGCTCTTAAAAGATCTTCTGAGTGAGTTACTATGATGCTTGAGCCTTCAAAGTTTTTAATAGCCTCTTTTAACGACTCAATCGAATCCATATCCAAATGATTTGTAGGCTCATCTAAAAACAGTAAATTTACCTCTTCAGCCAAAATCTTGCCAAGCATTACTCTACTTTTTTCACCACCTGAGAGTAATGAGATTTTTTTATCTGCCATATCTCCACTAAACATCATAGCACCACAAATACTTCTAGCTCTTGCCATAGAAAGCTTTTCGTTTGAGCCATAAATCTCTTGGAAAACTGTATTTTCTAAATTTAAATGGTTTATATTGGTTTGCCCAAAATGAGCAAATTTTGTGCTTACATGTAGATTTATCTCACCACTAAGTGGTTTTAGCTCACCGCTTAAAACATTTAAAAGAGTTGATTTACCTTTTCCATTTTTTCCGATTATCCCTAAACACTCACCTTTTTTAAGTGTAAAAGAGATATCTTCAAATAAAATCTTATCCTTAGTGTATCCAAAACTCAAATTTTTAACTTCAAGTAAATTTTTAGCAGGAGTTGGCAAAAAATTAAAATCAAACTTCAATCTTGCTTCATTTACTATATCTTCAAGTCTTTCAATCTTTTCAAGCTGTTTCATTTTTGATTGGGCTAGGGCTGCTGTTGAAGCTCTAACTTTGTTTTTAGCAATAAACTCTTCAAGCTCTTTTATCTTTTTATCTTGTGATATTTTTGTTTTTACATGTAACTCATCATTTGCTTTTAATTGTTCATAAAATTTATGTGTATTACCCTCTATTAGGCTTACTTTTTTTCTAACTATTCCCATAGTATGAGTTGTGATACTATCCATAAAATCTCTATCGTGAGTTATGAGGATTACTTCTCCATCAAAGCTTTTTAAAAACTCTCTTAACCACCTTAAAGATACAATATCAAGATAGTTTGTAGGCTCATCTAAAAGTAACAAATTTGGCTCAGTAACTAAAAGTTTAGCTAAGTTAATCCTGATTTGATAACCTCCTGAAAAACTAAGAGGATTTTTTTCTAAATCATCCTTGCTAAATCCAAGCCCAAACAAAATCTTCTCAACCCTGTAAGTATCATACTTATGCTCTTCATCAAGCGCAAGTGAAGCCTCTTTTAAAAGTGAAGCTTCGCTAAAACCAAGGTGTTGTTTTAGCGCACCTATCTTGTAGTTTTTTGGAATTGAGATTTCTCCGTCATCAGGCTGTTCTTCACCTAATATTATCTTAAAAAGAGTAGATTTTCCACTACCATTCCGCCCTACCAAACCAACACGATTTTTTGCATTTAGTCTAAAACTAAGGTTGGAAAAAAGCTCTTGTTTTGCAAAGCTTTTTGAAATATTTGTAAGTTGTATCATATAAATCTTTTTTTATCGAATTATATCATTTTAAAAACAAATTTTGAAAAGCCCTTAAAGAAGGGCTTATTAATTATACGTTTATTGAAGCTGTGTAGTTTCCGTGTAAGTTACATTTTGAAACTGCTGAGAGTGTTTTCACGTTAGATAAGTTGACTCTAGTTGCTAGGTAACCTCTTGAAGTTTCTGGCTCTAGTGAAACACTTGATACTTTTTTGCCATCTGCAAAAAGTTCTATCTCATATATCCAATGGTTTGCTGTACTTGGATGGATAATTCCTTGTTGTCCAATGTTAACTTCAACAACAGAGTACCCTTTTGCATCTTTAGCACCGACTTTAATTTCTGGTGTATGTTTTAGTTCACCTTTGGTTGGATTTGAAGGGTCTTTCATCTTCATATCCATTGTATTTACTACTAATTTTTTATCATAAGCACTTGCAACTGTTGTACTAAGTGCAGCAGCTACTGCAACTTTGAGGGCATCTCTTCTGTTCATTCTAAACTCCTTTTTATTCTTAAGTTTATATTAACATGTTTAAACTTTATTTTTAATTAAGACTTAAAAAGTCCTATTTAAACCAAATTTTTATACAACTTTTTATATAATATAACTTTACATGTAAAGAGGGTAAATGAACACGGAAGTTACTAGGATACTAAATTCAAAAAAACTTTTAACTGAGATTTATTTTGATTTGCAGTTGTATTTTGAAGAAAAATATGGCTCAAATACAATAGTTTTAATGGAAATTGGAAGTTTTTTTGAAACCTATGAAGTAAACAATGAAACACATCACATAGGAAAAGCAAAAGAGATTAGTGAACTTTTAAACATCCAACTTACGCGAAAAAACAAAAACATTATAGAAAACTCTTTACAAAATCCTCTTTTAGCAGGAGTACCTGCTGTTTCTCTTGAGAGGTATTTAAACCGTATAATTCAGACTAAAAAGTACACAGTTGTAATCATTCGTCAAAAGGGTGAGCCTCCACATGTAAAAAGATATCTCTCTAACATCATAAGTCCTGGTACGAATTTTGATTATTTGATTGAATCTAGTGAAAATTATCTTGTATCTTTATTGATTGATTGTAACCATCAAATCTACTCTGTTGGGTATAGTGGTATTGATGTTAGTACTGGAAAAACAATTATAAATGAAATTCATGGAACTAGAGAAGATAAAACATATGCGCTTGATGAAATTTTCAATCTTCTTCAAACTTATAAAACAAGTGAAATTGTTTTAACATTTAACAGTGATGATATAGATAAAGAGTGGGTTAAAAGCTATCTTGAAATCAACTCACTACACACTTCAATCAATAAAAAAAGAGCTAAAATAAACTATCAAAATGATTTATTTGAAAGAATTTATTCTATAAGGTCACTTCTAACTCCAATAGAATATTTAGACCTTGAGAGACACCCATATGCCAGTGAATCTTTAGCGATTTTGTGTGATTTTATAATAGAGCATGATGAAAATATAATTGAAAAAATGAGCAGACCAATACTACTTGGAAATAAACGCTACATGTATATTGGAAATAACGCGCTAGAGCAACTAAGCATTATTTCAAAAAATCCAAATGAAATGACACTGTTAAATCTTATCGATCAAACTTCAACAGCTATTGGAAAAAGACTTTTAAAAGAGCGACTTTTAAATCCAATTTGCGATATAAAGACACTAAATGAAAGATTTGATTTAAGTGAGCAACTTTTAAAAGATTACAAAAAATTTGAAATTGCTCTAAAACAAGTTTATGATTTAGAAAGAATTCTAAGAAGAATACAGCTAAAAAAACTACATCCTTTAGAGCTTGATTATCTAAATACCTCTCTTGAGGCGATTTTGGGTATTTTTAAAGAGGCTCAATTTAAAAAAATTCCTACACCAAAAAATCTATATGATGAGTGTGAAGCACTTTTAAAGATCATTCAATCAACATTTCTTTTAGATATATGTGCAAAATTTAGAAAAGAGCAAATCGATGAAAACCTCTTTTTAAGCGGTGTTCATCCTCAAATTGATAAGATCATAGAACAAAAAGAATCTGCTTATAAAAAGATTGAACAAATAGCTCTACATGTAGAGAGTCTTTTTGAAGAAAATGCTAAAAGTTCAGTTTCTATCAATTGGCTTGAGAGTGAGGGGTATTATATCTCATTGACCAAAAACAGATATGCGATTATAAAAGAAAAGCTCTATAACTCATTTGTTACCATAGATGGAGTGCATCATTTTTTTAGGGATTTTAACTTTAAGATTCTTAAAAATTCAATTAAAATAACTTCTTTGCTAACTGAAGAAATTTCAAAAGAGATAAGCCTTTCAAATATCAAAATGATTGCTTTGGTTAAACAAAGATTTGATGAGAGTTTAGAAAAAATAGAAACTATGTTTTCTCATACGATTGAACATCTCATAAGTTTTGTAGGAACTCTAGATGTTGCAATTTCAAATGCTAAATGTGCAAATATGTATAATTATACTAGACCAAGTTTGATTGAACCAAGAGATGATAAAAGATTCATAGAAGCAATTGCTCTTAGACATCCTATAATAGAATCAAGAGAAGAAAATGGTATATATATTCCAAATGATATTATTTTGGGTGATATTCCAACTGATATAAAACATGATCACATAATGTTAGAAGATTACAATCTTAATGAAATTAGAGGGATGCTTCTTTATGGGATAAATTCAAGTGGAAAGTCATCTTTGATGAAATCTTTGGGAATCAGTGTCATCATGGCTCAAGCCGGTTTTTTTGTACCATGTGCATCTTTGAAATTTAGTATATTTGATAAAATTTTTACAAGAATTGTAAGTCACGATAATCTATATAAAGGGCTATCAACTTTTAGCATTGAAATGTTGGAGCTTAAAAATATTTTTAATCGTGCAAGTAAAAACTCTTTGATTTTAGGAGATGAAATAAGCCATGGAACAGAAACTGGCTCAGCTTTAGCGATTGTAGCAAGTGCAGTTGAAAAGCTTTATAATCTAAAATCTATTTTTGTATTTGCAACTCATCTTCATCAACTAAGTGAAATAAAAAGTCTAAAAAAACTTGATAAAATTTTGTATCTTCACTTAGGTGTAAGTTACGATGATAAAGAAGATAAACTCATTTACAATAGAAAATTATCTCTTGGAAGAGGAAGTAGTCTTTATGGCTTAGAGTTTGCAAAATCACTACATATGGATGAAGAATTTATAAAAAAAGCATATGAAATAAGAGATGAAATTTCAGGGGAACAAAGTGAATTAAAACTTTTAAAAAGAAAAAAAAGAAGCAAATACAATAAAAATGTACTTTTAAGTAAGTGTGCACTCTGTGATGAAGTTGTAGAAGATGTTCATCACATCAACCCACAAAAAGAAGCTAACGAAAAAGGCAATATTGCTCATTTTCATAAAAATCACAAATACAACCTCATCCCACTTTGTAAAAAGCACCATAAAATGGTTCATGAAGGAAAAATAATCATTCAAGGATTTGTAATGAGTGAAGATGGATTAAAGTTGCATTATACACATATCAAAGATTAAATTTTTTTAAATACTCAACAATTTTATCAAAAGAAATAGGTCTACTATACATGTAACCCTGCCCTTCGTAACAGCCTCTTTGCTTTAAAAAATCATGCTGTTCTTCGTTTTCTATTCCCTCAGCAATTACACCTAAACCCAAACTTTTACTCATAGCAATAATTGTACTAGTTATTGCCATATCATCATGGTCACTAGGAATATCTTTTATAAATTCTCTATCAATTTTTAGTCTATCAACAGGCAAACGCTTTAAATAACTTAAAGAAGAATATCCCGTTCCAAAATCGTCAATTGCTAAAGTTAAATCATGTTTTTTAAATTTGGTAAATAATTCAATAGAGCGCTCTGGATTTTGCATCATATGACTTTCAGTTAACTCAAGCTCTATGTTGTTTCCATTTATGTTATTCTCACTTAATATTTGAATTATATCATCATAAAAATTTTCTTCTTTTATTTGAACAGCTGATATATTAACTGAAATTCTAGCATCAAATAAACCAAGAGATAATAGTTTATTTAAATCTTTACAAACCATTTTTAAAACTATTTTTCCTATGCTAATGATTTGTCTTGTATTTTCAGCAATTTGTATAAATTTATCTGGATACAATAATCCCATTTTTGGATGTTGCCATCTAACAAGAGCTTCTAGGCCTATTATTTTGCCATCTATCAAAGAAACTTGTGGTTGATAGTGAAGTATAAATTCTTCATTTTCAATTGCTCTTTGCAACTCTGTTTTCATTAACATCTTAGTAAAAAGCTCATGAGTCATATCAGGTGCATAAAACTTATAAGTATCTCTTCCAGCATCTTTTGCACTATACATTGCTGCATCTGCATGTTTTATCAAACTTTCAATATTTCTTCCATCATCAGGAAAAACTGAAATTCCCAAACTTCCTGAGATTTTAAAACTATTGTTGTTAATCAAAATAGGCTTTTTAAAAACTGAAATAATTTTTTCTAAAACCGGCTCTAAATTTGAAATCTCTTGAAAATCCTCAATCAAAATGATAAACTCATCACCACCAAGTCTTCCTACGCTATCTTGCTCTCTTAGAACTTCTTTTAATCTAGCTGAGATATTTAAAAGTACTTCATCGCCATAAGAGTGACCAAAGGTATCGTTTATGGTTTTAAAATTATCTAAATCTAAAAATATGATTGCAACTTTACTTTTTTTTCTATTTGCTCTTTTTATTGCTTGTTTTAAATTTTCACTTATCAAAAGTCTATTTGGAAGTTTAGTTAAATGATCATGGTGAGCTAAAAATTCTAATTTTTCTTCTGATTTTTTAATCATACTTATATCTGAAAAAATCCCTACATAATATATGATTTTCCCAGCTTCATCTTTTATTGTATTGATATTTAACCACTTTGGAAAGATTTCTTGATTTTTTCTTTTTCCAAAAACTTCGCCCTGCCAAAAACCTTTTTGATTAACTTCTACTAGCATTGCCTTATAAAATTCTCTACCATAATTTATAGATATAAACAATTCTATATTTTTATTTAATACTTCATCTTTGCTATACCCTAATATCTCAGTAAAGCCTTTGTTTATATCTCTAACATGCATTTTTCTATCAACTATAACAATGCCCTCTTTAGAATTATCAAAAACTGATTTTGCCAGTATTAACTGCTGCTCAATTGCTTTTCTCTCTCTAATATCTTTTATAAAACCTATGATGTATTTGACTTTTCTATCTTTATTCATAGAATAAAAAAGACTAAGATTTACCCAAATAAGTGAGCCATCTTTGTGTATATATCTTTTTTCAATATTTGTTTTGCTTTTTTTAACTCCAGCTTTAATTAACTCTTTTCTATAAGAAAGAGACTTCTCAATATCTTCTTTATAAGTAATTTCTTCTATATTTTTACCTATTAACTCACCCTCTTCGTAACCCAATAAATCATGAGTATATTTATTTACAAAAAGAATTTCTCCTTCAGTTGATATATAGCCAATCCCTATCGCGTTTTGATTGATTATCTCTTTTTGCATAGATTCTTGCTCTAAGATTGAATCACTCATAAAGTCAACTTGATCAGCTAATTGTTGATTTGAAAGATAAAGTTCTGTAAAATCACTTAGTAATATTCTAATGATTCTTGAATCATACATAAAATCACTACTTACAGTACATCTGTAAAATCTTCCAGCAATTTCTACATTTTCTTTAATAAAAATTTCTTGCTTGTCTAAAGCTTTTAAAATCTCTTTTAAAATTGAATATGACATTATATTTTCTAGCGTATCATCAATACCAATATCAAGTTTTTCTTTTGCAGATTTATTAACCCAACTAATAACTTGAGTATTTCTAAAATCATATGCTTCTATTACTAGATCTTCAAGACTATTAAATATATTTTTTTGTGAAAGCAGTTTTTTTTCTAAAAATTTTGAGTAATTTCCTTGTAAATTGTTAAGTATGTCTTTGGTTGTAATAATATAATCAACAATTTTTCCACTCTCTTCAATTACTTCTTCAACCACAACTCTTCTTATGTTTTTTTCTTTCATTAAATTAACACAATCAGTAAGTGAATCTTTAATGGAAATTTTATATATAGGAGAGTGCATAAACTTTGATACTTTTTCTTTTTTGTTTATCTTATCTTTGGCTAAAATTAAAATATCGCTTTCAGTTAAAATTCCAACACTTTTAAGTCCATCATTTACTAAAATAGAGCCAATTTTATGCTCTTTCATGATCCAAATAGCATTTTCTAAAGTTTCATCTATTTGAACACTAAGAGCTTTTGACTCATTCATCAAAACTTCATAAATTTTTAAATTATTTTTATTTTCACATGATTCAAAAGCAAAAACAATCTCTTCTTGCTCAACTGTTCCTAAGTATCTCTTTGAATTATCAACAATTATCACTCTTCTTATGTTATGATCAACCATAAAGTTAAGAGCATATTCTAGTTTTCTCTCTTTATGAGCTTTTATTAGGTATTTTGTAGCATATTTATAAGCATTTGTTGTTTTAAAGTCTATACTTTGCTCATACAAAAAAAGGATATCTCTTTCAGTTAAAATGCCAATTGGATAATTTTGAGAATCAATAAAGACAATATAACGAAGATGTAAACTATACATCTTATCAACAACTTGCTGTAAAGTTACATCTTCGTTTAAAGTATCATCTCTTTTTTTATAAAATTGCTCTAATGTCATAAAAGAAGTTGCCTTTGAATTTCCTCTTTTTTATCTTTTGAAATAAGCTTTTCAACTAAAGTCAAGGAAAACTTTATAGCACTTTTTGGTCCATTTGAGGTGATAATGTTTTGATCACTAACGACATCTTCACTTGAAATATATTTACTTCTTTTTATATCTTCTTCAAATGAAGGATAACAAGTGTACGAGCTCTTTAAAACTCCAGCTTCATTTAGTGCGATTGGTGCAGCACAAATTGCACCTATGAGTTTACCATCATGATCCATTTCACCTAATAGTGATTTGATTTTAGAGGAATTTTTCAGATTTAAACTCCCTGGCATTCCACCAGGAAGAACAATCATATCAAATTCATTTGATTTTACATCATCTACATGTAGATCAGTTTTTATCTCAATACCATGAGCACCTTTTACACATCTTCTTTCAAGTCCAGCTGTAACTACATCAATATCTGCTCTTCTTAAGATATCGATTATTGTAATCGCCTCAATCTCTTCAAAACCAGTTGCAATTGGTACTAAAACTCTTGGCATAATAGATCCTTATTTTACTTTTTCTAGATATTCACCTTTTGCAGTATCTACTTTTATAACATCCCCTTCTAATACATGAAAAGGAACTTGAACAACAGCTCCACTCTCTAGTGTTGCTGGTTTTTTACCACCTTGAGAATCTCCTTTGAAGTTTGGAGGAGTTTCAACAATTTTTAACTCAACCACTGCTGGAGGTTCAACTCCTATTGGTTGTCCATTGTGAAATAACATATCTACATTCATTCCATCTATTATCCACTTTGCAGTATCTCCAACTTGGTCATGAGTAAGTCCGATTTGATCGTAAGTCTCAGTATCCATAAACTGCATCATTTCACCATCATCATAAAGATATTGCATTACCTTATCTTGCAAATCAGGCTTTTCACACTTATCACCAGCGTGGAAAGTTTTCTCAATAACTTTACCATTTGCATATGATTTGATTTTTACTCTAACAAATGCTGCACCTTTTCCTGGTTTAACATGTTGATATTCAACAATTTTATAAGGTATTCCATTTAACTCAATTTTAAGGCCTTTTTTTAAATCGCCCATTCCTATAGTTGCCATATAATCTCCTAAAATAATAAGTAAAGTAGATTATATCCAAAATAAATTTAAACATAAATTTTCTCAGTAATTGATATAAGTCAAAAATATAGGAGTAATTTTATCTTAAAATAAAGAAAAAAGGATTGAAAATGACTATCAATAAAGAATATGCAAACATTTATCTAGTCTCAGGAATTATTACAGTACTTACAATCTTTAGTATAGTATCTTTTATTATTATAACAGATGATATATTAAATGGTTCAAGTGCACAAATTGCAAAAGAACTATCAGTAAAAGATAAATAATTTTAAAAACTCACATATAATTCTTCTTTCACAATTTAAACAAACTATACATTTTTAAAATTTATTATACGTTAAACTGTATAATATATCTATTTTTAATATTTTTAAAACTAATTTTATACATAAAATATACTTTTTATATTATATTAAATTTATTTTAACGTATATTTTGTAAATTAACATTTATTTTTTATATAGTTTTAGTAAATTTTAATTCGTTTTATTGTATAATTTATACTACTAAAGGGCAAAGGAAGGTAATGACAAGTCTTAGTATTTCAGAAAAAATAGCACTTGAAGAAGTTTTTATATGTTTAGAAGATAGAAAAGAAAAAAGGTTGGCTTGTCTTAAGAAGTATTTTTTATTTTATAAAAATCAGTTTTTAAAAAGAAAGTTTCTCCCAATTAAAAATTAGGAGAAACTTTTAAGTTAGATTGCCTTTGTATTATCCATTAACACTGGGATAAATACCAAAGAAACAATCACAGCAGCAATAGTTCCAAAAATCAAAGCAACCCCTAGTCCACCAAAGATTGGGTCACTTGCTAACAAGGTACTAGCTAATATAATAGCAGCAGCTGTTAAAAAGATAGGCTTTGCTCTAGTAGCTGTTGCAACTGCAATAGCTTTTCTTTTAGGCATTCCTTTTTCTATCAAAGATTTCGCAAAATCAATAAGCAATAGTGAATTTCTCGAACTAATCCCCATAAGAGCAATAAAACCTATAAGAGATGTTGCTGTTAAGAAAAATGTATCTTTTGTAAAGATGTCCATGAGCCAATGTCCAGCTATAACTCCTATGATGGATAGAAAACTTCCAAGAAGTATGATGCCACTTATTGCAAAACTCTTATAGTAAATTACCATCAGTAAGAAAATAAGTATTAAAGCCGCTATAAAAGCACCACCTAAATCTCTAAAAGTATCCATTGTTACTTTCATCTCACCATCCCAAACCAAATCAAAAACTTCACCACTCTTTTTATTTTCTAGTTTTAAATCGAAAAGATGTCCTGAAGTTACAATGTAATCTTTTGAGAGTACTTCTTTGATTTTACTTCTAGCTTCCAAAAGAGGATAAACTTGTGAAACCAAATCAGTTTCAGCTGTTATATTTACCATCCTTTTAAGATTTTTAGACATTATCGTTGGATTTGATTTTACCTTTGTAATTTTAACGATTTCATTAACTGGTATCATCATACCTTTTTTATTCATCAATTTTAGCGATGATAATTTATTTTCTAAATCTTGCTTTGAAAAACTGCTTAGTTTTTTAGTCTCATCACTTAAAACTAAAAATAGTGGAATTTGCTCTTGTGAATTTTCACTGTTTTTTACAGCTATTTGCATACCTTCAAAGGCAAGATACAAGATTTGATTTACCTGCTTTATACTAAGACCAGATTTGATAATTTTTTCTTTATCTACCTTTAATTGAAATTTATCATACAACTCATCTTGCATAATATCTACATCAACCAAACCATCAGTATTTGCTAATACATCTTTTATTTTATTAGATAAATCTCTTAGCTCATTTGCATTTTCGCCATATAACTCAATAGCAATTGCAGCTAATGTTGGAGGGCCTGCTGGTTGTTCAACCATCTTTATAGAAGTTCCCACTTTTATCTTTTCACAAGTTTGTTGAATAACTGGCCTTAAGCGGTGTACCATCATATATGAGCTCTCATCTCTTGTGTGCTTATCTGTTAAATTTACAACTATCTCAGAAACATGCTCACCCATTTTCATACCAGAGCCTTTTACTAAACCAGCATAATCAAGTGGCGAGCCCATACCAGAATAAACCTGCATATTAACAACTTCTTTTTCTTTTTTCAAAATGTTAGTAACACACTCATTTACACTGTTAGTTTCTAAATATGAGCTTCCAACAGGAGTATCAACATAAACTGTAAATGTATTTTCACTTTTTCCAGGTAGCATTTTTGCTAAAACAAGTTTAGTTGGAAACATCATAAGAGATCCTACAAATGCCAATAATGTCAATAATATAACTAAAAATTTTTTAAATTTACTATCTAGTATGGAAAATATGATTGATTCAAATCGTTTCATTTTTCCTCCTTAATATCTTTTTGAAAATGGTGTTTATGATGATGTAGTTTTGGCTTTTTTAGTAACCTCTTTGCAAGGTAAGGAGTAAAAATATACGCAATTACCAAAGAAGCAAAAAGAGCTACTGGCACATTTTGTGGTATTGGTTTCATAAACTGCCCCATCATCTGACCAACAAATGCCATAGGTACCATTGTTAAAATTATGGCAACTGTTGCTATATTTGTTGGTGCACCAATTTCATCTGTTGCTTCAACCATAATCTCATCCATACTTTTATCAACTGCATCATGAGAGTGTAAATGCCTATGAATATTTTCTATCACGATAATAGCAGCATCAACTAACAATCCTAAACTTAGCAAAAATGCAAAAAGTGTGATTCTGTTGATTGTTTGACCACTCATATAAGCTACAAAAATAGTAACAGCTAAAATCGCTGGAACCGTAAATGTTACTATGATTGATTCTCTCCATCCAAGAACAAAAATTAAAAGTATCGCTATAATGACAATAGAAATCAATAGATGAAAAACTAACTCATTTACAGCATCATTTGCTCTTTCTCCATAATTTCTTGTAATTACATATCCAATTTTTTCTTTTTCTAATTCATTAGAAATTTCTTCAAGCTCTTTTACGATATCTTCTGCTATAAAAACTGCATTTGTACCCTTTAGTTTTGATAAACTAAGTGTAACTGCAGAAGAGATATCTTTAAACTGGTTATTTGAGTCTTTGTATAAAAGCTCTACATTTTTATGATCTTGTTTATTTTCACCATCAGTTACTTTCGCAATATCTCTTAAATAAATTGGAGAGCCCATATACTGAGCAATTATTAGATTTTTAACATCTTTTACACTCTCAATTGCATTTTTGATGCCAAATACTACTAATTTACCATCTTTTGTTCTATCAGTAACTTCAGGAACTGTTACAGCTAGTGATTTTAAAGCTTCAACAATTTGTCCCATTGAAAGATGGAAACCTGATAGTTTATCTAAATCAACTTCTATATTAAATTGCTCTTTTTTACCACCTTTTAGAGTACTTTTAGCAACATTTTCTATACGATTTAGTCGATTTTGAATCTCTTTTACTTTTTGATACAATTTTACTTGATTAGTTACACTTTCATCTTTTGAATAAAATGTTATTGACATGATTGGTATATCAATATCAATATCAAAAGGCTTAACAAGTGGCTGCATAACCCCTTTTGGTAGTTGATCCATATTTTGCATAACTTTATCATAAAGCTTTAGATTTGATTCTTCTCTATTTTCTCCAATGTAGTACATTACATTTACAATTCCTACATTTTGAGCAGCAACCCCATAGATATTTTCAACACCTTTAATCTCTTTTATTTTTCTCTCAAGAGGTTTTAATATAACATTTTCAATCTCTTTAGGAGTAGCCCCTGGCATAACTACCATGATAGTTCCACCACTAATCTCAATCTGTGGATCTTCTTCTCTTGGTGTGATTACTAGTGCTATGTAGCCAATCAAAAGTAAAAAAACTCCTAAAAGTGGAGTTAAAGGATTGTGTAAAAATCCTTTTGCTAATTTTCCAGCAACATCTTTTACTTCATATTCACTATTTGTATCCATAAATACCCCTACTTAATTTTTACAATTGCATACATACCTGGATATATATTTTGATTCTTAGCATCAAAATCTACTTTAATCCTAAATGTATGCGTTAGAGGGTTTGAACTAGGTATGATAGATGAAACTTTTCCCTCCCCTTTTAAATTTAAAGATGGGATTTCATACATAACTTTTTTGCCAACGTGAATTGTATCTAGATTACTCTCAGAAATTTCAGTTGAAATTTTTAAATTACTTAAATCAGAAAGAACAATTGCTGGCATTCCTGGCATTGCCATTTCACCAACTTTTATATTTTTAGCTATTACAACTCCATCATTTGGTGCTGTAATTCTAAGGTATTTATATTGGTTTAATACTTCTTGTAGTTTTGCTTTTGCTTGATTTATCTGTTTTTTTGAAATCTCAACCATAGCTTTTAAATTTTTCTCAGCTAATTCAAGATTTTCTACTTCAAATTTTGAAACCATATCTTTTTTTAAAAGTCTTCTGTGTCTTTGAAGATTTAATTTTACATTTTGGTATTGATTTTGATACATTTGTGATGCAAGCTCGGCTTGTGAAATCGCAAGTTGCACTTGTGATTTTGCACTGTCAATCTCTTTTGAATCTATCTCATAAAGCAAATCACCTTTTTTTACTTTTTGCCCCTCTTGAACTCCTACTTCAATAACAAATCCCATATATCTACTTGTTATCATCTTTTGATTATCTGAAATCACACTTCCTGTGAGATTTAATCCCTCCGCACTAAGTGATGAAAACAAAGTAGTTACTAAAGTTATACATGTAATTATTAATTTTTTCATTCTACTTCTCCGTTAGCTATTTTTTCTAATTCTAAAATTTTACTACTTCTGTTGTTTTGTATCTCTTTTAGTTTCAAAACTTTTTCTATTTCTAAAGATTGTTTTATTAAAACATCATTGATTGAAACTAACTTTTCTTGATACCTTCCTAAGTAGTTTTTATAAATACTTCTAGTTAATTCTATCTCTTTTTCTAAACTAGCAATATCAAAATCATAACTTTTAATTTCTGTTTTTATTTTTTCAACTTGTAAAGTTATACCTTTGATTGCTAAATTTACCTGTGATTTTACTTGCAAGTTTTTAACTCTTGCTTTTTCTATATTTGCTTTGTCAATTCCCCCATTAAAAAGATTCCATTTTAACTGCACTCCTATAGTATAGCTATCTTTTTGGGTAAAATCATTCAAAAATTTATCATCACTACTTCCATACTCAACAAATCCACCAATTTGTGGTTTATATGCTGATTTTTCAAGCTCGATTGCCATATCAGTTATAGCTAAACCCTCTTTTGCTTTTTTAATGTCTAAGTTTCTTTGGATAATGGCATTTGTATCAAGCATTTTTGGCATAATTTTTTCATAATTTCCGACAATTGATTCAACTTTAGCATTCAGAAGAAATGATAAAAAGTGGTAAACAAGCTCTTTGTTTGCTTTTGCTTTATTTATCATCCTTACTACATTTGCCTTTTTTGATTGAACTTCGAGCAAATCAACTCTCTTAGCATACCCCTCGTCTATCATACTTTGAGCCATATTTTCTAATCTATCCATATTCTTTTTTATAATATCTAAATTATGAAGATATGAATCCAAAAGATATATATCAAAATAACTCTTTTTAAGTTGATAAATTTTTTCACTAGTTATTTTACTTGTATCAAGTTTACTCATTTTTGCTAGTGCTTTTGTAATCTTTCCATATTGCTCAAGCTTACCTCCAACATAAATCGGAACTTCATAATGCAACTTTGTTTGAAAATGATTTCTAGCTTTTGGATAGTTTAAATCCTCTGGCTGAATATCCAAGATTGAGCTCATGCCAGAAGTAAACCCTGCTGGAAGTGTACCAGAATTCATATTTTCTAATACTGCTCCCATAGGTGCTAAAAATTCAGAAAACCCAAAATCTGCAAAACTAGCTTCCCTACTTTGAAGTTTAAAGCCAAAAACATTTCCTGCATCGTTTGAGCGAAGAACATTTTGAATCAAATCTAGCTTCCCATAGTTATATCCTTTTGCTATATCATGTTCAAAACTTTTAATCTTTTCTTCAAACCTAGCTACATTGATTTCCAAATTCTCTTTTTTTAGTATAGAAATAGCATTATTTAAATCTAAATTCTTATATACCACCTCTTTTGCAAAAAGCGGTATCATAAGAAATGCAATCAAACATAATTTTTTCATACTTTATGTATCCTTTAGTGATGTGATTTTAGAATCAATACTGTCATTTTTATATTGATTGCTATAAACCTAAAAAATTGCCAAATAACACAATTTCTTCTAAACTTTGTAAATCCAGTTGGAACTGGTGTAAAATCGTTTTGACTATATGGTTTTATTTTCATGTTTTTCTCCTTTTACTGTCTCCTTTAGAAGAAGCAAAGCTACTTCTAAATTCCTCTCACTGAAGCACAACCTTGCGGTCGTATGTTTCCTTTTACTGTCTTCTTTAACTTGAGCAAAACTAGCAAATGCGGTTTCGCATAGCGAAAAGTTTCTCTGAAAGCCCAAGTTAAATTCCTCTCGCTGAAGCCTAACCTTGCCGTCGTATTACATGTAGAGAATTATTCTGGGATAATTCTCCAAAATGGTTTTAATTTTGCTTTCCATAAAAATGCAAAATGCAATAAATGCTTAACCCAGTGTCCTGCAAGTCCAATTTCTCCAAAAGTACCGTTTAAATCTCTTCCAAATTCAGGATATTTTTTATAATCAGGGATGATTGGATACATTGTCATTGCAGCTGCAGTTCCACTAAATATACCTTTTCCAGCACTTGCAACACAAGCTGCTCCCATTTCGCTCATTTTTGCAGTATGTGTTGGCTTTTCTGCTCCTTTTAGAATTATATCTTTAAGACTTTGAGCAACTGCTTTTCCCATCATAGCACTTGGCATTCCAGTTCTTGGCGGAGTTGGGTTAATTGGTGTTCCATTTGCACTCTTCATAGGCTTTGAAATCAAATGAGGTGGTGCAAAAGCAATTCCTACTGCAAACATATTTTTATAAGTTTGATTTTGACAATAACTTGGCCAATCATCTGCATCCCACTCTTCAAATGGAGCAGTTGCTTTTGAATAATCAGCATCTACAAACATAAATCCTCCAGGATTAAATATCTTTGAAGTTATATCTTCTCCATTTTTATCATATGCTTTCATTCCACTTCCAGCAAATGGAGGGATCAGCATAGCAAAATCAAACGGTTCTTCATGAGTCGAGCCATCTAGTAGTTCATAATGAACTCTATCTTTTTCAACTTTATTAACATGAGCTCTAGTTATCCAATTTACTCCTCTTTCTGTATATAAAGATTCAGCAAATACTTTTCCACTTGTAATATAACCACCAAGTCTTAAATGCATTCCTCCAACACCAAAATCACCTAATTCATATTCATTTGATATGTAAGTAATCTCAGCTTTATCTCTAACACCAGCATCTCTTAATTTGTGTTCAACATTAAAAGTATACTCAAATGCAGCACCTTGACATGTACACATTCCATGTCCTGTTCCAATTAAAAACTTTTTCTTCTCACCTGCTTTCATTTGTTCAATAATTTTATCTAACTCATTATTTGCATGAACAGCATGATCAGCAGTACAAACTGAAACAGTGTAACCATTATCTGGTCCTAGTCCTTCAGTAGCACCAAAGTTTAATTTTGGGCCAGTTGCATTAACAAGATAATCATATGTTATATTTTCTTTTTGACCAACTTTACCTTGTCCAGTATATTCTACTGTAACAAATGGCTTATCTGATTCACTTGAGCCTTCAGGATTAATTGAAACTGCTCTAGCTTGCCTAAAATCAACACCGATTTTTTCATATACAGGAGCAAGCTCAAAAACAACATCTTCTTTAGTCATACCTCCAACACCTACCCAGATATTAGATGGAATCCAATTCCACTTGCTATTTGGTGTTACAACTACAACTTCATGCTTTTTACCAAGCCATGTCTTTAAAAATGATGCCGTTGTATGACCAGAAACTCCAGCACCTAAAATAACTACTTTTGCCATATTGGCTCCTTATATTTTTCCTACTTAACTATACTGTATTATTATATTAAATTTCTATATAACATTACAAGAAAACAATCTTAAATATAAAAAAAAATTATAATTAGTTTGAAAAAGTGGTAATTTTGAAACAAAAATGTAACAACTTGTGAAAAGTACCACTTTATATATGTGAGTTATGTAGCCTTTTAAACAAAAAGGCTACATAAAATTATAATACTGCGTATTCTGCCCAAATACAAGTTTCTAGTCTATTGAGTCTTTCTATTAGTTTTTTATCTATATTTTCATCAACCAATATAACAGCCATTGCTAATCCATGTGAATCTCTTCCCAATCTAAAATCAGCTATATTAACTCCTTCGCTCGAAAGAATAGTTGAAATATCAGCAATAACTCCTGGAACATCAGAGTTCTTGAAGATAATCATTTTACCCTTTGGTTTAAAATCAAATTTAAATCCATTTATACCTACTATTCTTTGTTCCTCATCTCCAAAGACTGTTCCGCTTACACTTGTTACACCCTTTTTTGTTGTTATTTTTACTGTTATTCTATTTTTATATGCACTTTTTTCTAGACTCGTCTCTACTTTGGTATCAATCCCTTTTTCTTTTGCAACAAATTCTGCATTTACATAATTTATTTTATCACCAATTGATTCTTTTAATGATCCAACTATTGCAAAAGTCAAAAGTGATTTTGCATACTTACTTACATCACCCTCAGTTTCAATTTTTAAAGATTGAATTGAAGCTTTGTTGATTTGAGCAGATAAAAAGCCCATCTTTTGAACTAATTCTAAATAAGGTGCAACAAATGGTGGCAAATCTTCTGCTTTGATTGGAAGATTTAGAGCATTAGGATAGCTAGCACCCCTTGCAGCACTTATAGCACACTCAGCTGCTTGAATTGCAATTTTTTCTTGGGATTCTAAAGTATTTGCTCCAAGATGAGGAGTAACACAAATATTTTCTAAATCTAGTAAAAAGTGATCAGTTGCTGGCTCATAAGAAAAAACATCAACTCCTGCATACGCAATTTTACCACTTTTTAAGCCTTCATATAAAGCTTTTTCATCATACAATCCACCTCTTGCACAGTTAACTAAACGAACACCATCTTTCATTTTAGCTATTTCATCATAAGATATCATTCCCAAAGTTTCTTTATTTTTTGGAGTATGAATTGTTATAAAATCACATGCTAATATATCGTCAAAATTTTCAGTATAGTTCATACCTAAATCTGTAACTTTTGATGCATCTATGTATGGATCGTAAGCTATGATATCCATACCAAAGCTTTTTGCCCTAATTGCTACTCTGCTTCCTATATTACCAAAGCCTATAACACCTAATTTTTTGCCATTTAGTTCAACTCCATACCACTTTTCTCTTTTCCAAATTCTATCTAGTTTTAGATCATTATTAGCAGCAGGAAAACTTCTTGCAGTTCCTAGAAGATGAGCCATTGTTAACTCAACTGCAGCTATTGTATTTGCAGTTGGAACATTCATAGCGATTATTCCTCTTCTGCTACAACCTTCCATATCTACATTATCAACACCAACTCCAGCTCTAACTATCGCTTTTAAATTTTTCGCACTATTTAAAAACTTTTCATCAACATCAGTAGAGCTTCTAGTAATGGCAACATCTGCATCCCCTATGATTTTTAGTAATTCATCTTTTGGAACATTAACAGCATCAATTACTTCAATATCATTCTCTTTTTTAAGTAACTCAAAACCTTTTTGATGAATTGCATCGCATACAATAATTTTTTTCATAGCCATACCTCTATTATTTTTGATTCTATATCATAATCTTTTAGTTTATTTACTACATGTAAAAGATTATCTTTAGTTTTACTACCAACATAGATAGTAGGAACCATACCTTTTTTTTCTAAAACAAATGGTAAATTCATAGAAGACAAAGTTTGCATAATACAAAACATAGAATACCTATCTGCTCTATCTACTACTAATCTATATGATTTTATCTTAGGGGGAATGTAATTTTTTAAATCAATTTGCATAAAAAGCTCATTGATAGGATAAGTAAAATTACTTTTATTAGCACCTGCTAAATTTTCAGCCCAACTCTTATCTTTTATCTCATTTTTTTCTATTTTAACAGAGGGCGAAAGGTAATCAGCATTTACCAACACTTTAGAATCATCAACTTTTAAAAGGGAGTACAAGACTACTCCCAAAGCGATAATTAAAAACGCAAATAATGCTAGAGTTACCTTTTTTTGCATATATTACTTCAATTGATCTTTGATTATATCTCCAAGAGTCATCTTCTCTTCTTTGTTAATCTCTTTAAGAGCTTCTCTCTCTTTGATTTTAGACAATCTTCTAACAGATAATCTTATACGATTTTTCTTATCATCTATAAAAGTAATAGCAGCTTCAATTTCGTCTCCAACTTTCAATTCGTCTTGACTTCCATGAGCTAAATCTTCAGTTCTAATAAGCGCATCTACATTATCTTCTAATTCAACAAATACACCAAAATCTTTTATATCTCTAATCTTACCAACTACAATATCACCATTTTTATGAGTTTTTGTATATTTTTGGATTGGGCTATCTTCTAGCTCTTTTTTACTTAGAGATACTTTTTCATTTATATCATCAATCTTGATAATTTTAACTTCTACTTCATCACCAACTTTTAAAAGTTCTTTACATTTATCATTTCTATTCCAAGAAACATCTTCATTATGAAGTAAACCTTCAATACCACCAATTTTAATAAATGCTCCAAAGTTAGTTACAGTAGTAACTGTTCCTTTTACAACATCTCCAACCTTATAGTTTTTCAAAAACTCTTCAAATGGTTTAGGAAGTACATTTTTCAAAGACACTCTAAGTCTTCTCTCAACTGGATCAATCTCGATTACTTCAACATCTACTTCTTGTCCTTCAGAGATATAATCTTTTGGATGTTTTATATTTTTATCCCAAGAAATTTCAGAAATATGCAAGAAACCTTCAATATCATTTCCTAAATCAACAAATGCACCATAAGGTTCAATATTGCTAATTGTTACAGAAATTGCATCTCCAACTTCTAATTGGTCTTTGATTTCTTCCCAAGGATCTGGCATAGCTGCTTTAATTGAAAGAGAAAGATGTCTTTTTTCTTTGTCATATTTGATAGCTTTAACAGGAACTACTTCACCTTCTTTATAAATTGTACTAGGATTTACTGGCCCTTTGTAACTAATTTCACTATAATGAACTAATCCATCAATTCCACCAACATCTACAAACATACCATAAGTTGTAATTTTCTTGATAGTACCATCAACTACTTCATCAGCATCAATAAGTTCTTGTACAATTTCTTTTCTCTTTTTTCTTTCGTCATCTAAGAATTTTTTTCTAGAAACTACAATTGATTCATTTTCTTTATCAATTTTTATTATTTTAACTTTTACATTTTTACCCATTAGAGCATTCATGTCTTTTACTGCTGCTTGAGAACGAGGTAAGAAAAACTCTATTCCATTTTCATCTTCAGCAATAAATCCACCCTTGTTTTTACCAACAACTTTTAACTCTAATACTCTATCATCATCTTCAGTATAATCAGCAATAAATGATTTAACACGCTCTTTGCGGATTGCTTTTTTATGAGAAACATTTGGATGCTCATTTCTGAAACCTGAAATTACAACTTTGATAGTATCGCCTACTTTGTATGCTAAATTGCCTTCACTGTCTAGTAGTTCAGAAGTATGAAGTCTTCCCTCCGATTTTTTACCTACATCAACTAAAGCAACATCATCTTTTATTTCAACAATAACACCATCTATTAGTGCATCTCTACCAGAATCTTTTTTGAAAGATTCTTCTAACATCGCCGCAAAATCCATCTCCTCTAGTTCGTCTGCGGTTTCAGATTGAACAATCTCGTTCGCCTCATTTACCATTATATTCCCTTTATTTAAATTTGATTTTTACACAAGAAAGAATGGGTAAAAATACCCCTCTGCATAAAATTGCACTATTATACTTTAATTTTGCTTATTTTTCCAATAATTTTTTCAATAATCCAATCAGGAGTCGATGCACCAGCAGTTATTCCACATAATTTTTTATTTTTAAACCACTCTTCTTTTAACTCATTTTCATTTTCTATTAGAAAACTATCTTCACAATTCTCTTTTGCGATAGTATATAACTGCTTAGTATTTGATGAGTTTTTACCCCCAATTACAATCATCACATCTGCTTCACGAGATAATTCATAAGCCGCATCTTGATTTTCAAAAGTTGCATTACAAATTGTATTAAAAACTCTAACTTCTTTATAATTTGTAGTTAAATAATTTACAATTTCTAAAAAATCATCAACTTTTCTAGTAGTTTGTGAAACCACTGCTACTTTATGACTTAATTTAGTCTCTTTTAGATCATCAACGCTATTGATAACTAAAGCCCCATTTTTTGCATAACTCTTAACACCCCTTACCTCAGGGTGATTAGCATCTCCAAAAATAACTATATCATAGCCTTCATCACTCATTTGCTCACAAATTTGTTGAGGCTTAGTCACAAAAGGACAAGTTGCATCTATTATTTCTGTTCCTTTTTGTTTTAGTGATTCTAAATCTTGTTTAGTTATACCATGAGTTCTAATAATAGCTTTTTTAACATTGTTTGCTTCACTAGCATCTTTTAGTGTTTCAACATTGAAATTTTCTTTTAATCTTTTTATCTCTTCATTATTATGAATTAATGGTCCTATTGTAGATGCATCTTTAGAATCTTCAGCTATCTTAATAGCTCTTTTTACACCAAAACAAAATCCATAATTTTTTGCTAATTTAATTTTCATTTTACTGTCTCCTTTAACTTGAGCGAAGCCCAAGTTAAATTCCTCTCACTGAAGCACAACCTTGCGGTCGTATGTTTCTTTTTTACTGTCTCCTTTAACTTGAGCGAAGCCCAAGTTAAATTCCTCTCACTGAAGCTTAGGCTGTCGCCTAGAATACATTTCATTTTACTGTCTCCTTTAACTTGAGCAAAACTAGCAAATGCGGTTTCGCGTAGCGAAAAGTTTCTCTGAAAGCCCAAGTTAAATTCTTCTCACTGAAGCACAACCTTGCGGTCGTATAATTTTCCAATGCCCTATCTATTATTGAACTTTTCCTAAGAATATATCTCATTTTACATGTCCTATTTGTGATAATAATTCTATAAAATTTGGAAAAGATGTTTTAATGCACTCTATATCAGTTACTTCCATAGGAACTCTAAGTCCAGCAATAGCAAAACTCATGGCAATTCTGTGATCTCCAAAACTATCTACTTTTGCACTTTTTAACTCGCCACCTGTTACTTCATACCCATCTTCAAATTCTTCTACATGTAGAGCACATTTTTTTAAATTAGTAACAACTGTAGAGATTCTATCACTCTCTTTTACTCTAAGCTCTTTTGCATTTTTAACTACACTTTTGCCTTTTGCACAAGCAAAAGCGATACTCAATGCTGGAAGCTCATCTATTAGCCAAGCGATATTTTCTTTTACCTCAACACCACTTAAAGGTGCATACTCAACCACTATATCTCCAACACTTTCATATAAGTTCTCTTTTTGCTTAAACTCAACAATAGCACCCATTTTTTGTAAAACTTTATACGCTTCAATTCTTGTTGGATTTAAAAGCATATTTTTTAAAGTTATTTTAGCATTTGGAGTGATTGCTGCTGCTACTGCAAAGAAAAAGCCACTTGATGGATCATTTGGTACAGTTATATCAAGTGGTTTTAAAGGTCTTTTTAGTGGAGATATCATAACTTTACAACCATCACTTTTTATGTCTGCTCCCATTTGCTTTAGCATTTTTTCACTATGGTCACGACTGAGGCTTGGTTCACTAAAATAACAATCTCCATCTGCCCTAAGTGCAGCTAATATAAGAGCACTTTTTACTTGTGCTGAAGCTATTTTACTCTCATAATCAAAACTCTTTATTTTTCCACCTCTAACGCTAAGAGGTGCAAACTGGGCATTTTGTCTACCATCGATTTTAGCACCGATATCTCTTAAAGGATTAGCAACCCTTCTCATAGGCCTACTGGCTAAATATTTATCTCCATGAAGCACAAAAAAACCATCAATTCCAGCTAAAAAACCCATAAGTAATCTAATAGCAGTTCCGCTGTTACCACAATCCAAAATCAAAGGTGGCTCTTTGATTTCTTTTGGTGGGTTTATTGTTATTAATTTAGGCTCAATCTTTACATCAGCTCCCAAACTACTTGCAATATTTAATGTACAAAGAGTATCTTCAGCTTTTAAAAAATTTCTTATCTTTGAGGGCTTATCACTAAGCATAGAGAAAATTGCACATCTATGTGAGATTGATTTATCACTTGCAATATCCTCAAAAACCTGTTCAAAACTACCAGATGGCTCAACTCTTAAACTGCTTATCATCTTAATTTAATTCCAAATTTTTCTTTTAAGCCTTCGAGTAATTTTTCTATCATGCTAGAAATTTCATCTTCTTCGAAAGTTTTTTCGTTTGATTGAAAATGCATCTTGATAGTCAAACTAACATTATCACCTAGATTTTCATCTTCATAAACATCTATAGGATAAAATTTTCTAAGTTCTTTTGGTGCAATTTCTTGTAAAAATTCTTTTATTTTAAAAAACTCTATATCTTTTGGTACAATCAAACTAAGATCTCTAGTGCTTTCTTGAAACTTTGAATAGCTTGAAGCTATTTTTCTTTCATAATTTAACTTATCCATATCTAATTCGCAAACATAAGTTCTTGCACAATCTAAATCTCTTTCAACTTCTAAATGAACTCTACTTATAAACCCTATTTCGTTGTCATTTTGGATGATTTTTGCATACTCATAAGGACTATAAAGTTTTTCTTTTGGAGTCTCTTTTTTTATCTCAAAAGCACCTATGATTTTACTAATTTGATCAGCAAATGTAAAAAAGTCTATCCCTTCAGGTTTTCCATGATTTGCAACTTTTGGTAACTCTTTTGTTCCACTAAATACAAAACCGATAGAAGTTCTCTCTTCTCTTGATTTATTAAAAACAGTTCCAACTTCAAACAATCTTATAGATTTTTTTCCAAATTTTGTATTTCTACTTACTGATTCTAATAAATTTGGTACTAATGAAGTTCTTAATGTATTTAATTCATTTGTTATTGGATTTGCAATTTCTCTTTTTTTATAAATTGTTGGCAAACCATATTTTTCAAGTCTTTCTTTGTTGTCAAACACAAAATGAAGAGATTCAAAAAAACCTACACCAACAGCTCTTAATCTATACATTTTACGCTTCATAAACTTATGATAAGCGTCATTCATTCTATTTATTTCTGCAAATATTAACGGTTTTGAAGCAATGTTATCAATTCCAACAATCCTAACAATTTCTTCACAAACATCTTGTATATTTTGTATATCGTGTCTATGAGGAGGAACTTGTACGTTCATTACGCTTTGCTCACTCTTAAAAGCAACACCAAAACCTAATCCTTTTAATATCTGAATAATATCATTTTTAGGAACTTCTTCTCCGATAATACTATATAAAACATTCAAATCAACAGGTATTCTTTTTTCTTCTATATCTTGAATTACTTGCTGTGAACCTGCATACATTACAACATCTGAATACTGTTTTAATAATTCAATCAAGTAATTCATACCAAAATCCAAGTTTGGCTCACTTCCTCTACTAGAAAGATATAAATGTCTATCTGATTCTAATTTTTTATTTGCACTATTCATAGAGATAATTTCAGGTGGAGTATAGTTTGCTTCTAAAATCACTCTTTCATCACTTGAAGTTGCTTTTGTCTCTTCTAATTGATAAATTCCTACATAAGAGCTTATATTATTGTTTTTATCAAACACAGCATCTAATTTATTTGTATGTTTTTTAATTTTGACTGTTGCTTTTTCATCTTTTGTAACAAAACATTTATGTGCATATGTTCTTAGAAGTACACCTGTTGTATAAGTTGCATACTCTACAAGTCTCTCTAACTCACAGCCTTTGTAATAACCTGCTATTGCCAAGCGAAGATCAATCAAAAATGAACTTTTTATCTCTTTTTTATCATAAACCCTATAAAGAAGTGAAGAATCAACTTTTTCAGTTGCACTTACATTTAAAACTCTTCCTATACCTAGCTGGTTTTCTTCATCTTCACTGCTAAATGTTTTTAAATCTAAATTATAAGGCACACTAAGGTCTCTTGCAATTCCGTGTATACTTAAGCAATCTCCTCTATTAGCAGTAAGTTCGATTTCTATAACATCATCATTTACTAGTTCATACTCACTAAATTCTTTTCCAAGCTCAAGCTTTCCTATGCTCTCATCTAGTACCATGATTCCATCACCCATCTTTGGAAGACCAATTTCTTCACTCGAGCAAATCATACCACTTGATTCAACGCCTCTAAGTTTGGCTTCTTTAATCTTCATACCATTTGGTAAAACAGCACCAACTTTAGAAACTACTACATGTAAACCAGCTTTTACATTTTTAGCACCACAAACTATCTGCTTTACTTCATCACCTAAATCAACTTCACAAACATTTAGTTTATCTGCATCAGGGTGTTTTTTACATGTAAGAACTTTTCCAACTACAATATTTTTAGGAATTCTAATCTTAGTTAAACTATCAACTTCCAAACCAATAGCATTTAAAGTTTTACATATATCTTCACTACTAATATCTTTTATATCTATCCATTCATTTAACCATGCTCTTGTAAATATCATCTAAATTGCTCCAATAATCTTAAATCTCCTTCAAACAGTGAACGCAAATCTGGTATTTTATGTAATAGCATTGCAAAGCGTTCAACTCCAAGTCCAAAAGCATATCCACTTACATCTTCATAACCTACAGCTTTAAAAACATTTTCATCTACATATCCACTACCAAGAACTTCAAGCCAACCTGTGTGAGAACAAACTCTACAGCCTTCTCCTTTACAAAAGATACAACTTATATCAACCTCAGTACTAGGCTCTGTAAAAGGGAAAAATGATGGTCTAAATCTAACTTGAACATCTCCAAACATATACTTTAAAAAATCTTCTAATATATATTTTAAATTTGCAAAAGATACAACACCACTCTTATCTACAACTAAGCCTTCTACTTGATGAAACATTGGAGTGTGAGTCAAATCATAATCTCTTCTAAAAACAGCTCCTGGGCAAATCATACGAATTGGAGGTTTGTCTTTTAACATTGTTCTAATTTGAACTGGACTTGTGTGAGTTCTAAGCAACATACTATCTTCAAAATAAAAAGTATCTTGCATATCACGAGCTGGATGGTACTTTGGAAGGTTTAATGCTTCAAAGTTATGAAAATCATCTTCAACTAATGGACCATCTTCAATTGAAAAATTCATACCAACAAAATACTCAATAATTTTATCCATAGTATCCATCACAGGATGAAGAGCTCCAGCTTCACTAGTTTGATTATAAAGTGTTATATCAACACTTTGTTTTTTCATCTCATATGCAATTGCTTCAGCTTCTAAATGTAGTTTTTTTTCATTTAAAAGATTTAAAAAAAACTCTTTATCTCTGTTTAATTGTTGTGCAAAATCTTTTTTTTCTTCATTTGAGAGCTTTTTCATCTTTGCAAACTCTCCAGCAAAGTGTCCTTTTTTCCCAAACAACGACACTCTTAAATTCTCTAACTCTTTTAAAGAACTACAAGAATTAATAGAGTTTTCCATCTCTTTCATAATATATTTTTCCTTTTATGACTTACAATAATTTTACCTATTTTATTACAAAAATGATTATAAAAGGGTTAAGGGTAAAATTCAACTTTTTTTTGATACAATAAATACAACTAAAAAACAGGAGATAAAATGACAATATTTACTCAAATAGTAAATGGAGAAATTCCTTGCAATAAAGTTTTAGAAAATGATAATTTTTTAGCATTTCATGACATCAATCCAAAAGCACCAATTCATATACTAATTATTCCTAAAAAAGAGTATAAGTGCTTTCAAGAAGTTGATCCTAAAATTATGGGCGAAATGACTGAATTTATCCAAGAAGTTGCAAAACTTTTAGGACTTGATAAAACTGGTTACAGACTCATAACAAACAACGGAGAAAATGGTGGACAAGAAGTTATGCATCTTCATTTCCACTTGCTAGGTGGTGCAAAACTAAAGTGGGGCCATTTAAGCGATAGTAACTCAAAAGAGTTTTTTTAAAAACAAGAGCTTAGGCTCTTGTTTTTAACCATTTTTCAAAATATTCTAATTGTTTTAAAGTACTACATGTAGAAGTTCCACCTTGTGAATTTCTAGCATTCATTGAGTTTTCTAAAGCTAGTGATTGTACTATATCTTCTTTTATTTTTGGCTCAAACTTTATAAGTTCATCATAGCTTAACTCACTAACATCCTTGCCTATTTCATCAGCGTAAGCTACAATTTTACCTGTTAATTTATATGCATCTCTAAAAGCATAACCACATTTTTGAGTCAAATAATCAGCTAAATCAGTAGCGCTTAAATGCCCTTTTTTTGTAGCATTTAGCATAGCATCTTTATTTACTTTCATACCTCTTAGAGCCTCAGTTAAAATTTTAACTGAAATCAAAGCAGTTTTTACACTATCAAAAACACCCTCTTTATCCTCTTGCATATCTTTATTGTAGGCTAACGGAAGTCCTTTTAAAACAGTAAGTAATGATATAAGATTTCCATTTACTCTACCTGTTTTTCCTCTTAGAAGCTCTGGGACATCAGGATTTTTCTTTTGAGGCATAATTGAACTACTTGTGCTATACTCATCACTAAGCTCAACAAATCCAAACTCACTACTACTCCAAAGTATAATTTCTTCAGAAATTCTTGAAATATGCATCATCATAGTTGCTATGTTAAATAAAATCTCTAATGCAAAATCTCTATCACTAACCGTATCTAAACAATTAATGCTTACACTCTCAAATCCTAACTCATTTGCTTCATATTCTCTATCTGTGTTATAAGGAGTTCCTGCAAGTGCCGCACATCCTATTGGAGAGACATTGTTTCTTTTATATGAATCTTCAAACCTTGCTATATCTCTTTTGAACATACTCATATAAGCTAACATATGATAAGCAAAATTGATAGGTTGTGCGTGTTGAAGATGCGTCATTCCAGGTAATAAAGTTTTTGTATGTTTTTTTGAAATCTCTAATAATACATTTTCTAGTTCTATAAGTTCATTTACAAGCTTTTTATTGCTTTTTAAAACATACATTCTAAAATCAAGTGCAACTTGGTCGTTTCTACTTCTAGCTGTATGCATTTTTTTAGCATCAACGCCTATTAACTTAGTCAAACGATTTTCGATAGACATATGTATATCTTCATCTTCTATATTAAACTCATATGCTCCATCTTCAATCTCTTTTTTTACTACATGTAGAGCATTTATTATCTTATCTTTTGCTTCATTATCTATGATATTTTGCTTTGCTAGCATTTTTACATGTGCAATTGAGCCTTCTATATCTTCAAGGTATAACTCTTTATCAAACATTATTGAAGCATTAAATTCATCTAATAGTTTTGCTTTTGGCATTGTTGTTTTGCCACTTGCTACCTTAGCCAACATTTATCCTTTTATTGAAAAGTGCAAGGGGAGAAGATTTCCCCTTGAATTATTTATAATCTTGGTCCAGCACCTGAAAAGTCTGAATCTTCTGTGATATATTTTTTGAAGTTTTCTATAAACATAGAAGCTAATTTTTTAGCAGTTTTATCATACTCATCTTTATCTTCCCAAGTATTTCTTGGATTTAATATATTAGAGTCAACCCCTTCTAAACTCTTAGGTACTAAAACATCAAATATAGGCATTTTTTCAAATTCAGAATCATTAATACTTCCATCTAATATTGCATTGATACAAGTTCTTGTAGCTTTTATACTCATACGCTTACCAACACCATATGCACCACCAGTCCAACCTGTATTTACAAGATAAACTTCAACATTATGTTTATCTATTTTTTCACCTAGTAATTTTGCATATACTGTTGGATGAAGTGGTAAAAAAGCTTCTCCAAAACAAGAGCTAAATGTAGCAACTGGCTCAGTGATACCTCTTTCTGTTCCAGCAACTTTTGCTGTATATCCACTCATAAAGTAATACATTGCTTGTTCTTTGCTTAATTTACTAACAGGAGGTAAAACACCAAATGCATCTGCACTTAAAAATATTATTTTTGTAGGATGACCTGCTTGTGAGCTTGGTTCATGATTTTGAATATGATAAATAGGGTAAGAAACTCTAGTATTTTCTGTTTTACTACCATCACTATAATCAACTTTTCCTGATTCATCTAAAACAACATTTTCTAAAAGTGCATCTCTTTTTATTGCTCCAAAAATCTCTGGTTCACTACTTGGATCAAGATTTATACACTTAGCATAACATCCACCTTCAAAATTAAAAATTCCATTTTCATCCCAACCATGCTCATCATCACCGATAAGCTTTCTTTTAGGATCAGTTGAAAGTGTTGTTTTTCCAGTTCCACTCAAACCAAAAAATAGTGCACTATCTCCATCTTTTCCAACATTAGCTGAACAATGCATAGATAGTTTACCTTCAAGTGGTAACCAATAGTTCATCATTGAAAATACACCTTTTTTGATTTCACCACCATACCAAGTACCACCAATAATTGCAGTATTTTCTTCAATATTAAAAACAACAAAAACGTCAGAATTTAATCCTTGTTCTTTATAATCTTCATTTATAGTCTTACATGCAACATAAAGTGTAAAATCAGGTTTAAAATTTTCTAATTCTTCTTTAGTTGGGCGAATAAACATATTTTTTACAAAATGTGCCTGCCATGCAACTTCAGTTACTACTCTAATAGATTTTCTACTATCTAAACTAGCGCCACAAAATGCATCTTGAATGTATAAATCTTTATTTGATAATTGTTTTTTGGCTTTTTCAAATAAGTCTTCATATACTTCTTTGCTTATTGGTTGATTTATATTTCCCCATGAAATATATTTATTAGAAGGCTCTTGATCAACAAAATACTTATCTTTTGGACTTCTACCAGTAAAAATACCAGTATCAACTGCAAAAGTGCCATTATCTGTTACTCTACCCTCATTATTTTTCAACTCATCTTCAAACAATTCATCATAATCAAGATTGTGAAAAACCTTGCCGATATTTTCAAGCTTAAGATCTTCCAATCCATTCACTTTAGACATAATACAATATCCCCACTTTCAATTTTTATTTAAATATAGATAATAAAACACCGGCTGCAACAGCTGAACCTATTACACCAGCAACATTTGGTCCCATTGCATGCATAAGCAACATATTAGTTGGATCATCTTTCATACCCTCCTTATTTGAAACTCTTGCTGCCATAGGAACCGCACTAACTCCTGCTGATCCTATTAGAGGATTAATTTTTTCTTTAGAAAATTTATTCATAATCTTAGCCATTATAACTCCGGCAGCTGTTCCAAGACCAAAAGCTACTAGGCCTATAGCTATAATTCCTAAAGTATCTGCTACTAAAAACTTTTCTGCGGCTAGTTTTGAGCCAACTGCTAAACCTAAGAAAATTGTAACTATGTTGATTAATGCATTTTGCATTGTATCACTAAGTCTATCAACAACTCCTGAAACTCTTGCAAAATTTCCAAAAGTAAGTGCACCAATTAGAGGAGTTGATTCTGGTAAAATTAAAATTGAAAGCATCAAAACAGTCAATGGGAACATAAGTTTTTCAAGCATACTCACTTCTCTTAATTGCTTCATTTTTATTTTTCTCTCTTCTTTAGTTGTAAGTGCTCTCATAATAGGTGGTTGAATCACTGGAACTAAAGCCATATAAGAATAAACTGCAACTGCAATTGCTCCCATAAGATCTGGAGCCAATCTTGAAGCAACAAAGATAGATGTTGGACCATCTGCCCCACCAATAATTGATATAGCTGAAGCTTGTTGCAATGTAAAATCGAAAAGGTCAGTATATTGAGATAATGCAACTGCCCCAATTAGTGAACCAAAAATACCAAATTGTGCTGCAGCTCCAAGTAGAGCAGTTTTAGGATTTGCTAAAAGTGGTCCAAAATCAGTCATCGCTCCTACACCCATAAAGATTATAAGTGGGAAAAGTTCATTGTTAATACCTGCGTTAAACAAAACGCCTAAAAACCCTTCGTGGCCTATAATATTTGCTAGAGGTATATTTGAGAGTAAACCTCCAAAAGCAATAGGTAATAAAAGCAGTGGTTCAAAACCTTTTGCAATTGCTAAGTAAAAAAGTACAAAAGTTATAAGTATCATTATAACTCTACCCCAACTCTGTGCAAATTTACTCAAAGGCTCACCTAAGGCATTTGTTGCACCTTCTTTTGGATTTAAAAATGCATAAATACCTGTTGTTTTGTAAAAGTTTTTAAACATTTGGGATATACTTTTTACCTCATGTTTTTCTTGTTTTACTTCTTGCACACTATTAGTTACATGAGAAACCTCAGAATTCGCCTGCAGTAAACTAAAAGCACAAAAACTAAGTAGTAAGAATATAAGTTTTTTCATCAATTTTAACCTTTTAAATGACAGCTAATAATTGGCCATTTTCGACACTTTGACCCTCTTTAACAGCAATTGAGCTTATCACTCCATCGCAAGGTGCTACTACTTCTATCTCCATTTTCATAGCCTCTAGGATTACTATAACATCACCTTCTTTAACGCTATCACCTACATTTGCAACAATTTTAAATACACTACCAGGCAAATTAGCTTTTATTTCTTCTCCACTAGAACTAGTGCTTGGTGCTGGTGATGCTGGAGTAATTGATTTTACCTCTACAGAAGCATCTAAACCCTCTTTAACTTGTACATTAAATTTTTCACCATTTACTATTACAGTATACTCACCATTTGAATTTGCCACAGCCTTTTTCTCCTCTTTTGTATTTTTATCAATTTTTCTAACATTTACCTTTGCCTCTCCTTTTAGAAAAGCAATACCTTTTTCTTTACAACTTGCCGCAATGAAAATATTTTCTTCTGTTACTTCAATTCCTTCTTTTTCAAGAATTTCTTTTGTATGTTCTAAAGATTTTGTTTCATCAGCATCAGCTATATCTATGGCATTTTGAGTGGTTGGCTCTAATTTGAGTTGCTCACTTGCAAGTTGCACAATGTCACTATCTGGTTCAACTGGAGTATGTCCAAAATAGCCAAGAACCATCTTGCCATATCCATCAGCAATTTTTTTCCATTTACCAAACATAACATTATTAAATGCTTGTTGAAAATAAAACTGGCTAACTGGTGTTACACTTGTTCCATATCCACCTTTTTCAACAACTTCTCTCATAGCTTTAATAACTTCTGGGAATTTATCTAAGATATTATTATCTCTCATCATTTGAGTATTGGCAGTCAGTGCACCACCTGGCATTGGAGAAAATGGTATTAGAGGTGAAACTTGTGTAGCTTCTGGTGGCATAAAATAATCTTTTAAACAATCTTGTAAAACTTCTTCATATTTTAAAATTTTCTCAAGCTCTAAACCACCAAGATCAAAATCTTTACCTTTTACTGCATGAAGCATAGTTAAAATATCAGGTTGACTTGTTCCTCCACTAACTGGATTTGCTGCTAAGTCTATCCCATCAACACCAGCTTCTAATGCCGCCATGTAACAAGCAACACTAACCCCAGCAGTTTCATGAGTGTGAAGTCTTACATGTGTATTCTCAGGAAGAAGTTTTTTAGCCATTCTAATTGTTTCATAAACTTTATTTGGACTAGATGTTCCACTAGCATCTTTAAAACAGACACTATCATATGGAATACCAGCATCCAATATATCTCTTAGTGTTTTTTCATAAAAAGCAACATCATGTGCTCCGCTACATCCTGGAGGCAAATCCATCATTGTCACAACTACTTCATGTTTCAAACCGTGATGAGTAATTCTATCGGCACTATATTTAAGGTTTTCAACATCATTTAAAGCGTCAAAATTACGGATTGTCGTAGTTCCATGTTTTTTAAACATTTTAGCGTGTAAATCAATTAGCTCTCTACTTCCCGTATCAAGCATTACAGTATTTACTCCACGAGCTAAAGTTTGAAGATTTGCTTCAGGTCCTGCAACTTCTCTAAATTTATCCATCATATCAAAAGCATTTTCATTTAAGTAAAAAAACAAACTTTGAAATCTTGCTCCTCCACCAAACTCAAAATGCTTAATTCCAGCTTCTCTTGCAGCTGCTACTGCTGGCATGAAATCATCCATCAAAACTCTACCGCCAAAAACAGACTGAAATCCGTCCCTGAAGGTTGTATCCATTATATCAATGTATTTTTTTGACATTGTCTTCCTTTTAACTATTTTTATGAGTAATAATTGCTGCAGTTATTGCAGCTACAAGTGCATTATTGTCTTTTTTTGAAGTTGTATTCGAAACCGATGAAGTATCTAAAGGAACACTTTCCTTTTGAGGAAAATACCTATTAATAATTTTAGATTGAAAATGTAAAATTAAAACCATTAGCATGAGAAATACAAATACTGTACCCATACCCAAAACCATAAATTTTAAGCCTTCTGCGACTAAGTTATGCTCCATAGAAATTGCCTTTTATTTTAGATAACATATCTATAAGATTTATGGTTTATTCTAACATAGAGTTTATTAAATAAACCCTATGCTATATTTTTTAAAATCAAATGAATTTTAACTGTGTAGTTTAGTAATAATTTTTATTCGGTACACTTATAAACAAGATAAAAAATTGACTTATAATCAAGCCCACTATGTTCACTAAGTCCAATCTCACATGTTTTATTTGTAGAAAATGCATATTTAGCATTACTAGGGATTGAACTTTTAAGATGCCTTAGAGCAGATTTATTGAGTTCTGGAAATGTAAATCCTCTATCTCCTGCAAATCCACAACAACCTACGTTTTCTGGAATAATTACATTTGAGCTACACAATTTTGCAACTTCTTCCAATTTTTTATCAAGACCTCTTTTTTTGACACTACAATTTGCATGGATTACTACAGGCTCATCAATTTGTTTGAACTTTAATCTTGGAACTAAAAATTCTAAAATAAATTCTATAGTATCATAAACTTTTAAATCTTCTGGAAAATTATCAGCTATTGTTTTAGTACATGAACTCATGTCACAAAGTATTGGTAATTCACCATTTTTACTAGCAATTCTAAGCTCATTTTCTAATTCGTTAGATTTCTTTTTGCCTTCTTCTTTGAATCCTTTAGAGCTAAATGGCATGCCGCAGCAAAGACCTTCAATATGATTTGGAATTACAACTTCATATCCTGCTCTTTCTAAAAGAGTAATAATGATTTCATGTATTGATTTTTCATTATCTTTTTGATTTGGATTTGCCATAGTTCTATTAATACATGATGAAAAATAAACAACTTTATCATCACTTTTTAGACTGAGTTTTGGATTAAATTTTTCTCCACTTGGTAGCGATTTGCTCCAAAGTGGCAGTTTATTATTTGTTAATTTTCTAAGCTTTGTACTAATTGAGCTCATAGATTCATCAGAAATCAAATTTTTATTTACCCATTTAATGCTACTAAGAGTAACTCTACCAACACCCAATACTGCACTATAATTATCAGCAATACTATTAGCAACTTTGTGGCCAAGTGAACTTATTTGTTCATTTCTTAAGTGTTTAGTCAAATTACCAGTATCAATTCCAATTGGACAAGAAAGTGAGCACAAAGAACATGTAGCACAGGTTTCAACACCATCATATTGATATAGCTTTTTAAAATCTTCTAACTCACTATGTTTATTTTGTTCACTTATAGTTGTCATATAACGATTTGCAACAATTCTCTGCCTTGGAGTAAGAGTTAAAAAATTTGATGGACAAGTTGGTTCACAATAGCCACATTCAATACATTTATCAATATAATCATTTGTTTTAGGCATCATTTTAAAATTTTTAAGATGTATTTTTGAGTCATCATTTAAAATTACACCTGGATTGATTAATCCTTTTGGATCAAAAAGAAATTTTATCTCTTTCATTAAATTATAAGCATCTTCTCCCCACTCAAGTTCAACAAATGGAGCCATATTTCTTCCTGTTCCATGCTCTGCTTTTAAACTACCTTTATATTTTAGAGCAACTTGATTTGCAACTTCAGCCATAAATTCTTCATATCTCTTTACCTCTTTTTCATCATCAAAAGCCTGAGTAAATACAAAGTGAAGATTTCCTTCAAGTGCATGTCCAAAAATAATAGCTTCATTATATCCATACTTTTTGAACATACTTTGAAGCTCCAATGTGGCATCAGCCAAATCTTCTATTGGATAAGCAACATCTTCAATTATAACTGTTGTACCAGCTTCTCTTACAGCTCCAACTGCAGGAAAAAGCCCTTTTCTTATCTTCCAAAATAAGCTATATTCACTCTCTTTATCAGTAAATTCTAGAGGTAATTCTGGCGTTATACCTTTTAACTTATCTAAAATAATTTCTATATTTTTATTTAGTTTCTCTTTTGATTCAGCTCTTGTTTCAACCAATACAGCTGTTGCTTCATCTCCTAGTGTTTTTAAAAATGTTGGCATTCCATCTTTATCTTCAACACTTCTTAATCCTGCTCTATCCATAATTTCAGCAGCATCTACATTTTCTCTACATTTGGTTTTTAAAATAATAACAGCATCACATGCATCCTTTATATTTTTAAAAATCATTAATGCACTTGCTTTATCTTTATACTCTGGAACCGTTCTAAAAGTAATATCCTTTATATATCCAAGAGTTCCTTCACTTCCTATCATAAGGTGTTGAATAATTTCTATTGGGTCTTCAAAATCAACTAATGCATTTAAAGAGTATCCACAAGTATTTTTAATTTTGAATTTTCTAACAATTTTATCATGTAGTGATTTATTATTTTTAACCTTGTTAGAAAGAGCTTTTATACCTTCAATTAAACTTCCGTGAGTCTCTTTGAATTTTTCTATGCTTTTTTTAGAAGATGTATCTAGTTCACTTCCATCATGAAAGATAATTTTCATATATTTTAATGTTTTATAAGAGTTATCGCTCACACCACAGCACATTCCACTAGCATTGTTAGCTGCAATTCCCCCTATCATAGCACAACTTATACTAGCAGGGTCTGGTCCAATTTTTTTACCATAAGGAAGTAATTTTGCGTTCGCGTGCGCTCCTACAACAGAAGGCTCAAGAGTAACTAAAGATGCATCATCACTGATTTTAACACCATTCCAATCTCGAGAACTTACAAGCAAAATTGAATCTGTAATTGCTTGTCCTGAGAGACTTGAGCCAGCAGCACGAAAAACAACTGGCAATGACTTTGATGAAGAAATTTTAAGTATTTTTTTTACTTCTTCTGCGTCATCTACCCATATTACAATCTTTGGAACTAACCTATAAAAAGAAGCATCTGTTCCATACGCTAAAGTATGTAAAGGATCTGTAAAAATTCTATCTTTTGGTATATAAGAAACTATTTTATTGTAAAAATCAAGATACGGACCTCTAAGCTGTGTCATATTAAATCCTTCGTATAAATATTATTTAAATTTTATCAACAAGAAATAAAAATTATATGATATTGAGGGTGGTTTAAGTTTATTCTGCATTGTAGCTACAAGCTACAATGCAGAAAAGTAGTAATTAAAATTTTATACCAAACCAACCTGGTTCGATTACCAAGATAGCTAGTATTGCCATTTGTATAGCAATAAATGGCATTACACCCTTATATATATCAGTTGTTCTAACACTATCTGGGGCTACTCCTCTAAGATAAAATAAACTAAATCCAAATGGAGGAGTTAAAAAAGAAGTTTGTAAGTTCATAGCAATCAATATTGCATACCAAACTGGGTTTATATCTAGATTCAATGAAATAGGAACTAATATTGGAACAATAATATATGAAATCTCAACAAAGTCAATAAAAAATCCTAAAGCCATAATGACTAGCATTGAAGTTATTATAAATCCCCATTTTTCACCAGGCAAGCTCATCATTACTTCTTCAACTATAGCATCACCACCAGTATAAGTAAATACCATTGAAAATGCAGTTGCTCCGATTAATATTGCAAATACCATAGCTGTTACTTTTGCAGTTTCAAGAGCTGATTCTTTTACCATATTTAAAGAAAATGCTTTATAAGTAATTGCCAATATCATTGCACCAACTGAACCAACAGCAGCAGATTCAGTAGGAGTAGCAACTCCTTCAAAAATTGAACCAAGTACTAAGACAATCAACACGAGTGGAGGAATGATAGCTTTTAGAGCATCAAAAATTTGTTTTATCTTTGTACCAGCATCTTCATCCATTGGGATTGCTGGGGCTGCATTTTTATCAAAAAATGAAACTAGTATGATATATAAAACATAAGCACCAACCAACGCAAGACCAGGAATAAATGCTGCTTTAAACAAATCACCTACTGGTACTTGAAATACATCTCCTAATATAATAAGAACAATTGAAGGTGGTATAATTTGACCAAGAGTTCCTGAAGCACATATAGTTCCTGTTGCTAGTTTTTTACTATAGTTATATTTTAGCATAACAGGAAGTGATATAACACCCATAGCAACAACACTTGCTCCAACAACACCAGTTGATGCAGCCAAAAGTGCTCCAACTAAAACTGTACTAATAGCAACTCCACCTCTCATCTTACCAAAGAGTTTTCCCATTGATTCAAGAAGTTTTTCTGCAAGCCCAGTTTTTTGTAAAATTACACCCATGAATATAAAAAGAGGTACTGCCATCAAAATAGTATTTTGCATAATGCTGTAAATTCTAAACGGCATAAAAGCAAACATATCAATACCAGTATCAACTAGGCCTTCCATAAGTGGTATTCCATCTTGTATAGCTTCTAAAATACCAGCAGCTAAACCAAAAAATACTGCAACCGCACCAAAGGTAAAAGCTACAGGAAATCCAATGAGCAGCATACAAAGTGCTGCAAAAAACATGACAATACCTATCATACTAATACTCCTGCATCTTCATCTTCGCTAATTTTACCTTTTTTGTAAATATTTAAGTTTTTAATAAAATAACCAACTGTAAAAAATATCAATAACCAAAATGAACCAGGAATAAATGCTTTTATAATCCACCTGTTTGTAAGTCCACCTGGGTCTCCACTGATTTCATGAGATGTAAAAGCCTCCATAACAAAATCAACTGAGTTTGTTGCCACTAAAAGAGCAATTGGTAAAATAAATATGATTGAGCCAATCATATTTACCATAGCTTTTTTACGTACTGCCCATTTATCATACAATATATCAACCCTAACATGAGCCTCTTCCATAAGTGAATAAGACATCCCTAAGAGTATTAAAACTGAGAAAAAGTGCCACTCAAGCTCTTGCATAGCAATAGAGCCTTTATTAAACACATACCTCATAACAACATCATAAAAGACATTGAAAGTCATAAGAAGCATAATAATAAACAAAATAGTACCAAGATATTTTGTTAATTTATTATAAAATTTTTCTATTTTATCAAGCATATCTGTCCTTGTTTAATTTTAGGAGAATACCAATACTCCCTTTTTAAATTTTATAAGAATCCTTATCCACAACTCTTATAAAATTTAACCACCATAAAGTATGGTGGTTAAATTGGGTATTATAAATTATCTTTTAAGTATAGATAATCTGACATTTCAGTCCACTTTCTAACTTTTTTCTGATAAGCAGCTTGTGAATCTAAAATTTCTTTTAGTAGTGGATGACCTTTTACTTTTTCTGCCAAAAGTTTTTTGTTAGCAGCTTTCATAGCATCCATAACTTCTTTAGGGAAAGTTTTAACTTTGATATTTGGATAATCTTTTTTCATTTTATCCCATGCCATAGCACTCATATGGTAGTTGTCAATATACATATCATATGCAGCTAATTTCATAGCAGTTTTTAAAATTGCTTTGTTTTTATCACTAAGTTTGTCAAATTTCTTTTTATTTACAAGAAATTGCAACTCAGTTGCTGGCTCATGCCATCCTGTATAGTAATATGGTGCAACTTTATGGAATCCCATTTTGATATCCATACCAGGTCCAACCCATTCAAGCGCATCAATTGTTCCACGCTCTAATGAAGTATAAAGCTCACCTGGAGCAATATTTGTAACAGTTAGTCCTAATTGAGCCATAACTTCTCCAGCAAATCCTGGAATTCTCATTTTAAGACCTTTTAAGTCATCAAGTGATTTAATCTCTTTTCTAAACCATCCACCCATTTGGTTTCCTGTATTTCCACCAGGGAAAGATAGTACTTTGTGTGGGGCATATGCTTTTTCCATTAACTCCATTCCGCCACCATAGTAAAACCATGCATATTGCTCAGGAGTAGTCATTCCAAAAGGCATAGTAGTAAAAGGAAGAAGATTTATATCTTTACCTTTCCAATAATAAGATGCAGAATGCCCCATCTCATATTGTCCAAGCTTAACCATATCTAAAATACCAAATGGTGATTTATGCTTATTTGAAGCATCAACTCTAATTGTAAATTTTCCATCACTCATCTCTTTTACTAAATCTGCCATTTCATGTACAGCTGTTGTAAAAGGTGCTAGTGTTGGTCCCCAAGTCATAGCTAGTTTCCACTTAACTCTTTTTTCTGCAGCACTTGCAGAAACTGCTAAAGCAGCCACTAAACCCAAAGTTCCTAGAACTTTTGTTAACTTCATATTTTCTCCTTATATGATTTTCACGACATTTTTTTGCATACCCTACCATGCACGTAAGACTATTCTAACTCTGCCGTATGACATGCATATGACATTTTAGCCAATGAAACCTTAATTAATCAAAATCATAATTTTAGTTACTAATCGTTACATTCAAAGTCTTTCTTTAAAAGATACCCAACATCAACTGATGTTTCAATACAATCTTTTGGAATCTTTTTTCTAACTCTTCTAACTAATGACCTAATAGATTCAATACTTGCAAAATTTCCTTCCCAAACGATTGCTTGAATAGTACTAAAAGAAACTACTTTCCCCCTATTTGCTAAAAGTAAATTCAAAAGAAGCCTCTCTTTTTTTGAGAGATGTTCAATCTCCCCATTAATTTCTAAAGTACTGTCTTTTAAATTAAAATTACATCCCTCATAAACTTTTATCAAATCTTTGTCAAAATTGCACAATTTATCAATTTTTATTTCCAATTCATCAATAAAAAAAGGTTTTTTTAAATAATCATTACATCCATAACTATATGAGTTTCTTATACAATCTAACTCTATCGTAGAACTTATTATGATAACTGGTGTATCTTCATTAAATTCTCTTATACGTTTTAATATTTCTAACCCATCAATAGATGGTACATTGATATCCAATATAAAACATATATAACCATTGTCAATTGCATCATATGCTTCTTTACCATCTATAAAACTATCAACTTTGAATCCTTTTGCTTTTAATCTTTTAACTATTGTTTCATTTAAACGTTTATTATCTTCTAAAAGTAAAATCTTCAATTTTCCCTCCCTCTTTATTTACTAATATAATATCAAATACAGCCTTATTTACATAATTGTATGCTCTTATTATCCCACCCATCTTGTCTTCTATTATTACCTTTGCCATATACAAACCAAGTCCTGTTCCATCTTTATTTGTAGTAAAATACGGATCAAATATAAAGTTAATAATTTCTTCAGGAATTTCACCTGCATCATCCATTATTCTAATTTTTGAGTAACCTTTATTGGCTGATAATTTTATATTGATGTTTTTTCCTCTTTTTTGCTCTAAAATTTTATTTTTAGCATTATTTATGATATTTAAAAGTACCTGCTTAAACTCATTTTCATAACCATACACTAAAACTTCTTCATCTTTACATGTAACATTTAGATTAATATGAGCATAAAATACTTGTCTTCCAACTATCTCTATCACCTCTTCTAATGCCTTTTTAGTACAAAAAAGAGATTTTTTTGTTGATGGCTTTAAAAAATTTCTAAAATCTTTAAGCGTTTTTGACATATACTGAATTTGCATCATAGACTCATTTACAAAACCTTTCATTTTTTCTTCATCCATTTCACCTTCTTTGTATGAAAACTCCATGTCTTGTAAAATTGCTGATAATTCAACTAGTGGTTCATTCCATTGGTGAGCAACTGCTGCTATCATTTCTCCCATTTCAGCAAGTTTTGATTGTTGAATTACAAATTGTCTTTGCTGAACTCTTTCCGTAATATCATCCATAACACTAACCACACCACCAACACTGCCATCTACATTTGTGTAAACTGTTTTATTGTATGAGAGTATAAAAGATCTTCCATCAGGAAAATGAAGTGTTTTTTCAAAATTTTCACTACCTAAATTTTTAATTAATTCTTTTTCTTTTTGAACAAGCTTTCTAGCTATTTGTGTTGGGAAAAAATCAAAAATTCCTTTTCCTATAATATCTTCTTTTTTCCTATTTAAAAATTTTTCAAAAGCTTTATTACATCCTACATATTTTCCATTGACATTTTTATAGCTAATAGGGTTTGGAATAACATCCATAAGAATTTCAATAAATTTTAACTGATTCGAAATCTTTAGTTCACTTCTTTTTCTTTTTTGCACATTAATTATGAGTAAGATTAGCATTAAAGTTATAAAAGAAACAATAGAAACAGTAATCCAAACTAAATATTTATACTCCTCGTAAAAAGAAAATGGCTTATTTATTACCACATAATCATCTATATCATCTGGTACTTTTATTTTATAAATCTTAAGCTCATTGTAATCAAACATATATTTATTTGGACTTTTCATCAAAATTGGAATATTTTGGGCATGTGCACCTTTTAAAATTTTATCTACTTTTTTAATGGCTGCTTTTGCTTGTGAAGTTGCACTTGTTAAAACTCCCCCAACGATTCCATATCCAAGATAAAAATCCCAAAGTCCATATATAGGATTTCTAGCAACTTCTCTTACTTGATTTAAACTTTCTTTATGTGTAAAAAACTCTCCTGCCTTATCTTTAAAGAGTAAAACCCATAGTATTGCACTATCTCTTGGAAGCGTTCTTACCTTCATTTTTAAATCAGCAATGTCAAGATTATCAATATACTCAAATTGTAATTTATCTTTATATTTAGGAAGTACACTAAAAATATCTCTTTTAACAGCGTAACCTGTTCTTGACTGATCATTTATAATGAGTAATTTTTTTAAATTTGGATGAATCTTTAAAATTAAATCTATATTTTTTTTGATATCTACTTCTTCTACAACACCTGTTGTAAATTTATTCATATTATTTTCATAAAGCATTGCTTTATCAAAATTATTTATCCCTAAAAAGACAACTGGTAAATTTCTAAATAAACTATAATGATATCTAGTAACAAACTCTAAAGCATTGTTGTCAGAAGCAACAACTACATCAAACTTTCTTCCTCTAAATTGCTCTTTATACAATTCATACAATTTATCAAAGTAAAGTGGAGTTGCAACTTTTTTTGTATCCATATATACTGTTGTCAATGTAATTTTATCATTTTTATAATATCTATTTTCAAATACTTTTGATATATCATCACTCCATTTGTAACCTCTATGATATGAATGGATCAATAATACATTTTTTATATTTTGATTAGCATATAGTGGAATAATTGCAAAAATAAAAAGAAATAAAAATTTAAAAAACAACGCTTAATCCTTACAAGTTTATAAAAAACACAACTAATTATACACTTTTTGAAAAAATAAAGATATGACAAAAAAACTATTTTTTTATTTTGTTAAAAAATCATATCGATGTCATTTGTATCCCATAATATTTTGCGAAAATTCAATAAGGAGAAAATATGAGCTTAGGGTTACTCGCATTTTTTGCAGCACTTCCATTGATTAGTGCTGGGGTTTTATTGGTTGGCTTTAGACTACCAGCTAGAGTTGCAATGCCAATAGTGTATATTATTACATCATTAGTAGCATTGTTTGTTTGGGATGTTTCATTTAACAGAGTTTTAGCTTCAACAATACAGGGTGTTTTAATAACACTTGCTGTTTTATGGATTATCTTTGGTGCAATTTTACTTTTAAATACACTAAAACATTCAGGTGCCATTGCTGTTATTAGAAAGGGATTTAACAATATCAGCCCGGATAGAAGAGTTCAAGTCATAATAATTGCTTGGTTATTTGGAGCATTTATTGAAGGAGCATCAGGATTTGGAACACCAGCGGCAATTGCAGCACCACTAATGGTAGCAATCGGTTTTCCAGCAATGGCAGCTGTTATGATAGGAATGATGATTCAAAGTACTCCTGTTAGTTTTGGTGCAGTAGGAACTCCTATTTTGATTGGCGTAAATAAAGGTTTAGATAGTGATGGAATTGGAGCAAGATTGGTTGAGCTTGGTTCTAATTGGGACTCTTACCTTCAAGTCATTACAAGTGAAGTTGCAATAGTTCATGCAACTGTTGGAACTCTTATACCATTATTTATGGTAATGATGATGACTAAGTTTTTTGGGAAAAATAAATCTTTTACGGAGGGTTTATCAATTGTTCCTTTTGCAATTTTTGGTGGACTTGCTTTTACTATTCCTTACGCTTTAACAGGTGTTTTCTTAGGTGCAGAGTTTCCTTCTATCATAGGTGCTCTTATAGGTCTTCCTATTGTTACTCTTGCAGCTAAAAAAGGTTTCTTAATTCCAAAAGATACTTGGGATTTTGCACCTCGTGAGCAATGGCCAGTTCATTGGGTAAGTAAATTTGAAATGAGCATGGACTCTATGAATGAAAAAATTGATATGTCTTTGAAAAAAGCTTGGATACCATATATTTTAGTAGCTTTATTTTTAGTTATAACAAGAGTTAGTCCTGAAGTTAAGGCATTTACTAAATCTATAGCTTTTGGTATGAAAAATATACTTGGCGAAGGACTAGGATATACTATTGTTCCTCTTTATCTACCTGGTGGAATTTTAGCATTTGTTGTATTAATCACTTTTTTCTTACACAAAATGTCAGCAAAAGAATTGGGTGCTGCAATATCAGAGAGTTCAAAAGTTATGCTTGGAGCTGGATTTGTTCTTACTTTTACAATTCCACTAGTTAGAATTTTAATTAACTCAGGGGTCAATGCTTCACACTTAGAATCAATGCCAATTGTTATGGCAAACTGGGTTGCTTCAAGCGTTGGTGATATATATCCACTATTTGCTCCAATGGTTGGTGCTCTTGGAGCATTTATCGCAGGAAGTAATACAGTATCAAATATGATGTTAAGTCAATTTCAATTTGGAGTTGCTGATACACTAGGACTTTCAACTGCCTTTATGGTTGCTCTTCAAGCAGTTGGAGCAGCTGCTGGAAATATGATAGCTATTCATAATGTAGTTGCAGCTTCAGCTACAGTAGGGTTACTAGGACAAGAGGGTGAAACTTTAAGAAGAACAGTAATTCCAACTATTTATTACTGCTTATTTGCTGGTATATTAGGACTTATTGGAATGTATTCTTTGGGTATAATGGACCCATTAATGAAATAATTTTCTTTACATGTAGAGATTTTTTCTCTACATGTAGTTAGTTATTGCAACTTGGAATATTTTGTGAATCATTAGAAAATTCAAGCAAAAAATCAAGAATTTTTTTACTCTGTTTTTGAAACTTTTTGGATTTTAAGTACTCAAGGACTTTTGGTTCATCAAAATGAAAATCTACAAGTTTTTTCGCATTACCATCAAAATACTCTTTCCACTCATAACTAGCTGCTAGGCCACCTCCTCTATTTCCTTTTCCATGACAACTAGAACACTGTTTTAAATAATATTTTTGTCCAGCAATATTTTGTACTGCAAATATATTAGAGCTAAAAAATAGACTACATGTAAATATAACTATCAACTTACTTGACATATTTTTCTCCATACATTTTTTTAAATCTTTTTAAAGCATCATTTGCCCATTCACTCATGTCAGTTACATTCCAATATCCAAAAATTACCATATGTTTTTTATTTGATCTTGTTAATTTTTCCTCATTTGGTCCCATAAAAAATATTGCAGGAGTAACACTAGTAATAAAGCGAGTTGGTGCTTGATCATTTACATCTTCTTCAATGCTATCTGCATCAGTTGAGCCATCAAGAGATACTAATATAAAATCTTCTTTTAACTGCTTTGAGAGCTTTGGATCTGGAAAAACTTTTTCTATCATCTTCGGGCAATAAAAACAATTTCTAGAGTGAATAAAAAGAAGAATTGGTTTTTTTAGTTCTCGTGCTTGTGCTTTTGCTTCATCTAAGTTTCTATACCAATCAGTTGATAATTCAATCATATCTGAAAAAGCAGAGGAAATAAATAATAAAGCTATTAAAAAAATTCTCATGATTTGTCCTTTGTGAAGTTTTTTCTTAATTTTAAATAAAAATTTTTGTTAATCTATTGATTTAAATCAATTGGCACTTTATTGGCACTTTAGTTTGTTAGAATTGGAATAGTCATTAATCTTTGATGGCTAATCTACAAAAGGAGGAATTATGCAAAGCATAATTAAGATGCTAATAGCTTTAGTTTTTGCAACTGGCTTGTACGCGGCAGATAAAGGGTGTATGTCTTGTCACAACGGGCTAGAAGATATTAGACATCAAGACTCTGATATGATGAAACAGATAAAAGCTTTGGGCGAAGGATTGGGCGATCCCAATGGCTGTACTGTTTGTCATGGAGGTAATGTAAATGCTTCAACAAAAAAAGAAGCACACAAAGGTGCTCCTAATCATCCAGGTGGTTTAGAAGCATTTGTAAGAGATCCAGGAAGTATTTGGATAGCTGATAAAACTTGTGGTATGTGTCATGCTACAACTGTATCAAACATGAAAAAAGCATTGATGCAAACTGAGGCTGGAAAAATACAAGGTAATCTTCATTCATGGGGAAGTGAGCCAACTAAAAAAGTTAAGTTCGCAAACTATGATGTAAAAGATGAAGATGGAAAAGAGCCGGCTTGGGGAACAGATACTTATAAAAAGTATATGTTAAATATGATGGATAAATATCCTGATCAATTTCCAACTGAGCTTAAGCAACTTCCACTACCTCCTCAAAGTCCTGCTGATTTAATTGGTAAGAGTGAAGCTGAAGTGGGCTATCAAGCTTCTATTACTTATCAAAGAAGTGATTGTCAAAGATGTCACGTTGGAGTTAGAGGTAGAAAAGGTAGAGGTGATTGGAGAGGTATGGGATGTAGTTCATGTCATATCCCTTATGGAAATGAGGGAATCTATGAAGGAAATGATAAGAGCATAGATAAAACTGAACATGGCCATCTTTTAGTTCATACTATACAAGCTACACGTGAAGCTAAAGTAAAAGTTCCATCAACTGGAGTAGAGTTTAGCGGAATTCACCCTGAAACATGTAATAGCTGTCACAACCGTGGTAAAAGAATTGGCGTTAGCTATGTTGGTATGATGGAACAACCTTATGGTTCACCACTCAATATTGGTGGCAAAAGCCAATCTAAAACTCATGGCAAGAGATACAAGCACATAAAATCAGATCTTCACTTTGAAGCTGGTATGACTTGTCAAGATTGTCATACATCTATAGCAATGCATGGTGATGGTAGTTTAGCTGGAACTACGCTAGCTCAAGTAGAGATTGAGTGTAGTGATTGTCATGGTACGAACAAAGAGTATCCATGGGAACTTCCAATTGGTTATGGTGAGAAATTTGGTATAGAAACTCCAAAAGGTCCTCGTGGACTTGCAACTAGTCTCCCTGATTGGATGACTTATGGTACTGTTTATGATAAAGAAGGTGGCTACTTACTATCAACTAGAGGAAATCCTTTAGGAAATGTTGTTAAGAAAAAAGGCTCAAATGAAATTGTTGTTCATTTAGCTAGCGGGAAAGACTTAAGCGCACCACTTCTTAAAGAAAAACATATCAATAACTCTTTTAAATCAAAAGATGCAAAAATTGCAATGGATGCAGTTCAAGCTCATATGGACAACCTAGAGTGTTATGCATGTCATAGTGACTGGGCACCACAATGTTATGGATGTCACATCAAAGTAGATTATACCAAAGGTAAATCAAAAATTGACTGGATAGCAAGCGGTTCTACTCATACAAAAAGTGGTGAGACATTAGAATCAATTCTTGGAACAAAAGGCGCTAAGCAAATGGGAAAAGCTAGTGAGACTAGAAGTTACTTAAGGTGGGAAGATCCAATACTTGGTATCAATGGTGAAGGACTTGTTACTCCAATCATACCTGGATGTCAGGTAACATTTACTGTAATTGGACCAAATGGTAAAACCATAATCCTTAACAAGCAAGCTAGAGTTCCTGATGGACCTAATGGCTCATTAGTAGCTGGAACAGATATGAGTCCAGTTCAACCTCATACTACCGGAAGAAAAGCTAGAACTTGTGAAAGTTGTCACTCTAATCCTAAAGCACTAGGATATGGAATCCAAGATGGACAGTTTATGAAAGGTCAAGGCGAAGATTTCTATCTTGATTTAGAAAACTTAAACCCTAAAGATCCAAATAAAAAAGAATTGGCTTCTAAACATACTACTGTTCAAATGAAAGCAATTCCTGGTATGAATTATGACTGGTCTGTTGTTGTAGATAGAAAAACGGGCAAACAACTTCAATCAGTTGGAACTCACTGGCCAGCATCAGCTCCTCTTCCAAAAGAGATGAGAGACAAAATGGAGAGAACTGGAGTTTGTATGGGATGTCATCAAGCAATGACAAATAAAGAGCTTTGGAACAAACTCAATACAAATCCTGGAATCTTAACAAACAAAGATCATATCAATAAAGTTGGTACAATCTTTATGGATGCCGCAAAGGCTGTAAAATGATAAAAACTTTTTCAAAAGTTTTTGGGCTACTATTAGTAGCCCTTTTTATCTTTTCGGGATGCGAAGAAAAAACCGTTGTCAGCGATACAAAACCTAAAGTTTTACAAAAAGAAAATACTCATGAGCAAGGTAAAATAGAAACACATGCTGCTAAAAAGATTGAGCAAACAAAAAAGAGTACTATAAACAACCCCCTATCAGAAATTTCTAGGGATAATGCAAAAATTAGTTCTGGTGGACAATATGGCTTGATAATATTTGAAAGTATTAATTGTAAATATTGTGATAAACTTAAATCTGATTTAGCTAAAAACAATGATTTAAAAAATCGCTTACAAAATGATTTTGCAGTATTTGATTTATCAGTAGATTCTAATTCAATGCATCAACTTGAGCATCAGGGCGAATTTACAACAGTTGATACTAAGACACTTATCGATATATATGGTGTACAAGCTACTCCTACTTTAGTATTTACAGATAAACAAACAAAAAGTATTTTTATAGTTCCTGGATACATGGGGCCAAAACAATTTAAAGTTACTCTTGATTTTATCGAATCTAAAAAATGGCAAGGATTAGATAGAAAAAATGGTGATGTCTACAAAGAATTAAAAAAATATTACATAGAAAAAGGTATAATAAAGGGTTAATCTCTTAACCCTTTATACATGTAAGGAAAAATAATGAAAAAAATATTTTGGTTTTTAATAGCATATTTGTTTGTATCTACTACATTAACTGCTGATATAATCTCTTATGATAATAAATTAACATCTAATGGTAAAAATGTACTTTTAATTTTAGGAAGTAAAAATTGTCCATATTGCGATGCTTTAAAAAAAGACATAAACAACGATAGACTAAAAAACTTGATAAAAGACAAAATGAATGTATATTACGTACCTGTTGATGAACAAGTAAATGTTGAGATGGGAGATAAAAATCCTCCAGTTAAAACAACTTCATTATCGTTAAAGATGCAATTTGGCTCACGTGTAACTCCTACTATTGTGATATTTGATAAAGATTGGAAAAGAATAATTCAACTACCTGGATATGCTGATCCTAATCAAATGAGTGTTTTTATAAAATATGTCAACGAAAATATTTATAAAAACAAAGATTTAGGAGAATATTTAAAGGAAGAAGGTATTTTATAGGTGAAAATAATTCTCTTGGAAGATGATGATTTTATTGCTAATGAAATAAAATTATACTTTGAGATAAAAAACCACCATGTGGAGTGCTTTTTAAATGGTGAAGAATTACTTGAAAATGCAAATATTTACAGTTGCGATATATTTTTATTAGATATTAATACCCCTATAAAAAATGGAATTGAAACATTAAAAGAGATAAGAGATCTTGGAGTAAATACACCCGCAATTTTTATAACATCTATGAGTGATTTAGATACTGTAAAACTTGGCTATAAAGTTGGATGTAGCGATTTCATTAGAAAACCTTTTTACTTTGAAGAGTTAGAAATAAAAATAAACAAACTTGTACTAGATTCATCTAAAGAGACAATAAGGTTAGGCCCTAATCAATTTTACAACACAAAATTAATGGAACTAAAAGACAATGAAGTATTAGTAGATTTAAGTGAAAATGAGAAAAAGTTAATTTATTTTTTAGTAAAAAACTTAAATCATGTTGCAGATAATAATTCTATCATGGATTATGTATGGGACAATAAAATAGTAAATAGCAATACACTTAGAACCCAAATCAAAAAAATACGTTCTAAAATATCATATGATTTTATCCACAATGTAAGAGGAACTGGATACAAGATAGAAGAGTATCATGATTGATCTTGGTGAATTAAAAAAGCAAAATAAAAAATTCAAATACACCCTATTATTTTCTTATCTTCTTTTTGCAACTTTTATTTTAATTGCAATTTATCTTCTACATGTAAAGTATTCTGCAAATGAATCGTTAAAGCATTTATATAATGAAGTAAAAAAAGAGGCAAGTTATAAAGAAAGAATATTTAACGATTTTTTTAAAAAAAACAATAATGTGGTAAATGCACTATCTAATAATAAAATTTTAATTGACTTTATAAGAAATGGATTAAAAGATGATACATATGTGACATCGCTGTTTAAAGCGATTATGCAAAGTAATTCGAATTATATGCAATTAAGATACATAAATAAACAAGGGCAAGAAATTATAAGGTTTGATAGATACAAAATAGATGGTCAACCTAGAATTATTCCAAAGAAATTACTTCAAAATAAAAAAGAAAGGTATTACTACAAAGAGTGTTGCAAAATAAAAAAAGATGAAATATGGTATTCAAAGATTGATCTAAATGTTGAACATAAAAAAATAGAAATTCCAATAAAACCTGTTATTAGAATAGCGAAACAAATATATTTAAACAATGAATTTAAAGGCTTTGTTATAATCAATATTTTTATGAAACCTTACTTAAAAGAGTTTAGTGAATCTTCATTTTTTGATGTATATCTAACAGATTTTTTTGGAAATTTTATTATACACAAAGATCAAAAGAAAAATTGGTCAAAATATTTTAATAAAAATATCAATGCAACAAGAGAATTAGGAATTGATTTAAAAGTTTTACAAAACACAAATGTTTATTTTGATAAAAAAAGAAAATATTTTATACAACCTTTAACATATGGAAAATCAAATAGTTATAGACTAATATACTTTGAAAATGCAAAAAAAGTAAATGAAATACAAAATACAATAAAAAAAAGAGTCATAATAACTGTACTTTTTGCTATATTAATAGCTATTCCATTTGCATATCTAGCTTCATCTCCAGCAAAAAAGATATATCAATCACTTTATCAAAAATCAAATGATATAACAAAGTTAGCAAATAATTTAGAAAGTAGAGTTGAGGAAGAAGTTTTAAAAAACCTAAAAAAGGATAAAATTTTAGAAAATCAATCAAAACTTGCAGCCCTTGGTGAAATGATTGGAAATATTGCTCATCAATGGCGACATCCAATTACAAGAGTGAGTTTAATTTTACAAAATATAAAAACTTTTAAAGAACATGGAAAATTAGATGATGAACATCTTGAAAGATATATAAATAATGCTCTTGAACAAATGGATTTTATGAGCCAAACCATAGATGATTTTAAAAATTTTTATAAACCAGATAATAACATATCTATTTTTCATGCAAAAATAGCAATATCAAGTGCCCATAAAATAATAGGAGGATTAATAAAACACCAAGGAATTGATATATCAATAAATATCAAAAATGATTTTAAAATCAAAGGATACCCAAATCAGTTTGCGCAAGTTATCTTAAACATAATGAACAATGCAAGAGAAGCTTTAGAAGAAAAACGTATAGAAAAGCCTTTTATAAAAATAAACCTTTTTAGTGAAGATAATGTAAATAAAATCACCATAGAAGATAATGCTGGTGGAATCAGTATTAATAACTTAGAAAAAATATTTGATGCATATTTTACAACAAAAAAAGAAAATGGAACTGGTATAGGGCTTTATATGTCAAGAATGATAATAATGGAAAACTTCAATGGTAAACTATATGCAAAAAATGCCCAACAAGGGGCACTTTTTACAATAGAATTACCAAAAGTTTAAAGTTTTAAAAACTCTTCAGGATGTCTGATGATTGCACTATGTTCTGCAATAGCCTCATCTTTCATATTGTATCTTTCATTAAAAATTACATTATGATACATAACTTCATCATTAATAACTTCAAAAACCATAGTTTCATAAACAACTTTTTGAACATCATCTTCAAACCATGAGTGACGAACATGCATACTGATAGTAGAAACTAAAAACTCTCTATCTTTGTATTTTATAACATTTTTTAATTCTAAATCTCTCATGGTTTATATCCTTTTTAAAAGAAGATTTTATTTATCATAACACTTAAAACTGCTATTGGAGTAAGATATTTAATAGAAAAATACCACATATTAAATACACTATCACTCATATAATCCTTAAGCATAGCATAAACTCTTTGCTTTTGTAAAACGTAACCTACAAAAATAGCTATTATTATCCCACCAAGTGGTAAAAGTACAGCAGAACTAGCAAAATCTAATATATCAAATGTACCTTTTCCACCAAATGTTACAAATGATTTATAATCTGTTATATTTGAAAGAATTGCCATTGTACCTAGTATATAAGTAATAATACTTAATATAGTTAAAGCTTTTTTTCTAGTGTAATTAAATCTACTTGTCATATATAGTACTGTTGGCTCTATTATTGAAACTGCTGAAGTTATTCCGGCAAATGCAAGAGCAACAAAAAAAGCTATACTAAATATTGTACCAATAACCCCAAATGTTGAAAATATTGGAGGAAGTGAGATAAATACAAGTCCTGGACCAGCACTTGGCTCAGCTCCAGCGTTAAATAAAAATGAAAAAATAACAACTCCAGCAATTAAAGCAATAGCTGTATCAATTATCGCTACGCTTGCTGAAGCTTTTACTACATTTTGATCTTTTGGCAAAGAAGCCGCATAAGTCATAATGGTTCCCATACCTAATGACAGAGTAAAAAATGCATGTCCTACTGCTTTTAAAATCGTAGTACTATCAACTTTTGTCCAATCAGGCATAAAAAGAAAATTTATAGCATCACTAAAGCCATCAAGACTCATAAAGTATAAAAACAAAGCTAAAAGTATGATAATCAAAAGTGGCATCAAAATTAAATTTACTTTTTCAATACCAGCTTTAACGCCCTTTGTTACAATCCAAATAGTAATGAAAAATGCTATATTAAAAAACAAAAATTGACCTATAAAATCATTTGTAACCATTCCACCAAACATATCTCCAGCAGCCTTAACACTAGTTGGAATATTTGTAATAGAAGTTACAATATACTTTAAAATCCATCCAATTACAATAGTATAAAAAGAAAGTATCAAAATACCAGTAAAAATCATAAACCCAGCATATTTCCACAAGCCCTTATTTTTTGGAGCTAATGTCTCAAAAGAACTTACAACATCATTTCTTGATTCTTTACCTAAAATAACTTCTGCTATAAATAAAGACAAACCTATTAATGTTATAGTAAGTAAATATATAAGAACAAATGCTCCACCACCATTTTGGCCAGTCATATATGGAAATTTCCAAATATTTCCAAGCCCAACAGCACTACCTGCTGCTGCTAAAATAAAACCTATCTTGCTAAATCTAGCAACCTTCATCCATATTCCTTAATTTTAAAATAAAGTTGCTATTCTACCATAAAAAGTTGTAGATTACTAAATATTATGAGAGAAGGTGGCCATAAAAGGCCACCTTTTTAATTTTTTTAAAAAAATTATAAATATATTATTTTTCCTCTAATGCATTCATACTTTTTAAGTATAAATAATTAGATATATTTGTCCATTCGCGAGATTTTTTAAGATAATTTCTTTGAGATTCAATTATCTCTTTTGTTAAGCCACCTTTTTCTTCAAGCTTTGCTATTAACTCATCATTAACTTTTTTCATAGCTTTAAGAACAGGGAGTGGAAATTCTTTTACTTTAATGTTTGGATATTCTTTTTTCATTTTAACCCAAGCATTAGCACTCGCATCATAATTTTCATTATACATGTCATAAGCTGTCACTTTCATAGCAGCTATTAAAATACTTTGTAAATCTTTTGGTAATTTTTTGAATGCTTTTATGTTAACTAAATACTGCATTTCACTCGCTGGCTCATGCCATCCAGTGTAGTAATATGGTGCAACTTTATGAAATCCCATTTTAATGTCCATTCCAGGTCCAACCCACTCAAGTGCATCAATCGTACCACGCTCTAGTGCAGTATAAAGCTCTCCACCAGGTATATTTGTAACATTAACTCCAAGTTTTGCCATTATCTCACCAGCAAAACCAGGGATTCTCATTTTAAGACCTTTTAAATCATCTACAGTTTTAATCTCTTTTTTAAACCATCCACCCATTTGAACTCCAGTGTTACCACCAGGAAATGAGTAAACTTTATGTTTAGCATATACTTTTTGCATGAGGTCTAATCCACCACCATAATAAAACCATGTTGTTTGTTCAGCTTTAGTCATCCCAAAAGGCATTGAAGTAAAGAAAAGTGTGTCTATATCTTTTCCCTTCCAATAATAACTTCCTGAATGTCCCATTTGATACTGTCCAAGTTTAACCATGTCTAATATACCAAGTGGTGCTTTATGCTTATTTTTACCATGTACCTCGATAAGCAATCTACCATTTGACATTTCTTTAACTAGCTTAGCTAACTTCAATGGAGGAGAAGATAATGGAGTAAGTTGTTTTGGCCATGTCATGGCTAATTTCCACTTATATACCTTATCCTTAGCAAATGCGCTTGAACCAATAAAAGATGCAACAGCTAAAGCCAATGCAACTTTACCAAAAGACTGAATTTTCATGCAAAACCCTTTTAAGATAATTTTTGTCTTAGTTAGACAATTATGTGATGATACTAAAAATTAAATTAATTTTTGCTTTTAAGTTATTTTTTTGAGAGTAAATTTTGCTTGAAGAGGATGTTTTGTAACAATATCATGGTGCGACGAGCGGGATTTGAACCCGCACACCCGGAAGGCACTACCCCCTCAAGATAGCGTGTCTACCAATTCCACCACCGTCGCATTTTAAAGATTAAAGAGAGCCAATTTAGCTCTCTTGTTTTTTACATAAATGGATTTGCGTAAAGTGCAATCAAAGAAACAACAAGTGCATAAATAACTTGTGCTTCAATCATAGCAAGCGCAATAAACATTGTAGTCATTAGCTTTCCGCCAAGACCTGGATTTCTTGCAGTTCCTGCAATTGTAGCAGCTGCAGTATTACCCATACCAACTGCTCCACCTAGTGCAGCAAGTCCAAGACCAACAGATGCTGCTAATACTGAGTAAGATTTAAGCATCTCACCTTCACCAGCAAATGCTGCTGATGCTATCGCTAAAACTAAAAAAATAACTTTTTTCATAAAGTTCTCCTTATTTATTACAAAGTCCGTTCGGCTTGCGTATCCCTACTTATCACTTTGTTCGAGTGGGATTTTAGCCAATTTTTTGTTAAAAACTGTTTAATCCCTAACTAATTCTAGCTCGATTTTTCTACCATTTTGTTTTAAAACTTTTACTTTTACTTTTTGACCAATTTCTAAATAATCGCTTACCTTTTCAACTCTATGATCAGCAATTTTACTTACATGTAAAAGGCCATCTATACCTCCAGGAAGTGATACGAAAGCTCCAAAATCAACAATTCTAACTACTTCACCATCAATGATTTCACCTTCAGCAAATGTAGGTACTGGCTTTTCTTCTCTTCTTTGTCTTCCAGCATTTCTATTATCTCGGCCTCTTCCTCCAAATGATGGTTTACTAACAATTTCCATAATATGATTTTTTGCTGCTTCTACCTTTGTCTTATCATCACCAGCAATTTTAACTTCACCCTTTTCTCTTTCTAAATCAATTGAAACTTCAAACTTTTCAATTATCTCTCTAATTGTTTTTCCAGCTTGTCCAATAATATCAACTATTTTAGAAGGATCAACATTAAAAAGCTCTAATTTTGGTAAAACAGCATTATTAACTACTATATTTTTATTAGCTTCTTCCATTATATTTAAGATATGCTCTCTTCCCTCTTTTGCTTGATAAAGAGCTTCTTTTAAAACATCTCTAGAAACTCCACCTAATTTTATATCCATTTGAAGAGCAGTTATACCATCTCTTGTTCCTGCAACCTTAAAATCCATATCCCCATCATGATCTTCAAGTCCCATGATATCAGTTAAAACTGCATGTTTATCACCTTCAAAAACCAATCCCATGGCAATTCCAGCTACTAATTTTTTTGTTTTAACTCCAGCTGCACGAAGTGCAAGTGAACCAGCACATATTGTAGCTTGAGAAGATGAACCGTTTGATTCTAGTATCTCAGAAACTAGTCTGATAGTTTGCAATCTATCTTTTTCTAGTAATGGCTCTAATGCTCTTTTAGCCAAGTTTCCATGACCTAATTCTCTACGTCCTGGAGGTCTAAGAGGGCTTGCTTCCCCTACGGAAAATCCTGGGAAGTTATAATTTACCATAAAAGTTTCAGTTACTCCACTTTTTTCTGTAAGTAAATCATACATTTGCCCATCTTTATCATTTCCTAGTGTAACTACTGCTAAGGCTTGAGTTTGGCCTCTTGTAAACAAACAACTACCATGAGCTACTGGTAAGATATTTGTTTCAATACTAATTGGTCTTACCTCTTTTAATCCTCTACCATCAGCTCTGATATTTTCATTAATTATCATTTCTCTAACAATTTTTTTCTTGTATTCATTAACAACAGCACTTACTAAATCTTCACTCCATTCTTCTTTTATAGCAATTTCATCACTCATAATTGTTTTTATAATTGTATTAAGCTCAGTTGCTCTTTCGCTTTTTGCCATCTGTGAAACTGCATTTTTTACTGCATCTTTATAAAATTCATCTACATAAGCAAATATTGAATCATTTTGTAAATCTTCTTTGTACTCTAAAATTGCATCTTCTTTTTTAAGTGCTAAAAATGCTTCTTCATAAGCAGTTGTTGCACTAGTTATAGCAGTTTGAGCCTTATCAATAGCCTCTAGTATTGCATCTTCATCAAATTCATTTGTATTTTGTTCATTTACAACACTCTCTCCCATAGCTGGATCTAACATCGGATCAATTGCAGCTACTGGAAGTGGAATAGTAGTTTCAGTAGAGATTGAACGCATCTCTATCATCAAAAGCTCTTCTTTAGTTCCTGCGACATACAAATCAAGTGAACTGTTTTTTAATTCACTATTTGTTGGATTAATCACATACTCTCCATCAATAAACCCAACTCTAACTCCAGCTACATTTTTATTAACTGGTATATCACTAAGATACAAAGCAGCACTTGCTGCATTAAGAGCAGCTACTTGCAAGTCAACTTCAGGATCACAACTTAGAACAAAAAGTGTAAGTTGTGTTGGATAAGCATATCCATTTGGGAAAAGTGGTCTAAGACTTCTATCTATAATTCTAGAAGTTAAAGTTTCAAAATCACCAGGTTTTGTTTCTCTTTTTATATATCCTCCAGGAATTCTACCTGCTGCATAGCTTTTTTCTATATATTGAACAGTTAAAGGAACAAAGTTTCCATCTACTGGAGTATCATCTCTTGAAATAGCAGCTAATATAACTGTATCTTTTATTTTTAACATAACAGAGCCTGCTGCTTGTCTAGCAACTTTGCCTATATCGTAAATCTCCTCTTGGTTATTTACATTAATTATTTTTTCCATCAATTTCTCCTCTTTTTAGCAAAGGCAAATAGTTTTTACTATTACTAATTATTTCTAACACACTTTCTGTGTCTAACTCATTTAACATTTTATAATAAAACTCCACATCAACAAAATTTTCTATTATTCGGACAGAAAATATTTCATCAGTTACAATTTCCAATGAATCTGCAACATCATATGACAGTATTGGTGTAGCATAAGACACTGACTTAGCTTTTGCATTAATTATAGTCTTAATTGCAGTCATTGTAGTCATACCAGTTTCACATCCTTCATCTATCAATAGCACACTTTTATTTTTTAATGAACCTATCAAGTCTCCTTTTCTATATTTATACACTTTTGGTAAAATTTTTTCTTCATACTGTCTATGAGCCTCAGCATATATAAAATCTAAATTTATCTCAAAACTATTTACTAAGGCATTATTTAAAACAATTTCTTCTGTTTCACTAACCATCCCGATTATACACTCTTTATTATTTGGTGCATAAATTGGCTCGCAAAATAAAAGATCATAATTTAAATTCAATTTATTAGCAACCATATTCACAATAGGTACAGCTTGAAGTGAAGGGCAAACTAATATCCAACTATCATTCTTAACCAAAGATTTAGGTAAAACATCCAAAAGTTTTACTGTAGCATCTGCTCTACTTTCAAATATATATTTTGAATTACTTGACACTATTGTGAACCTTTGGATTCTTGAATAAAATCATAGCTTACACCACCAATTGGATATAAATTAAATGTAAGATAAATTCCTTTTTTATTTGTTGAGTCACTTCCAGCACTTGTTAGTTTTGGCATTCTTTCTTCTTTATAAGTGATTTTATAGTCCCAACATTTTTTCTTCATTTTCCAACCAAGACTCCATGATTTCAAATAATCAGTTTCTATATCATAGTTTGTACTAGCAAAGAAATTATAATTACTAATATAGTTGGTAGATACATCAAATGTCAAGTAATTATCTACACTATCAACATTACTAGATCTTGTTTTTTGGTATGTGTGTATAAAACTTACTTTGTATTTATCCAACTGCCAATTTAATGATGTTTGAAACTTTGAAATTCTTGCATATTCATGTGAATATTGCAATGTATTTGTTAGAGATAATTTATCTGTAAAATATATTTTTATATCGTTTGATAAATCCGCATACTTATACTCATCACTAGCAAGTTCACCTAAAATAATTGATTGCCTTAGAGAGTGGGAAACTACCTTTCTACCACTTTTATTATAAAAAAACTCTACCAAATCCAATGATAAATTTTCTCTTGTATCATTTGATAAGGACTGTAATTCATCTAAATCTTCATCTTCTTCTATTATTTTAAAACCATTACTTTTACTACTACTTCCTGGATGGGTATAGGTTGAGCCAAAATAAAATGTATGATAAAAATCATCATACGATTTTACAAGCTCAGTATATAATGATATTGTATGGTAATTTTGAATTATATTTCCATCACCTTTTTTATTTACAGTTTCATCAGTATAATTAACATTAGCAAGATAAAAATTTTCCGTTGCTTTAAAATGTAAAAAGTCATTTAAAAGTGGAAAATAGATACTTATTGGAGCATTTATCTGATGATAAACTGATTTAAATCCACTTTTACTAGTTAAATTTGTTGTTTTGTAATCAACTGAATAAAAAACATTATCTAATAAAATACTATTTGTAAATCTATGATATTGAAGAGTTGGAAGCTCTTGTATTGTTGTATCGTTATTTGTTTTAGACGTATCTTTATAATATTTTGCGTATAATCCAATATAATCTAAATCTCTTTTTATGTAATAGTTCAGCGTAGATTGAATCAACTGGTCATAACTTCCTTCACTATTAGATTTTGTATTTAGATAATCAACATCATTTAAGTAGTTAAAATCCAACCATAGTCCATCTTCAGTATTATTGCCAATCAATTCAGAAAAAAGACGACTTCTATCATATGTAATTGAATAACCCCAATGTTTATCATTTTTTAAACTATTTTTTATATAATAATCGTTGTTTTCATCAAACTGACCAAAAGAAATTTCACCATTTGAATATTTTGAATCTACAAATCTTAATGTACCATGCAATCCATAACCTCTATTTGTTCTTATTTGAGGGTTTAGCTGAAAATCCCAATTGTCTTGAGGCGCAAAATAAATAGGCTGTAAAAAATAAAATCCTTCATCTTTACCATATGAAAATTGTGGCCTTAAAAGCCCAGTTCTTCTTGTCTTATCTGTTGAAAATGAAAAATATGGTAAATAAAACAAAGGGACATCTTTTACATAAAACAAAGCATTGTAAGTGTGTAAAAACTTACTTTCTTTAACATACTTACCACTACTAAAGCCTATCTTCCAATCAGGGTCTTGGACATCACAGCTTGATACAATTGATTTTTTAGAAATATAAAATTCTGGATCAAATGTAGCTTCATTACATTTTAGCCACATTCTTCCATCACCAGTATAAGCAAACATAGGCATTAAGTTGCCATTGTCATTTTTTAAATTTAGCGTTGCGTATCCACTTCTTGTTGAAAATTTTGTACCATCCATTATGGTTATATTGCCAATGAGTTCCAAATCACTACTATTGTAGTCATAAAATGCCTCATCAGCTGTTATTATATATCTATCACTGTATAGTACAACCTCATCTTTTGCGTGAACTATTGTGCCATTTTTATCTAGTAGTTTTGCTAATATTTCAACTTTTTGCGAGGAGTTTGCAAGTAAAATTGTACTAAAAAAAGATAAGGTTAAAACTAATATTCTAAAAAACATTTACAACCAATGTTCCAGCTACTTTATCATGCCATGTTTGTCTTTTTGGATTTAAATATGCCCAAATAAACCCAAGATAAAATGCATTTTCACTAATAATTCTTACTGTAGCTCTTAAAATAGAATATAAAACTGTAGGATTTTCTAAATCATAAATTGAAATAACTTTAATTTTCATAAAAATCTTACCTAAAGTTGCACCATACATCCATACAAAAAATGCCTGATAAATTATTTTTAAAATTATTATATATACAACTAAATTTTGTATCATACGAATAGTTTGTTCTACATCATCTGTACTAGGAATTGAGCTAACATAAATCACAACAAACAACAAAGATACTAATATTTCATCAATTGTATAAGCAAGCATCCTTTTACCAAAAGATGCTAATGTTACATCTTCTCTCTCTAATTTTTCAATAATCTCTTCATCACGCATTATTAAGTGCCTGATATGCTATATCTGTTCTAAATTTTTTACCAGCAAAATGAACATCCCCACATCTTGCATATGCTCTATCTCTAGCCTCTTTTATGCTATCTCCTAAACCAATACAAAGAAGAACTCTTCCTCCTGTTGCATACAATATTCCATCTTCTAAACTAACTCCAGCATAAGAGATATGAGTGTTTTCTAAAACTTCATTATCAACTGATTTATCTACAATAATTTCAGCAGGTTTTGAACTACCATAAGGGTAATTTTCACTTGCCATCACTACACCAACAGCGTATTTATCACTCATTTTAATATCTAAATTTTTCAAATCATTTATAGCAGCTTTATAAAAAAGCTCACTTACTGAACTCTCAATTAAAGGCATTAAAATTTCACACTCAGGATCACCAAATCTTACATTGTATTCTAAAACAATTGGCTCGTTATTTACTATCATTAATCCAACAAATAAAACTCCTTCAAAAGGATAACCCTCTTCTTTCATTCCTTTTAAAGTTGGCTCAATAACTCGTTCGTTTATCTTTTTATATAGTTCATCATTTATCAGAGGAGTTGGAGCATATGCACCCATACCACCTGTGTTTGGTCCTTTATCTCCATCAAGTAATCTTTTATGATCTTGTGCTGCTGGAAGAACTTTATAATCACTTCCATCACAAATTGCAAAAATTGAAAGCTCATACCCATCTAAAAACTCTTCAACTACAATAGAAGTACCAGCATCTCCAAAACTTACTCCACTTAACATATCTCTGGCTGCTTGTTTTGCTTCTTCATAACTTTGAGCGATGATAACACCTTTTCCTGCACAAAGGCCATCTGCTTTTACTACAACTGGTAAAGGTAAGCTATCTATAAATTTTTCTGCTTCTTTTAAATCACTTGTTTCAATGTATTTTGCTGTAGGAATTGAATTTCTTTTAAGAAAGTTTTTCATAAATATTTTAGAACCTTCAAGTCTTGAAGCAGCTTTACTTGAACCAAATATTTTAAGGCCTTTTTTCTTAAAGACATCTACAATACCTTCAACCAAAGGAGCTTCTGGTCCTACGATTGTTAAATCTATTTTATTTTCTATAACATAATCAGATAGTTTATCAAAATCACTTATTGATACATTAGTTCCTAAGTTACATGTAGCTCCATTTCCAGGGGCAAAATATATTTTATTTACATTTTCATCTTTGCTTAAAGCAAGACCAATAGAATACTCTCTTCCACCACTTCCTACAATCAATATATCCATTAACAACCTTCTACATGTAAATAAAAAAAACCCGAGCGGGCGTCCCGTTTATGCTGTGGCCCTAATTAGCCAACGATGTAGAACTAACCATTTTCTTAGGCTGCAATTTCTCGACTTAAAAAAGTCTCAAACGAAATCACAGACACACAAAAACAGCACCCGTTCCACGAAATACTATCTGTTGGACCCTCAAAAATACGGTTTTCGCTTCACCCAGGTATAAGGACAATGCCCTTATATAATTATAGATAAATTTTGCTTGAATTATTCTAAAGCAAGGCTTTTTGCAAGGTTTATTGAGGATTTTATTGAGCGACTTGGGCTGATTATTTTTTCTACATGTAAAGGAAGTGCACTTGCTGTAATCTTTCCTATACAAACTGCTCTAAATGATTCATTCCAATCATAATTTTTAAAAAAACACTCAACAGTAGATGGTGATGTAAAAATAAATATAGATTTATCCTCAAATTCTATATCTAAGTTTTTTTCTTTACATGTAGTTTCATAAACAATTTTAGAGCTTAAAAGAACACCATCATTTTTTAAAATATTTTCTATATTTGAGAGAACTTTTTTACCTCTTAAAAAAAGTGTATTCTTACCTCTTAAAAAATGTACAATTTCTTTTGCAAATTCGTCTCCATATGAATTTGAAGATGTATAGACTAGATTTGTTCCAAGCTCTTTTAAAACTTGTGCTGTACCCTCTCCAATAGCATAAGATGGTATTTTACTCCATTTTTCTACATCAGTTTGAATTGCTCTAGCAGAGTTTTTGGAGGTAAATATCAAAGCTTCATAAGCTGAAAAATCAATATCAGTTTTTAAATAGTTAATTTTTATTTGAGGGAGGTTATTTACCCCCTCGTAATTTGTATTACTAAGGAGGTAAATACTCAATGTATTATTCCCATTCTATTGTTGCAGGTGGTTTTGAGCTGATATCATATACTACTCTGTTGATACCATCTACTTCATTTATTATTCTTCTACTCATATTTTCTAGTATATTATGAGGAATATGAGCAAAAGTTGCAGTCATACCATCTGTTGCTTCAACAATTCTGATACAAGCTGTGTTATCATAAGTTCTATTATCACCCATAACGCCTACACTTCTAACATTTAAAAGAACAGTAAAAGCTTGCCATGTTTTATCATAATATCCACTGGCTCTTAGCTCTTCAAGCATTATAGTATCAGCTTTTCTAAGGATTTCTAAATCCTCTTTTCTAACCTCACCCATAATCCTTATGCCAAGTCCAGGTCCTGGGAATGGATGACGAGATATCATGTCTTTTGGAAGTCCAAGTTCTAATCCTAGTTTTCTAACCTCATCTTTAAAAATTTCATTCAGTGGCTCAACCAATTCAAACTTCATCCAATCAGGAAGTCCTCCAACATTGTGATGAGACTTAATAGTTTTAGAAGGTCCTTTAACACTTACTGATTCAATTACATCAGTATAAAGTGTTCCTTGAGCTAAAAATTCTATACCATCGTGTTTTTTAGCCTCTTTATCAAACACCTCTATAAAAGTTTCTCCTATAATTTTTCTTTTTTTCTCAGGATCTATTACACCTTTTAGCTTTGATAAAAAGATTTCACTAGCATCAACAGTAATTAAATTAATCCCCAATTTTGATTTGAACATAGCTTCAACTTGTTCTCTTTCGTTTGCTCTAAGTAGGCCATTATCAACAAAAACAGACACTAGTTTATCACCTATTGCTTCATGTAATAGGGCTGCAACTACTGAGCTATCAACCCCACCACTTACTGCACAAAGTACTTTTTTATCTCCAACTTGCTTTCTTATAGCTTCAATCTTTTCTTTTGCAAAAGAACCCATATTCCAAGTACTTTCACATCCACATATGTATTTTGCAAAGTTCTTTAAAAGTTTTGTTCCTTGTTCACTATGATAAACTTCTGGATGAAATTGAAAAGCATATATTTTTCTCTTCTCATCTGCAATTGCAGCGTATGGGGAATTTTCACTATATCCAATTTTCTCAAACCCATCTGGCAGACTCTCAACTCTATCACCATGACTCATCCATACAGTTTGTCCATTTTTTGTATCGGTAAAAATTCCATGATCACTTTCAAAACTTAAACTTGCTTTTCCATACTCTTGATGATCTGCAGGGATAACACTTCCACCAAAATGCTGAGTAATTAGCTGCATTCCATAACAAATCCCTAAAATTGGCAAACCAAGTTCAAAAATTTCACTATCAGGATGATAAGCATCTTTAGCATAAACAGATGCTGGACCTCCACTTAAAATAATACCTTTTGGATTTCTTTTTTTAATATCTTCTATATTTTCTTTATATGGAACAATCTCACAATACACACCACTTTCTCTTAGCTTTCTTGCAATTAACTGCGTATATTGAGAACCAAAATCCAAAACAACTATAGGTACATTTTTTTTCATTTATATCCTTATTTTATTATTTTATTCTACATACCAATGAAGCATTTCAAATTGGACATACCAAATAATAATTGAAAGTATATATCCAACTAAAATAGTCCACGCATATTGTAAATGCGCCATAAATGTATAAACACCTCTTAGTTTTCCCATAACTCCTACACCAGCAGCACTTCCAAAACTAATTAAACTTCCTCCAATACCTGCTGTTAGCGTTACTAACATCCACTGAGCTGACTCCATTGAAGGATTTGCTTTTAAAACTGCACTCATAACAGGAACATTATCAACAATTGCAGATAAGAAACCAACTCCAATATTTACAGCTGTTGGCCCAGCAGTATCATAAAGTTTTACAGCTAAATCCAAATATCCTAAGAAGTGTAAACCGCCAACTGCTGCTAAAATACCAAAGAAAAATAAAAGAGTATCATTTTCTATTTTACTCATTGATCCAAATACATTTATATCCTCTTTATGCTTTATTTTTAAAGTATAAGAATACATTTTTAACAAAGACAAACCAAACATCATACCCCACATAGCAGGAAATCCAAAAACTTGATGAGACATTACAGCTGAAAATATTGTAAACACTCCAAGAGCAATGATTACTTTTCCACCCTTACGAATTTGTGCTTTTGGTTCTGTTGCAGCATCAAAATGAGGTTCGCTATCTGGAACATATCTTGAAAGTAAAAATGCAGTTAACCACCAACCTAAAAATGATGCTGGAAATAAAAATAAGAATTCAAAAAAACTACCTTTTTCAGCAGCCCATGCCATCAAAGTTGTAATATCTCCAAATGGACTCCAAGCCCCTCCAGCATTTGCTGCAACTACTATGTTAATAGCACCAGGAACTAAAAATTCTTTTTTCTCTTTTTCTATTGTTAAAAGTACAGTAGAAAGAATTAAAGCTGTTGTTAGGTTATCAGCAACTGGACTTAAGAAAAATGCAATCAAACCTGTTAACCAATATAATTTTTTGTATGAATAACCTCTTGAAACTAAGTTGTATTTTAAAGTATTAAATACATTTCTCTCTATCAAAGCTTCTATGTAGGTCATAGCAACATATAAGAAGAAAAATATTTCTGCAATTTCAAGTATAAGCTTTTCAACTTCATGATCTAGTGGTTCTGTATCTAAACCATTCATTGCAAAATAAACGCCTATTATCATAAAAATCAATGTTCCAATAAACAATGCTGGCTTAGCCTTATTTATATGATATTTTTCTTCCGCCGCTATTACATAGTAGCCTACTACAAAAATAATAAGCGATAAAATACCAACCCACGTAGTTGTAAAACTCTCTCCACTTGAAGCAAAAGCTCCTGTGAAACTTAAAAGCAAAATCAACAGCTTTTTCATCTAATCCTCTCCTATGATGTAATGTGCTCCTAAAGATTTTTTCCTCTTTAGTGCGCTTTGTATAATAACCTTTGAAGTCAAAAGACGAAGTCTTATTAACTTTCCTGTTGGTAATTTTAGCATTTCTTTGACTAAATTTAAAGCATTTTTCAATTTTTTTTCACTTCTTACTATTCCTGCACTTTGCCACATAAGATTTCGTAACTCATTTTTCAGTTTTTTATCACCATCTTTAATTAAGTTATTTTTAGGAGTTAAAAATTCTACTTTTTCTTTTTTTTCATTAAAATGACTGACAAGGTGTCTAGCTACCCTTTTAGAAAAAACCAATCCCTCAAGTAAAGAATTACTAGCTAATCTGTTCGCTCCATGAACTCCAGTTGAAGCACTTTCTCCAACTGCATATAAATCTTGTATATTTTCTATTTGTCCATCTAAATCAGTTTTAATCCCTCCCATTGCATAATGAAATGCTGGTGAAATTGGAATCTTCTCGCTAGGTAGGTTATATCCTAAATTTTTCATATTAAAATAAATACTTGGGAATCTATTTTTAAAATGTTCCTCTTCAAAACAACTAACATCTAAAAATACTTCTTTATTTGTTTTTTGCTGATAAGAAAAAATTGCTTCAGAGACTACATTTCTAGGGCTTAACTCTCCCCTTTTGTCATAGTCAAATAAAAATCTTTTTCCATCACTATCAACTACCTTTGCACCCTCTCCTCTTAGAGCTTCACTTAAAAGCTGTTTTCTTACTGCATTGCTTTTAACAAAAACCGTAGGATGAAATTGCATCATTTCCATATCTCTAAGCTCAATGCCATGTTCTATACAAATCCCATGAATATCAGCACTAATAGTTCTTGAATTTGTGTGATACTCATACAATGAGCCAACTCCACCACTTGCCAATACTACTTTATTGGCATATAGATTAAATATTTCTCCATTATGAAAAACACTAAGTCCATAACAAACATCATCTTTTATAAGTAAATCAATGACTTGGGTGTTATAAATAATAGGAAACTTCAGTGACTCCATTAAAAAACGATGAAGTTCCCTTCCTGTTGCATCTCCTCCTGCATGAACAACTCTATTTCTAGAGTGAGCTGCTTCTTTTGTAAAAAGTAGTTTTCCATCACTGCATTTATCAAACCAAAAGTCTAGTTTTACCAAATCAGCAATTGCTTCTCTTCCTTCACTACATAAAACTTCAACAGCTTTTTTATCACAAAGTCCAGCTCCAGCGTTGATTGTATCTTTTACATGTAAAGCTATATCATCATCATCAACTGCAACTGCAATTCCACCTTGAGCATAAAAAGTATTGCACTCCCATGCATAATCTTTACTTAGTACTATTGCATCAATATCATCAGGAAGATTAAGCGCAGTCGATAGACCTGCTACTCCTGAACCTACGATGATCACATCATAATAATTTTTCACTTTGTTATACTTTTTTGTTTATCTACATATTTTGGAGCACTTTTATATCCACATCCAAAAAGGCTAAAGCTTAATAATGCTATAATAAGAATATGAAAGACTCTAAGACTATAATTTCTCATTTAAAAAAACATCCTTCTTTAAAGACATTGCAAAAGTCTGAATGCTACGAAGCACTTTTAGAACTTCTTCCAAACTCATTGTCTAATTTTATCAAGTTTATATATACAAAACATGATACACTTTTTTTTGTCTTAACTCATCCAAGTGCAAAGATGGAGTTTAATTATAAACGTAATTTGATAAAGACACTATTAAATACGCTAGAAACTTTTCAACCTAAGTGCAAATGTATAAATCTAAAAGAGATAAAAGCATTTGTAACTAACAAACAAGTAGAAGAAAAAATTGATAAAAATAGTTCTTTTATCTACTACAAGGAACGTTCTAGTGGAAAGTTTGAGAATATTGCAAAAAATGAAAAATTATATGATTTATTCGAAAAAATAAGAAAAGAAATAAAAAAGTCAAATGCTTCAAAAGATACTTAAGAATCTTCCTAATGAATCAGGAGTATACAAATTTTATGATGAAAACAATAATCTTTTGTATGTTGGAAAAGCAAAAAATTTAAAAAACAGAGTTAGTAGCTATTTTAAATTTACTCCTTCACTACAACCATCACCGAAACTAAGTCCTAGAATATATAAGATGGTTAGTGAAGCTTATAATTTAGAATACATTATATCTCCTAGCGAGTATGATGCTTTAATTTTGGAAAACTCTCTTATAAAAGAGCTAAAACCTAAATACAATATACTATTAAGAGATGATAAAACCTATCCATATATTATGATTGATTACAATCAGGAATTTCCAAGATTTGAGATAACAAGAAAAATAAATCCAAAAGCAAATATAAAATATTTTGGACCATTTGCAACTGGAGCTAATGAAATCTTAAAAGCAATTTATCTTTGTTATAAATTAGTTCAAAAAAAATCTTGCATAAAATCAAAAAAGGCTTGTTTATTTTATCAATTAGACAAGTGTTTTGCACCTTGCGAAGATAAAATTTCAAAAGAAGAGTATTTGAAGATTTTAAATGAAGCCCTTGAATCTTTTACAGATAGAAAAAAATTGATAAAAAAACTTGAAGAAAAAATGATACAAGCCTCAAAAAACCTAAATTTTGAAGAAGCGGCAGAACTTAGAGATATTCAAAAAGCTATTAAAAATACTTTACATATTATACATGTAGATTTAGCAAAAATTGAAAGTTTTGATTTAATCGCTGTTGAAATTGTAGGAAATATTGCTTCCATAGTTCAACTTTTTATAAGAGATGGTAAAATTGTTTCAACTCTTCAAAAAAGTATTAAAAACTCAAATGGCTATGAGATTAACGAAATATATAAAAGAGCTCTTATACAATTTTACAATGAATCAAACAAATTAATTTCTAAAGAAATTTTAGTAGCTGATGATTTTAATGAAAAAGAGGAGATAGAAAATCTTTTTAAAATCAAATACAATAAAACTGTATCAATTAAAACTCCCAAAAGAGGAGAAAAATATAATCTAGCAAAAATTGCTAAGAAAAATGCAAAAGAAGCAATCTTGCAATACATCAACAAAAGCAGCACAAATTTACTTGAAGATATAAAAGATCTATTTGATTTATCCTCAATACCTTATAGAATAGAAGTTTTTGATAATTCACACATATCTGGTAGTTCAGCAGTTGGCTCAATGGTAGTATATGAGGATAAATTTATCAAAAGTGATTATAGGATATTTAATCTATCACACAAAGATGAATATTCCCAAATGAGAGAACTTTTAACAAGAAGAATTAAAGATTGCTTTAACAATCCTCTTCCTGATTTATGGGTACTAGATGGTGGAGCTACACTTTTGAAATTAGCTGATACTATTTTAAAAGAACATAACCAAAATATAGATTTATTAGCCATAGCAAAAGAAAAAATTGATGCTAAAGCAAATAGGTCAAAAGGAAGAGCAAATGATATAATATATAATAAATCATTTGAATTTAAGCTACCACCAAATGATAAAAGATTGCAATTTATTCAAAAACTAAGAGATGAAGCTCATAGATTTGCTATAAAATCACATAGAAACAAAAAATTGTCTAATGATTTGAGTTTAAATCTACTCCAAATAGAAGGTATTGGAAATGCAACTGTTAAAAAACTTATTTCATATTTTGGATCATTTGATTTAATTTATCAAGCAAAAAAAGAAGAATTAATTAATGTAATTGGTGAAAAAAATGGTAAAAAAATATTTCATTTTATAAATAAATAGGTTAATTTTAAGCAACTCTTAGATAGAATTTAATTCTCACCGAGGGTTTTCTTAGGTAACTCTTTTAAGGACGGGCTAATGATATTGTATAATGAAAATGGTGACTTTGTTGCTATAAGTAAAGAGGAACTTTATTTTTTAGGCTTTGAGGATATTGATGAATTTAAGAGCCTTTATAGCGATGTAGCTGATCTTTTCGTGAATAAAGCTGGATATATTTTTAAGTTTAAAAATTTTTCATGGATAGATTATGCCTTGCATAGTGGTGCTCCTAAAAAGAGTGTTGTTATCAAATTAAAAAATGGAAATGAAGTAGAAGCAACTCTTAAAATAACTGAACTATTTTTATACTCACCAAAAGATAAAAAAGACACTATAATGTACGGTGTTGAGCTAATACATAACACAATATCTTCTATGGAAAAGTTGCCTAAACAACCAGTGCCTATTGTGAATGAAACTTTAGATAATCCAAATGAGAAAAATAAATTTACACTTGAAAAAGATAATGAACCTCAAAAAATTGAACAAAATATTAAAACACTTGAAGAAGACTTTTCTTTGGATACAAAATTTGAAATACCTCAAGAAGAACCAGAGCTCAGTATAATAAATGAAGAAGGGGTTTTGCCAAATATAAAAACAAATAACGAACAAAGTATATTTCCTCCGCTTGAGGATTTTCAAAGTGAAGAGAATCTCTACAAAGAGCCTGAAGAAAAAAATACTTTCCAAGAAGATATAAAATTAAAAATAGATGATGAAGTCTTCAGCAATGAAAATGATAATAAGATTGACACTATAGATAGTGTTGAATTAAAAGCTTTGAAAGAAGATATTCAAACTATTGATAACATGTATCAGGAAGAAGAAAAAAAAGAAGATGCTGATGAAATAGAATTTAACATATTAGATTGTGTAGAAAAATTAGATTTAGACATAAATCTAATAACAGAACTACTAGAAGAATATTTCCACACCATTGAATTATCTACTCCGAAAATGAAGACATATATAAAAGAAAATAAAAATGACGAACTATACTTAGAAATATACATGCTTAAAGGAATTTCAGATAATTTACATCTACATGTAATCTCAAACTTATTACATGAAATGCTTATAGAAAATGACTTTAGTAAAAAAAGTTTAATATTTCAAAAATTTGAAAAAACAGTTGAAAAAATAAAAGAGGAGCTCATATGAAAACTTTTATAATAAAAAATGGAGCATTAAAATGAAATTTAAGATTCAAGGTACTCTAAGATTAATAAGTCAGTATCCACTTGTTATTTTGTTCATATTTTCAACATATTTTGTTTATTTATCATATGAGCAATATAAAAATGCAGATCAATTTGAAACAAAACTAGAGTCTGCAACTATTTTAAACAAACTATCAATCAATATTGCTAAAGAAAGAGGTTTAAGTTCTACTTTTATTGCAAGTGATGGTGCAATTGCAGAAGATAGATTAAAGCAACAAAGAATGACAGTTAATCAAACTATGAAAGAATTTCATAATTACTACAAAAACCACAATGCATCTAATCGTATTAAGAAGGTAATTTCTTTACTGAATCAAATTACAGAGGTAAGAAATAAGGTTGATTCTTTAAATAATGTTGATTTTAATAAAATTTTCTTTTCATATTACTCATCAATCAACAAAGAGATACTAAATGAACTTAGATTGATAAGTGAAATTGCATCAACTCCAAAAACTGTAAACTTAAGTTCATCTTTGGTTGCAGTTTATAAAGATATTGAATATAGTGGTCAAGAAAGAGGGTTTATTGCAAAAATATTAAGTCAATATGTTCCATTTAGCAATGAAGAATTAAAAATATGGATTGATTTATCTAGCCAATCAAATACTTTCGACTATGGTATATTACACGATGGCGTAGCAAAATCTAAAATATCTTCAATGTACAATAGCAATAAAATAAAAAATTTAACAATGGAAATAAAACAAGCAAAAGCTGATCTGATTTTAGCTGCACAAAATGGAGAATACTTAATAGATCCAACCTTGTGGTTTAATCTAATGACAAGAAAAATTGATTTATTAAATAGCGCAGCTCAGATAATCAAAACTGAGCTAAAGGCTGAAATGAAAAAAACCCATGATATTATGATGGGACAACTAATAGCTGCAGCTGCAATTTGGTTAATATCAATTGTACTAATGTTTATAGGGCTTGTATTATCAAGACAATTCAAAAAAAGTATTAATAGCTTAAGTAATATATTTGAGAAAGTTGGAGAACTGGCTGAGACAAAAGAAAAGGTAGACTTTAATACAGCAGAAGGAATGAATACAGCTTATACAATCATCGATAAAGCAATTGAAAATATAGCAAAAGAAAAAGCAAGTGCTGAAGAAGCAAGTGCTGCTAAGAGTATTTTCCTAGCAAATATGAGTCATGAGATTAGAACTCCATTAAATGGTATTATTGGATTTACTGAACTACTTAAAAACTCAGATTTAGATGATGAAAAAAGAGAATTTGTAGATGTTATAGAAAAAAGCTCTGAAAACTTACTTGATATTATAAATAACATATTAGATTTATCAAAAGTTGAGAGTAATAAAATAGAAATTGATGAAATTATGTTCTCTCCTTTAAATGAATTCGAAAATGCCATTGAAGTATATGGTCCAAAAGCAGCCGAAAAAAATATAAATCTTTCATTTTATATGGATCCAAGCCTAACTAATTATCTAAAAGGTGATGTAACAAAAGTAAAAGAAGTTTTAATCAATTTAATGAGTAACGCTGTTAAATTTACACCTACAAAAGGTAATATTACGACAGAGATAAGGCGAATTGAAAATGCTCCATCAGGAAAAGCTAGAGTTTTATTTAGTGTATCTGATAGTGGTATAGGAATAAGTGAAGATAAGAGAAAAGATATATTTGATGCGTTTAATCAAGCAGATTCAACAATCACAAGAAAATATGGTGGAACCGGACTTGGATTAACAATATCATCTAAATACATCTCTTTAATGGGAGGAGAATTAAAAGTCGAAAGTGAAGTAGGAAAAGGAAGTAAATTCTACTTTATATTAGATTTTGACGAATCACCATCAGGAGATATAGATTTTGAAAACAAATTTACAGAATTCAAGTGTGCTCTTTTAACAAGAAGTGAAAATCCAAAACCACATGCACAATTTATCTATGATTATTTCAAATATTTTGGTTCGGACATTAAATATTTTGAAGACTTTAATGATTTGAAAAATTTAATATATAAATCAGGAGTTAATCAAATCATTATTGATTATGATTTATTAAATGATGGTGAAATTGAAGAATATAAAAAAATAAGATTGCCAATTTTATTGATAATAAAATCAAACAATCAATCAAAATTCGAAAGTTTTAAAAGTGAATATATTACACCTATTTATGAACCAATAAACTTAACTAAAGTAACAAAAATACTTGAAGAAAATAGAAAAAAACTTCCAAAGGTTGAAGTAGAAGCAAAGAAAGAGACAAAAGTCTCTAAACCAAAAAATAAAAAGTTCACATTTGGTCATATGTTTGATGCTAAAGCACTAGTTGCTGAAGATAATGAGATCAATCAAAAACTTATAAAAAGAACTCTAGAAGCATTAGGCCTTAAGATAACAATTGCGCAAAATGGTAAAATTGCACTAGAAGAGCGCATAAACAATGACTACGATATTGTTTTTATGGATATAGCGATGCCAGTCATGGATGGAGTAGAAGCAACCCACAAAATATTAGAATACGAAGAAGAAAACAATCTACCTCATATCCCAATAGTAGCAGTAACAGCAAATGCTCTTAAAGGTGATAGAGAAAGATTTATGAAAGAGGGTTTAGATGAGTATGTGACAAAACCTATAAAGAAAGATAGTATCCTTAGTATTTTAAACATGTTCTTGCAAGATAACATAGTAGATGAAAATCAAGTTAATGAAGAAGAGCATGCAGACGGTAATAATGAAATCATAAATGAACATATTGAAGAACAATATAATGAAAAACAGGCAAAAATTACTCCTAGCGTAAATGAAAAATCAAGTGAAGACACAAGTTTAAAAACACTAAAGAAAAATTCAATAAAAGACATTGCAATTTTGAAAAAGAGTCCAATTGAAACTAAAATTTTCACAAGTATTTTATCTAAATTTACAAATTCTATAGATAGTATTAAAAATATAGAAGAGCTAAAAGAAAAAATAGGTGAAAACTGTTATAAACTGTTAATTTTTGATAGAGAATTGGCTGGTATATCTAGCGATATTGTTAAATCTATCGTAGATAAGGCGCAACAATCTGATTGCGAAAGTAAAATCAACACAATTATGTTTGTTGATTCAAGCTACCAAATCCAAGATGTAGATAAAAATCTTTTTGATGAAGTCTTACCAAATGCAGTAAATAAAACAAAACTAGAAGAGTTAGTAAAAAAATATATATAAAGGGTAAGTAAAAATGAATAAAATAAAAGTTTTAGCAGTAGATGATGATTTTATAAACTTAAAACTAATACACTCAATGCTAAAAAAAAGTGAATATATAAGTAGTGTTATAGAAGCAAAAAATGGTCTTGATGCCTTAAATATTCTAAAAGAGACAAATGATATCAAACTCATTTTACTAGATATAAAAATGCCGATTATGGATGGAATTGAATTTTTAAATAATTTAGAAGCAATTCCTGATTTAAGTAAGATTCCAGTCATTGTATTAACAACTGATGAAACAAGGAAGCATGAAGCTTTTGATCATGGCGCATTTGATTTTTTAGTTAAACCTATAAGACAAGCTGATCTTGATGCTAAAATTACTAAAGTAGTAGAGCTGGTTTAGTTTCCAGCTCCTATTTCCTCTTCTATTTTGTGGTACAAAGATAGTATTTCATCTTTTTTTTCAATAAAACTATTTTTATTTGCTATTAGATAAGCTGAACTATCCATAATAGTTTCTACAACTTTCAAACCATTTTGCTTCATAGTTGTTCCAGTTTCGACTATATCTACTATTGCATCTGAAAGTCCTACTAAAGGAGCTAACTCTATCGAGCCATAAAGCTTAATGACTTCAACAGCCATTGCTTTTTTTGAAAAATATTTTTTCGTTATATTTACCATCTTTGTAGCAACTTTTATATCTGGAGAGCTATAATCTAAGTTATCAGAATTTTTCATACCAACACATACTTTACATTTTCCGATTCCTAAATCTAGTAGCCTAACTAAATCTTCATCTTTTTCTTCTAATACATCCAAACCGACAACGCCAATGTCTGCAGATTGATGAAGGACATAAGCCGGAACATCTTGATTTCTTACCAGTAAGAAACGAAAATCATCAACTTCTAATATTAATTTTCTATCATCAAATACAAATGATTTACCAAAAATTTTTTCAAAAATTTCTAAAGTTTCTTGTGCAATTCTTCCTTTTGGTAGTGCAACTGTTAACATTCTAATCCTTTTTCTTCGATTACTTTTTTCATTCCTCTAAAAACTAAAGCTCTATCATAAATTGATTTTTTAAAAAATTTAGAGAAAAATTGTCCATCTCCACCAGTAAAATACACTTGCTTATCTTTACATGTATCTTTTAGCATCAATAAAATAGATTTTATAGCTCCATAAGAAACCGCATCATCAGTTCTTTGTGGAAGTGCATCTATAATAGTATTTGGGTTTATTTTTTTTGCTAATAGTGTTGAAATTGAAGCATAACATTTTTCATATGCATTGATTCCTGGTAAGATATATCCGCCTAAATGCACAGAATTATTCATTACATCAACTGTAATAGCACTTCCTGCATCTACTATAATGCCATCTTTTATAGTATAGCAAGCAGCAATCCTATCTATACCTATACCTTGATATATAGTGTCAAAAGAGAAGTAACTTCTAATATCAATGAATTTTCTATCTTTTTGCAATTTGTCTTCAAATCTTGGATTTACATTGATAAAATATATTTTTTCTTGAGGAACAAATGTCTCAAACTCATCTACACTTAAAGACCAAATTTTTCCGTCATTAAAAAAATCTACATTTGAATTTCCAATATCACATAGTATCATTGTATACTTTCCAGCCTCTTAAAGTTAAAAACTCTATTGATTTTGAACAAACTCCATTTTTTATAATTACTTGTTTAAATTTGAAGTTATGTTTGACTATTTGAGATATTTTCTCACTGAATTCTACCAGTTCATTAGCATTTTTCAAAAGAAATCTACTTTTTTGATTAAAATAAAAAATAATATGATAATTACTTTTTACATCAGTTGCCAAATAAACTAAAAACTTTTTTCTAGTTTTTAATAAGGATTTATCAAAAGGAATAAAACTTTTAAAGACAAACCCTTTTTTAGAAAAATATTCTACTATATCTTTCAATTATTTCTTCTTTTTTCTAGTTTTTCCAAGTTTGAAATATTTATCTTCATAATATAATTTATCATTTGTTGTAAATACATAAGATTCTATATTGTCTGGTAATTCATAAATATTTGAAGAAATTAAATCAATATCAGTTGCTATTAGGTAACCTGCTCTTTCAACTACATAAATAAATTCTCCGTGAATTGTACCTACAAAAGATGCAAACTTATATTTTTTCTTTTTTAATACTTTCAAGTCAGCATCAGTTAAAACTATTCTTCCATCTTTAGTAAAAACCAAAACTCTATTTTTCAAAATTATTACATCTTTTACATCTTCATCTAAAAATGCCATTGATTTTGGATTTATAGAAACAACTCTATCTTTAGTAGCTGCTACTAGTCTATCTCCTAGTACATCTAGATAGATAACATTTGAAAAGAATTTATCACTTTTTATTACAACATCTCTTAACATTTTGTATTGTTTTAAATCAACTATAACTAACTTTCCATCAAGTGTCGGATAGATAAGAATTGATGACAAAAAGTAAGGAGAAGCTATTTTTGAATCATTTGCATATACTTTATCACCTTGCTTTTGAAAAAGTATTTTATCGCTATTTGTATCTAATAAAATGATTCTATTATCTCCTAGCACCACTGCTAACAAATTATCTTTAATAGAAGCAGAAGCAACAACTGAATCAAAAGTATTTTTATAAATAACTTTACTACTCTTGTCTACTATTACTAACTTACCACATCTAGAAATTGCTAAGTACTTACCATTTGAGCTACCAGAAAATGTAAAACCATTTGGAATTTTTACATTTAAAAGTCCATCTTTTGTTATAATTTGTCCATTTTCTAAAGTAGCACCATCTCTTGCAACATCAATGATACTTGCAGGTAAACTACCATCATATTCAATTTCTCCAGAAACTGAAGCTGGCTCAAAATTTTGTCTTTTTGTTCCACAGCCACCTAGTACTAAAGCTAGTAGTAAAATTGAAGAAAAAAGTTTTAAATAATTCATCATTTATTGCCTTCTAAAGATTTTCCTTGGTAGTGCTCTAAATTTTTTGCTATGTTTTTAAGAGGAGAGTTTAAACTTATCTTTGCAAACTCTAATTTTGCTTCTTTTATTTTATCTTCTTTAAGTAGATTGTATCCATTTTGTAAATTTACAAAGCCATTTAACAAAACACTTTTTTCAATTTTTTTACCATCAATACTAGCAAGTTCATAATTTGCCAAATCTGAAATTACAGGATCTTTTGTATATGATGCTAATTCAGCTAAAACTTTTTTATCTTTGTTTAAAATTGCAACTTCGAATCTATAAAAATTGTACAATCTTTCATTTTTAGATTTGAGTGAGTTCAAAGCTTCTTTATCGTTTGGATTTGACTTTAATTGTAAATATGCCTTATTTGACTCATCTAATCTCTTATTATTTAAATAATCACTTATAGCATAGCCACTTCCGCCAACAAAAAGAACTACGACTACTGCAATAATGATTTTCTTGTACTTTTTAAAAAAACGCTCACTCTTTATGATACTCTCTAAAAACTGCTCTTCTGTTCCGATTTCTTTTTTAACAGCATCTAAATTATCTTTTAGTCCCAACTTACATCCTTTATAAATTATAAAAAGTAGTAGTTTAACACAATAAAGATAAAAACAGACTTTTTTTGATATAATCTCGTATCAAAGTAAATAATTAGGATGGATATAATTATGCAAATAGATAATGATTTATTAAAAAAACTTGAAAAACTTTCTTCACTGCAAATTGCTGAGGATAAAAGAGAAGAAATGATCAATGCACTTAGTGAAATTGTTGAATTTGTTGAAAATTTAAATGAATTAGATTTAGACAATCAAGAAGCAACTTTCACAACAGTAGAGGGTGGTACTCCTATGAGAGAAGATATACCTAATGTTGATTCTAGTATTATTGCTACAATATTAGAACATGCTCCTCAAAGAGAAAATGGATTTTTCATAGTACCTAAAATAATCGAATAAGGAATAAAAATGGCATCATTAAATATCAAAGCCCTTTTAAAAAACATCGTTGCTTACAAAGCATCTGACCTTCATTTGGTAAGTAGAAGTGAACCACAAATAAGAATTGATGGTAAACTTGTTGCACTTGATATGGATAAGCTTGATGGCAAAGAAATTGAAGAGATGTGCTATACTCTTCTAACAGACAGACAAAAGAAAAACTTAGAAGAAAACAAAGAGCTTGATTTTGCCATAATGTTTCCAGATATTGGGCGTTTTCGTGCAAACTACTACTACACTATGAATGGAGAATTAGCAGCCGCTTTTAGGATTATTCCTATTGAAATTCCTTCTTTAGATTCACTAAATGCACCAAATATTTTAAAAGATATAACTAAAAGAGAAAAAGGCTTAGTTTTAGTTACAGGACCAACTGGTAGTGGTAAATCAACCACATTAGCAGCCATGTTAAATGAGATAAATGAAAGCGAACATAAACATATCATTACTATTGAAGACCCAGTTGAATTCGTTCATGAAAATAAGCGTTCACTCTTTTCCCACAGAAATGTTGGTGAAGATACCAAAAGTTTTGCTAATGGACTTAAATTTTCACTAAGAGAAGATCCAGATGTAATACTAGTTGGTGAGATGAGAGATAGGGAGACAATAAGTACTGCTGTAACTGCAGCAGAAACTGGTCACTTAGTTTTTGGAACTCTTCATACTAATTCTTGTGTACAAACTGTAAATAGGATTGTAGATAGTTTTGAAGGACCAGAACAAATACAAATAAGAAATATGCTAGCAACTTCACTATATGCAATTATTTCTCAAAGTCTTCTTCCTAGAGTCGGAGGAGGTAGAGTTGCAATTCATGAGGTTTTGATTAACAACTCAGCAATTTCAAACTTGATAAGAGAAAACAAATTACATCAAATATATTCTCAAATGCAGTTAAACCAATCAAAAACTGGAATGAGCACTCAAACTCAATCAATGTTGAAATTTTTAAAAGCAAATTTAATTACAAAAGAAGATGCTATTAGATATTCTACTCAACCTCAAGAGCTTATAAATACTATAGGTATTTAGCTTTTAACATAATTACAGCTAAAATTGGATATGATGTGCGGATTGTATTATATCCAATTTAGAGGCTATATCGAATGAATAAAAAAAACACTATAACTGACCAAATAAATGAGATAGGTGAAAGCACTTTTAAAAAATTACAAGAACTTCAAATTCCACCATACCCTAAATATTATCATGATACTTTCATAGAGGAATTATCACAATCTGACAATCCATCTTTGATTGGATTACATAAAAAATATTCACATTTGTTTTCGCTGGGAAATCAGGATGAAATACTACAAGAAATATCATTTGAACTAGCAAAAACAAGTCTTAAAGAGTTTGAACAATCAAATTCAAAATTAAAAGAAATTTCTGATGAAAATATTATCGATGTAGAAACTATAAAAAATGACTACGATAGAGTAAACACTAGAAGAGTGATAGACTCTTTTGCACAGTTTCAATACAAAATTTTAGAAGAATTAAAAAATGCTGATGAAACTATTACTAAATTGAAACTTGAGATAGAAAGACTTGAAAAAGAATCACATATAGACCCTCTTACTAAAGCTTATAATAGAAGAGTTTTCAATAAAGACATAAAAGAAATTTTAGATGCTATAAAAGACAAAAAAAATGTAGATCTATTTTTGGTTCTTTTTGATGCTGATGATTTTAAAAATATAAATGATTCTTACGGTCATCTAGCAGGAGACAAAACACTTATCTTTTTAGCAAAACTCATACAAAGCTCTATAAGAAAAGGAATAAAAATTTACCGCTATGGTGGAGAAGAATTTATTATCATTTTAAACAGAGTAACAATAGAAGATGCCTTAAGAAGTGTTGAGAGGATTGTAAAAGAGGTAGATGAAAGTAAATTACTGTACAAAGGGCATAGCATTCATTTAACAATAAGTGCAGGTATTGGAAAGTATAGTGATGGAGACATAGCTGATATTTTAGTAGAAAAGGCTGATAAAGCACTATATGAAGCAAAAAAAGCTGGAAAAAACTGTGTTAAGGTAGAAGAATAATGAATTTTGATAATGTTTCAATTTTTGATATTATATCACTTAGTTTGATACTTATTTTGGGTATCAAAGGGATAATCAATGGTTTTATCAAAGAAGTTTTTGGTTTAGTTGGAATAATAGGTGGTATATTTATAGCCTCTAGATATGCTAAAGATGCCGGATATTTTATAGATGCAAATATATATAAAATTCAAAATGATGCTTCACTTTATCTAATTGGATTTATAAGTGTTCTAATTTTATTTTGGATTTTAAGCTTACTAGTTGGGTATATTTTAGAGCGACTAATAAAGATGAGTGGCTTAAGTGTCATCGATAAACTTGGTGGTTTTGTTGTTGGGTGTGCAAAAATATTTTTAGTATTTTCAATATTTGCAGTTACTCTATCAAATATAGAATTTATTAAAGACAAAGCAAATGAATATATGAAAGATAGTTTTATGTATCCTATCTTTATTGAAACTGGAAATTATATTGTAAAAATGGATAGCGATAAATTACAATCAGATATTGCAAAAAAGAGTCAATCTTTGATTTCGAAGTAAGAGGGTGATTATGGATGACATAGAAAAAATGGAATATGACTCTTTACTAGTTAGGTTTAAAGATATACTAAAACACAATAGTTTAAAATTTACAAAACAAAGAGAAGCAGTTTTAAAAACTCTTTATAATCATGATGAACATTTTACTCCTGAGAGTTTGTACTTATTAATAAAGCAAGAATATCCAAACTTAGGAGTTGGCATTGCCACTATTTATAGAACTCTTAATTTATTAGAAGAATCAGGTATAGTTACATCACTATCCTTTGGTTCATCTGGAAAGAAGTACGAGCTAGGTAACAAACCACATCACGACCATATAATATGTACAAATTGTGGAAAAATTACTGAATTTTCGGATGATGAGATAGAAAAAAAGCAGCTAGAAATTGCTTTCAAATATAACTTCAAATTAACAGGGCATATTATGCAACTATATGGTGTTTGCGAAACATGCCAAAAATTACAAGAAAAGGAAAAATAAATTGATATTTGATAATCAATATGAATTACAAAGAATAGAAAAAGCAGATACTCTAAGAGGCTTAGGGATCAATCCTTATCCACATAATATAAAAAAAGATACTACTGCTGAAGAGTTTAAAAAATGCTATGAATATGTACAAAAAAGTGAAGAAAAAAGAGATGAAACTAAAACAAATACGGTAATAGGTCGAATAAAATTTTTAAGACACATGGGAAAAGCTGCATTTGCAAAAATCGAAGATGACAGTGGAATTTTACAAATTTATTTTAGCAAACAAAGTATAGGAGATGATTGGTTTAAAGAGGTTAAAAAGAATGTCGAAGTTGGCGATATCATCAGTGTTACAGGTTTTCCTTTTGTTACAAAAACAGGAGAATTATCTTTACATGTAAAAGAATTACAATTAGCTACAAAATCTATAACACCTCTTCCAGAAAAATTTCACGGATTAACAGATAAAGAGTTAAGATATAGAAAACGCTACCTTGATATGATAATGAATCCTGAAGTTAGAGATACATTTAAAATAAGAAGTAAAATAGTAAGCACAATAAGACACTTCTTTGAAGAAAGAAGCTTTTTAGAAGTAGAAACTCCTATGATGCACCCGATCGCAGGTGGTGCAAATGCAAAACCGTTTATAACTCATCACAATGCACTTGGAGTTGATAGATACCTAAGAATTGCACCAGAGCTTTATCTAAAAAGACTTGTTGTTGGTGGCTTTGAAGCTGTTTTTGAAATCAATAGAAATTTCAGAAACGAGGGGATGGATTTAACCCACAATCCTGAATTTACTATGATTGAATTTTATTGGGCATATCACAATTACCATGATTTGATGAATTTAACTGAAGAAATGTTTAATGTTTTATTAAAACAATTAAATCTACCTAGTAAAATACCTTATGGTAATATTGAGATAGACTTTAGTGAAAAATTCAAAAGACTTACATTTAAAGATTCACTGATTGAAGTTGGTGGCGTTCCGGCTGATGTGTTGGAGAGTAAAGAAAGCATCATTAAATACTTAAAAGAAAAAGGTGAAGATGTAAATGAAAAACTAAGCCTTGGAAAACTTTATGAAGATCTTTTTGACTTGTATGTTGAGGAAAATTTGATTAATCCTACTTTTATCATTGATTATCCAATTGAAATAAGTCCACTTGCTAGAAGAAATGATGAAAACCCTGAAATTGCTGAAAGATTTGAGCTGTTTATGGCTGGGCGTGAAATTGCAAATGGATTTAATGAGTTAAATGATCCACTTGATCAGTACAATAGATTCAAAGCTCAAATAGATGCTAAAGATGCAGGAGATGACGAAGCTCATGAAATGGATGAGGATTATGTAAGGGCATTAGGATATGGCCTACCTCCAACTGCGGGAGAAGGAATCGGGATAGATAGATTAACTATGTTGCTTACAAATGAACAATCAATTAGAGATGTTATACTATTTCCGGCTATGAAACCACTAAAAGATGAAACTAATGATAAGGATGAAAAATAATGAGTACATTAAAAAATGTTGACCCTACAGTTTATGAATTAATCGAAAATGAACTAGAGAGACAAACAAATCACTTAGAAATGATTGCTAGTGAAAACTTTACTTATCCAGCTGTTATGGAAGCTATGGGAAGTGTTTTTACAAATAAATATGCTGAGGGCTATCCAAACAAAAGATATTATGGTGGATGTGAATTTGCTGATAAAGTAGAGCAACTTGCGATTGATAGAGCATGTGAGCTTTTTGGATGTAATTTTGCAAATGTTCAACCAAATTCAGGAAGTCAAGCAAACCAAGGTGTTTATCAAGCACTTTTAAAACCTTACGATAAAATTCTAGGTATGGATTTAAGTCAAGGTGGACACTTAACTCATGGAAGTAAAGTAAGTAGCTCTGGAAAAACTTATGAAAGCTTTTTTTATGGTGTTAATGAAAATGGCCTTATTGATTATGACAGAGTTAGAGATATAGCACATATTGTAAAACCAAAACTAATAGTTTGTGGTGCTAGTGCGTACCCAAGAGAGATAAATTTTGCAAAATTTAAAGAAATAGCTGATGAAGTTGGAGCTTATCTTTTTGCTGATATTGCTCATATTGCAGGACTTGTAGCAGCAGGGGAACATCCAAGTCCATTTCCTCATTGTGATGTAGTATCAACTACAACCCATAAGACTCTAAGAGGTCCTAGAGGTGGTATGATTATGACAAACAATGAAGAAATAGCAAAAAAAATAAATAGCGCAATTTTCCCAGGAATCCAAGGTGGACCACTTGTACATGTAATAGCTGCAAAAGCTGTTGGATTTGCTGAAAATTTAAAACCTGCATGGAAAGAATATGCAAAACAAGTAAAAGCAAATGCAAAAATTTTATCTGATGTTTTAATCAAGAGAGGATACGATATAGTAAGTGGAGGAACTGATAATCACTTAGTTCTTGTAAGCTTTTTAAATAAAAACTTCAGTGGAAAAGATGCAGATATTGCTTTGGGAAATGCTGGAATTACAGTCAATAAAAATACTGTTCCAGGAGAAACAAGAAGCCCATTTGTAACTAGTGGTATTAGAGTTGGAAGTCCAGCGCTTACTGCTCGTGGAATGAAAGAAAAAGAGTTTGATATAATAGCAAATAAAATCGCTGATGTTTTAGATGACATTGAAAATACAGACCTTCAAGCAAAAGTAAAAGAAGAGATGAAAGCGCTTGCAAGTAATTTTGTAATATACGATAGAGCAACATATTAAGGAGACCTTATGTACAACATCGATACCTCTCTAATAAAAATGATTACAGATCATTATTGGATAAAAAGGGACAAGATTGTTGAAAAAAGATCTCATAACGGAAGACTGTTTTTTGATAAATTTGAGCGAGTAAACGAAACTCTAACTCGCTCAATCATAAATCAACACTTAAAGGGTGAGATAACTGTTGCCCACTCTTTAATAAACAAATTTGATAAAGTTGAAAATATTGTAATTGACTATAATGGAAGAAATACTGAGAGATTTTGGCATAGAACACAGCTTTTACTAAGAGAAGAAGGTTTCATCAACTTTACCGCATATGAAAGTAAAACGCCAGGACATCTTCATCTTTATATTCACAAAGGACACACAACATTGAGTGAAGCTTATCAAATAGCATCAATGCTATCAGCAAAGCTTGCACAAAAGTTACCAAGAGAATGGAAGATGTTTCCAAATCCTGATATTCCAAAAGAGTTTAATATACTAGCATTACCTTATAAACTTTATAAAAAAGAAAGAGGAGCTTCTTGGTCGAAGCATATGTAAAATGGTATGAATAATGCTTAATGTGTTAGGTAAATAATCTAAAGGAGATAGAAGTGGAAGATAAAAATGAATTAAGTGATATTGTTTTAGAAAAAGAAGATAACAAAAGTCAAAAAATAAAGCGTATTCTTTTAATAGCTGCTCTTTTGATTGTTATATTTTTGATAACTATTGTTATCATGAAAGTAACGAATGACTCTAGCACACCTATAAATAATAATCCAAAATTAAATCTACCTCCTGAACCTATTGCTAAAAGTGTAGAGCAACCAAAAGCACAAAAAGATGACGAACTATTTAAAAAAGTTGACATCCAAGAAGTAGATGAAAAAAAAGAAAGCTTTGAAGACATGGTAAAAAGTCTTAAAGAAAAAGAAAAGAAAAAAATAGAAGAAGTTGTTACTAAAGTAAAACAAGAAGAGCCTGTACCTACTAAAAACAAAGTTAATCAAGTTGCAAATGAAGTTAAAAAACAAGCAACTAAAACGATTGAAAAACCTGCGATAAAACAAACTGCAAAAGTAGAAAACAACAATGCTTCAATTGTTCCAAAAGGAACATATGTACAAGTTGGTGCAACATCAAGATTGAGTCCAGATAAGAAATTCTTAGCTTTAATAACAAACAACAAATATAATTATAAATTGTTACCAATTGATGTAAAAGGCAAAAAAGTAACTAAAATTTTAGTTGGACCATACAATAGTACTAATGAAGCTAAAAAAGTTATTGGTGATATAAAATCAAAAATTAATAAAGATGCATTTATATATAGAGTAAGATAGTTATGATATATCATAAAAAGTTATTATATGACCAATTAACTCCGATAACAATTTATTCGAAGTTAAAAGACCACTTTAAAGATGAATTAACTTTTTTATTTGAAAGTGCTATTAACTCTGAAGATGGGAATTATAGCTTTTTATTTATCGGGGCAAGAGAAAGGATTGTTTTAAAGGATAATAAAGCTTATCATATTGATGAAGAAAACAATAAAACTGATATTGGAGAAAATCCATTTTTATATCTACAAAAAAGATATAAAAGTATAGATAAAAACCAATATCTAAGATATTCAAAAGAGTATAATTTAGGTTTTATTGATGGGTTTATTGGTTATATTGGATATGATGCGGTTAAAACTTTTGAGCCAAGATTAAAATCTCATATGGATAATTTAAAAGATGAAATCAATATTGCAGATATTGATTTAATTCGTCCAAAGCTAGTTTGTACATTTTCTCACAAATCAAATACTCTTACTCTTCACACTTTCATTGAAGAGATTGCATTACAACTAGAAGAGATTGAAAAACTACTTAGAAGTCCTCATGAATATATTGAAATTAAAAAAAGTGATATTCAACAAGACAAAGGAAAGTTTGCTTATAGTAAAGAAGAATTTTTTGATATGGTTTTTAAATCTAAAGAGATGATAAAAAGTGGAGATGTTTTTCAGATACTCATGTCAAATAGATTCACTCAATTTGCAAATATCGACAAACTAAGCTTTTATAGAATTCTAAGAAATAAAAACCCATCTCCATATATGTTTTTACTTGATTTTGACAGATTTGCAATCGCTGGAAGTTCACCTGAAGTTATGGTTGGACTAAAAGACAATATAATAACACTAAGACCAATAGCAGGAACTAGAAAAAGAGGAGATACACTAGAAAAAGACAAAGCTTACGAAGATGAACTTTTAGCTGATGAAAAAGAGAGAGCAGAACATCTCATGCTAATTGATCTTGGAAGAAATGATGTAGGAAAAGTTGCTAGTGTTGGAAGTGTAAAAGTTAAAGAAATGATGAGAGTGGAGAGATACTCTCATGTTATGCACTTAGTAAGTGATGTAGAAGCAAAGTTAGATGAGAACAAAGATATGTTTGATTTATTTGCTGCTACTTTTACAGCAGGAACCATGACAGGCACTCCAAAAATAAGAGCGATGGAGCTTATTAGTGATTTTGAAGGCTTAAAAAGAAGCTTTTATAGTGGTGCTGTAGGATACTTTGGATTTGATGGAAACATGGATAGTGCTATTATGATAAGAACTGCGTATTTAGACGATGAAAAGATAATTTTTCAAGCAGGAGCAGGCGTAGTAGCTGATAGTAAGGCTGAACTTGAATATCTAGAAGTTACAAATAAACTAGGAGCTATGATGGGCTCTTTAAATGATTTAAAAAAGTAATTTGTGCCTTTTACAATATGAAAAAATTTAGTATATTTGGAAATCCAGTAGCTCACTCAATTTCACCTAATATGCATAACCTTGCACTAAAAGGTTTAAATATAGATGGCTTATACACAAAAACTCTACTTGAAGATGGTTCACAAATTATTGAGAAATTCAAAGAGTTAAAACTTGACGGTGCAAATGTTACAGTTCCTCATAAAGAATTTGCTTATAAACTATGTGATAACTTAGATGAATTTGCCGCAAAAATTGGAGCTGTAAATACTTTGGTAAAAAAAGAAGATAAAATATATGGCTACAACACAGATGCTCCAGGATTTTATAAGGCTATAAAATCATTTGGGAAAATCCATTCAGCTCTTATCTTAGGAGCAGGAGGAACAGCAAAAGCAATCGCAACAATACTTCAAAAAAACAATCTACATGTAGAAGTTTTAAATCGCTCAAAAAATAGATTGGATTATTTTTATAAAAATGATTTTTTAGCTTTTAGTTGGGATGAATTTCAAATAAAACCATATGACTTAATTATCAATACAACCTCAGCTGGTTTAAGTGATGATTCTTTACCACTTGAAGAAAATACACTAGATGGGCTTATGAAAAAAGCCAGTTTTGCATTTGATGTGATTTACAATAAACAAACACCTTTTTTAAAACTGGCCAAACAAAATAGTCTTACATGTAAAGATGGATCAGATATGCTTTTATACCAAGGAGTTTTAGCTTTTAACTTGTTTTTTGACAATATATATGACGAAGATAAAATAACACAACTTATGAGAGGAGCTTTTAATGTATGACCATCAGCTATTAATTAAAAATATAATCCAAACACCAGTAGTAAATAACCCAAACCAAGAAATCGTATATAAAGGTGAAATTAGATTTACTTACTGTGAATTTTATAAAAGAGTAAAAAAACTTGCAAATTATTTAGTTTCTATTGGGATAAAAAAAGGTGATACAATTGCCGTAATGGATTATGACTCACATAGATATTTAGAGTGTTATTTTGCAATACCTATGATTGGAGCAGTTTTACATACTATAAATATAAGACTTTCTCCTGAACAAATCTTATACACTATTGATCACGCTGAAGATGATGTTATATTAATACATGAAGATTTTTTACCTATTTTGAATCAAATTAAAGGAAGAATTGATACAGTTAAAAATTATATAGTTTTAAAAGATGATAAAACTTGCGAGTACGAACAGGCTTTATCAACTCAGAGTGATGAATTTGAATTTGAAGACTTTGATGAAAATACGATAGCAACTACTTTTTATACTACCGGAACAACAGGAATGCCAAAAGGCGTATACTTTTCTCATAGACAATTAGTCCTACATACTATGGGAACGCTTGGAAGTATCGCAAGTCCTAAGACTCAAGGAAGACTTCATAGAGAAGATGTATACATGCCAATTACTCCAATGTTTCATGTTCATGCTTGGGGATTACCATATGTTGCTACTATGCTAGGTATCAAACAGGTTTATCCTGGAAAATATATACCTGATTTACTATTAGAGCTTATAGAAAAAGAGAAAGTTACTTTTTCTCATTGTGTTCCTACAATCTTACATATGCTTTTAAACTCTTCTAAGATTGATAGTATTGATTTATCAAATTGGAAAGTTATCATTGGTGGGGCTGCGCTTCCAAAGGCTATGTGTATTGAAGCATTAAAAAGAGGGATTGATATATTTACAGGTTATGGTATGAGTGAGACTTGCCCAATAGTGTCATTGTCTCATCTTACAAAAGAGATGCTAGAACTTGATGTCAACTCTCAAGCAGATATAAGAATAAAAACTGGCAAACCAACTGGTATGGTTGAATTAAAGATTGTTGATGAAGATATGAATGAAATCCCACATGATGGGCAAAGTACCGGAGAGATTGTACTTAAAACTCCATGGCTAACCAAAGGATATTTCAAAGACAAAAAGAACTCAGAGCAACTATGGAGAGGTGGATATCTTCACACAGGTGATGTTGCAAACATAGATAAAGATGGATATATTAAAATCACTGATAGAGCAAAAGATATCATTAAAACTGGTGGAGAATGGGTAAGTTCACTAGAGCTTGAAGATATTATAAATCAACACCAAAATGTAAGCGAAGTTGCTGTCATCGGAATACCTCATGAAAAGTGGGGAGAAGTTCCTCTAGGGCTTGTTGTTCTAAAAGATAAAGATGCAAAAACATCAACAAAAGAGATAGAGCTTTTTGCAAAAGATTTTATCAAAAAAGGAATTATGGCAAGAGAGAGTATGCTACTTAAGATAAAATTTGTAGATAGTATTGATAAAACTAGCGTTGGGAAGATAAATAAAAAAGCTCTAAGAGAAAAATACTCTAAACTTTTATCCTATCATTAAGCGCTTTTGATAGGGAAAGCATATCAACATTTTCAAGGTGTACTCCAGTTGGTACACCTTGAGCAATTTTTGTAAATTCTATTTTATAATCTTTTAACTTATCTTCAACAAATAATATAACAGCATCATTTGCCAAAGATGGAGTTAGAGCAAAAATAATCTCTTCTACGCCTTGTCTTACTACTTCTTTTAATTTTAAAATACTTTCATCTTCTAAATCTGATAAAACAAAATATAATCCATTATAAAGTTTATTTTCTTCTAAAACAAAGATGTCTTTTGCATTTTCAACAATACAAAGTTGAGTATTGTCTCTAGTTTCATCTAAACAAATATCACAAATCTCATGCTCACTCAAGCCACCACATTTATCACATTTCCTGATTGAGCGAATTGCATTTTCTATTGCACTAGAAATTTTCATTGCATTAAAATTATCGTGTAAAACTAGATGATAAGCAAATCTCAAAGCAGATTTTTTTCCAACACTAGGAAGTGTTGAAAGTGCTTCGACTAAATTATCAAACTTTTCTAATTTCATTTTGATTCTCTTTTAAGTTTATACAAAATTTATGCATTCCATCTTCATATTTATAGTTTAATTCAAGATTATTTAATTTTATTATGTTTTTGACTATATAAAGACCAAGTCCTAAACCATCTTTTAATTCATTTGAACCTGATACAAATGGTTTATAATACTCTTCTATCGGCTTTTTAAATTCTTCAGCTTTATTGATAACACAAAGATTATCATTAGCTAAGACAACATTTACTTTTTTATCATCAGAGTATTTAATAGCATTATCCATCAAATTCTTAATTGCAAGTGCAAATGACTCAAAATCAACTTTGACAATATAATCTTCACTAACATCAATCTTTACATGTAAATCTTTTTTACCCTCTTCTAGCATCATCATATCAATAGAACTTTCTATAATATCAATCAGCTTAAATTCTTGAAATTTAAGTGAATAATTTTTTGATACAATTTGCTCTATCTTGGAAAATTCATTGATAAGCAAGTCTAGTCTTTCAAAAACACTAATAAGGCGCTTTTTTGCCCTATCATCTTGAACCATTTCTGATACTATCCTTCCTTTGCCAATAGGGGTTTTAAGCTCATGCATTATGGCTCTTAAAAACAATTGTCTAGATTGAATTAAATCTCTAATTTTACTCGCTGCTTTATCAAACTCATTTGCAACTTCTGCTATCTCATCATCTTTATCGCTTTTACACTCAATATTCATATCTCCACTTGCAAACTTTCTAATTTGTAAGCTTAACTCTTTTAGAGGAGAGATACTCTTTAAAATTGATATATAAATCGAAACTAATATTATCAAAGCAAGAACAAAAACTACCCAAATATTTTCATTTGCTCTTTTTTCATATTGACTTTCTAATAAGATATTAGAAATTAAATTGTCTATGTAAAGGTAATACTTGTCATTGTACCTTATGGAAGAAAATATCCCCAAGGTTGATTTTTTTTGAAAAACCACCACGCCCTTTGCAAGTACTGACCTTTTTAAATTTAGATTTTCTACCTTTTTTAAACCAAAATTACTAAAATACTCGTTAATACCATGTGGGGTTAGATTGTTTCTATATAATAAAAAAATATAGTTTATAGATTGTAACTGCCTCTCTTTCATAATAGCCAAATTTTTTTCACTTTGGTACTTATAAGCTATAAAAAAGAGTGCAGACAATAGTAAAATAGAAAAAACAAAGATTAGAGTAATTCTGTTGCTGAGTGAATTTTTTGTCATCCTATTAGTTTATATCCTATTCCTCTTACAGATTGGATATATTTTGGATCTCTTGAGCTATCACCAATCTTTGCTCTAAGTCTTCCAATAATTACATCTAAACTTTTAGAGCCTTTGTCTTTTAAAGATTTACAATTATATACTAATTGCTCTCTTGAGATGGAAAATCCATGATGTTTGATTAAGTATTCGAGTATCTCAAATTCTGCTGGAGTTAGATTTAAAGGCTCTTCTTTTAAGTATATTTGATGTCTTTTTTCATCTAATCTAAAATCACTATCAATTGTTTCTTCATCAATTGATTTTGATTTTTTGTATCTTCTAATTAAACTTTGGATTCTTGCATACATCTCTTTTGGATCGTATGGCTTTGGTAGATAATCATCAGCTCCTATTTGAAGCCCTATAACTTTATCGCTTATATCACTTCTTGCTGAACTAATTATAACTGGTATATCATACTTTTGAACAACCTCTTTACAAACTTCTAGCCCATCCATGCCAGGCAAAGTTAAATCCAAAATCAATAAATCATAATTCTTAATCCCAGCACTAAGCCCTAAGTAAGGGTCTTCATAATTTGTTATTTTAATATTATACTGACTGAGATATTCACTAAGTATTTCAGCAAACTCTGCATCATCTTCTATCATTAAAACTTTTATCATATAATTAACCTCTTTTAAATTAGGTTATATTATATCATAACTAAGAGGTATAAGGGCTTATACATAAGCCCTTATTAGTACTAAGATTTCAAATTTTTTATTTGTTCTTTTGTTAGAATTTTAAATGCTTTTTCCATAAAATCAGCTCTAATTTTTTGCATTTTTTGGTGCATATCGTTTGAGTTTTTAATAAAAGCATCTCTATCAAATCCATCATTTGTTATAAATGTTGAAATCATATTTCTTTTTTTAGGCCCCATCAACTTTTTCATTTCAAGTTTCATTTCATCTCTTAAAATTGATATTTTATACTTTTGTTCGCTACTAAGATTTAATTTTCCAAACATTCCTTGCATACCATGTTTCATACCTTTGTGCATATTTTTGTGTTGCATCATAACTTGTTTTTTATTCATCATGCCTTGATTGTTTTCACAATTACCTTTTGCATAAGCACCTGTCAATAAAGTTCCTGTAACCAGTGCAACAGCTAAAATTTTGTTTTGACAAAGAAATTGTATAACCAAGTCATTAACGAGTTTTTAATCATGTGTTAACCAATCTTAACAAGCCTAACTATACAAGCTAATATCTTCTTATTTTATCAAACTATAAAGTCAGTTAATAGATTGAAAAAAAATCTATTTTTAGATAGAATTACAAGTCTACAAAAAAGCACTGTTTGTGCTTAACTTCAACACAAAGAGAATCAAATTGGACTTAGAATATTATGAAATTTTAGAAATTAGTAAAGACGCAGATAGTAATGAAATAAAAAAAGCATATAGAAAATTAGCTCTTAAGTATCATCCAGATAGAAATCAAGGAGATAAAGAGGCTGAAGAAAAATTTAAGCTTGTAAATGAAGCTTATCAAGTTTTAAGTGATCCTGAAAAAAGAGCAACTTATGATAGATATGGAAAGGCGGGACTTGATTCCCAAGGATTTAGTCACTTCTCTGATATGAACTATGAAGATATCATGGGTGATTTAGGATCAATTTTTGAATCAGTCTTTGGTGGTGGATTTGGAGGCTCAAGTAGAAGAAATGCAAGAAATAGAAAATACCCACTTGATACTGAAGTGGAAATTGATATTGCCTTTAATGAAGCTGTTTTTGGGTGCACAAAAGAAGTAAAATTCACCTATAAAAAACCTTGTAGTGATTGTAATGGAACCGGAAGTAGTGATGGCAAAAAATCTACATGTAGTGATTGTCATGGAAAAGGACAAATCTTTTTTAGACAAGGTTTCATGACGTATTCTCAAACATGCCCTACATGTAACGGAAGAGGAACAATTATAAATAATCCTTGTTCATCTTGTAATGCTAAAGGATATGAGAGCGTAAGTGATACTGTTAAAATTGATATTCCTGAAGGAATTGACAATGGCAACAGAATCAGAGTCACAGGAAGAGGAAACATAGATGAAAGAGGAGAAAGAGGAGATCTTTACATCCAAACAAATGTGGCTGAGGATGAGCATTTTGTAAGACACAATGATGATATTTACATTGAAATTCCAGTATTTTTTACACAAGTTGCACTTGGAGAGAGTATCACTATACCAACTCTAAGAGGAGAAACTACGCTTGAACTTCCAATGGGAGCAAAAGATAAACAGCAATTTGTATTTAAAAAAGAGGGTGTTAAAAATGTTCATACAAATGAGCTAGGAAATCTAATCGCTCAAATAAAAATCCAATATCCTAAAAAACTAACAAGTGAACAAAAAGAGTTATTAGTAAAACTTCAAGATAGTTTTGGGATACAAAGTACTCCTAGCGAAGGAAACTTAGATGGAGTTTTTGATAAAATCAAAAGTTGGTTTAAATAATTGTATGTAACATACAATGATGAAAAAATTCCTTACGAGGTAAAAACAAATAAAAAATTAAAAAACTTATACATAACAATAACTCCAAGTGGAGTTATTGTTAAAAACCCAAATTATCCTTTATCAAAAGTACAAGAATTAGTACAAAACAAAGCAAAATGGATTTACCAAAAACTTTTACATGTAGAAAAAAGAAAAAGTATCTCCAGGATTTATAAAGAAGAAGGCAAAGTTCTACTTTTTGGCGAAAAACAACTTTTACATATAGAAAAAAATCTAGCTGATTTTTATAAAGAAAAATCGATTGAGATTATCCCTGATATAGTTGAAAAATGGGCTAAAAAGATGGAGCTAAATCCAACAGCAATCAAATTTAGAAAAGCAAAAAGGAGATGGGGAAGCTGTAACCACAACAATGAACTAAGTTTCAATACCTCTTTGGTACAACTTCCAATGAGATGTATTGAGTATATAATAGTTCATGAATTATCTCATATACCACACAAGCACCACAAAGCATCTTTTTGGCTACATGTAGAAAAATTTATGCCTGATTATAGAGATTGTGAAAAAACAATCAAAGAGTATTTACCTGAGATTGCTTAGCTTATCAAACTCTTTTTTGATTGATTCTATATCTTCTAAGCCAACTGAAACTCTTAGTAAATCAATTGGAATGTTGTTTAGTTTTAAAGGATTTTTATCCTCTTTTTTATTTATCAAATCATAATGCGCCAAATAAACATAAGGCATACACAAAGTAAACTCTGTTCCTAAACTTGGGCCTTTAAAAAAATTCAATTCATCATAAACTTTTTGAAAAGGTAAGTTAAAAGTTAGAGAGATGACTCCACTGAAATCACAGTGATAAATCTTTTTAATATAATTTTTTGTTTTTAAAAAATCAACTAATTTGTTTTTATTTTCTAAAATTTGCTCAACTCTTTTTTCATAATCTTCTATCTCAAAAGACAATCTAGCCAAATCTTTTATGTATGGTTTTTCTAATTGTTCAAAAAATATATCTTTATACTTAGCAAACTTGGAATTTTCATTAACTATCAATGCTCCCATCATAACATCAGCATTGCCACACGCAAACTTAGTTAAACTCTCCACCATAATATCAGCATATTGTTTAAAATCAAAATTATAAGGTGTACAAAATGTTGTATCTACAATAAGTGCTATATCAAATCTATTGCATATCTCTTTTAATCTTTTTATATCTACGTATTTTAAAAGGGGGTTTGTTGGAAATTCTATAACAATAGAGTGTACCTTATGTGCATTTACATGTAGATAATCTTCAAGTAAGTCTAGATTTTTTAAATCATAAAATATTTTAAAATTTTTACAATATTTCTCGATGATATTCATCGTATCAAGATATAACCATCCTAGTTGTATTATCGTATCTTTTGCTGGATTAATTTTTTTTATACCTGCTAGTAAAGAGTAAATTCCATGCATCCCTGAAACACTCAAGCCTATATTTTTACAAGGCTGTTTATATGCTATTGAAAGTTTATCTATTATGTTTTTATATGCTATCTTGCTTGGATGCTTTTTTTCTACATGTAGATTTTTTATAAGAGCTTTTTTATATAAAAAATCTTCTGCATATCTTGAAGAAAGTGTTGTTCCTGCATACTGAATAAATTTTAAAATATCACTCTTTTTTTTACAGTCTTCATCGATAACTAAAACACCAAAATCTTCATCTATCTCAAATGCTATGTTCTTATCAAAAATAGAAGCAATTTTTAAAGCACTTCTCTTGGAACAAACCAATACTATCTGTTTGTTTTCTTCAATATTATATTTTTCTTTGATATATTCACACATCATTTTAAGATATGGGTGAAGTACAAATCTAGGATAGCCGGTTTTTATACTCTTACATCTATTTTCTTCATAATCAATTACATCTTTAAAAGTAGGAATTGAAACGGAAACTGCATGAATATTATATTTTGGTATGCTCTTTCCACATTCTATAAACTCAAATTTACTCAAAATTACTCTTTCTAGCTTATTATACGTATCTACAATATGTTTTTCAAAATTATAAATTAACTTATTTTATGATAGAATTCCTTTAAACAAAATAGGGATAATTATGTTAAATTGTAAAAACATTAAAGAAAAAATTATAAATTATGTATATTCCATATCATCTCAACCTGTGGTTTTAAAAGATTTACTAGAAGCAAATGCACTATATAATGAAAAAATGTATGTAGATTCAGGCAAACTTGGGTTTAGGATAAACATAACAAGAGCTTATTTAGTATATTTTATAATCTGTGCAATTATTTTATTGCCACTTCTAGCAATCAGTCACTACTTTTTAGAACATTTAGATTTTCATGTCTCTATTGTAAGTTCTGTTATAGTAACTGCTGTAGTTTTTATGGGATTTAATTTTTTTAAAGCTTGGATAAGAGATGCCATTACCCTAAAACGAATTAAACATGCTTGGTTAGCTCACTTTCCTTATTTTTCTTATGAAAAGTATAGTAAAAAGGTGGAAGTTATTTATAACGAAGCAAAAAAGAAAGAAATACCAAAAAAAGAGTTACAACAATACATCATTGACCAATTACTTAAAGAGAGTTGATTACTTCAACTCTCCCCAGCTCTTTCCAATAGCAACACTTGCTTTTAATTTTACATTTAATTTATATATATTTTCCATTATTTCTTGAGCTTTATTAGCAAAATCTTGTGCTAAGTCATCTCTTACTTCAAATATAAGTTCATCGTGTATTTGTAAAAGCATTTTTGCATTTTCATTTAACATTGCATTATTGATTTTATTCATACTAAGCTTTATCAAATCAGCCGCACTTCCTTGAAATCTAGTATTTACAGCTTCTCTTTCATACATAGGAACTTGCATACCATTTGCATTTTCAAAATCAAAATATCTCTTTCTTCCAAGCAAAGTTGTTACAAAACCATCTCTTTTTGCATCTTCTTTGATAGAATCAAGATACTCTTTTACAGTTGGAAAACTTTTAAAATAATTTTCAATATATCCTTTTGCCTCAGCTTGAGTAATTCCTAGAGTTTGAGACAATTTTCTAGCTCCCATTCCATATAAAAGCCCAAAATTGATACTCTTTGCAACCCCTCTTTTTTCTTTAGCTTCATCTTCTCCAAAAAGTTTTATTGCAGTTTGAGTATGTATATCTAAATCTTCGTTAAAAGCTTTTACTAGTTCATTATCTAAGCTATAATGAGCAAGCAATCTAAGCTCGATTTGCGAGTAATCGATACCAATAAAACTAAAACCATCTTTTGGTACAAAACCATATCTAATCTCTCTTCCAAGCTCACTTTTTGTAGGTATATTTTGAAGATTTGGATCTTTTGAGCTAAGTCTTCCTGTAGCAGTTCCTGTTTGTAAAAATGATGTATGAATTCTAGAGATTTCAGACTTATTGGCTAATTCTAAAAGTGGTTTTATATAAGTTGATTGAAGTTTAAAAACTTCTCTGTACTCTAAAATCTTAGATATAACCTCATGCTCATCTATTAGTTTGTTTAAAACACTCTCATCAGTACTATAACCAGTTTTTGTTTTTTTAACAACACTTAATCCTAAATGCTCAAACAAAACACTTCCCAATTGTTTTGGAGAGTTTAAATTAAACTCCATTTTACATAGCTCAAAAATTTCATTTTTCAGAGTATCAATGCTTTTTTGAGATTTTTCTTCTAAAGATTTAAAATAATTAGTATCAATTTTTATGCCTTCTTCTTCCATTTCTAAAAGAGTAAGGACAAAAGGAAACTCAACATTTTTGGCAAGTTTTAAAAGATTTGGATCTAAAGTCTCTTTTAGCTTATCATACAGCTTTAAAGTCATCCAAGCATCTTCACTTGCATAGACTGATGCATCTTTAATATTTACATTTGAAAAGTTTTCACCCTTTTTTACTACATCTTTATACTTAACCATATCGTAGTTAAAAAATCTTTTTGCAAGATTATCTAAACCAGCACTTTTTTCAGGATCTTGCAACCAAGCTAAAAGCATAGTATCTTCAAAATGTTCTACATGTAAAGATCCGAAATTGTTTTTTACTATCGCAAAATCATATTTTAAATTTTGCCCTATAACTTTACATGTAAAGATTTTTTCTATTGCTTCTTTTGCATCTTCCTTGCTCACTTGATTACCAACTCCAAGATAATTATGAGCAATTGGTACATAATAAGCTTTATCTAAATCTTTTGCAAAAGAAAAACCAACAATCTTAGCTTTTAATGAATCAATTCCTGTTGTTTCTGTATCAAAAGCAACTGTTCCTTCTAAACTATTGACAACCTCAAAAAGTTTTTCTTTGGTATCGAGCAAAATAGCTTCGAACTCATGTTTTTCTTCATCTTTTTTTTTATTTGGAGTATATTTTAATCTTGAGAGAATTCCTTTTAAATCATATTTTTCTAATTCATCAACGATATTTAAAAGTGGCTGATTTGAAGGAAATTTAAAATTTTCAAATTTATCTGATAAATCTAGGCTATCATCTAGTCTAACAAGTTTTTTACTCAAAAATGCATTATCTTTACTCTCTTCAAGTAGTTTTTTGGCTCTTGGATTTGCAACATTTTCTAAATTTTCATAAATTTGCTCAACACTATCAAACTGCTCTAAAAGTTTTCTAGCTCCCTTATCGCCGATGCCTTTAACTCCAGGAATATTATCAGCACTATCTCCAACTATACTTAGATAATCTCCTACTCTATTAGGGTAAACTCCAAACTTTTCAAAGCACTTTTCTTCATCAATCTCAATTTTTTTCATTGGATCAAATATCATGACTTTACTATCATCAATGAGTTGATATAAATCTTTATCATGAGTTACGATTCTTACTTTTATGTCGTGCTCTTTTGCAAATCTAACTGCACTTGCTATTACATCATCAGCTTCATATCCTTCTTTGGAAAAACACTTAAAACCCATTTTCTCAATCCAAGAAATTGCTACTGGAAGTTGTTTTTTCAAATCTTCCGGAGCTTCTTTTCTATTTGCTTTATAATTTTCATCTATATTGTGGCGAAAAGTTTTTCCTTTTGCATCTAGTGCAAATAAAATATAATCTGTTGGAAAATCCTCTTTTATCGTATATATAAAATTTGCAAATCCAGTTATGAGTCCTGTTGGAAATCCATCTTTGTTTCTTAGATTTGGAAGAGCATAAAAGTTTCTAAAAAAAAATCCAAAAGTATCTATAATTGTTAGTATTTTCATTATCTAATTAAAACCTATCTTTTATCTTTTCAACCGAATCCATAAAAACTGAATTGTCATATCCATTGTTTTGAACAAGGCTTAATGCTATATTGATACTTCTTTCACTAAGTGGAGAGTTAATTGGAACAGCTGTTTTTACTATCTTTAATGCTGTTGAGTACTCTTTTACCTCTTCAGGGGCTGCTGTTGGATCATCTGAAAAATTAATTGCTTCAACCATTATCTCATCAAATCCCCAGTGCTCAAATATCTTAGCTGTAATTTTAGCAGTTGTAGTTTCAACATACATTTTTTCAACTTCAGCTATATTAATAGCAACTTCTATTTCTGATTTAAACTGCACAACCTCATCATTTTTAACTATTTCATCGGCAATTAAAATTTTTCCTGTTTCTTGAAGCAAGGCGGCTAAAAATAGTGTGTCTAGTTTATTTCTATCAATTTTAGAATACCACTCTTTCATAAGTATACTTTGAGTAGCTGAAATCTTTACAAAATCTTCTGGGCTTACACCATAAGGCTCTATATCAACACTCAAAAGCTTTTTAATAGATATATCAGTTGTTAGGGCTCTTGTTGTTGACATACCAAAAAGTGAAACTGCTTGAAGTACACTTTTAATCTCTCTTCTAAAACTATACAAAGGAGAATTCGCAACTTTTAAAAGATTTGCAACTAACATTGGGTCTTTTTCTATAACCTTTGCTAACTGCACAATTGTTCCATTTTCATCATTGCAAATTGCATTTATTTCATAAAAACTTTTTGGTAGTGGAGGTAAAGTTTTGATTCTTTCAGTTATATTTTCTAACATTACTCTTCTCTCATGTTATTTTTGTCATTTTAGCAAATTTTGACTTAAATCTAATTCCTTAGACAAATATTTACCTGTGTAGCTTCCAGTTTTTTTATGATTTATAGCTACATGTAAAGGAGTTCCACTATCTACTATCTTTCCACCATAGCTACCACCTTCTGGCCCAATATCTATGATATAATCACAGTTTTTAAGTACATCCATATTGTGTTCAATCACTAAAACACTATTTCCCAAATCTGTTAAATGATGAAGTACTTTTGTAAGCCTATCAACATCAGCAAAGTGAAGGCCAGTTGTCGGCTCATCTAGTATATAAAGTGTATTTCCTGTATCTCTTTTGCTTAACTCTTTTGCTAGTTTTATCCTTTGTGCTTCACCACCACTTAATGTAGTTGCATTTTGACCAAGAGTTATATATCCAAGTCCTACATCACTAAGAGTTTGTAAAATCTGCCTTATTTTTGGAATGGCATTAAAAAACTCTAAGGCTTCATCAACACTCATCTCTAGTACATCTGAAATGGATTTTCCCTTATACTTTATCTCTAAAGTTTGAGCATTGTATCTTTTGCCTTTACAGCTATCGCACTTAACCATAATGTCAGGTAAAAAGTGCATTTCTATCTTTATCTCGCCCTCTCCTTGGCACTTTTCACATCGCCCGCCTTTTACATTAAAACTAAATCTTCCTATCTTATAACCCCTAAGCTGTGCCTCTTTAGTTTTAGCAAACAATCCTCTAATCTCATCCATAACACCAGTATAAGTTGCTGGATTACTTCTAGGAGTTCTTCCTATCGGGCTTTGGTCAAGATATATAACTTTATCAAGATTTTCTAAGCCCAAGCACTCAACACCACTTACTTTTTTTACTTTTTTTGCTCTATTTAACAGCTCTTTTGCAACAGGAAGTAAAGTTTGAAGTATGAGCGAACTTTTTCCACTTCCACTGACCCCACTAATACCTACTAAATTTCTAAGAGGAATCTTTACATGTAGATTTTTTATATTGTTTATATTGACATTTTTAAGCTCAATCCACTCTTTTTGCTCTCTGTTTTTTTGATAATCAATAATTCTTTTTCCAATTAGATACTCTGCTGTTAAAGTTTTGGTGTTTTTTAGCTCTTCTAAGGTTCCTGCAAAAACAATTTCTCCTCCAAATTTTCCAGCATTTGGTCCGATATCAACTATAAAATCTGCATGTTCAATTGTCTCTTTGTCATGTTCAACGACTATAACACTATTGCCTTTTTTTTGAAGATTTCTAAGCGTTCTAATAAGCTTTAGTGTATCTCTCTCATGAAGTCCGATACTAGGCTCATCCAAAACATACATAACCCCTGTTAATCCACTACCAATTTGAGAGGCTATCCTAATCCTCTGAGCTTCTCCACCACTAATTGTTCTAGCATCCCTTCCAAGAGTGATATAACCAAGCCCTACATCATACAAGAAAAAAAGTCTTTCTCTAATCTCTTTTAAAACTGAACTTGCTATTAAGTGCTCTTGTTTACTCATATACTCAAAGTTTTTTTCATCTTGAAAAAACTCTAAAGTTTTATCTATCGGTAAATCTAAAATCTCTCCAATATTTTTTTTCGCAACCCTAACAGCCAAACTCTCTTCTTTAAGCCTATGTCCACCACACTTATCGCAAACTTTTTCACTCATATAATCACCCAAGTCTTTTTCATCTTTGAGCATATCATATGCAATTTTTACTACACCTTCCCATTTTCTAGTAAGCGAATGCCTTTTCCAAGTAAATTTAGCTTCTTCTACACCACCATGAAGTATTGCTTTTTTTTGATGCTCTTCTAACTCTTCAAAAGGAACTTTTATATCAATTCCACTAGCTTTACAATAGCCTTGCAAGAACTTCGCATAATATCCTTTATTAAAACCGTAAAACAGCTTTATAGCACCATCTTCTATACTTTTATGTTCATCAATAATCTTATTTAAATCAAGTGTATATCTTATGCCTAAACCATCACAGATAGGACATGCACCCTTTGGTGAGTTAAAAGAAAAACTTAATGGCTCAAGTGGCTCAAAACTTATCTTACAATCAAAACACGCCAAATGCTCAGAGTAATGGATATGCGACGAGCTAAAACCAACCTCTTCATGATTTAACACATCTATCTCTACTTCTCCATAACTCTCATTTAAAGCTTTTTCAACATCACTTGCAATTCTCTCTTTACTCTCTTCTTTTAGCACAACTCTATCAATCACTACCTTGATAGTATGTTTTTTTGTTTTACTTAGCTCTATATCTTCATCAAGACGAACCATAACTCCATCAATCATAGCTCTTACATAGCCTTTATGACGAAGAGATTCTATCATATCTGCAAAACTTCCCTTTTTTTCTCTCACAAGTGGAGCTAAAATAACAAGTTTTGAATTTAATGGTAGTTTTAAAATTTCGTTGATAATATCTTCTGCGCCCATTTTTGAAATTGGCTTTCCACATTTATGACAATGCTGGATGCCAACTCTAGCAAAAAGAAGCCTTAGATAATCATAAATCTCAGTAATTGTTCCAACAGTCGAGCGAGGATTTTTACTAGTAGTTTTCTGATCAATCGCAATTGCAGGAGTTAAGCCTTCAATCCTCTCAACATCAGGCTTTCCAACTCTATCTAAAAATTGTCTTGCATAACTTGAGAGGCTCTCGATATATCGTCTTTGCCCTTCAGCATAGAGTGTATCAAAAGCCAGTGTTGATTTTCCACTTCCACTAAGTCCTGTAAAAACTACTAATTTGTTTTTTGGAATTTCTAAATTGATATTTTTTAAATTATTTTCATTTGCACCATAAATCTTTATTTTATTCACTAACAATCCTATTCTTTTCTTTTTTTATTGCTAAGTGTTCTCTAGAAGTAGAGTTTTTTTAGCATCAATCCTAAAATTACAAAGTATAAAACAAGAAGCAATTTTTTATGATATTTTTTTTCAATTATGTGAGATGATTTTATACCAAAGAAAACTCCAACAAGAGAGCTAAGACCTACTATAAGACCTACGCTATAGTTTATATGCCCAAACATAGAAAGACTGATAAATCCAGATACAGAAGAAAAGATTATAAAAAACAGACTCATTGAAACTGCTTTTTTCAAATCAAAATGCATAAATCCAACCAGAATTGGAGTCAAAAACAATCCTCCTCCAATTCCAATACTAATTGCAACCAATCCTACAAAAAATCCTACAAGAAAAATTCCAATTTTAGAATCAAACTCTTCAACATCACTATCCATAGGAGCCATAAAAAATTTATATATTGCTAAACAAACAGAAAATAAAAAAATCATACTCAATACAAACGGAGGTAAAATACTAACTATATAACCACTACCTTGAGCTCCCAAAAAGCCACCAAGTCCTAGCAGTAATCCATCTTTTGCTATTAAAACACCTTTTTTAAGATTTAAGTAACTCCCAAAAACAGAGCTAAAAACCATTTGCATAACAGATATCCCAATAGCTTCTTTTATATTAAAACCAATAAACATCAAAGAAGGAACAAGTAAAGTTCCTCCCCCTATACCAAAAAAACCAGACATAAAGCCTATTATGACACTTAACAATAGTTCTACTAACAATTTAACTCCTTTTAGTCTAAATATATTTTACATTAATTAACGTTTTAATTAAGTTAAACTATAATAAGAAACCATATATCTTAAGGAAAAAATATGATTGAAGCCGTAAGAAAAGCAACAAAAAGTTTTTGCGAAGATATTGTTGGATTAGAAGTTTGTGATGCAAAGTATGTTGGCAAAAACTTTTATGGTGCTGCAATCGCTTTGATACAAGATAAGACTGAGATACAATGGTATTTACTCTTTAAAAAAGATACACTAAATCAATTTACAAAAGCACTACTTTTTGAAGATAGTTTAAAAGAGGATGACTTGGATGATTTGGTCAAAGAAGTTGCAAATATGATAATTGGTTCTGCAAAAGTTATCTTAGAAAAAAACTCAAAAGATGAGTATCAATTAACTACTCCAGATTTTCTAGGTCATGTGCCTGATATAAAACTTTTAAAGTTGGAAGAGTATTTGCTTTATAAAATAAAAAATAGAACCTTCGTAATAGGTAAAAAAACATTAGGCTAAAACATTGAATAAAGAAGATAAAGAGTATTTAGAAGAAAAACTACTTAGTGGTTATGAAAACCTTTTAGATATAAATGTAAATTTTATAGCCCAGCTTGGAACTACTACTATAAGCATTGGTGAACTGTTGAAGTTAACAAAAGGCTCAGTAATTGATTTAGAAAAACCAGCTGGAGAGAGTGTTGAGCTTTTTGTCAATAATAAAATATTTGGCAAAGGCGAAGTTATGGTTTATGAAAAGAACTTAGCTATTCGTATCAATGAGATATTAGATTCAAAAACTGTAATCCAATACTTTAAAAAAGAGGTATAATGAGAAGTTTTATACTAATTTGTATATTTATCATTTCAACATTAAATGCAACAACACTGTTAACATACAATGTTTATGAAAGAAGTGATAGAATTGACTTAATGCTTTCATTTGATTCCCCATATGATGGTAGTATCACAAAAAAGATGGGCAAGAATGTCATTATACTTACACTAAGCGATTTGACTTATGACCAGCTTATTGAAAAAAGTATAGATTCTGCGATAGTCCAAGAAATTACAATTGAACCAAACAATGATAAAACAAATATCATATTAAAAAGCGATCATAAAATTAGTGTAATTGCTTCTAAAACAGTAGATGGATTTGGACTTAGGATAAGATCTAAGCAGATAAAAACAAATGCAAACCTACCAACTATCAAATCAACAAATACAGCAAATGAATCATCAAATCAAACTTTTTTGCAAACAAAAGCAAATGAAGATTTAATTGATTCTAGATATATTAGTGTGATTGTAGTTCTTTTGATTTTACTAGGATTTATGTTTTGGCTTAAAAATAAAGTTACTAATACAAAATTGAGCGTAAAAGAAAAAAACTCCTGGCTATTTCAAGGAAACAAGAACAATAGTGAAAAAATAGAGGTAAATGTTTTACATAAAAAACAGGTTGATAAAAACAATAGTGTTGTTCTTCTTGAATTTGAAGGACAAAAATATTTAGTTATGACAGGTAATTCAAATCTTCTTTTAGATAAATTCAATGGCAACGAAATAAATGACAACTTAGAGTTTGAAAAAGCATTTGAACAAAACAGACAAAAACTAGATGAGTATCTAAGATTACAAAATGAAGAACAAAAAGAAGATTATAGAAGTAAACTTGAAAGATATTAATTGAATCTACTTTTATCAGTTTTATCGATTTATATTTTTATTCTTTTGGGTTATTTTGCAAAATTAAAACTAAAAGATGAATTGCAAGAAAAAACTTTGGTAATTCTTTCTATCTATTTTTTACAACCTATGCTTACTTTTTGGGGCTTAAGTACAAAAGAGATAAATCTAACATCCATCAAAATCCCTTTGATATATGCGATGCTTAGTATTTTTTTTATAATTATTAGCTTTTTTTATGCAAAAATATTTTTTAAGAATCCAAAAGACAAATCTATAGTAACAATTTCAAGCTCTATTGGCAATACAGGCAATCTTGGAATTCCTCTTGGAATTGCACTTTTTGGGCAAAACTCAGTAATTTACACTTCTATGATAAATATAGCAAATGTTTTTATTGTTTATACAATCGGGGTGTTTTTTTATTCTAGAGGAAACTTTAGCATAAAAGATTCGTTTTTAAACATAACAAAACTACCACTAATTTGGTTTGCATTGATTGCTATAGCCTTAAATCTTTTACATGTAAAGATTCATCCATCATTTTTAACTTCTTTGCAAATGGGAGCATATGCTTCTATGGTACTTCAGCTTATGATATTTGGCATGTTTTTGTATAGTGTAAAGGTAAAAAATTTAAATTTAAAACTAATTCTACATGTAAGCAATATAAAATTTTTAATCATCCCAGTATTATCATATATCATATTAAAAAACTTAGGATTGAATGATTATATACTAGCTATAATTTTGCTTGAATTACTAGTACCATTAGCAGTTACAAATGTTAATTTATCCTCCCTTTATGATTGTAAACCAGTAGATGTTACAACACTAGTTCTTGTTACTTCTATCATTTTCATACCTTATATCTTAGTAGTAGTTAGTATATTATGAATGAAAAAGTAAAAAGATTAAAATTCATAAGAGCACTTGAAAAATTTGTAAAGAGCAATATCTCTTATCTAAAAGATTCAAATTTTGATTATGAAGTATTTCAAAAAAGAGTTCAAGCCAACTATGAAAAAATTAAAGATATAGAAGCTGTGAGACTTAACTCTTCTTACCACCAGGCCCTTTTAAGATATGTCAATTTAACCTTAGAAGTTTTAGATAAAAAGTTCGATACCTCTTTACAAGAAAATCTTTTAAAAGAAGCAAATCTTTTAGACAAAGAAAAAAATAAAACGCAATATAAAAAAGTAAAACACAGAAACAATAATTTTGAGTAATAGGCAAGTTTTATTTCTTGCCTATTATATTTTTATGATTTAAACTTTTCTAATTCATTATTTAACTTCTCAGTCATAGAGTGAAGATGCTCTGAAGCTGATGAAACATTTTTTATACTCTCAACATTACTTTTAGAAATTTTATCAATTTTATCGATTTCAGATACTATTGATTTTACTTTATTAGAAGTATCTTCAAAGTCAACTACAGTATTATTTGCATCATTAATCGCATTGTTAATAACATCAGAAATTTCATTCATCATTTTTTGAAGCTCTATTGAAGTAGTTGCTAAATCTTTTACTTCTTCTGAATTTTCAGATATTTCACTGTTTACTTCAACGATAGATTGAACAACAACATTTATAGTTGCATCTATTTCCACTAAAGATTTTTGAGTTCTCTCAGCCAATTTTCTAACTTCATCAGCAACTACTGCAAATCCTCTTCCATGCTCTCCAGCCCTTGCTGCTTCAATCGCTGCATTAAGAGCTAGTAAATTAGTCTGGTCTGCTATATCTTTGATGATTCCTAAAACCTCTTTGACATCATTTGCATTTTGACTTACATTATTGAGTTTATCAGCTAAACTTTGCTCTTTTGCAGAAGTATCTTGCATCGTAACTTCTAGTTTTTCAACCTCTTTTTTTACATCATTTATATTCCCAAAAGTTTTTTCAAGAGCCAGTTGAGAACTTTTAGCCTTTTGAACGGAATCACCAAGATAAGAAGTTAAATTTAAACCATCACTTCTTGTTTTTGTAACAATTTCAGATTCATTAACCACATTCTTTCCAACTTCTATCGCAGTTTGAGATAACTCTTCTGAAATCGCAGAGTTTTCTAAACTTATATCTTTTGCTTGTTTTACAATTTCATGTAATTTATCTATAAAAAGATTGATATTAGTAGAAACCTCGCCAAACTCATCTTTTGATTTTACTTCTAATCTTTGTCTTAAATCAGCATCATTACTTGCCAAATATTGAACTAACCTATTTAGCGTATTAAGTGGATCCATAAAATATTTTATACCAAAGATTACAACAAAAAATACTATCAAGAGTATAATTGCACCAATTATTGCTAACTGAATTGCTTGTGTATTTAAAAACTTATAAGCATAATCTTTATAGTAAGTTACGGCAGTTACCCAGCCAGATTCTTTTGATCTATTAAAAGCTAAAAATTTATCTTTTCCTTTATACACGTACTCTACAATACCTTGATCTTTATTTCCAAATTTTTTAGCAATTGATGAATTTTTACCTAAGACTTTTTCATTAGGATGAGCTATAATAGTACCTTTTGAATCATACAAAACTGCATATCCACCATCTAATTTAGTTTTCAATATCATTTGCGATAATTCATCTAAACCCAAATCAATAGAAAAAACACCAATAAATTTTTCATTACTATCATATAAAGGAGTTGCGATACTAAATACAATCTTGCCTGTTCTATTATCTTTATAAGCATCAGTTACACTTGTCTTTTTAGTTTCTTCTGCAAGTTTGTACCATGGTCTTTTTCTTGGATCATAAGTGGATAAGTTATATTTTTTACCACTTGCTGAAATCATTTTACCATCATCTAAACCAACATATGCACTCATAGCACCCATTTCTTTTGCATAATCTTTTAGTTTATAAACAACTTCATCTTCAAAATAATCTTTTACTCTTTTTAAAGATTTAGCTTTTTTTTCGACTATATCTTTTTTACCAATTAACCATAAATCTGTATAATCTGCAAGAGATAAAGATTTTGATTTAAGTAATTTTTGTATTTGACTAAGACTACTACTTTTTGTATGAGTGTAGCTAAAAGCCCAAAATGTTCCTAACCCTAGAGCGACTATAACCAAAACAGCAATTGCAATTTTATTTTTAAAACTCATCACACAATCCTTTAATCCACATTGAATAGCTAGAATTGGATTATAACAAATTACAAATCTAAGCATATAAATTTTTCAAATAAAATATTTTTATAATATAGTCTTAATAAAACTTTTTTAGTTTTATTATTAATAAGTATGATTAATTATACTAATAAAAATCTATAAGGGGTAAGATTAAGTAAAAGAAGGTTTAGATAAAAAAAAGTTTTTTATCTCTTCTCTCATTATTGCTGGATTGGTTATTGTGTTTATTTTATTTCTAAAACTACTAGCTTCACTATAACCTTTGGAATATACATGTAAATGTTTTCTGAACATGCTAACACCGTGCTCTCCATAAAATTCAATCATACTGTCATAATGCTCTAGTATAATTTCTGCTTTTAAAGCATTGTCAACTTGGCTAGTTCCGTTTTTTAATTGATGAAAAATCCAAGGATTACCAACTGCTCCTCTTCCAATCATCAAAGATTTACAGCCTGTTATTTTTTTTACTTCTAAAGCTTTTTCATAGCTAGTAATGTCACCATTGGCTAAAACTGGTATAGAGATATTTTCTTTTATGATTCTAATCGCATCATAATCAACACTTGCCTTATAAGCTCCAGCTCTTGTTCTTCCATGTACGCTTAAAAAATCGGCTCCACTATCATCAATGGCATTTGCAATTTCTTTTGGAATTTTTTCACTATAACCAAGTCTTACTTTAACACTAGTATAAGTTTTATTAGAATTTGTCTTTATGGTCTCTACAATCTTTCTTAAATGGGGTAAATTTAAAAGCAAAGATGAACCAGAATTTTGAGAAACTACTTTAGGAACAGGACAGCCACAATTCAAATCTATCCCATCAATTCCTTCAATATCATTTAGAATTAAAACTGCTTCTTTGATGACATTTAAATCACTTCCCGCAATTTGTACGATATAAGGAGTTTCATTTGGAGATTTCTCAAGCATTTTGTAAGTTTTTTTTGAGTTATACACAAGTGCATTTGAGCTTAACATTTCAGAAAATGTCAAATCCGCACCAAATTTTTTAACAACGCTACGAAAAGGAAGATCAGTAAAGCCTGCAAGTGGAGCAAGGGCAAAAATGCCCTTATCAAAGTCTATTTTTTTGTTCAAATTTTAATATCTCTTAAAAACAAACTACTATTTACATTTTGTCCATGATCTCTTAAAAATAAAAGAGCTTTAAACTTCATAAACTCTTTTTCATCTGAATTTTCTAAAATTTCTCTGATTTTATCAATCATTTGAAGTTCATATAAAACATACAAGTATGCATCAGCTGCTTCTTCATGGTCAGGTGAATTATATAATTTTTCAAACAGTGCAATAAGTGCGTCTGGAGAAAGCTTAGCTTTAATCTCATAAGCTAACTCAAGATAATCATCTCTTGTTGCTTTAAATTGCATAAGCATTTCTTCTATAGCACTAATTGGGATATCAAATTTATCATCTTCATCTAAATATCTCTCCATCAAAACCCTAAACATATCTTTTGTTGGAGGAAAATCTAATTTTTTTATCTCATCAAAACTAGCATATTTTAAAAATGCAAAATATGCTTTTTGGCATAATTCACTCTCTTTGTCATCACAATCTTTCAACACAGTTGTTGCAAATTTTGGATCACTTTCTAATTTGTTTAATTTGTTCTTGATTACTAGAGGATTATCTTTAGCCAATTTATACTTTTTGAGTTCTACAACTTCACCATCTTCAATTTGTTGAACCAAATTTCTAGCTTCTGCAATTTTGTCATCATCGATTTGTATCTCTTTATTTTCTTCAAATTCAACCAAATCAAAAACTTTTCCAACAAATTTGAACCAATCAGTTTTAAAGTTTATACTGCTTTTTTCATGCAAAATTTTACTAACAAAGTAAATCTTGAAATTTGCAAAATCTTTCTTCAAGGCACGATTTTGTAAATACTCTTTAAAAGAATAAAACATCATATGTAATACAGAAGCAATAAATAGCAAAATTGCAGGCATTACTACCCATAGTGCAATTGGAAATTCTACAGAAAAAGATGAAATACTCAAGGTGTACATGTCACCATTGAAACTATACACATAAAGCCCAACTGCTACTAGGTAAACTAAAGCAAATGCAATATATTTTTTAATCCCCATCCTATATCTCCATATCTATTTATTTTGCTTCTCAATTATCTCTCTACAAACTATACAATATTTTGCATGAGGTTTTACTTTAAGTCTTTGAAAGCCTATCTCTTCCTCACACATTTCACAGATTCCATAACCACCACTTTTTATCTTAGAAAGCGTAAAATCAATCTCACTTAACTCTTTTTGCATCTGAGAACTTAATGCTTGTTCTATCATTCTATCTGTACTAACTGAAGCATGATCAGCCTCATCACCTACTTCATTATCTTTTAATGATTCAATTTCTTTTTTCGCATCTTCAATATTTTTCTTTATTTGAGCTTTTCTATCTAAAAGCAAATTTTCAAAATATTTTAAATCACTCTCTCTCATATATTTCCCTTAATACCTATCACATCATTTGTGATATGGATGATTTGATTTTATACAAAGCCCTCTATAAATTTGTTCATAAAGAACAACTTTAGCAATTTTATGGGCGAATGTTAGCTTACTTAAGCTTATAACTTTTTGAGTTTTATTTAAAAACTCATCATCAAAACCATAAGCACCGCCTATAAAAAAATTGATATTCGTATGATTATCAAAAATTTTACTAAACTCAAAACTATCACACTCATAACCCTTTACATCTAATGCGATATTATACCCCTTTAGATGTGGCTCGTACGCCTTACGATATGATTCTTTTGCTTCTTTTGCTCCTTTTGTTTGAGCTAAAGCAATTTGCTTATTGAAAATAGTCATATCATTTATCGATGAATATTTAGAGATCATTTTAATATACTCTTTGTTTAATTCATCGACTAGCTTATTACTACTCTTTTCAATACTAAAAATCTTAATGTTCATACAGATCGCTTCCCACAACCAAATATGAAACATTCTCTATCGTATCACTTATCCTAACACCACCAATTGCACCAACTGGCTTGAGTGAAAGGCTAGCTAACTTAGCTAGATTCTCACTCAAAACAGTTGCATCATTTTTTGTAGATGTCTTTCTGTATGCTCCAAGCCCTATATAATCAACATCTAATTCATTTGCTTCAAGTATCTCTTCTTTATTATGAGTCGATATTCCCAATATCTTACTTCCTATTTTTTCCCTTATTCGCTCAATCGCTCGTTTTTTATCAACATCAATTTTTTTAATATCATCTTGTCCTACATGTAAACCATCGCAAAACTCTACTAAATCCATATGGTCATTTACAATGATCGGTACTTTACTAAGTCTTTTTAATACTTTTAAATTTTCCTCAATTCTCTCATTTGAGCCTAGCTTATCTCTATATTGTATTATGCTAACATTTAACTTGCTACATGTAGAGATAAATCTTTCAAAACTCCAATCATGTTTTCTTAAACTTTCAAAATCCAAAAGAGCATAAATTTTCAATACTAAGAGGCCTTAATTTTTAATTCATATTCATTTTTTTTACAATTGCTATCAAAAAATCTCAACAAATCAGCAACTGTTTTTTTCATATCATTTCTTTTTACTATCATATCAATTAAGCCATGCTCAAGTAAAAATTCAGCTCTTTGAAATCCTTCTGGTAAATCAGCCCCAATGGTTTGCTTTATTACTCTTTGTCCAGCAAATCCAACAAGTGCACCTGGCTCACTTATGATGACATCTCCAAGCCATGCAAAACTAGCACTTACTCCGCCCATAGTTGGATCTGTTAAAATTGATATAAAGGGAAGCCCAGCTTCACTAAGCTTAGTAAGTGCAGCTGAAGTTTTACTCATCTGAAGGAGTGAAAATGTGCTCTCTTGCATCCTAGCCCCTCCACTTGCACTTACGATAATTAATCCAGTTTTATTTTCGATCGCTCTATTAACAGCTCTTACTATTTTTTCACCTTCTACTGAGCCTAAACTTCCACCCATAAAACTAAAATCAAAAACTACTAATTGAGTATTTATTCCTTCAATGCTACAACTTCCACTAATTACTGCAGAGTTTCTTCCTGTTTTCTCTTTAGCTTCAGCTATTCTTTTTTTATATGATTTTTTATCGACAAATTTTAAAGGATCTATTGGTTTTAATAATTCATCAAATTCTACAAAACTATTTTCATCACTTAGTAATTCAATTCTTTTTTGTGCAGAAATTCGCATATGAAATCCACACTTTGGACAAACATTAAATAGGTGTTCAATCTCTTTATAGTACATTAGTGATTGACATTTTGAACACTTAACCCAATGACTTGGTGCTTCTTTTGGAGAGGATTGCTTTTTTCTAAAATTACCAAAAATCTCACTAAATTTCATAATATACTCTCCCGTTATTTAATAAATTGGGACATTTTACCAAAAATTTCCTTATCTTTACTTACAAGGAGAATTTTTTCATCATTTTTTACATGTAAATCTTCGCACATAAAAAGACCGGCAGCTATATCAAACTCTCTTTTTTTCCCTTCATAAAGAACAAAATCAACCTCATGTGCATAAGCCAAAGATAGAGCAAAAGCACCTGGGCTTCTATATTTTATGTTGTGCTGTCTTAATATCTCAGGGGTTTTAAAAGACGAGTATGCTCTCTCAAAAAGTCCTATTTTTGATGAGATATTTTTTTCTACATGTATAAATTTTTCACTGCATAACTTTCCTTTTAAAAAACGTTTATTATCTTTTATAAAAATGTCATTATTTGCAAGATTTACAATAACACCAGCTATTGTTCTGCCTGATTTTTTTAAAGCTACTGAAGTTCCATAATATGGAAAATTTGAAGCAAAATTATCACTACCATCAATTGGATCAATTATAACATCTAATTCTTTTTTATTATCTACAAAACCACACTCTTCAGAGTAAATATTGCCAAAATTTTTTAGATATCTTATAAAAACTTCTTCTGCTAGCAAATCAATTTTACTACTTATATCTCCACCAGCTCCCAAAGAGATACTTTTTGATAAATCTTCTTTACATGTAGATATGATATTTTGTATCTCTTTGTTAGCATTTATTACTTCTTCAAAAAAATCTTTCATTTTATCCTAATAAACTTTTAATGATAGCTTCAGCAGCTTCCTTACCTTCAGCAGCTGCAGTTACCACTAAATCACTTCCTCTTTTACAATCTCCACCAGCATAAACTCCACTAGCAGTAGTTTCATAGTTTTCATTAACTTCAATAACTCCCCATTTATTTACTGCGATTCCATTTTCAGCTAAAAAATCTGGGCTTGAAGATGAAAAACCAAGAGCAAATATAACTACATCAGCTTCAACTCTGTACTCACTTCCTTTTACTATTTCAACTTTTGCTCTTCCACTATTGTCTTTTTCACCAAGCATTGTTTTTTGAACTTCTAAAGCTATAACTTCATTTTCACTATTTACAATTATCTCTTTGGGAGCTGCATTATAAGTAAATATTGCACCTTCTTCTTTTGCATTTTTGTACTCTTTTTTACTTCCTGGCATATTGTATTTATCTCTTCTATAAAGACATTTTACACTCTTAGCATCTTCTCTAATCGCTGTTCTTAAACAATCCATAGCAGTATCACCACCACCTACTACAACTACATTTTTACCAGCAACTTCGTAAGATTTATCATACTCTTCACCAAAAAGTTTCTTTTGAATATTTCTTAAAAAATCAATTGCCATAAAAACATTTTTTGCATTTTCATTTACTATTTTTGCTTTATTTGATTTTTCTGCTCCAATTGATAAAAATATTGCATCAGAATTTTCTGCAACTTTTTCAAATGATATATCTTTTCCAACCTCACAATTTGTAATTAGATTCATACCAGCACCAACTAACCATCCAACTCTTCTTGAAACAACTTCTTTATCAAGTTTAAATCCTGGTATTCCATATGTTAAAAGTCCACCTGCTTTTGATTGTCTCTCATACATATCTACCTTTATGCCAGCTCTTAAAAGATAAGTAGCACACGCAAGTCCAGCAGGGCCACTTCCAATAACTGCAACTTTTTTATCGGTACTGATTCCAGGAAATTCTGGTTTTAAGCCTTTTTTAAATCCATATTCACTGATAAATGTTTCAATTGAGCCGATTGTTATAGCTCCATGTCCATCATTTAAAGTACAATCACCCTCACATAATCTTTCTTGAGGACATATTCTTCCAGTAATTTCAGGAAAAGGATTTGATTCATTAGAGAGTTTAAAAGCCAACTCTTTTTTCATACCACTTACAGCTTTTAACCAGTATGGAATATAGTTATGTAAAGGACATTTGTTGTGACAAAATGGATCACCACACTGTACACATCTACTAGCTTGACCTGAAGCTTCTTCTTTTCTCATAACTTCATAAATCTCTCTATAATCTTCTACTCTTTCACTACTATCACGTCTTAATGGCTCTACTCTTTCAAGTTTTATAAAATTTTGCATATTATTAATCTCCCTCGTCTGGATTAAGTGGTGTTTTTGTCATATCTTTTGGTCTTACCATCCAAAAGTTTCTAACAGAATGTCTAAAGTTATCCAAAATATATTTTGCTTTTTTACTCTCTGTTTCATTTATATGAGATCTAAGAAGCTTTTTTAAGAAATGCCTTGCTTCATCTTTGTCATCAGTATCAATTCTTTCAGCTACAACTAGTTCTTGATTTAATTTATCTATAAAATCATGAGTTTCATCATAAATAAATGCTACTCCTCCAGTCATACCAGCTCCAAAATTCACACCAGTTCTACCAAGGATTACAACAACTCCTCCAGTCATATACTCACAAGCATGATCTCCTGTACCTTCAACTACAGTTACTGCCCCAGAATTTCTTACACAAAATCTCTCACCTACTTCACCTGCAACAAATAGTTTTCCACCAGTTGCACCATATAAGCAGGTATTTCCACCACTTGCATAACCTTCTCTTTGATATTTTGGTATGATTACAATCTTTCCGCCATTCATACCTTTACCGATGTAATCATTAGCAGTTCCTCTTAGCCTAATTCTTATACCATTTGCTAAAAATGCTCCAAAGCTTTGTCCTGCTGTCCCACTAAGTTCAAATTTTATGCTATCTTCTTTTAAACCATCGCTTCCATAAAATTTTGCAATCTCTCCACTAATTAGAGCTCCAAAACTTCTATTTGTATTTTTAATTTTTTTATGAAGTACAATTCTTTCATCTGGATTTTCTATAACTTTGTAAACTTCTTTGAGTATTTCATGTTCAAATTCATTTGGATCAAAAGGATCATTTGATGGTTTTTGAACAGTATTTACACCTTCAATTTGTTGCAAGATTGAGCTAAAATCAAATTTCTTAGCAAATTCATTTTCTTTTATATGTAAAAGATCATTCCTTCCTATGATTTCTTCTAAACTTCTATAACCAAGACTTGCTAGTATCTCTCTTACATCTTGTGCTATTAAAGTAAAGAAATTTACTATTCTATCAACGGTTCCTACAAAATGCTCTCTTAATCTTTCATCTTGAGTAGCAACTCCTACTGTACATCTATTTTGATGACAAATTCTAAGAATTTTACAACCTATAACAGTTAAAGACACAGTTCCAAAAGCATAACTCTCAGCCCCTAAAAGTGCAGCTTTTATAACATCTAGTCCAGTTTTTAAACCACCATCAGTTTGTACATGTACAGCATCTCTTAAATTATTTGCTTTAAGTGCATTGTGAGCTTCACTAAGTCCAAGCTCCCAAGGATTTCCAGCAAATTTTATTGAAGTCAAAGGAGCAGCACCAGTTCCACCATCGCCACCACTTATAATGATTTTATCAGCATATGCCTTTGCAACTCCAGCGGCAATCGTTCCAACACCAGCAGTTGAAACTAATTTAACTGTAATAATTGCTTCAGGATTAACTTGTTTTAAATCATAAATCAATTGAGCCAAATCCTCAATCGAATAAATATCATGATGAGGAGGAGGAGAGATTAAAGTTACTCCAGGAATTGTATATCTAAGCGAAGCGATAAGAGGTGTAACTTTGTGACCAGGTAACTGACCACCTTCACCTGGTTTTGCACCTTGAGCAACTTTGATTTGAATCTCTGTTGCACTTCTTAGATATTCAGGAGTTACACCAAATCTACCAGATGCAACTTGTTTTATTTTTGAATTTTTATTACTTTTTAGTCTTTTAGGATCTTCTCCACCCTCACCAGAGTTACTCATACCACCTATTTTATTCATAGCTTCTGCTAAAGCTTCATGAGCTTCAGGAGAGATTGAACCTAAACTCATAGCAGCAGTTGCAAATCTTTTAAATATATTTTCAACTGGTTCTACTTCGCTAATGTCGATTGGTTCTTTATCGCTTTTTATATCAAAAAAGTCTCTGATAAATTTTAATCCTCTATTATTGACTAAATTTTTATACTCTATATAATCTTCTTTTTTACCACTGTTTACCATTTTATGTATACTGTGAACAACTTTTGGTCCAAAATCATGAAATTCAAAACCATCCATATACTTATAAAAACCACCAATTTCTAAAGGAAATAATTTTTTAGTCAAATCAAGCTCATATGCTTTTGCATGATATTCATTTAATCTTTTTTCAATATCTTCATAGCCAAGACCTGGTATCATCGCATAAGCATCACAAAAACAATCTTCTACAATATCATTTGAAAGCCCTAATATATCAAATAAAGAGGAGTTTCTATATGAAGATATAGTTGCAATCCCCATTTTTGAAATAATTTTCAATAATCCTTGGTTTAGTGCATGATTTACATTTTTTAAAGCATTTTTAGTTTCATATGAGCTTTTATTTTCCTTTTTACACTCTTCTAGAACTGTTGCATAAAGTAAATAAGGATAAATCGCACTTGCTCCAAAACCTATGAGAGTAGCACAAGAGTGAGAATCAAAAACCTCCCCACTTATCGCAACAATTGAAGCTTTATGACGAACTCCTTCTTCTAAAAGAAGTTGATTTAATCTACCAACAACCATTAGCATTGGCATTGGCTTTAGCGTTTTATTCATTCCTCTATCATCTAAAAGGACAATTTTAACACCATCATTTTTGACAGCTTCTACTACATCATAAGCCAAATCTTCCAAACTTCCTTTTAAATTGTCTTCAAAAAGGGTTGAAAATACTCTATTTTTATATATTTCTCTATAGCGTGGTTTATTTACATCTCCAAAACTCATAAGAACTTCAAGTTTTTCTTGCATTAAAATTGGAGAAATTGACTTAATTCTTTTTGCATGCTCACTTGATTCTTCAAGCATATTTCTTGCTTCACCAAATCCAGCATTTAAACTCATAACAACTTTTTCTCTAATTGGGTCAATTGGAGGATTAGTAACTTGAGCAAATTTTTGTTTGAAAAAGTCACTAAAATTTCTTTGAGATTTACTAAAAGCAGCCATTGGAGTATCATCTCCCATAGCTCCAACCCCTTCTTTACCATCTTTCATCATAGGAGTTAAAACCATGTCTTTTACTTCAGCAGTTACATTAAAAAATCTTTGTTCATATGCGAGTGATTCTCTTTCATAATCACTTGTATTAGAAAATGGTAGCTCTACAAACTCTTGAAGATAAACAAGGTTTTTATTTAACCACTCTGCATATCTGTTTGAACTTTTAAGATAGTCATTGATTTCATCATTTTTCATAACTTTACCAAATTTTAAATCAACCCCTATCATTTGACCACTTTGAAGCCTTCCACGCTCCAATATATTTTCTTCTTCTATATCAATAACACCATATTCACTTGATATTACAATTCTATTATCTTTAGTTATAACATATTTTGCCGGTCTAAGTCCGTTTCTATCTAAAATACAGCCTATATATCTTCCATCAGTCAAAGAAACTGCAGCTGGGCCATCCCAAGGCTCAAAATTTATGCTTGCATATTCATAAAACGCTCTTAAATCAGAATCCATATGAGGTGCATTTTCCCAAGGAGCTTGAATCAAAACACGAGCTGCTTTGAAAAAATCATATCCATTTACTATCATAAATTCAAAAACATTATCTAAGCTTGCACTATCACTTACATCATTTGTAGTTATTGGAAATAATTTTTCTAACTCTTTATCTGAAAAAACACTACTTTTTATACATTCAGTTTTCTTTTTAGTATGAAATCTATTTGCTTCTATTGAGTTTATTTCACCGTTGTGTGCTATTGTTCTAAATGGTTGTGCTAGTTTCCACTGAGGAAGTGTATTTGTAGAAAATCTTTGGTGAAAAAGAGTAAAAGTTGTTTTAAAGTTTTCATCACTCAAATCTAAATAAAAAGTTTTTATGTGAGTTGGCATTACCAACCCTTTGTATGATATTACTTTATTTGAAAATGATGGAATATAAAAATCTTTATCATCTTTTAATTTTTGCTCAATCTCTCGTCTAGTTAGATACAAAAGAGCTTCAAACCTTTTAGTTGCTATCAGTGAAGAAGGAGTAACAAAAATCTGTACTATTTGTGGAAGTGAATCAAGGGCTTGTTTTCCTAAAGCTTTTATATTAATAGGAACTTCTCTATATAAGACAACTTTTAAATCATTTTTTTCACAAACTTCTTCAAAAACTCTTTTTTGTTTATCATTTTGCAAGAAAACCATAGCAACTGCAAACTGCTTTGGTAAATCGACTTCAAGTTTTTTTGCCTCTTTTTTCATAAATTCTTTAGGTAATGAAAAAAGAAGACCACTACCATCGCCAGTTTTTCCATCTGCTGCAATTGCACCTCTGTGCATCATTCTTTCCAATGCTCTTATCGCATCATTTGTATTTTCATGTGTTGGTATGTTGTTAATATTTGCAATAAGACCAAAACCACAGTTATCTTTAAAATTTGTAAGAAGATTTCTCATTAAAGTTGCCCCTTTAGTATCCATACAAAACTAAACTATAAAACGAACTAATTTTTAGGTAAATACAGTAAGTTAGCAGTAAAATTTTGTATTAATTTAAGTAAAAATTTTCCAAGCATATCTAAAATACACTTTAAATTTAATAAAACACTAAAAAATGGCATTTAAGTCAAAATCATATATCTTTTTTTTACTTAAATATCAATTAATTTTTTAAGCTTTTTTATATAAATATATTTTTGTTTTAATATATTTTTAATATTTAATAGATAAAATACATCATGCAAGGTTATATAATAAATTTTAACAGAGTAAAAGACGAAGATTTAATTGTTACAGTACTTACAAACAACGCTATACAAACTCTTTATAGGTTTTATGGTGCGAGACACTCACATATAAATCTTGGTTATAAAATAGACTTTGAAGTGCAATCATCTATAAAATCTTCAATACCTCAGCTAAGAGGAGTACTACATCTTGCTTATCATTACAACCTAGATTTCAATAGAATGAGAATATGGCAATCTTTTGTAAATCTTTTTTATAAACATTTAAAAGATGTTAATGAAATTAATTCTTTTTATTATAACCTACTTGAAAAATGTAGCTCAATTTGGCATAAGCAAAACCCTAAAAGAGTAGCAATCGAAGCTTATATTGAACTTCTAGAATTTGAAGGTAGACTTCATGATGAATTTATATGTTTTAATTGTGAAGAGCCTATAAGAGACGATTTAGCACTAATTAGAGGCTTTTTACCTGCCCATGAACACTGCGTTTATTCTAATACTTTTGAACGTCTACATGTAGAGAAACTTTTTAAAACAAAAAGCAGTATTTTTATGGATGATGAAGAGATAGAAAGATTATGGAAAATACTGCTTGAAGGATTATAGATACTTAAGAAGCAACCTTTTCACAATGCTTTACTTGTTTAAGTAGTTCACTTTTTTTTATAGAAACTCTATATAAGTCATATTGATTTTGAAGATTTAACCAAAGTTGTGGTGAAGTTCCAAAATACTTTGAAAGCCTTAATGCCATTTCAACAGTTATACCCCTCTTTTCATTTACCAACTCATTAATAGCACGAAATGAAGTATGAAGTACTTTTGCTAAATGACTTTGAGTTATATCTAATGGAATCAAAAACTCCTCTTTTAGTATAATTCCTGGATGAGTAGGTTCTCTTTTTATTTCTATCATCTTTTCCTCCTAATGATAATCTACTATCTTTACATCATAAACATTTTCATTTTCAAATTTAAAAATAACTCTATATTGTCTATTTATACGGATAGAATAAAAATCTTTCAAATCACCATGCAATTTTTCCAAATGATTTGCAGGTGGAATTTTTAAATCATCAAGACAATAAGCACCATTAAGATAATCTAACTTTCTAAGCGCAACATTTTGAATCGTTGATGGTATCTTTTTGCTCTTTCCTGTAATATAAAAATCTTCATCATGTCTATCTAAAAAATTTTTTATCATATAATATTATAACACATAGTGTTATAATATGTCAATTATTGTCCTTGCAGGTGTATTGAGAGATACAAGATACTTATTAAAATTTAACTAAGATAAATATCTTTGCAATTTAGCTATTACCATGTTAGTTGCTATTTCATTTTCTCCACCACGAGGGATTATGATATCTGCATATCTTTTTGAAGGCTCGCAAAACTCTAAATACATTGGTTTTACTGTACGCAAGTACTGCTCTTTGACACTTTCAAAAGTTCTTCCTCTCTCAGTAATATCTCTTTGAACTCTTCTTAAAAGCATTTCATCTGCATCAGTATCTACAAATATTTTAACATCAAACATATTTCTAATTTCTGGCACTGCTAGAACTAAAATACCTTCAACTATAACTATTTTTGCAGGATTTACTACAACTGTTTCTTTTTTTCTCAAGTGAGTTGTAAAATCATATACTGGTTTTTTAATTGGCTTAAAGTTTTTAAGCTCTTTTAAGTGCTTCTCTAGCAGTTCAAATTCTATTGCATCAGGATGATCAAAATTTGTTTGAGCTCTTTCTTCTAATGATTTATTTTTTATTTCTCTATAGTATGAATCTTGTTCTATCAAAACTGCATCACTTTTACTAAAAGCTTTTATTAAATTCGAAGCAACTGTAGTTTTACCAGAACCACTTCCACCTGCAACCCCAACAAAAATAGAATTTTTCATCTATAAATAATCTCCTTTTCATTAAAGCAAAGCTTCAATGAAAATTCCCCTCACTAAAGCTTTACCCATTCGGGTAAGAAATTAAAGACTCAAGATTTTTATTTAACAAAAATCATGAATGTTTAATTTTACCTCTCTAAATATTCTTCATTGCAAAAACTAGATAAATTTATATTTTCAAAAGCTCTTTTTAACGAGATAAATAACTCGCTATTTTCTTCTTCCATTTTAGCTAGCATTGATTTTGTTTTAGCTCTAGCTACAGGCATTTTTATATCAAACCTCATAGAAGGACATGCTTCATCTCCAATTAGTGGCATATTCGCACTTCTTGCTTGATCTATGAGTTGTCTCTCTCTTACATGTATAAAAGGTCTAATCACTAAAAGTCCATTTTTAGCTTTATAAATTGGAGGCATCGAACGCAATGCTCCATTGTATGTAAAATTCATAAAAAAGCTCTCTACTGCATCATCAAGATGATGAGCTAGTGCTAACTTATTGTAACCATTTTCAAGTGCATAAGTATATAAAGCCCCTCTTCTCATTCTTGAAAAGAAGCTACAAAAAGATGAATTTTTTCTAATCTTATCTTTTGAAAGTTCAAATATATTAGTATCATAAACTTCGTGAGGAATTTCATGAGTTTTACAATGTTCTATCAAATCTTTTAAATCTTCATTCATTCCATAAGCAATAGTTACTGCTTTAAATTCAAAATCAAATGGAGCAACTCTTTGCATATGCTTTAAGACATGTGCTAAACTAAGGGAGTCTTTTCCACCACTTAAACCTAAAAGGATTTTATCTCCCTCTCCTATAAGCTTATATTTTGCATTAGTTCGACCTGTAATTCTTAGAAGTTTTTTACTAAGCTCTATCAATTATGTTATCCACCATACTTATTATAAAATCTGCACTTATTTTTGCACTACTTACCATAAACTCATCAAAACTAAAACTTGCATCCATATCAGCAGCATCACTAATTGAGCGAAGGATAAAAAATGGTACGCCAAGAGCATTACAAGTTACTCCAACACTTGCTCCTTCCATCTCCAAAGCATCAGCATTAAAAGTTTTAGCTATCCAATCTTTTCTTTTCTCATCACAAACAAATTGATCTCCAGTTACTATCACACCCTCTTTTAAAGATATATTTTTACTTTTAGCAACTTCTTTTGCAATATCAATCAACTCTTCACTAGCATTTTCAAAAACTGCACCTTCAGGAACATATCCATAAGGATGCCCAAAAGCAGTTATATCTAAATCATGCTGAGCTAATTTTTTTGCAACTATTAAATCACCAATTTTAAGATCACTACTAACAGCTCCAGCAACACCACTAAAAAGGAGTTTATTACATCCAAATTTTTCTATCAAACTAGCTGCTGTTATAGTTGAATTTACTTTACCAATTTTACTATATGCAATTACTAAACTAATACCTTTATAGTTAACTTCATAATAATTATTATTTGCATATCTAGTTGTTTTATAATCTTTAAAATAATCCAATAATGGCTCAACCTCTTCAGGCATAGCTCCCATAATTGCTATTTTTATATCCATTTTATTTTGCCCTTAGTAAATATTTTTGAGTTGCTGATAATTTTTTATTTATATTTGTTTCTAATCTATCTGTTTCAAAGAGTTTTGCTTTTTTTATAATTTCACCTTTAGGGGAAATAAAACGACTTCCACCCCAAAACCCAAGACCATCTTCAAAGCCTACACGATTAACAAAAGCAACATGAGCTCCTGATAATATTGCGCTAGCACAAAGAAGTGAATTCCATTGGTGTTCTATCAAAAGCTTATCATCTTCAAAACCACGAGCAGGAGAATTTGACAAAACAATCAGTAAGTCAGGTTTAATTGAAGCAATTTTTTCTATCACTTTAGCACTAAACATTTCTTCACAAATTGTAATCATTACTTCACCAAAAGAAGTTTCAAAACTATCAATTCTATCTCCTTCAAAGAAAAAACGAGCCTCTTGAAATAAACCATAATTTGGTAAAACATTTTTATGATGTATATGAATTATATCCCCACCACTACAATAAACTGCACTATTATATATCTTATGCTCTATTTTTAAAACACAACCAAAAACTAAATCTCTTTTATCACTTAATGTTGCAATTTTTTCAATCTCTTCTAAAGTATATGCATCTTCAAAAACTGCATCTTTTAACATATAACCATTTAGTGCAAGCTCTGGAAATACAAGTAAATCTCCTTCAATTTTACTTAACTCTTCTTCAAACTTTTCAAAACTCATTTTTTTAAGTTTTGGTATGTTTTGATTTAATACTATTTTCATGATAGTTCGCTTAAAGCCTTTTCTAAACTACTCATATCTGTTATACTATGAGTAGGTTTTTTTGTGCTTCTTCTGTTTAATCCCTTAAGTACATTTGCACCAAACTCCACAAAGCTATCACTTTGTTGTTCTACATGTAGAATTGATTGTTTATATTTAACGGGACTTATTAATTGATTTGAAAGTAGCTTTAATGCCTCTTTTTTTGAAGAATACTCACTTGCAGTTGCATTTGAAATAACCGGTGCAATAAATTCATCTTTTAAAAATTTTACCAAATACTCTTCAAGTGGTTTTATCGCTGGCTCTAGCAAAGGACAGTGAGAGGCTACTGACATATTTAAAAGAAGTGCTCTTTTAGCTCCAGCATCTTTGAAAACAGATTCTAAAGATGCCAAATCTTCTTTATTTCCAGCTACTACTATTTGGCCATCACAGTTATAATTAGCAGCCCAAACTTTTTTACCTAATTCTCTTTGATATGAAGTAATCTCTTCAACACTTTCATCACTCAAACCAATTAATGCCATCATACCTGCATTTATATTTTCACAGGCATTTTTCATAAAAAGACCTCGTTTATGAACTAACTCTACTCCATCAAGATAATCTAATGCCCCAATACTACTTAAAGCAGAAAACTCACCCAAAGAGTGACCTAAAGCTCTAAATGGTAAATTTTTGAACTCTCTTGTAAATAATGCATGAGCAATCATACTAACTAAAAAAATTGCTGGTTGAGTAAATTCAGTTTGTTCTAATTTTTCGTTTTCATTAAATAATAAATCAGTAAAATCTAAATTCAGTCTTTCACTTGCTCTATCTATCATCTCTTTTGCTAAATTATCATTATCATAAAAATCTTTTCCCATACCTATACTTTGGCTTCCCTGACCAGGAAAAATAAAAGTAGTATTCATGCTATTTATCCTTTATAGTTTGTCTTTATATTCTAAGACTTTTTTTCTAAGTGTATTTCTATTTAAGCCTAGTTTTTCACTCATATTTAATTGTGACTTGAATTTTTTAAATCCACTTTTTATAATGGGGATTTCATAAAGATACAAGTTATCTCTATAATCATTTCTTCCTCCAAGTCTACTATATAAAAATTCTTCCATTATTTGTAATATATCTTCATCTTTAAAAGTACTTACTAAATATTTCAAATAAATTGATCTTCGAAGTGAATAACAATTTTCACTTAAATCAAAATTCAAATTTTCAAAAGATATATCTATGTCTTTTTTACCAAAAATACTAGATACCTCTTCTAAAAATTTATGTGCTAAAGCTTCAATGTCCTCTTGTCTTTCGCTAAGTGGTGGAATAGTGATTTTTAAAGAAAAAAAATCATCGATAATAGAATTTAAATTTATATTTGAAGAAGTAGCAATTATTCTTATGCTATTTTTTTCAATAATTGATTTTATTTTTTTAAAATTTGAAATTTTGTTAAAATCTTTTATAATTACTTTGCTATTTGAATCTAATATATTAAGAAGTTCTTTGAAGTTATTCCCATCAGCCACTACAGCTTCTGGCATAATAAATTTTGAAAGTGTCAGCTTCCCAACACCACTTTCACCCAAAATAATAGCATTTATATTTAAGCTTTTTAACAAATTGGCAGATTTAAGAGCCTCTTTAGAGGCTCTTGAATTGGCTATAAAATTAACATTAGTTAAAATATCCATTGTAGCCTGCTTTATATGTATTGTGGCAACTGCCACCTTTTAGCATCCACAACCACCAGAAGTTTCGCAACCACAGCCACCTGCTGCTGGTGCTGCAACAAATCCGTTGATTAGTTCATCGCTAGTAGCATCACGTACTTCAGTTACATTAATTGAAAATAGTAAATCTTTTCCTGCAAGAGGGTGATTAAAATCAACTACAACTTCTTCATCATTAAAGCTTTTTACAACTACTTGTACTGTTCCGCCATCTTCTCCTTGTCCATAAAGAGTCATACCTTCTTTAAGTTCAAGACCAGCAAATTGCTCTTTAGGAAGTGATTGAACTGCATTTTCGTCATACTCTCCATATCCGTCTTTTGCTGCTACTTTTATTTCAGCATTGTCACCTTGAGACAAATTTTTTATCTCATTTTCTAGACCAGGTATTATCTGACCTTTTCCTACGATAAATGATAATGGTGCAGCATCAAGATTTGAATCTATCACTTCCCCACTAACAACGTCTTTCAATTCATAGCTGATTGAAACGACTTGGTTGTCACTTATTGCCATAAAATTCTCCTAAATAATTTGATCTCTTTGACTTACTCAAAGAGAATAATTTTTTATACTTCTATATAAAAGTATAGATTATAGCATAATCATTGTTTATAATCACTTATAAAAAAAATTACTTTAAAGATTTAGCTTCGTTTGAGTTAGGATATCCCTGTTTAAGAGCATCAAAAAATTGTTTTGCCTGCTTTGAATCTTTAAGCTTGCTAAACGAAATACCTGTATGATATAGAAGTGTTGGCAAATAATCTGCCTTATCATACAAAGATATACTCTTTTTATAATGCTTTATAGCAGTTTTATAGGATTTTTGAAAATAAGCAATTTCACCTAAATAGAAGTTACTTCTAGCAGGTTTATAATTTCTTTTCACAAGTTCAGTAAAAATTGTCTTAGCTTGGTCATAAGATTTCTTTTTAAATAATCTTGTACCCTCTTTTAAAAGTTCAGCCCCACTTTTACTTAATTTTGCTTTGACTTTTTTCTTTTTAAGAAGATCTTCAACTTTTTTTTCTAGTTCAGTAAATTTATCTTTTGATACATAATTAGTATTGATTGAATCTATTATAGAGCTGAGTTCATCCAAAACAATTTTAATTTTTTCTTGATTAGTATCTTGTAATTTTCGATTTTCATCGATATAAGATTTTAAAGATATTGATTCATTTTTTAATTGCTCAATTTCTTTTTCAAAATTTTGAGAAGTTCTACTTAACTTAGAAATTTCACTATCAATTTTTGCTATCTTACTAGAATAACCTTCAGTAATTGAAGAAATACCTTCATAACTCTCTTTTAACTTCATAAATTCAAGTTTTAAGTCAGCTATTTTTGAAGATAGATTTTTGATATTTTTTTTATTTTGAAGTATGTTTTTTTCGCTGGAACTTAGACCATAAGGATTTTGGCTATCTAAATTACCAGCACCATAAGCTGAAGGTTCATTAGCTAGTAGCGAAACACTCGCTACTAGCATCGATATTAATACTTTTTTCATTTATTAACTATGGGAGAAGTTTAAATTCTGCTCTTCTATTTTTATCCCAACAAGCTTTGTTTTTATCACTACAAACTGGGTTACTTTCACCATAACTTACAATCATAACACGATCTTCACTTACGCCTAAAGCAGCTAAAGCATTTTTTACACTTTTTGCTCTTTTTAAACCTAATGCATAGTTATATTCATCAGTTCCCCACTCGTCACAGTTACCTTCTACTTTAATTGATAGATTTTTAGCTTCAGCGCTATTTAATAAAGCAGCGTTTGCTTCTACTACACTTTTCATGTCAGGTCTTATGTCGTATTTATCAAAATCAAAATAAACTTTATCAATTTTTGATTCAAGCATAGCAATCACTTTTGCTACATCATTTTTAGAATCATTCATTTGCGAATTCATATTATTCGCATCCATCTTATTTGAATCCATGCCAGATAAATCTTCTGCTTTTTTATCTGCACTATTAACTTCTGTTGTTGATTTTGAATTAGTCATATCAACTTCAGGATTTTTCTGACTACAGCCACTAAATATAAATGCAGCCATTATTAAGCTTGCAAGCATTATTTTCTTCATATTTTCCCCTTTTAACATTTTTGTTGCGATAGTTTAACATCTTTTCCTTTAAATTACCAATCAATTGATTGAATTTTTCCAACTTTTAAAGGGAAAAGGTAACTTTTATTAGCATTTAGTCTTATCACACCCAATGCACTTTGATTGTTGTAGTACTTTATAAATAAAATTGTTTCAGCATCATTTGCAAATCTAGGATACAAATTTTTTCCAGTCGCACTTAATTGTCTTATGTAATCTGTCTTTGTTGAGATCAAATAAAGATTAAATGTTTTAGCCCCAAATTCACTTCCTTTTTCACGGCTTGAATAGACTATGTAATTATCATATGCTGAAACAGAATTATTGTTTTTTCCATGATACACAAGCTGTTCTACACTTCTTGAACCAATTTTTTGTGCAAAGATATTTGGATATCCTAGTCTATCTGAAACAAAAACTATTCTTTCATCATTATCAATAAAATTTCCATTAACATCTATACCACTATAAGAAGTTATTTTTTCTAAATTTTTAGTTTCTACATTGTACATGTAGATATCTGCTTGATCTTTTGGTGCCATAGTTAAAAGCAATTTTTTCCCATCGCTAGATACATCAGAGCACACTAACATTCCTTCAGCTGAAATTACTCTAACTCTTCTTCCATTTCTAACATCAACTTTATAAAGTGTTGGTTTTTTGCCATTATATGAAGTATAATAAAATGCACTTTGCTCCTTATTAGCCCATTTTGGGAAAATATTGAGTCCGCCTTTTACTATTGTCTTTTGAAAACTTAATGTATAATCAGAGATGACAATTTCACTCTTTTTACTATCAGTATATTTAGCGAAAATAACAAACTGCTCCATCCAAGCAATACTAGGAGCCCCTATTTTATCATTTAGCTCTACAGTTATTTTATGTGCTAAAAACGGATATCTATTTTGCTTCGAAATTTTATAAATTTTTTCACTGTCCACTTGTCCAGATTTAGCATTTAAAAGTTTTACTTTTGCAATAACATAGCCACTATCTTCTAAAGACAAATTATATCTCAAGATCAAATCTGCTTTTTTATCACTTAAAAAATTATCTTCAATATTTCCATCATATGAGCTCTCAAGATAAAGATCAATCACATCAAAATGGCTACTAACTCTTAAATCACCTTTTAAAATTTTGAAAAATCTCTGTCTAAAATTAAAATCTACGCTACTATCACTTGCATCTTGAAGTGCAATTTTAGGAAGTCTATCTAATTTTTTAACTATTTCTACAGTGGCATCATAAGAAAAAAGAGAACTTATCAGTGCCATCAAAACTATAATTTTTTTTATCATCTTTTACTCCATTATATCTTTAAATTTTGTTTTCATTTTAAAAACTCCAGTACCTTTATATGCTGGAAAAGTTGTATCCTTCATTTCTTCAAGGAAATCTCTAAGCTTAGCATTAAACACATCACTGTATGACAAACTTTCAATTTTATAGTCTAAATTTCCAAATTTGTCAATACTTATCAATACAGTAGCTTCATTTCCTGAAACAGTATCTATCGTAGCTTGCCAATTCGCTTCTAATATATCAGCGATTTTACCTCTGAATTCATCGTAAATTCCATCTTTAGATGTTACGATTAAATTCTCTTGTTTTTCAAATTCTAGTGATTTTATAATTTTTTTTGCAACATCACTTTTTTTTACTTCAACAACCTCTTTCTTTTCTATTTTTTTTCTAACTTTTTCTACTCTTTTTTGTTTTTTTTCTGGTATTTTATCAACGTTTATTTTACTAAATAATTTTTTAAAGTCAGGTTTGGATTTTACTGTTTTTGATTTAACTTTTTTTGGTTTTTCAACAACTTTTTTTTCTTTTTTAACCGTTGTTTTTTTCTCAACAATTTTTCTTTTTTTGACTTTTTTGGGAGTTGTTTTTTTTCTATCAACTAAAGTAATATTTATTAAATTTTTCTTTTGAGCAGTATATTTTAATTCTTTATTTTTGGTAGATTCAAGAGTATATGCAACACCAAATAAGATACATACGTATATTATTATAGATATACTCCATCCAAACATATTTGAAGTTGAAGTATTTTGCATATTCTACCCATTTGTTTCAAGAGATACTTGGATAAAGCCTACTTCTTTTACACTTTTAAGTACAAACATTACATCTTTATATCTAAGAGCTTCGTCTGCTTTTATATAAACTATAGTTTTATCTAAAGGGAACTTTTGTGAGAGCATAACAAAGTTGTCTGGAAATTCATCAATACTAAAACTATCATTTTTGACATAAACTTTTCTATTTTTATCTATTCTAATCTCAATTTCAGGTATCTTTTTTATCACACTTGACTTTGTGCCATCTGGTAGTGTTATTTTTTCTTCATAAATAACTGCAGGAGTTGTAACCATTAGTATTGCTAGTAAGACTAGCATGATATCAACTAATGGCGTGATATTTAAATCAGGAGCTTCGTCCCAATTAAACATCTTCTTTTTCTCTTTCTAGTGCCAATAAAAACTCTGCTTCTCTTTCAACATAACTTACAACTTCGTAAGCTTTTCTTTTTATAAACAAATTAGCACTATAAGCAGGGATTGCAACAAATATACCTGCAGCAGTTGCCACTAAAGCCTCACTTATAGCTGGTGCAATTACACCTAATGAAGCTCCACCATTTCCTAGTCCACTAAATGTATCAAGTATCGAAACTACTGTACCAAATAAGCCAATAAAAGGAGAAGTTGATGCTATCATAGACAATATCCAAAGTCCATCAGTCGAGTTTTTTTCAGCTACTCGTTTACAAACATTTAGAAGTTTTTCGGATAACTCTTCATGATTAGAGCATTTTTTTAAAATAGAATCATCTCTCACACTTTTACTACCCATAAGCATGGCTTCAAGTGAACTTTTTTCACGTGAAAGCCAGCTTGATAGGTAAAAATATTTACTAAGAAGTACACCAAATGTAGTTATAATATATATTGACAACCACCCAAGAACAAAAAAAGTAACTACACTACTTCTACTTAGGTAGTTTAATAATATATCAATGCCATCCATACTATAACTTTAATTTACCTGATTTACTCATTGATTCTATTTTAGCAGTAGCAGCAGCAATTGCTACATTTGAATCACTAATACTCTCTATTAGTTCTTTTGCTTTTCTAAGCGATTCAGCAACTTGAGAATCATCACTTCCAGCGATTGCTACAGCACCATCAGCTAAAACAGTAACTGCATTTTCACCAACTTTTGCATGTCCCCAGTTTACTGCAACAATTTCATGTTGTCCATCACTCAATTCAATATCAATAATACCAGCACTTAGTAAAGATACTAAAGAGGCGTGGTTTGGATAAACACCAAACTCACCCTCACTTCCTGGTAGTGTTACATTGTTTACACTATCTGAAAAAATCATACCATCAGGTGTAACTATTTCTAATTTTAAAGTTTCCATTTTAATTCCTCAAAAAAGCTTATTTGCTTTTAAGTTTTTCTGCTTTTTCAAGAACCTCTTCAATTCCACCAACCATATAAAATGCAGCTTCAGGAATATCATCATACTTACCTTCAAGTATACCTTTAAAACCAGCAATTGAATCTTCTAAACTTACATATTTTCCAGGGCTTCCTGTAAATACTTCGGCAACAAAGAATGGTTGAGATAAGAATCTTTCAATTTTTCTTGCTCTATCAACTGTAAGTTTATCTTCTTCGCTAAGTTCATCCATACCAAGAATTGCTATGATATCTTGTAGGTCTTTATATTTTTGTAAAACAGATTGAACTCCACGCGCAACTTCATAGTGATCACTTCCAATAATTTGCGGATCAAGCATACGAGAAGATGAATCTAGCGGATCCACAGCTGGATAAATACCTTTTTCTGCAATTGCACGATTAAGTACTGTTGTAGCATCAAGGTGAGCAAAAACCGCTGCTGGAGCAGGGTCAGTTAAGTCATCTGCTGGTACGTAAACAGCTTGTACTGAAGTAATTGATCCCTTTTTAGTTGATGTAATTCTCTCTTGGAATTTACCCATTTCACTAGCTAATGTTGGCTGATATCCAACTGCTGAAGGAATACGTCCAAGAAGAGCTGACATTTCAGCACCACTTTGAGAGAATCTAAAAATATTATCAATAAACATAAGAACATCTAGTCCCATTTCATCTCTAAAATACTCTGCCATTGTAAGACCAGTTAATGCAATTCTATTTCTTGCTCCTGGAGGTTCACTCATTTGACCATAGCACAGTGCAACTTTATCTAATACGTTAGAGTCTTTCATCTCGTGATAAAGGTCATTTCCTTCACGAGTTCTTTCTCCAACACCAGCAAATACAGAGTAACCACTGTGTTTAAATGCAACATTGTGAATAAGCTCCATAATAATAACTGTTTTTCCAACACCAGCACCACCAAATAGTCCAACTTTACCACCTTTTGCATAAGGAGCAAGTAAATCAACTACTTTGATACCTGTTTCAAAAATTTCACTTTTGGTACTTTGATCTTCGAAACTTGGAGGATCTCTGTGGATTGACCATTTATCAGTTGGCTCGACTTCTTCACCTTCATCAATAACGTCTCCAACAACATTAAAAATTCTTCCTAGTACTTCTTTACCAACAGGAACTTTTATCGGAGCTCCAAGTGCTGTACATTCAATACCACGAGTCAAACCTTCACTCATATCCATTGCAATTGTTCTTACACGATTGTCACCTAAGTGAGCTGCAACTTCTAAAACTAATTTTTGTTTCTTGCCTTCTACTTCGTAATTTACTTCAATAGCTTCATTTATCTGTGGAAGGTATCCGTCGAAATCGACGTCAACAACCGGACCCATAATCTGGCTGATTACTCCATTCATAGATTGTTCTCCTTTATTTTTCCCAATTCTTTACTTCATTGATTCAACACCACTGATAATTTCAATTAATTCAGTAGTGATACTTTCTTGTCTAGCTTTATTGTAAGCCAGAGTCAACATTTGAACTCTCTCTGTTGCATTATTTGTTGCATTTTCCATTGCCTGCATTCTTGCACTATGTTCAGCAGCCAATGAGTCAATTAGAGCATAATACATGTTATATTCAAAATATTTTTTTATTAGTGATTCTAGTATAGTTTCATCTTCTTCTGGTTCAATTTCCATTAAAGATTTTGATTCACATTTAAAGCTTTCTGGAATATCAACAGGAACCAAATCATTGATTTTTAATTCTTGCGAAATCATATTTAAATAACCATTATGTACCAGTATAACTTTATCTGTTGCTCCATTTACAAAATCATCAATTGCATCTTTTATTATTTCACTAGCTTTTTCATAACTAGGAGATGAACTAACACCAGCGTATTCTGAATGTAACTCAGTATCTTGGAATTTAAAAAAGGCAATTCCTTTTTTACCAATTCCTCTAAGACGAACTTTTACTTTTTTACTTTTGAACTCTTCCATTAGTCTGCTTACAGCCTTAATAGTTTGAATATTAAAGCCTCCACAAAGTCCTTTATCTGCAGTTACAAAAATAATATCAACTTTCTTAGGAGAGTCAATTTGTTCAAAAAAACGACTCTTGATTCCACCAATTTTGTATTGGTTTATTTTAAAAGCAATTTCTGATAAAACTTGATTAATTTTCTCTGCATAAACTCGTGATTGCTGTGCAGCAATTTTGGCACGGTTTAACTTAGCAGTAGAAACAAGTTTCATTGCTTTTGTCGTTTTTTGAGTATTTTCAACACTCTTAATTTTTCTTTTTATCTCTTTAAGGTTTGACATTGTCTATCCTTACTTTGTTGCAAACGTTGCTTTAAACTCGTTCAATGCTTTTGATAATAAATCTTCAATATCTTTATCTAACTTCTTTTTATCTCTAATTTGTTCTAAAATTTCAGGATACTTAGCTTCAACAAATGGATAAAGTTCAGCTTCAAATCTTGTAACTTCTTCAACATTTATATCATCCAAGAAACCATTTGCTCCAGCATAAACAATTACCACTTGCTTTTCAACTGGAAGTGGAGAGTATTGAGGTTGTTTAAGAACTTCAACCATTCTTTGTCCACGCTCTAGTTGTTTTCTACTTGATTCATCTAAATCACTTGCAAATTGTGCAAACGCTTGAAGTTCACGATACTGAGCAAGATCAAGTCTAAGAGTACCCGCAACTTGTTTAGTAGCTTTGATCTGGGCAGCACCACCAACACGACTTACTGAAAGTCCAACATTGATCGCAGGACGAATACCTGAGTTAAATAAATCAGATTCTAGGAAAATCTGTCCATCTGTAATAGAAATAACATTTGTTGGAATATAAGCACTAACATCGCCAGCTTGAGTTTCAATAATAGGAAGAGCAGTTAAAGAACCACCACCTAATGCATCATTAACTTTTGCAGCACGCTCTAGTAATCTCGAATGTAGATAGAAAACATCACCAGGATATGCTTCACGGCCTGGAGGACGTCTAAGAATCAATGACATTTCACGATAAGCAACAGCGTGTTTACTTAAATCATCATATACTATTAATGCATGACGTGAATTATCTCTAAAATACTCACCCATGGCAACACCAGCATATGGTGCTAAGTATTGAAGTGCAGCAGAATCTGAAGCTCCAGCATTTACAATAATTGTATAATCCATTGCGCCATGCTCTTCAAGTTTTTTTACAACTTGAGCTACTGTTGATTGTTTTTGTCCAATTGCAACATAAATACATACAACATCTTGACCTTTTTGGTTAATGATTGTATCTATTGCAACTGTTGTTTTACCAGTTTGTCTATCACCAATAATAAGCTCTCTTTGTCCTCTACCAATTGGTACAAGTGCATCAATAGCTTTCAAACCAGTTTGAAGTGGTTCATGAACTGATTTTCTAGCCATAATACCATGTGCTTTTTCTTCAACAAATCTAGTTTCACTTGCTTCAATTGGTCCTTTTGAATCAATTGGATCTCCCAAAGAGTTAACAACACGTCCAATTAGAGCGTCGCCAACAGGAACACGAAGTAGTCTTCCAAGTCTTTTTACTGAAGTTCCTTCTTTAATATCTTCACCACTACCTAATATAACAATACCTACGCTTGATTCTTCTAGGTTAAGAGCCATACCTCTTTCACCATTTTCGAATTCAACCATTTCACCAGCCATTACATTGTTTAATCCATAAACATTTGCAATACCATCAGCTGCTGATATAACTTTTCCTGTCTCTTCTACATCAACATTTAATTCGAAGTTATCAATGCGTTCTTTAATGATTGAACTGATTTCATCAGCTTTCATTTTTGCTCCCACAAACTGCTCCTTAACATCTTTTTTATTTAATATTTAATTACATTTTTTAACTTGAAAATTTTCCAAGTTAAATTCATCTCACTTATTCATAAGGAGATTAAACTTCTTGCTTCTAAATAGCCTTTAAAATATGCTCAACCATTTGAGCTTTCAATCTATCCAAAGAAAAACTAACTTCAACACCTAAATCATCTAACTCTATTTTTACACCAGGGTAATCACTAAGCTTTGTTTCTAGTTTTATATTAGCATTAAACTTTTTACTAAAATTTTCTTCTAATTTTGAAACCTGCTCTTTGTCTATTTCAAAATTACTAATGATTTCTCCTACATAAGAGTTGTTTTTTACACAATTTTGATACTTTAATTCTTTTAAAATTTCAGGAATCAAATATAAACGTTCATTAGATGCCAATAATTTAATAAAATTAATAAGCTTTTTATCCTCCAACGATAGCAAAGATAATATAAAATCTTCTTTTTCTTTACTAGTTACATCAGGTGATGAAATTATATTTTTAAACTTGCTATTACTAAAAGCACTGCTTAATTCTTCAATAGACTTTTCGATAGCCAAAACTTCTGAATCCTCACAGCTCTTTAAAAGGGCATTTACATATTTTTTTGCAATAATTCCTTTCATTAAGCAACCTTCTTCATAACAATTTTAACTAGCTCTTCTTTATCAATAGAAATTGAATCTTTATCAAACATTTCATCTAAAACGCTATTGACAACATCCCTTGCCATTTTACGTCTTTCAATTTCGATTTTTTCAGCATATGCTTTTTCTAGATTTTGAAGTTCTAGCTCGGTATCGCTTTGTACTTTTTGTGCCAATAACTCAGCTTCTTTTTTTGAAGTTTCAACCAAAGCTTTAGCACTAGCTTTTGCATCCTCAACTTTCAAAAGAGCTTTTTCTTTTGCATTTAGTGATTCTTTTACTTTTTCTTGAATTGAATTTAATCTATCAGCAATACCTGAAATTCTTCCGTTATAGAAATTTTTAACGTGGTCTGCTAAAAGATAGTAAAGAATTGATGCAAATATGATAAAGTTTATAGCTCTTGGAAGAATATCAGTTTCTCCACTTCCTCCCTCATTTGCCAAGACAAATACTGGCATTAAAAGAAGTAATAAATATTTAATTCTCAAGTCCAGACCTCCTATATATTGCCAAGTTTTTGTTTGATAGCATCTCTGAAAAGTGGGATACTTGAACTCAAACTTTCTTGAAATTCTTCTCTTTCTGCTTCTAAATCTTTCAAAAACGCAACATACTCTTCTTCGAGTTCACTTTGCTTTTGTTCGACTTTTTTTGCAGAAGTCTCCTTAGCCTTACTCAAAGCTTCTTCTCTAATTTTTCCTGCTTCAGCCTTTGCCTCAAGGATAATTTGATTAGCCTCTTTGTAGTAAGCCTCAACATCACTGGTATTTTTACCCGCATTTTCCAAATCACGCTTTATTGATTCATTTCTATTATCAATAAATGTCAAAAGCGGTTTGTATAGTATTTTGTTAAGAACAATCAACAAAATAAAAAATACAACTAAAGTAACCAGCAAAAGTATTGGGCTAATGTCCAACATGTTTTTGCTCCTTTATTTAAGTGCCTAGGTAAATTTCACTAATCTAATTACGCTTGCTTTAAAAACAAGCATAACTAAAATTGTGCGGATTTTAACATATTTAAACGAAAAACTTTATTAAACAAGGAATAATTATTTAATTTTTTCTAAAAATTTACTAATAGATTCATTATTTTCAAATTTTATTGTAATTGTGTTTGATTTTATTGTAGTTTTTAAGCCTATATCGCTTAATTTTTCTTTTAAGCTTTCTAGCTCTTCTAATGTCTTTATATCTTCTTTTTTCTTCTTAATTTGTTCATTATCACTAATTTTAGATTTTTTTACTAACTGTTCAGTATCTCTAACACTAAGTTTTTGACCAATTACTGTATTTACAATCTTTTCTTCTTCGCTAGGCTCTAAGCCAACTATTACTTTAGCATGTCCTTGAGAAAGTTTTCCCTCAATCAAAAGTTCTTGTGTTCTTTTAGTTAAATTCAATAACCTTAAAGTATTAGTAATTTGAGTACGACTTTTTTTAATAATTTCACTCAAGCCTTCTTGGGTAATTTTATACTCTTCTATTAATTCTTTATAAGCTACTGCTAACTCTATTGGATTTAAATCTTCTCTTTGAATATTCTCAATCAGAGCTAATTCTCTAAGGTTATCAGACTCAATATCTGCTACAATAGCTCTTATTGTTTCAAGCCCAGCTTCTTTTGTTGCTCTAAATCTTCGCTCCCCTGCTAAAAGCATATAATCATCATCTTTTTGAACAACAATTATTGGTTGTAAAAGACCGTGCTTTTTGATTGATTCACTTAATTCTTTTATAGCTGTTTCATTAAAATATTTTCTTGGTTGGTATGGATTTGGAGAAATTCTATTTACATCTATTTCACGAACAAGATCAGCAGAACTGCTAATATCTTGGTTATAAGCTTCCTCTACATCTTCAAAAATAGCTCCCAAACCTCTACCTAATGCTTTTTTACCAGCCATAATTAAAAATCTCCTAACTAACTAAAATTGAATTTGCTAAATTTTGATATGCTTTTGAACCTGGTGATTGAATATCATAAAGAATAATTGGTTTTCCAAAACTAGGTGATTCAGCCAATTTTATATTTCTTGGAATTACTACATAGTTGGAAGTATCTTTATCTATAAAAAGTTTGTTTTTAAAGTGCTGTTTTAAGTCTGCAAAAACCTGCTTTGAAAGATTGTTTTGGGTTGAATACATAGTAGGTAAAAAACCTTTGATTTCAAGCTTTGGATTTATTGTACGTTTTATTAGCTTAACAGTGTTTAAAAGTTGAGCCAAACCCTCCAATGCAAAAAACTCACATTGAATTGGTATGATAACAGAGTTTGCAGCACTTAGAGCATTAATCGTAATACTTCCTAAAGCTGGAGGAGAATCTATGATAATATAATCATACTGATCTCTTATCTCGTCAATCTTATTTTTTAAAATAAGCTCTCTACCTTTTGTATTGGCATCATAAAACTCTTTTTCTACACCAACTAATCCGATATTTGATGGAGCTAAATGAAGTGTTGGAAGAGAAGTCTCTAAAATAACTTGAGATAATTTTTTTCTACCAATAAGAACATGATAGATATTGTATTCATAATCATTTCTATGAATCCCTAAACCAGTTGTTGCATTTGATTGAGGATCAATGTCAATCAATAAAACTTTTTTTTCTGCCACGGCAAGTGAAGCCGCAAGATTTACAGCAGTTGTGGTTTTGCCGACACCACCTTTTTGATTTGCAATAGCTATTATCTCACTCATCTTAAACTGTACACCCTTTTATTTTCTACTTCAATCGAACCATCATCACACAACTTCGCATTGCGTAAAGATATTTCATTACTTTCTAAATGGAAAGTAAACCCAAGACTATTTTGAAATTCTATCTTATATTTACTAAAAACTTTCTTCCATGAAATATTTTTTTCTAACTCTTCTATAAACAGTTCAACTAACTTTATAGGTACTATTTTTATGTCTAAAGTCCCAAAATTTTGGGGTGCGACTTGTATATTTAGACCAATTGAGCCTATAATTGTATCTTTTACTTTTGTAGTAATTACACCACCTATTTTTCTGTTTTCCAAATAAAAATCATTAGGCCACTTTATCCATACTTTCGAGCCTAAAGCTTCTAAAACCATTTTTAAAATATAAGAAAAATAAATAGAAGTCGACTCTAATTTTAAATCTTTTGGCAAGTGTTTCTGTTCTACACAAAAAGATAAAAAAAGATTACCCTCTTGTGATATCCATTCATTACCTCTACTCCCAACCCCAGCACTTTGAAAATTACATCCAATAGCCATGGGCGGGTTGATTGAGCCTTCTTTTATGGCATTTATCAAATATTTGTGTGTAGATTCTAAATGATTAAACCATTTGATTTCCAAGTTCTAACCTTTTTCCTCTAATATAATCAATTGCATTCATCTCTTTTTTTGAACTTGGTTGAACTTTTTTTAATTTAAGAGCACCACTTTTACATGTAACTATCACACAATCTTTATCAATCCCAATAATAGTATTTGCTTTTCCTATACCTTTTACAAGCTCAATATCTTTCAACTTTAAACCATCTTTAGTAAAAACTCCAGGCCATGGAGTAAATGCTCTAAATTTTGTAAATATTTCTTTGGCACTTTGTGTTGTAAAATCTACTAAGCCATCTGTCTTGGATATTTTCTTTGCATATGATGAGTTTGCATCAATTTGTTTAATTGGAGAAATATTTTCAAAGTTTTTTAGTGTTTTTACAGTAAGCTTTGCAGCCATTTTTGATAATTTATCAAAAAGCTCACCTACTAAAATATTCTCATCAAGCTTTATATAACTAAATCCCAATATATCTCCGCTATCAAGCCCTTCTTCCATAAGCATAGCAGTTACTCCACTAAACTCATCATTATTTAATATGCTAGATTGAATCGGACTTGCACCTCTGTATTTTGGTAAAAGTGAAGCATGAAGATTTATACAAGGAGAGATTTCTAAAATATTTTTAGGAAGAATTTGCCCATAAGCAGCTACTACAATAAAATCTGGATTTACTGATTTGATTTTCTCATGAGCCTCATCAGATTTAAGAGTTAAAGGCTGGTAGATTTCGATATCTAAATTATTATTTAAAATATAGTTTTTTACATGCGGAGGTGTTAAAACTTGCTTTCTTCCTACTGGCTTATCTGGTTGAGTCAGTACTAATTTTACATCTATATCTTTACATGTAACTAACTCATCTAAAATGGTAGTTGCATAATCTGGTGTCCCCATAAATACGATATTCATTATAATACTTCCTTACATGTAAACAAAGTTCCACCTTTATGTGCCTTATCAAACATATAGCTTTTTACATCACTTAAGTCGAAACCACTAGCCATAAACATTGATTTTCCTCTTTTTAAAAGAAAATCAGCTGCTTTTAATTTTGTAACAATGCCGCCGGTTGCAAACTCTGTTCCAGCACTACTTGGTAGTTTTAACTCTTCTTCATCAATTTGATGAACAACTTTTTTAACAACAGCGTCATCATATTTTCTAGGGTCTTTATCATAATACCCATCAATATCAGAGAGTATGATAAGCAAGTCAGCTTTAAAAAAGTGAGCTACATGGGCTGAGAGTTGGTCATTGTCACCAAAAACTAATTCTTCGACTGCAGTTGCATCATTTTCATTGATGATTGGCAAAACCCCTTCACTTATGAGTGTATCGATAGTACATTTTGCATTTCTTGTTCTTTTTCTAGAGTCAAAATCATCAGCCGTTATTAAAATCTGAGCTCCAATTTTTTCAAATTTTGATAATTTTCTATTATACAATTCAATCAAATGAGGCTGACCAACAGCGGCAATTGCTTGTCTGTTTGGAAGAGATTTTTTATCTAGCTTTAGCTTAGAATAGCCAGCTGCTACTGCAGCTGAGCTTACGAGTATTACTTCATGCTCTTTCATTAATTCAACTAGAAACTCGACTAAATTTAGCATACGAGTTTTTTCTATACGGTTTTGTTCAGTTAAAACATGACTTCCAACTTTAACAACTATTCTCATAATAACTCTTTTCTCATATCATTTACACCATGTAAAAGTGCATATTTTATAGCTTCTAAATTAGTTCTAGAAATTGAAGAAATTGGCAATACAAAATACGGCTTTTCTCTATCATATCCTTCAAAACCTTTTACATCTTGCGCAAAAGAAGGGATATTAATATCTGCATCAAAATATTTTGCATTATCATTTGGTTTTAAACCAAGCATATCAATAAATCCTTCAGCTTTTTCTTTCAACTCTTCTTCACTAATTGCATCACACCTACTAAGAGCTATTGCATAACTTCTTTTACTAAGTTCACTAGAAAATTTTTTCAATTCTTCTTTTAGAGCTTTAAATTGTTCTTCTAAACCTCTGTAATTTGCAATATCTATCATAAAAAGTAAAAATTTAGTCCTTTCAATGTGTTTTAAAAATTCAAGTCCTAAACCTCTTCCATCACTAGCACCCTCTATGATACCTGGGATATCAGCCATTACATATGATTCATAAGTATCAGTTTCTACAACTCCTAATTTTGGAGTAAGTGTTGTAAACTCATAATTTGCAATCTCAGGCTCTGCATTTGATAAGACAGAAATCAAAGTTGATTTTCCGACATTTGGAAATCCCACAAGTCCAACATCCGCAATAAGTTTTAATTCTAGTCTTACTTTTTTAGTTTCGCCTTTGATTCCAGGTTGAGCATAATTTGGTCTTTGGTTTGTTGCGCTTTTAAAGTGAGTATTTCCAAGCCCACCTTTACCACCTTCTAAAAATAAAACTTTTTGTCCATCTTCAACTAAATCTAAAAGTACTTCACCACTTTCATCATCAATCACTTGAGTTCCAGGAGGTACAATAACTTCTAATGATTCACCATACTTTCCATAGCACTTTCTACCCATACCAGGTTGACCATTTTGAGCTTTTAAGTGTTGATTTCCTCTAAAATGAGATAGTGTATGCGTGTTTTTATCTACCCTAAAGTAAACATCTCCACCTTTTCCTCCATCTCCACCATCAGGACCTCCTTTGATGACATGTTTTTCTCTCCTAAAAGATACACAACCTGCTCCACCATTACCTGAACTTAGAGTTAATTTTACATTATCGATGAACATTAAAAGCCTTTTATTTATATTTATTTTTAGAATTTAGATTATTTATAATATCTATAGATGTAGAGATTGTAAATAATCTCATGGGAGGTTGGCGAGTTTTAAACTCGCCAATTTAATTAAGCGGGGATTACAGAAACTTTGTTTCTTTTTTTATCTCTACGACCAAATTGAACATGACCGTCAACTAAAGCATAGATAGTATGGTCATTTCCCATACCTACATTATCACCAGGATGAACTTTTGTTCCTCTTTGTCTAATGATAATATTACCTGCTTTTACAAACTCTCCACCAAATTTTTTAACACCAAGTCTACGACCTGCTGAATCTCTATTATTCTGGGTACTACCTTGACCTTTCTTGTGAGCCATTATTTTCTCCTATTACTTTTGTAGTCGTTGGGATTAAGCTTGAATGCTTAAAACTTTTACTTTTGTGTACTGTCTTCTAAAACCGCGCTTAAGCTTAGAATCTTTTCTTCTACGCTTTTTATAGATAACAACTTTTTTATCTTTTCCGTCAGTTATAACTTCAAGTTCAACTTTTGCTCCATCCACGAATGGAGTTCCAACCTTAAGTTCATCATCGCTTTTTACTGCTAGAACTTCACTTACTACAATTTTGTCTTTTGGCTGAGCGTCAAGATGGTCAAGATTTATATAATCTCCCTCTTGAACTTTGTATTGCTTCCCACCATTTTTAATGATTGCATACATTAGTATGTTCCTTTAAGTTTTTTTATTAAGACACGGATTTTACCAAAATTATCATTAAGTTAATATTAAAGTTTTTATATGATTTCATAAATCTCTTTTATTTCTGGTTTTTTATCTCCAATCTTTATAGCCTTTAAAACTCTTTTTTTAGCTTCATTAAATGAGTCTTCATCTTTTGCATGTATTGTGGCTATCGGAGTTTGTTTATCTACTTTTTCGCCTAAATTTATAATATTTTCTAATCCTACACTATGATCAATGCTATCTTCAGGGCGTATTCGTCCTCCTCCTAGACCAACAACACTCATACCAATTTCAATAGCATCCATTGATTCAACTATACCACTAACTTCGCTAAATATTGGTCTTATTATATTTGCTTTAGCTAAATACTTCTCATAATTTTCACAAAAGTCATTTGGGCCTCCAAGCAAACTTACCATCTTAGAAAATACCTCTAAAGCTTTTCCACTACTCAAAGAGTTTTCCAATTTTAAAATTGCTTCATCTTTGTCTTTTACCATACCACTTTTTAACATAGCAGCAGCACATAACTCCAAATTTACTACATGTAGTCTTGGATTTTTTCTTATATTGGCTAGATACTCTACTGCTTCTTTAACTTCTATGGCATTTCCTGCACTATAAGCTAAACATTGATTCATATCTGTTAAAAGAGCTTGAGTTTTTACCCCAGCATTATTGGCAATCTGTACAATTGATTGAGCAAGTTCGCGCGACAGTTCATAAGTAGGCATAAAAGCACCACTTCCAACTTTTACATCCATTATAAGTGTATCAATCCCTTCAGCTAGTTTTTTTGAAAGTATTGAAGCACTAATAAGAGGAATACTCTCAACAGTTGCTGTTACATCTCTTATGGCATATATTCTTTTATCTGCTGGAGCTAGAGAACTTGTCTGACCAATAATAGCAACACCACACTCTTTTACAACTTTTTTAAACACTTCATCACTAGGAAGTACATTGTAATTTGGGATTGATTCTAGCTTATCTAATGTTCCTCCTGTGTGTCCAAGCCCACGACCTGAAATCATTGGTACATAAAGTCCACAAGCTGCTAACATACTACCTAACATCAAAGATACTACATCTCCGATACCACCAGTTGAGTGTTTATCTACTACTGGTGCATCTAAATCCCAAGAAAGTGTATTGCCTGAATTTTTCATAGCTAAAGTCAAGTTAGTCTTCTCTTGTAAACTCATACCATTAAAATATATAGCCATAGCAAATGCGCTTATGTGTTCATTTGCAACACTTCCATCGCTTACTCCCTTGATAAACTCTTCAATCTCTTCTTTGCTCAAGGGCTTGTTATCTCTTTTTTTTCTTATAAATTCTTGAGGAATAAACATATATACAACCTAAATTTAAAATATTTTTTATTTAAATAAAAATTTTCCTATAAAAATAAATATATTAAGGATATTTAAGATAAGTATAGTAAAATCACACTTATTAATTTAATAAGAGTTTATCTAAATAATTCTTAAATCTAAACCAAAAGGATAAGTATGAAGGTATGGAAAGCAGGATTGCTAATGGCAGTAGCTGTTGCTACACTAAGCGCGGGTGATTTTAAACCAGCAGTTGTATTTGACATGGGTGGTAAATTTGACAAGTCATTCAATGAAGGCGTTTATAACGGAGTAGAAAAGTTTAAAAAAGAGTTTGGCATAAACTATAAAAGCTTTGAAGTTACAAACCCTACTCAAAGAGAACAAGCGATTAAAAAAATGGCACAAAGAGGTGCTAATCCAATCTTAGGAATTGGCTTTGCACAAGGCCCAGCAATCGAGAAAGTTTCAAAAAAATATCCAAATATTAATTTTGGCATTATTGACATGGTAGTAAATCAACCAAATGTTCAATCTATTGTTTTTAATGAGCATGAGGGTTCATTTATCGTAGGAATGCTTGCAGCCATGGCTTCTAAAACACAAAAAGTAGGTTTTATTGGTGGTATGGATATTCCTCTAATTAGAAAATTTCAATGTGGTTATGAGCAAGGTGCTAAGTATGTCAACCCTAAGATTGAAGTTATAAAAAACATGACAGGAAGTACTCCTTCAGCATGGAATGACCCTAGTAAAGGTGGAGAACTTGCAAAAGGTCAATTTGATCGTGGTGTAGATGTTGTTTTTGCAGCAGCTGGTGGTACTGGTATTGGTGTATATCAAGCAGCAAAAGACTCAGGTAAACTTGCAATTGGAGTAGATTCTAACCAAAACTATCTTCAACCTGGCACTATGTTAACATCTATGGTAAAAAGAGTAGATGTTGCTGCTTATAATCTTTTCAAAGAAGCTAAAGATGGAAAGTTTAAACCTGGTATCAAAGCACTTGGATTAAAAGAAAATGGTGTTGATTGGGCTTATGATAAGTACAATAAAGATTTAATTACTGATGAAATGAAAAAGGCAGTTGAAAAAGCAAAAGCAGATATAATCTCTGGCAAGATAAAAGTTCACGACTATATGTCTGATAATTCTTGTAAATACTAAATACAATTTGCGTATGTCTAAAACAGATTCTATAGCTATTGAGTTAAAGGGCATTTATAAGTCCTTTGGCTCAGTTAGGGCAAATAAAAATGTAAATCTTAAAATCCCCAAAGGTACCATTCATGGTATCGTGGGGGAAAATGGTGCTGGTAAATCAACACTAATGAGTATTCTTTATGGCTTTTATGAAGCTGATAAAGGTAAAATTTATGTAAACTCAAAAGAAACTTCCATTAAAAATTCAACCGATGCAATTCGTGCAGGTATTGGCATGGTGCATCAACATTTTATGCTCGTAGAAAATTTTACAGTTTTAGAAAATATCATCCTTGGGGCTGAAAGTGGAATGATGCTTTCTAAAAGTATAAGTCATGCTACAAAAGAGATAAAAAAACTTGAAGAGGATTATGGATTATATGTTGATTTAGATGCTAGGATAGATAGTATTCCTGTTGGACAACAACAAAGAGTTGAGACTATAAAAGCTCTTTATAGAGGAGCAAAAATACTCATTTTGGATGAACCAACCGGAGTTTTAACACCACAAGAAGCTGACCAACTATTTGATATATTGCGTGCACTTAAAAAACAAGGTACAACAATCATCATCATTACCCATAAATTACGTGAAATTATGGATTTGACTGATAATGTTTCAGTTATGAGAGCTGGAGAAATTGTCGCAAATAGAAAAACTTCACAAACTAGCAAAGAAGAGCTTGCCGAACTTATGGTAGGTAGAAAAATTCGTATGGAAGTTGATAAAAAACCAGCGAAATTGGGTAAAACTCTCATCGATGTAAAAAATCTTGAATTTATTGATAATGATGGAGTAAAAAGATTAGACAATGTAAACTTTAGTGTAAAATCAGGTGAGATTGTAGGAGTTGCTGGAGTATCTGGTAACGGGCAGAGTGAACTACTTGAAGTGCTTAGTGGTATAAAAAATTGTAGTGGTGGAGAAATTAATATAAGTGAGGTAAAAATCACTCCTAAAAACCAAACAAACCCTAAAAAAATTAGAGAAGCTAGCATCGCTCACGTTCCAGAAGACAGGCTAAAAAGAGGATTAATACCTCAATTTGAGGCATGTGAATCTTCTATACTTGGATATCAAAATAGCCCTACTTACAATGGTTATATTTTAACTAAAGCAAAAGCTATAAAAGATAAATGTTTAGAACTCATGGATAATTTTGATGTAAGACCAAATGATCCATATATAAAATCAGCTAATTTCTCAGGTGGAAATCAACAAAAATTAATCCTAGCAAGAGAGATGGATCTCTCACCAAAAGTACTATTGGTTGGGCAACCTACAAGAGGAGTTGATATAGGAGCAATTGAATTTATTCATCAAAAAATTATAGAAATGAGAAATCAAGGAAGTGCTATTCTTTTAGTTTCAGGAGAACTTGATGAACTTATTTCATTATCTGATCGTATAATTGTTATGTTCGATGGTAAAATAGTAGGTGAAGTTAATGCCCATGAAGCAGATGAGAAAATCTTAGGACTTATGATGACAAATTCTATAGAGGAGAGTAAAAATGGCTAATATATCAAAGCCAATACCAATATGGGCAGATATTTTACTAATCCCTCTAATAAATCTTGCTTTAGCACTTTTTGTCTCAGGTTTAATTATTTATTTTGTAGGCGAAGATCCGATAGAAGCTCTAAAACTTATGATTCAAGGAGCATTTGGAAGTAGTGAAGGTATAGGATATACTCTTTATTATGCAACAAACTTTATTTTTACAGGACTTGCTGTTGCAGTTGCTTTTCATGCAATGCTATTTAATATTGGTGGTGAAGGACAAGCTTATATAGGTGGACTTGGTGTTGCTGTTGTACTGCTTGCATTTGATCAATACTTACCATTTTGGCTACTTTTCCCAATGGCAATTATGGCTGCTATGCTATTTGGAGCTTTATGGGCTGCAATTCCTGCATATTTGCAAGCTTATAGAGGAAGTCATATAGTAATTACTACTATTATGTTTAACTTCATTGCTGCAAACCTAATGGTATATTTACTTGTAAATGTTTTTATCCAACCTGGTAGTATGACTCCAGAAAGTCGTGTTTTTAGTGAAAATGCATGGATGCCTTCGATGCAAGAAATTTTTGCAAAATTTGGAATACAACTATCAGATTCACCACTAAACCTTAGTTTTATCATTGCTTTGGTTGTATCTTTTCTTGTTTGGATATACATTTGGCATACAAAGTGGGGATATGAGATGCGCTCAGTTGGATTTAGTGAACCAGCAGCATCGTATGCTGGTATCAATACAAAAAAAGTAATTATGATTACTATGCTAATCTCTGGAGCACTTGCTGGATTTGCAGGAGTAAATGAAATCATGGGAGTTCAACATAAACTTATGCTTGATTTTGTTGCAGGCTATGGTTTTACAGGCATTGCTGTTGCTCTTATGGGACGAAATCATCCTATTGGAATCATAATGGCAAGTATCCTCTTTGGAGCACTTTTTCAAGGTGGAGCCGAACTATCTTTTGATATGCCTACAATTTCTAAAGAAATGGTATTTGTAATCCAAGGATTGATTATACTTTTTAGTGGTGCACTAGCTTATATGAGTAAACCTTGGATAGAAAAACTTTTTTCTTTTTTGTACAATAAAAAAAACAGGGAGGATATATAAGATGGATTTTTCACTAGTCGATATCCTCTCTATATTATCAGCTACAATAAGGCTATCAGTACCATTGATTTTTGCAGCAATGGCTGGAATATTTTCAGAAAGATCAGGAGTAGTTGATATTAGTCTAGAAGGAAAACTACTTGCTGGTGCATTTGCTGCTGCTAGCGTGGCTGCTGTTACTCATTCTGCTTGGCTTGGTTTACTTGCAGCTATCGTTGTTTCTATGTTATTAAGCTTAGTTCATGGCTTTGCTTGTATCACACACAGAGGTGATCAAGTGATTAGTGGAGTGGCAATTAACATAGTAGTTGCTGGATTAACAGTAGTTCTAGGAACTGCATGGTTTCACAGAGCTGGACAAACTCCAACACTAGTAAATGATGACAGATTCATGCCTATAAAACTTCCAGGTGTTGATATGCTATCTAATGTACCAATTTTAGGTGATATTTATGCTAAGCTGATAAGTGGTCATAATATACTTGTGTATTTTGCGTTTTTATGCGTTGCAATTACATATTGGGTATTGTTTAAAACAAGATTTGGGTTAAGACTAAGAGCTGTTGGAGAAAACCCAAAAGCTGTTGATACTGCTGGTATATCAGTTGCATTTTTAAGATATCGTGCAGTGCTTATCGGAGGTATTTTAACTGGAATTGGCGGAACTTATATATCTATTGCACAAAATGCATCATTTATACAAAATATGTCAGCAGGTAAAGGATATATCGCCTTAGCTGCTATGATATTTGGAAAATGGAAACCAATACCAGCAATGCTCTCGTGCTTTTTATTTGGATTTCTTGAAGCACTATCTATGCGTTTACAAGGAATTTCTATACCATTTATTGGACAAGTTCCAGTACAGCTAATACAAGCAGCACCTTACATACTAACAGTCATACTGCTAGCAGGTTTCATAGGTCGCGCTGTTGCTCCAAAAGCTGATGGTGTACCTTATGTAAAAGAGAGATGATTATAAATTTTCAGGCCCAAAAGAGTATGCTAAGAGTTCATCTAAGCTAAAACTCTTTTGTAGGCCTTTATCAAAATCACATATATGAATCAAAGTTTCTTTATCACAAAACTCTCTAATCCTTTGTCTACACGCACCACAAGGAGTTACTAAAAATTTGGATTTTCCAATAACTACAATCTCTTTTATAATTTTTCCACCATTTACTATCATATTTCCTATGGCTTGTTCTTCTGCACAACTTCCACTTGGATATGCTGCATTTTCTACATTGCAACCTATGTGAATATTTCCATTCTCATCAAGTATAGCTGAGCCTACATTGAACTTACTATATGGGGCATATGCATTTTTATATGCTTCTTTTGCCGCTTTTATTAATTTATCTATATTTTCACTCATAAAACAGAGTCTATCTAAAATAATCTTTGAAAAAAATTGAATTAACCTTTTAACTTTTACTGTATTTAATCTGACTTTTTATATACTCTTATTTTAAAACTACATATAGGATTTATTTATGAATAATTTAGCAAAATATATTGACCATACACTTTTAAAACAAGATGCTAATATAGAAGATATAAAAGAACTTTGCTCTCAAGCAAAGAAGTATGATTTTTTTAGTGTATGTGTAAACTCATGTTATGTAAAAGATGCAAAAGAGTTTTTAAAAGGAAGTGAAGTAAAAGTTTGTAGCGTTGTTGGTTTTCCACTTGGTGCTATAAGTACTAAAGCAAAAGCTTACGAAGCAAAATGTGCTATTGAGGATGGAGCAAGTGAAATCGATATGGTTATCAATGTTGGCTGGGTTAAATCTGATAGATTTGATTTAGTAAAAGATGATATTAAGGCTCTCAGAGATACATGTAAAGGTATAACTTTAAAAGTTATTCTTGAAACTGCACTTTTAAATGAGAGTGAGATTAGAAAAGTATGTGAAATTTCAAAAGACTTAAAAGCTGATTTTGTAAAAACTTCTACTGGATTTAGCACAAGAGGAGCTAGCTTAGAAGATATTAAAATCATGAAGAGTGTTGTAAAAGATGAAGTAAATATAAAAGCTTCAGGTGGAATTAGAAGTTATGAAAAAGCAAAAGAGATGATTGAAGCTGGTGCTAGTAGGTTAGGAACAAGCTCAGGCATAGCCATAATAAATGGTGAAATTTCAAAAGAGAGTTACTAATGAAAAGAGTTATTTGGCTTGTGATGGACTCATTTGGTATTGGCAATGCTGATGATGCAAAAAGATTTGGAGATGAAGGTGCTGACACACTAGGACATATCTCTCAAAAATGTGATTTAAATATACCAAATATGAGTTCTCTTGGCTTATTAAAAGCATATGAACTTAACAATAAAAAATCTCTACATGTAGAACAAAAAGAGTTATTAGATAATTGTTTTTGGGGCGTGGCAAAAGAAACTTCTGTTGGCAAAGATACTCTCTCAGGCCACTGGGAAATGGCTGGAGTTGCTATGGATGTTGATATGAAATATTTTGAAGAAAAAATTCCAGTTTTCCCTGAAGAAATGATAGAAGAGATTAAAGAGTTATCAGGTATCAAAGGTATCTTAGGAAATCGCCATGCTGGAGGTATTGAAATCATTGAATCTTTAGGAGAGGAACATATAAAAACTGGTTTTCCAATCTTTTATACAAGCGCTGATTCTGTACTTCAAATTGCTGTTAGTGAAAATGATTTTGGATTGGACAATTTATACAGATTATGTGAAATTGCAAGAAAAGTAAGTGATAAATACAACATCGGAAGAGTAATTGCAAGACCATTTAAAAAAGACAGAGAAGCAAAATTTGTAAGAACAAAGAATAGAAAAGACTACTCATTAAGACCAAGTGGCAAATCTGTCTTGGAAATTGCCAAAGAACAAGGGAAAGAGGTCATTGGAGTTGGTAAAATCTATGATATTTTTGGAGGACATGGCATAAGTAAAAAAATCCTTGCTTACAAATTAGATGGTTTAATGGATGCAACTTTAAAAGCCATGAGTGAATTAGATAAAGATGGCATAATATATACAAATTTTGTTGATTTTGATATGGAATGGGGACATAGAAGAGATACCAAGGGCTACGCTAAAGGTTTAGAGTATTTTGATTCAAGATTAAAAGAGGTTATTGATAATTTAAAAGATGAAGACTTTTTAATCATAACAGCTGATCACGGATGTGACCCAACTTTTAAAGGAAGTGATCATACAAGAGAAAATGTGCCAGTTTTTGGAATTTATAAAGATAAAAACCTAGGATGTATCGGTATAAGAGATAGTTTTTGCGATAGTGCAAGCTCAATCGCAAAACATTTAGAGATACCAAGCACTAAACTTGGCATCTCATTTATATAGTTACAAACTCTCTAGGGCTACTTTTATCATATCGTTAAAAGTAGTCTCTCTTTGTTTTGAAGTTGTTTGCTCATTTGTTATCAAATGGTCAGATATACTAAGTAAACATGCTGCATTTTTACCTGTTGCTTTTGCATTTGTAAAAAGACCTGTTGATTCCATCTCAACACAACTTGCTTGTGTTATTTTGATTGTCTCTTCTAGCGGACGGTTTGCATAGAAAACATCTGTTGAGTGAACTCTCTCTTCAAAAAGTTTTACACCAAGTTTACTAGCTGATTGTTTTAATTTTTCATTGATATCTTGTGATGCATAAGTTATGTGTGTATCTTCACCAAGAACTAATTTTGGAAATGAAGTTGAATCACTATATGCTTCTTTTACTAAAACAACATCATAAATATTTAAATGCTCTGAATAAGCTCCACTTGAACCTACTCTGATGATAGTATCTACATCATAAAATTTAAAAAGCTCATATGAGTAAATCCCTATGGAAGGAACTCCCATACCTGAGCCACAAATGGAAACCTCTTTACCTTTATAAGTTCCACTAAACATTAACATATTTCTAACACTATTTACCTGTTTTACATTTTCTAAAAAATTCTCAGCAATATATTTTGCACGAAGTGGATCGCCTGGCATCAAAACCGTTTTTGCAATTTCACCTTTTTTTGCTTCTATATGAGGTGTCATATTTTCTCCTTATTAAAATGGTAGTATAATATATATACAGTAAAAGAAGGGTAAAATGACACTATTACATGTAGCGCTAAAGCAAGAAGCAAAACCTATCATAGAATTTTTCAAACTAAGATGCATACAAACAAAACCTTATAAAATTTATCAAAAAGATGATATTGTTTTGGCAATTTGTGGTATGGCTAAAGATAATACCTTATTAAATCTTAGTGATGTTTTTACAAAGTATAATTTTACAAAAGCAATTAGCATAGGAATTGCAGGTTGTAGTGATGAAAGCATCAAAATTGGAGAATTGATTTGCACAAATAAAAAGATTGAAGGCATTAAACAAGCCTCACTTTCGACTGTTGTAAAGCCTTGCGAAGATAAAAATGAAATTGATACTACGCTAGTAGATATGGAAGCTTCATATTTTTATGAAATAGCAAAGAAAAATATTTTTAAAGAAAATATATACATTTTAAAAATAGTTTCAGATTATCTTGATATAACTATCCCAAAAAAAGAGTTCGTATGGAAAATTATAGAGAAAAATTTGAAAAAAATATCACAAATACTAAATTCGACAAATTAGAAACTAAAACACAAGATTTTATAAAAACAAAAGCTTTTGAATACAAGCTTACTTTTATGGAATTGAAACAGTTGGTTGATATGAGTATCGATCTTCATATGTGGGATGAAAAGCCTCTACATGTAATATGGGAAGATTTTAAAGATAAGAAAAAAACTCTTTTACATATAAAAAGTATCTATGATGATCTTAGAGCAAAACCAAAGAGTTATAGCAATTTTAAAGCCGAAAAACCAAAAGATAATAAATTTGACTTTTTTGTGTATAAAAAAGATGAATTGGCTCTTGGAAGTTGCCCTGTCGCTAGTCCAAAGACTAGATGTTGTAATCTTATGACACTAGATGCTGTGGAGAGTTGTGGTTTTGATTGTTCTTATTGCTCTATTCAAAGTTTTTATAATGAAAATAAAATTGGATTTGATAGTGAGTTTGCAAATAAATTAAAAAATTTAAAGCTTGATCCAAATAAAAATTATCACATCGGAACTGGTCAAAGTAGTGATTCTTTGATGTGGGGAAACAAGCATGGTATATTAGAAGCACTCTTTGATTTTGCTAGAAAAAATCAGAATGTTGTCTTAGAGCTTAAAACCAAATCAGATAATATTTCTTACCTCCTTGAGAACGATGTTCCTAAAAATATATTATGTACTTGGAGCTTAAATACTCCTACTATCATACAAAATGAGGAGCATTTGAGTGCTAGTTTAGAAAAAAGAATTTCAAGTGCTAGAAAATTAGCCGATAAAGGCGTTTTAGTAGGCTTTCACTTTCATCCAATCGTTGTATATGAAAACTATTTACAAGAGTATAAAGAGGTAGTAAATACTCTTTTAAAAAATTTTAAGCCTGAAGAAGTTGTACTTGTTTCACTAGGAACTTTAACTTTTATAAAACCAGTTATCAATAAGTTAAGAAGTAGAAACTTTAAAAGTAAAATACTACAAATGCCATTAGTTGATGCTAGTGGAAAACAGTCCTATCCATTAGAGGTAAAAGAAGAAATGTTTAAAGGTGTTTATGAAGCTTTTAAAGAGTGGCACAACAAAGTATACTTTTATATGTGCATGGAAGATCAGAGTTTATGGAAAAAAGTTTTTGGGTATGAGTATGCCCACAATGATGAAATGGAGTTAGATATGATAAGCTCTTATATGAGTAAAATACATTCTAATGAGTAAGAATAAACTCTTTTAAATCGTTAATTACTAAAGGTTTAGCAAAATAATAACCTTGATACAAGTCGCAACCATACTCTTGGAGCAAATCTTTTTGCTCCTTTTTTTCAATTCCTTCAGCTAAAACATTCATATTAAGTTGCTTACCGATTAATATTATACTTTGTATCATTTTTCTAGCTCTCTCATCGCTTAAGATATCATCTACAAAGCTTTTATCTATCTTTAACTCATCGATTGGTAATTGTTTCAATAAACTCAAAGAAGAGTAACCTGTTCCAAAATCATCCAAAGAAACTTTTATCCCATCTTTTTTTAATTTATGTAAGATACCTAATACTTGCTCTAAATCTTCAATGAAAAGTGATTCTGTTACCTCTAGTGTTAGTAATGACTTGTTAAATCCATACTCATTTATATAATCAAATAGTTTTTCTTGACACTCTTTTTTGCTAAACTGTTTAACCGATACATTAATAGATAATTGAAACTCTTTTTGTAACTCATGTTGTAGATTTTTTATTTCATTTATAGAGCTTTTAAGTATATATTCACCAAGTTCTGGCATAAAACCTGTATTTTCAGCTATGCTTATAAATTCATCAGGAGGTATAAAACCTAAAGTTTTATTTTGCCACCTAACAAGAGCTTCAACTCCATGTAACTTTCCATCTTTACTAATTTGAGGTTGATAGACCATATAAATTTCATTATTTGCTAAACAAGATTTTAACTCTTTTGCAATTATAGCTTGCCTGATATACTTTTCTTCAATGCTGTCTTCAAAAATTCTATATGAATTTTTATCTTTTTTAGCTTCATAAAGTGCAAAGTCTGCATGCTTTTTAACCTCATCAAAATCCATCCCATCCTTTGGATAAAAAGCAATACCAATACTAGCACTCAAAGAAAAATTATAATCTTTCATAAAATAGCGTTCTTGGATTTTAGATATGATATCATTTGCTATTTTTTTAATCGTTGTTACGTTAACACTGTTTTTCATAAATAAAAATTCATCACTTGCATATCTTATAACCTCATCATGCCCATCTTTAAAACTATGCAACCTTTTTCCTATCTCTTTTAGAACCAAGTCTCCAACTTCTTGACCATAATTGGCATTAACATTTTTAAAATTATCTATATTGATTGAAAGTAGTGCAAATGGCTCCTTATCTTCTAAAGAGCTAAATTCACTAGAAATATAAAATCTATTTTTCAAAGATGTTAAATAATCATGCTTTGCTTGAAAATTTAATGCCTTTTTTCTTTTTAAATCAGCATAAAACATTTGCCTAAATAAAATATACAAAACACCTATTAGCAATACGGAAAATAAAACCAATAAAGTAAATTGCTTGTAAAATCCTGATATAAATACATCATAATCTATTTCAACTATTATCCACAATTTGTATTTTTTTATATATTTAGTAGATAAAATCATTTTTTTATTTCTAGTAGGAGAAAAGTAGCTAAGAGTATATACTTCTGATGATTGCATCAAGTTTTCTTTGCTTATTGCATATTCTGCTAAAAGCTTATTTTTTAACTTCTCAACCATAGTTTTCGGTACAGGAAATTCATATACATCACTAAAATTGCTTTCATTAAGTACCAACTGCCTGTAATTATCACTCTCTCTAAACATAATTACATCTGATTCAAGCATAATGTTTGAATTTTCATTTAAAACATTTAAAAATCTATCTGTTTTTATACCTGCAGTCATAACTGCTATTGCTTTGCCATTTTCATCCCTAATCGTTTTTCTAATTGGGATAAGATATGTTTTTAAGGTATGATGATAATAAGTTCTCCCTACAACCATATGATTACTTTTTAACGCTAATCCAAAAGACTCTTTTGATTCTTTTTTCTTTAAAAGATTTGGCAGTTCATTTACAGGTTTATTAATGCTTGTAACCATCAAAGCTCCATCTAAGCCTACAAGACCAAAGCCTACAATTGATGGATTTATTTTAATTAGTTTTTTTAGTTTTTCTTTGCTTTTCTTAGTGTTTTTATAATTGTCATCTAACAGTAAATCTTTTCCTAGCATATCTAGTATAATCTCATACTGGGAGAGCAATGAGTAAGTTGAATTTGCAATAAGAGCTGTCATATTTTCTTGTTTTGCTTTTTGTCTTTCATAAGTAGTATTCCATACTATGTATGTCATAATTGAAGCTATGAATACAATTAACAATGCAATAAAATTAAAAATATCCCATATATTTTTTCTTATAAAATTCAACTTTAACCTTCAATTATAGAATGTAATACTACATTTTATTTCTTTTATTATTAATCTTTGCTAAAATTTAGGTTTTAAGGATATAAAATGAAAAAAGCGTTATTGACAGGCGTAAGTAGTGGCATTGGAAAAGCAATAAAAAATGAGTTAGAAAACAATGGTTACAAAGTATATGGTATTGGAAGAAAAAATTGTGAAATTATTTGTGACTTAGAAGATTCCAAAACTTTACATGTAAAGATTAAAGAATTTTTAAAAACGACAGATATTGACTTACTTATAAATTGTGCAGGAGTCGGAGTTTTTGAGCCTCACGAAGAGATTAGTTTTAAAAAAATTGAAGAACTAATAAGCGTAAATCTAAAAGCACCTATACTTCTTTCTAATTTATGTTTAAGAAGTCTTAAAAAAACAAAAGGACAAATTATCAACATAAGCTCCATTGAAGCCACTCGCCACTCAAAATTTTCAGCACTTTATAGTGCTACTAAAAGTGGGCTTAGAGATTTTAGCTTAGCTCTGTTTGAAGAGGTACGAAAAAGTGGAGTTAGAGTAACTAGCATAAATCCTGATTTAACAAAAACAGCCTTTTTTGATGATTTAAAGTTTGAGCCAAGTGATGATAAAGAGTGCTTTATAGAACCAGAAGAAGTAGCCAAAATGGTTTGTGATTTAATAGACTCTTCTTTTGTTACAACTGATATCACTATAAGACCTCAAAAACTAGGAATTAAAAAGAAAATTTAACACTAATCTAACACTATTTTACTATAATAGATATATGGATAAAACAAGCAAAATATTTATAATTACTCTTTTAGGATTGATTTGTACATTGGTATTTCAAGTTTTTTACATGTACAAAAAAAATGCTTTACATGTAGAAGAAAAAAATCGATTCGTGAGACTTGTAAAACTTCCTGATCTTGCTATTAGCAATAGTGCAAATTTTATAAGGCATAGAAGTTTAGCTGATACTTTTTCACTATTTAGCAACTCACCTGAATTGTTAGAATATTTTCCTTCAACCTTTACTTATAATTATTCACCAATACAGTATAAAAACCCATCAAGGATTGAACTTGAAAAATAAATTAAATCTTTTTTTACTAGGATATGCACTTAATTCACTCTTTAGGTCAAAAACAAAAAGCTTTTTTACACTTTTTATCTTTACAGCTCTTATTTTTATACTCTCTAGCATTCTTTTTATCTCAAATTCGATGAAATATGAACTCTCTTTGAGTCTAAAATCGCTTCCTCAAATCATAGTACAAAAAATACAAGCTGGAAGACACGCCAATATTGAATTGAAAAAAGTTGATAAGCTCTTAGAAATACATGGTGTTAGTAGTGCAATTCCAAGAATTTGGGGGTATTATTACTTTGATAAGGCTGGAGTTAATTTTAGTGTTGTTGGAATTGATGAGTATGATAAACAATATAAAAAAAGTTTTGAAGGGGTTGTAGAACAAATTGATTTTGAAAAATTAAAACAAAAAGATTCTATGGTAGTTGGAGTAGGAGTAAAAGATATACTTTCAAAAAACTATTATAAAACATACTTTAACTTTATCAAACCAGATGGCTCACTAAAAAAAGTTCATATAGCTTCAACTTTTAAAGATTCAACTTCACTAGAATCAAACGATATCATACTTATGCCAAAAGATTTGGCTAGAAAAATTTTTGGAATCAACAAAAATGAAGTAACTGACATCGTCTTAAAAGTTTCAAATGAAGTAGAAATCCCAACAATTGCTCAAAAAATTAAATACATGTATCCTGATAGCAGAGTTATAACAAATAGTGATTTAAGAGTTAGTTATCAAAATATATTTGATTATAAAACAGGTTTATTTTTAGCACTTTTTGTGATTAGCACCTTTACATTTTTTATGATAATCTATGATAGAGCAAGTGGATTAAGTAGCGAAGAAAAAAGAGAAATAGGCATACTAAAAGCCCTTGGTTGGACTATGGATGATATACTAAAAGAAAAATTTTATGAAAGTTTTATCATCTCTTTTGTTGCATTTGTTTTAGCCCTAATTTTTTCAATATTTTTTGTCTATACTCTAAATGCTCCAATTCTTAGAGAAATTTTTACTGGTTATTCAAGATTGAAGCCATCTTTTGATTTACCTTTTGTGATTGATTTTTCAACAATTGCATTGCTGTTTTTTCTAAGCGTTCCACTCTATATAGCTTCGATTATAGTGCCTTCTTGGAAAATAGCTTCAAAAGATGCTGATGAGGTGATGAGATGATAGAGTGCAAAAATCTAACTAAAATTTACAAAGATGTAAAAGCTTTAAATGATGTAAGCTTTACATGTAAAAAAGGCGAAGTGATAGTTTTAAAAGGAAGTAGTGGAAGTGGAAAGAGTACTCTTTTGTCATTGATTGCAGGTCTTGCAAAGCCAACTTTTGGAGAAGTTATCATCAAAGGTAAAAGAATCTCAAAAATGCCAGATAATTTTGTAGCTCTATTTAGAAGAGAAAATCTTGGTTTTATTTTCCAAAGGTATAACCTCATACCAAATTTAAGCGTATTTGATAATATCATAACACCACTAATCCCTTCAAACCCTGATGAAAAAACGATAGAAAAAGAGGTAAATAGGTTACTTTTAATGCTTGGAATAAAAGATAAAAAAAATACCATTGTAAAAAATCTATCTGGAGGAGAACAACAAAGAGTAGCAATAGCTCGCTCACTCATAAACAACCCAAGCATAATCATTGCCGATGAGCCAACAGCAAACTTAGATGAAAAACTCTCACTAGAATTTATAAAAACTATAAAAGAGCTAAAAAACGATTCAAGAACGATTATCATAGCAACTCACGATCCGCTATTTTTTGAACTTGATTTTGTAGATAGAATTATAACTATGAAAAATGGAAAAATCGATGAATCTAACTCCTGAAATCATAGCTATCTTAACACTTGATATTGTATTTTTTGTTTTTGGAATTTTCGCTTTTTTTATCAGCTTGCAAATAGTAAAAAACTGGGATTTAAACAAAACTACACAGTACCAATACAAGCTTGAGAAAAAATCAATCCTAGTCGCTACCATCATCAAATACATTTTTTTACTAAAAATTCCTCTTTTTGTATTTTTTGTTTTTACAGCTGATAAAATTTCAAATGTAATAACTGGAGCAATGTGTGCGGCTGGAGTTGTAAACTCTGTTAGCTTTGGTTTACCTCTTTTTGTTTTTAAAATTATAAATTTATTTATTTTTGGTTTTTGGATAGCACTGCATAAACTAGATATGAACAATGAAAGTTTAAAATTTACAAAGCTAAAGTTTTATATCTTCATAGCAGCATTTATACTTTTAATCCTTGAAATTTGGTATGAGCTTTCATTTTTTATGGCACTTGATGTTGATAAAATCGTAAGTTGTTGTGGTACACTTTTTAGTGTAGCTAGTAGTTCTAGTATATCAATTATTTTTTCAATTCCAAATAGTGTAGTTGTTACAGTTTTTTATATAAGTTTAGCTAGTATCATAATCGGATATTTTATAAAGAATGAGCTATTTTTTGTTATTTCAAATCTTTTGTTTTTTATCATATCTATCATATCTTTGATACTATTTTTTGGAACATATATTTACGAACTTCCAACTCATCACTGTCCATTTTGTTTTTTACAAAAAGAATATCACTATGTAGGATATCTTCTTTATGCAACACTTTTTGCAGGAACTTTTAGTGGAATCAGTGGAGGAATTTTATCTTTGCTAGAAAAAAACTACCCTAAGAAATACTTTTTTTATTCACTCTTATTTAATCTAGCCTATTCTTTTATCATAACTGCTTATGTTTTGGTGTATTATCTTAAAAATGGTGTGTGGCTATAAGTTTAGCATCATTTTTATCCCATACTCTACTTTTTCTAGTTCTTCTTGGGTGAGTGAAGAAATTTTTTTTATGATTCTTGTTTTAGATAGACTTCTTAATTGCTCTATCATAATATCACTATCTTTTTCCAATAAATCTCTTTTTTTGATTCGTATCCTAAGTGGCTCTGAATCATCTATCAAATTTGTAGTAAGTGCAACTACGCTTACTAAATCCAAAATTTCATTTAAGCTACTATCTGAAACTATAACTGCTGGTCTTACTTTGCCTATTTCTTCAGCCTTTTTTTGAGGATTAAAATTTACTAAGACTATATCTCCACGATTATAATCCATCATCAGTGCTCTCTTCCAATTTTAAATTTTCCTCAATAGCACTATCTTTTATCTTTCTTGCACTTTTTAATAATTCTTGCTTTCTTTTATATTCAAAAAATTCTTTTGCTAAATCAATACCTAGATATACTCCAAGTTCTTTGTGAGCTCTTTTATCTTCTACTATAAAGCTATCTTTTTTATCTATTTTCAAAAGTGATGGATTTCTTACGATATCTCTTGCGCCATATGTCGTATTCATTGTCACTCCTTTGTCAAATATTATAACAACAAATCAACAATTTGTCAAAATTCTCCATGATCAAGAGCATAAGGCATTTTTTTTGTTATTTCGCTAAATTTTAAGATTTTTTTACCTCTGTGATCTTTTAAAAAGTTTTTTGCATCTCTTAAACTCTCAAATGGAACAAACTCATGCCCCATAGGTCCGTACTTATCACTTCCTACTACATAGTATGCCTTTGTACCATCAATCGCTACCATTGAGTAATAATCACTTACTAAAATCTTTTGTATTCCATCTTTATGATCAAAATACCACTTCATCAAATCTTTTACACCATCAAAGGAGAAATGTTTATCTTTATAATAAATTTGCGCTGCCCATTTTGGATACTTATAAACATACATTCCGCAAACTGGACACTTTTCATGTTCATTTACATGTAACCTACTCTCTTTTGTCATAGCTCCATCATCTCTTAAAATATCCCACATGTAAAGTGCAACTGCTTGAAGATGAGTTTCATCAGATATCTTACAAGTTGATTGTAACTCTTCTTTCAAATCTGCTATGTTGATAAAATCTTCAACATCTATCTCTTTGTTTTGACATTTTTTTTGATAAATTTTTTTACCCATTGGGTAGTATCTTTTTTTATTTATCTCTTTTTGAATTTGCTTGTACTCACCAAGTTTTAGTTTAGCTATACGAAGCTCTTTTTCACTTACTTTTACATAACTTTTTAATTTTGTGTCATATTTTTTAATGTCATATAAACCTAAGTTTTTCATGTCTTCTAAAAGAGCATATACATTTGCGTATACTCTTATCTTATCATTTGATTGCAATTTTGCCTGATAAGAGCTATCTAAGTTATCTGCAATTTTTAAACCACTAACACTACACCAAGGAGAGGCATAAACAAAAACCGAAATCATTATAGTTAAAATTATTTTTTTCATAAATTTATTCTATCTTATAAGTGTTAATTTTACATAAAATTAACACTCTTTAGATAAAATATTTCAAATTAATAGGAGGATTTAAATGAGAAAAATTTTTTTAGGTTTTTTTGCATTAACTTTGATGCTTAGTGCGGGAAATTTTAGGGCTGTTCCTATGGATAAAGCTGAGATTTTGCAATCGGGTAAAACAAAAATGTTTTGTAATGTTTGTGGTATGACTCTACCTATGTTTTATAAAACAAACCATGCTGCAGACATTGATGGTAAAACTCACCAGTACTGCTCAATTCACTGCATGTTTGAAGAAGCGATGAGCAAAGGTGTTGAAGTTAAAAACCCAAGAGTTGTAGATAATGACACTCTAAAATTTATGGATGCTACAAAAGCATACTATGTTGTTGGCTCAAAACAACCTGGAACTATGTCAGCAGTTAGCAAATATGCATTTGGTACAAAAAGTGGAGCCGAAAACTTTGTTAAAAAATTTGGTGGTAAAATTATGAGTTTTAACGAAGTTGCAACTTTAGTCAAGAAAAATCTTAAAAAAGAGATTGCTATGATTAAAAAGCGTCAAGCAAAAGCGGCAAAAAAAGGAATGAAAATTTACAATGAAATGTGTAAAAAAACTGATAAAAGATTTGACAATCCAGCATTGGCAAAATCTTATATAAAAATGAATAAACTTTGTGGTAAATTAAAAGGAAAACCACTACAACAAGTAGCTCTTTACCTATCAAATAGATAAAAACCTTACGTAAAACATTAATCCTAAAGAGGTAGCTCTTTAGGATTTACTTCTTTCTAATAAAACCTATATATTTCTTCCATAAGATTATCTACAGTTATATGCTCACCCTTGCTCTTTAAAAAATCATCTAAATATATCTCACTTTGTACAATATCTTCAAGCGATTCAATCTCAACTAGTCTTTTATATAGTGGTTCAAGCACTTCGGTTACATGTTTTGAAGTAGCTTTCCTATAAGCCTTATATCCTACTATCTCTTTAGTATTTATATCTCTAATGGTTTCAAAATGAGTAAATACCCAATAATATCTTCCATCTTTTGCTAAGTTTTTTATGACTGCTAGTATATTTTTACCAAATTTTATCCTCTCCCAAAGAAGTTTAAAAACAACTTTTGGCATATCAGGATGTCTTACAATGTTGTGTGGTTGACCTATTAGTTCTTCTACACTATATCCTGAAATTTCAGCGAAGTAATCGTTACAAAAAGTGATGATTCCTCTTGTGTCTGTTTGAGATTCTATGTATTTTGTTCTATCTAAAATAATCTCTTCATCTATTGGAGTTGGTCTTTGCATCTAGTTTTCCTTTAGTGAAGAAAGTATTTTCTTCCTGATTTTTGGATTTGTCATATTTTCTCCTCTTAGCATCCTTAATTTCATCTCTTCATAATCTATAAAACCATCTTTTTTATTCTCATACGCTCCAAAACCATATCTCATCGGAGTTGCATCACTTATACTAAAATATGCATCTTCTACATGTAGCCATTTTTTTGTATCAACTGTATAAACCCAAAATACTCTATCTTTCGCATAATCTCTATGAGAATCGAGCCATAAAACTGCACATCCAGGGTCATCAAAAAAATGTGTTTTATTGTCACTTGTTACTATTTGAGCTGTATATTTTTTACCAACAATGAACATATTGCACTGAGGACATTGAACCGTATTGTCTTTAATCTCTAATGGAATCTTTTTTTCATTTATAGTTTCAGTTGGATTTGCATTAGTTACATTTGCATAATAAAATATCCCAATTAACGCTACTATTGGAAAAAGTATCAAAATAGCCTTTTTTATCATACTACATATCCAAATATCTAATTAAACCTATAGTTATAGCGTCAAATGGCAATGTTTTAGTTCCACCATATTTTAACTTAAATAAATCTGCACTATATTTATCTTTAAAAGGAATCAAATCATCTCCATGTGGTCCAGGAACTCTGCTTCCAAATACATAGATTGACCTTTTAGCATTTTTCTTTGTTTTATTAAGATAATCTTGAATATACATATCTTTTATCTTAGCATCAATTAGTTTATGTTTTAAAAAATACTCTTGATGAAAATAAACTTGGAACATTGATTTAACTGAAACAAACTGAATCACTTTTCCATTTTCTAGTGTTGCTTCACATAAAAAATTTGGATATTTTTTTAATGGTAATTGATATGCTAAATCTACTGCCTTTTCATCTAGTAGCTTTATACCATTTGCAAATAAACTAACTGTTAGTATCATCAAAACCAAAATAATTTTTTTCATTTAAATATCTCCTATAATAAATCTTTTTTCTTAAATGCCAAAAAGCCTAAAAAGGCAAAAACAAATCCTAAAATCACTGGATATACCATAGAATAAACCATGAGTAATTTAGCTCCTAGTGTATCTAAAAGATAATAAGCCACAGGTCCAATTACAGTTAATTCTGGATCAAAAAGTGATATCGCTCCAATTCTAAATACTTCAATAGGATTTAGAAGTGCAACTGTAATAATAGCTCCATCATTGATTCTTCCTTGAAGCATAAGTCCAATAAGTGCAATATCAATAAATGCTAAAAGTATCATCCAAATCATAAAAGCACTACCAATTGCAATATCAGTTGATTTTACAATAGTTGAGATAAAAAAAGCAATACCTAAAAAAACAAAACACATTGAAAATAAAAGCCCAGAATATAAAAAAACCATAGCCCAAGGAAGTTCTCCCTCTTTTGTTAAACCAAAAATTACTCCTAAAAGTAGAGCAAAGATAACTGGTAAAAATACCGTTAAAAATCTTCCAAGCATTTTCCCCCAATAATAGCTATTAAGTGAAATTGGAAATGATAGCATATATTCTAATACATTACTTTCTCTATCACCACTGATTGATTTAACTGTAGTTATAAGTATAAATATAGGTAAAATTATAATTGTCACTTGGATAAAAATAAGCAACATTCTACTAAGGCCTGTAAAGCCCATAACAACAGAATCAGAAACTCCTGTTATAAAAAACAAAGCCATAAGACCACCAAAAACTAAGGCATATACATAAAACCACTTAGACCTAAGTGACTCTTTTACGTCCAAATACGCAACTAACAATAAGTTCTTCATCAATTTTGTCCTAATTTTTGTACTTTTTGAGAATTTAGCTTTTCGATTTCAAATATCTCTTTTCTTGCATATTCAAAATCATGAAGTTCTTTCCCTGCTGGTTTTGTTTTTTCACTAAATGCCGCAAATCCATATGCCATAGGAGTTATACTATCATCAGTGTAATATGCTTTTTTTGCATCAATCCATTCTCCAGTTTTAGCATCTGTTATCCACATAATAGCATCTTTTGCCCAAGGAATTTTTTCTTCTTCCAGCCATAAAACTCCACATCCTATATCATCAAATTTATATGCTTTACCATTTTTGGGATTTATAATCTCAAAAGCATATTTTCGCTCACTTATAGCCATCTTACATCTTTCACACATATCTCTATCCCAATGTATCTGGCTAACTTTACCAATCTCTTTTTTTTCACAACCAAGAAATATACTAGCTACTATAAATAAACCAAGCAGATAAAATAGGCTAAATTTTTTCATCTTCTACTACTTTTCCAAGATCCATATAAATTTTTCTATTTACTAAATCTTCTATTTCATCAAGTCTGTGAGTTATAAACAGAGTTGAACAATCTTTATCCAAATCACTCAATAATCTATAAAAATGTTCTCTTGCTTTTGGATCTAAGTTTGCAGTTGGCTCATCAAATACAAGCATTGAACTTTTTTTTGAAAGTGCGATTGCGATAAGAAGTTTTTGTTTCATACCGCCTGAAAGTTTTAAAAACTGTTTATGCAAATTACTTTTTATATCCAAGTCCATTTTATGAGCTTCTTCATAAATTGATTCTTTTGATACATTTGAACTTTTTGAGATAAAAGATATCATCTCATCTAAACTAAGCCTTATTGGAGGTGGCAGTTGAGGAATAAAACTAATATCATCTAAAACTTTTACTCTTTGTTTTATAGGCTCATACCCGTTTACATGTATACTTCCAGAATCAATATGATAAAATCCTAACATCGCTCTAATGAGTGTAGTTTTACCAGCTCCATTTGGACCCATCATAGCAATTCTATCACCTTTTGTTATACTAAGACTTACATCGTCTAACACTTTTGCTTTTTGAAAAATTTTTGTTACATTTTTTATATCTACTAACATCAGACTAAGTCTTTCAATCTAAAATCTAACTTATAAGCATCTGTATGACAAACATCAAAACATCTTCCACACAAAATACAATCTCCATTTTTTATATACTCTTGAGTTTTATTTTTATCTTTTCTAGCTTTATCATATTTTGGTTTAATAAATTCAATGACATGATCTTCAGGGCAGACTGCTATACAAGCCATGCAGTGATCACATTTATCCATATCCCATTTTATTCTATTTAATCCAATCCAACCTATAAAATTATATGTTGTTCCAATTGGACAAATATATTTACACCAAGCCCTTCTTGAATAAAAAATTTCAAATCCCAATACAACGATGACCCAAACTAAAGCCAAACTCCAACCATACGAGATAAATCTACTAATAATTCCTATTGGGTTTATAACTTCAAAAACCAAGTATCCATCAATAAATGCTGCAAGTAAAAAAACAGCCCAAAAGAAAAATCTGATATTTGGATTGAAAGCTCTCTCTTTTATAATTCTTTTTGAAACAAGCTTTAGATGAATTTTTTCACCAATTTCACTAAGTAAACCATATGGGCAAACCCATGCACAATATGCCTTACCTCCTACAAAAAAATAAAAAATTATAAGGGTTAAACTACCAATTATTACATTGATATGAATACCAAAATCTGATACTAAAATTTCTAAAGCAGTAAATGGATCAATCAGGTGAAATCCTAAAAGTCTAGAACCATTTAGTGTTCCTTCTAATAATTGGACATCTATATGAAATGATAGAAAAAATGCAAGATTAATAAGAATTATACTAATCCACCTCCATCCTCTCCAAGATAGCCTTGTTTTTCCACTTTTGTTTTTACTAAAAAAGGTAGAAAAAAATGAGGCATTTACAAGTTCTCTAACACTTCCATTATATCTATCCATTTTTATACTCTTTAGTTGTTATTTGATGCATCTAACTTATCTTTAAAAGATGCAATTTCTTTTGATAAACTAGCCAACTGCTCTTCGCTTAAATTCCCTAGTAATCCATACATTACATAGTTTTTCTTTTTCCCAGATTTAAAATCTTTTAATGCCTGAAAAATCTTATCTTCACTTTGGCCTATTAGTTTTGGACCAATTATTCCCTCGCCCATAGAGCCATGACAAGAAGAACAATTTTTCTTATAAAGAGGGCTAACTTTAAATGCAGCTATATTTCCAGCCTTATCTTTAAGTGCTTTTAATTTAACAGCCATTTCGTCTTCTACTTTTTTTGTTTTTTGTACTTTAACAGCTTTTTTTTCTTCTACAACTTGAGTTTTTTTAGTCTTTAAATGTACTTCCATTTTAGATTTTTCTATAATTCTTGCAATCCTACCAGTTTTATTAACCTCTTTATCTAAATTATATACATGTACCATTGCCCATAAAGCTAAAACAGTAGAAATTGCCGCTATTATATGTTTTATCATCTTGCATCCCTCATCTTTCTTATTTGTTTATTAAAATTAGCTATTTCTATGGCTAAATTTTTCAACTTATCATCACTTATTTGAGTAACCAACTCTTTCATGAGAATATTTTTTCTTTTTCCATTTTTAAAATCCATAATTCTTGCAAATATAAAATCAGAATCTTTATCTAAAAGAGATGGTCCAATCACACCATTTGCGTAATCATCATGACAGGCTGAACATTTAACAACATAATCATGACTCAATTTTTGTATCATCATTGTAATTTGAACTCTTTCATATGGAGATTTAATACGCAAGTAAGCATCTAAAGTCGTTTTTACTTTTGTGCTTTCTGCATTATATTTACTTATATCTTTTGATTCTTTTGATTCTCCCTCTTTGTTATAAGAGTAATAAAATTGACCATTATTTGCTTTTTCTATCTCTTGTTTTGCTTCTTCTTTTACAACATCTTTAGTTACTTTTATTTTAGCTGGTGTTGCAACTTTTTGTTCTTCTTTTTGCTCTTTTTTATCACAGCCACTAAATAAAGCTACTATGATCAAAGTCCATAACATTATATTCATTTTACGCATTATAAATATCCTCATAATTTTTTCTAGGAATAACTTTGATTATATCCACAGGACACATCTCAACGCATACACCACAGCCTACACACTTTTCTTTTATTTTTGGAATTGATCCACTTTTATAACTTACCATTTCAATAGCATCAAGTGGGCTTGGATAAGGACACATTGAAGCACATAATGAACAAGGTTTATCTTTATTTTCTTCTAATTTAACCAATACATCTTTTTGAAGTTTCTCTTTTTCACTCTCATTTCCGTTTATATTGACATGTTTACTTTCTAATTCTTCACTTGATAATATTTTAGTATGCTCATAAAGTCTATCTACAATGCTCTTTGGTGGTTTTTTATTGTTTATTGCTAAACAAGTATTTATATCCCCTATGACTGCCATTCCCATTTGAACATATTTTATATTGTCATGTTCATGATCTAGTGCACCAGTTGGACAAGCGAGCATACAAGGAAAAGCCTCACAAAGATAACATCCACGTTTAGAAGGCGAAATATAAGCCATTCCAATGCTAGCTCCACCATCTATATCTTCAAGTTCAATTGCATCATATGGACAAACTTGCAAACACTGTCCACATTTTATACAAAGTTTTAAAAATTGCTCTTCACTAACTGCTCCAGGAGGTCTAAGTATTGGCTCTTTAGCTTTTAATGATGGTGCTAGATAAATACCAGCTCCACTAATGAGCCCTAATATACCAATACCTGTTGTTTGTTTTATAAATTGTCTTCTTTTTTTATCGTTCAAAGAACTTCTCCTATCTTCATCTTTGGATGCTCATCTTTAGCTAATTCAACTGGCTCTGATATTGGAGCAAGTTTTGCTAAAAAGTTAATAATACTAATAACTGGAGAGCCATAAAAAAACTTTAAACTAGGATTAAACAACCACATCTTATCAGCATAATAATGCTCTGTGTGAGGGGTGTCTCCTATGCCATCGCCATTTTTATCAAAACCTTCATAATTATCCCAATAATTTCCATCCCATCTATTTTCTTCTACTTTTGTATTGTATGAATCGTTGATGATATTTTCAATATTGCCTTTGATTATATTGCCTTTAAATATATTTGCAATACTCAATGAGTGATAATGAACAGCCTCTGAATTATATAAAAGCTTGTTATTTTCAATATAGTTATGAGTATCTGGCTGAAATGGTGATCTATCTATATATAATCCTCTAGCACAATATATCATAGTATTATCTTTGATAGTATAATTGGAAGCGTCCTTCAATCCAATGCCAAGTCCTGTTGTACCTAATGAATTTTCTATTACGTTACCAGTTGCAATTGTATCTTGAGAATACATAAAAAATATCCCAACACTATTATGTTTATAAACATTATTTTTTACTATGTTTTTTCCTGTATACATAAAATGAAGAGAATACCTACAATATTCACCATAATTACCCTCAATCAAATTACCATGTGAATACCAAACAACAAAATCTCTTGATTTTGTTATATAATTTTTTTTAAGTATATTATCATTGCTATACCACAATCTTATTGCATCTCCTCTTAGTCCTAAACTAAAGGGCTTAGATGTTATATAATTACTTATTATTTCGCTATTATGGGTTTCTTGTAAATCTATTCCAAAAAGTACATCAACAATTTTACAATTTAATACTTTTGAATGTTTAACTTTTTTAAGTGCCACCCCAGCATCAACTCTTTCATGCTGAGCTCCACTATGTCTAATGGTTAAATTTTTAATAGTAACATATGAACTAGTAATGCTAATTACTGTTCCTTTACCATCTCCTTCAATTATAGCTTTTTGGTTTTTACCATCAATAATCAAAGGTTTATTTATAACTATATTACCCTTATAAACACCAGCTGGAAGTTCAAGTAATGAACCGCTTGGTGCATTGTCTATCGCTTCTTGCAATATATTTTGTGCAAAAAGTTGAATAGTAAGTAATATAGTTACAAATATAGTTTTCATGACTCTGTTTTAACTTTCAATAGCTTTTAAAGCTTTTTTTCTAGATACGATTGCCAAAAGAGAAAGCACACTTATAGCAATTAAAATCCAAAAACCAATTGTTGGATATGAATGAGTAGTAAACTGAGCCACTTTTCCATCTCCAAATACTGTTGGCATAAAAGGTTTTATTTTAAATGCACCCCACTCATGCATATGATGACCAAACCAATATAACCAATACGAATAAAACCCTAAAAATATGATAGGTAAGCTAACTGGAATAAGCATTAATAAATTCAAAATTTTTGAGTTATAAAGCATGAATAGTACAAATAAAAGTGCTACAAAAATAAGTGCATAAGGTGCTATCATCCTAAGATAAGGAGCTCCTCTTTCCATTGGGTCCATTCCTATAAAGTGATTTATCGTTTCCATCTCAAAAACATCTCCACTAAATCCATCAAAATGATAATAAACTGGAATTCCATTTGGAAACGATTCTTTTGGATAGTTTGGAGCTTCTAGTGCTACATACCATATGGGAGTTGTTGCAACTCCAATCTCCATATCTTCATCTACTAACTTTTTCAAATCTCCTGCTATATCTTTTGGAGTTGTTGGACTTACATACCTTCCTTTTTGGTAAAAATTCCAAACTTTTTGTGTTAGTACTGAAATCTTGTCACCCATTCCCTCCTCTTTTAATTCAACAACATTGTGTGTTAATACTGCTGGAATCACAAAGAAATACAATAAAAGAACTAATGCTAAAAAAGCAAAAATTTTTGATTTGATTAAAGAACTATTCATAATGCGACCTTATAGATTTATTTTCTTAATTTTATATACATTATATATTTAAAATTAAAAAAATGTAATGATATTGCTCAAGAAAAAGGTCTAGGTAACCAATTACCTAGACCAAAAATTTATAGATTAAAACAAGTTAGCGTTTTTATCTATCCATTTAAGATATTCAATGATATCTTTTGTTTGTTGCTCGCTCATACCTTGGTTAGGCATTCTTAGATTAAAGTAGTTAGTCATTGATTTGATGTAATCATTGTCATACATTGTCTCAGGATGCATAATCCACTCTTTAACCCATTTTTCACCATTTTCATGACGATCAAGAACACCAACTAAGTCTGGACCAGAACTTACTTTACCTACAACGTGACATCCATTACATCCACCTTCTAGATAAGCAGCATGTCCTCTTTGAGCAGCTTCACTCATTGGAGTTGCAATTTTCTTAACAAGTAAATCTTTTGCTCTAATTCCAACATCTGCTGTTTTTACCATATATTGCCAAATCATATTTTCAAATAAAATAGCTTTGTCAATATTTCCAGCTTTAATAGCTTCATCAGATTTTTTCTTTTGTTCTGGAATCTTACTATACTGATCAAGAGCATCAGTTACTAGATTTTTAACTGTTGGATATTTATCAAAATGATTATCTTTTAAGAATTTAACAACACTTTGAATAACAGCGTCAGTTGCTTTGTTAGTAGCAACAGTTTTGTCATACTCAGCTTTTAACTCAGCTTTTGACATTTTCTTAAGTTTTAGCTTAGCTGCTTTTGTGTACTTCTTACTTGGATCTTTAACCATCAAGTAACCCATCATTTCTAAGTGAAGTGCTGAACAAAACTCTGTACAGTAGTAAGGGAAAACACCTTCCATATCAGCTTTGAAAGTCAATGCAACAGTTTTACCAGGCTCTAGTGAAGCATGAACATTATATTGGTCAACTGTAAAACCATGAGTTTCATCTTCTGCTCTTTCTAAGTTTGTAAGATAGAAAGTTACTGTATCACCCTTATTTACTGTTACGTGCTCTGGGTTGATATGACTTCTAACCATTGTTCCATAAACATAAACATGATTACCTTTTCTAACAATCTTTTCTTGACCTGCTAGAGTCTTACCCTCATGGATTTTTCCTGTGAAAGGATTTGTTCCCATTTTATATCTAACATGGTGCTTAATCTTGTCTGCTCTGATTGCTACTGCTTGGTGAGGCTCTCCCAATGGGATTGGCATATCATAAAGTAGTTGCATTTTTTTACCTCTTACATCAATTAATTGATGGTTTTGAGGATGCAATGGACCAATTTCATTAAATCTATCAATTGCTAATTTATTAAGAGCAATTATATAATCTCCTTGAGGATCTGTACTTTTTCCTTCCATTCCACAAAGGTGACCTATGTTGTAGTTAACATTTTGTCTATCAGTTACTTTACATGTAAGATAATTCCATCTTACAACTTGAGAGTCAACGTACAATGAAGTATAAATCTCACCATCTGTTTTCCATTTTGGTCCATATTGATTATGCAAAGGTCCAAGGCCAAGCTCTGCTTGACAATGAGCTGCTTTTTTCATATCAATGATTGGTATACCATAAGGATCAGTTCCTACAAAATCTTTACTATCAATTGCTTTTTTGATTTTTGCCCAGCTATATACAGTTGCATGAGTGTCAAGTTTACCACAAACTACTATATGTTTTCCATCAGGACTGACATCAACACCATGTGGAGATTTTGGCTCTGGCACTAAAAATAGTGCATTGTTTTTAACTGCAACATCAATTGGTACAACTCTATGTCCATTTACTACTTTTACATTTTTATCATCTTTTGCAAGTTCTGCAAGTTTTTTCCAGTTATATACATGTAAAAAGTCAGTATCATTTCTACTAGTACCTGCCTCAAATGGAGGAAGACCTTTTTCTATACCGCCAGTGTACATTTCAGAGTTAAAACTGTTTGTAAAACCCCAACCATCACTAACACCTTTTCCCGCATCACTTAAATCTTGCATATATGGAGGCATTTCAATAGTGAATGATTTTTTAGGCTCAATCAAACCTTTTTCATGATCAAACTTCCAAACAGTAACACCACCTCTATAAGTTTCAGCAAACTCATCCATAGGGTGATAGTTATTATCAAGAGGAGCACCATATTGGCAAGCTTCTAAGATATAATCACTATTTGGAGTAAAAAAAGCTCCACCATGATCACTTTTAAAAACAGGGTTAACAACAATTTGTTTTGTAACCATATCATCTAAATCAATTACAGCAATACGAGGATTGGCTTTATCGTTTATAACTAACCATTTTCCATCATATGCACCATTAGTTTCAGAAATAGCAGGGTGGTGAGTATCTCCCCAAGTTATCTCTTTTCCTCTAATATTACCCTGAGCCAATACTTTTTTAGTATCATCATCATAGCCCCATCCTTGCCAAGGCTCTGGAGTAAACACACCAATATACTTTAATATTCTCATTGATGGAACACCATATACTAGTACTTGACCTGATTGCCCGCCTGAACTAAATACCAAGTATTTATCTCTGCCACCACTTGGGGTGTAGGTTTTAGCTGCTGCTAAAATATCTGCTTGAGACAAACCTCTTTCTTTCATTACTTTATCTAACTCAGTAGCAGCACTAGAAAAAGTTGCTAAAAGAGCCAGAGATGCAGATAATGAAGAAACCTTACGTAAAACATTCTTCATTTACGTTCCTCCTTTGTAAATTTGCAATTATTTATATAAGAAATAACTTTTTTATTATATTCTTATATTAAACTCAACTACATTGATTCTAATCAACAGAATCAAAATGTCAATTTAACACAAAATTAACATCTTACGAAATTATACTACTGCTAAAGTTTCTTTTCGGTCGCTAGTTTAAAAAAAAATAAAAAAATATTTTTTTATCTTTTTTTAATAAATTTTACTAGGAGATGTACTAATAAGAAGTAATCTATTTTATCATGTATCCCAATTTAGATACAGTTTGGATGATATTTGTAGGAAGTTTTTTTCTTAGTTTAAAAATCAAATTTTTTAAAGCACTAGGAGGTGCTTCTTCATAGATATACAATTTATCTTCAATATGTTGTTTAGTAACGAGATTTCCTCGGTGTGATAGAAGCAACTCTATTAATTCAATTTCTTTATTTGTAAGAATTATCTCTTTGTTATCACATTTTAAAACTTTATTCTCTAAATCATAGTTTATATTTTCTTCTAATTTAACAATTTGAGATTTGTTTTGTGATAGAATTTTTGCACACTCTTTAAGCATCGAATTTAGTTTTGACTCTGTTATAGGTTTTATGGCATATTCTATAAGAGAAAGCTTAATAGAGTCTAATAAAAAATCTTGGTCAGTGTATGCACTTGTTACTATGATAGGAATGTTTTTATTTTCTAAGCGAACTTTTTTTACAAAATCAAGCCCACTTAAACGAGGCATTTTTATATCAGATATTATAATATCTGGATTGTACTTTTTATAGTAAGCAAAAGCTTCTTCGCCATCTTTTGCTTCATATACCTCATCTACATAAAGTAGTAAAACCTTCTTAAAGCTCTGTCTTACCCTCACATCATCTTCAGCTAAAAGGATGGAGCTTTTTTGTAACACAATATCATATTCACATTCCATTTTAAACCCTTTATTAAAGAATGTTATTATACTATATGATTCTGATAAATAATTAAAAGAGGGCGAGTGGAAAAAGTTAGTTTTACAAAAAGATACGTTTTAGCACTTAGTATTATAGCAATTCTTTCTACTTTGGCTTATGTCAACTTAGATAAACTAATAAGTATACAATCAGACGATGGTAAACTTATCAATATAAGTGGTCAACAAAAAATTCTAGCTCAACAAATCGCATTTCATGCCATATATTACAAAATTAAAAATCTTGAAGGAAATATAAAAAAATTTGAAAGTAATCACAAACAACTACTCTCATCTTATATGTCACCTAGGATAAAAAAAGCTTTTTTTGAAAAACCCATGATGCTTGATAAAAAAGTTAAAGATTATCTATATCACGCAAAAAAATTTAATGAAAACAGGGCTGGAAAAAGTCTAACATACCTTTTAAAGCACTCAAATTCTTTACTTAAGGATTTGGATTCAACTGTTCTTTTATACCTAGATGAAGCTAAAAAACATATAGAACAATTAAAAAAAGTTGAATTTTATATTTTTTTGATGACATTAACTACTCTATTTTTTGAAGCACTATTTATCTTTAGGCCTGCTAATAGAAAGATTGCTAATAAAACAAATGAGTTAATAAAAGAGAAAGATTACTCAAATACAGTCATAGAATCTAGTACAAACGCCATCATTACTATAAATAAAAATCTAGAAATTAAAACATTTAATAAAATGGCAGAAAATATTTTTGGCTACACAAGAGATGAAATGATAGGTAAAACAAGTTTTGAAAAAATCATCCCTGATTGTAGAGATTTAACTACTCATGAAAAAAAAGAAGAAGTACGAGAAATAAATGCTATAAATAAAAAAGGTAAAATTTTTCCTATAAGAATTTCTTTTGGTTCAAGCAGTGATGATATGATAGTTGCAAATATACAAGATATCTCTGTCGAAAAATTAAATGATAAAATACTACAACAACAATCAAAATTTGCAGCACTTGGAGAAATGATTGCTATTATTGCACACCAATGGAGGCAGCCACTAGCTGAACTTAGTTTTAATTGTATGTATATAAAAAGAAAATTAAAAGATAATGAACTTGCTAAAGAGGCAGAGAAAAACCAAAAAATAATCCAATTTATGTCTGAAACCATTACTAACTTTCAAGATTTTTACAAGAAAAGTGAAAATGTAACTTTTAATCCTAGTTTATCTATCAAGCAAGCTCTTAGTATTGTTGATTCTATACTACACTTAAATCAAATCAAACTAATTATGAATGTCGAATCTCAAATAAAAATCTTTGGAAATGCAAATTCACTAGCACATGTAGTTTTATCAATCTTACAAAATATAATTGACATAGTAAAATTAAAACAAATAAAAGATCCGTTTATCAAAATATCACTATACGATACAAGCACCCATATAATACTTGAAATTGAAGATAATGCTGGTGGTATTAAAGTAAACCCTATTGAAGATATATTTAAACCTTTTCACAGTAAAAAGCAAAATCCTTCAACAGGCATTGGACTTTATATGTCAAAACTAGTTATACAAAATCAATTCAATGGTACAATTGAAGCTCAAAATAGTAACAATGGAGCTAAATTTATAATCAGATTACCTCATAAATTAAAAACTACAAACAATACACAATATTTACACAGATAAATGTTAAACTTGCATATTAGTAGGAGTTTATGATGAAAAGAAGAAATTTTATAAAATTTAGCTCAGTATTGGTTGCAAGTTCATTATATAATACAAAAGCGGATGCCAAAACTATATCATTTAAAGAGCAATTTAGTGAAGCTTTGGCGATTCCACCAGTAGCATCATTTAAAATGCAAGGTGATACAAAAGTTTATGAGCTTAATATAAAAAAAGGCCAAATGGCATTTCTCGATGGCGCTATGACTGATACTTATGGCGTAAATGGAAATTTTTTAGGGCCTACTATAAGAGTAAATAAAAATGACAAACTTATTCTACATGTAAAAAATTCATTAGATGAAATTACAACACTTCATTGGCATGGACTCAAAGTAAAAGGTAGTAGTGATGGCGGTCCACATAGTATAATACCTGCTGGAGAAAAATGGAGTGCAGATATAAAAATTGACCAAAGAGCTTGTACTGCTTGGTATCATCCTCATGCTATGCATAAAACGGGAGAGCAAGTTTTTAAAGGTATTGCTGGATTATTTATCATAGAGGATGAAGATTCAAAAAGACTTGATTTACCAAAAGAGTATGGCATAGATGATATACCTTTAGTTTTACAAGATAGAAGATTTGATAACAGTGGACAGTTTTTATACAAGCAAAGTATGCACGATACTATGATGGGAGTTACTGGGAATGTTCATTTAATCAATGGCATAAATGATCCATATTTAGAAGTTGAGCCAAAATTGATACGGTTTAGAATTTTAAATGGTGCAAATGCAAGGATCTATAATATTATGTTTGAAAAGGGCAAAGAGTTTGTTCAAATAGCTAGTGATTCTAGTTTTTTACCAAAACCAGTAAAACTAAAAAATTTTATTATAGCTCCTGGAGAAAGAGGCGAAATATTAGCTGATTTTTCAAAATTAGCAGGTCAAACAATATACTTTGGAGATGGTATCAGCCAAAAAGCTCTTTTAAAAATCATAGTAAAAAAATCTAATCCAATTGTACCTAAAATACCAAAAAGACTTATAAATGTAGATGATTATAAAAATATAAAAATTTCAAACAGAAGAGTTTTTACACTCAATATGTCAATGATGTTTTTAGGCATAAACGGTAAACAAATGGATATGAGTAGGATTGATGAAGAGGTTAAAAAAGACACTTACGAGATTTGGGAGATAAGAAATCCAAGTCCAAGACCTCATCCTTTTCATGTTCATGGAACTGCTTTTAAAGTTCTCTCAAGAAATGGTAATCAACCATTTAAAAATGAGTTTGGACTAAAAGATACAGTTCTAGTTTACGGGCGAGAAAAAGTAGAAATACTGGTCACTTTTAAACATAAGGCGACTAAAAATAGACCTTACATGTACCACTGTCATATCCTTGAACATGAAGATGCTGGTATGATGGGACAGTTTACTGTAAGCTAGCCAATACTTTTTTTACATCACCTTGACAACATTTTCCACTTGGGTTTTTTACTTCACAAGAACATCCAATAGTTTTCATTTTTGATTGTATATCTTCTATGGCTGTACTTTTACCATTGGTTTTGATATCTTCAATCATCCTATCTTCTGTCCAACCAAAGCAGTAGCAGTAATTTTTTACTTTTGCACCATCTTTAAATCCAACACTTACACTCACATCATCTAGAGTTAAAACTTCATCTCCTCTAAAATAAACTGCTTTACATGTAGAAGTTTTACAAAGACTAAAACCATCTAATGAAAAAAGCTTCTTTTTTGCATCATCTTTTAAAAGCGCATTTAAAGTTTTAGCTAAAACTCCTTTTGCTTCATTTGCACAAAGTGGACATTTCGCTTTACCTTTTGGTTGAGGGGTACAACAATCATCCCCAGTATTTAATGGTTGTTTGGCAAATTTAAATATCATCTTGTTTCCTTTGTATAAGTTCCTATCCATAGATAACCCCAACTTAAGAATTTAAAAGAAGGGGCTAATGTAAGGCAAAAGATTGAAGTTGCACTTATTGTGCTTCAAAATCTTTTAACGAAGCAGTAGCTCATTCTTTTAAATTTCCTTCGGACGATAAGTAGATAACTCTATTGCGTCGTTAGATTAGTTCACCTTAGCTAAGGCTAGGCTTTCACTAATCTGCCTAGCACAAGAGACATCTACTTATCGCTTAAGTTGGGGTTATCTATGGATAGGAACTTAAGATAAATAATCGTGCTAATTCCTGAGCTTCCTAAAATCATAAACATAACCATGATTTGATAACGAACTGCTACAATAGGGTCAACCCCTGAGAGTATTTGTCCTGTCATCATACCTGGAAGCGAGACTAAACCAACTGCTAAAAATGAGTTTATTTGAGGTATAAGTGAAGCTTTAAGGGAGTTCGCTCTAGCTTTTTGATAGTCATGGCTCTCTCTTTCTCTCTCAAACCTTTCAGCAACTAAAGATACAGCGTTCATACAGTTCGCATAAAGCATGCCGGCTATTGGGATTATGTATCTTGGGTTATCAAATGCGTCTACATGTAAGACAAAGTATAAAACTAAAAACAGATTTACACTACCACCTACGAAAATGGCAACAAATATGTTTTTATAAATCTTTCTGCTTTTAAAAGTTATATTTCTAAGAGTTATCATACTAGCTGCACTTATCATCACTATGACTATCAATACCGTCATATATGAAGTTTTAGCGGCAAATACATAAGATAAAAGATAACCAATCAGCAAAAGTTGCAAAAGCATTCTAATGCTTGCATAAAGAATCTCAAACTTATTGCCAACCCATCTATAGTAAAAGTACCCTACAAAGCCAACAGGAACTAATAAATATAGTAAATTAATAATCTCTATATCATGCATGTATCACTCTTTTAAACTCTACATGTAAAGCTTTTTCTAAATCTTTTGGTTTTAAAACAATCTGCTGGCCTCTTACTCCTGCACTTAGTGAAATCTTTTCGTGCAAAAGTGCATCGCTGTCTACAAATGTTCTATAAATCTTTTTCATGCCAATGGGAGAGCACCCTCCCCTCATGTAACCTGTTGTTTTTAAAACATCTTTTAAAGGTATCATCACGCACTTCTTTACATTAGCCGCTTTTGCTAAAGCTTTTAAATCAAGTTCCTCATCACCTGCAATGCAAGCTACAATAGGCTGATTTTTTTCATCTATCGTAACCAAAGTTTTAAAGATAGTTTTTATATTTGCATTTGTAACTTTGGCTACGTGTAAAGCACTCAAGTCGTTTTCATCTACTTTATACTCAACGATATCATAGTCAATTTTATATTTGTCTAGCAAGCGAGCGGCGTTTGTTTTTTTCATAAATCCTATATCCTAAAAGTATACATGTAGTTATTATGAAAGTATACTCCAAAGAGCTTAAAACTTTTTGTGCCATAGCTAAGTGGATAGTTACTAAAATAAGAGCAATATAAACTAGTTTATGCCATGAGTTAAACTTTTTAAAGAGTTTTTTTGTAGAAGTTATGGCCATAAAAAAAAGTATGCCAAAAGCAATCATACCTAGATAAATAAAAGGTTTATCTAAAGTCTCTTTTACAACAAAAGAAAAATCAAGTTCTGCATCTAAAATATAAAAATTTGCAAAATGTAAAAAGGCATAAAAAAAAGCAAATAGTCCTACCATCCTTCTATACTTAAGCAAGTTTATCACACCTTTTAAAGGTGTGATAAAAAGTGAAATCATAAGTATACCAATAGAGCTAATACCTGTATATGTAAATATGTATTTTATGGGGTCATTTGCTTCTTGCACACTCCATAGAAGATAAAAAAATGGCATTAGTAAAAGTATAAATAACACTGCTTTTTTCATCAGTAAAATTTCCTTAAGTCCATACCTTTGTACATGTGTCCAACTTCTTTTTCATAGCCATTGAACATCAAAGTTTTACTTTTAAAAAAACTTCCTAATTTTCGCTCTTTTGCTTGAGACCATCTTGGATGATCAACATTTGGGTTTACATTTGCATAAAACCCATACTCTTTTGGAGTTACAACCTGCCAAGTATTTTTAGGCTCATCGCTTACAAACTCAATTTTATCAATTGATTTTATACTTTTAAAACCGTATTTCCAAGGAACAACCAACCTCATTGGCGCACCATTTTGTTTTGGAAGTGCTTTAGAATACATCCCAACTGCTATAAAGGCAAGTTCATTCATGGCTTCATCCATACGCAAACCCTCAACATAGGGATATGGAATTGCACCAAATATGCCTTTTTTTTGATCAGGAAACATATCATTATCTACTTTTGTTGTAAATTTTACATATTTTGCATTTTTATTTGGATTTGCCATTTTTATAAGTTCACTTAGAGGAAAACCAATCCAAGGAACAACCATGCTCCATCCTTCAACACATCTAAATCTATATACTCTTTCTTCTAAATTGAACTTTTTTATTAAGCTATCAACATCTATATTGATTTTATTTTCACACTCCCCAGATATATCTACCATCCAATTTGTTGTATCTAAAGTATATGCCATTTTTGCAGGTAGTTTTTTTGATGTGGAAAACTCATAAAAGTTGTTGTAAGTACTAGCCTTATCAAAACTTGTAAGCTCTAATTCTTTACCATAATCACTCTTGCTAAATTGTAGTGGTTTTCTATAATCACTCTCAATTGCTGATAATTTTTCAACAACCAAACTAGATGAAACCATTGTAGCTGCACCTAACTTTAAAAAATCTCTTCTTTTGTTAAATAGTTTTTCACTAGTTATCTCATCATCCTTTATATGCCAAGTTGGTTTTTTATAATCTTTCATTTTCTATCCTTTAGAGAAATAATTACCCATTTTATCAAAAGTTTGTTGGGTGTTTGTAAAGTCAATTGACTTAAAATAAAGATATGATATAATAGTGACAAATTAAAACTAATATAAGATCATTAATATTAGTGAAAGGATAATTACAATGAAAATCAAAAATAAATTAATTATAGTTTTAGTTCTCACAGCTTTATATGTATTTGTCAATATTTCTTTGGCGATAAATGAAGCAATAAAAAAAGACAGTAATCTAGAACAAGTAGAAATCCTAAATAACTTAGCTTCAAAATTAAGTCTTTTTATACACGAAACTCAAAAAGAAAGAGGAGCAAGTGCTGGATTTTTAGGTTCTAAAGGGAAAAAGTTTACTACTATTTTACCAGAACAAAGAAAACTTACAGATTCAAGATTGTCTGAACTCAATAGTTTTTCAAAAAGCATAAATTTTGATGATTTTTCAGAAGAACTTGTATATGAAGTAAATAAAGTAAAAGAATTATCACAACAAATTCCAAATATTAGACAAAGAGTTGATAAACTTGAAATAAGCGTTAAAGATAGTGTTGCTTTTTATACAAATCTAAACAGGCATATTTTAAATATCACATCTATTACTGCTAAATTATCAAAAGATGATGAATTAGTCAAGGCTCTTTCTGCTTATTCTAATTTTTTGAAAGCTAAAGAAAGAGCGGGGATTGAAAGAGCTGTTATGAGTGCAACATTTGCAAATGATAAATTTGGAGAAGGTATGTTTGCCAAATGGATTAAACTTATGACAGAACAAGAGAGTTATACAGATGCCTTTTTATCAATTGCTTCAAAACAAATGATTGATACTTACAATTCTCTCATAAAAGATGATTCCGTAGAAGAAGTACAAAAATTTAGAAATATAGCTTTAAGTAAAAAATCCAATTTTGGGGTAAATGCAGAAACTTGGTTTAAAACGATAACTAAAAAAATCAATGTTTTAAAAAAAGTTGATGATAGTATCGCAAAAAGCAATAAACTACTTATTGAAGATAAAATACAAGCAAATACAACTAATACTTTGTTGGTTGTTGTAGCAAATGCTATCTTTGGCTTGATTGTTGTTTTAATTATCTTTTTTGTAGAAAGAAATATCATAAAAAATGTAGATAAAAACTTAAATGATATAGGATATATAGCAAACAATAAAGATTTAACAAAAGAGATAAATGTAAGTAAAAATGAAGATGAGTTAGATCAAATCTCAATCTCCATAAATAGCCTTTTAAAAGAGATATTAAAAACTATACAAAATAGTATGGATGTATCATATCTAACAACTGAACAAAGCAAAGAACTAGATAATTTAGTAAATACTCTGAGCAATAACCTACATAAGCAACAAGAAAAAATAAAGGATATGAATACATTAATCGAAAATGTAGGAAATAATTTTAATGAAGTAAAAGAAGCAACGATTAGTACAACACAAGATCTTAATACAACAGAAAAAACTCTACATGACTTCATAGATAAACTAACTTACTCTGTTCAAAACATAGAATCAGGAGCGCAAAGGCAAGAAGAGTTATCTCTAAAGGTAAATGACTTAACTGACCAAGCACAAAGTATAAATGATGTTTTAACCATCATAGGAGAGATTGCTGATCAAACAAATTTATTAGCATTAAATGCAGCAATTGAAGCAGCTAGAGCAGGTGAACATGGAAGAGGTTTTGCAGTTGTTGCCGATGAAGTTAGAAAATTAGCTGAGAGAACTCAAAAGAGTCTATCTGAGATTAGTGTTAGCATCAATGTCATAACTCAAAGCATAAGTAATATTTCTGAGCAAACGGCTAAGACATCACAAGAGATGATTGAAACTTCAAATCTTTCTAATGAATTAATACAAAATGCAAGAACAACAAAAGACAACTTGGCATTAACCACTCAAAAATCTGAAGATGTTGTGCAAAAAGCAACAGACATTGCAATACAAACAAAAAATTTAATTGAACTTATGAATGATATTGTTAAAATTTCAAATGAAAGCGAAAATTTAAATGAAAAAACGTATAATGTTTCTACATTGCTAGCACAAAAAGCAAAAGAACTAGAGAATACATTAAAAGAATTTAAAATATAGATGAAAGACTTAAAAGGTTATATAAAAAATCTTACTTTATTATGTATAGATAGCTCTATCATTACAAGAGCTATCTATGAAGACTCACTTAGTATACTTTTTAAAAAAGTTATCACAAGTCAATCGATAGATGATGCCTTAAAGATTTACAATCAAAACCATATCGACATTATAATTACAGGCTATAAATTTGAAGTTCAAAATGGAATTGATTTTATAAAACAAATAAGAAAGATAAATGCAAATATACCCATAATTTTTGCAAGTGAGTTTGAGAGTATCGATGTTTTAACACAAGCTTTGCATCTAAATGTTCACAATTTTATAAAAAAGCCATTTGAATTGGTTGATTTACTAAGTTCTATTGAAGATGCAACAAAAAAATTACTTGCTAAAAAATATATAGAGGAAAAAGAAAAAGAAAAAATTGCCAATTTTCAAAAAAAGATAGATTATTCAAACTATCAAGAAACTCTAGCCTTACAAAAAGAGATAAAAATTTCTCGCAATGACTTTTACTACAAATATGTAAAAAAAGATAAGACGTCTTTGCTTTTGATAGATTTTTTATATAGAGCAAAAGATATACTTTGTGGTGACACTTATAGTGCTAGAAAAGTAGGAAATTGTACTTTTTTAAGTATAATTGATGGTATGGGAAAAGGAGTTTCAGCTTCTATCACTTCTACAATTGCTACTGCATTTATCAATAAATTTATTGATGAAAAATCAAACGAACAAGAAAACATAAATTTAAAAACAATTGTTTCAAACCTAATTGATAGTATCCAATCAATACTTTTAGATGAAGAAATTTTATCTGCTTCTTTTTTATGGCTTAACCCAGATGAAGAATATATCGAATACAGTTTATTTTCAATGCCACCAATATTATTGCAAAAAGAGGGTAGCAATGAAGTTGTATCTTTAAAATCAAATAACCCAGCAATAAATCCTTATACATATGATTTTAAAACCGATAAATTATCAACTTCAAACTTAACTAAACTCTTAGTTTATAGTGATGGATTGATTGAAAACAGCTTAAAAAATGAAAACTCTTCATATGCAAAATATATCAAAGAGGATTTTAAAAACTCCATAAACCGAGAAGATTTAAAAGCAAAATTTATGGAAAAAATTTCTGAGCAAGAAGATGATATATCTTTTATATTTTTAAGCAAAATTAACTTAGAAAATAAAATTGATTCAATGAGTATAAAAACTAGTATAGATGATATAGAAAAATCTCAAGAGTGGTTTTCTAGCATATTAGATGATATTTCTGTTGGATCTTCTAAAGCAGAAAAACTATCAATTGCCTTTAATGAGCTAATGTTAAATGCTTACGAACATGGAAATTTACAAATTGATAATAGAAAAAAACATAAACTCATAGAAGAAGATAAATATTTTGATTATTTAACACAAAAAGAATCTACATGTAAAAAAGAAATTCTAATCGATACTTATATATTTAAAGACGACAATCAGCAAAAATACTTAATTATAATCATAAAAGATGAAGGCAAAGGATTTGATACGAGCATGTTATCAAATATATTTGGAATCAGCAAAAGCTTTAATCAAAGAGGAGTATTTATGAGCAGAAAATATAGCCTTGGCATCTACTACAATGACAAGGCTAATGAGGTAGTATTTATCAGTAAACTATAGTGCAAAATCCAGATAATAATCAATCTGTTCTTTTCTCATGATACGAATATAGTTAGTATTTCCAGCAACTCCAGTTGGATAACCAGCAGTTACAATGTATGTTTTGTTTTTATCTAATATTTTACTTTTGATACCCTTTTGCATAGTATGCGCTAGTATGATGTTTAGACTTCCTTTTTCTATGTTCATAACAGGTATTACTCCCCAAGCAAGAGTTAAAGACCTAGCTACTCTTTCATCATGAGTTACCGCATAAATTTTATTTTGTATTCTATATCTAGCTAATTTTTTAGCACTTTTACCTGAGCTAGTAAGAGTAATTACTGCTTCTACATTTAAATTTTTAGCTAATTTAGCAATAGATTCTGAAACCACATCTGTATCATCTAAAAATTCATATCTGTTAAATTTATTGTATGGATAAACTTCTTCAGTCTCTTTTATAGTATTTGACATAACTTCAACAACATTTACTGGGTTTTTTCCTACTGCGCTCTCTTCACTAAGCATAACTGCGTCAGTTCCATCTAAAACAGCATTTGCAACATCACTAATCTCTGCTCTTGTTGCAACTTCATTTTGAGCCATAGAAAGTAACATCTGAGTTGCCGTGATAACTGGTTTTGAAGCTGCATTTGCTTTTCTAATAATCTTTTTTTGAATACTTGGAACTTTATAATAAGGTACTTCTATCCCTAAATCACCTCTTGCTACCATCAAACCATCACTTACTTCTAAGATTTCATCAATATTTTCAACAGCATCAAACTTTTCTATTTTTGCAAATACTTGACTTCTTGATTTATATTTTTTCAATATCTCTTTTACTTTAAGCACATCATTTGCATTTTGGACAAAAGAAACAGCTACAAAATCAACACCATTTCTAGCTCCCCAAAGTAAATCTTTTTCATCTTTTGGAGTAATTACATCTATATTTATCACAGTATTTGGAAAATTAACCCCTTTATTTGAAGATAATTTACCATCATTTTCAACAACTGTTAAAATCTCTTCACCAATTGACACTACTTTTGCTTTTATAATCCCATCATAAAGATATATGTACTCATCAACTTTCAACATATCTAAAATCTGAGGTTGATTTATACAAAGTTTATATGAGTTCTCTGATGTTTGTTCACCTACAATATCATCTTTTACAAATATTAGTTTATCTCCCTTTTTAAGTAAAAAATCGCTTTTTAGTTTTCCAACCCTGATTTTTGGCCCACAAATATCTTGTAAAATTCCTACTTTTATTCCTACATTTTTTGACGCTTCTCTAATCTTTTCTATAGTTTGAGAATGGTACTCATGTGTTCCATGACTAAAATTAAGACGAAATGCATTTACACCTGCTTTTATCAATCCTTCTAATACTTCTATATTATCACTAGCTGGTCCTACTGTTGCTAAAATTTTTGTTTTTTTTGACTCAATCATTATTTATTCTCCTTTTCGTCTTTATATTACCTTAATTAAATTACATTTTAGTTTCAAATACACATAATTTTCTATCTAAGTGTTTATTAATAAAAATTTTTGTTTAATTTCATATGTTATAATAGTTTATAAAAGTTATTGTATCTAATTAAATATTATATAACCATATTAAAAGCGAGTCTATGCAAACCATAAAAGATAAAATCATATATATCATTTACGAAGGTAAGATTGATGCTAGAAACAATAAGCTAGTTGCACAGCAAATTATAGCATTAGAACAAACTATTTACGAAAGAAATCTTTTTGGTATTTATATATCTATCAAAGACAATCCTTACGATTTAAATGAATTAAAAAACTTAGTCGCAATTTTAGAAAGTTTGAGTAAAAAACTAAATACATCAATTGCTCTTGGAGATTATGACCACAAGGTATATAATATTTTAAAAGTAGAAACAAAACTAACAAGAGTAAAACTGTTTAAAAATTGGCAAATTGCAAAACTACTACTTGCTCCAAAATCTTTCAATAAATCGCTAAAAGTTTTTATTTTTGATGATGGAGATGAGGAAGATTTAGAAAAAATCTCATCAATTCTCTCAAAAGGAGAGCATAGTCTTGTCTATATTAAAGATATGACAAAATTTAGGGAGTATATTGAAACAAATAAAAAAGATATACTCATATATGAAACAAAAATCAATTTTATAAAAGTAAAAAACTCAATAAGCGAAAAACAAAAGGTAGGAAATTTTAATCTATCAAAAACTCTAGTAAGTAATCTTCCGATTTTTGTAAATACTGCAGTAGATACTTTAACTTCGATTACAGCATTGGAAGCTAGCAAAGTATCACATGAAATAACCATGTTTGAACCATCAAATTTTTTGGACAATATCTGTTCAGTCATGGAATTTCATGGAGAAATCGATGGATATTTTTTACTAATGTTTCCTGAAGTTTTAGCAAAAAAAGCGATTGAGTCAATGTTGCAAGAAAAACTAAAAGAAGAGAATTTATTAGAAGATTTACTAGATGGTATTAGTGAATTTTGTAACATCATAACTGGTAGCATAAAAACTGCGCTTTCTAAAAAAGGAATCAACCTAACATTTGACTTACCAAAAGCTAGCAAGTCACTAATAAACACAAACATCCCCCATAACAATGGCATACTAATAAAAATGCAACTTGAAAATGAGCTTTTTCATATATTTATAGTCAAATAAGGATTTAAAATGAGAATTGAAGCAAATAATACTCAAGCACTACTAGTTGACATACAAAAAAAACTTTTCCCTCACATGTATGAAAAAGAACTTTTTTTAGAAAAAACTCTTAAACTTGTACAAGGATTGCAATTACTTGAAATTCCTGTGCTTTTAAACGAACAATACAAAAAAGGCTTAGGTGAAACCATAGAGCCTATAAGAGAAATTTTACTTGATAAAAACTCATTTGAAAAAACAACATTTAGTTGCTGTAAAAACAACTCAACTCTAGAAGAAATAAAAAAAAGAGATAAAAAATTTGTCATTGTTTTTGGTATAGAAACTCATGTATGTGTACTTCAAACGATCTTGGATTTAAAAGAAGAAGGTTTTATCCCTATTTTGGTTGAAGATGCTACAACTTCTAGAAATCCAAATGATAAAAAGATAGCTATACAAAGAATTATAAGTGAAGGTTCGGTTGTAACTACTTATGAATCATTACTTTTTGAACTTTGTGTAAGTTCAAAAAATAAAGCTTTTAAAGAGATAAGTAAACTAGTTAAGTAGCCTTTTTAAACAGCATCAATATCTTTTCATCATCATACTCAAACATTCCAACTAAGGATTTTGAGATTAGTTTAAAGCCTGGTATATTTTTAAATCTTGAGAAATGATGAAAATATTGCAAAATCTCTCCACTGTATTTTTTAAAATACTCATTTTGCTTTTCAAAAAGAGTTATATTTGTTTTTAAAATTTCATTTTCAAAATTTGCTTCAATTGATAAAAATTTATCTTCACTATCTTTTACCATAATGCCATCGGTAACTTCAAATCCATTTTTTGTATTAATATCACACAAAAAATATCCATCATCTTTTAAAACTCTGCCAATTGATACGAAAAAGCTATCTAAATCCTGATCTTTTATATAATTAATCACATCACCAATGCTCACTACACAATCAAAGGATTTACTCTCAATCTCATTTAAATCTAAAACCTTTGCATTAACTCCAAGCAAATTTGCTCTTTTGATCATCTCTTTGCTTTTATCAATACCTAGGTGCTTATAGTTTTGTTCTTTTAAATGTTTTAAAAATCTTCCATTTCCACAACCAACATCTAAAATATTTTCTACATGTAAAGAAGAAATGATTTGAAGGTATGATGAGTATAATTCCTCATACTCATCATAAAAGCCAATCATTGGCTCTATTTTTGCATATAAATCTAGTGAACTATTCAACTAAATCCTTATTAAATTCTTCTTGATTAAAAGTTTTGCCAAGATATTCGCAAACTATTTTACAATCTCTCTCAGCATTACCAAGACAACTAGTTGCTCCTGGGCTTGGAGTCATATTAAAAATAATTCCAGTTCCTGGATTTACACTAGCTTCTCCTAGCATAAGCTTTTTGTTTTTCTTATCTAAAACTTGTGGTCTAACACCACCAAATCCATCTGCATACTCTATATCTTCAAGTTGCAATGATGGAACTATTTTTCTTGCATCTTTTAAAAATAATTTTTTATTGATATATGGAACTTCAAATAAAAAGTTTCTAAATACATAATTTCTTATATCACTATCTCCTAATAAATCAGCAAAAATTTTAGCAATTGAACTATCAAAATTTAGAGTCTGAAAAAAATCAATAACAGTTGAATTGCCATGATATCTCTCTAACTTAGGAAGAGCAAGCGCAGTTGGTCCAAACCTTGTATATCCATTTGCTAAAATATCTGGATCCCCATGAAGTGCAGCAAAAGGAAGCTTTGGATTTTGCACCATATATACTTTTCCATTTAGTATCTTTTTTGTAGTAAGATAAAAACTTCCAGCCATAGGAAGACATCCATAATCTAATCCATGCCCCATTCTATGAGCCAAATATAAAGAGTGAGCACCAGCATCTACCACAACAAAATCTGCACTAAAAGTTTCATCTTTTGTTCTTACTACATGAGTTGAGCCTAGCTTTTGTATATCTATAACCTGTGAGTTAAGATATAAATCACACTCTTTTCCTTCGATTTTCTTGGCATTTTCTACCAAACTTTCAGTCATTTTACCAAAATCAACAGTGCTGTAATTACTAGTTCCTGCTTCTACTCCAACACCAAGCACATCTTCTGGTCTTTCTTTACCATTTTCATCATATACAAGTTTTGGTTCAATCTTAGCTAATTTATCTTTTTCAAATACTTCAAGATATGGGAAAAGCTCTTTAAAATCTTCATATCTTTTTCTCATATATCTTACTTCATCATCTCCAACACCAATAGCCATTTTTTGATGAGCAAACATAAATTTATTTTCATATCCGTACTGCAAGCAATATTTTTCAATCATTTTTGCAGTTCTTTTAACACTTTTAGCTTTTTCTACTGTATAGTTTGTTTCTATATCACCACAATGTATAGTTTGAGAATTACTAGTTCCTTTTGAGTTTAAACTAGCTAAAGTATCATACTTTTCCAAAAGCCCTATACTTTTTACGTCAGTATACTTAGCTAATTCATAAAAAAGAGCTGCCCCTGAAATCCCACCACCGATGACTATGACCTCATAGTGTTTGTTAGACATAAAATTTCCTTGAACTAAATTTTTATAATATAATTACATAATATTACAAAAAGAAAAATAAATTAAGCTCAAAATGTCACTTTTAAAATAATATATTAAAATAAAATAAAGGCTAAAAGAATTATGACTAATTTAAAGCTAATTTTAAAAAATTATTTCGTCAAATTTTAATTAACTTTTAAAGCAATTACTTCTATCTCGATTCCAACATTCAAAGGCAATGTTTTAACAGCCACTGTACTTCTTGCAGGTTTATGCTCGCCAAAAAACTCAGCATAAACTTCATTTACATCTTTAAATGTATTCATATCAGATAAAAATATAGTTGTTTTAACTACATTAGAAAGGCTACTTCCAGCCTCTTTTAAAACTTCACTAAGATTAGTTAAAACTTGTGTTGCTTGAACTTTTATATCACCCTCTACCAAAATCCCATCACTATTTAGAGGAATTTGTCCTGAAGTGTATATAAAATCTCCTACAATTACAGCTTGAGAGTAAGGTCCAATCGCTTGAGGTGCCTTTGTTGTCTTTACATATTTCATAATATTACTCCTAAAATTTTTTAATTACATTTTTAAAGACTTTTTCAAGTCCTTCTACTTCACTTAATCCACATCTTTCATTTGGAGCATGTATTGTATCATTTATAACTCCAAATTCTACTACTTCAATTCCAAGTGGCGCTAACATCCTAGCATCGCTAGTTCCACCTGCAGTTGAAAATTTAGTATCTACATGTAACTCTTCTTTTATCGCTTCTTTTAAAACTTTTACCACTTTAGAATCATTATTTGTAACAAAAGGAAATGAGCCTTGAGTTAAAACAAGTTCAAAATCCAAATCTTTACACAATTCTTCTATATAGCTTTTTATATCTTCTTTTGTTGTATTTGTTGAATTTCTTACATTAAACATTATCTTAAGTTCACCTGGGGTTACATTTGTAACTTCCATACCACCTCTAATATCAGTGATTACTAACTGGCTTGGAGCAAAATTTTCATCTCCATTATCAAAAAAATGACCAGCCATTTTTGGTAAAATAGAAGCAAATTTATGAACTGGATTTATAGACTTTTCTGGGTAAGCTGCGTGTCCTTGTGAACCAAAAATCTTTAAAACCCCATTTATCGAGCCTCTTCTTCCTATCTTTATAGCATCCCCAAAAACTTTTTCACAAGTTGGCTCAGCTACTATGGCAAAATCAGGTAAAAAATTTTCTTTTTTTAGATAATTAAGCACTTCAATAGTTCCATGCTTTGCATCACCTTCTTCATCACTTGTTAAAATGATTGAGAGTGTTCCACTAAAATTCTTAGTATCATGACAAGCTTTTAAAAAGGCACAAACTCCACTTTTCATATCTTGTGTACCTCTTGCATATACCTTATCATCTTTTATAACTGGCTCAAATGGATTTGTATCCCAACCATTGCCTGGAGGTACTACATCAATATGTCCTGCAAAACATAAATGCTTTCCATCACCAAACTTTTTATATAAAAATAGGTTTTTAGTATCTTCTACATTTATCTCTTTACATGTAAAATCACTTAGATATTCTTTTATGAATAAAAATGCACCATCATCATTTGGAGTTATCGATTTATATCTTAGTAGTTTAAAAAAAAGCTCTTTTGTTGTCATAATACACCTTTATTAAAAAATGTATTATATCAAATTGGCTTTAGGCTCACCTAAATAAAAGCCTTGAAACTCATCAATGCCTAATTCAAGGCATTTTTCATAAACATCTTTAGAGCAAACAAACTCTGCAATCGTTTTTACATGTAAAGTTTTGGCAAATGAGATTATAGCTCTTACAATCTCTTGTGAGTTTTCATCTGTATCAATGTTTTTGATTAATGAACCATCAATTTTTAGATAATCTGGTTTTAATTTTAATAGATAAGAAAAGTTACTATATCCTGTTCCAAAATCATCTATTGCTATTTTTACTCCTAGCATTTTTGCTTTTGCTATAAAGTTATCAACTCTTTGTAAGTGCTCAATACTTTCATCCTCTAAGACTTCAAAAACTATCTTTTTAGCAATGCCTAGTTCTCTTATCTTATCAATGACATAATTATTTATATCACTATCCATCATATCTCTTGGAAGAAGATTAAAAGATAAAGCTTTATTACTTTTTGAAATCATAGCAAAACTTTTATCTATTATCCTTTTTGTCATAAGTGAATAAAGCCTTGCTTTTTTACTTGTATTTAAAAACTTTGCAGGACTAATTATATTGCCATTTTCATCTATAATTCTTGCTAAACATTCATACTTTATAGTATCTCCATTTCTATCTTGTATCGGCTGAAAAAATGGAAGAATCCTATCTTCATATAATGCTTTTTTTATAAGCTTGATATGTTTTATTCTATCTTCATATTCATCTTTCGTATCCATTATATGAAGATAAGATGCAAAATCTTTTCCATGAGTTTTAGCAAAATTTAGTGCTTTTTGAGCTTTTTCAAAACATTGTTCGCTCTCAAAAGAAACTCCTATAGTTGTATTTATAACAACTGAAGTTTCATACTCCTCTAAGTAAAGCTCTTTTGTTTTAAAAATTTTAACAAGTTCAAAAACAATCGTTTCATACTTTCCTATATCAAAATCAGAAACATCTAAAAGTGCAAATTCATCTGCACCAATTCTGTAAGCTTCTAAATTGTATTTATTTGCAAACTCTTTTATTATGCTAGACATCTCTTTCAATACGAAATCACCAGAATTTTTTCCATAAAACTCATTTATCTCTTTAAAAGAGTCAATATCTAATAAAATTATTTTTGGATTTTTTGTTTTTTTCAACCTTTTATCTAAAGATTTTAAATTTGAAAGCTTTGTTAAGTTATCTTTATATAATTGGTCTCTTAAAGTTTTATTCACTATATGTAATTTTTCTTTATGTATATTTATCGAGTTTACATATTCATTTAATTTATCATTGATCTTTTTAGCTACAAATAAGATAAAGGGCAAACAAACCAATAATATATATATTAAAACTTCCCCATCATGACCTAAAAAATATATACCAAGAATTAATAAAATAGCTCCAATAACAGGAGCAAATAAAATAAACTTTGATAACTTATTTATCTGTTTCAAAAAACTTCCTTTAGCACACAACCATGAAATATTATACTATAAAAACAATTATAATTCTACTATGGTCGCTCCAAATCCTCCTTGATTTGGTGGAGCATCCCTAAAAGAGGCTACACTTGGATGAGTTTTTAAAAATTCTCTTACTGCGTAAGCTAATTTCCCAGTTCCAATTCCATGATAAATTCTTAAACTCTCATATCCTTGGATAAGCGCATCTGAGATAAATTTATCAAGATTTTCTATGGCTTCTTCTGCCCTTTGTCCATGCAAATCTAAAACAACAGTGGAGTTTGCTCCCTCTTTTGAAACTCTAATCATTGCTTTAGTTTTTTTCTTAGGTGGCTTTCCAGCTTTCTTTAAGCTACTTATTGGAACTCTTAAATTCATACCATCTGATTCAATAAAAGCAATATCTTTTTTTATACTCTTAACAACTCCTCTATTGCTTCCATATTTTACATTATCACCAACTTTAATCTCTTCTTTTTCTTGCTCAATCTTAAGAGGTATTCTTGTTGCTTTTTTATACTCATTTGCTTTGTTTAAATGCCTATGTGCCTCTTTTATATCTTTTGATTTAATTGCTTCTTTTGCTTCATTTATGGCTTTTTGATACTCTTTATTTAGTTTGTAATTTAACTCTTCAAACTCTTTTTGCTGAGCCTCTTTTTTATCTTTTAAATTGATTTTTAATCTGTTTATTTCTTCTAATTCTTTGTTCAATTTTTGAGATTCTTCTCTAATTTTTAATTCTAAATCAATATTTTTTTGAATCAAATCATTTAATTTTTCTTTATCTTCCCCATAAACACTTCTTGCTTCACTAACCAAATTCTCAGGAACGCCATATCTCAAAGCTGTCTCAAAAGCATAACTCTTACCAATAGTTCCACTTAAAAATCCAAAAGTTGGTCTTTGGTTTTGTTCATCATAAATTGCAGCCATCAATTCAACTTCACTATGAGTAGCCATCAAAGAGGCTAATCTTTTGTGGTGAGTAGTGATGACTATCTTCATATCCTTTTTAATTAATTTTTCAATGATTACTTTAAACAAGCTCGCAGCTTCATCTGCATCAGTTCCAAGCTCTATCTCATCAACGCCCACTAAAAGTGATTTTTTTGATAAAAGATTTGCAAATTGCTTCATACGACCTGCAAATGTAGAGATGTCATTTTTTACATTTTGAGGATCATCTAAAATCGCATAAAAATCTTTAAATGAACCAATAGAAGATTTTGAAGCATCAATGCTCATAGGAAGTAAATACTTAGCAAGATACGCTGAGGCTAGGATTGATTTTAAAAGCATAGTTTTACCACCAGCATTTACTCCAGTTATCATTAAAACTTGCTTTGTAAAATCTATGCTAATTGGTTTTGGATTACTCAAAGCTGGGTGTGAAAAGTTTTTTAGCTTTATTTTGGTAGTTTTATTAGGAAGTATAAACTCCATATCTTTTGATTTTGCAAAATTAACTCTTGCTTGGTAAGCATCAAATCTATCAAACTCTTTATTTATAAATTTTAAAAAAAGTAGAGATTTTGAAAAAATAGATGAAATTGATTTAGTATACTCATAAATCAAATCCTCTTTTTTTGCTAATAAATCATTTTGCTTAGAGATTAATTTTGAAAGATTTTCAGGAGTTACATAAAAAAACCCACTACTACTTCTAGCAACAACACTTCCTTTTAAAACATGATTAAAGCCACCCCTTAGCAAAAGTGCTTCTTGGTCATTTATAAAGTGTACTTGCCTATCAACTAAGTAAGAATGAAGTTTTGAGTTGTTCATAACTCTTTTAAGAGCTACTCTCATATCCTCTTTTATATGATTTAAACTCTTAGTAATTACTCCAAATCTCTCATCAATCTCATCTTTAAATTCACCATTTTTATCAAAATAAGAACAAATTTCCAAAAGATTATCTGGCAGTTCAATCCTACTCATCCACTCACCAAGTAAACCCTCAAGGAACTCTTTTTTCAGCTCTTTAAAATAAAGTATGATACTTACAAATGAAAAAATCTCTTTTAGACTTAAAACACCATTTTTTTGAAGTATTGCTAAAGCTCTGTCTAGATTAATAACTTCTGGAATTTGTTTAATCGATGGTTTTTGAAACAACTCTTGTATCAACTTATGATGAAGATGCATATCTCCTTGTATAAAAAGAGGCTTTGAGCGAGAAAGAAATGCTTCATAAGAGTCTACATACTCCTTTAAATCTAACTGAGAAAGTAAATCCATCACTTCTTTACACTACATGTAGATACTCTTACAATAACTCCTTCTAGAGTTTCTATTCCGCTTTTTGGTATAAAAGTTTGAGTACCACTTACATATATAAAATCTTTTTTATTTACACTATCATACTCTTTACATGTAAGAGTTTTACCTTGCCTAAAGGCATTTACAATTTCTCTATTTTGTAAGGCACTGTTTTCTTGAAAACTCTCATAAAAATATATAATCAATGATAAAATTGCAACAGCAATAAACAAAGAAATTTTAGTATTTTTACCCATAGTATCTTTTTTACTTACCAAGATAACAACAACAAGTAAAACTAAAATTATAAATAAAACAATTTGCACTCTTAAGCTCCTCTTAACTGATAAGTAATATCACCAGCTCCAAAACCAATAACCAAACCTTTATCTAATTTTGTAATTTCATCAAGAATGATAAAATCTCCATCTCTTTTTAAATTTTGTATAAATTTTGGATTATATTTTTCAAACTCTTTAGCAAAATCAATATCTTTTTTTGCTTCTCCAGCACTCCACACAGGCATGATTATTAGCTCATCTACTCCACTAAAACACTCAACAAAAGCTTTTAAATTAAAAATTGTTCTAGAGTACTTATGTGGTTGCCAAATAGCTGTAATTTTATCCAAATTTAGTAAATTTGCATACTTCTTTGCTGATTCAATAGTTGCTTTTATCTCTGTTGGATGATGACCATAATCATCAATCAAAGCATACCCATCTTTTTTTGTAAGTATATCAAATCTCTTTTTTATACCTCTATAATTTTTTATCTTTTCTCTACAACTCTCTAAATCTATCTCATTAATACTAGCTAGTATTGCAAGTGAAGCATCAACTGCAATATGCTCTCCTATTCCCCAAACTTCAAACCTTCCTAAATCTTTTAAGATAAATGAAGTATAAGGCTCGCCATTTTTTATGATTGTTTTAATTTCAGTAATATCTTTACTAGGATATAGTCTAATTGCATCTAAATCCTTTAGAGTTGATAAAAATTCATCTTCTGCATTTATAACTCTAATAGTTGCACTTTTTAAAAATGTCCTATAAGCATCATAAAATTTGTCATAATCGTAGTTATAATACTCCATATGTTCAGGTTCTGCATTTGTAACAATTGCAATATATGGATTTGAATTTAAAAAACTAGAATCACTCTCATCAGCTTCAAAAATGATATTATTACTAGCCATATAGTGCATATTTGTATCAAACTGCTTACTCTCAGCTCCTATAATGACTGAGCCATCAACCATACTTGCAACTATTGCACTTGTTGTACTCTTTCCATGAGCCCCACAAACAGAAAAAACTCTTTTTTCTTTTAGTATCAAAGGAAGCGCTTCTTTTCTTGAAAGAGTAATGATTCCTTTTTTTCTAGCCTCAACTAATTCTATATTATCATCTTTTATAATGGCTGAGTAAATAACTAAATCTTGATTTTTTATATTTTCTTTGCAGTGAGGAACACAAACTTCAATCCCCTCTTCTTGTAATTTTTTAGTAATTTTTGTCTCTTTTATATCTGAGCCACTTACGCTATAACCCTCTTTTTTTAAATATCTTGCAAGTGCAGATAGCCCAATCCCACCAATTCCTACAAAATGGATTGATTTCATTTATTATCCTCGTTTTCTATAAAGTCTTTGATATGCTTTAAAATTTGCTCTGTTTTTTTACTATCTTCTACCAAAGCTATCCTAACATAAGCACTTCCTATTCCTTCACGCCCTAAAAAACTGCCTGGAAGTACCTTTATATTTTTCTTTTCATAAAGTTTTTTAGTAAACTCTAAATCATCTTTAACCTCAAGCCACACATAAAATGTAGCATCACTTTTTTCAACTCCCAAAATCTCACTGGCTAATTCTAAATTTTTCTTATAAATCTCTCGCGATTTTTCTACATGTAATTCATCAGCCCAAGCAATAGCACTAGCTTTTTGAAGCGGAAGTGGAATTGCAGCTCCAACATATGTTCTGTATTTCATATAATCTTTTAAAATATTCTCATCACCAGCTATAAAACCACTTCTAAGGCCTGGCGCTGAACTTCTTTTTGAGATAGAGTTGATAACTAATACATTTTTAAAATTATCATTGTTTACATGTAAACTTGCTTCAAGCAAAGAAACAGGTTTTTCATCACAATAAATCTCACTATAACACTCATCATTTAAAAGCACAAAGTCATATTTCAAAGCAAGTTTAACCCACTGCCCAAGTTCTTCTAAGCTAAGAGTCGAACTTGTTGGATTATTTGGAAAATTTAGTATAACTAAGTTTGCATCTTTTAACTCTTTTATATTTATATCAGGTTTAAAGCCATTTTCTTTTGTAAGATTTAGATGTAAGACTCTAGCTCTACTCATTTTAGCAGCACCTTCGTAAATTTGATAAAAAGGATTAGTATAAGCAATGAGCGGATCTTTTACATCAAAAAACAAAAACTGTGGAAAGTTAAAAAGCACCTCTCTTGTTCCAAAAGTTGGAATTATCTCACTTTTTTTAAGCTCAACTCCAAATCTTTTTTTTACAAATTCGATTTGAGCATTTTTTAAAAACTCTTCACCAGCACTTTTTGGGTACTTATTTAGTAAAGCTGTACTATTTTTCAACTCTTCTTGTATAAACAAAGGAGTATCAAACTGAGGCTCCCCTATGGTTAAAACTACTGTCTCATAATCACTACTTGGCTTAATATCTACTAAAAGCTCACTTAATTTTTCAAATGGATATTTTTCAAATTTCAATTATTGTATTCCTGTTCGTATGTAGTGTTTTTATTTTAACATATGTTTCATTAATATTGACAAAATTATATTTTCAATTTATTCATTAATTGTGTAATTGTTTTTTGATTAAGTTGTAGTATTTCTTTTGTTTGATAGTTCAATTTTATGTGTCAAATCTAATGAAATATTTCTATATAATTTTGCAAAAGGATAAGAGTATAATTCTGTACACTTTTCCTCATTTATTTCAAATGATATTACAGTAGTTCCCTCTGTATGTGCTAAGATTGTAGCATTTCTTGGTTTTTTTGTTAAAAATGCCATCTCTCCAAACATACTACCTGATTCTATAGTTGCAACTATCTTTTTATTATCAACTACTACAACACCTAAGCCATAAAGGATAAAATAAATTTCTTCAGATTTATCTCCCTCATTCATTATAATATCACCCTTTTTATGTCTTCTAAACTTTACATTTTTAGTAATACGAATGATATCTTCCTTACTTATTTCATCAAAAAGGTATATTTTACTACTTATCTCTAAAAGTTTCTTTTCAGATACACTAAGCTCACGCCTACTTCCAGCTTCTAGCATCCTTTGAATTTCTTGCTTTGTGTAATTAGTATTTTTTATAACCATCACATTAATCCATGACTTTTAAGATTTCTTGTAAATATTCATGCCATTTTTGATTTTTAGTCTGAGCCATATCTACTTTTTTTAAATATTCATTTATAAATAATTTTGTCGAAAGTTCTTCTTCTAATTTAGTGTCAGATCTTTTTGATTTTTTAAAAAACTCCTGTATAGATTGACTCTTCCTAGCCTCTTTCCATAAAAGCGAATCAAAGTAGTATGTTTTTGTATTTATTATTATTCTCAAGCTTTCATCATACTCATCAAATTCTTTCAAAAATTCTGATTCAAACTGAGCTTTTAAAAAATCCCCAAGCTCATTAAGATTATCTAAAGAAATATTTGCCAATTTCTTATCTTTATTCTTGTCATTTTCTAATAATTTCTTAGCTATTCCCACTAAGCCTTGATTTGTTTTTAAAAAGTTAAATTTGTATATAGAAAAAGGATCTTTAGTTTTTTCCAAAAAAGATTTATAAAATTTATTTAGGTTTATAATATCTTTGTAGAATTTATTTATCAAGTTATCAATAACTTGCGAATCATTTGCCAATATTGTGTTATAAGCAGATGAGATAAAACGATTTAATTGCATATAATCTATTTTTATTTGATACTCAAATCCATTGTTCTCAAGAAAATTTATATTAAATCTCAAAACTTCTTGCTCATCTGAGAAAAAATCATCCAAAAAATCGTGTATGATTTCAATAGCTTTAAAAACTGTTTCTGAGTTATCTTCAAATATGGGAGCAGAATCTTTAGTATTTTTATTTTCTTGCATTTTAATTTCTCCTCATACTTTAGAATTCTAACAAAAAAACAATTTTAATTCAAATTTAATACTACTTCAAGTCCAAACTAAATAGGCATACCAAATTTTTGAGTAACTAACTCACCATCATCATTGATGTAAAGATAATACAATAAATCTTTTTTTACACTTAGCCCAGCTAAATACCTCAAAGCTAAATTAGCTTGAAGTGAAGCTATATGCATAACAATTGGCGCTGCTATTCCTGCTGGTGTTTTTTTCTTTATTTTAAATGCTTTGAAATTACTTTTTTCAAAAAAACAAACTTGACCATTAAAAGCTTCAACTGAACCATAAATCCAAGGTGTATTTTTTTCTCTAGCATACTCATCTATCAAAGCTCTAACAGGTAAGTTATCTGTTGCATCTAAAATCAAATCTACTTTAATATCTTTTTTGCTAAACTCTTCAAAACTCTCTACATGTACAACAGTTTTTACATAAGGACATCTATCTTCAACTAATTTACCTACAATTTCAGATTTATACTTTCCCTCATCGCCAACTTTAAATGCAATTTGCCTATGTATATTATGTACACTTACCTCATCAAAATCTACTAAATGAATTTTTCCTATACCACTAGAGCCTAATGAAATCGCAAGAGAACTTCCAAGTCCTCCACAACCAATAATTGCAATTGATTTATCTTGTAATGAAATTTGAGTTTCTTCTCCCCAGAGCTGAACTTGTCTGTGAAAATATTCTAACATTTTATCCTTATTTATCATATCATATTCCTTTTGCTAAGTGCTTTTTTCCAGCCCCATGTCTTTCTAGCACTATTTAACTCATCTTTTGAGATATTAGCTATCAAAATCTCTTCTTGATGTCCCAAACTAAGCTCAATCTCTCCCCAAGGAGAAATCAAATTACTATGACCATAAAATCTCCACTCATTTTGCTCACTATCTTTATAAACTCCTACTCTATTGGCTCTTAGTATATACACACTATTTGTAAAAGCCCTCATCTTTAAAAGTTCATTCCATCTAGCACTAGAATCAAATGTTGAAGCAGATGGAGATAATATTACATCAATTCCTTTTTGAAAAACTTGACCAAAAGCAATATCAAAATGAGTTTCAAAGCCATTTACAATTCCAAATTTAACTCCATCTATACTAAAAGATGGTAGATTAAAGTCACAAATTTCATTTGAAAAAAACTTTTCTTCATTCCAATGTTTATAGTTTATCAAAAATTGCTGATCATAATAATGAATGGATTTTGGTGTAACTTTTATGGTTGATTTATAAAACTCGCCACTCTTTACATGTACAATAGGCGCAACAACACTCAAATCATATTTCAAACATAACTCTTTTAAAACTTTTATCTTATGATTTGACTGCTCTTTTATCATACTTTTTGGAGTTAATTCTAACTCCTTAAAAAAACTGTTAAGTGCATACTCACTAAGAAGCAACAATCTTACATTTTTTTGTTGGCAAATTCTAAAATAATAATCAAGCTTTGCACTACTCATAGGCAAAGTTGAAAGTTGCAAAGCGGCTACTGTCATTTATCTTCCTGAAGAGTTTTATACTCCAATTTAGCATCTTCTATCATCTTAGTAGCTTCATCTAAAAGTTTCAATCCATCTTTGTACTTCTTCATACCATCAGCCAAACTTAGTTTTGGATTTGATAACTCTTCAAGTATTTTTTTTGCATCTTCTAATTTCTTTTCAAATGACATAATTTCTCCATTAAATAAGCGAAAGTTTACACTCTTGTAAACTGTAGCATTGACTATGAACGCAAAGCCTTTTCTATATAAAAATCAAACTTCTCATACTCTATCAAAAATGCGTCATGCCCATAATTACTATCTATACAAACATAATCCACCATTTCACCTCTTCCCATATCTACTAGAGTATCTCTTATCTCTTCCATTTCACGAGGGCGAAAGAGTTTATCCTCTTTAAAAGCGATCAAAGTCATTTTTGCTTTTATATGATGAAGCGAATGAGCAAGTGAATCATAGTTTCTTGTAGCATCAAATATATTCATAGCTTTTATGATGTAAAGATAACTCAATGGATCAAACCTTTTAGCAAAACTATGCCCATTGTACTGCATATATCTTTCTACTTCAAACCTACCAAAGAGTTCATACAAACCATCTGTTGCTACATAGTTTCTTCCAAATTTTTTATCCATTGACATAGGAGATAAAAAGCTTATATGACCTGCCATCCTACCTACTGCAAAACCAAAAAGCCCCTCTTCTTTAAAATCATCCTTATCATATTGACCATTTTTAAATCTAGGATCATTAATGATACCCTCCATAGCCAATCGATTAAATGCAATAGCCCAAGCTTGAGTAGCATAAGTAGAAGCTATTGATATAATCCTATCAGTAAATTCTGGATACTCAACTGCTGTACATAAAGCTTGCATACCACCCATCGAACCACCAATTACAGCGTGAGCCTTTTGAATACCTAACCTTTTAAAAAGCTTCATTTGCGCAGCTACCATATCGCTTATTGTGATGACTGGAAATTTTAATCTAAGAGGATTTTCTCCGCTCATTGGTCCGGTTGAGCCAAAGCAGCTTCCAAGCACATTTGCGCAAATTACAAAGTATTTAGTTGTATCTAAAATCTTCCCATCACCAATTAATGGATCCCACCAACCAGATTTTTTATCACCCTCATATCTACCAGCTGCATGATGATTTCCTGTGAGGGCATGATAGACTACAATAGCATTTGATTTATCTTCATTTAGTTTTCCATAAGTCTCATAAGCTAATTCAAAACCATCTAAAATACGACCACTCTCAAGGTAGAGTGGCTCGTTAAATTTTTCTACTGTAGTGGTTATGAGCATTAATTAACTCTATAATTTGGTGCTTCGTGTGTGATTATTACGTCATGAACATGGCTCTCTTTTAACCCTGCACTAGTAATTTCAACAAATTCTGCTTTTTCTTGATAATCAGCTATATCTTTAGCGCCAACATAACCCATAGAAGATCTTAATCCTCCAATTAGTTGGTGAACAACACTTTTTACACTTCCGACATAAGGAACTCTTCCTTCAATTCCTTCAGGAACTAACTTATCGGCTGCTGTTCCTTCTTGAAAGTATCTATCAGTGCTTCCTTTTGTCATTGCCCCAATACTTCCCATACCACGATAAGTTTTATATTGTCTTCCTTGATATGTAATAAGCTCTCCTGGACTCTCATCAGTTCCTGCAAGCAAACTTCCAATCATAACACAATCAGCTCCAACAGCAAGGGCTTTTGCAACATCACCAGAGTACTTGATACCACCATCAGCAGTAACTGGTATGCCATGTTTCTTACCAACTTCGCTACACTCTTCAATAGCACTTATTTGAGGAACTCCAACACCAGCTACTATTCTGGTAGTACAAATACTTCCAGGTCCAATTCCAACTTTTACCCCATCAACACCAGCTTCGATTAGTGCAAGTGCAGCCTCTTTTGTTGCAATATTTCCAGCAACAACATCTACATCCAAAGTCTCTTTTATTTTTTTAACTGTATCAATGATACCTTTTGAGTGACCATGAGCAGAATCAAGAACTAAAACATCAACTCCAGCTTTTACTAAAGCCTCAGCACGATCAATCTGACCTACACCAATAGCAGCTCCTACTCTTAATCTTCCAAATTCATCTTTATTTACATGTGGATACTCTACTCTTTTTTTCAAATCTTTTATAGTAATAAGGCCTTCAAGTTTATTGTTTTCTCCAACAACAGGAAGCTTTTCTACCTTATTTGTTCTAAAAATCGCTTCAGCTTCATCTAGAGTTGTACCCTTTTTAACTGTAATTAATGGCATTGGAGTCATAGCACTTGCTACTTTTTTATCATAGTCAGTTTCAAATCTCAAATCACGATTAGTTAAAATTCCTATGAGTGTATTATCATCATTTACAACAGGAACTCCAGAAATTCTATACTCACTCATAATATCAAGTGCTTGAGATATACTATCATCTGCTTTAACTGATATTGGATCAATGATAATTCCGCTTTCACTTTTTTTAACTCTTTTTATCTCTCTTGCTTGAGATTCTATATCCATATTTTTATGAATTATTCCAAGGCCTCCAAGTCTAGCCATCATAATAGCAGCTCTATGCTCAGTTACTGTATCCATAGCAGCTGAAACTAAAGGGGTGTTTAAAGATACATTTTTACTAAATTTACTTTTTATATCAACCTGTTTTGGTAAAATTTCAGAGTACTTTGGTACCAACAAAATATCTTCAAATGTTAATGCTCTTTTTCTAATTTTCATATTATTTCCCCTTTAAAATTTTCTCTAAGCTAAAAGCACCGTCAAACAATGTTTGTTCATCATAAGCCTTACCTATAAACTGTGCACCTATTGGCATTCCTTCTTCATCTTTTCCAACAGGAAGTGAGATAGCTGGAAGCCCAGCTAGGTTTACTGAGATAGTATAAATATCTTGCAAATACATCTCAAGTGGATCACTCTTACTTCCAAATTCAAAAGCAGTTGTTGGAGTAACTGGAGCAAAAATCAAATCAGCTTCATTTAAAATAGCTTCAAAATTTGACTTAATCAAATGTCTAGCTTTTTGAGCTTTTATATAATAAGCATCATAATATCCACTACTTAAAACAAAAGTTCCAAGTAAAATTCTTCTTTTAACCTCTTCACCAAAACCTTCACTTCTAGTTTTAAAATACATATCTTTTAAGCTAGAGCTATCTGCTCTATTTCCATATCTTACACCATCATATCTTGAAAAGTTTGCACTAGCTTCAGCAGCTGCTATGACATAATAAGTTGCTATATCATACTTTGAGTTAGTTAAATTTTTATAAATTATTTTATGCCCAGCATCTTCTAATGCACTTATTGCTTCTTTGATGCTTTTTTGAACTGATTTATCTGCTTCATTTAAGTAGTTTTCTATAACAGCAATAGTCAGTTTTCTATCGCTATCTAATTTATCACTAACTTTTTGATGAACAATATTTGCACTTGTTGAATCTTTTGGCTCGTGTCCAGCTATGATATCATAAAGAATTGCAGCATCTTCTACATTTTGAGTAATTGGGCCAATTTGATCAAGCGAACTTGAGTATGATGCAAGTCCATAACGACTAACTTTTCCATATGTTGGTTTCATCCCCACACAACCACAAAATGCCGCAGGTTGTCTGATACTTCCTCCAGTATCACTTCCTAAAGCTGCTATTGCAATCCCAGCAGCTACTGCTGCTGCACTTCCGCCACTACTTCCTCCTGGCACTTTTTTAGTATCATTTGGATTTAATGTTTTTCCATAAAAGCTACTTTCAGTTGAACTTCCCATTGCAAATTCATCCATATTTGCTCTACCAAATGGAGATAATCCACTCTTTAGCATATTATCAATCACAGTTGCATTATAAGGAGCGATATATCCTTGAAGTATATTTGAGCCACTTGTTATACTCCAACCATTGACTTGAATATTATCTTTTATCGCAATTGGTATACCTTCGCCATACTCACTAATTGGCTGATTTGTTAATTGCTCAATATATGCACCAATCTCTTTTTTTTCTTCAATTTTTTTCTTTAAATCTTCTCTTAGGCTCTTTATCTCTTCTTTGCTTAAACTTAAGGCTTCCTTTAAAGTTATCAAAACTACTCCTTAACTTTTTTCATTTTTACAAAAATTATCCCAACAACTGTTAGTCCAATTAAAATAGCAATTGTTTTTAGGATAAAACTAAATTCAACTGGATTTTCAAGCATTACACAACCTCACTACATCTTGGACATAATCCATCTTCTTCTTGTGCTTTATATTTCCAACATCTAGGGCACTTATGTTCACTTGCAAAAACAATTTTAAAAACCTTACCATCAACTTCAAAACTACCAAGAGCTTGTGATTCTGATACATTTTTTACACTACTACATGTAAACCAATCTTCCATATCAGTTTGAGAGTAATCAAGTACTTCTTTTGCTCGTGTAACTAAGCTTAATTCTAAAGTTGATTTTATAGTCTTGTCTTTTTTCAAAGTATCAACAATCTCAAAAAACTTTTCTCTTGCTTCGCTTAAAAATTCAAAAGGAAATTCTACTTCAACCTCATCAAGTGGCTTATAAACCAAATCAAAAACATCACTTGCATCACCTTTGATGATACTTGGGGCATGCTCTAAAATTTCATCAACTGTGTATGTTAAAGTTGGAGCTATTAAAGCTAAAAGTGCTCTTGCGATAAGAGCAGTTGCACTTTGAGTCGAAAGTCTTATCTCATCATCTTTTGCATTACAGTATAATCTATCTTTTGAAATATCAAGATAAATTCCACTAAGCTCAACCGTTACAAAATGATTTAAAAGGGAAAATCCTTTTGCATACTCATACTCTTTAAAATAAGCTTCTACCTTATCAAAAACATTTTTTGCTCTGCTTAGTATCCATTTATCTAAAATGCCCATTTTTTCATATGGTAAAATCTTTTCTAATCCATCACAGTTTGCTAGTAAAAATCTACATGTATTTCTTAGTTTTCTATACTGTTCACTTACTTGTTTAAGTATACCATCACTTATTTTTAAATCAGTTGTATATTCACTAAGACTTACCCAAAGGCGAAGAATCTCAACTCCATATTGCTTTGCAACTTTATCTGGAGCTACTACATTTCCTTTGGATTTACTCATCTTTTCACCCTTAGCATCAACAGTAAAACCATGAGTTAAAATCTTTTCATAAGGAGCAATTCCTCTTGCTGCAGAAGAAACTAGAAGTGAGCTTTGAAACCAGCCTCTGTGTTGATCGCTTCCTTCAAGATACATACTAGCTGGATATTTTCCTGCATCATATTCACTTGATTCTAAAACTGCTCTCCATGTGCTTCCACTATCAAACCAAACATCAAGGATATCCATAACTTTTTCTAAGTTGTCTGGATTATAGCCACTCTCAGGATATAATAAGTCTTTTATCTCCATATCCCACCAAGCATCAGCACCTTTTGTTTCAAAAATCATTGCAACATAATTTAAAACTTTTTCATCAAAGATTGGCTCACCTGTCGTTTTATCTCTAAAAAATGCGATAGGAACCCCCCAATCTCTTTGGCGAGAAATACACCAATCTGGTCTATTTTCAATCATAGTTCCAAGTCTATTGATACCACTTCTTGGATAAAATCTTACATTTTGAAGATTACTTGTAGCAATCTGTCTTAAAGTTTTTTCATTGTTTCCAAGTTCATCCATAGAGATAAACCACTGTTTTGTAGCTCTATAAATCACTGGTTTATGAGTTCTCCAGCAAAATGGATAGGAGTGAGTAAACTTAGTACATTTTAGTAAACTATCACCTAAAAGCTCTAAAATTCTCTCATTTGCTTTAAATATATGTTCCCCAACAAAAGCATCAGGCAATAAATTCTCTCTTACAACACTTTCATCATAGCAACCTCTCTCATCAACAGGCATTATAACTTCAAGATTATATTTAAGTCCGACTCTATAGTCATCCTCACCATGCCCAGGAGCTGTATGAACACATCCACTTCCACCATCCATAGTTACATGCTCACCTAAAATCAAAAGTGAATCACGACCATTTAGTGGACTTTTTGCTTTTAAATTTTCTAGAATTTTAGCTTTAAATGTTTTTACTATTTCACCCTTTAGTACTTCTTGCTCAAGCAAACTTTCATATAATGCTTTTGCAACAATATAGCCATCGCTTGTTAAAACATAATCTTCTTCAGGATTAAAACTAATCGCCATATTTGCAGGAAGTGTCCAAGGAGTTGTAGTCCAAATCACTACACTAGCCTCTTTAACTTCTAAAACTTTTAATGCTTCTTCTTGTAAAGAATAAGCAACAAAGATTGAGTAATCTTCTTTATCCTCATACTCAACTTCAGCTTCAGCTAAAGCAGTTCTTGCTGCCCATGACCAATAAACTGGCTTACTTCTTTCAATCAAAAGCCCTTTTTTAGCCACTTCGCAAAGAGCTCTATAGATGTCAGCTTCAAATTTAAACTTCATAGTCATATAAGGATTTGACCAATCCCCTATAACACCTAAAGATTTAAATTCATCTCTTTGAATATCTATAAATTTTCTAGCATGCTCACGGCACAACTCTCTAATCTTACTCTTAGGTAAACTCTCTTTTTTTTCTTTTCCTATCTTTTTTTCAACTTGTTGTTCTATTGGAAGCCCATGACAATCCCAACCTGGAACATATCTTACATCTTCACCAAAAAAGTAATGAGTTTTAACTATAATATCTTTTAAAATTTTATTTAGCGCATGACCTATATGAATATGTCCATTTGCATATGGAGGTCCATCATGCAAGAAAAATTGCTTTTTTGCCTCTTTTCTATTTGCTTTCATTTTGTTATAAGCATAATCATTTTCGAACCATTTTGCATATCTTTTTGGTTCATTTTGAGGAAGATTTCCTCTCATCGCAAAACCTGTCTTTGGCAGGAGTAAAGTATCCTTGTAGTCCATTTTGTTTATCCTGTTTCTATAAAATTATGCGATTATATCTAAATAGTACTTATGATATAATTATAGTTAAAACTAATCCTAAGGAATAATATGTCATCAACTCTTGTAATCGTAGGAAAAACCATTGAGATAAATAAGCCATTTTTAGAGTATATATACTCCCAAATTCCTCTACATGTAGAAAAAATTATATTTTTGCAAAAGAGTGATAAAAACATCTTTGAAAACATTGAAAAAATTATCTCAAAATCACAAAAAACTCTAATAGTAGCTTCCAATGACAGTTTTAATCTAATCGGAAAAGTTTTATCAACTCTAAATGAAGATTCACTAGAGTTAAAAGAAGATACTCTTATCCCTTCAAAATCAACAAAATTTGAAAAAAATAGTTATTTGATTGAGTATAATGACAATATAGTTAATGTAATTTTAGCTAAAGAAAATGAAACTTTATCAACAATCCTTTTAGAAGACAAAATAGAAGCTACAACTTTTTCGCTGATTGGCCTTGATGAAGATACTGCTAAAATCCTTCTAAACCCTTTAGCTGAAACTTACGAGATTAAACTAACTTCAACTTCTATAGTAGAAGGATGGAGCTTAATAGAAGCTACAACTTACAAGTATGGGAACATTGAAAACTTTATAAAATCAGTCCAATCTCTATTTCCTGATAAATTTATAAACTCAAGTGATATTGAACAGCATATTGTAGCTTCACTATCAAAAGCAAATAAAACTGTAAGTGTTGCTGAGAGTTGTACTGGAGGAAAGATTGCTTCTATGATTACAAGTGTAAGTGGCTCATCCCAAGTATTTAATGGAAGTGTAGTAAGTTATGCTAATCATATAAAAAGAGGATGGCTAGGAGTTAGTGATGACACTCTAAAAAGTTATGGAGCAGTGAGTGAGCTTTGTGTAAGAGAGATGTTAGAAGGAGTTTTAAAACTTAGCAATTCTGATTTTGCTATGGCAACAAGTGGAATAGCAGGGCCTAGTGGAGGAAGCAAAGAAAAGCCAGTTGGAACTGTTTTTGTAGGAGCTAGAAATAAAGAAGGTGATGTAATTATAGAAAGACTTTTGCTAAAAGGAGATAGAAAATATATCCAAACTCAAAGTTGCTACCATGCTTTTAGGCTTCTTTTATATGTTGGAAAAGAGATTTTTTTTAAAATTTAAAAAAATTTGCAATTTTTTTCAAAAAACTCTTGACAAATGAAATATATTTGTCTATAATTTCACCCTCATTACGAGATACAGCAACAAAAGATGACTCGTTAGCTCAGCCGGTAGAGCATCTCCCTTTTAAGGAGGTGGCCGTTGGTTCGAATCCAACACGGGTCACCATTTTTTGTGCGACCCCATCGTCTAGTGGTCCAGGACCCCGCCCTTTCACGGCGGTAACAGGGGTTCAAATCCCCTTGGGGTCGCCATAAAATTAGTTGCTATTATTTGGTCGCTTAGCTCAGTTGGTAGAGCGCCACCCTTACAAGGTGGATGTCACAAGTTCGAGTCTTGTAGCGACCACCATTTTCATGCGCGGCGGTAGTTTAGTTGGTTAGAATACCGGCCTGTCACGCCGGGGGTCGCGAGTTCGAGTCTCGTCCGCCGCGCCATGATATTTACTCCCAAACATTCCTTAATTTATCTTCTGATTATGAGTTTAAGTTAAGATATTTCATTTTGTGACTCGTTAGCTCAGCCGGTAGAGCATCTCCCTTTTAAGGAGGTGGCCGTTGGTTCGAATCCAACACGGGTCACCATTTTTTGTGCGACCCCATCGTCTAGTGGTCCAGGACCCCGCCCTTTCACGGCGGTAACAGGGGTTCAAATCCCCTTGGGGTCGCCATTAAATTCTATTGGCTCTTTGCCTTAATCCTTCGTTTTCATAAATATCAATTTCCATAGAATATTCAGGATTTGCTTTTTTTAATTCTTTATTACAAAATGCAATGAGTTTTGGATCTGCATTTTTATGGCTTGCTATTAAAAGAACAAAATTCAAATAAACTTTAGACTCTTTAGGAAGTTTTCCTTTTATCTTTTTAGGAAAATGAAGTTCGCGAGAAACTTTGAGTATTGCATTTGTAAGATCATTTCTAGTAGAGTTTCTATTTGCAGCAATTTCTACCATATCTTCTATCTTGTACTTTTTTTTATTGGGAATTGTTGTAGTATTTTTAACTTTTTTAGTAACTTGTGCTTTTTTTCGCATAGAGGAAACAACCACAACTAAAACCAAAATGACAATAAAAGATATAGCAATTATAAGTGAAATTATTAAACTTTTTTCTTCCATGTATTTATTATATTAAAAGGGGGCTTAAAATTTGCCCCCTTTTTGATAGATTATAGTGGTTTTGCTATTTTTCTATTTCTAGTAGCTAGAGCTATAACTAAAGCTACAATTGCAACTGTATAGTAAACAAATGTAGGAATTGGCACAGGATCACCTGCAGCATATGAATGCATTCCTGAAAGATAAAAGTTCACCCCAAAATATGTCATTATAATTGAAGCAAAAGAAACCGTAGAAGCAACTGCAAATGCAAATTGATTATTTAAAGATTTAACAAATCTCATATGAAGCACTGCAGCATAAATTAGGATTGAAACTAGTGCCCAAGTCTCTTTTGGATCCCATCCCCAATATCTTCCCCAACTCTCATTTGCCCAAACTCCACCTAAGAAGTTTCCAACAGTAAGTAAACTAAGTCCAAGAATCATTGCCATTTCATTGATTCTTGTTGCTTCTGTTATATTTCTATCAATTTCTTCAGCTCTTTTATTTTTAGTATTTTTACCTCTTATGATAAATAAAATCATTGTAAAAAATCCAAGTAATCCACAAAGTCCTAAAAATCCATAACTAGCAGTGATAACTGATACATGTATATTTAACCAATATGATTTTAAAACAGGTACCAATGTTGTAATTTGAGGATCCATCCAACTAAGGTGAGCAACAAATAACGTAACTCCAGCTAATATAGAAGTAAGTGCCAAAGATACAATTGATTGTCTAGAGAAGAATAATCCAGCAAGCACAATTGCCCAAGCAATATAAATCATAGATTCATACCCATCACTCCAAGGAGCATGCTCTGCTATGTACGCTCTAAGACCCAATCCAAAAGTATGTGCTACAAAACCTAGTGCAACAATAAAAAATATAATTTTACTTACTAATCTTAATGACATAGTCGGTTTTATCATTTTTGCAAAAATTGAAAAAAGTAATATCAAACCACTTAAAAGATAAACTGGTGTTAATCTATCAAAAATGGCAGCCTTATTAAAAAACTTTTCTGCACTAATTCTGCTAGGGCTAGGCATGATATCCGAAGCGTATTGTTCTTGATATGATTTTATTTTTTCGACTGCCTTGTTAGCACTACTCCAATCTCCACTTTCAACACCTTTTGAAAGACCTTCAAAATAACTAGCTAAAAAATGCCTAACATCGTCACTCTCATCTTTAGGAAAAAGAGAGATTGCACTCTTTGGACTATACCATTTATGATTAGGATCTCCTATTTTTGGAATCATTTTAAACATTTCACCAGTATATACAAAGTATACAATATTAACTCTCTCATCAACCTTTATAACATCTTTATCAAATTTATTTCTGTTTACAGGCTTTTTTCTATTTGCCTCTTCTGCATATTTTTGTAATTTATAAGCAAAACTTCCATCTTTTTCAAAAAAGTCATTAAAAGTTGCTTTTTTAACATTTTTAGGAAGTCCCAAAAGCTTTTTTAATTCTGGATGAAAAACATGAATCATTGGTTCATTCTGCCATTTTGCAGGATCGGCCATCATCCCTAAAATTACCTGGTTTGCACTCAAACCCTTATAGGTTGATTTTCTATAAACTTTATTTAACACTTCAGTAGATACAGTATCGATAGGTTTAATTCTACCATCTGCACTTTGAACTAAAATTTCTCCAAATTTATCTGCATGCGCTTTATCATACACTCCTAACTCAGCTGCTTGAAGTGAGTTAGAATTTAGCATACTAAAAAGTGCTAAAAATGCTATTATTGTTGATTTCATTTTAACTGTATCCCTTTGAATCAAACTTGAGAGTTTTCTAAATCTACTTTTTGGATTTAATAAATTTAAAAACATACCTAAAGACAATAAAATATAACCAATGTACGTTGGCCATTTACCAGGATCACTATTGACTGAGAGTATTGTACCTAACTCATCTGTATCATAAGATGCTTGGAAAAATCTAAATCCTCGATAGTCTAAAACGTGATTCATGTATATTCTAAAAGGCATATTTACACCCTTTTCCTTATCAACTACCTCTACTTCACTTGCGTAACTCATAGGAGACATGCTTCCAGGATACCTATCAAGTTGAAAATCAATTAATTTTATTCCAAATGGTAAAACATAGATTTGAGATCCCCACTCAAAAGAAAATTTATCTCCAGCTATTTCTACCTGCTTAGCAAATCCTTTGCTTCCTTTTCCTCTACCAAACATAGTAACTTCTTTTGTCTGTCCTTTATAATCAACTTCTACTACTAAAGCAGATAAAGCATTTTTATTTCTTTGCATAGGATTTTTATCTTGTACAACTTTTTTAACGCCTTTTAAACCAATAAATTTTGGTGCAAAATTAGTATCATGTATTGTGTATAATTGCCCTCCTATAAAAGGATATTCTTTGTTTGCTTCGTACTGTCCTCTTTTATTTTCAACCATTTTAAACCAACTAATTGGCTCACTTGATTTAAAATAAAATTTACCATCATCTTTTGTATAAAAATTTACTACTGGTCTATCTCTAACTACAACAGGATTGTTAAAACTAAATGTAACAGCATTATCAAGAGTAACTTCTCCATCACCTAATATAACATTTTTTGCACCCATTGAGCCACTTACCATCATAGAGATAAGAGGTTTTCCATTTGGATCATCCACTACTGATGTTGTTGCATTTGGTATAAAATTTTTATATTTTATAGTAGCAATCTCTCCATCAACATTTAGCTTCATATTAAAATCATTATCACTAATAGCTGAAATTGTCTTCTTTTTAGCAACACTATATGTTTTACCATTTTTACTAGCACTTGCTTGAATATAACTATCACTAGAGACTACACGATTTTCAATATTTCCTTCTCTAATGTGTAAGCTTCCTTCATATCCCATATATCTAGTAATTCCAGCTCCAATTAATATAACAACAAACCCTATATGAAACATTGCAGATGGAAGTTTTGACATCTTGAAAACTCTGTATTTATATAAATTATAAATAATTGATATTCCAAGGTAAACTTGAATAAATTCAAACCATTTAGACTCATAAACAAGCCCCCAGCTTCCTGCTGTACCAAAATCATTTTCTATAAACGTAGCTACACCACTTGCTACTGCAAATAGAAGCAAAAAAACTATAGCCACTTTCATAGACAATAAACCCTTTAGAAAAGACTTCATAAAACTCCTTTTATAATACTCTAAAGAATACTAACTTATATTTTTAAACATTTAATTAACACAAGAGAAATTTTAGCTAAAAAGAGTTAAGTAAAGCAGTGATATATGTCAAGAAAGTATACCTAAGTAAATATTTCATTACTTAGGTATTTATATTTAGTTTTTATCCACCAAGATATTTTTTTCGTATGTTATCATCGCCAATCATATCTTTGGCAACTCCTTGCATTGCAATTTTTCCATTTTCTAATACATAAGCATAATCAGAAATTTTAAGTGCAGCAAAAGCATTTTGTTCTACCAAAAGAATTGTAATTCCTTCTTCTTTTAGTTTAGTAATAGTCTCAAAAACTTCTCCAACAATCTTTGGAGCAAGCCCAAGGCTTGGCTCATCTAGCATCAAAAGTTTTGGCTCACTCATCAAAGCTCTACTAATCGCAAGCATTTGTTGCTCACCTCCACTTAGTGTTCCTGCCATCTGATTTCTTTTTTCTTTTATGCGAGGGAAAAGATTGTACATAACATCTCTTAATCTCTCATATGCTTCATCATTGTTAAAAGCACCCATTCGAAGATTTTCTTCAACGCTTAAATTTATAAAAACTCTTCTTCCCTCAGGAACTAAACAAAGCCCTTTTTGAACTAGAGTATGAGTTTTATGTGTTACTGTGTTAAATCCTGTAAATGTAACTTCTCCTGTTCTTTTAACACTATTTAATAATGCTTGCAAAGTTGAAGTCTTTCCAGCACCATTGGAGCCAATCAGTGAAACAATTTGTCCTTCATCTACTTTAAAATCTATTCCTTTTACAGCCTCTATAAGACCATAATACACATGTAAATCCTTAACATTAATCATGACTGAAATCTCCTAAGTAAGCTGCAACAACTTCTTCATCTTTAATTGCATCTGCTGGTTTTCCTTCAAATATGGTTTTGCCATAGTCTAATACCAAAACCTTATCGCATAACTGATTTACAAATGTCATATCATGCTCTATTAAAAGTATCGTCAAATCAAAATCATCTCTTGCTTTATATATCAAGTCTGCCAGCTCTTTTGTTTCAGCTGGATTCATTCCAGCTGCTGGTTCATCTAAAAGTAATAGTTCTGGATTTGTAGCAAGTGCTCTTGCAATCTCAACTTTTCTTTGTTGACCGTAGCTAAGATCAGTCGCCTTATAATCAGCAAACTCAGCAATTCCAAGATAATCAAGTATCTCCATAGCTCTTTTTTTAATTCTTTTTTCTTCTCCAAAAAATCTTGGAAGTCTAAACATACTCTCCATATATGAGTATTTTGCTTGAAAATCAAAGCCAATTAAAACATTGTCCATTACACTCATAGAAGAAAAAAGTCTGATATTTTGAAAAGTTCTTGCTATGCCTTTTCTAACAATCATATGCGGCTTTAGTCCTTTAAGGCTTTCTTGCCTAAAAAATACTTCTCCTTCAGTTGCAATATAATTTCCAGTGATGATATTAAACATTGTAGTTTTTCCAGCACCATTTGGCCCAATAAGTCCAAATATCTCTTTTGCTTCAACACTAAATGTAGTATCTTTTATGGCAGTTACCCCACCAAATTTCATCGTTACATTTTTAACTTGCAGTGTCATTTTTCACCCCTTTTTTTAAAGAGGTCAGTAAGTTCACCTTTTCCCATAATCCCTTCTCTAGCAAAAAGCATTACAAATATAAGTATGAGTGAAAATACAACCATCCTCATACCAGGCATCGCTGGAGTTTGAAAAAATCCAAAGTTCATTGGTTCATCTAAAAATCTCATCCATTCACTTCCACCAATGACCAATACTGTACCAATTATCGCTCCAGTCGTACTTCCTAGACCTCCAAGAACTATGATGATAAGTAGTTGGAAAGTAAAGAAGAATGTAAATAAATCTGGTGAAATACTAGTAAGAAGAGCAGCTAGTAAACCTCCTCCAACTCCTTCAAAAAATGCACTTGTACAAAATGCTAAAGTTTTTACTTTAAATGTATTAACTCCCATTGCAATCGCAGCATCTTCATCATCTCTGATTGCTTTCATTGCTCTTCCATACTTTGAGCCAACAACATTTAATATCCCAATAACTGCAAAAAGAGCAATACCACCAGTCCAGTAGAGATTGGAATACTCTGGTATGTCATTTAAACCAAGTGAGCCATTTGTAACTTCTGGATTATTGATAGCTATAATTCTGATGATAAAACCAAATCCAAGCGTTACAATAGCTAGATAATCACCTCTTACTCTAAAAACAGGAAATGAAAGTGCTAAGGCCAAAAGTGCAGAAAAAAGGCCAGCAAAAAACAAAGCCCAAATAAAATTTGCATGCAACATTAAAACCCATGGATATGGATCTTCAATATCATATTGATACTCTTTAGCATCTGGACCTAAAAGTAAAAGAGCAGCTACATATGCTCCAACTGCAACAAATCCATTTGGCTCCAAAGAAAACTGCCCAGTAACCCCATTTATAAGGTTATAACTAACTGCCAATATTATAAAAATAGCAATATTATTTAAAATCCTAACTGTATACTCATCAAAGTGAGTAGAAGCAAACCACATAAACCAAAGTGTTGTTGCTACTAATCCTAAATTTATCCATTGATCTTTTCTTATAACTAAACTCATATTAAAACCTACTCTTTTCAAAATCGTAACCCAAAATTCCAGTTGGTTTAAAAAGTAAAACTAAAATCAAAAATACAAATGCAAAAGCATCTTTGTAACCACCAAGTTCAGGTAAAAAAGCGATAACTACAACTTCAGTAAATCCTATGATAAATCCACCAACAACTGCTCCCGCAACGCTTCCTATACCACCAACAACAGCTGCTGCAAATGCTTTAAGACCTATCAATACTCCCATCATAGGTTCAACCGATGGGTAATTAACTGCCCAAAATATACCGCCAATTGCCGCAAGAGCTGAGCCTATTCCAAAAACTATCATGATGATTTTATTGGCATCTATTCCCATTAGATTAACTGTATTGACATCAAAAGCAAGTGCTCTAATTGCCATACCATATTTTGTTTTAAAAAGTACCCAAAGTATAGCTACTAATAAAACCAAGGTTATAATTGGCACCATAAGAGCTGAAACTGGAAAAGTCAATCCAAAAACACTTATAATGTTTTCCATATAAGCTGGAACTGGAAATGGTCTTGGAACTCCTCCAAAAAAGACATTGATAACATTTTCAAGAAAAAAGCTTATACCGATTGCTGTTATTAAAAGTGAAATTTTAGGAGCCGAGCGAAGTGGCTTATAAGCTATCTTATCTGTTAGCATCCCTAGAGCTGCTGAGCCTAAAACAGCTAGTAAAACTGTTGCTGCAAAAGGAAGATTTAGCACTGCAATTCCTAAATAACCCAAAAAGGCACCTACCATCATAATATCGCCGTGAGCAAAGTTTATGAGTCTTAAAACTCCATATACCATTGTGTAACCAATAGCGATTAAAGCATACATACTGCCAAGGCTAAAGCCGTTGACCATTTGTTGCATAAATACTGTAAAATCCATTAATACCTATCCTTCAATTATTGCATATCTTATAAAAATAAAAATTCGCAATTTTTACATGTATAAGATTGGGGAATTTTAGGAGGCAAGATTTGCCTCCTTTTTAATTATGGGTTTACTGTAGCTTTATATACAGCTTTTCCATTATTGATAGTTTTAATTACTGCTGAACGAGTAGCGTTACCTGATTTATCTATATTGATAACTCCTGAAACTCCCTCAAAACCTTTTGTTGATTTGATTTTCTCATTGATACAAATGCTATCAGTTGGATCATCACATTGATTCATTGCATTTACTAAAACAAAGTAAGTATCAGCTCCAAGTGCAGTAAAAGATGGTAACTCTTTCTTACCAGTTTCTTTTGCGTATGAAGCTATAAAATCTTTTGATTTTTGTGTTGGAGGTGCAGAGTAATCAAAGAAATCTGTATACATGTAACCTTCAACTGCTTTTCCACCTAAATCAATAAAAGTTTGATTTGCAACACCATCTCCTGAGAACATTGGTTGATTTAAACCAACTTGCTTAGCTTGACGAGCTATCATAGAAGCTTCTGGATGGTAAAGTGGTAAGAACATAAAATCAGGATTTAATGTTTTGATTTGAGAAACCACAGCTTTAAAATCTTTGTCACCTGAAGTTATTTTAATCTTTTTAACTATCTTTCCACCAGCTTTTTTGAAAGCTTTTTGGAATGCTTTTGCAAGTCCTAGTGAATAAACTTGAGCTTGGTCAACTATAACAACAGCTGTTTTTAAACCTAAATCTTTATAAGCATAGTTTGCTATAACTTCACCTTGAAAAGAGTCCATAAAACAAACACGGTTTGCGAAGTTTCTCTTTGCAGTCAATTTATCATTTGTTGCAACTGAAGCAATAACAGGGATTTTTTTCTTTTCAGCAACTGCTATAGTTTGAGCAGTATTTGTACTTGTAAGTGCTCCTAGGATTGCTACAACATTATCTGAAGTAATAAGTCTAGTTGTCGCAGTTGCAGTTTCAACTTTATCACCCTTGTTATCAACTAGTACCAACTTAACAGTGTCGCCGTTTTTAAGTTTTGGCTGAAGTTTATTTGCCAATACAACTCCATCATAAGTTGTTTGACCATAAGCCGCAAGCGGACCACTCATAGGCATAACAGCCCCAACTTTTATCTCCTTAGCCATTGCACTAGACGCAACCAATGCAACAGAAGTAGCTAATATAGCTAATCTTTTCATATAGACTCCTTCATTATTTTATATGATGGTAGATAATACTAAAATTATCTTTAAATTTAGCATATTTTTAGTGACAAAATTTGTTTTTTTTAATGATTGTGGTTAATTGTAACAATAGTTTATTGTAGTTTTTTTATCTCATTTTGAAAAAAATCCCTAATTTCTTTTTTTGTTATTTTTTCTTCTGGATAAAGATAATCTATGTTGTCATCTTCTATATCATCAATATACAAAAGAGATGCTAAAAAAAGCTTCAGTGTTAATCCATCTAAAATTTTTATACTTTTATCAAAGATAAATTGTATACCTAGCTCTTTTACCAAAAAGTACAAATCATAATAATCTCTATATTTAGCCCTTAAAAACAAAACATTAACTTTCATTGCAGATATTGATGCTATGGAGGATAAATTAAATTTTTTTATCGTATTTGGCTTCAAAAAATCCCATTTGGCATTAAAAAAAGTTACCTTAACTCCATTTAGTAGTAGATCAATCTGTTCATTTGATTGATTTATTATTTCACTAGTTTTAAAATTTTTTATATATTTGTAAATTTCTTCTTTGTCAAAACTATCTTCATAAGTAAAAAAATCTAAATCTTCACTTTTTCTGTGTTTTAAATGTAAAGCAAGTGCTGAGCCTCCAACAAGAACATACTTATGCAAAAAAGGACAATCATCACTAAGTTTATGTAAAATTTTTGTTGTATTAGGAAGCAAGAAATCTGAGTTTTTCAAATCTAGCATTTTTAAGTCCCTTAAAGTAGTCACTCTCTACATCCATATCAAAAAAAATTCTTGCAATCATTAGATTTGTTTTGATAAACCTCTGATCACTCATAACTTTTTCTTCCCAAATTTTTCTCATAATTCTTTTACCAAAAAGTTTAAATGCTAAAACTATATCATAAAAATCTCCATACTTTAACAGATATTCTACAAACAGACTCTCACTTGATTTATCATATATAATGTCTTTGCTATAGCTCCAAAAAATACCTTTCTTTTTTAATTTTTCAAATAGTTTTGATTTTTCATTGTATCTCTTATAAATCTTTGAGATTGAAACTACAGAAAGTTGTAAATAATTTGCAATTTGAGTTTGAAGATATCCATCTTTTATGGCATTTGCTATTGCAAACTCTCTATCGTATTCTTCAAAGTAACTATGAAGTTCTTTTTTTGATTGTTTTAATACTTTCTTATCTTTGATTTTTAGCTTTGCTGAAAAAAGTTCATCTATTTTTTTTAAATCATCTTCATTTGGCTTACTTTTTAAATCGATGTTATCCATTAATGAAAAATCAAAACAGTCATAAGCTATCTTTTTACTACTCATTGACCACTGATATTGACCAATATTTTGTGTTATTTTTGCTTTTATTGGATTGTATTCTATATATTTTATTACACTAGATAAATAATTTTCATCATATATATAAAAGGATCTAAACCTACCTTGCCACAAAGGTCCTACTCTTTTATATTTTTTATTGAAATAGATACTATATCTGGAGTTTATCTGCCTCATAATCAAAGACAGATTTTCTTCTTGTATTTGGAGTAAAAGGTGGTAGTGATTGTCCATCAAACAAAATGAACAAACTTTAAAAGAGTAAGTTTCGCTACTTTCATCTACAATTTCGAGGAATTTTTCATAATCCTCTTTATCTATAAAAATAGTTCTTCTTTCTACTCCACGGTTGATAATATGATAAAAACCTATCTCATTAATTCTCTGTTTTCTTGGCATTTACTTTATCCTTAAGTAGGATTATAACATTTTTTAGTTAAAAGTAAATACCTGATACCCTTTACAACAACTACTGAAGATAGCTACTTTTTTCTTCAATTTTTTCTTCTACTTTCGTTGATTTTTTTTCATTACCAACTCCATGTAAATAATTATATATCGAGATTATTTTCTTTTCACTTAAGCCAACAACACTTGGCTGCATAAGTGATTTTAATGCTCCACCATAATGCATATCATTTTGATAAGCATAAATAGCAGTAATCATATCTTCTTTTGGTATGTCTTTTAGAATTCTACTTCCTGCTCCAGCTCCAACTTCCCCGTTCATACCATGACAAGATGCACATTTCTTTTCATACAATTTTTTGCCATCTATATCATAACTTCCACTACCTAGTATTGAGCTTACAATAGAATCATCTCTTTTATATACTTTTGCATCAATTTTACCTTCTTTAGAGTATTTCTCAACTAAGGCCTTTAGTTCTTTTGCAAATTCACCTTTTGCTTCAAATACATATTTATCTTCAGCAGCATATGTAAAAGCAACAAAAACAAATAGTAATGATAACAGAATTTTAAACATATTATTCCCTTCATATTATTGATTGAAGATTATAGCAAGATTTTCTTTATATAGGGCTTTGGGGAAATAAAAGGCAAAAAAAAAGCCAAGGTTAAAATAACCTCGGCTTTTTATAATATAATCTAAATTAAATTAGAAGTTATATTGAGCGTGGAATCTTGCAAGAGTCTTGTCATCAGCACCAGCTGCTACAGGATCTGCAGAACCATATCTTACGTAAGTTGAGAACTTCTTAGTCATTTGGTAACTAACTTGTCCATAGTATTGATCATCATAAGTACCATTGTCATAGCTTACATAACCAGCTTTTGCAGCAAATTTACCAAATTTTCCTGATACTTCACCAAAGTATGCACTCTCATCAGCTTCATTGATTTGAACTAGGCCATAGATACCGCCATAGATTAAATCGTTATCGCCTTCTGCTGAACCGTCAATTGTAACATCACCAGCATCTTTATCATTTGTAACGTATCCAACTCTTAAACCAAATGCATCCATTTTAGCAGAAGCTTGTACACGAATTGTACTTGCTGTTGGAGCTATTCCATCAGGATTTGCTTGAGCATACTGAGCTTTAAGAGCCACTGGTCCAACATTTGCTCCACCTTCTACGAAAATAAAATCTGCACCATTATTTGCACTACTATTTTCTGGATCAGCCATTACATACCATGCTCTAGCATTAAACATGTCATTTGCATAGATACCAGCTACCGCAGTTAAAGCATTTGTTACTGCTGAGTTATCTGTAAAATATGCAGCTGCAAGAGTTAAACCTTTTACAGGTGAACTAACAACTTTAAGACCAAGAGCAGCAGTATCATCTAGTGGAGTACCAGCATACATTCTACCTAAAGTAACTGTAGTTTTGTCAAATCCTGTATAGTTAAAAAATAGTCTATCTACCCATGGGTCAGCCGCTCCTGAAGTTCCATTCATTGGAGTACTCCAATCAGCTGTAAATCTTGTTACAAACTGAATATTTTCTTGAACTGGAGCAGTTAATTGTGCTCTTAATTCGATTTCACTGTATGCTTCAGCACCTGATGCATCATGTAATCTGTAGTGTGCATACCCGCTTAAATTTACACCTTTGATTGAATCTTCTAGTGAAGTTGCGTTTGCAGCGCTTATTGCGCCAACTGCCATGATAGCTGCCAAGCTAAGTTTAGCTAATTTCATATTTTCTCCTTAAGAAATTTAATTTACGAAAAGATTGTATCACAAAGTTTTGAAGAAATCAATAAAAAAGAGAAAAAAAGTAAAAAAAGTTACGATATTGTTACAAAAAAGAGTAAATGAGCGGTAAATGTAACTTATTTATCGAATTAGGGCTAAGATATAGCCCTAATTTTGCATTAGAACTTATAAGTTGCTTTAAACCAAAGTTCTTGCAAATCTGCATCTTTTCCTTGGTCTTCATAAATCAAATCTGTTTTGAGGCCTTTTAGTGCACCAGTGAATTTATATGAACCATATAGATTGTATCTAGTCTCTTCATATCCTGCATTTGCTTCTAGTGAAATATACCTTGCACCAACTTTAGCACCTTTTATTGCATAGTTTGCATCTATAGCATAAGCTTCAGCTCCAGCTTTGTTCACAATACCAACACTTGAACCTATCAAAGATTTTGTATAGTATGTACCATAAGGACCTTTTCCTACACCAGCTACGGCAGCATTATCGTCATTTGTTTTTGAGTAAGCTACATAAGCCTTAAGTCCGCCCATTCCTACACCAGCTTTTAGAGCGTAAAAATTTGAATCTTTTGATGTAGCTGCATCATAATTTGTATCATTGTATTGAGCTGCTAAGTTATAAGAAAATGAATCTTCTTTTCCTGCATATTTTCCTTCTAGATATACTAATTTAACAGTATCAGTTGCATCTGCATATTGACCTATTAGAGTTAATCCAGGGAAAGATTTATTGATAACTGCTAAAGTATAAGCACCATCATCATACACATCTTCAAATACTGCTATATTTCCACTTAAGTCTGTTCTAGATTGGTATTTATCTACATAAGCAGCTATTAATGTAGTTTTTGGAATATCTTTATTTACTAAAACAGCGCCCTCAAAAGATTCTTTAATCAATCTTGAACCACTACCAGCAACTAATGGAGTTTTGATAAACTGACGACCTACTTTAGCAGTTGTTTTGCCCATAGTATATGCTAAGTATCCTTCAGAAAGTACTGCACCTGAGCCATACATATCTTTCTTAAAAACATTTTTAGCATCACTATTTGCAAATGGTGATGCAGAAGATTGGAAAGTTGCACCAAATTTAAATCCCTTAAATGAGCCAGTTACATAGTTTAGCATAACACCAGTAGTAACGATATCAGCTTCACTAGCTCCTTTATCTCTATCAAAATAGTAAGCTTTTAATTCGCCCTTTACCTTACCATTTTTAAATGCATCAACAAGATTATCTGAAGCAAAAGAACTAGAACCAAGTGCCAAAACTGAAACAACAGCCAAACTAATTTTAGTTAATTTCATGAATTCCTCCTAAAAAATTTAAAAAAGTTTACCAAAATGAAAGATTAATGTCAATAAATATTAACTTAAATAAATTATTTTAATTTAATTTATTTATAAATAAATATTTTTTACTTTATTTGCTTAAAAGGGGTCATTGCAAAACGAAGTTTCTGTGAAAACTTTAAACTTTTGTAAATCTTTTCTGATATTTCCGAATCAATCTATGATGTCATCTAATAAAGTTTTGATTTGATACAATTCTTGTTCATTTAATGTTGCTAGTTTTTCTATAAATCTACTGTTATCAACTGATCTTATTTGTGCGATTAATAAATCTGAATCTTTTTCTAATTTTTCTCTTTTATTAATTCTATACCTAAGAGGTTTTGCATCATCAATAAGAGAAGTTGACAGAGGGATTATAATAGTTGTGGGATAAGTACTTTTGTTTAAAATGTTATTTTGAAAAATCAATACAGGTCTTGTTTTGCCAACTTCATTTGATTTTTTAGTGGGATTTAAATTTGCAAGCCAAATTTCACCTTTAGAAACCATCATCAAGTGTTCCTTCTAGCAAAACTGATTCTTTTTCATCTACTCGTTTTGTTCTTTCTACTGCATCTAACATTCTTTTTTCTTTTGTTTTATTTACATTGTTAGCGTAAGCTTCAATAGCTTCTCTTATGACATCACTCTTTTTTTTGTTTAGCGTTTTTACTAACATTTTTAGTTTATCTTCTAAATGTTTATCCAATCTTACTGTAGCCGTCATAACAAACTCCTGTATTTTGTAATACAGTATTATACTAAAATATACCTTAAAGTAAAAAATATAAAAAATCTCTATTAAAGCAAAGTTTCTCTGAAAACTAGCGAATAGCGATTGCGTAGCAAAGTTTCTTTGAAAACTTAAGTAAAAGGGGTCAGGGCTAAACTTTAAACTTTTTGTAAATATCTCCTCTAAAACCTATATCTTCTATGATGGCTTCTATAATTACTTCTTTATCTACTACCTTTACTAGAATTCTTACATTTCCTTTTCTTATTCTGTAAATATCGCTAATATTTCCTTTCATTTGTTTAAAATCAATATTTAGCTCTTTATTATAAAACTTCTTTTTCGGCTATTACATATGCGTTTTTACTTAAAAATTTTGTAGCCTTTTTTAGATATATAAGTTTTATATTTTTTTTCATCTTAAATATCTAATGAAATTATTTTTTCATGTGATATTTCTTTTTCTTCATCTGTTCTATTATTTAGTATTTGTTCGATTTCTTTTTGTTCTAAAATTTCATATGCTTTTTGAAGATTTTCGTACTCTTCTATTGGTATTATTACAGCTTCTGGCTTATTTCTTCTAATAATAGCTATCTTAGATAAAGAGTTAGAAGTTACTTTATCGAGGTATTTACCTAAACTTTTTCCAAACTCTGTTATGCCAACCATTTCATTTTTTGCATAAGTAACCATATTTTTCTCCATAATTAAATATATATTTAATTATATATAAAAATATATAGTTTGTCAATTTAAATGGCATAACCTGAAAGAAGTCCTAATTTATCTTGTAAACTTTTAAAACTTCTACATGTAAAGAAAAATCTTTACATGTAGAATGAAGTATTATTGACCAAACATCATATTTGGTAGCCACAGAGATATCTCTGGGATATAAGTTATAAGTAGTAATCCAAATAGGATTGTTAAACTCCATGGGAGTGAGGCTATGATGACTTCTTTTAGGCTAAGGCCTGTTATACCACTTGCCACAAAGAGATTTAGTCCCACTGGCGGGGTTATCATACCTAGCTCCATATTTACAACCATTACAACACCAAAGTGAATTGGATCTACTCCTAAAGTCATTGCTATTGGAAGGAGCAGTGGAACTGTAATCATAACGATTGAGCTTGGCTCCATAAACTGTCCCATCAAGAATAATAGTATATTTACTATTACTAGGAACATAACATGCCCTACATTTGCATCAACTATAAGTTGCGTAATGAACTGAGGTATACTCTCATCAGTTAAGAAGTGAGAGAATATCATAGCATTTGCAATGATAAAAAAGATCATAGAGCTTGTCATCGCTGCTTCTAGGATGATTGGATAAATCTTGCTTAATTTTAAATCTTTATAAACAAAAACTGAGATTACAAAAGCATAAACAGCACTTGCAGCACCTGCTTCTGTTGGAGTAAATAAACCTCCATAGATTCCACCGATAACTAGAACAATTAACATCAATGCCCAAAAAGCATCTTTGAATTTTATCATTATCTCTTTTATCGGAGCCATTTTGGTTCTTTTTCTACCTAACCTAACTGCCCCGATGTAGGTTACTGCCATCATCATAAAACCAATCAATAACCCAGGCATGACTCCAGCCATAAATAGTTTTCCGATTGATTGCTCTGCTGTAACACCATAAACAATAAACACGATTGAAGGAGGTATAAGAATCCCTAAGCTTCCTGCTGTTGCGATTGTTCCTATGGCGTATTTGGTAGGATAACCATCTGCTTTGATTGCTCCATACATGATTGAGCCAATTGCAACAACAGTAGCTGGTGAGCTTCCTGAAACTGCAGCAAAAATGATACTTGCAAAAATCGCTGATATTGGCAAACCTCCAGGCAAATGCCCAACTATTGATTTTGCAAAATCAATAATCCTAGTTGAAGCACTTCCTTTTGATAAAAATGCACCCGCTAAGATAAACATAGGAATTGCCATCAAAGAGTAGTGATCCAATCCATCAAAAACTTTTTGAGGAACTCCCATAAGATCAATGTCTGTAAACATCAAAGATGTAAGCATTGTACTAGTTCCAAGACTAACTGCTACTGGAACACCTATTAACATAAGACCAAAGAGCAGACCAAAAAGAGTTAACATCATAATCATTTTTCTGCTCCTTCAAACTCAGTTAAATCGTGAATCATTTCTTCTTCACTACTTCTTAGTACATCCTCGGCATCAGTAATTGATACTTCATAAACCTTTTCACCTGCTCTAAAAGCAGCTGCACCAAAGGCTATAGGAAGAACTAGATTTGGTATCCACATAGGGATATTAAGATCCACACTCATCTCTCCAAAATCTGCTATTAAAAGTACTAGCTGATAGCCAAAGTAACTCATAGCAGCAAGATAGATAAAAGATAAAGTATGAGAAAAAATCAAAAATGCTTTACCTAAAGCTGGTGGCATTTTTGCTAAGAGAATCGTAACTTGTATATGAATACCTTTTTTAAACCCGTAGGCCGCACCAAAAAGTGCGCCCCACATAAAAAGGTAAATAGTTAATTCTCCAACCCAAGTAAAACTACTATTGAACACATAACGTAACACAACATTAACAAAGGCGAGAAGAACGCCTAGGGTTATGCCAATAACTGACATATTTTTATTGATGGCTGCTACCCCTATGTCTAGAATTTTAAAAAATTTCCCCATCACAGACCTTTTTTAGCTTTATTTTTCAGCTTTTTTGATTAAATCTTCACCTATTACTTTGTAGAAATCTTTATAGATTACACTTGTTGCTTTTTTCCAAGCTGCTTTTTGCTCTGGAGTTAAAGTATGGATTTTTAATTTTCCTGTTTTATTTGCATAATCTTTGATTTTTGCTAAGTAATCTGCTTCTAACTCAGCTGCTAGTTTTCTGTTAAGCTCAGTTGCTTCTCTCATAGCTTGTTTGATTTTTGGTTTTAAATCATCTGGCAATTTATTCCAAAATCTCTTACTCATAACAACTAAGTATCCTAAGTATCCATGAGATGAAAGTGTTAAGTCAGTTTGTACTTCATAAAACTTTTTAGTATAGAAATTTGAAAGTGGATTTTCTGCTGCATCAACAACACCTTGTTGAAGTGCTGAGTAAACCTCTGAAAACGGTAAAACTTGTGGGTTTGCACCAACTGCTAAGAATTGAGACTCAATAACTTTAGAACTCATAATTCTAAATTTTTGTCCTTTTGCATCTTCTGGTCTAATAAGTGCTTTTTTGTTTGAAGATAAATGTTTGAATCCATTATCCCAATAATCAAGTGCAACGAATCCTTTTTTTGTTACTAAGTCTTTTAGTTTTTGACCAACTTCGCCATCCATTACTGCATGAACATGGTCTACATCTCTAAATAAAAATGGTAAATCAAAAAGTTGAAGTTGAGGAACTAAACTTGTAAACTTTGAAAAACTTGGAGCTGCCATTTGAACATTTCCTAGTTTTAAAGCTTTCATTACAGCTTTATCAGTATATAGCTGAGAACTTGGGAAAACTTTTACTTCTACTTTACCAGCAGTTAACTCACCAACTCTTTTTGCAAAAAAGTCAGCTGCTTTACCTTTTGGTGTATTTGCACTAACAACGTGAGAAAACTTGATAGTGTAATCAGCTGCAACACTCGCTGAAACCATTAATGCAGATGCTACTGCAACTTTTAAAAACTTTGTCATTTTAACTCCTTTAGTTTAAATCTACTAGCAGTATAAAAAAAAGGTATGTATAAATTATGTCAAAGTGTGTAATTTGTTCAAAAAGTTACATTTAAAATTAAAAGGAGTTACAATTTGTAACCTACTCCTTGTATATTTTTTAAATATCCCTCTGGAAGTTTCTTTCTAAAGTTTTTCATAAGCAATCTAAGAGCGTTTAGACTCATATACTCATTTTTCCAAAGTTCCATTTCTATCTCTTCATACGTTAAAATAGATTTTTTGGATAGTAAAAGTTCTAGCAGTTTGGATTCTCTTTTGGTTAGCTCATAAATTTCATCATCATGAATAATAACCTGTTTTGAGCTGTCATAGATCCACCCTTCACATAAAAAAGTTATGCCACTACTTTTTTGTAAATTTAAAAATTTTTCAAGGGCTTCAAGAAGCTTTGTTTCTGTGATAGGCTTAACTATGTATTTGATAAGTGATAAATCAATGGCTTCTAGCATATAATCAACCTCTGTATATGCTGAAACTATAATGATAGCTACATTTTCATTTTCTTTTCTTATTTTTTTGGCTAATTCTATACCATCAATATATGGCATTTTTATATCAGTTATAACAATATCTACATCATTTTCTAAAAAAAGCTCATACGCTTCTTGACCATCTTTTGCAATGTATACTTCTTTGAAAAGCAAAGATAGCATCTCAGAGACATTTTTTCTAACACCTGCATCATCTTCTGCATATAGTATGTTGTAGTTATTTAATTGTTCTATCACATTTTTATTCATTTGTATATCCTCATCCAATAATGTATAATATTCAAATGTTTTTAAAATGAGGTTAAATTTGAAAATTATCAAAGAAAACAATATTTCAAATATTATCATTCTTAGCACCATGATCATTATCACAACTCTGATGATATTTAATGGATACTATTTCATAAAAAAACAATACGACATATTAGATAGAGGGATTGCTCAAAGTAGAGAAAACTTTATAAAATCACAAAAGAGTCTAATAAAAAGAGAGGTTGATGCTATAATCGATCTTATCAGATATAAAAGGGCACAATTTAGCAATATAGAAGATGCGAGCATTGAAGAGGCTTATAAAGAAGAATTAAAAGACTGGATTAGAAGCATTAGATTTGGAAAAGATAAAAAAAATTATATATTTGTTTACGAAATCAAAAATTTTAGTGGAGGTAAAAACTTTGCTAGACTTTTAATAAATCCCAATAGACCTGATTTAGAAGGCAAACTGATATCAGATGAGTATGAAGATGCAAATGGTAAAAAATTTCGTAAAATATTTTTAAGAGACATAAACGAAGAAGGAAGTTCATTTGTTACTTACATGTATAAAAAACCAGGCTCTAGTGATGTTAGACCAAAAGTATCTTACTTTAGACTATTTCCACAGTGGGACTGGGTTATAGCAGCTGGTGCATATCTTGATGATATAGATTCACAAATAGAATATAGAAAAAATGAACTAAAAAGAACAATGCAAATCGAAGTTACTTCTGCTATTGTGATTTTTTTGCTTTTTTCTTTGGTAGCAAATGCATTTGCAATTTTTCTTGGCAAACAAATAGAAAAATACTTAAACAGCTACAATTTACAAGTAAAACAAAAAACAGAAGAATTAAAAGAATTAAATAAAAATCTTGAAAACAGAATTCATAGTGAAATCCAAAAAAGTAGAGATCAAGAACAACTTCTTATACAAAAATCAAAGTTTATATCTCTAGGAGAAATGATAAGTAATATTGCTCATCAGTGGAGGCAACCACTCTCAGAACTCTCAGCAATCCTAATGACTTTAAAATTCAAATACAATCTTGGAAAACTAGATTCTTCTACAATGAATCAAAAAACTAAAGAGGCTGAGAATATATTGGAGTTTATGTCTAAAACTATAGATGATTTTAGAGAATTTTTTATGCCAAAACGAGATAAAAAAGAATTTTATATATTAGATACAGTCCAATCAGTTATGAACATAATTGGTACGACAATAAAAAACAAAAATATAAAAGTAAATATAAACATCCCAAAAGAGATTAAAACTTTTGGACATAAAAGCGAATTTGAACAAGTTCTTTTAAATATCATAACAAATTCAAAACATGCTCTAGTCAGTGAAAAAGTAGAAGATGCCTTAATAGATATTTCTTTACATGTAGATGATAGTTTTTTATACCTTCAAATCAAAGACAATGCAGGAGGAATCAAAGTAGAACCCACCGAAAAGATTTTTGAACCCTACTTTACTACCAAAGAAGAAAGTGGTGGAACAGGTATAGGACTTTACATGTCAAAACTCATTGTTGAAAAAAGTATGGGTGGAATTTTAAATGTAAAAAATGGCAAAAATGGTGCTATTTTTACGATAAGGCTAAAAAAACTAATCTAACTCTATTGATTCACTGGTTGGAACTGCTAAGATTTGATGCTTTTTGCCTTTTATAATATCTTTTTTTGGCTCTTTTTTTACAATTTGTTTTGAGCGAAAAACTTTTTTTGCTTTTTTAATTTTTTGTTTTTTTATTTTATTTGCTTTTTTTAGCATGTAAAATTCTTTGATTTTTAAATTTTCAAAGATAACATATACTTCATCATTCAAAGAAAAAAGTTTTTTGTTACTAAACACAACTGCATATGGTAGTTTTCCATTTGATATGTCTTTTCCTCTTATTTCATATCTATATTTTGTATCAAAGTTTATTTTCTTAACAACCCCTTTTATAATTCCACTTTTGGGGATAAAAATTTTTTGCTCTTTTATCTCTTTTTTTACTGTAACTTGTTTTTTTGTATCAACTTTTTTAGTATATTTTACTTGTTTAGTAGCTTTGTACTCTTCATACACAACTTTTTGATTTGTACTAATACAACCTGTTAAAAAGATAGTAATAAATAAAAAAACGATATTTTTCAAAAAACAACTCCATAATTTTTCTTTACTCTAACATAGAAAAAATTTTAAAAAGATAAAATTTATGAAATTTTAGATATAATTGCTGTCTACTTACAAACGGGGTTGACTTGGCTTCGACAGGAGTAGTTTTTAGCTTATGGCTGCATGTCGCGAGTAAGGGTCTTGCGTTAGACAACCCTTAAACAAATAACTGCTAACAACAGTAACTATCGTCCTGCTTACGCTGTAGCGTAAGTTTAACTAAACTTAGGACTGCTTCCACACTCAATTCTATCTAAGGGTGATTTTGGAAGTATAATAGCTATGATAGATATACTTTAGCAATGTCTTGGGCTAAAGCGAAGTTTAAAGACTCGCTTCTACTAAGCTTTGTTGGTTGTGCAAGGTAGAAGTTAAATTTAAACAATCATATCTAAGCATGTAGACGTCATAAGTGGCTACTTTTGGACTGGGGTTCGATTCCCCACAACTCCACCATAATTATTTATTTAACCTTTATTAAATAAAACTAACAATATAATAACACTTTAATGTTTACTAATCATTTAAGGTTTTATTATATGCGATTTTTACTTGTTCTTGTTTTTGGTTTTTCGCTACTTTTTTCTGCTGTAAGTGAAGATGATTTTAGCGATGAGTTTGGTGCTATAAATACTCAAAAAGAGTATGATCCACTAAAAAGTTATAATGTAGTTATGACAGATTTTAATGACTACATGTACACAAATATCATGGGGCCAATTGCTAAAAATTATGCAAAAGTAGTTGCAAAACCTGTTAGAACTAGCATATCTAATTTTTTTGAAAACCTTTTCTTTCCAATAAGACTTGCAAATAACCTTTTACAGTTAAAATTTAAAAATAGTTTTGAAGAGAGTGCAAGATTTTTGATAAACTCTACTTTTGGAGTAGCAGGACTGTTAGATGTTGCAAAAAGTGAAGGAAAACTAGAAGCTCACAATGAAGACTTTGGACAAACTTTAGGATTTTATGGTGTAGGAAGTGGTCCTCACATAGTACTCCCACTACTTGGTCCTTCTAATTTAAGAGATGTTGTTGGAATTGTAGGTGATACATTTATAAGCCCACTAAATTACGCACGAAACAATGAAATAAGTAATTTAGATGATGACCTTAACTACTACTTGCTTCAAGGTGGAAAAACTATCAATAACTACTCTTTACATGTAAAAGAGTATGAAGCTATAAGGAAAAGCTCAATCGACCTATACCCTTTGCTTAAAAGTGCTTATGAACAAAGAAGAAACAAACTAATCAAGGAATAAAATGAAAAATATAATTTTAATAATATGTCTTTTAACAAGCTCTCTTTTTGCGCTTCAAAAAGAAGAAATTATACCTAGTATGACAAGTAAGATAGACCAAGCAACAAGCATACTTAGAAATGAAAAAGACTTATCAATTGAACAAAAAGCAAATAAGATTTTTAATCTTTTAGATGAAGTATTTGATTATGATTTGATGGCAAGACTTAGTCTTGGAAAAACAAATTGGAACAATTTAACGAGTGAGCAAAAAAAAGAATTTACAAAAAAATTTGAAAAACATTTAAAACATTCATATATGGATAAATTAAATCTTTATACAGATGAGAAAATAAAAATACTAGATTTAAAAGAGGTCAAAAAAAATAGGCTTTGGCTAATAACCCAGCTTGTAAGCAATAAAGATAAATATGAAATAACTTATAAGTTTTATAGAAAAAAAACAGGTGATTGGAAAATATATGATGTAAATATTATAGGCGTTAGCATCATACAATCATATCGAGTTCAATTTGCAGATACTCTAAAAAATGCAACTTTTACAGCTCTTTTAGACAAACTTAAATGATAAAGAAAATATATTTAGATTATATACTAAAATATCCTAAAGTTGTACTTTCATTTTTACTTGTTTTTATAATAATACTAGGATATTTTGCTACAAAATTAGAGATTGATGCATCTAGTGATACAATCATCTTAGAAAATGATTCTGATTTACTTTACTCAAGATTGACAAATAAAGATTTTAAAACAAATGATTTTTTAATCATAGCTTTTAGCCCAAAAAATGAATTGTTATCAAATGATACTTTAAAAGCAATCAAAAATTTAAGCAATGAGCTTTTAAAACTCTCAAAAGTGCAGAGTATAACTTCAATTTTAAATGTTCCTATTTTATACAGCTCAAACATTGAGCTTCAAGAATTGCTAGATAAAATACCAACTTTAAGTGATTCAAATATATCAAAAGAGATACTTAAAAAAGAGTTTTTAACAAATCCTCTTTATAGCGATAGTTTAGTTAGTAAAGATTTTAAAACAACTGCAATTATCATAAATCTAAAGCCTGAAAAAATCATAGACAAAAAAAATCCAAAATATAAAGAATTAAGAGATTTAAATAGAGAAAAAAACCATCAATTTATCGCAAAAACCAGAGCTATCATAGAAAAGTATAAAAACAAAGGAAAACTCTTTTTGGGTGGAGTAAATATGATTAGTGATGATTTGGTTACTTTTGTGAAAAATGACCTAATCATCTTTGGAACTTCACTTAGTTTGCTTTTAGCTTTTGTTTTATGGTTTGTATTTAGAGAATTAAGATGGGTTGTCATACCGATTTTTATCTCTCTTGTATCAATCGTTGCAACTTCTGGACTTTTAGGGCTATTTGGTTGGGAAGTTACGGTAATATCATCAAATTTTATCTCTCTTCAGCTTATCATTACTCTTTCAATTGTACTTCATCTTGTTGTTAGATATAGAGAACTAGTTCAAATTATGCCAAATGCTTCACAAAAAGAGTTAGTTCTTCAAACTGTGTTATCTAAAATATCTCCATCATTTTTTGCAGTTCTAACAACCATCATCGGTTTTAGTTCACTAATGTTTTCAAATATCCTCCCAGTTATAAACCTTGGCTGGATGATGAGTGCTGGGATCGCAATATCATTAATGCTTTCTTTTATACTTTTTCCTACAATACTTTTAAAACTTGACATTTCAAAACCTTATACAAAATTAGAAGAAAAATTTAGCCCTACTAAAGTGTTTGCTAACTTGGTAGAAAAAAGAGGGAATTTAATCATCTTGATTTCCATTTTCATAGCGATATTTAGTGTAAGTGGTGCTAAAAAACTAATCGTAGAAAATAGTTTTATAAACTACTTTGTAAGTTCTACTGAAATTTACAAGGGAATGAAAGTTATAGATGAAAAATTGGGAGGAACTACACCCCTTGATATCGTAGTAGAATTTAAAGAAGAAAAAAAGCAAACAAAAGCTTCTTCATCAGATGATGAATTTTCTGATTTTGATGATGAATTTGATGAGACAAAAGATAAAAACCAATACTGGTTTACTCCAAACAAAATTGAGCTTATAAAAAAGGTTCATAACTATCTTGAGAGTAAAGATGAAATCGGCAAAGTTCAATCATTTGCTACGCTTCTTGAGATAGGAAGAAAACTTAATAAAAATAAAGAATTAGATAGTTTTAGCTTAGCTCTTATATACAACAAATTGCCTCAAAAGTTTAGGAAAATTGTACTAGAACCCTATATAAACATATATAAAAATAAAATCAGATTTTCAACTAGAATAATTGATTCAAATCCAAAGCTAAGAAGAGACAAACTAATAAAAGAGATAAACAAAGATTTAGCAAAAATCATAGATCCTAAAACTGCAACTTTTAGACAAACTAATCTGATGATTTTGTATAACAATATGCTCCAATCTCTCTTTAAATCTCAAATCATTACATTGGGATTTGTTTTAATTTTACTTTTTATGATGTTTTGGATTACTTTTAAATCATTTAAAATTGCTCTAATTGCAATTACTACAAATACTCTTAGTATAGGAGTTATATTTGGTTTTATGGGCTGGTTTGAGATACCACTTGATATGATGACCATAACAATTGCTGCAATTAGTATGGGAATTGGAGTTGATGATACAATCCACTACATACATAGATTTTATGAAGAATTAAAAGTAGATAATAATTTTACAAATGCCATGAAAAGATCTCACGAAAGTATAGGCTATGCTATGTATTACACCTCTTTTGCCATAATCTTAGGCTTTTGTGTCCTTGTGCTTTCTAACTTTTTACCTACAATTTATTTTGGATTATTAACTGTCATTGCTATGTTTTTTGCACTTCTTGGAGCATTGTTGCTACTTCCAAGACTCCTAATAGTTTTTAAACCTCGTTTATAATCTCTTTTATATTTTTTGCTTTTTTAGCAATCAAGCTTAGTTTTTGAGTGTATTTTAAAGAATCATCCAATAGTATCTTTACAAATGCACTCCCAACAATCACTCCATCTACACCTTTTGCTTTATCTTTTGCAGTGTTTTCATCTACCCCAAATCCAACATAAACTGGGGTATTTGTATGTCTTCTTATGGATTTAATAGTAGTGTCCAAATTTTCACTTGCACCACTTCCTGTAATACCTGCATATGCTACAAGGTAGATAAATTTTTTACTATCTTTTACAATTTCTTCTATCCTTGCATCACTACATGTAGGAGCTACAAAGGATATAAGAGATAAATTAGCTTTATCCATAAGAGGTCTATATAGTTTTGTTTCTTCATAAGGCAAATCAGGGATTATAAATCCACTTACACCATACTCTTGTGCTCTATCAGTAAAAAAAGGCAATCCTTTGTTGTAAAATGGATTAAAATATCCCATCCATAAAGTATCTATAACTGGAGCTACTTTTTTTGAAATATCAAGTAAATCATCTATCTTGAAACCATTTTCTAAAGCTCTTAAATTTGCTTCTTCGATAATCGGTCCATCTGCAACTGGATCTGAAAAAGGAATTCCAAGTTCCAAAGAATCAACACCTGCTTCTTTTAATGCTAAAGCCAAATCTATAGTAAAGTTATTATCTGGAAATCCAGCTGTTATATATGCTACTAATTTTTTCATTTATCATCATACCTTTGTAAATGTATTGGAACTTTTATGATTAGAGGATTTAACATACTAAAATACTCAGCATCTTCTTCAATGTCTTCTCTGTACTTATTAAACTGGTCGCTTACCAAAAGAAGCCAATCTATAAACTCTTCACTTGCAGGACCTTCTATAATCCTTGCTTCTTCCGCTACATCTTCACAAAGTGTTGCTAATTTGATGATAGGGTCTAATTTTAAAAAACCAGCTGCTGATTTTAAGTTATGAAATATCCTAAAAAGTTCTCCAATATTTCTTTCATAATTATCTTTATTTCCAAGTCCTATAATGAGTGGTTCCATAGTTTCACACATTATTCCATAGTGGGAGACAAAGTCTTCAACAATTTCTAAATCAAAATCTATCTCTAATTCTGTAAATAAACCCATATAGAATCCTTTGGAATAATTGTAATCATACCATTTTTTAGATAAAATCTAATTTTAATAAATACAATTGATTTATACGAGGAAATAAATGCAAACTATAACAACTATAAAAAACTCAAAAAACAAAACTCCATTAAGTGTCATTACTGCTTATGATGCTCTTTTTGCATCGTTATTTGATAAAAAAGTAGATATGATTTTAGTAGGTGATAGTCTTAATATGAGTTTTAATAGCAAACCTGATACACTAAGTGCAACTCTTGACATTATGATATACCACACAAAAGCTGTATGCAAAGGTGCAAAAGACACATTTGTCATTTGTGATATGCCTTTTGGTACCTACACTGATGAAAAAATGGCTTTAAAAAATGCTTCAAGAGTATATCAAGAAACAACTGCACATGCAGTAAAGATTGAAGGTGGAGTTGAAAGAGCTCATATCATAAAAGCGCTAACTCAAAACTCGATAGCAGTTGTAGGACATATTGGTCTTATGCCTCAATTTGTAAGAGTAGAAGGTGGATACAAAATCAGAGGTAAAAGCGAAGAAGATACTTTAAAACTGATAGAAGATGCAAAAGCAGTTGAAGAAGCTGGTGCGTTTTGTTTGGTTATTGAAGGGGTAAAAGAAGAAGCTGCTAAGAGAATCACTGAAGCTGTAAATATCCCAACTATTGGTATAGGCTCAGGTAATGTAACTGATGGTCAAGTTTTAGTTTGGAGTGATATGCTCGGATTTTTTGAAGAGTTTCAACCAAAATTTGTTAAAAAATATCTTGATGGTGCAACTTTGGTTAAAGATGCTGTTGATAGATATGTCCAAGATGTTAAAGCTAGGAAATTTCCAGCAAAGGAACATACCTACTAATGGAAAGAGTAGTAGAGATAGATAAAATTTCTTTTGAAAATGAGTATGAAACCTCACTGCGTCCAAAAACTTGGGAAGATTATATAGGCCAAAGTCAAATAAAAAAGAATTTGCAAGTATTTATAAAGGCTTCAAAAAAAAGAGAAGAAGCGCTTGATCATATTTTATTTTTTGGACCTCCTGGACTTGGAAAAACAACTCTAGCTTACATAATAGCAAATGATATGCAAACAAATATAAAAATGACTGCCGCTCCTATGATAGAAAAGAGTGGAGATTTAGCTGCGATTTTAACAAACCTTGAAGAGGGAGATATACTTTTTATAGATGAAATTCATAGACTATCTCCTGCAATTGAAGAAATTTTATATCCTGCTATGGAAGACTTTCGCTTAGATATTATCATAGGAAGTGGACCAGCAGCACAAACTATAAAGATTGATTTGCCTAGATTTACTCTCATTGGCGCAACTACAAGAGCTGGTATGATAAGTTCGCCTCTTAGAGATAGATTTGGTATGCATTTTAGATTGCAATTTTATAATCAAGATGAGTTAGCAACCATCATAAGAAAAGCTGGAAGTAAACTAGAAAAAGAGTGTGATAAAGAAGCTTCTTTAGAAATTGCAAAAAGAAGCCGAGGAACTCCAAGGATTGCTCTAAGACTCTTAAGAAGGATAAGAGATTATGCAGATGTTGAAGATGAAGAGAGTATATCATTAAAAAGAGCTAAGTATGGGCTCGATGAATTAGGAGTAAATGATTTAGGTTTTGATGAGCTTGATTTAAGATATATCAAGATTTTGATAGAATCAAAAGGAAGACCACTTGGACTTAGTACACTTGCAGCTGCTTTGAGTGAAGATGAAGGTACAATTGAAGATGTAATTGAGCCATACCTTTTAGCAAAAGGCTACATAGAAAGAACAGCAAGAGGTAGAATCGCCACTTCAAAATCATATGATGTATTTAGATTAAGCAAACCAAATAAAGGACTTTTTGATGAATAATAACAAGCTTTTTTTTGGAATAGTTTTTGTAATTGTTTTGTACTGGGTTTTAAAACTGTATGAGCCATTTTTACTAACCATCACAATTGCATCACTTCTTGCAATTGCAACTTACAATATAAACTTAAAGATACTTAATATAACAAAAAGAAATATTCTAGCTGCTTTTTTATCAACAACATTGCTTTCGATTCTATTTTTTGCACCTATTGTATATATAATAACAACTATTGGAGTAACTGCAGCAAATTTTGATACTGCAATCATACAAAAAATTATAAATTATATTTTATCAATTAAAATAAATCTTCCGAATTCAATTGCATTTTTAAAACCAAATATAGATGAGTTTATACAAAATATAAATGTAGATAAAATCACAGGAAATATTCTATCATATGCTGCGTTTATTGGGAAAAACAGTGCTAAATTTTTAAAAGATATGTTTTTAATCACAGTTTTTTTCTTCTTTGCAAATTTATATGGAAAAGAGATAGTAAAATACGCAAAAAGTTTAACTCCAATTGATCCAAAACAAATTTCATTAGTCTTTAGTGAAGTTGCAAATGTTATGAGTGTACTTTTTTACTCTATCCTTGTTACTGCAATATTTGAGGGTGCTTTATTTGCTATCATCGGTATGGTTTTTGGATATGATGGGCTTTTACTTGGTATACTCTATGGATTTGCTTCATTAATTCCAGTGATTGGAGGAGCTTTGATGTGGGTTCCTATTTGTGCTTATGAATTAGCTAGAGGAAATGTTCTTGAAGCTATCATAATCGCTTCATACTCAATCATAGTAATTTCAATCATAGCCGATACATTTATAAAGCCTATGATTATAAAATACATAAACAAACTTGCAAAAGTACCTACAAATATAAACGAACTAGTTATATTTTTTGCAATAATCGCGGGACTTTCTACCTTTGGTTTTTGGGGTATGATTTTAGGTCCAGCAATAACTGCACTTTTTATTTCTATCTTAAAACTATATGAATTATTAAAAAAAGAACACTACATGTAAAGGAATTACAAATCTTTTACATGTAGATTTAAAATCTCTATTGTTTTTATATGTCTCTCTTGTCTTTTTGCACAGAAATTTTGTCTATCTTTACTTATATTTTTAAACTCTTCAATCAACCTGTCATAGTTTTTATTCAAGAAGGTATTGTTTGTATTCATCATATTTTGAAGTTCATACAAATGAAAACTAATTCTAAGGCGCTCTTTAATCTCTGCTAATTTTGGTTGATATAAAGAAAACTTAGTTGGGTTTTCTTCATACAATTTGATTGATTGAGCAATTTTTTGCTCTAAAAATGCCACACTTACTCCTGTAGCATTTTGATAGTTAAAACTAACTGCACTACTTAGATGATTAAATTCCGAGCTTATTTTTGCATAGGATGCGTGAATTTCATCACTAAATGGTCTAAGTATATTTTCATATGCTTTTGATGCAAATTTTCTTATGTTTGCAAATTCAATATCTGAGTGAATTTCTTTTGATTTTCTTATAAACTCATAAGGATTTTGCCATTTTCTTACGCGTTTTTTTAGCATTTCATATACTAAGGCATTATTTTCATTTACTTCATCTTGAATGGCTTTTAACTCCTTTACATACTTTTTAAACATTTTTCCTACAACATCATCATCGTAAAAAAGATTTTTGTACACTAAATCAGAATCAATTTTAGGAACTTTATACTCAATTGCTTCATATAAAGTTTTACTTTTTAATAGCCCAGTCTTTACAGCTTTGTATCTAACCTTTTTTGAATCAACAACGTGATTAAATATATCATTTGCAATAGTATCTATAATCTCTTCAATTTTTGCATATGCATTTTTCAATTTTTTAGTAAATCTAATCTTTAAATCTGCTAATTTTTCATCAGCTTCTCTTTCAAATTCTCTTAATTCTTCTGCTAATTCATCATAAATTTTTATAAAAAGATTATGTTGTTCAATCAAAGTTGAACAAATATTTTTAATCTCATTTTTAATAGCAAAATCTTTTGAACTATTTTCAAGTGGTTTTATCTCATTTTCTATAAAATCTAAAACAGCTTGAATATTTGATTCTTTTAAAAGTTTAATATTTTCATTTAAATCTGCTTTACTTATATCTTCTACTTTTTTTTGATACTCTTTATAAGCCCTATTGATATCTTCCAAAGAGCCATTTTTTATATTTTTTCTGAGATTTTGTAAAAACTCTTCTAAACTCTCTTCAATCATCAGATTTTTATCGTGACTTCTTGATTCTAAAGCTTGTTTCGCTGAAATTGGTATAACTTCACTAAAAAATTGAGCAAAAGCCTTTTTTACATATGAAGTTGTTCTTTCTATCTGTTCATTTGTGAATTTGTCTTTTTGATTTAAAACACATAAAGATTTGTTTTGGTACTTATCTAAGTACTCTTCTAAAACTTTTGCCTCACTGTGTTTTCCAGCATTGTCTATAAGACTAAGCCAAATAATTCCATCAACCTCTTTTAAAACCTTTTGAGTGGTAGTCGTATCACTTGCTGATTGTGAGTTTAGACCTGGAGTATCTACAAACTCAACAGTTTTTAAAAGCTCTAATGGAACATAAAGAGTTAAAAACTCAATCTCTTCAACTACTCCTCTTTGGTCAGTAAATTTTGCTATGTTTTCAACACTTTGAAACTCTTCTCTTCCATCATTGTAGTTTATTTTAATCTTAAGTTCATCACCAAAGCGAATATAATTTACCTTAGAAGTTACAGGAGTTATTCCCGTTGGAAGTATGTTTTTTGATAATAGTGCATTTAAAAATGTAGATTTTCCACTTGAAAATTGCCCAGTGATAGCCACTCTCATAGGCTCTTTTGCTCTTATTACAAGAGAGTTTAGTCTATCTTTTAGCTCTTTTGAAGCAGACATTTTTTCATCTAAGAGCGTGAATTTTGTTTTATTTACAATACCAACTAAAGATTCATCAAAATCTGGTTTTTTTTCTACAAATTTATCATTATAATTTTTTATAAAACTATCTAACACACTCATTATAAATCCTCTAAATCTTTTAAAACTATATCAAGAAGTTTTAATTTTTGTTCACACTCACTAACCCTTTTTGATGTATCAAAAGATTTATCTTCTATTCTTTGCTTAGCAAGATTTAAAATCTCTTCTTGCTTTTGCATACTCTCTTGCATATTTTGCATTGGAAGCTTTGCACTTTTAGTAAACTCTAACACTAAATCATCATTGATATGTTCAACTTTTTTATTAAATTCTTCATAAATATTTTTCATAGCTTCTTCAAAATATACATCAACTTTTTCACATAAACTATCAATGTCTTTTTTACTTGCAGTTCTTATAGCTGTATTTACCTTTTGTATAAGCAATACATTAGAATTAGTAAAATTTATATCTGAAAAATGTTTATTAAAAAATTCTTTTGAATCTGTCATACTATTTTTATCAATTTGGCTAAATTCTTCAAATTCTCTAGAGATTTTTTCAAAAGATTCTTCTATCTTTTTACTAAATTGATATCTATAATCACGAGTTAAGTCTATAAAGCCATCCTTTAAAGCTGTTTCGATGATATAAGCGATTCTTTCTTCTTTAGGCTTTGTTTTATTTTTTCTAACTTCATACGAAAAATCATCACAAACTCTTCTTTTGGCTATATCTTTTAAAGAATTTATCTTAGATTGTGCAAATCTTTTTAATGTACTAAAATACCCCTTTAACTCATTTGTTTCTTCATCTATCAAAGAATTAAGTTTTTCTAATTTATCCTTAATCCCAGAAATTTCTGATTGATATTTTTTGTATTCATTGGCAATTTCACTAGAACTTTTTGAGAGTAATTCTTTCTCATTTAAAAATGAAGTTTTATTAAATTTTATGATGTTTATTATCTCTTTTTTATTAGCATCTATGATAACTTTGGCTTTTTGAGAGTCTTTTCCAAAAAGTACTTCTTCTAAATAATTTTCAACTTTTAAAATACCACTACTTTGTAAATCATACCCAGCTTTTAAAGCTTCATCTTTTCTTCCTATTCTATGAAGAAGAGCCATATACCCAGCTATTGGTATAAAATCAATTTTATTTAAAATCGCATCAAAGCTATTTTCTTTATTTAGTGAAATTAGTTTATTTTTGATACTATTTTTTGTATATTCAATAACTTCATTGAGTTCTTCGCTACTTACTGTATCAATTCTTGTAATTACTATTAATAATCTTGCAACATTTTGATATAACAATGAATCTATGATAAATTCTACATCTTTTTGTGTTGCACTTTGGTTTACATTCATAAGATGAATCATCAAATCACATTCTAAAAGGTAGTTTTTGGTTATTTCTTCTCTTTGTATAACAGGATCATCAAGACCAGGAGTATCGACTATCTCAACACCATTTTCTACAAATTTCAAATCAGTATAAAGCTCAACACTTTTTACAAGATTACATTTTTTATCTGAATGTTCTGCTGAAGTATAAGAAGGAAGCTCATTTATATCTATTTTTTTACTTAATCCATCTTGTGTTATAAACTCACCTAAATTTTTAAAAAAAATCTTTTTTGTTTCATCTACAAACGGCTTTAAATTTTCCAAATAGCTTGCAGATTCTTCTATCTTTTTCCACTCATTTTGCTTCCAAAAATTAACAACTGCACTTGGCTCTTTAGCATATTTAATAACTGTAAGATTTGCAGTTTCTGGGATTACTGAAGTACCTAAAATCTCTTTTCCCAAAAGAGCGTTAAGCATAGTAGATTTTCCAGCATTCATAACTCCAGTGACACCAATAGAAAATTTTTGTTCTTTTAGTTTTTGTGGGATTACTTCTAGTCTACTTAAACTATTTGTATCTTCTATAGCTTTTTTTAAATTTGCAATTGAACTACAAATTAGATTTATAGAACTCTCATAAAAATTTTCACCCTCTTTCGCTTTTTCTACATGTAAAGGTTTTATTTGATTTTTCTTCTCTTTGATTAGGGCAAGTAGGCTTATTAGTTTTCTAGTTTTTTCATATCCAATTATAGATTCTTTTCTAAGTTTGTCAAACCTTTTTTCAATGGCTTTATTGAGTTTTACATTTCCTACTTGAGTTAAAAAAAACAATACCTCTTTTTGAGTAAATTGTATCCTTTTTTTATCCCATTCATTAAGCCCACTAAGATAATTTAAAGCATCTCTTGCCTCTTTTATATCTTTTAAGCTATTTATATTTTCATTTGATACTATTAAAAGTATTGCGACATAATCACAAAATAACTCAAAATTTTTTTCTAAAACAATTCCTAAATAGTTTTTAATATCTCCATAACTAGAAAATCTACATTTAGAACCCTCTTGCCAAATTAAAAGAAAAAAATCATTTATAATATACATTTATATCCTATATCATTCTTCCCATTTACAAGGAGGAAAGATTTTTTTTAATAACCAAATTGATGGACAAAAATTAGTAAATGCCCAAAGGCTTAGCATAAATATAACAAAAACCTGTAAATAAAGTGCAATTTGTTTTGCATTTTCTAAATCAGATACATAAAAAAAGTACAAAACTATACATAAGACAAAAGCTGTCATTAATCTTTGTATTCTACTTACACACATATCATCTCCTTTAATTGAAAATTTATATATGAAAGTATACAGAAAAAAGATTTAAAAAAGGTATGAGGATGACACTAAAATGTCATCCTCAAAAAAGTTTAACGTAAAGCTACTAGCTTTCTTCTCATATAAGCTATTTTACTTTGTAGAGGTAAGTGTTTTGGACAATTATCTTCACAAGCTAGAAGACTCATACATCCAAAAATTCCATCATCATCACCAACTAACTCATAAAAGTCTTCGTCAGTTCTTTCATCATGTGGGTCTACATGGAATCTTGCAACTCTATTTAGTCCAACTGCACCAACAAAGTTAGGGCGCATTAGTTTTGTTCCACAAGCTGCAACACAAATACCACACTCAATACATCTATCAAGCTCAAATGTCTCATCTGCAACATCAGGATCAACTGGCTTTTCAAGTTTAGTGATATCTACTTCCTCGTTTGAGTGAATCCAACTCTCAACTCTTTTACTCATGTCATTCATCCAGTTACCAGTATCAACTGAAAGGTCTTTTATAAGTTTAAATGCTGGCATTGGGAAAAGCTCAATAACACCATCAGGATAATCTTTTGTCAATGTTCTACATGCAAGTTGAGGCTTACCGTTTACCATCATACCACAACTTCCGCAAATTCCCGCACGACATACAAAGTCAAAAGACAAGTCAGCATCTAATGTTTCTCTAATCTTAGTTAGAGCAATAAAAAGAGTCATACCATCAGTTTCTTCTAGTTTATACTCTGCAATATGTGGCTTAGAAACTTTTGAGTTTGGATTATATTTTAATGCTCTTATAGTTATAGTTCTACTCATTTTGAATCTCCAAATCTCTCATTTTTTGCTTTATAATATGGTTGCAACTCAAATGGCATAAGTGCTTCTTGAATCTCGTATCTATCTTTACCTTGAGCTTCCATTTCTTCTCTAATTCTATCAACTTCTTCTTGACGCTTAGCACTTAATTCATTTTCAATCAACATACCTTTTGCACCGTATCCACGGAATGCTGGAGGCATTTCCATTTTCATAATATCTAATTCTTCATACTCTATAGTTGGAAGTGTATCACCCTCTTTCCATGAAGTAAGAGTTCTCTTTAACCAGTTCTTATCATCACGTTTAAGATAATCTTCTCTATAGTGAGCCCCTCTACTCTCTTTTCTTTGTAGCGCGCCTGAAGCCACACATAAAGCAAGTTTAAGCATCTTAGGAACTCTATATGCTTCTTCTAATTCTGGATTAGCCGCCATAGTTTTAGATTTTACTTTAACATTTGTTGATTCTTTATACAATTCTTCGAGTTCATTTACAGCTTCAGTTAAACCTTTTTCATCTCTAAATATAGCTACTTTATCCCACATAATTTCTTTCATGCGGTTTTTGATTTCAAATACATCGTATTTTCCATCTTTTTCTAAAAGACCTTTTATGAAATTAGTTTCTTGCTCTAGTTTGTCATGAACAGTTTTAGTACTAATATCTATATCATTAGCTTCACAGAATTGCGCAAAGTAATCACCAACAATCATACCAGCAACAACTGTTTCACTTACTGAGTTACCACCAAGTCTGTTAAATCCGTGCATATCCCAACAAGCTGCCTCACCACAACTGAACAATCCTTTCAATGTTGGAGACTCTCCTGTTGGTTTAGTTCTAATACCACCCATTGAGTAGTGTTGCATCGGAAGAACTGGAGCCCAACCTTTTGGACCTTCATCAGCTGGATCAATTCCGTTAAATATCATACAAATTTCTTGAACATCTCTTAAGTTTCTCTCGATGTGTTCACGACCTAAGATTGAAATATCTAGCCATAAGTGATGTCCATATGGAGAAGGTACACCTTTCCCATTTCTAATATGCTCTAACATTCTTCTTGAAACAACGTCACGAGAAGCTAGTTCTTTTTTCTCTGGCTCATAATCTGGCATAAATCTATAACCATCTACATCTCTTAAGATTCCACCATCTCCTCTACAACCTTCAGTTAAAAGAATTCCTGAAGGAACTATTGGAGTTGGGTGAAATTGAACAGCTTCCATATTTCCAAGTTTTGCAATGCCAGTTTCAAGAGCAATTGCTGCACCTGTTCCCTCACAAATTACAGCATTTGTAGTTTGTTTGTAAATTCTTCCATAACCACCTGTTGCTATTAGTGTACCTTTTGCTAAGTAAGCACTAATTTCTCCAGTTACTAAGTCTCTAACAATTGCACCATAACAACGATTATTTTCATGAATCAAAGCAATTGCTTCTTTTCTATCTTCAATATTTACATTATGTTTTAAAGCTTCATTTGCAACACCAAAAAGCATCGTATGACCTGTTGCATCTGATGTATAACAAGTTCTCCATTTTTTAGTTCCACCAAAGTCTCTTGAGTGGATATAACCATGAACTTCATCATCTTCTACGATTGTAGTTCTTTCTGCATTTATAACTGCTTCTCTAGGACCTTTTTTAATTCTAGTCCAAGGCACACCCCAACCAGCCAATTCTCTAATAGCTTTTGGAGCAGTTGTAACAAACATTCTTGCTACTTCTTGATCACATCCCCAGTCACTTCCTTTTACAGTATCTGCAAAGTGTACATCTTCATTGTCACCTCTACTCATTTTAGAGTTACCAAGACTTGCTTGCATACCACCTTGAGCCGCAGCAGAGTGAGAACGTTTAACCGGAACCAAACTTAAAACTGTAGTACTTAATCCTCTTGATTGTGCAGCAACAGCCGCTCTAAGGCCAGCTAGCCCTCCACCTATTACTAATGCATCACAATATTTAATATTCATTACGCAACCTTCATATCGATATTTTTAGTGATAACCACAGAGTGTGACACTCCCATAACGCTACTTGATTTTTCAAAACCATATTTAATATAAGCAGCCATAGTTAATAGACCAAGTACCAATAAAAAGACTGTAATTGCCCATTTAACCTTTTTAAGTTTTGCTCTTGTTTCTTTAGCATTATTTCCTTCAAACCATCCCCATTTAACACAAAGACGATACAATCCAATTCCACCATGGAACTCAACTGCTAATAATAATGTTAAATAAAATGGCCATTGATAAAGCATTCTTAATTCTGAATCACCAACTCCATCAACACCTATAGAGCCTGGATTAGTCAACATAAAATACAAATGAGCAGAGCCCAAAAAGAACATTGCAAATCCAGTAAATGCTTGAATAAACCACATATTGGTTTCATCATGCTTCATCATCTTCATATGAGTTCTATAAGCTTGCCATTGTCTGAAGTTTATAGGAAGTTTTCTCATTCCAAGACCAGCATGAATAATAAATATGGCGAACACAATCGCAACTACCACAGAAACTAAAACAGGATTTGGCTCACTTAAGAACATCTTTCCTTCAAAAAATTCAGTTACTGTATTCATAAAATCTTTGCTTACCAAGATACTTGAAACAAAGATCATATGCCCCCACATAAACAAGGCCATAAAAAGACCTGTCGCACTTTGGACAAAATCAAGACGAGCTGGAACTCTACTTTTTTTGCCCTCCACAGACTTACCTAAAAAACCTTCTATCAGGTCACTCACTTTTGCATCCTTTTTGTGGTTTGCCAAAGCTTAGACAGATTACAGCTAAATGGTACCTATTTAGCTGTAATCGGCTTTAAACTATGGTTGTTTCAGAAATCATACTACTTTTAATATTAAATTTAAGTTATGTAAAAACTATACATAGATCAAAAAAAAAGTTTAAGAATTATAGCAGTTCTAAAGTGACAAACATTGGACTAAAACAAAAAAAATATTTAAAATTTTGTATTAAATTTATTTCACTGATTTATTTTTATGTATCTTATACAAATAAACATATAAAATGATAGAAATCAATATCATTACTAGTGAAAGAGCTTGTCCCTTTGTCATCCAGCCACCATATACAAAGCCTACTTGAAAATCAGGCTCTCTAAAAAATTCAGCGATAAATCTAGCTAAGGAATATAATCCTCCATAAAGAGAAATTAACTCTCCTGAAAATCTTTTTTTATTTCTATATATATAAAGGATAATAAAAACAACTAATCCTTCAAGGAATGCTTCGTATAATTGAGAAGGATGTCTTAAAACTCCATCTACATAAATTCCCCAGCTAACTTCTGTAATTCTTCCTACCAATTCTTGATTTAAAAAATTTCCAATACGTCCAAAAATATAACCAATCGGAACACTTAATGCTACAAGATCTAACAATCCCCATATGTCAACTTTTTTGTGACGATAACTAAAAAGTATAGTAGAAAGTAAAAATCCAACAATTGCTCCATGGTAGCTCATACCACGAATTCCTACAAAAGTTCCATCCAAAAATGGATTAAACATTTGCCAAGGGTGTGTTAAGTAGTAGTAGGTATGCGTGTCATAAAAAAGGATATATCCTATCCTAGCACCTAAAATTACACCAATTTCAATCCAAATAAAATAATCATCCAACAATTTATCTTTGATTGGTAATTTATCTTTTTTAACAAACCACTTAGCTGCACCAAGCGCAGTAAGTAGTGCTAAAACATACATAATCCCATACCAATGAACAGATATAAATCCTAAATCAAAGGCTATGGGATTAAAATGAGAGTATATGTGATTCCAAAAATCCAAAATTTAATTTCCTCTTGCTAACTCTTCTATGTGAAGAAGTCTTTTTTCTATTGGAGGGTGTGAAGCAAAAAATGTCTCTAAAAATCCAATTATTCCAAAAGCTTTCATATCATTTGGTAAGCTTAACTGTTCTGCTGGAATTTTACCTAGTTTTGCTAAAGCATAATAGATTCCATTTACTCCACTCAAAGAAACTGCTCCTTCATCTGCTTTGTATTCTCTGTATCTACTAAACCACATCAAAATCGCAGTTGCAAAGAGTGAAAATACCATCTCCAAAGCAAAGCTTATTGCATAATAAGTCATGATGTTTGTATTTCCTTCACGATCTCTTGAGAACATATTTGCTAGCAATCTAGAAAAGAAAATTACAAAAGTATTTAAAACACCCTGCATCAAGGTCATAGTTACCATGTCACCATTTTTAATATGACTTATTTCGTGAGCAAGTACTCCTTCAATTTCTTCTTTATTCATAATATCAATCAAACCAGTACTTACAGCTACTAAAGCATTGTTTTTATCCCAACCAGTTGCAAAAGCATTAGGTGCGGCATCAAAAATTCCAACTTCAGGCATATCAAAACCAGCTTCATAAGATAATTTTTCTACAGTTTGCAAAAGCCAAACTTCAAAATCACTTCTAGGAGTATCAATAATTCTAACTCCCATACCTCGTATAGCCATTTGTTTTGAAAGCAATAATGATATAAAACTTCCACCAAAACCAAATATTAAAGCAAATACAAAAAGTCCATTTACACTATTTGGATCAATATAAATGCCAAAAAAATTCTCAAGTACAAATAAAACTAAATACAAAGAAGCCATTACAGCTAGGTTCATAACAATAAGCATTAGTATTGCCATATATCAAACTCCTACTTTTTTAGCCAAATTTTATCATGAAAAGTTAAATAAAAATGCAACTTTAGTATCATTCTAAAGCTTCGGCAATTAACTCTATAGGATTTTTAAAAATTGTATCAGCTTTTGCTAAGTGTAAAGAGTTTCCAATCTGCACTCTACAAGCACTACACTCAGCACTTACTACTTCAGCCTTCGTTTTTTTAATCATATCAGCTTTTGGAATTCCTGCTGCTACAGAAAAATCATATTTTTCAATTTGCATTGTAACTCCACCAAAGCCACAACACTTGTTAGGATCACTCATCTCTTTCATTACATAGTTTTGAGAAATCAAATCTCTAGGCTCTTTGTAAATACCTTGCATCTTTCTAGCGTGACAAGGGTCATGGTAAGTTACAGTAGAATTAAGCTTACCTTTTTTTGCTAAAATCTCTTTTAGGTTTGTCTTTTTTTCTAAATACTCAGTTGCCATGTATATATGAGGTGCTATAGCTTCAGCTCTTTTTTTCCATTCTAGCTGGTCATGAAAAAAGTGAGCATAATCTACTTTTATCATAGCACTACAAGTAGCTTCTGGTATGATAATGGCATCTAGCTCATCTACAAAACCCTCAATATACTCAATATTAAATTTGGCTAAGGAATCAACGCTATCAAAATCACCCGTAAAATAAGATGGTGCACCACAACACTTTTGTTGCTTGATTAAGTATGCATCGATTTGTAAAACTTCTAAAATTTTTAAAAGTGATTTTCCAATATCTGTGTACATGTAGTTTCCAAGACAACCTATAAATATCCCTACTTTTCCTTTACTACCATTTTTGATTACATCAGGATAAGAGTTTAAAAAACTTTTTTTTGCCATACTTGGCAATAACCTATCATATCTTATAAGTGGAAAATTTCTTAAAAACATAGATTTTCGTTTGTCATCTTTTTTAAATGCACAAGTTTGAAAAACAAATCCAAACTTAGCAACAATATCCATAATTTTACGATTTCTTAAAAGAAAAAATGAAAGTCTTTTATACCAAGCAAGGCCATATTTTTTTCTTATATCATTTCTAGCTTGCTCAATCAGCATATCAACTGGCAAATCATTTGGGCAAACATCTACGCAGTTAGTACACAAAAAACAACTCTCAAATATATCTTTAGCATTTTTATCAAGCTCTAAATTTCCTTTTTGATAAGCTCCTAAAAGCTCTAAAAAACCTCTTGGACTTGTAACCTCATCAGAGTTTACTTGATGTATTGTACATGTAGGAATACACTTACCACATTTTATACAAGAATCACTTGTTTTTGAAAAATCAAAAGTTGCTAACATTTACACTGTCCCCTTTTTATTGAACAAGTCCAATAAAAATTCTTCGCGACTAAAAGTTATATATTTCATCTATACAGTCTTACTAAATCTTCGTTTATCTTCTGGTATTTTTTGCAAATACGCATCAAAAGGCATCACTATATTTCTTATCAGAAGCGTTCCTGTTTGACTAACTTCAATCTTTTCATTACTAACTCTAACAAGTCCCTCTTCTTCAAAAACTTTTAGCTTCTCAAGAGCGTCATCAAAATATTCTTTAAAATCAATTCCAAACTCTCTTTCAATTCTTGTAATATCTAACTTAAAATTACTCATCATTTCCATAATAACTGCTTTTCTAAGCACATCATCATCATTTAATTTTAAACCCCTATGAACAGGCAAATGACCACTGTCCAAAAGAGCCTCATACTCTTTCATATCCTTAACATTTTGAACATAATGATAAACTCCCTCACCAATACTTGTAAGCCCGACTCCAATCAAATCAGCCCCACCTTTTGTGGTATAGCCTTGGAAATTTCTATGAAGTTCGCCCTTTTCTATCGCTAAAAACAGCTCATCTTCAGGCTTTGCAAAATGATCCATTCCAACCATTTTTAAGCCATTGCTTGTTAGATAATCTATGGTATATTTTAAAATTTCTAGTTTTTCACTTGGATTTGGAAGCGTAGTTTCATCTATCTTTCTCATGGTTTTTTTCATCCATGGAACATGAGCATAATTAAACACAGCAAATCTATCAGTGTCTAATTTAAGCGCTAATTCTAAAGTCTTTTTAAATGTATCTAAACTTTGATAAGGAAGTCCATAAATCAAGTCCATATTAACTGAATTTATTCCAGCAATTCTTGCCATATCAACAGCATTTTTAGTTACTTCAAATGGCTGAATTCTGTGAATTGCAGTTTGAACTTTTTCATTAAAATCTTGAACACCAAAACTAACTCTATTAAATCCACCTTGAACTAAAACATCAACTTGTTCTTGTGTTAAAAATCTCGGATCAATCTCACAGCTAACCTCAGCATCACTACTAAAATTTGGAAAATGTTTTTTTATTAGTTTTATGATTCTTTCTAATTGCTCGGCGCTAAAAAAAGTTGGAGTTCCTCCACCAAAATGCATTTGCAAAACTTCTCTTTTTTTGTCAAGATGTTTTGATAGTATGTTTAATTCTTTTTCTAAATAGCCTATATATCTCTCTTTTTTATCCTCTTTAGAAGTAAAAACTACATTACACCCACAAAAATAACAAGCACTTCTACAAAATGGCAAGTGAAAATATAAAGACAACTTTCTATTTTTATCTTGATTTTCTAATATATCGATATATGTTTGCTCATTAAATTCTTCATTAAATTCTGGTGCTGTTGGATAACTAGTATATCTAGGACCTGGTTTTGAGTACTTTGAAAATTGTTCGAAATTTATCATTTTTTTCCTACATTCCTAAAACATTCAAATCTTTTAAATCTAAAAATAGATTTGGGTGTTTTGTTTTTATTTTTTTTATTAAGGCTTCTAAATCTACATTTAGATTTCTTGTCTCTTTATTTTGAGAAGTTGCCATCTTTTTAATCTCATCCATAGCAACTACCCACACATCTTGAAAATCAATTGGAATACTCTTCCAAATAGCTTTTTCAAGTTTTAATTGGAAGTTTTCTTCCATAGTTTCTTTATAATTTTGTATAATCTGATTGATAGATTTTAGTGAAATCATAGTATGAAGTTTTTGATTTTCATCAACAACAAACCATGGCTCCTCACTATCCCAACTTCCACTTTTTAAACTAAGTTGCTTTATATCTTGATTATCTGTACTTTTAACTTCTATAACTGTTTTTTCATCATCAAATCCCAAATCTTTTGATAGGTCATTAATCATTTTATAAACAGAAATATCGTTAGCCATCTTTTTGCCTCCATGAATCTAACCAAACCATTACAGCCTTTTGTGCATGAAGTCTGTTTTCTGCTTCATCAAATACGATTTTAGAATAATGCTCTAAAACCTCATCACTAACTTCATAGCCTCTATAAGCTGGTAAACAATGTAAAAATATAGCATCATCTTTTGCAAGTTTCATCATATCCATATCAACCATATATCCTGCAAACTCTTTTACTTTTTGCTCTTTTTCAGCTTCTTGTCCCATGGAAATCCAAGTATCAGTTGTTACAACATCTGCTCCACTTACAGCTTCTCTTGGATCATTCATATAAGTAATCTTTGCTCCGCTGATACTAGCAAGCTCTTTTGCATCATCAATTATCTCTTGCCAAGGCTCTCTTCCCTTTGGAGTTGCAATTCTTAGCTCAAAACCAAGCTTACCTGCTAACATCATCCAAGAGTGAGTCATATTGTTTCCATCTCCAACATAAGCAACAACTGGATTATTGGTTTTGTTATATTCTATCATAGTTAAATAATCTGCCATTAGCTGAACTGGGTGATACTTATCTGTAAGGCCATTGATAACAGGAACTCCAGAGTACTTGGCAAATTCATCTAAAACTTTTTGGTCATAAGTTCTAATCATAATCATATCTATCATTCTACCCATCACCCTAGCACTATCTTTCATAGGCTCACCTCTTCCTAATTGCAAATCATTCGAAGATAGGAAAAGTCCTTGTCCTCCAAGTTGATGGATACCTACTTCAAAGCTTATTCTAGTTCTTGTACTACTCTTTTCAAAAAGCATTCCAAGAGTTTGATTTTGAAGGTAAGGGATATAGTTTCTCTTTTTTGCCTCTTTTTTTATTTTAATTGCTAAATCAAAAATCTCTAGTAAATCTTCTTTTGAGTGGTCGTATATCGAAAGGAAATGTTTCATTTGACTGTCTCCTTTAACTTGAGCAAAGCCCAAGTTAAATTCCTCTCACTGAAGCTTAGGCTGTCGCCTAGAATACATTTCATTTTGCTGTCCCCCTTAAAATCTCTGCTACTTCTTTTGCATGATAGCTTATGATGATATCAGCTCCTGCTCTTTTAAAACCAAGCATAGTTTCCATCATAACTCTTTCATAGTCAATTACACCAGCCTTAGCAGCAGCTTTTAGCATAGCATATTCTCCACTTACATTATAAACTGCAAGTGGTAAGCTTGTATTGTCTTTTACTTCTCTTATGATATCAAGATATGCAAGCGCTGGTTTTACCATAAGTATATCTGCGCCTTGAACTTCATCTTCAACACTCTCACTAATTGCTTCTCTTCTATTTGCAGGGTCCATTTGATAGCTTCTTCTATCTCCAAAACTAGGAGCAGATTCAGCTACATCACGAAATGGCCCATAATAAGCACTTGCAAACTTAGTAGAATAACTCATAATCGGAAGATTAATAAATCCTTCATTATCAAGCGCTTCTCTTAAAATCTCAATAGTACCATCCATCATACCACTAGGCGCAATCATATCAACACCGGCCTTTGCATGAATCAAAGCCTGTTTTGCTAAAATCTCTAGAGTTGCATCATTATCAACTGTTTCATGCTCTAAATCTAAAATACCACAATGTCCATGGTCAGTAAACTCACAAAAACACAAATCACTTACTACAAACATATCTGGAAATTTCTCTTTTATAGCCCTAATAGCACTTGCAATGATACCATGTTCACAAAGTGCATCACTTCCGATACTATCTTTAATAGCTGGAATTCCAAAAAGTATAATAGAATTTATACCCAACTTTTGTAAAACTTCGCACTCTTTTAAGATTTCATCTATACTCATTTGATAAACTCCTGGCATTGAGCTTATCTCTTTTTTTATACCCTCACCGCTTTTAACAAACAATGGATATATAAAATCCTCTACATGTAGAGATGTTTCTCTTACTAAGTCTCTTAAATTTTTATTAATTCTTAATCTTCTAAAGCGTTTAAACATATTTTTGTCCTTTTATGGGTATAATCCTATTTTTAAAAGTAGTTATTTTACCATAAAGATTATAAAATTTTTCTCTAAGTCCAATTTGCAAGGATTTACATGTAAAATAACAAGATAAAAGGATCAATAAAATGAGAATCAATATTTCAAACATAGCAAACCTTCCATCTAAATTTGGAAATTTTAAAATACAAACTTTTGCTGAAGGCATTAAAGAACACTTAGTTATATTTAAAGAGCCTCTTGGCGAAATCCCAATAGTAAGAGTTCATAGCGAATGTCTAACAGGCGATGCTATTGGAAGCTTAAAGTGTGATTGTGGAGACCAACTTGCTTTTGCATTAAAAAAGATAGAAAAAAATGGTGGCATGGTAATATACCTTCGCCAAGAAGGAAGAAATATAGGTCTTTTAAATAAAACAAATGCTTATGCTCTTCAAGACAAAGGCTTAGATACAGTTCAAGCAAACCACCAACTGGGATTTAAAACCGATGAGAGAAGTTACGAAGTAGTTGAGTTTATACTAGCTCATTTTAAAATCAATAAAATCAAACTGCTAACAAATAATCCAAATAAAATAGAATCACTACAAAATGTAGAAATAGTAGAAAGACTCCCCATAGTCATTGAATCAAACAAATACAATGAAAATTACTTAAAAACCAAAAAAGAGCAAATGGGGCATATGTTTTAGCCCTATTCCACAAAAATCTTCTATTTGAATTTTAGTATTATTTTTTATGTATATCTAAGGATTAATTAAATATAGTTTCATAGCCAATAGTTGCATATACAACTATTGGCATATCAATAAAGAAAGGAGGATTGCATGCAAGATCTTATTGAAAACATTATTTTAGAGATAAAATTAACTAAAAACATAATGGATAATGAACACAACAAATATATCAAACCACTAAATATCAGTAGTGAACAAGGTCTTTTATTGAAATTTGTATATGAAATGCCTGGGCTTACTCAAACAAAGCTAGCTGAATTGGTACATAAAGACAAAACTACTATAACAAGGATGATTGATTCGCTAGAAAAAAAAGGTTTTGTTGTTAGAAAAAACTCTGATGAAGATAGAAGAATTTACAAAATTTATCTAACAAAAGAGACTGAAGAAATGGCAAAACAATTAAACCCGATTTTTCAAAAACAAATTGAAGATTTAAAAAACATCATAGGAAAAGATGATTACAAAGTTGCTCTTAGAGTAATGGGTAAAATTAAAAAATATTATAAAGGATTAAATAAATGAAAAAATTATTATTTTTGGCAATTTGTGTTGCCTTACAAGCAAATGATTTAAAATCATTACTAGATATTGCACTAACTAATAATAAAATGATTCAATCAAAAGAGTTAAGCCAAAATGCAAAATTAAAACAGCTTGAATCATCACAAAATGCCTACTATCCAACAGTAGATGCAGGAGGATATTTTCAAAGCTCAAATGTAAAGACACCAAGTGTAGCTGGAGATATATATAGTGGCTATGCTAAGGTTGGAGTTGATTTGTATGATGGTGGAAAGAAAAAAAATGATATAGAAAAAAACAAGGCATTACTAAACTCTGCAAAATATGATAAATTGGCATACCAAAAAAGCTTACAACTAGATATTATCAATGACTATTTCAACATATTAAGTGCTAAAGAGAATTTAGAAGCACTAAAAAACAAAAAAAACCAACTAAATGCAGAACTTCAAAGAGTAAAAAAATTTTATGAAGTTGGAAGTGCTACAAAAGATGATATAGATAAACTACAAGCTGAACTTAGCAATAGTTCATATCAAATAGAGGCATTGAAATTTCAAATTTTCTCTTTAAAGCAAATGCTAAGTATAAAAATCGGACAAGATATAAAAGATATACAATCAAGCAATATAATTGAGCCAAAAGATTTAACAATAGCACCAAGTGATGATATCAAAGCCATGATTGAGAGCGCAAAAAGCTTAGAATTTAGTGCAAATAGTTTAAATTCTACTTATAAACCTCAAGTTAGATTAGAAGATACATTTAGCATATATAATTATGGAAGAAGCGATTCAACTCACTATGAAGGAGCTGACCATCAAAATCAACTTATGCTTAGTTTCAATATAAGGTTATTTGATAATGATGTTGTCAAAAAACAAAAAGAATCAATTATGATAGAGAAAATGGCTCTTCAAAAACAAATAAACCAACAAAAAGATATGCAAAATATCAATGCAAAATTAGCAAAGTCAAAAATCCAAACTATAAAAGCTCAAATAAAAAGCGCAAAAAGCTCTTTAATCTCAGCAAATAGTGCTTTTAAAACAATATCTCAAAAATTTCAAGCAGGAGTTATTGACAATGTAGCTTATTTGGACACACTAAGCGTTAAAACAAGTGCTAAAGCTCAGTATGAAAAAGCTTTAAATGACTTGCAAATTGCTTATGCAACATATTATTACTATACAAATAAAAACATAAAGGATTATATAAAATGAAAAAAAGAGTACTAATAAATACAATTTTAAGTGCAACAATGCTCATATCAGGAAGCATCGTTTATGCAGCAGGAGCTCCTTCAAACAATAAAATGCCAACACCTCATGTTGATGTTTTTGAAGTAAAAGCACCTAGCAAATTAAAAATAGATAATTTAATCTATCCAGCACAAACAAATGCAAAAAGCTATGTTAGTATTGTAGCAAAAGTTAGTGGAACACTAGAAGAGATGAAATTTAAAGAGGGTGATGTTGTCAAAAAAGGAGACACTCTTTTTAAAATAAATGACAACATATACAAAGCTAGTTTAGATGAAGCTAAAGCAAATCTAGATTTGAATGAAGCAAACTTATATAGAGCCCAAAAAGACTGGCAAAGAGCAAAAAAACTTTTTAAGCAGCACTCGATTAGTGAAAAAGAAAAAGACAATGCCTTTAGTGCTTACAAAAGTGCACAAGCAGGAGTGCAAGCAGCAAAAGCCACAATCCAAAAAGCGCAAATTAATTTTGATTATACAAATGTGACTTCACCGATAAACGGAATTACAACAATCAAAAAAATAGATGTAGGAAACTTTGTAAATCCAGGAACTCCTTTAGTTGATATTTATAATATAGATAGAATTTATGCAAATTTTTCAATGCCTAAAAGTGATTTTGAAAAATTACAAAGTATTTATAAGGTAGACGGTAATCTTAAAATCGATATTTTAAAAAACAACAAAGTCATTGCTAATGGTAACATTGATTATCTTGATAAAAAGATTGATAGAAGTACTTCTACTGTTAAGTTAAGAGCTATAATCGACAACAAAGATAAAAAACTCTTACCTGGAGATTTTATCAGAGTAAAGCTTTCAAATGTATATCAAAGTGGTGCTATATTGATACCTCAAAAATCAATTTTACAAAGCGCAAAAGGAACTATTGTATTTATCGAAGAAAATGGAAAAGTAGGAGTTCGTCCTATTTTTTCAATGAGTGAATATAAAGATAAGTACATAGTAAAAGGTTTAATCAAACCTGGTGATAAAGTCATCGTTAATAACTTTTTTAGAATAAAACCAGGCGCAAATATTGTCGTTGATAAGACAATAAATAAGGAATAAAACAATGTTTTCTAGATTTTTTATCAATAGGCCTATCTTTTCAACTGTAATATCACTTGTTATTATTATGGCTGGATTAGTGTCAATAAAACTACTTCCTATAAAAGAGTATCCAAGCATCACTCCACCTCAAATTGTAGTAACTGCAGCTTATCCAGGGGCAAATGCTGAAACTTTGGCAAAAACAGTGGCTGCACCACTTGAAGAATCAATCAATGGTGTAGATGATATGATATATATGAGCTCAACTCTTTCTCCAAGTGGGATGTTAACTCTTAATGTATATTTTAAGATTGGGACAGACAAGGAACAAGCAAAAGTTGATGTAAATAACCGTGTTCAACTAGCGCTTAGTAAACTTCCCTCAGAAGTAACAGACCAAGGAATTAGTGTTGATGCTAGATCACCAGATGTTTTAAAATTTATAACCTTTTCATCAAAAGATGATGTTCATGATGTAGCATTTATACATAATTATCTAAAGATAAATATGGTAGATGATTTAAAAAGGATTCCTGGTGTTGGTAGTGTTATGGTTTTTGGGGATAGAGACTATGCTATTAGGGTTTGGTTTGATCCACAAAAATTAAGCTTTTATAATCTTTCTCCTAGTGAAGTAATTAATACTATAAGAGAGCAAAACAACCAATATACTGCTGGAAGCTTAGGAGCAGAACCTTTAAACGAAGGAACGCCATATAGGTATACAATAGCTACAAAGGGAAGATTTAGTAGCGCAAAAGAGTTTGAAAACATAATAGTTAGAACAAATAGTGATGGTAGTACACTAAAATTAAAAGATATAGCAAAAGTTTCGCTTGGTATGAATTCTTATAATGTACAAAGTTCATACAATTTAAAACCAATGGTTGGTATGGGAATCTTTTTGTCTCCTGGAGCAAATGCCCTTGAAGTGTCTAGTGCAGTTAATGAAACAGTCGATAAGCTTATGAAAACTTTTCCTAAAGATTTGGAATATAAAGTTCCTTATGATACAACTCCATTTGTAAAAGCTTCTATTGAAGAGGTTTTAAAAACACTTTTTGAAGCAATGATTTTAGTAATTATACTGATTTATGTTTTTCTTGGAAATTTCAGAGCTACGCTCATACCAGTCATTGCAATTCCAGTTGCTATTATAGGAACATTTGCCGGACTTTATGCATTTGGTTTTTCTATAAATCTATTATCCTTGTTTGCATTAGTGCTTGCTATTGGGCTAGTTGTTGATGATGCTATTGTTGTTGTTGAAAATGTTGAGAGAAATCTTAGCGAAGATAAAAATATAAGTGTAAAAGATGCAACAATAAATGCTATGAAAGAGCTAACCTCACCGCTTATTGCAATTGTTTTAGTTTTAAGTGCTGTTTTTATTCCAGCAGCTCTAACTCCTGGATTTAGTGGAGAGTTTTACAAGCAATTTGCACTTACTATTGTAATTGCAGTTGCAATTTCAGGATTGGTTGCACTTACTCTTACTCCTGCACTGGCTGCACTTTTACTAAAAAGAGAAGAGAAACAAATCTGGCCTATTAGGAAATTTAACCAACTTTTCTCTTGGATTACAGACAAATATACAAAAACAGCTAAATTTATCATAAAGATAGGTGTGTTTTCAGTACTTTTATATGGTATTTTAATCTATGCTACTGTTGAGATTAATAAGGTTTTACCAAAAGGACTTGTTCCAACTGAAGATAAAGGTGTCTTGATGATGTTTAAATTCAATATGCCTGGAACTTCTTTGAGTGAAACTGACAAAACTACATTAGAAGTTGAAGATATGCTTCTTAAAAATCCATATATAGATGAAATTGCTGGAGTTAGTGGATTAGATTTAATGACAATGGCATTTAAAAGTGATTCATCTTTTATGTTTGCAAAACTAAAGCCTTGGGATGAAAGGACTAAACCAAATGAAATGTCAACAGCAATTGCTGGGGGCATCATGGGGCAATTCTCAACATATAAAGATGCTATGGTCTTAGCTTTTAATCCTCCTCCGATTATGGGTATGAGTATGACTGAAGGTTTTGAAATGTGGGTTCAAGATAGAACAGGAGGAGATATAAGAGAGCTTGATAAGTATGTAAAACAGATAGTAGCAGCTGCAAACCAAGACCCAAGATTGATGATGGTTCGCTCAACTCTTAGTACAAGTACACCTCAATATAAACTACATGTAAACAATGAAAAGGCAAAATCTATGAATGTTAGTTTATCAGATTTGTATAGTACGATAAGTTCATATTTTGGACAAACTTATATAAATGATTTTAATCTTTTTAGTAAAGTTTTCAATGTAAATGCTAGTGCACAAGGAGATTTTAGAAAAAATCTTGATAGCTTTAAAAATATTTATGTAAAATCAGCAGATGCTAAAATGATCCCGATTAGTGAACTAGTAGAAGTAAAAAGAGTTGTTGGAGCAAGTGTAATCCAAAGATTTAACATGTTTAACTCAGGATATGTTACAGGCTCAGCAACACCAGGTCATAGCTCAGGTGAAGCAATGCAAGCAATCCAAGAAATAAGTGCAAAAATACTGCCAAAAAGCGGATATACTATATCTTGGGCAGGAACTTCATATCAAGAAGATAAATTAAATAATTCAAATAACTATACAATGATTTATGCAATGATTTTTGTATTTTTAATCCTTGCAGCACTTTACGAGAGCTGGACTATACCGATTTCTGTTGTACTTTCAGTTCCTTTTGCATTGTTTGGAGCAGCAGGAGGTATTTATCTACTGAAGTTTATGCACCTTGAAGCAGACATATACTACCAAGTAGCACTTATAACACTCATAGGACTTAGTGCAAAAAATGCTATTTTGATAGTAGAATTTGCAGTTGAAAGGATAAAAAAAGGATATACTCTAATGGATGCAACTCTAGAGGCTGCAAAACTTAGATTTAGACCAATCATCATGACTTCATTTGCATTTATACTTGGAACTCTTCCTTTAGTTTTAAGCAGTGGTGCAGGAGCAAACAGTAGACATATACTTGGAACTTCAGTTGTATTTGGTATGACTTCAGCGACTATGATAGGAGTTTTGTTTATCCCATTTTTATTTTATGTTGTTATGTGGGTAAAACAAAAATTTTCACCGGCAAAAAATTAACTCTTATAACAAGCTTTAATAAAAGTAATTTTATTAAAGCTTGTTTATACAAAAATATCTTTTATTTGGTATACTATACAATAAAAAATCGGAGAATAATTTGTTTGAAGAGAAGTACAACCTGCCTTCAGGCTTTGATGAAAAATGTGAAGTATTTAGTGATATTATTTTAAAATACAATCAAGTTCACAATATAACTGGAGCAAAGGATAAAAGAAAAATTTATGAAAATATTGAAGATAGTTTACATCCAATAAGTTTTTTACATGTAGAAGATATCAAAACTGCTGTTGATGTTGGAAGTGGTGCTGGATTTCCTGGATTGATTTTAGCAATGGCAATGCCAAATACTCATTTTACACTATTTGAGCCAATTACAAAGAAAAGTTCATTTTTGCATTTAGCAAAATCTAGTTTAAATCTAAAAAATGTTACAATTTCTACTTCGAGGGTTGAAAAAAACAATGGATTTAAAGCAGATTTGATATGTTCACGCGCTGTGACAAATACTAAAATGCTAATAAATCTGTGTAAATCTTACATATCTCCATCTAGCACACTTTTGTTTTATAAAGGACAAAATGTAAGTGAAGAGTTAGAAGGTCTAAGTGAGTATAAAATATATAAAAAAGAGATGAGAAATTATCTTGTTTTAAAGGAAATCTGTGTTGATTAAATTTTTAATTTTGATTATTATATTTTTAATAATCTATATAGTATTTTTTAAACAAAGCACCAAAATAAAAGGTAAACCAAAGACAAATAAAACAAACCATAAATCGGTAAGTGGTGAAATTTTGATGGAGTGTAGTAAATGTCAGACATTTGTAGCTCAAGATGATGCCATTATCAAAGATGGCAAGTATTATTGCTCAAAAGAGTGTGCAGGAGTAAAATGATGCTAATAATTGGGCATAAACTTATACCTTATGAAAAGATATATAAAGTTACAAATATGTCACAAATTAAAAAAACTCCTTCAAATAGCACTATATTATTTGATTTTAATAATAAAGAAGTGCTACAATATATAAAAGACACTGATGTAGCATTTTGTGTACAAATCAGCAAGCCTATTGAAGCTTGCCTTGCAAATGCGCTTGGAGCTAAGTATATAATTTCTCCAAAAGATATCGCAAGCAAAATTCAAAAAATTGCTGAAGAGTATATGTTTGATGCTAAAATTCTTTGTTTGGTAGAAGATGAAGAAGAGATTGATTTTTGTATAGAAAATTTTATAGATGGAGTTTTGTATAAACAAGCAATAATAAGGAGTTAAAGATGAAAGTATTTATGGCGATTATTTTAACCATACTATACTGGCTAATTGACTCTTATATTGATATGCAAACTTTTACCTTATCTTTGAAAGATGCACTTTTTTTAAATTATCCTCAAGCACATCCATTTTTAAAAATAGCAATTGCTGCTATTATTATGGTATTTATGCTTTTAAAAAACGATAAAGAAAATAACAATCAAGAAGATAGCTTAACATATTGTACATCAATTATGATAGATGCTATGCAAAATATAGCCAATATTATCTTAGCGCCAATTCCACTTCAAAAACAACTTGAAAATATAGTAACTATTTTAGAAAAAGATTTACATGTAGAATCTAGCTTCGTAGGTGAATATAATGAAAATTTTATTTCCGTTTTAAATACCAATGAATCACTGCAAAAATTTGGAATCAAAGATAAATTTTTACCACACAGGGATAATTTACAAAAAGATAGCCTAGAGGCATTAGTTTCTGATTTTTATATAACTAAAGAAGAATTTATTGATAAAAACATAAAAATAAACAATAAAGAATATAGAGTAATTCTACACGCTTTTAAAATGAAAAATGTAAAACAGCATATTGGTTTAGTAGGAATCATAACTAATAAAGAAGATAGAAATGATTATAAAAATTTCATAGAAATGCTTAGTGATGAAATTGCTTTTATTGTTAATCTTGCTAAAAAAAGAGCTGAACTAGTTGAGTCACAAGAGAGATTTAAATCACAATTTTCACCAATGGATCCAGATTTAAAGATTTATAACAATGCAAAATTACAAGAAATACTAGAGCATGAAAGAAAGCGTGCAGATAGATATGGAACTTTACTATCTCTCATAATTTTAGAAATTGACCATATACAAAACCTATCAAATATATTTAATGAAGAAGATGTTTTAAATCTAAAAAAAGAGTTTGTGGCTTTGTTTAAAAAAGGCATAAGAGAAACTGATACTTTTGGTAAATGGAGTAATGAACAACAATTTGCAATAATAGCACCTGATGTTGATTTTAGAGGTGCAAAAAGCTTTGCAACGAAGCTGAACAATAAACTAAAAGAACATAGGTTTAGTAAAGTAGGGAAAGTTACATGTAGTTATGGAATTACAACATATAATAAGCAAGATACTATGGGAGAATTTAGAAAAAGGGCTGAAAAAGCACTTGAAGAAGCCAAAGAGCGTGGTGGCAACTCTATTGAAGTAAAAATTATTGCTTAAGAGCACCTATTAAATAACTTCTCTTTTTATATTTAGCATAAGTTTAGTAATCACTTCATATGATATTGTATTGAATTTTTTAGCTAAATATCTAGCATCACTAAAAAGACAAACTTCCTCATCATCTCCTAGCATAGAAAGGCTATCCATAGAAACTCTTCCTAAAACCTCTTTGCCTTCTAAGATAAGCTTTGTTTTTCCATCATGTCTGAAAAATCCATCTCCATAGCCAATGTCATATGTAGAGACCGTATCATCTTTACTTAAAGTATACATTCCACCATAGCCTACTCTATCTCCCACTTTTAATTTTCTTGAACTAAGTTTATTTGCCCAAAGTGACATAACTGGTTTTAAATCAAACTCTCCAAAGGATGGGTGAAGATGAGTATATCCATATGTAGCAATCCCGCATCTTGCAAAATCATCTTCAAGTGGACTTTGTCTTCTAAGTAGTGAAGCTGAGTTGCATGAGTGAAATTTTGGCATAGATAAACCTAGTTCATTTATATACTTGATAACTATTTTTTTTACTTGTTTAAAATTTTGCTCTTGCCAATATTGTTCGCCTCCAAGATCATCTGCACTTCTAAAATGAGTAAATACCCCTTTTAAATTTAAATCATTTTTTAAAATAATCTCAAGTGCATCTTTAATCTCTTCTTCTTTTATGCCATTTCTATGCATTCCTGAATCAATATTTAAATGAATTGAGCTGTTTTTAGGAAACCTTTTTAAACACTCGATAGAATTAACTGCAAAGGAAATCGAGCTATCTTGTAAGGTTAATGGCGGATGATCAGCTAAGATAAGGGTATCTTCAAAAAAATTATAAATTTCTAAAGCTTCTTGCAGGCTTTTAACAGCACATTTGTTTATACCAAATTCATGTGCTAATCTAGCCATAATCTTTAAATCATGCCCATAGGCATTATCTTTTAGTACTGCCATTAGCCTATCTTTTCCACCAGCTTTATTTGATAGATAAGATAAATTATGAAAATAATTTTGCTTACTAATTCTAATACAAGCCATATCTATTCTGCTTTTAAACCAAGTTCACTTACTAGAAATCCTCTTAGTTTTCTTGCTTGATAATCTAACTTAAAAAAGTGTTCATACACGTCTTTTGCATCTAACTTTGGATTGTTCTCAAAATCAAATTCCATATTATTACTTTTTTTTGGGATATTTCTATCAAGATAATCTATAAAATCTGTTCTTATTTTAATCAATTTATCTAATTCTTTCTCAACCATTTCTTTATCTAACATTATTGCTTTCTCCTATTTTTCTGATAATATTGAAAATGTTTTATCTTTTAGCTCAATAAAAAGTTCTTTATTACCTTTAAACTTATAACTTTTACTTTTATATATCTCATAAAAAGCCACTTTGAAAATTTTTCTTTTTGATAAATTTGGATAAGGTGATATATTGATATTTTTAAAAATAATAGTTTTTGATTGTTTCTTAGAAAAAATTGTTTTTTTCATTTGAGAAAAATATCTTTTATGCATACCATCAAATCTTCTAAAATCAGATGAGTAAAAATCCAAATACTCTTCTAATCTATTTTTTCTCCAAGCATCCTGCCACCTATAAAGTTCTGAAAGTATTAAGCTTATATCATCTTTTGTAACGACAGGTGAAATATTTTCACTAACTATTACTACACTTTTTTTTGGATTAATAAATTTATCTAAAAGCTCAATCGTATCATTATCTAAAACAATACAACCTTTGCTCATAGAATCTCTAGGGCTTCCATCAAGAGGTGATCCATGTATCCATATGCCATATCCATTTTTACCTTGAACTTTATCATAAGTATTAGGATAAGATAAAGAAAATGCTAAAGGGCCATAAAATTGATCCATTGGGATAAATCTTTTTTTTATTTCATACACACCCAATGGAGTTTTCAAATCTCCCTCTTTTTGTTTATCACCATTTGCCCCAACAATTACATTTTTGTAAACTGTAAGTAACTCAATTAACTTTCCTTCAATCTTATAAACACTTAACTCTTTTTTTTCTTTGTTAGCAATCAACAAAGAATCTAAATTTTCATAATAGCCCAAACTAACATCAAAATCTTTTAAATAATTTTTCCAATAATCTTGATTTTTTAATTGTAAAACTATTTCATCTTCTACTGCTTCTAAGCCATTTTGCCTATAAATATCAACAATATTACTTGCGAATAAAAAAGGTGCTACGAAAATAAATAAAATAAATTTTTTCAAAATTTTCCCCAATATATTTATATAAAAAAAATTATTATATTTAAAAATGTCTTAGAAGATTATTTGGTTTTTTTATTTACTTTGATTTCAAGTTTTCTAAGGTATGATACTAAAAACTAATCTAGCACACTATCTAAGTGTGTAATGTCAGTTAAAATCTTAAAAGAGAGGTACTATTGTGTCACTCGAACTAATACTTGCAAGTTCTATTGTTCTTGTTTTAGTTATTGCTATCCCAACTCTTTTTGTTATGTCAAAAAAACTGGGACCAAATACTCAAGGCAATAAGCAGAAAAATCTTTCATACGAAAGTGGTATCACTAATCCTATTGGGGGAAGTGATGGGCGATTTAGTGTTAAATTTTATTTAGTTGCCATACTCTTTGTACTGTTTGATGTAGAAATCATTTTTATGTTTCCTTGGGCAGTAAATGTAAGAGAGTTAGGCTTTTTTGGGCTATTTGAAATGTTTACTTTTATGGGGCTTTTAATAGCTGGATTGATCTATGTTTATAAAATAGGAGCTTTAAAATGGCAGTAGGTGCTGAAGCCGTATTTGGTGATAGTGTTATCACAACAAAGCTCGATAGTGCTATTGCTTGGGCTAGAGAATCTTCAATGTGGCCTTATATTTTTGGTACTGCTTGTTGTGCTATTGAATTTATGAGTGTTGCTTCGAGTAAATTTGACATCTCAAGATTTGGAGCAGAGGTAGTAAGATTTTCACCAAGGCAGGCAGATTTAATGATAGTTGCTGGAACTATTAGTTACAAACAAGCTCCAGTTTTAAAAAGAATATACGATCAAATGACTGAACCAAAATGGGTTATATCTATGGGTGCATGTGCTTGTAGTGGTGGATTTTATGATAATTATACAACACTACAAGGAATTGATGAAATTATTCCAGTAGATGTTTATGTTGCTGGATGTCCGCCAAGACCAGAAGCACTACTAGATGGACTTATGCAAATTCAAAAGCTTCAAGCTCAAAAAGAAAGCATTTTAAAAGATAGGGTAAATAATGATTATAAAGGAAGGCTAGATGAGTAGCCAATTGGAACAATTAACAACTGATGAAAATGGTATATATTTAATCAATCAAAATGAAGTAAAGCAGGTAATTTCAAACTTAAAAAATGAAGGTTTTGTTTTTTTAGCTGATATTACAGCAATCGATTATCTTGATTATAATAAAAAAATGCCAAGCAGGTTTGCTGTTGTTTATATACTTAGAGAAAAAGATTTTAAAAAGCACATAATTTTAAAAGCGTTTTTAGATGACAATGCTTTACATGTAGAAAGTATAACTGATCTTTTTAAATCAGCAAATTGGGCTGAAAGAGAAGTGTATGATCAATATGGGATAAAATTTGTAAATCATCCAAATTTAAAAAGAGTTTTAAACCATAAAGATTTTGAAGGTCATCCACTAAGAAAAGATTATCCAAAAACAAAAGGCCAACTTTGTACTCAAACTGATGATTTAATGGATGAAATGATTCCAAAGTTGGAACAAAAAAATTATCTTAATCATGATGAACTAATGTTTCTAAATCTAGGACCTGCTCACCCTGCAAGTCATGGTACTATTAGAACGTTTGTAGCACTTGATGGAGAAAATATAGTAAGCGCTGTAAGTGAGATTGGATATCTTCACAGAGGCTTTGAAAAATCTTGTGAAGACCATACATACAATCAAATCATACCTTATACTGATAGACTTAATTATTGTTCAGCAATACTTAACAATATCGCATTTGCTCATAGTGTTGAGGGAATGTTGGGTATTGATATTCCTGAGCGTGCGCAATTTATTAGGGTAATTATAGGGGAACTTTCGCGTATAATTGACCACCTTGTATGTTTGGCTGCAAACTTAGTTGATATGGGAGCATTAACAAACTATTGGTATCTTTACAATCCAAGAGAGGCAGTTTATGATCTTTTGTCAAAACTAACAGGAGCTAGACTTACAAACTCTTATATGAGAGTTGGTGGAGTTGCTCATGACTTTTATGATGGATTTGAAGAGGACTTGAAGGGTTGTATCAATGAAATTGAAAAAGGTATGAGTGATACTTTAAATCTTGTAGAAAAAAACAGAATTTTTCATGATAGAACACAAAATGTTGGATCAGTAAGTGCCGAAGAAGCTATAAATCTTGGTTTTACAGGTCCTAATTTAAGAGCTAGTGGTGTTGCTTATGATGTTAGAAAAACAAACCCATATTACTTTTATGATGCACTAGATTTTGATATAGCAATTGGAAGCGTTGGTGATGTATATGATAGAATGATGGTTAGATTTGAAGAGATTAGACAAAGCATAAAAATCATTAATCAATCTATGAAAATGTTGCCTAAAGGCGAAATCATAGTTAACAATCATGCTATTGCGCTTCCTAAAAAACAACAAGTTTATACCACAATTGAAGGCGTGATGAACCAATTTAAGCTTATTATGGAAGGTGTTAAAGTATTGCCTAAAGAGTATTATAGGGCTACTGAAGGTGGTAATGGTGAATTAGGATTTTTTATCGTTAGTGATGGAAGCGGAACACCATACAAAGTTAAGGTAAGACCTCCTTGTTTTCCTGCGATGGCAGCAATTCCTTCTATGATTGAAGGAGGAATGGTTGCTGATTATGTTTTAGTTTTGGGTAGTTTAAATATTATAGCTGGGGAGTTAGATAGATGAGTAATTTTAAATTCAATGAAGAAAATGAAAAAAAATTTCAAGAATTACTAAAAAGATACCCTGATCCAGCATCATTATCTCTACCATCTTTATGGATGGTACAATATCAAGAGGGATGGATTAGCGAAGATGCTATGGTTTATCTTGCTGAAAAATTAAATACAAGTCCAATGGATATAAAAAGTATTGCTTCATTTTATTCGATGTTCAATCTCAAACCTGTTGGAAAATATCATATTCAAATGTGTAAAACTCTTTCATGCAAGCTCTGTGGTAGTGAAAAGATAAAAAACCATATAGAAAAAAAATTAGGTATCAAATTTGGAGAAAGTACTAAAGACATGAAGTTTACACTAAGTGAAGTAGAGTGCTTAGGCTCTTGTGGTACAGCTCCAGTGATTCAATTAAATGATGATTATATAGAAAATCTAACAATAGAAAAAATAGATGAAGTATTGGATAAATTATGATAGTAAAAATTGTAAGTAAAAATTTTGATATCAAAGATTCTCATAAACTAGAAGTCGCTCTTAAGCATGGAAGATACTCATCACTAAAAAAGCTATTTACAATGGCTCCAGATGATGTTACTGAAGAAGTAGCAAAAAGCGGTTTAAGAGGAAAAGGTGGTGGTGGAGCACCAACTGGTGATAAGTGGAAACTTATGCCAAAAGATCATCCAAAACCATCCTACCTTGTAGTAAATGCTGATGAGAGTGAGCCTGGTACTTTTAAAGATAGACAAATTATGGAGTATGACCCTCATCTTTTGATTGAAGGAATCATAAATTCTTCATATGCAATAGGAGCGCATAGCGCATACATATACATAAGAGGCGAATATGTTTTTTGGGCAAAAAGGCTGAATGAAGCAATTCAAGAAGCATATGATGCAGGTTATTTAGGTGAGAATGTAGCTGGCAGTGGATATAAGCTTGATGTTACAGTACACAGAGGAGCAGGAGCATATATCTGTGGAGAAAAAAGTGCTCTTTTAGAATCACTAGAAGGCAAAAGAGGTCATCCAAGACTTAAACCTCAACAAAAAGAACCAGAATGGTTTTTTGGAGGACCAACAGTGGTAAATAATGTAGAAACCATCTCTAGTGTACCCTTTATCATAAAAGAGGGTTATGAAGCGTACAGAGCTTATGGAACTGAAAAATCTCCAGGAACTATGCTTTTTGGTATGAGCGGACATATAAACAACCCTGGAATTTATGAACTTCCATTTGGCGTTAAAATGAAGGATGTTATAGAACAAATTGGTGGTGGAGTAAAAGGTGGTAAAAAATTAAAAGCTGTAATTCCTGGTGGTTCATCTTGTCATGTTTTAAGAGCTGACGAGATAGATGATATCACGCTTGATTATGAATCATTAAGAGCTCATGGATCAAGTTTAGGAACTGGTGGTATGATTATCATGGATGAAGATACTTCAATGCCTGAAGTCATGAAAAATCTTTTTGAATTTTATCATCATGAAAGTTGTGGACAATGTACTCCATGTCGTGAAGGTTGCGGTTGGGTTGATAGAATTTTAGGTAAAATTTTAGATGGAAATGGTTACAAGAAAGATTATGATACCATCTTAGATGCATGTGATATGTTAAACGGAAAAACTATTTGTGTTTTTGCACCTTCTGTTGCATTTATAGCAAATAGTTACATAACAAAATTTAAAGATGAATTTTATTCACTTTTAAATGATGCGTAGTACATAAGAAAATATGAAAGAAAAATTAAAAGATATATGTCTTTTTGGCTCATTAGATGACAATCAACTTAATAAATTAGATTCTATTAGTACGATAAAAACATACAAGCAAGGAAATATTCTTTTTTATGAAGGAGATGAGCCAAAAAATCTCTTTTTCTTGCTTGATGGTCTAGTAAAGCTTTATAGATATGACAAATTTGACAATATAAATATACTTATGTTTTATTATTCTCAAGCTCTCATAGGTGAAGCTGCAACTTTACAAAAAACTCCTCATCAAGTAACTGCTGAATGTGAAACTGAGTGTAGTATTTTAGTTGTTCCATTTGATGAGTTTGAAAAAAATTTTTTAAATGATCCAAAAGTTGCTATTGGAATTATTATGCAATTAATTTCTAAAATAAAAAAACTTATGGATGCTAATCTAAAACAAACTTCTATGCAAAAACTAGCTGGATTAATTTTTGAAAATCAAGAGCTATTTCTTAAATTAAAAAAATACAAAATTGCTGAAATTTTAAATATTGCACCAGAAACTTTTTCTAGAAATTTAAAAAAACTACAAAATGATGGTATTATAAAATATTCTAAAAAAGAATTTGAAATTTTAGACAAAGATGCTTTAAGCGAACTCTTTGCATGTTGTCCAAGCTACGATAAAAATTGATATTATAAAACTGAGTATATGCACTTTAAATAGCGTGTATACTCAGTTAGTTTTTTAAGATTTTATTTTATAAACATTGAACTAAATAACAGTTCAAGAAAAGAGATTTATAAGCTTCTTTAGCAATATCAATCAAAAAGTCAACTCCAGGGAAATATACTACAAGAGTATTTCCTATACCTCCCCAAATAATCGCTAAAGCAATTACTGCAATAACAATAGGGGCTAGTCCTCTTAAGGTGGGAATTTCACCTTTCATTTCAGCACTTGGATAAAAATACATTACTGCAATTAATTTAAAATAGTAATATACTGATACAAATGTAGCTAAAATTGCAAATATAGCTAAAATAGTATGCCCAGATTCAATTGCACCAATAAAAATATAAAATTTACCTATAAAACCGATAGTTGAAGGAATTCCTGCTAGAGAAAGCATAAATACACTCAACATCGCTGCCATATATGGTCTAATATGTGCAAATCCTCTAAAATCTTCATAAGAAATTCTAATATGGTCATCACTTGAGATATAAGACAATAGACCAAAAGCACCTACTGAAGATAAAAAATATGCAACTAAATAAAAAATTATAGAACTAGCCGCACTCTGACCTAAAACACTAATTGATGCAAATGCTATAAGCATATATCCTGTGTGAACTATACTTGATGAAACTAGCATTCTTTTTAAAGATTTTTGGATAATAGCTAAAAAGCTTCCATAAACTAAAGTTAAAATAATTACATACACTAATATATCATACCAATCATCCCTGATTGAGCCAAAGTCTATAAGTACAAGTCTTAGCATAAAACCGAAAACTGCCATTTTGAAAGTAGCTGCCATAAATGCAGTTACTGGAAGTGGTGCCCCATCGTAAACATCTATTGCCCAGTTTTGAAATGGAAATGCTGCTATTTTAAATAAAAATGTAAATAACATCATAGTTCCACCAATAAAAAATAAAGAAGTGTCCATATTTATATTTTTAGAGATGAAACCACCAATTTCACCAACAACAGTTGTTTGTGTACTAGCATATATAAATGATGCTCCCAATATAAAAAATATTCCAGCGATTGATCCTAAAACCAAATATTTATAACTTGCTTCAATTCTTTTATCTCTAGTTTTTTGAAAACCAATCATTACATACATTGAAATTGATGCTATTTCCAAAGCAACATACGCTGTTACTAATTCATTTGCATGTGTTAAAAGCATCAAGCCTGATAGTGAAAATAAAAAAAGTGAGAAAAATTCAACCTTAAAATAATCGTGATTCTCAAAATAATGAAGCCCAATAAGCATCGTTAGGATTCCACCTAAAATCAGGAAAACACTAAAATAATCTGAATAAGTATCAACTACAATCATTTTGTTAAAAGTCTCAGCAAATGGATAAAGAGAATATGCACCTTCAAAACTATTCATATTAACTATATTTATGATGAATGCTATAATCAAAAAGAAAAGTGTATAATATACGGCAGTTCTTATTGTTGTTTTTTTAAAGCTGCTTAAAATCATCATAAAAATTGCACCAATAATTATAGAAAGAAGTGGCAATATGTAAATAATATCTGGTGATTTCATCCATTAATCCTTATGTCTAAAATATCTCTTATATAATGCTGTATTGTTGGGTCAATCTTATAAAAAAACCAATCTGGATATACACCCATCGCTATTATTAATACAACCAATGGAAGCATTCCTATAAATTCTTTTTTATTTAAATCTTTCATTTTAGCTACATCATTTCCTGTCTCTTCTAAAATTGCTCTTTGAAACACCCAAAACATAAAACTCGCTGCTACCAAGACAGTTAATGCTGAAACAATTCCTGCAGCTGGATTAAACCCAAATGCTCCTAAAATAATCAAAAACTCACTTACAAAGCCATTTGTTCCTGGAAGTCCAACGATACAAAGAAGCATAATCGCAAAATAAAATGTAAATAAAGGTGCTTTTTTTGCAATTCCTCCCAATGCAGGGATAGATTTTATACCTATATCAAATTCCATCTTTCCAACAAGCAAGAAAAGACCTCCTGTTGCCATTGCATGAGCTATAATTAAAAATGCAGCTCCTGTCATACCATATACATTTAATGAAAAAATACCAACAACAATAAACCCTAAGTGTGAAGCTGAAGAGTATGCAAACATTTTTTTGATGTTTACTTGCATAATTGCAGCTATTCCAAAATATATAAGTCCAAAAATTCCAAGCCAAACAAAATATGGTGCAAATTCTTTGTAAAGTTCAGGGAAAATTGGCATTACAAACCTTACAATTCCATACACTCCTAACTTTGCCATAATGGAAGAAAGTAAAAACACACCTCCAGTTGGTGAGTTTGAGTATGTATCTAAAAGCCAAGTGTGAAAAGGAAAAAGTGGTATTTTTATTGCAAATGCGAGCATAAATCCAAAAAATAACCAAATTTGCTCTACTCTTGATAAAGTAGTAATCTGGACTATGTCATTTAATGCAAAACTCCATGATCCAAATTCATTATAAAAAGCAACTCCAATATATAAGATAGAAATCAACATAAATAGTGATCCCATAATCGTGTAAACTGTTATTTTCAAAGTTGAAAATACTCTATTTCCTGTTCCAAACATTCCTATAATTATAAAAACAGGTAAAAGCATTGCTTCCCAGAAGAAATAAAATAAAATTAAATCTTGAGAAAAAAGAGTTCCTGAAATACCTGTTTGAATTAGTAACATACTAATCCAATACCCCTTTGTTCTCCCATCCCAAAGCCATAAATATGCACAAGGGATCAAAGTTGCAATTAACATAAGAATAATCAAAGAAAAACCATCTATTCCCAAACTATAATTTATACCATAGCTAGTAATCCACTCATAATGCTCTCTAAATTGCATAAACCCTGATAACTGAAATTTCTCTGATACTATGTAAGCTAAAATAAAAATTACTATAGATGTAACAAAAGCAGTATTTCTAGTACCTTTTGAGCCTACAGGCAAAAGCATAAGAGCAAATGCAACAAACATTGGTAAAAATATAATAACTGATAAAATTCCGAAATTCATAATTCTCTACCCTAAAACAATTAATAAATAAGTTGAGGCTATACTAACTCCAGCCAACATAATTAAAGCATAGTATCTAGTATTTGCACTTTGCATTCTTGAAACAACTTGACCTAATTTAACAAAACCTCTAGAACTTCCCATTACAATAGCGTCAATCAAGTTTATATCTATTTTTAATGAAAAAATAACGCTTAATTTTTGTATCCCCTCAACAAATACTTTTTCATATATTTCATCAATATAAAATTTATTCCAAATAATTCCACTAAGTTTTAATTCTTTGTTCATATCGTAATTATAAAATTTTATATATGCTATACCTATACCAATAAGAGCAACAAGTATATTTAATCCCATAAGCATGTATTCTAAAGAATGTTCTATATGTAATAGTTCCTTACTCCAATCTTCTAACCAAATAGCAACTAAGTTTGAACCTCCAAGCGCATGAGGAACTCCAATAAATCCAGCACATAATGCGCCAATTGATAAGACAATCAGTGGCAATTGCATACTTTGTGGTACATTATGAATAGTTCTATTAGATTCATAATTTTTTGCATAAAAAACAACAAAAAACAACCTAAACATATAATAAGCTGTTAAAAGAGCTGTAAAAACTCCAATCGCCCAAATAGTGTAGTTGCCACTAGCAAATGCTGTCAATAAAATCTCATCTTTACTAAAAAAGCCTGAAAATGGAGGTAGTCCTGATATAGCTAAAGTTGCTATTAGCATAGTAAGATATACTGTTGGTAACTTTTTTTTCATACCACCCATTTTAAAAATATTTTGCTCATGATGAAGTGCAACTATAACAGCTCCAGCACCCATAAATAAAAGTGCTTTAAAAAATGCGTGAGTGAAAACATGAAATATTCCAGCACTATATCCTCCAAGGCCAACAGCTATAAACATATAACCTAATTGACTCATAGTTGAATAAGCCAATATCTTTTTTATATCTGTTTGTTTAGTAGCAATAATTGCTGCAAATAGCGCTGATATAGCCCCGATATAAGCGATAAACAGACCAACATGTGGAATCAGATCATATAAAAAATGAAATCTAGCCACCATATAAACACCAGCTGTTACCATAGTAGCAGCATGAATCAAAGCTGAAACTGGGGTTGGTCCAGCCATCGCATCAGGTAACCAAACATAAAGAGGGATTTGAGCTGATTTACCAACAGCACCTACAAATAAAGCAAGGCCTATACATGTAAGCATAGTTGGAGTTAAACTTTGAACTCCACATGCTAAATTATCATAATCAAATCCATTGAAACCTGCATAATAAAAAAGCATAACCATTCCAATAACAAACCCTAAATCACCTACTCTATTTGCAATAAATGCTTTATTTCCAGCTTTTACATTTTCTCCATCACTATAGTAATAACTAATTAAAAGATAGGAACAAACTCCAACGCCTTCCCATCCTATAAACATAATTATTGGACTATTACCTGTAACTAAAAGCAACATTGAAGCTATAAAAAGATTAAAGTAAAAGAAAAATTTTCCATATCCTTCATCATCTTTCATATAACCAGATGCATAGATATGGATTAACCATCCAACAAAAGTTATAAATAAAACCATAAATATTGATAATTTGTCTAACATAAATCCCATATCAATATCATATCCATCCACACCTAGCCATCTATATGCAGTAAAAATAAATTTTTCTTCTCCAGCAAGCATTTTAATGAAAAAATTAATTGCAATTAAAAAACTTATTAGTGGTGTACTTAATGCTATAATGTTAAATATACTATTACTGATTCTTGAAATTTTTATTGAATATAGATACATTATCCCCAATATTAATGCACCAAACAATGGGGCTAAAACTATCCAAGGGAGTAAAGAATTTGTCATAATGCATCCTTTTGAGAAAGAATTGTAAATAAATCAGAGTTTAAACTCTTTTTCTTTCTATAAAGAACTACAATCATTGATAAAAATACTGCAGCTTCAGCGGCTGCAATAGCTATAATTATCATCGACATTACTTGAGGAGCCATACTTTCATAGTACCTTCCAAGCGCAATAAAAATGAGGTTTATTGAATTTAACATAAGTTCTATCGACATATATACTACAAAAATATTTTTTCTGCTTATTACCCCTAAAAAACCCAATGAAAAAAGTATCATGGCTAGGGTTATATACGATATAAGCATATCAGCCATTATTCTTCTCCTTCCTTGCATAAACAACTGCACCAACAAGTGCTGCTAAAAGTAAAACTGATATTAATTCAAATGGAATTAACCAATTTTGGAATAATTCTTTTCCAAAAGGGGCAATTGAACCAAAATCTGTATTTAAAATACCCATTGATTTAGAAGGAAAAGCATAAAAAGCTTTTATAATCAAAAAATTAAATGGGATTAAAAGAATTGATCCAATTAATATAACTGTATTTTTATTTGATTCATCAGGAAGAGCATCATCTCTTAAATTTAAAAACATAATGATAAATAAAAGTAGAGTGATAATTGCTCCTGCATAAATTATAATTTGAACCATAAATAAAAATGGAGCACTTAAAAGAGCAAAAATTCCCGCTAATGCTATAATTGTTACAATTAAACTGAGTGCTGAATGAATCGGTTGAGCAAAATATATCATACCAATTCCTCCTGAAATTGCCATCAAAGATAAAACTATAAAAATAAAATCTATCATTTATCATCCTTCATTGGCTCATGAGAAAGCAATGTATCTCTATCTACCACAAAATCTTCTCTTTTCGATTTTACAAAACTAAAAATTCCTGTATCCATTCGTATAGCATCACAAGGACATGCCTCAACGCATCCTCCACAATAAACACATTCAAGCAAATCTATGCTAAACTTTGCCGGCATTTTTTCATCTATACCATCTTCTCTCTCTGTTGCTTCAATAAATATACACTCAGCAGGACATGCAGTAGCGCACATAAAACAAGCTACACACCTAACACTACCATCTTCTCTTTTTGTAAGTCTGTGAATACCTCTATATCTTGGGGTAATATCTTTTGGTCTTACTTCAGGGTATTGAAGAGTTTTAATATTTGATGTGTCTTTTAAGTTATCAATAAAATGAGTAAACGTAACTTTCATACCGCCTAGTATTGCTGGCAAATACAGTTTTTCTTTAAAACTTTTACCATGTCTTGGAACTACCTTTATACCCATATTATGCTCCCATAACTACTACAAAAATACCAGTAAAAAATATATTGGCAATTGCTATTGGAAGAAGTATCTTCCATCCTAAATTTTGAAGTTGATCATACCTAAATCTTGGTAGTGTCCACCTAACCCAAATAAAAACAAAATTCATAAATAATAGTTTTATTGCAAAAGTTGCTATTTGTAAAATTGTTACTGTTATATTAGTACCTGTAGTATCCAAGTCGCTAAATATTAATCCACCTAAAATTAAAATAACCAACACATTAATTACTACTAAAGCATTAATTAACCATTTAGCTTCTTTATTTCTTGCATCATTTGGATCTGGCCATTGATTATTTTTTTTAATCCATCTTGCAAAAAATATACTTATTATTGGTAAAATTATAATTATTGCAGATAGGACATAATCTAAATTGTTTTTTAAAGTTTCAGTATTTAACCAAGGTATTTGGTAACCACCAAAAAATAGTGTAATTATCAATGCACTAGCTGCACTCATAGCAACATATTCACCAACAAAAAACAAACCAAATCTCATAGCACTATATTCGGTATGAAAACCACCAACAATTTCACTTTCACCTTCAGCTATATCAAATGGTGCTCTATTTGTTTCGGCAAATGATGTGATTATAAATACAATTGCTGCAACTGGCTGAATTACTATCCCCCAAGCGGGTATAAATCCAAATAGTAATTCACCTTGAAATCTAACCATATCACCTAAGTGAATTGAGCCATATACTATAAGCATAGAAATAAGAGACAAGCCCATTGCCGCTTCATAGCTTATAACTTGTGCTGCAGCTCTTAGGCCACCTAATAAAGAGTATTTATTATTACTTGCCCATCCTCCTATAATGATACCATACACACTAAGTCCTGCAAATGCTAAAAACCATAAAACACCTAAATGTATAGGTAAACCTTGCATTAAAAATGTTTTATTTCCTATAGTTAAATCATCTGCTAGTGGAATAACCATGTATGTTAAAAAAGCACTTGCAAATACAATAACTGGTGCAAAAGTAAAGAAGCTTTTTTCTTTTATTGACTCAGGTCTGTAATCCTCTTTAAATACAAGTTTGAGCATATCTGCAAATGATTGAATTAATCCTCCAAGTCTAACTCCACCAATATTACATCTATTTGGCCCTAATCTATCTTGAATAAAACCAGCAATTCTTCTTTCCATCCAAACCAAAATTGGTGCTGATCCTAAAGAAAACAATAGAGCAACTATTATGTTTACAACTACTACTGTTATTAATACTGTATCCATTATATACTCATTTTAAAAGATTGTTTTTGAAAATCTTCTAAGCTTATATTACCTAAAGCTTCACTCAGCCCACTTTCCCAGATTTCTTTACATGTAGAAACTCCATCTTCTACACTTTCAGCTATTATTTGATTTAACTCTTTTGTTTCATTTGGATATTCAACATTTGACTTATGATATTGTAAATATCCATCAATATTTATAAAACTCCCTGATCTACTTGTGTGAGTTTTATAAGGCACAAATAGGTCCCAATCTTCAAAGTTGCTAGGCATTGAAGCATTTAAAAGTATTTTTGCTTCAAATCTATCAATATTTTCAATACTCTCTAAATCCTCTCTTCCTACACAAACTAATAGTGAGCCATTGTTTGAAAAGTTATCTATAGTCTCTTTATTTTCATCTATTTTTAAAATCCTAAAGCCTCTTCTATTTGTAGATAAATCGTTACATTTTAAAAACTCATCTCCAAACTCTTTGTCATACTCTTTTGTATCATATCCACATAAAATTCCATTGAATTTTTCTGATAACTTCTTCAATCTCATCATTTCTTCTAAACTTAAAGATGGGGAAATCAAAAAGAGGATTTTTCCATGATATCTTTTTAAAAGTCTTACAAACTTTGAAGTTGCGTATTCATATTCACTCTCTTTACCTCGAATCAATGCATATGATTTTCTATTTTCATTTTCTTTTTTGTAACTAAGTCTGCCTTCATCGCATATAAAATATCCATTTATCATATCATTATGTCTTGGTCTATATCTAAAAATATTGTCATCTTCATATTTTGCTTTATGATGATCTATGTAAATATTACATCCTTTAGAACATCTATTGCAAATTCCTTCTTCAGGCTCTAAAAACCAAACTCTTTTTTTAAATCTGAAATCCTTATTGGTTAATGCTCCAACTGGACATAAATCCACCACATTCATAGCATATGGGTTGCTAAGAGGCTTACCTGGGAATGTTGTTATAACAGAATGATCTGCTCTGTGCTCAACTCCTAATTCTTTAGTTTTCGTAATTTTAGAAGTAAATCTTACACACCTTGTACATAAAACACATCTTTCTTGGTCAAGAACAACATTTGCTCCAATATCAACGTGCTTCATTCCTCTAGTTTTGGGAGTATTTAGTCTACTCTCATAAAGACCTACATCCATATAGTAGTTTTGTAATGAACACTCTCCTGCTTGATCACATATAGGGCAATCAACAGGATGGTTTATCAATTCCATCTCTAATATCTGTCTTTTTACCCTATCTATTCCATCACCTTTTGTTCTTATTACCATTCCATCTTTAACAGGTGTATCACACGCAATTTGAGGTCTTTTTTTACCCTCAATTTCTACCATGCACATTCTACAATTGCCATCTTTCCCAAGAGCTGGGTGATAGCAAAAATGAGGTATTTCTATTCCATTGGCAAGTAGCTCTTCAATAAGCAGAGCACCTTCTTTAGCTTCAATTTGTTTATCATCAACTGTTATAGTTGCCATGTCTTAGTATCCTTAGCTTAGGAAATTACGTAATTTTACCCCTATATTTCTTTAATGTAGCTGTCATATAAATATCATATTTAAAATTTTCAAGATAAAAAAAGGTTTCTAGATTTTTGATAGTTTTTTATGGTGGTGTCCCCAGCGCGATTCGAACGCACGGCCTCTTGATTAGGAATCAAGTGCTCTATCCTGCTGAGCTATGGGGACAAAAATTGAAGTAAAAAAAAGCCAAGCATACTTTCGTATACTTGGCTTAAAATTTTTTAAAAATGATTAATTAACCATTTCTCTTTTTAATAATTTCTTCAGCAACATTCTTTGGAACTTCTTCGTAATGATCAAATTCCATTGAGTAAGAAGCTCTACCTTGAGTTTGACTTCTTAAATCAGTTGAATATCCAAACATTTCAGAAAGTGGACAGAATGCATTTACAATCTTATTACCACTTCTTTCTTCCATTGAGTTAATTTGACCTCTTCTTCTATTAAGATCTCCAATAACATCTCCCATAAATTCTTCAGGAGTTTCAACTTCAACTTTCATCATTGGCTCAAGAATTACAGCATCAGCTTTTTTTGCACCTTCTTTGAAGCCCATTGAAGCAGCCAATTTAAATGCCATTTCAGATGAGTCAACATCATGGTAACTACCATCATAAACTGTAACTTTAACATCTTCTACAGGATATCCAGCAAGTACACCACCAGCCATTGCTTCAATACATCCCTTTTCAACTGCAGGGATATATTCTCTAGGAATTGCACCACCTTTGATTTCATTTACAAATTCAAAACCAGTTCCAGGCTCTAGTGGTTCAAGTCTAAGGAATACATGTCCATATTGTCCACGACCACCAGATTGTTTAGCATATTTGTACTCTTGCTCAACACTTCTTTTGATAGTTTCTCTATAACTAACTTGAGGTTGTCCAACTTCAGCATCTACTTTAAATTCTCTCATCATTCTATCAACAAGAATTTCAAGGTGTAATTCACCCATACCTGAGATAATAGTTTGTCCACTTTCTTCGTCAGTTTCAACTCTAAATGATGGATCTTCTTGAGCTAGCTTTTGAAGTGCAACACCCATTTTTTCTTGGTCAGCTTTAGTTTTAGGCTCAACTGCAACAGAGATAACAGGATCTGGGAAGTCCATTCTCTCTAAAATTACTTTATCTTTTTCACTTGCTAATGTATCACCTGTTAGTGTATCTTTAAGACCAACTACAGCTCCAATTTCACCAGCATGTAGTTCTTTAATCTCTTCTCTTTTATTTGCATGCATCTTAAGAAGTCTTCCGACTCTTTCTTTTTTGCCTTTAGAAGTATTGTAAACATAACTTCCACTCTCAAGACTTCCTCTATAAACTCTAACAAATGCTAATTGACCAACAAAAGGGTCTGTCATGATTTTAAATGCAAGTGCAGCAAATTCACCATCATCAGTTGATTGTACATGAGTTTCAGTACCATCTTCATACTCACCTTTTATCGCATCAACTTCTGTTGGAGCAGGCATATAATCAACAACAGCATCAAGTAGTGGTTGAACACCTTTATTTTTAAAAGCAGTTCCACAAAGCATAGGGATAAAAGTCATATCTAAACAACCAGCTTTTATACCAGCTTTAATCTCTTCATTAGTAAGTTCTTCACCACCAAGATACTTTTCCATCAACTCATCAGTAGTTTCAGAAACTGCTTCAATCATTTTTTCTCTATATTCTTGAGCTTTTTCTTCAAGTTCAGCTGGAATATCCTTAACCTCATAGTTAGAGCCCATTGCAGCTTCATCTTCCCATACAAGTGCTTTCATTTGAACTAAATCAATTACACCTTTAAAATTATCTTCTGCACCTATTGGAATTTGAATTGGTACTGGAGTAGCTTTTAGTCTATTTTTTATTTGTCTCTCAACTTCATAAAAATCAGCCCCAGTTCTGTCCATCTTATTTACAAAAACCATTCTTGGAACTCTATATCTGTTTGCTTGTCTCCAAACAGTTTCACTTTGAGGCTGTACTCCACCAACTGCACAGAAAACTGCAACTGCACCATCAAGTACACGCATAGATCTTTCAACTTCAATAGTAAAGTCAACGTGGCCCGGAGTGTCAATGATATTTATTTGATTTCCTCTCCATTCACAAGTTGTTGCAGCACTTGTAATTGTGATTCCTCTTTCTTTTTCTTGCTCCATCCAGTCCATTGTTGCAGCACCATCATGTACTTCACCAATTTTATGAGATATACCAGTATAGAATAAAATTCTTTCTGTTGTTGTTGTTTTACCAGCATCAATATGAGCAGCAATACCAATGTTTCTTACTTTATTAATAGGGTGACTTCTTGCCATAATATATCCTTATTACCAACGATAGTGTGCAAAAGCTTTGTTAGCTTCAGCCATTTTATAAGTATCTTCTTTTTTCTTAAATGTAGCACCTCTACTGTTTGCAGCATCTAATAACTCATTTGCTAATCTTTCAACCATAGTTCTTTCGCTTCTTTTTCTAGCAAATGATACTAACCAACGAAGTGCTAATGCTTGTTGTCTAGCTGGTCTAACTTCAATTGGCACTTGATAAGTAGCACCACCAACACGTCTACTTTTAACTTCCATAACTGGTTTTACATTTTCAACTGCAGTTTCAAAAACTTCGATACCTTTTTGTCCTTCAGCTCTTTGCTCTGCTAATTCAATAGCACCATAAAAAACCTTAGCTGCAGTACTTTTTTTACCATCTAACATTAGATAGTTTATAAACTTTGTTACAACTTTATTATTATAAATTGGATCAGGTAGAACGTCTCTAACCTGTGCTCTTCTTCTTCTCATCTATTAAAATCCTTCAAATTTTAAAATTTTACTCAAATGTTATCAAAATACTTCGGATAACACCTGTTTGGCAAAAAATTACTTAGGTCTCTTAGTACCGTATTTACTTCTTGCAACTGTTCTATTTGCAACACCAGCAGTATCAAGTGCACCACGAACGATATGATACTTAACACCTGGTAAGTCTTTTACCCTACCGCCTCTAACTAATACAATAGAGTGCTCTTGCAGGTTATGACCTTCACCACCGATATAACTAATTACTTCAAATCCACTAGTCAATCTAACTTTTGCAACTTTTCTCAAAGCTGAGTTAGGTTTTTTTGGAGTTGTAGTATAAACTCTTGTACAAACACCTCTTCTTTGAGGGCATTTGTCAAGTGCTGGTGATTTTGATTTTTTAATCACCTTTTTTCTCTCATTTCTTACCAATTGGTTGATAGTTGGCACATTCTTTCCTTAATGTTTAAATTTTATCTGAAAATTTTCAGACTTCTAAATCTAAAGTACAACTTTTCAGTCACACTTAACCCTCTCTCTTCAGAGAAACGACATTTTACTTAAAAAGCACTTAAAAAAAGATTAAGTTAAGAAATGACTTCTTAACTTAATCAATATGCGTTACTCTGAATCGTTTACCTTGATTTTCATTTCTTTATTTTTATATAAACCAGTTCCAACTGGAATCATACGACCTAAAATAACATTTTCTTTTAAATCTTCTAACATATCTACTTTAGCTGCTATACTAGCTTCAGTTAAAACTTTAGTAGTTTCTTGGAAAGATGCAGCAGAAATTATACTATCACTTCCTATAGCAGCTCTTGTAACACCAAGTAATGTTGGTTCTGCAATCGCTGGTTCTCCACCCATCTTCATAATTTTTTCATTTTCCTCTTTAAATCTACGTCGGCTTATTAAGTCACCTTCGATAAATTTTGTATCTCCACTATCTACTATTTTAACTTGTCTTAGCATTTGCGAAACAATAATCTCAATATGCTTGTCACTAATAGCAACACCCTGACTTCTATATACTTGTTGAATTTCACCAATGATATAACGGTGCAATTCTTTTTCACCCATAATTCTTAAAATATCATGGCTTGAAACAACACCATCGGTCAAGTGCTCACCAGCATGAACAAATTCACCATTGTTTACATGTATAGGAATATTTTTATTTACTAAATACTCTACACTTGTTCCATCTTCTGCTTCGATGATAATTCTTTCTTTACTTCTTAAAGGTTTTCCAAATCTTACAGTTCCATCAATCTCAGCAATTACAGTTGCATTTTTAGGACGTCTAGCTTCAAATAACTCACTAACTCTTGGAAGACCACCAGTAATATCGCTTGATCTTGTAGCAGCTTTTGGTGTTCTACCAATAATGTCAGCAAGACTTACTTCTTGTCCATCTTTTACAAATATTGCAGTTTTTGGCTCTAGCTGATATTTGATAATTTCACCATTTGAAGTTGCAACTATGATGGTTGGTTTTGTACCACTTGGTAAATATTCGTTAATAACTAACTTACTCTCACCTGTAATTTCATCAAATTGTTCTGAAGCAGTAAATCCTGGTTCTATATCTTCGAAAGTTACTACACCAGAAACTTCAGAAATTATTGGAGTTGAGTATGGGTCCCATTCAGCAACAACTGTCTGTTCATTTGAATTTGGTTTAGAAATAACACTATCAGATTTAACTTCACTATTATCTTCAACTTCAATAATAGAGTTCCTTGGTATATAGTGACGAACTGCTTCACGTCCTTCACTATCTGCAATTACGGCAAACAATCCTTTTTCATTAACTAAATGACCTTTTTCGATATTTTTATATCTATCTAAATAATCACCCTTTAATTTATAGAATTTAACAACACCATTTGCATCAGATTTAATTTTTTGAACAACAGGATCTCCATCTTTAACTCTTAATTCACTAGCATATGGAATACGATTAGGAACATTCCAACCATCTTTGATAACTTCAACTATACTTTCATTTTCATGAACAATGTCTCCACTATTGTAAGGTATATAAAATTTTCCTTCAACTTTTCCACTAACACCAGCTAATTCATTTGCTTTTGCTAAATTATTTTTTCTAAAAGTATATTTTACACTATCATTTTCACCTTTAATAGAAATCGTTGTTTCTTCGTGAGCATGATCAATCTCTATAGTACCCTCAAAAGGTGCTTTAATTTTAGGTTCTACTAGTAAAATAGCTGCATTTCTTCTATTTGATACTATCGTTTTACTATCTTTTGTTTGATAAGTTTTAACATTGTAATATCTAATAAAACCTTCTTTTTGTGCTATTACTTGTCTATCTTGTGCTTCAGTTGAAGCAGTACCACCAATATGGAATGTTCTAAGAGTAAGCTGAGTACCTGGTTCACCAATTGATTGTGCTGATATAATTCCAACAGCTTCTCCTGGGCGTACAAGTTTTCCTTCCCCAAGGTTAATACCATAACATTTTGCACAAATGCCTTTTGGTGCTTTACATGTAATAGGCGTTCTAATAACAACTGATTTAACTTCAGCTTCTCTTAGAGCTTTTGCTTTTTCTTCTGTTATTAGTGTACCCTCTGTAAAAAGAACTTCATTTGTAATTGAATCAATTACATCTTCTGCTAAAACTCTTCCTAATGCTCTTTCATCAAGAGATTCAATTAAATCACCACTGTGGACAATTTCTGTTATTTCTACACCTTCATGAGTTCCACAATCATCCATAGTAACTTTAACATTTTGAGCAACATCAATTAGTTTTCTAGTTAAATAACCAGCATTTGCTGTTTTTAAAGCAGTATCAGCAAGACCTTTTCTAGCACCGTGAGTTGAAATAAAGTATTCAAGTACGTTCAAACCTTCACGGAAGTTAGAAATAATTGGAGTTTCAATAATACTACCGTCTGGTTTTGCCATAAGACCCCTCATACCAGCAAGCTGTCTAATCTGAGCTGCACTACCTCTTGCTCCAGAGTCAGCCATCATGTAGATTGAGTTAAAACCACCCTTATCAGTTTCAGTTAATTTCATCATTTCAGAAGCAACATCATTATTTGTATCTGTCCAAATATCAATAATTTTATTATATCTTTCTTGTTCCGTTAATAAACCAGAGCTATATTGCTTTTGAATTTCACGAACTTTTTTCTTAGCTTCTGCAATTTTTGCTATTTTTGTTTCAGGAACTTTTATATCATCAATTGAAACAGAAATACCAGCATCAGTTGCATATTTAAAACCTAGATTTTTAAGATTATCTAAGAATTCTGCAGTTACACTAAGTCCACCTTCTTTAAATACATAATCAACCAAAGCACCTATATTTTTCTTTTTCATGACAATATTCCAGTACTCTTCTGGAACAAAATCAGGCAATATTGATTTTATTATCAATCTTCCAGCAGTTGTAAATACAATTCTTCCATCAATCAATGTTTTAATTTTCGCATGAGCTTCAAGTTTACCTGCATCCATTGCAATTTTTACTTCATCTACATTTGCAAAAATTTTATTTGAGCCTTTTGCTCCCTCTTTTTCTAAAGAAAGATAATATAAACCAAGTACCATATCTTGAGTAGGAACTGTTATCGCTTTACCACTTGCTGGTAAAAGAATATTCATCGAACTTAGCATCAATACCTTACACTCTGCAATTGCTTCTTGACTTAATGGTACATGAACTGCCATCTGGTCACCATCGAAGTCAGCATTAAATGCAGAACATACTAAAGGATGTAGTCTAATTGCTTTTCCTTCAATTAAAACAGGGTGAAATGCTTGAATTGATAGTTTATGAAGCGTTGGAGCACGGTTAAGCATAACAGGATGGTCTTTTACAACTTCTGCTAAACACTCCCAAACTTCATTTGTCTTATCTTCAATCATTTTTTTAGCTTGTTTGATTGTAGTTGCATAACCTTTTTCTTCCAAACGAGCCAATAAATGTGGCTTAAATAATTCAAGTGCCATTTGCTTTGGTAAACCACATTGATCCATCCTCAAGTTTGGTCCAACAACGATTACTGAACGACCTGAGAAGTCAACCCTTTTTCCAAGTAGGTTTTGACGGAAACGTCCTTGTTTACCTTTAATTATTTCAGATAATGATTTCAAAGGACGCTTATTTGCACCTTTTACTGCGTTTGCTCTTCTTCCATTGTCAAATAAAGCATCAACACTCTCTTGAAGCATTCTCATTTCATTTCTGATAATAATCTCAGGAGCATCAAGTTCCATTAATCTTTTTAATCTTGAGTTTCTATTAATAACTCTTCTATATAAATCATTTACATCGCTGACAGCAAATTTTCCACCATCAAGTGCAACAAGTGGCCTTAAATCAGGCGGTAAAACTGGCAATATAGTAATCATCATCCACTCAGGACGGTTTCCACTATTTAAGAATGCTTCAACTACTTTTAATCTTTTAATAATAGTTTTTTTCTTTGCTTCTGAGTTAGTAGCATTTATCTCTTCTTTTAGATTTGATAAAATTTCAATCAAATCTAATTCAGCAAGTAAATCCCTAACTATTGCTCCACCCATAGCAGCTTCAAATCCAGTATGCTCAAATCTTTGAAATAAAGATTGATATTGCTCTTCATTTAAAACATCATACTTTTCTACTTTTTTAGTATTTTCTGTATCATAAAATGCTTCACCTGGGTTTTTTACAATATATGCTTCATAGTAAAGTACTCTTTCTAAATCTTTCATCTTAACACCAAGTAAAGTTCCTATTCTACTTGGTAAAGAATTAACATACCAAATATGAGCAACAGGAGCTACAAGCTCAATATGTCCCATACGTGAACGTCTTACTTTTGTACTAGTTACTTCAACACCACATTTTTCGCATTTTACACCTTTGTAGCGCATTTTTTTATATTTACCACAAAGACATTCATACTCTCTTACTGGTCCAAATATTTTCGCACAAAAAAGTCCGTCTCTTTCAGGTTTTAGAGTTCTATAGTTGATAGTTTCTGGCTTTTTTACTTCACCATAACTCCATGAACGAATCTTCTCAGGGCTTGCAAGTCTTAATTGAAATGCTTTAAAGTCTCTTGGTCTACTTTCTTCATGAATTTCAATTGGTACTAGATTCTTCATTATTTTCCACCTCGTCATATATCTCTACGTCTAAAGCCAAAGACTTCAACTCATTTGTCAATACATAGAATGTCTCAGGAATACCAGTTTGAGGAATATTTTCTCCTCTAGTTAATGCTTTATAAGCAGCAATTCTTCCTTCAACATCATCTGATTTAATTGTTAACATTTCTCTTAGTGTATGAGCTGCACCATAAGCTTCAAGTGCCCATACTTCCATTTCTCCAAATCTTTGACCACCAAATAGTGCCTTACCACCAACTGGTTGTTGTGTTACTAGTGAGTATGGTCCAGTACTTCTTGCATGAACTTTTTCATCTACAAGATGGTGAAGTTTTAACATATACATGTAACCTACATTTACACGCTCTTTCATCTTTTCACCAGTTCTTCCATCATAAAGCTCAGACTTACCATCCATATCTAATTTAGCTAATTCAAATAATTTTTTGAACTCTTCTTGATTTGTACTTTCAAAAACTGGAACAGCAAATTTTACACCTTTTGACCAATCTCTAGCATATTTTAAGAGAGTTTCATCATCCATTTTTTCTAAGAATGCTTTAGCATCCATGAACTTAGCAACATCTGCAATTCTTATCATAGTTCCTCTAAGTTCTTTTAGCCAATCACCCTTTTTCTGTTCAAAAATTTCTTCAATTTGATTACCTAATCTTTTTCCAACAAGTCCTAAATGAACTTCTAAAATCTGTCCAATATTCATACGACTTGGAACACCAAGAGGGTTAAGAACAATTTCTACACTCTCACCATTTTTAAGATATGGCATATCAACTTCTTCAACTATGTTTGAAACAATACCTTTGTTACCATGACGACCAGCCATCTTATCACCAACTTTTAGCTTACGCTTAGTAGCAATATAAACTTTTACAAGTTTTACTACACCACTTGGCAATATATCATCTTTTTCAATGATACTAAGTTTTTCGTCATGCTCTTCTTTAAGTTTTTTCTTTTCAGCTTGGAAATAAGCTTTTAAATTTTTATATTTATCTTGAACTTCATCATCAAATGATTTTACGATAGTATTTAGTGAAAAACGATTTACATTTTCCAAATCTTTTGGATCAATCTTATCGCCTTTTTTATAAGATACTTTATTTACTTCACAATCTTCGTTTAACACATTTTTTGAAAGTAGAGAATTTATTTGTAACATTTCTTCTCTATCTAACATTAATAACTTGTCATGATGCTCACGATCTAGTATCTCTTTTTCTTCTTCATATGCTTGAATTGCTCTTGGGTCTTTATCGTAACCTTTTTTTGTAAATATCTTAACATCTACTACAACACCTTCCATTGAAGGGCTAGCATACATAGATTTATTTACAACATGACCAGCTTTTTCACCAAAAATTGCACGAAGTAATCTTTCTTCAGGAGTTGGTTTCACCTCTCCTTTAGGACTTACTTTTCCAACTAGAATCATGCCTGGTTTGATATAAGTTCCTATTTTTACAATACCACTATCATCAAGATGGGCCAAGTCTTCTTCTTTAACATTTGGTATATCTTTTGTTATCTCTTCTACACCATCTTTTAGTTCACGAGCTTCAATTTCTTTTTCATAAGTATGAACTGATGTAAATGCATCGTTTCTAATCATCTTTTTACTTAGAACAATCGCATCCTCATAGTTATAACCATTCCATGGCATAAATGCTACTAGTACATTTTTACCAATAGCAAGTTCACCATTGTCCATACTAGCACCATCAGCTATGATTTGTCCAGCTTCGATTTTATCTCCAACTCTTACAATTACCCTTTGAGTAAAAGTTGTATTTTGGTTTGTTCTTAAATTCTTTTGTAAAGAGTAATGGTCAATAAATACACCATTATCATCTTCACCAAGAATATAAATATTTTTATTATCTACTTTTTCAACAACACCAGCTCTTTTAGCTTTAATTGATGTCCAAGTATCTCTTGCACTTACAGCTTCTACTCCAGTTCCTACCATTGGAGCTTCTGTCCATACTAAAGGAACTGCCTGACGTTGCATGTTTGATCCCATTAGAGCACGGTTAGCATCATCATGCTCCAAAAATGGAATCAATGATGCAGCAACACCAGTTACTATGCCAGAGCTTAAATCGATTAAGTCGACTTTTTCTTTTTCAACTAGTATTATCTCACCATCTTGTCTTGCCTCAATCAAATCTTCTACTATTTCATTGTTTTCTACTAAAGTAGAAGCAGGAGCAATTACAAGTCCCTCTTCTTGGGTTGCTGTAATATAAACTATTTCATCTGTTACTTTTCCATCTTTTACTTTTCTATATGGAGCTTCAACAAATCCTAGCTCATTAACTTTGGAATACATTGCTAATGTATTAATAAGACCAATATTTTGACCTTCAGGAGTTTCTACTGGACAAATTCTTCCATAATGAGTTGGGTGAACGTCACGAACTTCAAAACCAGCTCTTTCTTTTACAAGTCCACCTTCACCAAGTGCTGAAAGTCTTCTTTTGTGAGTGATTTCACTAAGTGGATTTGTTTGATCCATAAACTGTGAAAGCTGTCCACTTGAGAAGAATTCCATGATTGTACTAGTAATCATTTTTGAGTTAATCAAATCGTGAGGCATTAGATCTTCTACTGCACCACTAAGACCAGTAAATTTATCTCTGATTGCCTTTTGCATTTTGATTAAACCAGTATGTAATTCATTAGATAGCAATTCTCCTATTGCTCTAATTCTTCTATTTCCTAAGTGATCTCTATCATCTATATGACCTTGACCATTTTTAACATTAATTAAATATTTTACTGTTTTTATGATATCTTCACTTGTCATTATAGTTACATATTCTGGAACATTTAGGCCAAGTTTATGATTCATTTTCATACGACCAACTTTTGTTAAGTCATATCTTTCAGAATTAAAGAATAAATCATTAAAAAATGCTTTTGCTGCCTCTTTTGTTACAGGCTCACCTGGTCTCATTACTTTATAAATTCTAATAGTTGCTAAGTCATTTTCATCTTCAATTCCTTCAGTTTGGCGAAGTAATTTAAGAGTTTCATTATCTGCAATAAAAGAGTTTATAATAGAATCATCAACACCACTAGCTAAATCATTTGCTATTTCAATCTCTTCACAGCCTTGTTCTATTATCTTAGTAAGTTTTGATTCATCAAGTTGAGACAATGTGTCATATAACACTTCTCCACTTTCTTGATCAATTATCGGAGATGATAGAAATCTATTTACTAGAATTTCTACTGGATATTCAACATACTTTAGGCCATCTTCAACAAGTTTTTCAGCTTTCTTTTTAGTAAGTCTTTTACCAGCAGCAATTATTAGATTACCATCTTCATCTTTTAGATCAAATTCTACCCTACCTACAAAATTTTCTGGCTCAAAATTCATTAAGAATTTATTATCTTTAATTTTTATATTTAAAACAGGGTAAAATAGTTTTAAAATATCTTGTTTACTATATCCAAGTGCTCTAAAAAGTATTGTAATTGGTACTTTTCTTCTTTTATTGATTCTTACAAATAATGTATCTTTTGCATCATACTCAAAATATAACCAACTTCCACGATCTGGAATTATTTGAGCAGTATATATTAGTTTATTTACAACTGTTGAGCTATCTTCTTCTTTGAAAATAACACCAGGACTTCTATGTAGCTGATTTACTACAACTCTTTCTACACCATTAATGATAAAAGATGTTCTATCTGTCATCAATGGAATTTCACGTATAAATATTGCTTGTTCTTTTATATCTTTTACACCAGCTTTTTCGCCAGTTTTTTCATTTTTATCCCATAAAATCAAACGAATATTCATTTTTAGATTAACACTATATGTTAATCCTCTATCCATACACTCTCTAACATTATATTTTGGTTTTCCAATCTCAGAGCTTATATACTCTAGCGACAATCTATTTTGAGGGTCATGAATTGGGAATATTGATTTAAAAACTTTTTCAATGCCACTTTCTGAATTTGAATCAGATACATTTAAAAAGTATTCATAACTTTTTTGTTGTAACTGAAGTAAATTTGGGACATCTATTTTTCTTGGTACTTTGGAAAAATCCACTCTTAAGCGATTTCCAGATTTAAGGTTATTTAACATAAGTCTACCTCACGAGGTTGTTTAAAAGGAAAGTATTATTACTACATCTTGCAGTAATTTCGACGACTAAATTATCTTTGTTTATTTGAATGGGGAGAGTAAACTCCCCGTAATTACAAGTATAAATACTACTTGATTTCAGCTTTTGCACCAGCTTCTTCAATTTGCTTAACGATTTCAGCAGCATCTTCTTTAGATACGCCTTCTTTAAGAGTTGTAGGAACACCTTCAACTGCTTCTTTTGCTTCTTTAAGACCAAGTCCAGTAATTGCTCTAACTGCTTTAATTGCATTGATTTTCTTAGCACCAGCATCAACTAGTACTACATCAAACTCAGTTTTTTCTTCAGCTGCAGCGCCAGCATCACCACCAGCAGCACCACCAGCCATTACAACTGGAGCAGCAGAAACACCAAATTTTTCTTCAAATTCTTTAACTAATTCACTAAGCTCTAAAACGCTTAAACCTGAAATATACTCTAATACATCTTCTTTTGTGATTGCCATTTTCAATCTCCTATTTTATCATTATCTTTTTATTTTATTATTCTACAAATTATGCAGATTCTTCTTCTTTTTTAGCTCTAAGAGCATCAAGACCAATTGTAAAGTTTGTAATTGGTGCCATCCAAGTTTGAAGTAACATTCCAATAAGCTCATCACGAGATGGCATTTTAGAAAGAGCTTCAACTTTAGCTGCGTCGCAAACTTCACCATCAATATAAGCAGTTTTAATTTTAAATACTTTTGATGTTTCAGCAAATTTTGCTACAACTTTTGTTACATCTAACTGATCTTCGCCCCATACAAATATATTTGTATCTTTAAGCTCAATTCCTTCGATATTAGCATTACTCATAGCAATTCCTGCAAGAGTATTTTTGATTACTCTAACTTTAACGCCAACTTCTTTTGCTTTAATTCTTAAAGCTTCTAAAGAAGGAACATTCAAGCCTTTGTAGTCACATACAACTAATGCGCCGGAAGTTTTAAATTCATCAGTTAAAACATTAACAATTTCAACTTTTTCGCTTCTTGTCATTTTTTCTCCTTTCCGACTGGTGATTTCAAGCAGAGCCAAGAGCTAAGCTCTTGAATTAAGCAAATGCCTCGGCTATCTCCAATCAAAGTTTAATTATTATTTAATTATTATTTTAAATCAAGTAACTCTTGAGCATCTAAATAAATAGATGGACTCATTGTTAATGATAAAGCTGCTTTTCTTATGTATTTACCTTTAGCAGCCGCAGGTTTTTGTTTATTGATAGCTTTAACAAAAGCTTTAAAGTTTTCGCTTAGACTTGCTTCATCAAAACTTACTTTACCAATACCTGCATGGATGTTACCTTGTTTATCAACTCTAAAGTTAACCTGACCACCCTTGTTATTTTCAACTGCTTTTGCTACGTCCATAGTAACTGTTCCAGTTTTAGGGTTTGGCATGATACCTTTTGGTCCAAGAATTCTTCCCACTTTACCAACAAGTCCCATCATATTTGGTGTTGCTATCAATACGTCAAAATCAATTTTACCAGCTTGAATATCTTCAATTAAATCTTCAGCTCCAACTATATCAGCGCCTGCTGCTTTTGCTTCATCAGCTTTAGCATCTTTTGCTACAACTGCAACTCTAACACTTTTTCCAGTTCCAGCTGGTAGTATAACAGAACCTCTTACCATTTGGTCAGCATGTCTTGGATCAACATTTAGTTTTAATGCAATCTCGACTGTTTCATCAAATTTTGCAGAAGCTAGAGTTTTAACTGTACTAATAGCTTCTTCTACAGAATAGTCTTTATTATTATCTATTTTTTTCAGTAATTCCTGAAATCTTTTTGTTACTTTTTTTGCCATTTTTATCTCCGCACATTTTGCTTCCACTTAATTACCCCAAGTGGTTAAGGGAAAAATTAATCTACTATTTCTACACCCATACTTCTAGCACTTCCTGCTATTATTCTAGCAGCAGCTTCTTTATCAGCAGTATTTAAATCAACAATTTTTTTCTCAACAATTTCCATAACTTGAGCTTTTGTTAATTTTCCTACTTTATTTTGAAGTGGGTTATCTGTTCCTTTACTAATACCAGCTGCTTTTTTAATCAAGTCAGTTGCAGGTGGTTGCTTAGTAATAAAAGTAAAACTTCTATCAGCATACACTGTGATAACTACAGGAATATTAAATCCCATCATATCTTTTGTTTTCTCATTGAAAGCTTTACAAAATTCCATAATATTAACACCCTTTTGTCCAAGTGCTGGACCAACTGGAGGTGATGGATTTGCTTTACCCGCAGCTATTTGTAATTTAATTTCGCCAATTACTTTTTTAGCCATTTATTATCCTTCTTTTTTATTTCTTATTATTTGATACAATCAAATAAGATTTTAACTCTTAAACTATTTTTTCTACTTGAGAATACAAAATCTCAACTGGTGTACTTCTTCCAAAAATTGAAACATTTAGTTTTAACTTGCCATGTTCCATATCATATTCTTCTACACTACCAGTAAAGTTTGCAAAAGGACCTTCTGTGATCCTAACACTCTCACCTGTTTCGAAAAATATTTTTGGTTTAGGTGCACCTTTTTTCTCTGCTTTTTCTAAAATTAACTGAATATCTTTTTCACTTAGAGGAGTAGGTTTTTTTGACTCTCCAATAAATCTTCCAACTTTTGGCAAAGACTGAATCATATGCCAAAGCTTTGTATCTAAATCAAGATGTGCAAAAGCATATCCTGGATACAAACTTCTTTCAGTAATTTTTTTCTTACCATTTTTAACTTCAATTACATCCTCAGTTGGAACAATAATTTCTTTTAACCTATCTTCCATAGCATTGTTTTTAACAATCTCTTCGATTGCTCTTTTAACTGCTTGTTCACTTCCAGCATATGTCTGGATTGCATACCATTTATGTTCCATTTTTATTACCTTATATTAATGAAGATAATGAAAATGACATAATGACATCAATTAATGCAAGAAATAAAGAAACTACAGTTACAACAACAAATACTGATATAAAAGCATTTCTAATTTGCTCTTTTATCGGGAAGATAACTTTTAACAGTTCTGCCTTTGAATGATTATAATAAGTTACCAATTTTTCCATATTTATCACCTTGATTAGTGGCAGGGCAGGGGGGATTCGAACCCACAACCTACGGTTTTGGAGACCGTTGCTCTACCAATTGGAGCTACTACCCTACATGTATTATTTCCCTCTTTCGAGGGAGATAATTAACTTTTTAATTTTGTTTCTTTGTGAACTGTATGTTTTTTTTCTCTTGGACAATATCTTTTAGCTTCAAACTTTTCAGTATATGTCTTAGAGTTTTTTGTTGTAGTGTAGTTGATATCACCACACTCAGTACACTTTAATCCTATTTTTACAGTCATTTTAAATTGCCTTTAAATAGGGAAGATTTCTCTTCCCTTTTTATATTTTTATTTACTCGATAATTGAAGAAACAACACCAGCACCAACAGTTCTACCACCTTCACGGATAGCAAATCTAGTACCTTCTTCCATAGCGATTGGTGCGATTAATTCAACTGTAATTTTAACATTATCACCAGGCATTACCATTTCAGTTCCTTCAGGAAGTGTAATAGCACCTGTAACGTCTGTTGTTCTTACATAAAACTGTGGTCTATAGTTATTAAAGAATGGAGTGTGTCTTCCACCTTCATCTTTACTTAGTACATAGATCTCAGCTGTAAATTTTGTATGAGGAGTGATTGAGCCTGGCTTACAAAGTACCATACCTCTTTCAACTTCTTCTTTTTTAGTACCTCTAAGTAAGATACCACAGTTGTCACCAGCTTCACCTTGCTCCATTTCTTTACGGAACATTTCAACACCAGTTACTGTAGTTTTTTGAGTATCTTTAATACCTACGATTTCAACTTCTTCACCAACTCTGATTGTACCTCTTTCGATTCTACCAGTAACAACTGTACCACGACCTGAAATTGAGAATACATCTTCAACTGGCATCAAGAAATCTTTATCAGTTTCTCTTTGTGGCTCAGGAATATAAGCATCAACCTCATTCATAAGTTCAATAATTTTTTCTGACCACTCACCTAGTGTACCAGCTTTTACCTCTTCTAAAGCTTTAAGAGCTGAACCAGCAACGATTGGTATATCATCTCCTGGGAAGTCATACTCAGAAAGTAACTCTCTGATTTCCATTTCTACTAATTCTAGTAATTCTTCATCATCAACCATATCTGCTTTGTTCATGAAAACAACGATATATGGAACACCAACTTGGCGAGATAGCAAAATGTGCTCTCTAGTTTGTGGCATAGGACCATCAGCTGCAGAAACAACTAAGATAGCACCGTCCATTTGAGCAGCACCTGTAATCATATTTTTAACGTAGTCAGCGTGACCTGGACAGTCAACGTGAGCATAGTGACGAGTGTCTGTTTCGTACTCTATGTGAGAAGTTGCAATTGTAATACCTCTTTCTCTCTCTTCTGGTGCATTATCAATTTGATCAAAATCTCTTTTTTCAGCTAGACCTTTTTCAGCAAGTACTGCTGAAATTGCTGCTGTTAATGTAGTTTTACCGTGATCTACGTGACCAATTGTACCTATGTTAACATGAGGCTTGGTTCTCGTGAATTTTTCCTTAGCCATATCTTCCTCCGTATGAGTTTTAAGTTTTTATTTTTGATTAATTAGTTCGCTTTAAGCGAAAGCCTTACTATTTTTATCTTTAAAGTCTTTTATTTAGACCATATTCTGGAGCTCATAGAGGGACTTGAACCCTCGACCTCTTCCTTACCAAGGAAGTGCTCTACCTCTGAGCCATATGAGCGTATTGCAACAAATGCAATGCTTCATTATAGCAACATAATATAACAAAATGATTTCACAGGCTTAGAGAAGAGTCTACTGAACTTTATCTGTAGTAGTTTAAAGCAGAAAAAATTCAACAGCTCCCAGCTAAATAAAATCTTGGAGCGGGAGACGAGATTCGAACTCGCGACACCCTGCTTGGAAGGCAGGAACTCTAGCCACTGAGTTACTCCCGCATAAATTAATGGTGGTGAGAGGAGGATTCGAACCTCCGAAGGTAAAAACCAGCAGATTTACAGTCTGCCCTCGTTGGCCGCTTGAGTATCTCACCCTTTATGCATTATACCAATTTAATTCCTGGTCAAACACTGTCATTTTAATTCACAAAAAGTGGAGCTGGTGAACGGACTTGAACCGCCGACCTGCTGTTTACAAGACAGCTGCTCTACCAACTGAGCTACACCAGCACCTTGTTTGTGAGGTGAAATTATATCTCAAAACTTTTGTAATGTCAATGGTTTTTTGTATTTTTTTTCACTTTTTTTGCTACAATGTAAAAAAATGATTATTTATAAAGGTTGTGTTATGAAAATTTTATTTTCTCCTAGTGAAGCAAAATCCCTAAAAACAGGGGAAAAGCCTCTACATGTAGACTCTTTTTGTTTCCCTGAGCTATTTGATAAAAGACTTGAAGTTATCAATAAATTTGAAGAATATAAAGCTACATGTAGCATTAAAGAGCTTGAAAAAATATTTGGAATCAAAGATGAAAAAGAGTGTTTAACTCTAAAAAATATAAATTTATTAGACTCTTCTACATGTAAAGCGATTGAGAGATATACTGGCGTTGCTTATAAATATTTGGATTTTAATAACCTAGACTTAAAATCACAGGAGTGGATTAATGAAAGTGTGATTATATTTTCTAATTTATTTGGACCAATAAAACCTTTTGATACTATCCCATACTATAAATTAAAGCAGGGTTCTTCCATAGGTGATTTTAAACCAGAAAAGTTTTACAAAGAATTTTTCTCTGATATTTTAGATACTTATCTCAAAGATGAATTAATACTAGATTTAAGAGCTGGATTTTACGAAAAGTTTTATAAGATAAAAAAACCTTATATTACTTTAAAATTTATAAAAAACGGAAAAGTTGTTTCTCACTGGGCAAAAGCATATAGAGGAATCATTTTAAAACATTTATCTTTTCATACTATAAATAGCATAAGTGAATTTCAGAATATTGATTTTCCTGATTTGAAAATAGTAGAAATCATTCAAAGTAAATTAAAGAATGAATACATATACGAAATTACTGTATAATTACAAAAAATTTATTTAAGGAGTCTACAATGTTACAATGGATTATAATAGCTATTCTTGCATATGCTGTGTTTTATCTAATCAATAAATATGAAAAAAGGATTGAAACACTAAATAAGCTTATTGAATTAAATAGAGAAGAAATTGAAGCAAATAAATCTAAGATTGAAGAAAACAAATCTAAGATAGAAGACAATAAAAAAGGAATTACTACAAACAAGAGTAATATCACTAGAAACAAAAAAACTCTAGAGCTTACTCAAGGAATGTTAGAAAAATTAAAGTAAGGGGAAACCCCTTACTTTATTATTGGTTTTTTTCTATCCCTCTTATACCTATATTTCCATATCTATGGTAACTATGAGATATACTTTGCTCTTGGAAGTAATTTAGAAGCTCTAATCTTCCTTCCATCATAGGTTTAGCCCTTATGATAAATCTTGCAATTTTTGCGGCTTCTTCAAAAACAAAATCGCTTATTCTTGATTCATCTGCATAAATTACTCTATCTACATCAGGGAAACACTTAACAAACTCTTTTTCATTTTCTCTAACAATTCTATCATTAGAGTTAAGCAATCTATCTTTATTTTCGTACAAGAATAGAACTACGCTATTTTCAACTTTTGCATCTACACTTATATGTAGTGATACTCCACTAACTTTAGCAGCTAAAATTCTAGACATCACATCAAATACGCTATCCTCTTCAGTAACTCTTAAAGCTACACGATTAAGTGGTAAGTATCTAAAGTGATTATCTTCCCCTCTTAATTTGAAATAATCATGTTCAACATCAAATTCCTCTTTAAAATGTTTTAGATAGCTTTGAAGAGCTGATGAGAGCTTTTTAAACTCATCTTTAAATTTAGTGTGTTTTGATTCTTCTATTTCTTTATTCCAAGCTTTCACAACATCTACTAATGGATGGAAATATGTTTTATCAACTTTTGGAGTATCAACCTCTTCAAAAGTCATAAATTGAGTTATATAATTAAATACCCCAACTTTTCTTCCTGCTCCAATTGCAGATTTACCCATACCACCAAAAGGTTGACGAAGGACAATAGCTCCTGTTGTACCACGATTGATATAAAGGTTACCAGCTTTTAAATTTTCTCTCCAATACTCTATCTCTCTTGCATCAAGAGATTCTAATCCTGAAGTCAATCCATAACCAGTTTTATTTACAATTTCAACTGCATGTTTTAAATCTTTTGCACACATAACAGAAAGTACTGGCCCAAAAAGCTCATTCATATGGCAGAAATTACCATCTTTTACTCCCCATCTAATTGCAGGTTTTAACATATACTCATTATCTTCTGCAAACTCTGGAGCTAAAGCCCATTCTTCACCAGGCTCAAGTGAATCAAGAGCTTTTTGTAAATTTCCACCGATTGGATTTGCTAATGTTCCTATACGATTTACAAAATTCCAAACTGAACCTACTTTTACACTTTTTGCTGCATCAATTAGAGCTGCTTTAAAATCAGGGTCATTGTAAACTTCTTCTTCTAAAATCAATAAAGATGTAGCTGAACACTTTTGACCACTATTATTAAATGCGCTAGCAACAACATTTTTGATAGCCTGTTCTCTGTCACTCATAGCAGTTACAATTGTAGCGTCTTTACCGCCAGTCTCAGCAGTTAAAAATAGATTTGGTCTATCTTTTAACATTCTATATGCTGTATCTTCACCACCAGTTAAAATAACAAAATCAACTTTTGGATTCTTAATTAAATTTTCACCTGCTACGCTTCCTGAACATGGAACATATTGAAGTACATTTTTACTAACTCCAGCATCCCAAAAACATTTACAAAGCTCATATGCACTTATTGCTGCTGCAGAAGCTGGTTTTATAATTACTGTATTTCCAGCCGCTAGAGCTGCTGCAATTCCACCTAGAGGTATTGCTATTGGAAAGTTCCAAGGAGGAGTTACAACTCCAACGCCTTTACCTTTAAATTTTAAATTTGTAAATTTCTCAAAATATCTTGCGCTGTATCCATAAAACTCAAGAAAATCTATTGCTTCACTAACTTCTACATCAGTTTCTGTAAATACTTTTCCAACTTCAGCTGCAGCAACACCAATTAAATCGCCTCTTTTCTTTCTTACTTCATTTGCAACTTTACAAAGTATTTCATTCCTCTGGACATGAGTTAAATCCCTCCAGCCATCAGGATCAGATGCCGCAATATCAGCTGCTTTTTTCAAATCTTCTGCTGTTGCAATTGCGTATTTTCCACAAATAACTTTATCTTTTAATTGAGACTTATCGATTACTTCTTTAACTTCTCTTTGACTAATTTCCTCTCCACCAACAACAATAGGAGTAACACTTACCTCATCTCCTGGTTTTTTCATCCACTTTTCGCGAATTTGTTTTGCCCATTGTTTATTTGGGAAAAGTATAAAATCAGTATCAGGCTCACCCTTAAACTCATTGGTATAAAAACTTCCGCCTTTATAATCATCCCAATTTTCTTCAAGTCTATTTTGTTTTCTTTTAGCACCAATAAATAGATTTTTCTTGTTATCAAATGATTCTAGGAATTTTTTCTTCAACATCTCCCAATCTGGAGTTCCAACCTCTAATCCAAAAGAATATCTTATGAAGTTTTCTTTACCTGTGTTTTCATCAAGTCTTCTAACAAGATATGCAATTGCATTGGTAAATTGCTCTTTTTTTGCAGTTGGAGCGTAAAGAATGATATCAGTTGAAATCTCTTTAATAGCAAGTCTAGCTGATTCACTCATACCCTCAAGCATTTCCATAGAATAATACTCTAAAACTCCATTTTCTTTTGCAAGTTCATAACAATATGCTTGTTCAAAAAGATTGTGAGAAGCAATTCCTACGTTCATATAAGGAGCATTTTGAGGATCAAGTGCATATTCAGCCATAATTTTATAGTTACTATCAGTATCTATTTTTTTAGTATAAGGAGTTACCTCCCAATGTCTAAGACCAGCTTCAGTCTCTTCCATCTCCATATTTGCACCTTTTACTAAACGCATCTTAATAGGAGCTCCGCCATCTTCAACTCTTTTTTTAGCCCAATCTCTCAAATCTTTTTGCCATAAATGTGAATCAGGAAGATATGCTTGAAGAACAATTCCAGCTTTAAAATTTTTGAATTCTGGATTTTCAAGAGTCTTTTTAAATGCAGTAACTGTTAGAGCCAAGTCTCTGTACTCTTCCATATCAAGATTTATAAATTTGTTTTCTTGTTCGCCTTTTGCATTTGTATAAGTGTGCTTTGCAGCTTGGCGATATATTCTAGTTAATCTCTCAACTAATTCATCTACTGTGTTTTCATAAGAAACAGGATTTATCTGAGAAAAAATTGTTGAAATCTTGATTGAAATATAATCTATATTAGGATTTGACAAAGCATTTTCATACTTTTGAATTCTACTCTCAGCCTCTTCTTCACCAAGTACAACTTCACCAATTAGGTTAATATTAACTCTAGTTCCTTCTTCATGCCTTTTGATTAAGTGTTGATTTAGAGTTTCATCTTCACCTTTTATAACAACTGTATCAGTATCATCTCTTACATTTTTAATAAAAAGAGGAACTGAAACATCTGGAAGATATTTACCAAAATTTCTAAATAAGAAAATCAAAAATCTTTCACTAGTTGTAAAAAAAGATGCCATTCCATACTTATTGAACAAATACTCAATTTGATCAGCAACTCTTTTGTTATCCTTACTTCTAAAGCTTTGATCCATAAGTTCAATTAGTAAAACTTTATCCATAGGATTACTTAACATCTTGTGCATTCTAGCGTTGAACTTTCTATCAAAATTACTAACTAATTCAGTCGCCCTTCTTTGCCACTTCTCAGCTAAAGCAATAGCTCTGTCTATAACTACTTTATTACTTTCCATGTTCTTCCTTTTCTATTATTTCAATTTAGTATTACTAAAAGTAGTACCAAAAATGAATTATAATTTTTTTGCAAAAAAATTTGCTTACCTAAATTGATAAGCAAATCAACTATTACTTTTTCTTACCCAAATAAGCCTCTTGAATTGCTTCTGAATTTAACAATTCTTCACTACTACCTTCATGAGTAATTTTGCCCAATTCTAAAACATACCCTCTATCTGCCAATTTTAAAGCTGCTTTTGCATTTTGCTCAACTATAAGGACTGTAACCCCGCTTTCACTGATATCTTTTATAGCTTTAAATATACCTTTTACTAAAACAGGAGCTAAACCAAGACTTGGTTCATCTAGTATAAGCAATTTTGGCTTACTCATAATAGCCCTACCAATAGCTAGCATTTGTTGCTCTCCGCCACTTAGTGTTCCAGCTAGTTGATGTTCTCTCTCTTTTAGCCTTGGTAAAATTTCATAAATCCAATCAAGTGTTTTTTGATCTGGTTTTTTCAAAGTATAAGCACCCATCAATAAATTTTCAGCAACACTTAGTGTTCCAAAAACTTTTCTTCCCTCAGGGGAATGACTCATACCCAATGAAACAATATTGTGAGCTGAAATTTTTGTTATATCTTTACCATCAAAAATTATACTTCCCTCACTTGATTTTAAAAGTCCACTAATCGTTCTAAGAGTCGTAGTCTTTCCAGCACCATTTGCACCTAAGATTGTAACAACTTCACCTTTTTTTACATATAAGTCAATTCCTTTGATAGCTTTAATAACTCCATAGCTTACATGTAGATTTTTTACTTCTAATAATAAATCATCTTTAGCCATTACTCATCCTCATCATCTTCAGCACCAATATATGCTTCTATTACTGCTGGATTATTTTGAACTTCACTAGCAACTCCCTCACAAATCCAAGCTCCAAAGTTAATCACTGTCATATATTCACAAAGACTCATAACCATATCCATATCGTGTTCAATCATCATAATCGTAACACCCATTGCTTGAATTTTTCTTATGATATCAGCTAACTCTTTTGTTTCTTTTTCGTTAAGACCAGCTGCTGGCTCATCTAGTATCAAGAGTTCTGGCTCAGCTGCTAGGGCTCTTGCCATCTCTATCTTTCTTTGAATACCATATGATAGATCTCCAGCTGGAGTTGTTGCAAACTTTGTAAGACCAAAAAGTTCCATATACTCTCCAACTTTTTCCCAATTATGTCTTTCATCTTTATAATAAGCTGGAGTTGGAATAATGCCGTTGTACCACTTCTGTTTTGATTTGATATGACGACCTGACATAATATTTTCAGCAACACTCATTTCACTAAAAAGCCTGATTGTTTGAAATGTTCTTAAAATTCCAAGCTCTGCTATTTTGTGAGGTGGTGTGCCTTTGATATCTTTTCCATTCCAAAGAATTTCTCCCTCTTCAGGAGTATAAATCCCTGTGATACAGTTAAATAATGTAGTTTTTCCTGCACCATTTGGACCAATTATTCCATAAATTTGGCCTTTTTTAACCTTTAAATTTAAAGAATCAATTGCAACTAATCCTGAGAAGAACTTTGATACATTTTTAATTTCCAATAAATACTTGCTCATTTGCTCCCCTTTTTCAAAAATGAAGGGATATTGCCAAATTTAACTGGCCAAATTCCACGAGGTCTTAGTATCATTGTTAAAATCATAGCAATTCCAAATACCAAATAACGAGCTGTTTCAAACTCTCTAAATATTTCTGGAACAACAAACATAACAAATGTACCAAGCAAAACTCCAGGAAGTGAAGCAGAACCACCAACTAGAACAATTGTAAAAAACATGATTGACTGAATAACATTAAATGCTTCAGGACTAACAGCACTGTATTGAACTGAAAACATACTACCAGCAGCCCCAGCTAAACCAGCTCCAATTGCAAATGCATACAATTTATAATATCTTAAATCAATTCCCATACTTTGTGCTGCAATGTCATCTTTGTTGATATAAAACATTGCTCTTCCAAACTTACTACCATCAAGCTGTTTCATGATAAACAAAGTAATACCAAGTAAAATAAATGCCAAATAATACATATGAGTTTGTGTATAGAGCTCATATCCAAAAACTCTTATAACATCTATACCAAATATACCATTAGGGCCACCAGTTAATCCAAATAAATCATTTTCTAAAACTTGAATAAATATAATATTTAGTCCAATCGTTGTAACAAGTAAATAATCACCTCTTAAGTGAATAATTGGAGCTGTTGTGATAAGAGCAATAGCCATAGGAATTAAAACTGCAGGTGCCCAAGTAGCCAAAATTGGCCATCCAAAATGGGTATTTAAGATTGCTGTTGTATAAGCTCCTATACCAAAAAATGCTGCATGTCCCATGTGAAAGGCTCCAGCACGACCAAGAATTATATCTTGTGAAAATGCAACAACTGAATAAACTAAAAAAGTAGTCCCAATAGCTAACCAAGCGGAATCAACAAAAAAAGGATAAATACCCATTACTACTAACAAACCAACTGAAATCAATGTTGTTCTATTCATTATACTTTCTCCGCTACAGTTTCACCAAGTATGCCTGTTGGTCTAAAAATTAGAACAATAATCAAAAGCATAAATGTAAATGTTTCAGCCCAAGAACTTGATATATAACCACTTATTAGTGCATTAAAAAGTCCTAACATCAATCCACCAAACATTGCTCCAGGAATATTTCCGATTCCTCCAATGATTGCTGCAACAAATGCGCTAAGACCATACATCCAACCCATATCAAATGTAATTCCACGATAATATGTACCAATAAACAATCCAGCAACTGCACCAAGGGATGAACCAATGATGAAAATCAGCATAATAATTTGATTTACATTGATACCCATTAGTTTTGCGGCATCTTGGTCTATTGCAACTGCACGAATCGCTGTTCCCATTTTTGTTTTATTTATAAATAGATATAAAGCAATCATCAAAATTGCAGATAATCCTAAAATCATTACTTGTGTAAAAGTAATAACAACACCATTTAAATCCCAAATAATTGAAGGAAATATATTTGAAGGAAATATTTTCATATTTGGCCCCCAAATCAACATAATGGCATTTTGAATAACTAATCCAGCTCCTAATGCAGAAACAACAGCACTAAGTCTTGGTGCCGTTCGTAAAGGCCTATAAGCAAGGCGTTCAAGAAGAACACCAACCACTGCAATAATTGCCGCAGTTAACACAAACACAGTAATAACAGTCAATACCGATGTTGTTCCCTCAGCAAATATATTTGTATAAATTGTAAGTCCTGCAAAGGCTGATAAGGCCACGAGGTCCCCGTGGGCGAAGTTGATCAACTTCATAACCCCATAGACCATCGTATAACCTAAAGCAACCAAAGCATATAAACTTCCTATAGTCAGTCCATTGACTAATTGTTGAAGAAATATATCCATTGTTTTGCTTCTCTCTTTTTATTTATTTATGATTTTGTAACTAAAGTCTTCTTGAACCTCATAAACGTTAAATTTAGTATTAATTCTTTCTCCTCTTTCATCAAAAGAAACTGGACCTGTAATTCCTGGGAAATCTTTTAACTTATGTAAGAAATCACTAATCTTTTTAGTATCAGTTGTTTTTAAAGTCTCTGAAGCATGAAGAATTGCTCTTAAACCATCAACATTCATTAAAGCCCAAACTGATGCTGGATCTTTTTGATACTTAGCTTTGTAATCTTTTAAGAATTTTTTAGCAATATCATATGGTAAAAATTCTGGAGTTGGGAAGTTTACTAAAAGTGTTCCAACAGCTGTTTTTCCAGCAAGTTTCATAAAATCTGGATTATCATTTGAATCACCACCGATGAAGTCAGCTTTTATGCCTAATTGGATTTGTTGAGCGCGAAGTAAACCACCATCTGTATAATATCCACTAAAGTATATTGCATCTGGATTCATTGATTTGATTTTTGTTAAAATTGCTGTAAAGTTTTGAGTTCCTGATTTAATTTTTCCTTGATAAATTAAATTTCCACCCTCTGCTTTTATTGCTTTTGCAACAGAATCAGCAAGTCCTGTTGAATAAGAAGAATAATCTGAAAGTACAACTATATTTTTATAAGCTTTTTCTTTTACTAAATATTTTGCAGTAAATGTTGCTTGTGCACTGTTTTGAAATGAATTTCTAAAAAATGTCCAATACTTATGTTTTGTTAAACTATCACTTGTTCCATCACTAGTTTGAAGAACTTTGTTTCTATAATAAGTCGTTTGAGCAGCTTCAGTAGCTCCTGAAGTGTAAGATCCAATTACTGCCATTACGCCTTCATTTACTAATTTTCTAGCACAAATTGCAGCTTTTTGAGCTTGACCTTCGTCATCACAGCTAACTACTTCAACTTTTTTACCTAATAAGCCACCTTTTGCATTTAATTGATCAATGATTAATTTTACACCATTATCAATACTTTGTCCTTCATTTGCGTACTTACCTGTTATTGGTGCTTGTACACCTATCTTGATGACATCACTAGCACTAGCTGATGTAACTAATGCTGCACAAACTGCGATTGATGCAGCTATTTTTGGTAACATTTTTTTCATGTTTTCTCCTTTTGATTTTGACTTTAAAAGCATAAAAAGTGCTTCCAAGCTTTAGTTAAATGACTTAAGATACTCTTAATCATCTAAATAAAACTTAGCAAGGCTCAATAACAAAACAACCTACAAGCCATTGACTTCCATCTTTTTCACGCATAATACCACTATCTGTAAATTTTGACTTTAGAGATGAAAACTTATGTACTACTGATTCAAAGCTTTTTACAATTTCAACAACTCTTTTATCAAGTTTTTTTCTTGCATTACTAGAAATATCAGCATAAAATGCAAACATACCATAATCCAAAGATGAGTTTTTTGCATATTTTCTATCTATCATCTTACAAATTCTCTCAATCTCAAGAGAATACTCTTTTTTCACATTAATAACACCATTATGCAATGATATAATCACTCTTGAAATAGAATCATCATCATTTTCATGCTCAAATCTCTCATCTAAGGTTATGTTAAATGTTCCTTGTTTTAGATTAGATTGTCGCATAAACTCTGGATATGAATCTCTTTGTTCTAAAGAACATCTTAAAATATCTGCTACTGTTGCATCTATAAAAATTTCTGGAGCATTATGAAGTGAAGCTATTGCATTTGCAACTTGAATAGTTATAATCTTTTGTGGACCACTAGATAGCGATAATCTTCCATTTGTCCAAAAAAGAAAGTTTTTTGCAGCACTTACTATACCATTGAGAGTGGATTGCACTATGATGTCTTGTGAGGGAAATCTAGTCATGATAATTTTCCTCAACCTCTTCTACTATTCCACTTTCATATAAAATATCTTCTATTAGTCTATTTTTAGAAATATTAAGTGCATTTGATAATTTACTAAGAGCATCGTCTAACTTAGAGTCTATTTTTATGGTCAACTGAGCAATAGAGCGTTTTTGATTTTTACTTTTTTCAATAACATTTTGAATAATTTCTCTATCAAATTTTTGCTTAGCCACAACATTTCCTTAAAGTTTTATAAAAGGTAATACTAAAAGTACTACTTTTTATATAATAAAAATATAGTATAGTTTTTTTATTTGAAACTTAAGAAAAAAAATTAATAAAAAGAAGATAATTAAATCTTTTTGAAAAGTAGGCTATATCAGGGGCTTTTAAATAATTTTTAATATTCGTAATAAAAATATTTTTTTTCGACAAGTTACTTTATGTAACAAAAAAAATAGAATATATTTAAAGATAATTCTAAAAATATCATTAATTTTTATAAGTTTTTATATTGCACTAGAAGTACTAAATTTTTACATACTCAAAAAAATATTTATAAGTGCTACTTTTAGTAGCACTTATAATTTAAATTTACTCAATAATCTTTTCATTATTGAGTTCAACAAACTCGCTATCATTCATAGTATTTTCTTGAAAATATTCGATTTTAGTTTCAGCAATTTCTAAATTACTGAATTTTGCGATATTGAAAACTGCATCACCCTCTTGAACCAATGGTATTTCTGATTTTCCTATAATTATTCCATCTATTGGAGATTTCATTGTATACGAGTTATCCCCTAAAGGATCATCAATATATGCAATAATTTCATCTTTTTCAACTGTATCTCCCAATGCTTTCACTGTTCTTAGTATACCACTCTCAATAGACCTTGTCCACTGACTTGCTGTTGCAATTAGTGGTGTTTTAAGAGATGATTTGTTTGTTTTTTTAGGCAACATTCCTTTTTCTCTTAAAACATTTACAATCCCATTTACACCAATTCTGATACTTGCTTCATCAAATCTCAAGGCTTCGCCAGCTTCATATACTATTATAGGAATATCATTGGCTTGCGCACAAGATCTTAATGAACCTTCTCTAAGCTCAGAATTTAATAGCACTGGAGCTTTAAATGCTTTTGCTAAAATCAATGCCTTTTTATTTTCCATATCTACTCTTATTTGTGGAAAATTAGACCTATGAATTGCACCAGTATGCAAATCTATACCAAAGTCGCACTTACTTATTACTTCTGTAAACAATATATTTGCAACTCTTCCAGCAAGTGATCCTCTTTTACTACCTGGAAAAGACCTATTTAAATCTCTTCTATCTGGTAAATATCTAGATAGCGTCATTGTTCCATATACATTTACAATAGGCAATAATATAACTGTACCTCTTAGACTTTTTAAAATTTTTAATTTTTTAAATCTTCTAATTATTTCTATACCATTTAACTCGTCTCCATGTATCGCCGCACTAATAAATATTACGGGTCCTGCTTTTTTACCTTTATATACAGTTATAGGTAAAAAAGTTGGTGTATTGTATAGTTTTGGAAGTTCTAGATTTATATCTTTTCTTTCTCCTCTGAAAATATCAACACCAGAAATGGTTATTTTATTCATTATTATGCTCCAATCTTATCTCTTGGTCCTCTTCTTTTTTTTGTTCTATCTTCGATTACATTTCTCTCTATATAATCCATAATTTTTCCTGCTATGTCTATTTTAGTTGTAGTTTCAATACCTTCTAATCCAGGAGAAGAATTTACTTCCATAACAAGAGGACCTCTATTTGAAGGAATCATGTCAACACCACAAACACCAAGCCCCATGCACTTTGCAGCTGCTAATGCCATCGCTTTTTCTTGTCTAGTTAGCTTATGAATAGTTGCACTTCCTCCTTGATGAAGATTTGATCTAAAATCTCCTTCTTTGCCTTTTCTTTTCATCGCCCCTACAACTTTTCCATCAACTACAAAAGCTCGTACATCAGTACCATCAGCCTCTTCGATGAATTCTTGAACTAACATATTTACATTCATACCATAAAATGCATCTAAAACAGATTTTGCAGCTTTTTGAGTTTCAGCTAAAACTACTCCTACACCTTGAGTTCCTTCTAAGATTTTTAAAACAAGTGGTGTACCACCGCTTAATTTAACGATATCCTTTGCATCAGATTTATTTGACGCAAAAACTGTCCTAGGCATATCAACACCATGTTTTGATAAAATTTGTAAACTTCTTAACTTATCTCTACTTCTAGCAATTGCTAAGTTGCCTGCTGTACTAAAAGCACCTAACATTTCAAAGTGCCTAACCATAGCTGTACCAAAAAAAGTTCTACTAGCCCCAATTCTAGGTATGATTGCATCAGGTACAGGCAATGTTTGTCCTTGATAATTTATTTTTAATTCATCTTTCATAATTTCAATACTACAAGCTAAGTAGTCTATAACTCTAACATCCCATCCTTTTTTCAAACCAGCTGTCAATAAGCTCTTTGTTGAATAAAGTTCTTCATTTCTTGATAATATATATACTCTCATTTATTTTTCCTTTTTTGACATATACTTCAAAGATACATCTACTAAAAATCTCTTTGCTAAAAATTTTCTACCTATTAACATAGGATACTTCATATCTGATCTATCTGTTAAAGATAGAATTATTGGGTATTTTTTATCAAAAAAATTAGCATTTACTTTTATCGATGGTCTTAACTCTGACTTTCCATTTGAACTTTTTACTTTTTTCATTTTATATATATTAAAACTCATCTTTTTATTGTGATATGAGGGATGAACTTTATCTAATAACCTAAATGAAACTATATTATTTGCTTCATCTACATGTATATCATCACAATGTAGTGCACTTGAATCAGCTCCAGTATCAATCTTTGCATCCAAATCAAACAAATCCAAATCCAATAAATCAATAGATTCAACACTTCCTATAATTTTTTTATTCATTTTTCCCTCTAACTTAAAATTTTTTATATCTTAAAATTTAACTACTATAAAACTTTTATCCTTTTCTACTTTTGATTATCCATTCTTTTGCATTTTCAAGTTCATTGAAAGAAAATACCTTTATCTCTGGGTGGACAAAATGTTCTGCTATAATTTTTACAAAATCTACAACTATCGAATCTGTAACAAATGCCAAAAATGAAATTTTTTCATGATGATTATTAACAAATTTTAAGTGTGAACATAAAGCAGAAAAAGAATCCCAACCTGGAAAATCTTTTGTATAAATAATCAATCCATCTAGTACAGAATGCTCATTTAAAAATGTATCAATTTTATGAGAAGCAGATACAAAATCACTTTCACTAAGTACCCCACCAGGCTCTAGTATAGCAATAGCATGTTTTTTATCAAATCTAACACTTAACATTTCCTCTCCCCCTTTTCTTTTAAGTACTTATAAATCATTATAATACTAATCATATAAATTTACAATATCATTGATGTAGCAACAAACGAATTTATTAAAAAATAACTACAAAGTTTCAAAGTTAAATTTTAGAAACTATCCAATTAGTTAGGGAACAATTTAGTCACAGTAGTTAAGAAACTTTATTTAGATGGTTTATCTTAGGGGTTTAAAAAGAAGTGGCTCCGGATACTGGATTCGAACCAGTGACCAAGTGATTAACAGTCACCTACTCTACCGCTGAGCTAATCCGGAACACGTTTAATGAGGTCGAAATTATAGTAAAATTTTACTCTCTTGTCAAGGCTTTTTTATAATTTTTTTGAAGTTTATAAAAATTTACTCCTGCGACATTGACAATTTGCAGTAAACCTTCATCTATGAGTTCATTTAAAAGCTTTTTGCTATTGACTGAAAAGCTTACATGTACATCATCAAAACTTTGTGGGCGTTTGTCTATCATATTTAAAATTTCAACTTTGCTAAAATCTCTTTTTTCTTCTGAATAATCTCTTTTATATGCAATACTTACAGGTAAACCTTCTAGTATAGAAGCTAATTCTTTTAATTTTTGTGTACTAACACCTTTTACATCATAAGCTGGTGGCCTATCTATTGAGCCAATGTCAATCCTATCTGGTTTTATTGTCTTGCATGCCTCTTTCAATGCTAAAAACTCTTCTTCTTTGTCATTTATCCCAGCAACAACTAAAATCTCTAAAACAAGCTCTTTATCATAAATTTTTCTAAACTCTCTTATGCCCTCAATAATTCTTTCTACATGTAAACCTTTTAAAGGTCTATCTATCTTCTTAAAGCACTTTTGTGTAGCACAATCAAGGGATAATTTAACGATATCTATATCTTTTAAAATCTCTCTTGTATCTTTACATGTAGAAGTTGCACCATTTGATAAAATAAGAAGTTTACTATTTTTTTTGATTGCATGTAGTTCTTTTATCAAATCTTTTAAGTAAGGATACAAAGTAGGCTCGCCATTTGCTGTCAGTGTTATGACATCTAAATCATTGTACTTTTCTAAAGCCTCTTTGACCTCTTTGATTATATCACTTACTTTGGGGGGATTTTTAATGCTATCAGTCGGTTTTGCACCTTTTAATTCGCAGTAAACACAATCAAAATTGCATTGTTTAGTATCTGGACTCAAATCAATCCCTAAAGATTGTCCAAATCTTCTTGAAGTGATTGGTCCAAATACTAACATTATATTTTTGTTCTTGATTGTACTTCTTTTATAAAGTACTTTGCATTTTCAACAGGAATGTCTGGCAGTATTCCATGTCCTAAGTTGAAAATATGTCTTTCATTTTTCATAACTTTTACTATCTTATCAATGCCATCTTTGATAGCTTCTTTTGAGTATAATCTAGTTGGTTCCATATTGCCTTGAAGGACATATTTATCGCCCAATTTTTCTTTTGCCAATTCTATCGGGGTTGACCAATCTACACCAAAAACATCAAAATTTCCATCAATTCTATCTAAATATCCACTTATACCTTTTGGAAACATAATCACTGGAATATGAGGGTATTTTTCTTTTAAAAATGATGAAATTTCTTTCATATAATTCCAACTAAACTCAAAATATGAATCTTCTTCTAGAGCTGCTGCCCAAGAATCAAATATCATAACTGCATCTACACCACTTTTTATTTGATTTTCCATATAAAGCTTAATAACTTGTGTTACTTTATCAAGAAGCTTATGCATTAAACTTGGATTTGTATAGATAAGTTTTTTAACAATCGCATAAGTTTTTGTTCCTTTACCTTCTATCATATATGTTGCTAATGTCCAAGGTGCTCCACAAAAACCAATCAATGCTTTATCAGCTGCTAGTTTTCCCCTGATAAGCTTTATAGCTTCATAAACATACTCTAACTTTTTAGCAGCCGCTTCCACACAAAGTTTATCTAAGTCTTCTTCTGTTTCTATAGGATTAGGAAACAGTGGGCCCTCACCTTTTACAAACTTCAACTCCATCCCCATTTCCATAGGAACTACTAAAATATCACTAAATAAAATAGCAGCATCAACACCTAAAATATCAACAGGCTGAAGTGTTACTTCACAAGCTTTTTGTGGATCTTTACAAAGCGATAAAAAATCCCCTGCACTAGCTCTTACTTCCATATACTCAGGAAGATATCTGCCAGCTTGGCGCATCATCCAAACTGGAGTGTATGGTGTTTTTTTACCCAAACAAGCATCAATAAAAATTTTGCTCATTCCTATCCTTCCATCTCAATCCACTTTTGTGCAATCCTAACAGAGTTAGTTGCAGCTCCAACTCTAAGTTGATCAGCTACACACCAAAGGTGAAGAACATTATCTTTATATAAATCTTTTCTAATTCTTCCTACATAAGTCTCATCAGTATCAGTAGAAATTACTGGCATTGGGTATAAATTTTTTGCTGGTTCATCTACAACCACAACATTTTTAGCATCTCTTAGTGCTTGAGTAGCTTTTTCAACATTTACATCATTTTCAAAATGAATTGTAATTGATTCGCTATGACTTCTTAAAACTGGAACTCTTACACAAGTTGCACTTACTTCAATATTTCTTCCAAGTATTTTTTGAGTTTCGTTAACCATTTTCATCTCTTCTTTTGTGTAATCATTTTCCATGAAAACATCAATATGAGGGATAACATTTAAAGCGATTTGATGTTGAAAAACTTTTGATTCACTCTCATCAAGTCTAAATGCAAAGAAATCTTGCATTTGTTTTACCAATTCTTCCATTCCAGCTTTTCCAGCTCCACTAACAGCTTGATAAGTACTTACATCAACTCTTTTGATACCAAAAACATCATCTAATGGCTTTAACACTTGTACCATTTGGATAGTAGAACAATTTGGATTTGCTATGATTCCAGTGTTTTTCCAATCTAAAATTGCATCAGGATTACACTCAGGAACAACCAAAGGAACGTTAGATTCCATTCTAAAATGGCTAGTATTATCAATCACAACTGCACCAGCCTCAGCTGCATACTTAGCAAAATGAGCAGAGATTGAACCACCAGCACTAAAAAATGCAATATCTACCTCTTTTTCTTCAAAAACACTCTCAGTTAATTCTAATACTTTATAATTTTTACCTTTAAACTCGATATCAACTCCAGCGCTTCTACTTGAAGCAAGTGGAACTAATTGATTTACAGGAAAATCAACCTCTTCTAAAATTCTAAAAAGCTCTTCGCCAACTGCTCCAGTTGCACCAACTACTGCAACATTATATTTTCTCATTCTCCAACCTTTATGTTGTATTTTTTTATTTTTTTATCTAGTATAGTTTTGCTCATACCAAGTATCTTTGAAGCCTCTTGTAAATCCTCATCAACACTAGCAAGCACCTCTTTTATAAGCTCTTCTTCCAAATTTTGAATACTATCTTTCGTACTTCTACTCTCTAAAAATAGATCTTCAACTTTTATTTCATTATTATCGCATAAAATTGCTGCTCTTTCAACCACTGAAATCAATTCTCTAATATTTCCAGGCCAATTATAGTTTAAAAGTTCGATTTTTGCATCTTCACAAAACTCTTCAACTTCCAAATCATACTGTTTTTTTACTCTTTTTAAAACTTCATTTGCAATATCTAAAATCTCTTCTTTTCTCTCTCTAAGTGGAGGAATTTTAACTGGAATTGTATTTAATCTATAGTACAAATCCTCCCTAAAGTTACCCTCTTTTATATTTTTTAATATATTTGCATTAGTAGCTGAGATAATTCTAACATCAATTGGAATCTCTTTTACTCCACCAACTCTGGTAATCTTTCTTTCTTGAAGTACTCTTAAAAGTTTGGCTTGAAGAGCGATTGGCATCTCTGCAATTTCATCTAAAAAAAGAGTTCCTCCATGAGCCATTTCAAAATGCCCTTTTTTAGAACTAACAGCATCTGTAAATGCACCTTTTTCATATCCAAAAAGCTCACTTTCTAAAAGATTTTCAGGAATCGCCGCCATATTTATAGCTACAAAATTACCATCCTTTCGTTTAGAGTTCTTATGAATATAATTGGCAAAAAGCTCTTTTCCTACGCCACTTTCACCTGATAGTAAAACAGTTGCATCAGTTCTAGCAGCCCTCAGGGCTAAATTTAATGCTTTTTGTAAAGCTGGTGAGTTTGCTAAAAAATCATCTCTTTTTTCTTCTTCTTGTACTGTTTTTTTTATTTTTTTTGAAATTTTTACTTGTCTTTTTATAGCGTCTACTAAAGTATCAATCTCAAATGGCTTAGTCAAAAAATCTTTAACTCCAAGTCTAACTGACTCTATTGCACGATTAAGAGTAGCATTACCAGTAATGACTATGATATCGTATCTTCCATCGAGTTTTTTTATAAATTCAATGCCATCCATTCCTGGCATATTGATATCTGTTACAATCAAATCAACATTATCATCAATTTTCTTTAGAGCTTCAACTGCGCTTTTATAAGTTTTAAGATTGAATTCTTTGTACTCATTTAGTGCAAACTCTAAAGACTTTCTCATATTGATATCATCTTCAACTATAACGATATTCATCTACAACTAACCTTATTAGATTTACTTTTTTACTCTTTTAATAATACTAAAAACATTAGGATTATTAGTTGGTATTCTTTAAGATGAATATATTAGCAAATTGGTCTTTAAAATCTACTGTAAATTGTATAGGAAGTATAGTAAGTACACTTTTATCCTTCACTCCTTTTAACTCTACTAATGTTTTATTTTGTATTTTAGAGCTATAAGGGTAGAAGCAAGGCAGAATTTTATTGAAATTTTTATTTAAAAACTCAAATGTTGCTTGGTTCGATTTCTTTTTTATTTTTACTCTACATGTAGAAGCAATCTTAGCATCAGTTTTTAGCATAAGAGGAGATATGTTTTTCTCCTCATATACCATCATTTTATTATCAGTCGCTACTCTATAGGAAAACCAAAATGATTCACTTCCCAAAAGAGAAAGTGAAAATAAAATTAGTAAGCAAAAATTTCTTTCCACCTAGTGCCATTCATTTTTAGTTCCATTCTGACTTTATATAATCCATCTTTAAAAGTATGCTCAGTAATTGTTGCATCTTTTACAACACCATTTACTTGAGCTACAATTCTAGAATCATACAAAGCAGCATTTTTTATAGTATCTTTTGCGTTGATTTGAACACCATAAAGTTTTTCAGCCATTTGACGATACGCGTCAGCAACAGCTGCTCTTTTTGCTAAAGCCATAGCTTGAGCAGGTGAAACTGTATTTTGAGGAGCAATACCTTCACCATATACAGCAAAAACTCTATCTGGGTTGTTATTGATATAAAGAAATTTTTCTTCTTCCAAGATTTTCTTTATGTCTTCTTTATCAACTTTTTGAACAATAACCTTTGGTTCTTGCTTCATTTTTGCTTGTGCATTCGCTTCTGGATACATTCCATTACAACCAGAAAATAGCATCAGCATACCCATACCTACAAATAATGTAATAATCCATTTGTTCATAGCATACCTTTTTGTTAATTTTCAGTATTGAAGCAAGTTTTGTTCCAATTTTGTATTTAAATGCGGGAAACTTAGTAGAGAAAATATTTCTCTACTAAGCTTTTGTTTTATTCTTCTATGAGAGTAGTATTTTCATCCTCTTGCATATCTTCTTCTTTTTTAGGACATCTTGAGATACTCTTAACATCATCACCTTTTACGATATAAACTCCACTAGTATTTCTTCCTGATTTAGAGATACTTTGCATATCAACTCTAATCATTTTTCCACTTTTAGTAAGAGCCATCATATCCATAGATTCATCTACCATCAAACAACCAACAACATGTTTACCAGTCTTACTAGTCATCTTCATAGCAATAACACCACTTCCACCGCGGTTTGTAAGTCTGTACTCGCTAGCTTCAGTTCTTTTACCAATTCCCTTTTCACTAACTACTAAGATTTCTTCTTCATCACTTTTTATGACATTTCCATCTACTACCTCATCACTCTCATGTTTAAATTTGATTCCTCTTACACCTCTTGTGCTTCTTCCTTGCTCTCTTGTTTTTTCAATCTCAAATTTAATACATTGAGCAAGTTTTGTTACAATAAACAGATACTTAACATCTCTATCAGCAATTTTAGCAGTTATTAGTGTGTCATCTTCATCTAAAACGATAGCTCTAACACCACTTGTTCTTACATTGCTAAACTCACTTAGATTTGTTCTTTTAACAACTCCATTTTTTGTAAAGAAAACTAGAGATTTATCTTTACTAAAATCTGTTGTTGGTATGATTGAGCGAATCTTTTCATCAGCTTCTAGTTTTAAAAGATTAACAACTGCTTTTCCTTTTGCAGTTCTACTTCCTTCAGGAATTCTGTAAACCTTTAACCAGTGAAGTTGTCCACGATCAGTTATAAATAAAAGAGTATCATGAGTATTACATGTAAAGAAACTCTCTATAAAGTCATCATCATATGTTGTAACTGCTGTTTTCCCTTTTCCACCTCTTCTTTGCTTTTCATAAGCTTTTAGTGGAACTCTTTTTATATAACCCCTATGAGTAATAGTAACTACCATAGGCTCATTTGGAATTAAATCTTCCATATCTATATCATCATAATCATCTTCAATCTCAGTAACTCTTGGAGATTTAAATTTGTTTTTAATCTCTAATAGTTCTTCTTTGATGATATTGCTTAGTAGTGTTTCGCTTTTTAAAATGCTACTTAATCTTTCAATCTCTTCAAGAAGTGCTTTTAATTCATTTTCAATTTTTTCTCTCTCAAGGCCTGTTAAACGGTTAAGTTTCATATCCAAGATTGCGCCAGCTTGAATCTCACTCAATCCAAATTTTTCAACAAGACCAGCTTTTGCACTAGCAGTATCAGCACTAGATTTTATAAGTTCAATTATCGCATCTATATTATCAAGTGCAATTTTTAAGCCTTCTAAAATATGAGCTTTTGCTTTTGCTTTTTCAAGTTCAAAAATCGTTCTTCTAATGATTACTGTTTTTCTATGATTTAAAAATAGTTGAAGAAGTTCTAATAGAGTAAATACCTTTGGCTCTTTATTTTCAATAGCAAGTAAAATAACACCAAAAGTTATTTCAAGGTTTGTAGATTTATAAAGATTGTTTAATACAATCTCACTCATCGCATCTTTTTTAAGCTCAATTACTACTCTAATACCTTCTCTATCACTCTCATCTCTAAGATCACTTACACCATCAACTTGTTTATCTTTTACTAAAGTTGCAATTTGTTCAATCAATCTTGCTTTATTTACTTGATAAGGAAGCTCATCGATGATAATAACATCTTTGTTACCCTTTTTTTCGATATGAACTTTTGCTCTTATTTTTATACGACCTCTTCCAGTCTTATAAGCATCGATTATCCCTTTTTTACCAAAAATGATACCTTTTGTTGGAAAATCTGGCCCTTTTATATATCCCATCATTTCTTCAAGGCTAATTTCAGGATTATCAATCATAGCAAGTAAGCCATCAATCAACTCATCTAAACAGTGAGGTGGGATATTTGTTGCCATACCTACTGCAATACCACTTGAACCATTTAACAAAAGATTTGGAACGCGACTTGGAAGAACATCAGGCTCACTTAAACTATCATCATAGTTTGGTATGAAATCTACTGTATCTTTATCAATATCTTTTAAAAGCTCTTCAGAAAGTGCTGTCATACGAGCTTCTGTATATCTCATGGCAGCTGCATTATCACCATCGATTGATCCAAAGTTTCCTTGTCCATCAACTGTTGGAATTCTCATCGCAAATGGTTGAGCCATTCTTACTAACGCATCATAAACCGCAGTATCACCATGTGGATGGTACTTACCTATAACATCACCAACAATTCTAGCTGATTTTTTATAAGGGCTACGAGAACTGATACTTAGATCGTTCATAGCGTACAAAATTCTTCTATGAACTGGCTTTAAGCCATCTCTTGCATCAGGAAGAGCACGACCTATAATAACGCTCATAGAATAATCAAGATAACTAGCTTTGATTGAGTCCTCAATCTTTATGCTTTGTACATCTTGGTTAGAATCAAAAATATTATCCATTTACCAACCTCTATATTTTATTTGTTTTATTTTACCCAATAAACCCTTAATCCCCCTAAAAGGGGTCAGGGCTAAACTTTAAACTTTTTTAGTATTTTTGCAACTCCAGCGCTTGTCATTTCAATTTTTCTAGCAATTTCACTCTTTTTGTAACCTTGTTCAAACGCACTTAAAACTAATTTATCTCGTTTTTCTCTTGAGTCTATCGAAGAAAATATTTCATCAAGCGGAACTTTTATATCTTCAACAATTTTTTCATTTTGAGCTTTGTATTTTTTTCTTTTTATTCCTTCTAAAATCTTTAGCTCTTCTTCACTTATGCTTGTATCTAAAACTTTAAATAATTCATCAATATTATACTCCCTTAGTACAAAACTATTTTCTAAAAACTTTGGAACAGCATCATTTAAAAATGAGTAACTAGAAGCATATTTATACTCACCAATTCTCTCACTCATCCCAGCTTTTATAGGATTTTGTTCTATATATCTAAATAATATAAAAAGATGATTAGTATCTAGTACAAACCAAGACTTGTACCTATCTTGCCAAAGATGACCAACTCTTTTATGTCGTTTGTTAAAATATATCGCATACTGAGAATTAATCTGCCTCATTGCATCAGATAAATTTTCTCGTAAATTTTCTACAAGTAGATGGTAGTGATTGTCCATAAGACAAAATGAGTGTATATTTAACTTATAATCTTTGCAAACACTTGCAACTATTTTTAAAAATTTTTCTTTATCTATAAAATCTAGAAAGATTTTGTTTTTTGCAACTCCTCTGTTGTAGACATGATGATACCCACAATTTTCTATTCTGCATCTTCTTGGCATAATAACTCTTTTTTGAGTTATTATACCAAAAAAGTTTAAAGTTTAGCCCTGACCCCTTTTAGCATCGGCTAGGGTGATGGCACATATTACATGTAGATTGTTTTTTCTACATGTAGAGTATGCTTCCTTTAGTGTATTGCCTGAAGTGATGATATCATCTAGTAAAATTACATTGATTTCTTTTTTACATGTAAGGGAAAAATCTCTTTTAAATTTTTCTCTAATATATAATTTTTGTCCACTATATCTGACTTGATTTTTTGCTCGTATGCTTTTGTAGATTGGTTTTAAAGTTTTACTTAAAGCTTTTGCCATAACTGCTGTATGTGAGTATCCACTTCTTACATGATCATCTATAGGTAATATATAAACATCTTCTAATTTTAAATCTTTGATAAAAGGTAAAATTGCATGCTTTGTGATAAGTGAATATATGTTTGAACCTATAATTGTATGTTTTGTGTGTAGCAACTCTTTTATCTCATCATATGAATAAAATGAGTAAACAATAAGTCCATTTTCTAAAACTCTTTTTTGAGGAGTTGGAGTTAAAAATGTATTTAGGCAATTTTTACAAATGAGATGCCAACTAAAATTCATACATAGTTGGCATCTCATAAATCAATCCAGTTTTAAAACAGTTAAAAAGGCTTCTTGAGGAAGTTGTACCTTTCCTATAGCTTTCATTCTTTTTTTACCTGCTTTTTGTTTTTCTAATAATTTTCTTTTTCTAGTAATATCACCACCATAACATTTAGCAGTAACATTTTTCCCCATTGATTTTACAGTTTCTCTAGCTATGATTTTATTGCCAATACTAGCTTGAATTGCTACTTCAAAAAGTTGTCTTGGAACTATCTCTTTCATAGCTTTTACAAACTCTCGTCCTCTACTTTGGGCATTTTCTCTTGGAACAATTATAGATAGTGCATCTACAACTTCTCCAGCTACTCTGACATCTAGTTTTACCAAATCTCCAGCTCTGTACTCAATAGGCTCATAATCAAAACTTGCATATCCCTTTGTTGCAGATTTTAATTTATCGTAAAAATCCATTACTATTTCATTCATAGGAATTGAATATTCAAGTAAAACTCTCTCTTCACTCAAATAATCCATCTTTTCTTGAACACCTCTTTTTGAATTTACTAGAGTTATAACATTTCCTAAAAATTCTGTTGGTGTTAAGATAGTTGCTTTTACATATGGTTCAAGTATATTTTCTATCTCATTAACAGGAGGCAATTCGCTTGGATTTTGTATCTCTATGATACTTCCATCAGTTTTTTCAACCTTGTATGTAACTGTTGGAGCAGTTGCAATTAAATCAAGTCCAAATTCACGCTCTAATCTTTCTTTTACAACTTCCATATGTAAAAGTCCCAAAAATCCTACACGAAAACCAAAACCAAGAGCTACTGAAGTTTCAGGCTCATAAGAAATGCTAGCATCATTAAGTCTTAGCTTATCAAGAGCATCTCTTAAATCTTCAAATTTATCAGTTTCTATTGGATAAATTCCTGCAAAAACAAAAGACTTTATCTCTTCAAAACCTTCTATTGGATGTGGTGTTTTATTTTTTGCATCAGTAATTGTATCTCCAACTTGAACATCACCAATACTCTTAAGTCCTAAAACAACAATGCCAACTTCGCCTGTTTTAATTTCATTTGTTTTTTCTAGATTTAGAGGATGAGGATACATAAGATTTAATACTTCATGTTTTTTTCCTGTACCCATAACAAAGACTTCTTGGCCTTTTTTTATACTGCCATCATAAACTCTTACAAGAGCTAGTGCACCAAGATAATTATCAAACCAGCTATCATAAATAATTGCTTTTGTTGGAGCATCTTCATCTCCATTTGGAGCCGGAATAGTTTCAACTATTTTATCTAAAAGTTCTCTAATCCCAACACCAGTTTTTGCACTAACTTCTATAGCATCACTACAATCAATTCCAATAGTATGTTCAATCTCATCTTTTACCCTGTTTGGATCGGCCGCAGGTAAATCAATCTTATTGATAACTGGAATCAATTCTAAATCATGCTCAAGTGCAATGTAAACATTTGCTATTGTTTGAGCTTCTACTCCTTGAGAAGCATCAACAACTAACAAAGCTCCATCGCTTGAAGCTAAGGATCTGCTAACTTCATAAGAAAAATCAACATGGCCTGGAGTGTCTATAAGATTTAAGATATAAGGCTCATTATCCTTAACATATGTAAGCCTTACACTTTGAGCTTTTATAGTAATTCCTCGTTCTTTTTCAATATCCATAGTATCCATCATTTGAGAGCCTAACTCTCTTTCACTAACAGCACCACACTCTTGGATAAGTCTGTCTGCTAATGTACTTTTACCATGGTCTATATGAGCAATTATCGAAAAGTTTCTAATCCTATTTTGTGCCATTAAATAAATAACCCATTTACACTTTCATTATGATAAACTCTTCTTATTACTTCAGCAAAAACTGGAGCAACACTCAATACCTTAATCTTTTCACTCTCTTGAGCTAAAGGAATAGTATCAGATACTACTAATTCATCCAAATCTCCATCATTGATTCTTTCAAATGCTGGGCCACTTAAAACCGGATGAGTACAGCAAGCCATAACACTTGTAGCACCTTTATCTTTTAAAACTTTTGCAGCCTTTACGATTGTTCCTGCAGTATCAATCATATCATCTACTAAAATAACATCTTTTCCTTCAACATCACCGATGATATTCATAACTTCGCTTTCGTTTGCTTTTTCGCGGCGTTTATCAACTATAACCATTTCAACACCAAGCTTTTTAGCAAAACTTCTAGCACGAGCAACACCACCAATATCAGGAGATGCTATGATTGGATTTTTGAGGTTTTTGTTTTTTACATATTCATGAAAAACAATATTTCCATACAAGTTATCAACTGGAATATCAAAAAATCCTTGAATCTGACCTGCATGAAGATCGATTGTAACAACTCTATCAATTCCTGCAGTTTGGATCATATTTGCAACTAATTTAGCAGTGATTGGAACTCTTGGAGCTGCTTTTCTATCTTGTCTAGCGTATCCAAAATAAGGCATAATTGCAGTAATTGAACTAGCTGAACTTCTTTTGAGTGCATCTGTTAAAATCAATAATTCCATAAGATTAACATTTGCTGGAGCACATGTAGGTTGGATGATGAACACATCTTTTCCTCTTACGCTCTCACTCACCTGAACGCTTATTTCTCCATCACTAAATCGCTTTATAGAAGCTTCAGAAAGTGGTAGAGATAGATATTTAGCTACTTTTTTTGAAAACTCTGGGTTAGCTGTACCCGTAAAGACTTTATAGCCTCTCATATTAAACCCTTATAAGTAATAGATATAGTTGCTATTTTACAAAAAAAGTACTTAAAAAGATATATTAGAAAGATTGCCTCCCTTTTTGGGAGGCAATTTATGGAGTATTATTTAGCTAGTAAAGCTTTTTTTCTTCTTCTTATTTGATTCCAACCAAGCAAGAATACTAATAAGTAAGCAGGGATTAAAACTATTTGTTTTGGTAGTCTATCTCGTTCTACCTCAACACTTTCAATCACCCATCCACTATCAACACCAGCCTTTTTCATAGCTTCAACTTGTTTATTATGTCCTGGATTTACCATAGCAACTTCCATTGGGCCAAACATATTATCTAGTTGAAAACCTGTATTGTTAATTCTTTCTTTTCCATCTTTACCCTCTTCTAAAGGCAGTGAAAAAGTATATGTTCTTTGTTTACCTTCTATCGTTTCACCACTTACAACAAAAGTAAGTCTGTCACCTTTTTTCATTTTATCTGCTACTTTAAAAATCTCTTTTCCAGGTAGATCTTGATAAGGAGGCTCAATCCTATCCCAAATAAATCCTGGTCTAAATAGTATAAATGTTAAAGCTAGCAATAAAATTGTCTCCCACCATTTATTTCTATCAAACCAAAAGCCTTGAGTTGCTCCTGCAAAAAGTAGCATACCTGAAATTGCTGCAACTACAACCATGATAAATTCAAATGTATTATCAACACCAATCATTAAAAGTTGCGTATTGAAAATAAACATAAAAGGTAGTAATCCAGTTCTAATGTCATATATAAAACCTTGAATACCTGTTCTTATAGGATCACCCTTACTAATAGCGGCTGCTGCAAAGGCTGCAAGCCCCACAGGAGGTGTATCATCGGCTAAGATTCCAAAGTAAAATACAAACATATGAGCAGCAATCAATGGAATTGCTATACCATTAGCAGCACCAAGACTTACAATAACTGGTGCCATCAAACTTGATACAACGATATAGTTTGCAGTTGTAGGAAGTCCCATACCCAAAATCAGACTAATAAGCGCGGTTAAAATCAATATAATAAGTATGTTTCCACCTGAAATATCTTCAACTACACTGATGATAACTTGTCCGATTCCTGTTAATGTTACAGTTCCAACAATGATACCAGCAACTGCAGTAGCAACACCAATACCAATCATGTTTTTAGCACCATTTATAAGTCCAATTCTTAAATCATGAAAACCTTCTTTGACTCTAGCAAATACATCATCTTTCTTTCTAAAAAAGTCCATTAAAGGCTTTTGAGTTAAAACGATAATAATCATAAAAATTGATGCCCAATATGCTGAAAGTTCTGGCGAAAATCTCTCAACAGTTAAAAGCCAAACTAGTACAACAACTGGTAAAATGTAGTGTAATCCTGCTTTTACAGTTGGTCCAACTTCTGGAAGTTCTTCAATGTCATCAGTATCTAAATCAGGTACCTTTGAAGACATATATAACAAACCAACATAAGATACTGCTAATATTGCTAGTATTACACCAAAAGTGTTATCACCTGCACTCATTTTTATAAAATTAATTAGTGGTGGTAAAACCCATGTTAAAAAGCTGACTATTAAAACAACACTAACTACACCTATCATTTTACCTTTTGCAGTCATTTTATGTTTTCTAGGAAGACCTTTCATGCCTGCTTTCATTGCTTCTAAATGGACCATATAAACAAGTGCAATATATGCAATTATAGCTGGTAAAAATGCATGCTTAATAATTTCAACAAAAGGGATACCAACATACTCAACCATCAAAAATGCTGCTGCACCCATGATTGGAGGAGTTAATTGACCATTAACTGATGATGCACACTCAATAGCTCCTGCTTTTTCTTTTGTAAATCCAACTTTTTTCATAAGTGGAATTGTAAAAGTTCCTGTTGTTACAACATTTGCAATCGAACTACCTGAAATCATTCCTGTCATCGCTGAACTTACAACTGCTGCTTTTGCAGGACCACCTCTAAAGTGTCCCATAAGAGCAAATGCAACTCTGATGAAGTAATTACCAGCACCAGCTTGTTCTAGTAATGCTCCAAAAAGAACAAATAAGAAAACCATACTAGCACTAACACCAATTGCAACACCAAAAGCACCTTCAGTTGTAATCCACATATGAGAAATAATCTTTCCGATAGAAGATCCACCATAATCTCCCATACCAAAATATGCATATGTTAAAGCCAGTGATGCAACCACAGTTAGTGGAGGTCCTAGAGTTCTTCTAGTAGCTTCTAATAAAAGTACAAGTCCAATAATACCTGTATATAAATCAAGACTATTTGGCGAACCAAGTCTCATCTCAAATGCTAATGAATCCCAAACTTGAGAATATATAACATAACCAACCGAAATCAATAGTAATATACCCATAATCCAATCAGTAATAGGTACATAATCTCTCGGAGATTTTTTAAATGGCAAATAACTTAAATATGCCAAAAAACCAGCAAACATAAGATGTATTCTTTTTACAACATCTTCGTTTATCCATGGGGTGAATTCTAATACTAGCGGAGAAGAAACATAAAGCTGAAACAGTGACCAAGTTAAAGCTAAATAAAGTATAAAATTAGCTAGATACTTGTTCGATGGATTACGTCCACCAGTTTCGGCTTCTAGTACTTCTTCCGTAGACAGTTCTTTCTCTGTGCTCACAAGCCCTCCTTAAAACCCAAATTGTACATTAGAATACAAAAAGCTTTCAATAAAAAATAAAAGCACTAACTCTACTTGGTAAAAATTCTAATGTAAAATTTGGGTTGAAATAAATTTATAAACCTTTATTTAAAAAGCTTATAAATTTATTTTCAGGAGAAGATTTTACTCTTCCCCTGAATATTAAAGTAATAATTACTTAAGAAGTCCTGCTTCTTTGTAATATTTTACTGCACCTGGATGAAGTGGAGCAGAAATACCATTTTTAATCATTCCCTCTTTTGTTAAATGAGCAAATGCTGGGTGAAGTTTTTTGAACGCATCAAAGTTTTCGAAAACAGATTTTACTAAGTTATAAATAACTTTTTCTGGAACTTTTGCTGAAGTAACTAAAGTTGCTCTAACACCAAAAGTTTTAACATCATCAGGATTTCCTCTATACATTCCGCCAGGAATTGTAGCCATACTGTAGTAAGGATTATCAGCAATCAATTTTTTAACTGCAGCGTCATCTACATTTACTAGTACACTATCACAAGTTGTAGTTGCTTCTTTAATAGCACCACTTGGATGTCCAACTACATATACCATAGCATCGATTTTGTTATCACAAAGTGCTTTACTTTGCTCACTTGCTTTTAATTCACCTGCTAATTTGAAAGTTTTTTTAGTCCAACCTTCAGCTTTCATTAATGTTTCCATAGTACCACGGTTACCTGAACCTGGATTTCCTATATTTACTCTTTTACCTACTAAATCACCAATATTCTTGATACCAGCATCAGCTCTTGCAACAATTGTCATAGGCTCTGCATGGATTGAAAAAACTGCTCTTAAGTCTTTAAAAGGACCTTTGTCTTTAAATTTTGCAGTTCCATTATATGCATGATATTGCCAGTCTGACTGAGCAACACCAACTTCTAATTCTCCAGCTCTAATTGTATTGATATTGTAAACTGAACCACCAGTTGACTCAACAGAACATCTGATACCTGTTTCTTTCTTGTTCTTGTTCATCAAACGACAAATTGCACCACCTGTTGGATAGTAAACTCCTGTAACCCCACCAGTACCGATAGTAACAAACTCTGTAGCCATCGCTGGTATACTTAGTGCTCCTGCTAATGCAACAGCTGCTAATTTCTTAGTCATGAAAACTCCTTCATATAAAATATATTTTAACAATAGCAGAATTAACCTTAATTAGTGTCAAAACAGTTTCAAAAAAAAGTCATTTATACTGTAAAATGTTACCAATCGAAACGAAAATCATGTAAACTAAAAATTATTTTTTTTATCTATTTTTGTTCAAAATATTAAGCTATAGTTAATCTATACTGTGATAAATTGTCGACAATATTTTAAAGATTGTCGACAATTAAGGATAAAAATGAAAAATTTATCAAAAGAACCACTTAAAGATAAAATTATTGAATATATATACAACGCAATTGTAAATGAAGAATTTAAAGGCGGAGATCAAATAAAAGAGTTATATTTATCCTCAAAACTCGAAGTTAGTAGAGCTCCTATTAGAGAAGCCCTTAGCGAATTAGTAAGTTTAGGTATATTAGAGCAAATTGCTAGAAAGGGTGTATTTGTAAAAGAAATTACTTCAAAAGATATTTTTGATACATATGAGGCAAAAGGTATTTTAGAAGGATTTTTAGCAACAGAGTTTGTAAGAAATGCAAATAGTGATGATTTTGAAAAATTACAACTATATGTTGATGAAATGAGTAATCCTAACAATGATAGAAAAAAAGTTGTAAAAATTGGTGAACTATTTCATAAAATGACTTTAAAATACTCAAAAAATCAAACTTTATTAGATTCATTGGAAAAGATAAACAAAAAATCACAAATACTTTTTTATAAAAACTGGACAAAACTTTATTCGGCAAATGAAGTTAAAAATAGACATCAAAAAATAGTTGATGCTCTTAAAACTCAAGATAAAAAAATAATCGAAGAGGTTATTAGAGAGCATTATTTTGAAACAGGAACAAAAATTGTACTTTTAAGAGAGGTAAGATAATGCAAACACGCATTTCAAAAAATGAAAAATCAAATGTAAGATTTACAAATTTTATATATGATGAGGAAAAATATTATTTTATATTTATAGCTGAGTTAAAGGCTTATGGCATTGGTCATTTCTTTAGAGAAGCGCTATCTAAATCATATAAAATAGATATAAATAAAATTGAATTCATATCAATTTCTCCAGATGTATTTGAACAATATAATTACGATAATGTAATTATCATCAATGAAGAGATTAATAGAGAAAATAAAAGGCAAAACCTTAACAATTTTATCAAAGAGATTTCAAACAGTAAGTACATAGATTCAATGATTGATACTATACTTGAAAATCAAAATGAACTTTTTATTTATATGTTTGAAACAAACCCTTACATGACTTTGGATGAAAAAGAGGGAGTAAGACTAATTGGACCAAACAAAGAGATAGTTTCAACACTGAGTGATAAAATAAATCTTTATGAGATATTTTCTACTATTGTTCCAATGGCAAATTATAGTGTAGCTAGTGATTATGAAGAGTTGATTATGAATGCTGATGAACTCTTTGCTAAAACTAAAAATCCTCTTTTTATTTCACTGCCTAGAAGTGCCGCTGGAGCAAACAGCATAATTGCAAATAATATAGAAGATATAGAGAAAAAATTTTCTACATGTAAAGATGAAAACTTTTTAATAACAGAGTTTATTCCACATAAGGCTGATCCTACAACTTTAGGTGTAGTTATAAATGAAGAAGAGATTTACATAGCTGGGATTGCTGATCAAAGAATAGATGGTACAAAGTTTAAAGGATCAACTTATCCATCTAAATTATCAAAATCTGAACAAGAAGAAGTCATATCTCAAGCAAGATTGGTTGGCAAAGAGATGGCTAAAATGGGCTATAGAGGAATATTTGGATGTGATTTTATTGTAACTGATGATAGTAAAGTTTATTTTATAGAAACAAATCCTAGAAAACAAGGTACAACGATGGAGTTTTGTTGCACACTTAGAAATATTTTACCAAAAGGTGCGCCAAATCTTCCAGAAATTGAGCTTTATGCAGTAACAAAAAACAAAAAGGCTCCTAAAATGGTTGAACCTGATTTTTTTGGTGAGCCTTTGATATGCTGGGGAACTTATAATTATAAGATAGAACAAAAACTAACTACACATAGTTATTTACCACAACAAAATGGTGAAATCGCTATGTTTGATAATATCGCAAAAAACAAAATAAATAAGGAGTTTATGGTAGTAGAACACATAGGACAGGATTTTTTTGTAAATGAGGGTTCCTTTTTGGGAAGGGTAATAGCTGTAGGTAAAACACATAAAGATGTTGATGATGGTATAGATATGGGAAGAAGAATATTGAACTATACTATAAAAACTGTTGTGGATGAAAACTTTTCGCTAGATGAAAAGTGTTATGAGTGTCCATATTATTTAAAACAAGCTTAAAGGAAATAAAATGCAATGTGATGTAGGAAATTTAGATTTAAATGAATTTGACAAACTTGATGTAAAGTTTTTCGATTTTTTATATAAAAAAGATGTTGAACCAAAAGAGGTTCCTAGTAGCGAAATAGATGAAGCAAAAGAGTGGTTAGAGCTTAGTAAGACTTCTGTTAAACTTACTAATCCAATGATTCAACTATTTAAAAAACTTCAAGATATTAAAGAAAAATATGGAGCAACACCAGAAGATTTGGGATTTGACAGAGATGAGCTTAAGTTAATGGCAATCAAGCATAAATCTGTGGATGAACACAAAGTTAGCATTGGTGGAAGAGTTATGATTTCATCAAAAATTGTTGATAATGCAAATGCTAGAGTTGAAGAGTATCTAAAAGTTAGAAAAGAAGTAGCTCCAACTGGATATGAACTATGGGATAGAATGCTTGAGAACAAAGCTAAAATAATGAAAAAATTAAATATGAGTGAAGATGAGTGGAATAGTTATGGTGGTCAAATCAAACATGCTATTACTTCACCTGAGCAATTAGCTTCAATACTTGATATTCCACAAAAGCTAATTGAAGATATACAAAGAGTTTCACATGTATTCAGAATGAGAATTTCTCCATACTATGCTAGTTTGATAATGCCTGATGTTGTAAATGACCCTATTTTACTCCAATCTGTTCCAACTGGGGATATGGTTGATAATAAAGGGATTGAACTTGAACCAGTGGCAAGTGACCACTCACCTGCTAGACTTATAGATCAATTTTATCCAAGAGTATTGACTATCAAAGCTACAAATATGTGCGCAATGTTTTGTACTCATTGTCTTAGAATTGCTCATATTAGTGATAAAGACTGGGTTAGCTCAAATAATACTTACGAAGAAGCACTTGATTACATAAGAAAAGATACAAACATTAGAGATGTGCTTATAACTGGTGGTGATGCTCTTGCACTTTCAAATAAAAAAATCAAATATCTTTTAGATGAACTAGATAAAATAGATCACATAGAGATTAAAAGACTTGGAAGTAGAATCCCTATTATGACTCCTCAAAGAATAAACCAAGAGTTTTTAGATATTTGTGAAGCAAGTAATGAAAAGAAACCTCTTAGATTTGTAACTCAAATAAACTCAGTTCAAGAATTAACTCCTGTTAGTAAAGAGGCATTTAGAAAATTAAATAAGGTAACAAGTGCCATACTAAATCAAGCAGTATTTTTAAGAGGAATCAATGATAATAAATATAAGATGTGGAGACTTTGCGAAGAGCTTCAAAACTCTTATATAAGACCTTATTATCTATTTAATTGTAGTTTTAGAAATCCTGAATTTGCTCATATGAGAGTACCTGTTGATATTGGAAGAGATATTGTAGAGAGTATGTATGGAAATATAAGTGGAGATGCAATTCCTAGATATTTAGCAACTGCTGGAGGAAAAATTCCTTTACACAGAGATAATGTAGTTGGTAAAGAACAAAATGATTTGATTTTGAAAAAACCATGGAGTGGTGAAGAAGTAAAATACCCTGATGCTTCTATGGAAGAATACTCAAAACCATTTTCATTTGAAAAATATAAGGATTAAAATGTACAATCTAATAGTTTATGGAAGCCTTCTACATGTAGAAGAGCTAAAAAAACATAATATTGATTTAGATAGGATAGATTTTGTAAAGGTTAAAGGCTTTAAAAGAGTCTTTAACCAACTTCCTTCTTGGAGAAAAGTTGAAGGAAATAAAAAAGCAGTTTTAAACATAGAAGCTGATGAAAATGCTTGGTTTAACGCTATTGTCATACAAAATCTAGATCAAGAATATATAGATGATTTAGACCATAGAGAAAGAGGATATGATAGAGTCCATTTGCCTGATGGCGATGTAAAAAACTATGAAGGGAAAATCATAAAAAACTGCATAGTCTATAAAGGTAAAAAAGGCAAACAAAGTAGTGAAATTTTACCAATTCCAGAATATTTTGAAATCTGTAAAAGCGGAGCAAAAAGCCACTTTGATGAATTTTACAAGGATTATTTGAATACCACTTATCAAAACTCTTTAGATGGTAAGATTGAATTAATTTAAAAAGTAGCTATTATAGCTACTTTTTATACTCTAGTACTTCCTCTAAAAACACTTCTAAGTCCTCTTTTGTAGCTCCTGCAAAAGAATTTTCTAAAAATTTATTGATTCCTTTTTTTGCATGCTCTATTATTGGGACTATTTTTATGCCGGTTGTTTCACTCATGAACCTTGATTCATCTCCTTCTTCATAAGCATGAAGTAAAATGGAGCGAGAAAAATTATTTAAAATATGATAGTAGATGTGTAAAAACTCTAACTCATTTACTTCTAAACCATAAAAATGAGTAACGATTTTAAATTCATGAGAAGCAATTGGATGGACTTTGTCTTTTCGTACTCTTATTCCAATTTCTTCTTTTATCTCTCTTCTTAGTGCTTCAAGTAAGTCTTCGTCATTTTTTATTCCACCACCAGGAAAACCCATGCGCCCATCCCACCTATCAATCATAATTATAGCCGGACATTTTATATGTTTAATACTATCTTTAAAATATTTCCAAGGAGAAATTTCTTTTGTATATATGACTAAAAATACTGCATTTTTTTTAGTTTTACTAATTTGTCCAAATGGAACTCTTTTAACTTCTTGCATAGATTATCTCTTTTTTTAATGAAATTTTAACATTAATATACCATTAACACAACTGCTATACAATTAAAGTATAAATTTACAGGAGGATATAATGAAAAAGTATATTTTTAGCTCATTGGTGGCTTTAATGTTTGCACAATTATTAAGTGCTCAACAAGGTAATATGGCAACTTTTAACGATTTTGATTTAAATAGCGATGGTATAGTAGATGCAAAAGAATTTGATACAGCAAAAACTAATCGTATGATTAAAAATGCAAATGAAGGCAAAATGATGAAAAATGCTGGAAACTCTTTAACTTTTGAAGATATCGATGCAAATCATGATGGAAAATTTGACAAAGGAGAATTTTTGATTGCTAAGCAAAATCATATGAGACAAATGAAACAAAATCAAAATAAAAACAGAGGCAATAAAGGTAAAAACAATAAATTCTAATTTGTATACTTAGTTTATAAATTACAATAAGGTGGATTATCTAAAAAATAGATAATCCACTTTTTGTAGTAAAAAGCTCTAAAGCCTTGGTCCCAGCTAATGAATTTCCATTTTTGTTTAATCTAGGAGAGTAAACAGATATGGCCATTTTATCTGGAATTACAGCTACAATTCCGCCACCAACACCACTTTTTCCAGGCAATCCAACTCTAAAAGCAAAATCACCAGATGCGTCGTAATGGCCACAAGTAAGCATTACTGCACTTACCCTTTTAGATTGAGAAATAGTTAAAAATCTTTTTTTTGTTACAGGATCAACTCCGTGATTTGCTAAAAATAGCATCGCTCTGCTTAACTCATTTGTACTCATTTCGATTGAGCAATGCTTAAAATAAGTACTCATAACATCACCACTGTGATTTTTTATATTTCCAAAGCTTTTCATTAAACTAACTAGTGCATAATTTCTATAACCATTTAATTTTTCAGATTTATAAACTTCATCACTGTAAGATATATTTTTGTTATTGCTAACCTCTTGTACAAATTCCAATATATGTTCAAAGGTTTTTTCTTTATATTTGCTAAGTAACATATCGGCTAAAACTATAGCACCAGCGTTTATAAAGGGGTTCCTAGGAATTCCATTTTCATATTCTAGCTGAACTAGAGAGTTAAAAGGATTGCCAGATGGCTCTAATCCAAGCCTTTCTAACAAATGTTTTCCATATAGGTCAATAACTTGAACAAATGTAAAAACTTTTGAAATACTTTGAATCGAAAACTTTTTATCACTTGCGCCTATACTATAAGTTTTTCCATCTATTGTATGAATGCTCATTGCAAATTCATCAGCATTTACTCTAGCAAGAGCTGGAATATAATCAGCAACTTTACCCTTAGTCAAATAAGGTTTTATCTCTTCTTGAATCTCTTTTAGGATATTTTCAATCATTCTATCCAACCACCACCAATAACTTGATTTTCTCTATAAAAAACTGCCATTTGTCCAGCAGCTAAACCCTGAACATCCTCATACAACTTTACAGTTGCATTCAAACCATCTACATGTACACTACAACTTGTCTTAGGACTTCTATATCTTATTTTAACAGAACACTCAAAATCTTTGTCATCAACAAACATATTGATGTCTTTAACTTTAAATTCCTTAACATTTAAATCTTCTTTTAGGCCAACAACAATCTCATTTTTTTGTGCATTTATCGATACTACATAGTGAGGCTCATGTGCGCCTTTTACACTAAATCCTCTTCGTTTTCCAATAGTATAGTGCATATACCCCTTATGTTCACCCACTATTTCACCTTTTGTATTTAAAACATTTCCTGGTTTATCTATATCCATATGTTTTTTTAAAACTTCAGTATAGCTATCGGGTACAAAACAGATTTCGCTACTCTCTTTTTGTTTTGAAAACTCTTTTAAAACTTCTATTGTAGAAGCAAATTTTTTAACATCTTCTTTATACATTTCACCCAATGGAAACTCTACAAAAGATAGATTTTCTTTTTTCACATTTGCTAGAAAATAACTTTGGTCTTTACTCATATCAACAGCTTCAGTTATAAAACCATCAATAATTCTTACATAGTGACCAGTTGCAAGCTTATCCATACCAAGCTCTTTTGCAAAATCAATAAGAGCTCCTAATTTTATATTTCGATTACACAATATACAAGGGTTTGGAGTAAGTCCTACTTTATAGTTATTTATAAATGGCTCATAAACAAAGTCATTAAACTTGTCTTGTAGATCTAAAACATGGTGTTTTATACCTAAAAAGTCACTTACTTTTTTTACTTTTCTAATATTTTCTTTATGGTACTCTTCATCATTATGAAGTTTTAAATAAACTCCTTGTATTTCATGTCCAGCTTCTTTTAATTTGTAAGCCGTTACAGTTGAATCTACTCCTCCACTCATCGCTACTAATATTTTTGACATTTTTCTCTTTCTATTTTTTATGTATTATATCGCTTTAATTCATTGTTTAACTCTTCAGTCAAACTATTTAAATGCTCACTTGCATCTGAAATCTCTTCAATACTTTTAAAATTGCTGTTTGATAGCCTATCTACATTATCCAACTCTTTAACAATATTTTCTAAGTTATCTACTGTTTGTATGTAACTCTCAATTGTTTTTTTAGTGATTTTCGTAGTTTCAATCATCGTAGAAACTGCATTATCAACTTTTTTATTTAACTCCTCTCCATTTTGAGAAATTTTTAATATCTCTTTAGAAGAGTCATCCATATCAGAACTAACTTCTTGGACAGATTGTACCACAACATTGATTGTTGAGTTTATCTCAGTCAATGATTTTTGTGTTTTTTCTGCTAATTGCCTTACTTCATCAGCAACAACAGCAAAACCACGTCCATGTTCACCAGCACGAGCTGCTTCTATTGCTGCGTTTAATGCTAATAGGTTTGTTTGATCAGCTATATCATTTATAACACTCAAAACTTCTCTTATTTCTGTTGTACTTTGACTTGTTTGATTCAATTTTTGAGCCAATTCAACATCTTTTATGGAAGTTTCATTTAGCTTTACATGTAAAGCTTCTATATCACCTTGAACTTCAAAAAGAATATCATTTGATACTTTCAAATTTTCATCAGATTTTCTAGCATCTACTAGTGAACCTTGTAATAAATCGTGAAGGTTTTTACTTTCATTGCTTATTTGTGTTATTATATTGCTCTCATCTTCTACTCTTTTACCAACTTCTTGAGTGGTTGAGCTAAGCTGCGCCGAAATTGTGGCATTTTCATTACTTGCATTTTTTGTATTTACTAGTAGGTTTTGCAATTTTTCAATAAAAATATTGATATCTTTACCCATCTGAGCAATTATATCTTCGCCTTTTATCTCAATCCTAGAAGTAAGATCTGCATCTTTAGTTGCAAGTGCATTTATCATGTTTTTCAGATTTGTAATAGGAACAAAAAGTTTTGCTAAAATAAAAACTATTAAAGCAGTGCCAAAAACAGTAAAAGCTAATGTAATCAGAATATTTTTACTAAATTGATCATCTATATCTTTATAAACAATATTTTTACTTGTAGTTACTAAAAGTTTCCAGTTTGTCTCTGATATAGTAGCATAAGCTAATATCCTGTCATTGTCATTAAAAGTGTACTCATACATTCCACTTTTAGTTTTTTCTAACATCTTATCTAACCGAACTAGAGAATTACTCAATTCAGATAATTTTTTACCGATAAGTTCTTTTTTAGGGTGTACTAATATTTTGTTTTTAGAATCTAGCAGTATAGCATATCCACCATCTACTTTTATTTTATTTATCTCTGGCTCTATTAAAGAAAAATCATTTATACAAGCCAATACTCCACCAAAATCAGTATCTTCTCCTTTTATTTTAACTCCAAATGCAAATGATTTTTTCTTTGTAATTTCGTCGATAAAGGGATCTGTAACTATATCATTATTTGCTAATTTTACCATCTTATACCAAGGTTTTTTCCTAGGATCATAACTGTCACCTAAAAGCCTTCCTTCAGACGAAGCACTCAAAAACCTTCCATCTTCTTCAAACCCTATAAATACATCATTTGATTTCATAACTTTATTAAAAAGTTCTAATTTTTTTAAAATTTTTGAATCTGATAAATATGCTGGATTTTTTAATTCATGTGATAAATTTATCAATACATCATGCTTAAAAGCTAAAAAGTCATTAATAGCATCAGCATTTGAAAGAACCAAAGAGTTAAGAGTATTGTTTATTTGCTTTTTAATCATGTTTTTTGAAGATAAATAACTAAAAATATTACTTGCCAATAAACTAGATATTAAGATTATAGCCACTGCTATATAAATTTTATTTTTAAATCCAAATTTCATACATCCCTCCTAAATACAGATAGACTTATAATTCTAACTATATTTGATTAAAGATATATAAAATTTTAAATTAAAATCTGTGATGAGAGTCTATCTAAGTTTTTCTAATCTCTCTCTTTTTGTACCAATTTCTGTAATTTGTACCCCAAAGTTTCCATCTATGATTACAACTTCACCTTGTGCAATGACTTTATCTCCAACTAATATATCAAGTGGATCGTTTGCTAATTGTTCTAATTCTATAACTGAGCCTATATCCATGCTTAAAACATCTTTTAAAAGCATTTTTTTAGATCCAATTCTGACTCTTATTGGAAGTTTAACATCTTTTATAAGCTCAATATTTTTGATTTCTTCTTTTGATAGACTAGTAGAAGATGATGGTTGTGGTTGTGCACTATCTTCAGAAACAACACTATCAGGTGCACTCTTAGTAGCACTTTCTTTGTCTAAAATACTTAAAAGTTCTTTGTCTATCATAAAAGCAATATTATCAGTTGTGCTTTGTATACTTAAATTATATATATATACCTTTTCAAAGCCATTAAAGCCTGCATCACCGGTTGGCTCGACATATCTAATATCATCAACACTAAATGAAAGTTTAGGCATATTTTTTTGACCGCCAAGAGAGGTAGAAAAAGAGCCTAATATATTTGATACTATCTCTTTAGTAGCATCTAAATCATCATCATCCATTTCTTCTTTTTCAACACCTTCTCCTCCTAACATCATATCGCCAATAGCTGTTGCTAAGACAGATGCTACACATACTCTCATCTTAGCATTTACATCTCCACTAATACTGACATCAATTAATGCTAAAGGAGGGCTAAGTACCTCTTTACTATCAGAAGACAAATCACTTTGAAGTTCAACACTAGGAGCAATACCTGTTAAGCCTTCAATTGTTGAAACTATTTCATTTTGTAAAATTTTTAAAAATTCTGCTACCATGTTATACCTATCCTATATAAACTAAAAAGAGACACTTTCATCTTCTTCTTCATCATTAGATGAATAAATCTTTTCCATTCTCTTCATCTCTATTTTTTCTAATGCCGATTTAACTTCATCTTTGTCTGTTCTAATCAATTCTTCTATTTTTATGGATTTCCTAAATCTATGCAAACCAATTTCTGCGAAAAATAAATCTTTTTTATCTATAGAAATTATTGCATGATCATCAGCTGGTCTATCTAGTCTAATCACATCACCTTGTTCCAAATCAAGTAATTCTCCGACACTAAGCTCAGCTTTTCCAATAATAGCTTCAGTAAACACTTCAGCTCTACTAACCAATGCGTTTAACTCTTTGTTTCTACTTTTTTTAGCGCTAGTTTCACCAAGCATTATATCACGATTTGCCAAACGAGATAAAATTGGCTCAAGATAGATAACCGGATAACATAAGTTAATCATTCCACTTGAATTACCAATAATGATTTCCATTACAACCATTATTACAATTTCGTTTTGTGAAACTACTTGAACTACATTTGGACTTGACTCTTTTGTTTCAACAACAGGATACATATCTGTGATTGGACCCCAAGCCTCTTTTAATCTTTGCATAACTATTCTTAATATCGCATCTAAAAGATTAAGTTCAATATCAGTTAACTCTCTTGTTGCTTCAAAAGACTCACCCAAGCCTCCTAAAAGCCTATCAATCATTGGAAATGCGATAGAAGGGTTTATCTCTATTACACAACTTCCATCGAGTGGTTTAATTGAAAAAACATTAAAGCTAGTAGGACTAGGCAAACTCATCAAAAATTCACCATAAGTCATTTGGTCTACTGAGTGCAGTTGGATTTCTACAATACTTCTCATTATTGAAGAAATTTGAGCAGCTAGGTTTCTTGCCATCTTATCATGAATCCCTTTAACTGCACGAAGCTGTTCTTTTGAAACTCTATTTGGCCTTTTAAAATCATAAAGTATTATTTGTCTATCATCGTTAGCCGAAATACTTTCAGCAACAGATGCGTCCCCTTCTTCTTCAACAACTTCTAAAAGGGCATCAATTTCTTCTTGACTTAATATATCAGCCATGGCTCAACTCTTCTCTTATTTTTTTAAGTAATTTCTTATGAATTTGAGATATTCTTGATTCACTTATATTTAAAATAGAACTAATCTCTTTAAGATTTAACTCTTCAAAATAGTATAACTGAATAATCAATCCCTCTCTCTCATCAAATTTACTTAAAATTTTTTGTACTATCTCTATAAGTTCATCTTGTTCAACTTTTAAGATAGTATCCTCTTTGTCTGAAAGTATTGTCATTTGCTCGTTTATTGGCATAACTGACACTACTTTCACACCATTTCTTGCATTTTCTATTTTTTCTATACTTTCATCTAATACTTCAGCTAAATATGCACTATCAGGTTCTTCTTCATGCTCACTTAGGTATTTATCTATCTCTCTATCAACTGCTTTTATTAATCTTCTATCACTTCTACTTATAACATCTAAACTTCTTAAATAATCTAACATAGAGCCATAAACCCTTTGCCTACCATACCCCCAAAAAGAGTCATTTTGCTCTTTGTCATATCTTCTAGAGAGTTTTATCATCTCTTCAGTTCCGATAGAAATCAAATCATTTACATCAACTGAACTTGGCAATCTCTCTTTTAATTTATAAGCCATTGCTCTTAGTGCTGGCATATATTGTAAAACTAAATTATCTTGTTCCTTTTTTATATGATCAATATATGGGTTATGCTGCAACTTTTGCGCCATCTTTTTTCATCTTTTTCTTACGCACATTATTTTTTATTGCTTCTTCATATTTTTGATTCATTTTTTCTACTTCTAAAAGTAAGCTATCCATTCTTTTTTCTCTACTGTCTAATTCACTCACAAAATAATCACTTATTTCTTCATACTCTTTTTTATTAAAAAGTGCCTTGCTAAACCTCTTGATATCAACAAAATTCATAACTACTACATGTATAAAAAGATAAAAAAACAGTGTTATCTCAGCAGTATATAATATAACATCTTCTGCTTGAGTAAAGTTCAATATGCTAAAAACAAGTCCAATAAAAAAACCGCAAACAGTAAAAAAATATATAAAATTCTCTGAACTTATCACTACTTTTACCTTCTAAAATTTATCAATAAGACTCTTTATAAAACTTCCAAAGCCTCTTTGGTTAGAATTATCAAGCACTTTTCGTTCCAGCCTATATATAAGGTTATTTGTTATTCTCTTCATGTCAAGTGTAGCTGTACTATTTGGTGCATCATCAGTAAAAAGTGTCCTTTGTTTTATGCTCTTTGCTATGATTTTATCATCATTTAATGAACCAAGTAAATTTAAATTTAGATTTGCTATATTTGCCATTGCAACCTTACTTATCTTATCGTAAATCAAAGTTGCTTCTTTCGAGCTTTTTGTCATATTTAAAACTAAATGAATTGTATCTTTAACTTTTGCTGTTATTTTTATAGTAGCATATGCATCAGTAATTGCAGCAGGGTCAGGCACAGTCACAACTATAACCTCATCAGCTGCCTCTAAAAATAGTTGAGTGTGTCCTCCAATTCCAGCTCCTGTATCAATGATTAGAAAATCTAAATCATCAAGCATAGTGGTTTCCTCAAAAAACCTCTCATATAAAAATTGATCATTAAATTTTAAAATCTCATCTCCACTTTCTCCTGGGATTAAAATAAGATTCTTTTTTACTTGAACAATTATATCTTCTAAAGTAGCTTCTCCTTTTAAAACATGAAGAATATTTTTATCAATAGATACTTTTAAAATTACATCTAAATTAGCAAGCCCAATATCAGCATCAAAAAGTCCAACTTTGTATCCATTAAGAGCTAAGATATTAGCCATATTTGCACTTAATGTACTTTTGCCAACTCCACCTTTTCCACTTGTAATTGCTATAAATTTAGTATTTTTTTTCTTTTTATTGTTTGTACTTGTACTTACAATTTTTTGAAGTTTATTTGCTTGAGTTTGCATCTTCTTGCTTCCTTTTAAAACCATTGAGCATACACTCCACTAAAAAGTCGCTATTTGCAACTACTATATCATCTGGTACTTCTTGACCAACTGAAAAGTAACTAACTGGTCTATCTATATCATAAATCAAAGAAAAAACTGTACCAAATGTCTTTGTTTCATCAAATTTTGTAAAAACAAGTGTATCTATATTTAAAAATGAAAAATTGTCATAAATCTCTCTTAAATCTTCCAATTTATTTCCAGCTGATAAAACCAAATTCACATCAATCTCATAATCACTGTTTTGTATAAAAGTATTTAATTTTGATAGTTTTTCTTTGTCATACTGACTACTTCCAACAGTATCTATTAAAATTACATTGCAGTGATTTAAACTTCTAAGAGCATTGTTAAAATCATTTGGATCAACAACATCTTCGATAGGAAGTTTCATCATCTTTGCATATTGAAACAATTGCTCAACTGCACCAATTCTATAAGTATCTAAAGTAATTATTCCTACTTTATCTCTCTTTTCTTTTAAGTAAGAATACCTAGCAGCTAATTTTGCTATTGTTGTAGTCTTTCCAACACCAGTAGGCCCTACAAACATCATTAGTCTTTTGCTTCCTCTTGGGACTTCACTTTCATGTCTTACTGGAACCATTTTTCTAAGAAGTACTTGAAAATACCTTTTAATAGACTCACTACTATGTCTCATTTTTTGAGGCATATGCTCTAGTGTTAATTTCATTATGTTATCAAGATGGTCAGGTCCCATACCACTAGTTCTTGCTAGCTTATAAATCTCAGAAAACTCAGGTGGAATTGCAAGATTATTTCTAGCCGGAGCTTTTTCTTCCCAAAACATTTCTTGAATCAATTTTATCTTATCTGCAAGTTTTGTTATCTCTTCTTTTATATCCCCAACATCCACATCTTCAAGTTTTTTCCTTTTTTCTTCTATTTTTATTTTACTTTTTACTTTATTTTCTTGTGAAGGTATAGAGTTTTCTGTAACTTTTGCAATTTTTGAAATTTGCTTTGCAGCTTCACTTATATTGATTAGAACATCTTCACTACTTTGCCTAGTTGGTTTCTTTTTTGGTTTTTCTGGTACTTTTGAATCCTCAACGGCAACTACTACTTCGTATAACGAAGGAGTATTTAGAGTTTTTTTCTTAATCTGTTTTGTACTTACCACCAATGCGTCTTCGCCACATTCAATTTGAGCCTGCTTTAAAGCTGCAGCTGGAGTCTCAGCACTAAAGGTTAGAAATTTCACCTATATCTTCCTTTTTAATTTTAGCAGTGGTAAAACCACTGAGTCTCTTTTATACCAATATTTATGAGGTATTTGCAACTCTCTTGTATTTAACTTAATATTGTTAAAAAATATTATATCTAAATCCAAGGTCCTAGGAGCATTTTTAAAACTTCTTTTTCTTTTAAAAATTTTTTCTACATGTAAAAGAAATTTTAAAAATGCTCTTGGAGCAAGAGAAGTTTTTATAACCATAATGGCATTATAAAAATCATCTTGATCCAAGTAACCAAAAGGTGGATTTTTTAAAATTGGTGAAGTCTCTTCAACATATACTAAAGAGTTTCTTTGAAAATAAAGATAAAGATGCTTAAATCTTTTTTTCACATCTCCTTCATTTCCACCAATTCCTACTACCACCTTATTTTTAAATCTATTGGTTTTTGACTTACAAATAGGAAAAAACCTATCATAAAAAAATGTCACTTACCAATAACCTCACATCCATTTGAATCTATTATAACAGTATCTTCAATTCTAACACCAAGCTCACCTGGCAGATAAATTCCTGGCTCAATTGTAAAAACCATACCCTCTTCAAGAATTGTTTCACTTTGAGCTGAGATTACAGGAAGCTCATGGATATCCAAACCAACTCCATGTCCAGTTGAGTGTATAAAATACTCACCATATCCAGCCTCTTCTATAACATCTCTACAAGCTTTATCAACTTCACAAGCTTTTATACCAGCTTTTGCAGTTTTTATACCAGCTTCTTGTGCTCTTAAGACTGTATCATAAACTTTTTGACGAGTAGCATCACTAAAGCTTTGAGTTTTGCTAAAATTTAGGTTTCCGCTAAATTCAGCAGTTCTTGTTCTATCTGAACAGTATCTTTTGTAAGTTACCCCTGCATCAAATAACACTAACTCATTTATCTCTAAAGTTTTCTCTAGTGGTAAAGCATGGCACTTTGCTGCATTTGCACCAAAAGCTAAAATTGGAGAGAAACTAAGACCAAATTTACCTTCATCTTTTAAAATTCTCTCAGCCTCATAATGAAGTCTTTGCTCACTAAGTCCCAATCCAGATTCATTTAAAAACTTGGCAAATCTATCAAATGCACGAGAGCCAAAACTAGAAGCATCTCTTAGTATATCAAGCTCTTCTTCACTCTTAATTATTCGTCTTTTTTGTGAAAAATTTGGCTCTTCTTTAAACTCAATATCACTTAAATCTTTGGCAATTGCATTAAAAGAAGCAACACTCCACTCAAAAGGATTAAACACTATCTCTTTAATTTTTGCATTTTTTATATGCTCAACAACAGTTGGATACATGTTTCTTCGCTCAGCGATAACTACTTTTGCATTTTTTATGTACTCTAAAGCTTCAGTTTCATACCTACTATCAGTTATGAAAAAAGCTTCACTTCCAAATTTTAAAAAAACTACATTATCGCAAGAAAATCCACACTCATAATAGATAGCATTTTCATCCCTTAGCATGAAGTTCATTAGCTATCCTTTTGTTGTTCTTGAGCTTTTCTTACAGCTTCAATTTCTCCTAAAATTTGAGTCATAGAAATCATAGCTAAATGGTAACCAAATGGTCCAAAACCTACAATTTGTCCTGTACAAACTGGAGCAGTTATTGAAGTGTGTCTAAACTCTTCTCTTCTGTGAATGTTGCTAATGTGAACTTCAACAACTGGCATATTAGACGCAGCTATTGCATCTCTTATTGCTATTGAAGTATGAGAATATGCTGCTGGATTTATGATAATTCCATCTGCATCACCAATACACTCTTGAATCCTATCTACAATTTCACCTTCTAAATTTGATTGAAAAAACTCTATCTCTAATCCATTTTGTTTTGCTATATTTTCCATTTGTGTATGGATTTCTTCTAGCTTCATTGGTCCGTAAATATTTTGTTCACGGTGTCCTAAAAGATTAAGATTTGGTCCTTGAATTACTACAATTTTCATGTATCACCTTTACTTTAAAAATTTTTATCATTATACCAATACTTAACATAATTTTAGTATAATCATAAAAAAATAATACCAAATCCAATAGACCAAGCATACGATAAATAATAAATACGCTATTAGCTGCAAGGCAAATCTTTGGAGGACTAACCCAGTTAATTCAAAAAGATTTAACGCAGGCAGATGATGGCGTATTTATTACCCTTAGGGCGAGTATATGACATCATATTGCTTCGTTAAAACTATTTGAAGCTACCAGTAGCTCCTGCATAGTTTTGCCTTGCACTATAATGACATATACTCGTTTAGCGTATACTTGGTATATTGGATTTGGTATAAAAGGAATTTCTTTGAAGATAATTAGTGCAGATTATATTCTTACATGTAATGATAAATTTGAAATACTAAAAAATAAAGCAATTTGTTTTGATGAAATAATCTTGGATATAGATAAAAGAGAAATTTTAGAAGAAAAATACCCCGAAGCTGAAGTTATAAATTTACCCAAAAATCATCTAATTATGCCAGGACTCATAAATCCTCATGTGCATTTAGAGTTTAGCTCAAACAAAGGTATTTTAAACTTTGGAAGTTTTATTGGCTGGTTAAATTCTGTCATTCAAAAAAGAGAGAATTTACTCTCTATATGTAATGATGAAGTTATAAATAAGCAATTAAAATTAATGCTAAAAACTGGTACAACTACGATTGGTGCGATTAGTAGTTTTGGTAAAGATTTTAATGCTTGTAAAAACTCCTCTCAAAGAGTTTTTTTCTTCAATGAAATTTTAGGAAGCAGACCAGATAGTGTAGATATACTTTTTGAAGACTTTAAACATAGGCTCAGAGTTTGTGAAGATAATGAAGATGATAGATTAATCCCAGCAATTTCAATTCATTCTCCTTACTCAACCCATCCAATTTTAGCAAAAAATGCTCTTGATATAGCAAAAAAGAGAGGTTATATTGTTTCAACTCATTTTATGGAAAGCAAAGCTGAGAGAGATTGGATAGATAGTGCAAATGGTGAATTTAGAGAATTTTTTGACAATTTTGATAAAAATGCAAAGCCTATGATAAACCCAATAAAGTACATTGAACAGTTTAAAGATATAAAAACACTATTTACTCATTGTGTCTTTGCAAATAAAGAAGAGATTGAAAAGATAAAAGAGCTTAATGGATATATAACTCATTGTCCTGTATCAAACAGACTATTAGGAAGTGATAGATTAGAGATTGAAGATATACCACAAGATATGCTAACTTTAGGAACTGATGGTTTAAGCTCCAATAACTCACTTAGTTTATGGGATGAGATGCGAATGGCTCTTATGATGCATTTTAAAGGTGATTTAAATAAGCTAGCAAGTCTGCTTTTAAAAATGTCTACATGTAATGCTGCAAATGCTTTAAGCTTAAATGCTGGAATTATACAAAAGGGAAAACTAGCTGATTTTATAGTATGTGAAGTACCGAGTGAAGAAAATTTGGCATTAAATCTTATACTTTATACAAAATTTGCTAAACAAGTTTACATAGCGGGAGATGAGATATGATTATATTTAGATGGATTGGAAAAGTTATTAGTTATATTAACAACCATTTTAAAGCTATGCTTTTTATTCTTTTGTTATTTGTTTTATTTAGCCCATTTAACCAAGAAGTTATAACAAAACCAAATCTTATGACAATAAGGCTTGAAGGAGAGATTTTAAATATTGAAAAAATATTAAATGAAATTGATGAGGCAAATAATGATGAAAATATAAAAGGGGTATTATTGCTAGTCAATTCCCCAGGTGGCGCACTTGCTCCTTCAGTTGAGCTTAGTATGGCTATCAAAAGGTTAAATGAAAAAAAACCAGTTATTGCTTATGCTCTTGGAACTATGGCTAGTGGGAGTTATTATGCTTCTATTTGGACTAGAAAAATCATAGCAAATCCAGGCGCTTTTATTGGCTCAATTGGTGTTCTTTTTCAAGCTCCAAACATAAAGCCACTTGCTGATAAGATAGGGATAAAAGAGCAAGTTATAACAGCAGGTGAATACAAGCAAATAGGGACATTTACAAGAGCTTGGAATGAAAAGGAAAAATCTGCCTTAAAAGAGCTTATAAATGATGCATATGATATGTTTGTAGAAGATGTATCAACTGCAAGGGGACTCCAAAAAGAAAAAGCTAAAGACTTTGCAAATGCAAGGGTTTTTATAGCAAAAAAGGCAAAAGCTCACAAACTTATTGATGAAATTGGCTCTTTAGCTATTGCTAAAAAAGAGCTTGAAGAGATAAGCTATGTTGACATACCTATTTGGAGAAAACCAAGTGAGTTAGATTTGCTTTTAAAAGAGATAAAAACTACAACAAAATCATTAATTATTGAGAGTTTTAGTGGGTACTTAAAATAAATTCTTTATTTTATAGTGTCCATTTTTAATTCGATCTAATATTCCCTCTTCAATGAGGGATTTAAAAGTATTAACCACTGTAGGTTTTGATGAATTTAACTCTTTGGTTATTTCATCATAGGTACCTATAAATTCATCATTTTCATTTTTGTGCTCTAAAATATATTCTAAAATTTGAACTCTTTTACCGCCAATTATTCTTAAAAACTTTACTAAATTATCTTTATTATCAGCCTCTTTTTCTATTACCTTATCTATAACATTTTTTGTAATTATTGAAAAAAGTTCTTGTAGATTTATTGGTTTTAGTATACAACCATCTGCTTTTAGTTTTATTGTTTTTAAAAGAAACTCTGTTTCAGAATAAGCACTAACTAGGATTACTTTAGTTTCTTTAAAATTATTTTTAGTAAACTCTAAAAGCTCTAGTCCATCAATTTTTGGCATTTTTATATCTGTAATTACTACATCAATACTTTTGTTTTTTAAAATTTTAATAGCCTCTTCGCCATTTGTAGCACTATAAAACTCTTTACAAAAGCTTTCTAATGACAAAGTTAATTGCTCAAGTGTTTGAGGTTCATCTTCAACACATAAAATACTTATTTTATTCAAAATATCAATATCTAACTTCATAATATAGCCTTTGTAAAATATATTTTACTTTATTGGATTATACTATGATAAATATAAATATTTATTTAAAAAGTAAATTAAAATTTATTTTACTACCTTTGCAGTTATTATTTTCTTTGGATTTTGAAGTTCAAAAACATCTTCTACATGTAAAGATTCTAGCGGTGTAATTGAACCATCTTTAACTATTTGAGCATAGCCATCTTTTAATCCTTTTGAAGGATCTTGTGCTTGAAAGTTTGAAATTATTTGTAAAATATAATTTTCCTTTACATGTAAAAATTTTTTCATATTAAAAGACAAATCACCCTTTATCATTTCGATCATAGATTCATAATTTTGCAATTTTGATTCAATAATTTGATTAAATCTTCTTTTTACTAGCTCTATCTCTTTTTGATTTATTTCAATTTTAGCTTCATATGAGTGAGTTTTAAACATATTTTTTAAATTATTCAAACTCTCTTCTTTAGTATAAATTAATCTTTGTAAATATTTTTCTAATCTCTCTTGCATTTCATCAATTCGCATAAGCATTTCAGTTTTATCAGGAAGTATCATCTCCATGCTTGCACTTGGAGTTGGAGCTCTTAAATCTGCTACAAAATCACTTATAACAAAATCTATCTCATGTCCTACAGCACTAACTAAAGGAGTTCTTGCTCTATATATAGCATCGGCTACTATTTCTTCATTAAATCCCCACAAATCCTCTAAGCTTCCACCACCTCTTCCTATAACAATTACATCTGCATTTAAACTATCAGCTTTTTGTATATTTTTAGCTATCATTGAAGCAGAATTTTCACCTTGAACGATGGTATCAATCACAGTTATCTTAACTAAAGGCCAACGGTTATTTGCAACCCTTAACATATCTTGAAGAGCAGCTCCAGTTGCACTAGTAACTACTGCTATATGATTTATAATTTTAGGAATTGGCTTTTTATTGTTAAAGTAACCCTTTTGTTGCAATTTTTTCTTTAGCTGTTCGTACGCTAAAGCTAAAGCTCCCTCTCCAGCAGGCTCAATCTTTGTAACATTTATCTGATAACTTCCTCTTGGAACATAAAGCGAAATTCCACCATGAACAACAACTGCCATGCCCTCTTCTAAGCGAAATTTCATTTTGGCGTTATTTCCTCTAAACATTACACAAGAGATTGATGAATTTTCATCTTTGAGCGTAAAATAAAGATGCCCAGAATTGTGATAAGTAATCCTAGAAACTTCTCCTTCAACACAAATAGATAAAAAAGTAGTTTCTAAAATCGATTTTATTTGATTGTTTAATGCACTTACACTTAGAGTCATAATTTCTTTGCAATTATTAAAGTTGAAATATCCATTGAAAAACTTTTGACAAATTCAGCTTTAAATCCAGCAATTTTAAGCTCTTCTACTAACATTGAAGATGTTAAAAAACCCTCTATAGAATTTGGCAGATACTCGTAAGCTTCTTGGTTTTTAGATATATATCCACCAAGTTTAGGTAAGATTTTATTCATATAAAAATCTTTTATGCTATACAACAAACCACTCTTTTTTTCATCTTTTGTAAACTCTAAGATGACTACATAACCACCACGTTTGACAACTCTTGCAAACTCTTCAAAAGCCTTTTGTCTCTCAACAACATTTCTTATCCCATAAGATATACTTAATATATCTGTACTATTTGTGTCAATTGGAAGTCTTGTAGCTTCACTTATGACAAACTCAAAATTTGGAAACTTTTTTCTTCCAACTTCAACCATTCCTTCACTTGGATCAACTCCTAAAAGCTTCCCAATCTGCTTGCCTCTTTTATTAGCTTGTTTTTGCCAGTATCCCATCATGTCACCTGTACCACAAGCAACATCGACTATAAGGCTTACTTCATTATTGTATCTCTTAAATGTTTCATCACAAGCTTTTTTTCTCCACTGAATATCCACTCCCATGCTCAAAACCCTATTTGCTTTGTCATATGTTGGAGCAATATTGTTAAACATTTCTACAATTTTTTTCTGTTTGTTTTGATCGTCCAAATTAATACCTTTTAATTAGTTTGTATAAATTTTAAAAATTTTTCTTTTTTCTTGAAATAATAAAGTGGAATTTCACTTTTCACATAAAAACTATCTTCATCTATAAAAGTTTGAAAGTTTAACTCAAACCTATCGAAAACTTTTTTATCATCTAATAAAAAAGAAAAATCTTTAAAATCATTTACTAGAGTTTTTATTATTTGTTTATCAAAAACTTTTTTAGAAAGTTTTAATATCTTTAAAAATTTTTTATGAGATTTTTGTAATTTGTTATATTTTATTTTTTGTATTAAGTACTTATGATATGAAAGTAAAAAAATCTGATGATACCTATAAAGAGCTATCTTAAAAGCCATATGAGTCATCATAGCTTCATGTAGATTTAGAGTTATCTTATCTAAGCCAACTTTATCTAGTCTTTTAAAAACTTTTTTTATATCAAACTCATAATGTTTTGGATTTCCAAAAGCTTTTAAAAACTCTTTTTTATATCTCTTATCTTTACTTATATCTTCAAGTGCCAATATATTTTTATCTTTGATTTCATCACCAGATACAACTACAACTTTTTTTAACCATTCAAATGGAGGTTTATACTCTTCTAAGATAGCTTCAAAGTTGTCAAATTTGTACATGTAAGAGTTTTTGTTTTTGTATTTGTATAGTTTTTTATAAAGAGAGTTTTTGTTCAGATACTTTATGATTTCATCATTTGCCAAAAACTCTCTTTTTATCATCTCAAACCTTATGCAAAAGCTTTTTCTAAAAAAGGCACAACTTGTTTTTTTCTACTAAGTACCTTTGGTAACCAAACTTGATGATTTTCAAGTTTAACATCAAATGCTTTTTCAACTAAGCTTTCATCATCACTTACAACTAAAAGTTGTGAACCCTCAGTCATAATATCAGTTAAAAGAAGCATCACAGTATGTCTATCACCCTCTTTTTTTAGTGCTTTTAAGTCTTCAAATAGCATATCTTTTTTATCATCAAAGACACTTAAATCAACAACCTCAAGTTGTCCGATTCCAACTTTTTTACCACTCATATTAAAATCTTTATAATCTCTAGTTGTAAGCTCTCTTGCACTAGCTCCTTCAACTGCTGATTTTACTAAAAACATTTCCATTCCAAGTGCTTTATAATCCTCAATACCAGCTATTTTTGCTAACTCTTTAACTGCTTTTGTATCAACTTTTGTGCATGTTGGAGATTTAAATATAACAGTATCGCTCAAAATTGCACACATCATTGCACCTGCAATATTTTTTGGAATTTCAACTCCATGATAATCATACATTTCTTTGATGATAGTATTTGAACATCCAACTGGTCTTATCCAGCACTCTAAAGGAGCATTTGTAGTAATGTCTCCTAATTTGTGATGATCAACTATACCTTTGATATTTGCTTCTAAAACATCTTTTGGAGCTTGAGCTAAATCAGAATAATCAACAATATAAACATCTTCTCCTGCTACACTTGTTTTTAACTCAGGCTCTTCTAAATCAAATTTTTCAAGTATAAATCTAGTCTCAGGGGAAATTTCTCCCTGCTTTGTAGGGATGCACTCCTCACCTAATTGATTTTTTAAATAAGATAGTGAAATTGCTCCTACAATTGAATCACTATCTGGATTTATGTGTCCAAAAACATATGCTGCCATTATCTATCCTCTAATAATTTTTTTGTATTATACCGAAATTTTTTTATCTCTATAAACTAGGTATGGATCACTGTAAAAATTACCCTCAATTTTTTCATTTCCTTTTGTAGCTCTTATAGCTCTTAGTTCATTTACATGTAGAATTTCACTTTTAAATCCTGCCTTGCTAAGAGCAACTCTAATTGCATTTAAATAAGTCGAAATTATCAACACTCCATCATCCTTTAATAAACTAAAAAGGACTATAAAAAACTCATAACTCAAAAGTGATGGGCTTTTATCTCTGTAAAATGGATTTAAAAAAATAATATCAAATTTTTCTTTTATTTTTGAAGTAGTATACCTAGCATCTCCAGCCAAAAATCTTATCTCATTTTTATCATTTTTATAGTATCCATCAAAATATAATCTCTCTAAAATTTCACTATTTAAAAGAGTTGCACTTTGCTTTAGTATCGCTCTGTTTTTATCTAAAGCCTTTACATGTAAAGAGTTTTCTTTTTCAAGCTTTAAAGCCTCAAGAGAGTTATAACCCATGCCAAAACCAATATCCAAAAGATTTACTTCACCTTTTTCCAATCGATTTTTCAAATCTGATTTGTCGATGAAAACTTTTTGCGCTTGATTGATAGCACCACTTTTGGGGTGGTAATAATCTTTAAATTTTTCATCCCATAAAGTTATGCTACCATCTGGTAAATTGTAACTTTCAAGCTCACTTTTACCATATAGATACTCTAAACTCTCATCTACAAACTCTTTAAATTCGCCCTTTTGCATATGCCAAATCGGAGCTATTAACTCATCTTTTGGAGTATCTGTGTTGAATCTTAAGATATAGATATCTTTTGGTATAAGTCTTAAAAGATGAATTAATTCTTCTGCATATTCATACTCATTTAATGTTTTGAATGGCTCTTTTTTATACTCTTCATAAAGTGGAGTATTTTTAATAACATGAAGATTATGAATTTTAAGGCCATCTACTCCTAGTTTTATAAGCTCCCTAACAGTATATGACCAATCATCTCTACTTTCACCTTTAAACCCAACTATAACATGAGCATTAATTTTTAAACCATATTTCTTAATTTTTTCAATAGCATCAATCGAACACTTTGCGTCATGTTCTCTGTTTATTTGAAGCAAAGTCCTATCATTTAGGCTTTGCACTCCTAGGTCAATATAAACATCAATTTGTTTGTTTAACTCTTTTAAGTACTCCAAAGTACTATCGCTTAAACAATCTGGTCTAGTTCCAATACTTATTGCATCAAATTTATAAAATTTTAAAAGATTTGAATATGTCTCTTTTTGCCTTTTTAAGCTTGTAAAAGTTGAAGTATAAGCTTGAAGGTATAGCATAAAATTTGTTGCATTGTATCTCTTTTTTGCAAATGCAATTCCTACTTTAATCTGTTCTTCAACGCTTTTTGCATTTAAGCTCTGGATTGCTCTTGCTCCATTTTCTGGGCAAAAACTGCATCCTCCACTCCCATCACTCTTTCTATTTGGACAACCAAGATCTAAATCAACAGGAATTGAATAAAGAGGTTTTTTATATTTTTTAATCATATAATCCTTATATGAAAGATAAAATTTACTCATTTACCCTCTTTTGCAAATTCTTTAGTTTTTCATTTGCTATCGTTCGTCCAAGTTCAATCATTTCATATGCTCTATTAAACTCATAAAAACCACAAATGTCCGTCGGGATTCCAATAAGCAAGTCTGGTTTATAACCAGCCATTTTTGATTCAAGTATTGTATTTTGCATTATATCTATGCTTTTACCCATAATTTCAAATATACCCATCTTATCAAAAGTATCTTTTTCGTGAGTTTTAAACCATAAGTTTGACTTTTTCTTTATATCTAAAAACATACTTTTTAGCTTATGTTTTCTATCTTCTTGTTTTTTAGGAATCTTTAACTTATACTCTTTTTGACTACTAGCATTTAGGCTAACTGCAATCGTAAAATCAGTATTATCAGAAATTGTAGGTGCTATTGGCAAAGGATTGATAACTCCTCCATCTATAAAGTATCTATTTTCAATTTTTTTTGGTGTTAATACAGTAGGGATTGCTGAAGATGCTCTTATAGCTTCAATCAAACTTCCTTTTTGAAACCATACCTCCTTTTTTTTACTCAAATCAGTTGCAACTGCCGTAAAAGAGATGGGTAAATCTTCTATCAATACTTCGCCTATCATATCCTCCATTTTTTTAAATACTTTATCTCCCTCTATTAATCCACTTTTTGTAAAAGTAACATCCAAAAGTGCAGCAATATCCAAAAAACTAAGCCCTAAAACCCAATCCTTATACAAATCAAGCTTTCCACATGCATAAAACCCACCAATTAATGCCCCCATTGATGAGCCCGAAATAGATTTTATCTCATATCCATTTTTCAATATTTCTTCAATTACGCCGATGTGAGCATATCCCCTAGCTCCACCACTACCTAAAACTAAAGATACAGTTTTTTTCAATTTACTACCTTTTAACAAAAGTTTTTTAGATATAATGTATCATACTTAATATCATATATTATATCGAAAAAGGATTAATTTGGAAGATTTTAAAAGGTTTTTAGAAGTAGTTAAAGAAAATGACTTTGTAGAAGGACACGAAGTTTTAGAAGATAGATGGAATGAATATAAAAAAATAGAAGAATTAAAAGAAGAAAGCTACATACTAAAAGGTTTAATCAATGGCTCAACCGCCTTAGCTTTAAAAGTTAAAGGAAAAGATGAAGGAGCTAAAAGAGTTTGGAGTACATTTTTAAAATACCTTCCTCTTATAGATTCTATTAATTCTAAACATACTAATTTTTATAATGAAGCAAAAAAATTACTCTTTGAAAAAGAAAAAGCCATTATGAAATAAGCAAGTAAACTGCAAATATCCAAAGAACGATTGTCAATATTTTTTTATAAAGTACTTCATCAATTTTATCTCTTAGTTTTTGTCCTATAAATAAACCAACTAAAGTGAAAACTAGTCCAAATAAAATAAATATTAAAAAGTTAAAATCAAAAAATCCACTACTTCCAAAAAATATAATTTGAGTTAATTTGCTAGACAAAAAACATAAATTCATTAGTACAACAGATTTTTCTTTTTCTATCTTAGCTTCTAGTATATAAATTATCAAAACTGGAATCATTATATTTACAAGGCCACTGACTATACCACTTATTATGCCAAAAACCAACATCATTTTTTTAGGATTTTTGTTTATGACTTGGTTAATTTCTAAGTTTATCAAATGCTTATTTAGATAAAGAAGAATTACAAATGCAAGAAGATATCTATAATAAACTACATCATAAGTAACTAAAAAAAATGTTCCTAAAAAACTACCTAGTATGATAGGAAATATTAGCAACTTATATTCTAAGAAAATTTGTGCAAAATTTTCTCCACTATGTATTGTTTTTGCATTTGATGCAAGAGTTGGAAAAAGTGTTAGTAAAACTGCTTCTTTTACACTTAAAAATATACTCAAGAGTGGAGTAGCAATAAGCGGAAATCCAAAACCTAAAACTCCGTGAAACAAAGCAGAAATAAAAAATATACTATATTCAAGCATTTATCTTTTTATACCAAGTGTATCTGTCTTTGCCAATTTTATCACTAAATAGCTCTTTTAAATTTAGCTCAACTTGCGGGGATTTTCCCTTTTTAAAATAAGGAGAGTGAAAAATCATATAATGACTTACTAAATCTTTAGTGGCCTCAAGCATACCTTCTCCACCTTCAATCATTATAAATTTATAATTTTTTAATTTTTCAAAATTATCTTCTATATGAACAACTCTATTTTCTACATTAAAAAGAGGTATTGTTTTATCAAATTCTTTACTTTTTGAATATATCAATACATCAGGAGCTTTTCCATTTATCATTCTAGCATCAAGTGTTGGTCTATCAATTCTAACTGTATTTCCACCAATCACAAGTAAATCACACCTATGCCTTAATTTATGCACCAACTCTCTTGAAGCTTTACATGTAATAGTTCCACCATCAATCACGCCATTGTTACTCATAGCAAGTTTAAAAAAAACAAACTTATCTTTTTGCCAAAGCTCAAAAGGCTCAAGAAGTTCTTTACATGTAAGAGAGTTGATAAGCTCTACATGTATATTTTTTTCTTTTAAAAATTCTATCCCACCACTTGCTTTTTTATTTGTATCAAGAGTGCCAACTATAACTTTTTTAAAACCTAATTCACTTATGAGGCGTGAGCAAGGAGGAGTCTTTCCATAATGATTACAAGGCTCTAGTGTTACATATATGAATTTATCTTTAAAAATGCCATCGTGATTTTTATATAGATACTCATGAATTTCATCTGAATTTTTAAAATCTAATATTTTTTTATCATTTGTTAGCTTCAAATATGCATTTTTAATAGCATTTACTTCTGCATGAGGAGTTCCAGCCTTTTTATGCACACCATAAGATATAAGACTGTTTTTTTCATCTGTGATTACTGAGCCAACAGGAGGGTTTGGATAAGTGAGGCCTTGATAAGACCAAGCCTTATCAAGTGCAAATTGTAAAAAATTGTTTTCTACCATGGATAGTAAGTTCTAGCTTTATCTATCTCATCAATAGATATTACACTTACCTCACCATCATCTTCAACTAAAGTGATTTTACCATCTTCAACACTTTTTAATGTTCCAATGATTTTATCTGTATTTATTAACTTTACTTTAACTAACTCACCAATAGAGCTTTTGTAGTGCTCTAGCTTTTTAAGAGGTCGCTCAATTCCAGGAGAACTGACTTCTAAAGTGTACGCTCCGCTAACTGGAGGTTCAACATCAAAAATAGGAGATAAAATCCTAGTAACTTCTGCACATTTATCAAGATTAATTCCATCAGCACTAGTTATGTAGATTCTAAAAATTTTTTGATCATTCTCACTAACTATTTCAGTATCATAAAGTTCTACACCACAATCTTTAATTATATTTTTTATTGTATCGTTAATGCTCATTTTTACTCTTCTTTAACTCTTGCGCAACTTTTTCAAAAAGTGCATCCATTTGATTTTGTTTTTCAAGTTTATCATCAAACTTAAACCTAAAGTTTGGACACCTAAACCAACCTTCACTTTGCATACAATAATTTTTTATATGAGAATTTACTTTTTTTAATTTGTTGATTATCTCTTTTTGTTCGCTTTCATCAAACATCATTCTATCAAGATAAACAGTTGCGTCATATTTACCCCGAGTACAATCAACATCTATGACACAAAGTCCATTTAACATTTCATCATTTAAAGTTGAGAGAGCTTCAGGAACAAGCTCTCTTAATATACTTTCTGTTCTTTGTAATTTGATACTTTTTGGGGACATATTATAGTGTTGCTCTCTCTTCTACTTCTTTGAAACTTTCTATGTAATCGCCAACTTTAATATCATTAAAGCCATCAATTCCTATTCCACACTCATAACCTTTTTTGACTTCATTTACATCATCTTTAAAACGCTTGAGTGAGCTAATAGTACTTTCATAAACAATTACACCATCTCTAATAAGTCTTACTTTTACACCTCTATTAATAACTCCATCAGTTACAATACAACCTGCAACTGAACCTAGTTTTGGTACACTAAATACTTCTCTAACTTCAGCTTGACCAAGGTTTTCTTCTCTAATAACTGGCGAAAGTAATCCAGCAACCAAGTTAGTTACATCATCTATCAAATCATAAATTATATTATATGTTTTAATTTCAACGCCACTTGCTTTAGCTTTTTCTTTTACGCTTCCTGTTGGTCTTACATTAAATCCTAAAATTACACTATTTTCACTAGCTTCAGCTAAAGCTACATCACTCTCAGTAATTCCACCAATTCCAGCACTTATGATATTGATTTTTACTTCATCATTTTTTATTTTCTCTAGTGATCCCTTAATTGCTTCGAGTGAGCCTTGAACATCAGCTTTTAATATAACAGGAAGTGTTTTTAAAGAGCCTTCTGCAATTTTAGAGCTTAACTCATCCAATGTAACTTTTGTAGATTTTGAAAGCTCTTTTTGGCGTAAATATTCAGCTCTTTTTTTAGCAAACTCTCTTGCTTCTTTATCATTTTTAACAGCTACTAAATGCTCTCCCGAACTTGGTACTTCACTAAGTCCTAAAACAACTGCTGGCTCTCCTGGCTCTGCTTTTTTTATAGCTTTTCCCATATCATCAAGCAGTGCTCTTACTTTTCCATGTCCAATTCCAGCTACTATAGTATCTCCTACTTTTAGTGTTCCTTCATTTACAACAACTGTAGCAACTGGACCTCTTCCTTTTTCAAGAGAACTCTCAATTACTGTTGCTTTTGCTGGAATACTTGGATTTGCACGAAGCTCCATGACATCTGCTTGAAGTAAAATTACTTCTAATAAATCATCTACACCCATTCCTGTTTTTGCACTAACTTCGACAAACTCATGCTCTCCACCCCAATCAATTGGTGTAACTCCAAGCTCTGCTAATCCAGCTTTTGCCATATCAGGGTTAGCAGCAGGTAAATCCATCTTATTCATTGCAATTATAAAAGGAACATTAGCAGCTTTAGCATGTTCTATTGCTTCTTTTGTTTGAGGTTTTACTCCATCATCTGCTGCAACAACTACTACTACGATGTCAGTTACTTGTGCACCACGACTTCTCATCTCTGTAAATGCTTCGTGACCTGGAGTGTCTATAAATGTAATTTTCTTACCATCTTTTTCAACCATATAAGCACCAACATGTTGAGTAATTCCACCTGCTTCGCCACTAGCAATTTTAGAATTTCTAATATAATCTAAAAGAGATGTTTTACCATGGTCAACATGTCCCATAATTGTTATGATTGGAGCTCTTTCTACTAAGTCTTCTTCGCTTGATTCTACTTCATAAGCTTTTACATAGTCTAACTCTTCTAAAGTATTTACTATGTTTACTTCCAATTCAAAAGTTTCAGCTAAAATCTCTATAGAGTCTTTATCTAAAAAGTCATTTTTAGTAACCATCATACCAAGTAAAAAGAGTTCTTTTATAACATCGCTTGCTGGTCTACCTATCTTTTCTGCAAACTCATAAACTCTAATTTCTTCAGGAATTTCAACTGATGTTACAACTGACTTACTATCGTCATTGGTTTTTTTAGGTTTTTTCTTTTTGCTCTTTCTTTTAATCCCCTGAGGTTGCATAAAACTAACTTTTTTAGTTGTTCTTATTTGGCTAGGGTCTGATACTCTTTTAGTTTTTTGTTCAACCTTTGGTTCTTCTTTTACACTAAAATCTGGCAAAACAACTACATTTTCTTCTAAATCTAGTTTTATATCAGCCATTTCACTAAAAGCAATATCAATTTTCTCAGCATTTGTTTTCTTAGCTACTGGTGCTTTTTTAACTTTTTTCTTTTTCTTTGCACCTTCATTTCCAAAAACCGATTCTAATGGTGCAGTTGTTTTTTTCGTACTACCATAAGCCGATGGAAAATCTTTAGCACTCTCTTTAGGCTTTTCAGGGCGCTTTTTCTTAACAATAACAAGCCCTCTTCTTTTTTTGACACTAGCTTGAGCTAAAGTTTCTTTTTTTGGTTCTTCTTCTTTTTTAGAATCTTTTTTTACTTCAACTTTTGGCTTTTCTTGAGCTTTTTCTTTTTCTACTTTTTTTGTTTCAACTTTTGCTTTTGGCTTCTCTTCTTTTTTCGGAGCTGTTACTGTCTCTTTTTTAGGTGAAGGCTTCTCTTCTTTTTTAGCTTTAGCTTTTGGCTTTTCTTTTGCTTTTTTTTCTGCTTTTTTAGGCTCATCACCCACATTTCCAGTTAAAACAAAATTCATTATTTTTTCTGCTTCTTCAGGAGTAACAGAACTATTAGCAGCCTTTACTTCTAGTCCCATAGCTGTTGCTTTTTCAACAACTTCCTTACTTTTTATGCCAAGCTCTTCAGCAATCTCTTTTATTCGCACCTTATCCATATAGTACTGTCTCCTTAATTGTGCTTTCGCACTTCGTTTGAGAAAAACTCCCCAAACTCTTCTATTTTTTTGTATTTTAATTTTAATTTACTATTTAACGCCTTTACCAATTGCATTTCATCCAATTCTTTGCATTTCAAACAAATATAAAAACTTCGTCCTTGTTTTGAAAATTGTATTAACTTTCCATTATCTATTTGAAAGCGTGTAAGGTTTTTTTGCTCAAATCTTCCTCGACAGATGATGCACATTCGTATAGGTTTTTTTAATTCGCTCATGATTATACCAAAAATAAACTGTTTTTTAACTTTTAAGGATTTTAAATCCGGTATTATCAAAATCCAATACTTCAACTCTAAAATTTTCAAACCTACTTTTTAGAGCTTCAAATACTGCTTTTGCATCTTTTTCATAAACTAAATTAAAAAAAGTAGAACCACTCCCTGAGAGTGTACTCATAAGAGCTCCATTTTTCAGTGCAATTTCTCTTACTTCAAAAAGTTCTTTTAATTTTTTCATTCTTCTTTTTTCATGCACTCTATCTTTACTTGCAACTTTTAAAAGATCCCAATTTTCACTAAAAAAAGCACTACTTAAAACTCCAACTCTTGAACTATTATATACTAAATCTTCCATGCTAAACATTTTGGGTAATTGTGTTCTTGATTGAGCTGTACTCATAGGTCTATTAGGGATTACAACTACTGCTTTTATATGTTCTGGTAAGTTCTTTTTTAAGCTAAATACTTTACCATCTTCAACAATAGAACTAGTAAAACCTCCTAGTACTGCTGGAGCAATATTATCTGGGTGATTTTCATATACTAAAGCTTTGTTTAAAATAATCTCTTTTGATACCTTTACCTCAGCCATGTGATACGCACTTGCAATTGCACTAACAATAACAGCTGAGCTACTACCTAGCCCTCTTGAAAATGGGATATGATTAACAAATTCAAATCTAAAATTGTCTTTTTTGCCAACTAGCTCTTGATAGATTTCATGAAAAATAGATACAAAGATATTATTGACTTTTAACCTTGGATGCTCTTCTCCCTCGCCTTTTATAGAAACACATTGTGTTGTATATGGATTTATAGTTACATAATTGTATAAACTAACAGCAAGTCCTAGACTATCAAAACCCGGACCTAAATTTGCACTTGTTGCTGGTACTCTCAATTTCATTTTACTGTCTCCTTTAGCTTAAGCAAAGCCCAAGCTAAATTCCTCTCACTGAAGCACAACCTTTCGGTCGTATTTCTTACTTCGATAATTTTTATAAGGTAAGAAATGAAGCTTTTAAAATTATCAAATTTCATTTAATTTTCCTCTAAACTGCAGGTAATATGTAAAGAGGTTCTATTTCTTTACTAAAATCTTCTATATGTAAAACTTTTGGCAGATGAAATTCACACTCTTTTGCATCATTTAAAACTTGGGTTTCAATTTTATCATTATTTTTTACAAAAAATAATTTTCTCATTGCTTTAATTGGCATATTATTATTAAAATAAAAACCATCTGTTGCAAAAAGTTCTATATTTTTGCTTATGCTAATAGTTCTTAAAAATATAAAAGAAACTTTTATTGCCATAAAACTACCAGGTCCCCTTGCAAAGAACAATCTTTTACATTCATACTCTTCTAAAATTTGTTTGAAAATTTGTGGTAAAACTTCGCTTGTTTGTTTTTCACTAGAATATTCTTTTATGAGTTCATTGTCTTTGTATATTCCAACTTTCAAAGGAGAAGACAAGGAGATAACTACTATATCAACTAAAGCTTTTATGCAAACACCTCACTTAAATTTAACTCTTCTTCAGTTAAACTAAAATCTTTTATTTCATAATTTTTAGGGTCTTTTAGTATCTCTTTAGTAAGTATGTGGTTTAAATTATGACTTCCTGCGAAAGACTCATACGAGCCCAAAATCGGAGCTCCTAATAGTGCTAAATCTCCAATTGCATCTAAAATCTTATGTTTTACAAATTCATTTTCAAATCTTAATCCTTCTGGATTAAGTATTTTTTTATCATCTAAAACTATAGCATTTTCTAAGCTTCCGCCAAGTGCTAAACCTTTACTTCTTAGGTATTGAACATCTTTTAAAAAGCCAAATGTTCTTGCCCTTGAAATTTGATCAATATAAGCTCTTTTTGAAAATTCAAATGAATATTGCTGCATTTGGATTGCTGGATGAGGAAAATTGATAGTAAAGTTATATATAGGCTTTGAAGAAGGCATTACTTTGGCATATTTATTACCATCAGTTACTTCTACTTCTCTTTTTATGATAAAAATTGATTTATTTACATCTAATTTTCTAATACCTGCTTCATCAAGCATCATACAAAAACTTGTTCCACTTCCATCCATGATTGGAACTTCTACATTATCAAGAGTTATTAAAATATTATCAATACCATAAGAGTATATAGCTGAAAGTAGATGCTCAATCGTAGATATATAATTATTTCCATCACCTATGACTGTTGCCATTTGAGTATTTACAACATTTGAAGGCTCTGCTTTTACACTTAATCCTACATCACTTCTATAAAAAACTATTCCGTTATTTGCTTCCAAAGGCTCGAGTGTAATTTTTATAGGTTCACCCTTATGAAGACCTATACCAACACTTTCAACTTTTTTATTTATAGTAGTTTGTTTCACTTATCTAAATTTCCTTTATAACTACTTTTTGATCTTTAATAGCAATTTTTTGCAAACAATCAATCTTTAGTTTATCTTTTTCTATAATTTCACCATTAAAAATCAAATTACCACTCTTTCCTATACCATTTAAAACTACATAGTCGCCATCACACTGAACTAAACCGTCTATTATGCCATAAATTGTGACACTTTGCGAACAAAATAACTTTGCCCCACTATTTATTCTTCCAAAAACTACTATTGGTAACTCTTCGCTTAACTCTTCACCTGAGCGAATTGGTCTGTCATAAATAATCAATTTTTGCTCAGGTATTAAACTTTTTTCCTCTTTTGTTGTAACTTTTTTTTCTTCAATAGTTTGTTCAATCTTTTTTACATTAGAAAATTTTAAATTACAACTAGAAATATCTTTAAAACAAACATTTGATGCATTTAAAATATTTTGTATTTCTTCATCAATGTCTCCTTCAATAAGCAAAAAGAATTCCTTTAACAAAATTTTGTTTTTTTCAAAATATTCAATAAACTTTTCTTTTGTTTCAATTTGTATGTGAAAGACTCTTAAATTTTTTTGCTTAGCTAACATTTACAACCCTATTTTCTATCTATTATCTTTTTTGCTGATTTTATAATGTCAAATACATTATCTTTCATCCAGTTTTTATCCATCCACTCTTCTGGTCTTACTTCAACTCCTTGAACTAATACTCCAAAATGTAAATGATCACCCAACGCAAGACCTGTCATACCAGTTTTTGCGATGATTTGATTTGCTTTTACATTTTCACCTTCATCCACCATAAATGAAGAGCAGTGACCATACAAGGAATAAACTCCTAAACCATGTGAAATAATTAGGTTTTCTCCATAAATTCCATTATTTTTTGCAAATACAACTTTTCCATTATTAGAACTTACTATATTTGCTTCTGAAGTACTAGCCAAATCTAAACCTAAATGATATGATTCACTAACAGGTTCACCATTATAACTATAAAATCTATGATCCCCAAAACTAGCAACTGCTGCACCATTTTTTAATGGATAAAAAGGTTTTATATAAAAATTATCTATTTTTTCTTTTGGAACTTTTAATGTTATATTTTCAATAATATTTTCATTTTGATTTCTTAATGTTTCATTTACATATTTAAATTTTTCTAATTTATTCATTGATGATGATTCAGGTATATTTTCTTCAGCTAAATCTACAATCTTTCCATTTAAAAATCTATCATTTAATTTTAGGTGAGAAACTTTATATCTTTTGTTTTTTAGAAAAAATCGTACTCTACTTTTTGAAACATTACCAGCTTTATCAGTCGCTATAATCGTAGCTTTAAATTTTTTTTCATTACTTGGCCAAGCCAAAAGTGAAATATAGTATCCATCTTTATAAAATGGTGTAGGATAAAACTTTTTGTCAAAATTCGTTTCAATATACAAATCTTTCAAGTTTTTATCACTTGCTTTAAAGATTACAGTTGCAACTCCACCTTTTATAATTTTATATGAGTTATTGATAGTATAAAGTTCTGGCCTTTTTGTATCTACATGTATAATCGAATTAGCTACCGCACTATTGCCTGAGAAAAAATTCCACTTGCTAGCATCTGTTGCTTCTATTTGTAATTTAAACACATCTTTATTTGTAACAAATCCTGTTCTTGGAAATTTGATATCTAATACAACTTCTTTTTGACTAGGAGCTAATATCTTTTTTTCTAATAATACACTGTTTTTACCATCACTTAAAGTCACTCTATAAAATTTAACTCCACTATTATCACTAATATTTACTCTAATTGGTTTTTTCAAATTCCAATTAATTTCTTTTGCTAAATCAATCTTTGGTTTATCTCTTTCAAACATTGAAGAATTATACAAGTAACCAAGTGCCGCTAAAATTACAATTAAAATTAACAATATAATTATACCTGATGAATTTCTTTTTTTTCTCATAAATCTTTTATCCTTTTTACAATCTCTTTTTTTACTTCTTCACAATCTTTACCATAAATTTCAAATCCAGCAGCTCCCTTATGCCCTCCTCCACCATACAAAGAAGAGATTTTAGAGACATCTTTGCTACCATCTGATCTTAATGATACTTTACAATAATCATCAACTTCTAAAACCATCAATGCAACTTTTACATTTGCAATAGCTAAAAGTTCATTAACTATATTTTTAGTATGAACCCTAGTTGCACCAGTTTTTTCTAATACATCTTTAGTAAAGATAATAGAAGCAATACTTGCATCATTTATCAATTCAAAATTATTTAACATGTAAGCTCTTAATCTTACTTTACAAAGAGCCTCATTGCTTTTTATATTTTTTGCAATTTCCTCTGGATTAGCCCCAAGTTCTACTAGCTTTGCAACTGCTTTAAAAGTGTATGCTCCAATTCCTCCGTACCTAAAAAAGCCTGTATCTTCAACTATTGAAGTATAAAGAGCTTTAGCGCCACTTTTAGGAATCAAAACTTTATTTTCTTCCAATAACTTAAAAACAACCAATCCTGCACTTGAAAAATTTGGCTCTACTAAATTGATATCTGCAAAATTTGTATTGCTTTGGTGATGATCTATATTTAATATCTCAAAATCACCTTTTTGTATACCTAATCTATCAAAACTACTACAATCACAACTTACAAGTAAGTCAAATGATTTTGGTAAATTATCAGTGATTTTAGAAAATCCATCTAAAAAAGCAAATTCTCTTGGTAACTCTTTTGGTGTTGCATTAAACAGAGTTACTTTTTTTTGCATACTTTTTAAAACTGAATACAAACCTAAATTTGCACCAAGAGTATCACCATCAGGATGAATATGTGATAGTAAAACTATATGTTTTGCTTCTAAAATTTTATTCCATACTATTTTGTACATTTACCAATCTTTTTTTAAAAAGTAATTATTATATTTAAAAATACCTAAAATTCATGTTATTTTACAAATTTAGTCTAAACAATTGGTTAATTTCTAGATTTTCTTGAACTTTTATAAACAAAAGCAAGAACTTCTGCAACCGCTTTATAAAGACTCTCTGGAATCAGTTCATCTATTTCACATTTTTTATATAATTCTCTTGCAAGTGGAGGGTTTTCTACAATTTGCACATTATGCTGCCTTGCTATTTCTCTTATCTTAAGTGCTAAGTGATCAACTCCTTTTGCAACAACTTTTGGTGCATGCTCTTTTTCTTGATCATATCTTATAGCAACAGCAAAATGAGTAGGGTTAGTTATGACAACATCTGCACTAGGAACATCTGCCATCATTCTTTTTTTAATCATTTCCATTTGCACTTTTCTAATTCTTGCTTTTACTTGAGGATCACCTTCCATTTGTTTATATTCATCTTTTATCTCTTGCTTACTCATTCTTAGATCTTTTGTATAGTTGTACCTTGTAAAAAAAAGATCAAAAAGTGCCAATACCAAAAAAAGCAACAACATAACAGCAATCAGTATAAGTGCCTTATCTCTTAGCCAAACCATTTGTTTTATTAATGGTAAAAAGATAGTAGATGGCAATTCATTTGTAAAATCAAGAAGATAAAAATAAGCAATAGATAAAACTAAAAAAACTTTAACTATAGTTTTTATACTTTCTACAAATTTTTTCATAGAAAATAGGTTTTTGATACCCTTAATTGGATCTATTTTTTTTATATCTGGAATCAAAGGCTTAGTTGTAAATAAAAATCCAAACTGTAAAACAGAAGCTAAAACACCTGCGATTGCAACAACCAAAGCCAATGGTATAACCATCAAAAACACTTCTCTAAAAATAGTAATCATTAGAATATAAACATCATTTTTATCTAAATCAATACCCATAAATGAATTGACATATTTGTATAGATAAAACATTCTTTGTCTAATAAATGGAAATAATGCAAAAAACGCAGCAATTGCAACAACAAGTGTTACAAAACTGCTTGTATCTTGGCTCTTTGGAACATTACCTTCTTTTCTGGCATCTTCAATCTTTTTGGAGGTGGGCTCTTCCGTTTTTTCTTGATCGTCAGCCATTTAGGTTCCTACTTATAATACCTTTTGCTCTATTTTCATTGAGAAATCAAGCCAAACTGCCTGATGAATTAAACTACCACTACTAATAGCATCAACCCCGCTATTAGCATAATCTTTGATATTTTTTTTGTTTATATTTCCACTAGCTTCTAAAAGCACATGAGAAGCAATTTCATCTCTACATGTAACAACTTCTTTAATCTCTTCTACACTCATGTTATCACACATCAACATATCAACTCCACTTATTAATGCAGTTTTAGCAAACTCTACACTTTCACATTCAACTTCTATTTTTGTAGTATAAGGCAGTTTTTTTCTAGCTTTTTGAATAAATTCTTTTAAATTTCCTATCGTTTGCAAGTGAGTATCTTTAATCATCAAACAATCATCAAGTCCCATTCTGTGATTATATCCACCACCACATCTAATTGCATACTTCTCAAAAATTCGCAAAAGTGGTCTGGTTTTTCTTGTATCTAAAAGTTTTACTTTATCGTTATTCATCTCTTTTACATATGAGTTTACATTAGTAGCAATTCCAGAAGCATGCTGAAGTAAATTAAGAAGTGTTCTCTCACACATTAACAACTTTTTTGACTTACCTTTTATAGTAGCAATTACATCTCCATATTTTAACTCTTCACCATCTTTTTTATAAAATTTATAATCAAGTTTTTCTACTTTACACAAAGCCTTAGCATAAGTTACTCCTGCTAATATCCCATCATCTTTTGCTATAATTTTTGCAGTTGCTTTTGTATTGCTTCCAACCAAATAAAAAAGATCACCTCTTCCAACATCTTCTTGTAGCGCTTTTTTTACAAATCTTTTTATCATAATTCAAGCATCCTACTTAAAGCCAAATAAGCATACTTGCCAGTTTCTTCACTGATTGTTATTTCATTATCAAAATTTCCATTTTTTATAGATAAAAGTGTATTTTTCAAATCTTCCAATCTAGTTTCATTCATAGTTGGGCACTCTGGTTTTGTAGCAGACAATACATACGTATTTTTTTCTCTTAATCTATTTACCATATTATATTCTGTTCCTACAACTACTTTTTGCTCTAATGGTAGCTCTTTTATATATCTAATAAGTTGTGAAGTAGAACCAACAAAATCAGATGCTTGACAAACTTCGGGTTTACATTCTGGATGAGTAGCTACTAAAATATCAGGATATTTTTCTCTATAAAACTCTATATCTTCTACTTCGAAAAGTTGATGAACAGAACAAAATCCATTGTAACAAATAATATCAGCATCTTTTGGATCACTTCCATCACCAATCACACATGATTTCAAATTCATATCTAATGCAATATTTTGTCCAAGGCATTTATCTGGAACAAATAAAATTTTCTTTCCACTCTCGAGTGCTTTTGTTATTATAACTTTAGCATTTGAGCTTGTACAAACATAGCCTCCCATTTTTCCAACTTCAGCTTTTACTTCAGCAGATGAATTGATATAAGTCACAGGCATAATATCTTCTTTTTTTATTCCAGATTCTTCTAAGATATCTACATTTTGTTTATAATAATCAACATCAATCATTTTTGCCATCGCACAACATGCAATTTTTGGCATCAAAACTCTTTTATTTGGTGATAATATTTTTACACTTTGTCCCATAAAACCAACACCACAAAAAATGAGATTTGGATTTTCATCACGAGCTGCAAACTTTGCAAGCTCAAGTGAATCACCTGTAAAATCAGCCATCTCAAAAACTTCATCTTTTTGGTAAAAATGAGCCACTATAGTTACATCTAATTCTTTTTTTAATTTTAAAATCTCTTCTTTTAGTACTTCATTACTCAATTTAAATTCCTTATAGTTCTACGCTAATTAAAATTTAAGTTTTATATTGAATTTTATCAGCTCTTAGGACGCTCATTTGTGCAATCAGGAACAAGTCGTCCGAAGCCTCGCAAAAAATGCAGAATGCATTTTTAAGAATGAGATAAAAATTGATATAAAACTTAAACTTGAATTAGCATATTATAGTTTATAAAGCTTAGCATTATATCAAATTATGTATAATAATAGCTACATTAAAAAATGCTAATTCAAATTTAAGTTTTATATTAAATTTGAATAATATTAAAATCAAGAGGACATACATGTTAGAAATTTTTTCAAATATAAATATACAATTTTATATATTAGCTTATTTAGTTGGAGGTATTCCATTTGGACTTATATTAACTAAAAAATTCACTTCAATAGATCCAAGAGAACAAGGAAGTGGGAGCATAGGCGCTACAAATGTATTAAGAGTTTTAAAAGAAACAAATCCTAGCTTAGCTAAAAAACTCTCAGCGACAACACTTATACTAGATGCACTAAAAGGAATGTTTGTTTTAGTAATTGCAACTTTGTTAAATCTTTCAGAAGAAACGAAGTGGATGATAGCAATACTTGCTGTTGTTGGACATTGCTATAGTCCTTATTTGAAATTTGAAGGAGGCAAAGGCGTTGCTACTGGTCTTGGGGTAATGATTTTTATGCTACCAATTGAAACTGTTATTGCATTAATTGCTTGGTTTGTAGCTGGAAAAACTATAAAAATTTCATCTGTTTCATCTTTAGTTGCACTTTTTTCACTAATTATTTCATCTTTTGTCATTCATCCTGAAATTGATGTTATTAAAACTCACGCACCAATTTTAATAATTGCATTTTTAGTGATTTACAAACATATTCCTAATATAACAAGACTCATAAGCGGAAAAGAATCAAAAATAATATGACAATATACATAGAGAATTTAACTTTTGATACAATCATTGGAATTTTACCTGAAGAAAGAGAAGTTCCTCAAAAAGTTGTCGTAAATTGTAAGATTAAATACAAATATAAAAATAATAAATTTATAAACTATGTTGAAATTGCAAATTTGATTGAAGAGACTATAAAAGAAGAGAAATTTCTTCTTATCGAAGATGCAATTTTGTCAATTTTAAAAAAAATCAAATCAAATTTTAAAAATATTACTTCAATAAAGCTAAAAATTTCAAAGCCTCAAATACTCGATAAATGCGATGTTTGCGTAGAAAAATATAAAAAATATTAAAAATTTATTAAAAAAACTTTAAATCTAGCTAAAATTATGCTATACTTCCGTTTTAATTACGAACCCAAGAAGGAAAGAAATGAGAATCTTAATAGTAGAAGATGAAGTTACTCTAAACAAAACAATAGCAGAAGGCTTACAAGAGTTTGGTTATCAAACTGATAGTTCAGAAAATTTTAAAGATGCAGAATATTATGTTGGCATTAGAAACTATGATTTAATACTCACTGATTGGATGCTTCCAGATGGTGATGGTGTTGATCTTATCAGTATAGTAAAACAAAAATCTCCAAGAACTGCTTGTGTTGTATTGTCTGCAAAAGATGATAAAGAGAGTGAAATAAAAGCTTTAAAAGCTGGTGCAGATGATTACATAAAAAAACCATTTGATTTTGATATCTTAGTAGCAAGAATTGAAGCTAGACTTAGATTTGGTGGAACTAATGTAATCAAAATCGATGATTTAACAATAGACCCTGATGAAGAAAAAATTATATACAAAGGTGTTGAGATAGAGCTAAAAGGGAAACCTTTTGAAGTACTTACTCACTTAGCTCGTCACAGCGATCAAATTGTTTCAAAAGAGCAATTATTAGATGCTATCTGGGAAGAGCCAGAACTTGTAACTCCTAATGTAATTGAAGTTGCTATTAACCAAATTCGTCAAAAAATGGATAAACCATTAGAAATCTCTACAATAGAGACGGTAAGACGAAGAGGTTATAGATTTTGTTTTCCAAAAAAAGTATAAGAAGTAAATTCGCAATACAATTAGTGTTAGCATCTGCTACACTAATTGTTATCTTCTCTGCCATATTATACAATTATATTAAAATTTCCATATATGAGGACCTTACTAAAGAATTAACTAAAGAAGCAACTCGAGTAGCTGCACTTTATTCTAATTCAATGAATTTTTCAGGAATCAATACTATAAAATATACCCTTCCAAAACTTGAGATTGACTCTAAAATCAATATAGTAATTAAACCTGATAAAAAACATAATATAAGTTTTGAACAATTTACAAAAAACTCACAAAGCTATTTGACAATATTCTATCCATACAACAAAAAGAAATCTACTTTTATAGCAATAACTAAAAATATATCAAATACTGATAAATTGATGGATAAAATTTTAAAAAGTATAGTTGCAATAAATTTTATAACTATCTTTTTAGTTATATTTTATGCACTTTTGCTCTCTAGAATGCTTATTATTCCTATTCAATCTTTAACTAAAAAATTATCTTTGATGGATGAAAACTACTTTCAATCAATTAATACAAAAAATATTCCTGAAGAGTTTCAACCACTAGCAATAACAATAAATAAGCTAATAGATAGAATTCATACTTTTGTTAAATACCAAAAAGAGCTTTTTACTGGCACTGCTCATGAATTAAAAACACCTCTAGCAGTTATGAAAACAAAAAATGAAGTCACTCTAATAAAACAAAGAGAAACTGAAAAATATATAGAAACTATTCGAAGTAATAATCAAACTATTGATGAAATGAATAAAATGATAAGTAACATTTTAGAGATTGGAAGACTAGAAAGTGCTCAGTTTGAACAACCAGTAGAAATTGATCTTATCTCCTTTTTAAAAGAAAGAGCAAATAATTTCAAAATTTTGGCTCACCAAAAAGAAAAAACAATAAAAACAGATTTTTCTCCAAAATCATTTCCTGTACTAATTCAGCCTACACTACTAGTTCATATTCTTCAAAATTTTGTTCAAAATGCTATAAAGTTCACTCCTGTTGGCGGGGAAATTGAGATAAAAAGCTTCCCTGATAATGAAGGTATAAATATACATGTAATAGATTCTGGAAGTGGAATTGATGAAACAAAAGACCTTTTTGCACCATTTAAAAGATATGGAGGTAAAGAAGGGGCTGGATTAGGATTATTTTTGGCAAAAGGTGCTGCTGATGCCATAGGAGCTAGTATACAAATTAAAAACCGAAAAGATAAAAAAGGAGCGATAGCAATGCTCCATATGGCAATATCAAAGAAAAAACTCACAAAAAACGCTACTAAATGTGATATTTAAATTTACTCAAAGTATTTTTAGTGTATAAAGTTGAAAAAATTTTTTAAGGAAGAATTTAATGTCACTAATGATAACTGATGAATGTATAGCATGTGATGCTTGTAGAGAAGAGTGTCCTAATTATGCAATTGAAGAAGCAGATCCAATATACATAATAGACCCTGACGCTTGTACTGAGTGTGTTGGACATTATGACGAGCCTAGTTGTATTGCAGTTTGTCCAGTTGATTGTATCATACCAGATCCTGACAATGTAGAAACAATTGCGGAGTTAAAACTAAAATATCAACAACTAGCAAACGAAGAATAAGATATATGGCCAAAAGAACTGCTATCATAGACATAGGATCAAACTCAGCCCGTATGGTTGTGTATGAAAAAAGTAGTTCTTTTGCTTTTCATCTTGTAAAAGAGATTAAAAGTAGGATAAGAATAGGAGAAGGAGCTTACGAAAAAGGTGGTGTATTACAGCCTGAGCCACTTAACAGGGCATATAATGCACTTAGTGAGTTCTCCTTAATAATAAAAAATCTAAAATGCAAAAAAACATTTTGCGTTGCTACTTCTGCACTTAGAGATGCTCCGAATTCAAAAGAATTTATAAAGAAAATCAAAAAAGATTTAAATATAAACATAAAGATAATAGATGGTAAAAAAGAGGCATTTTATGGTGCCTTATCTGCTGTAAATCTTTTAAAACCAATTGATGATGCCATTAGTGTTGATATTGGTGGAGGCTCAAGTGAGATTGCTAAAATTGAAAACTCAAAAATAGTTGATACTATTTCAATTGATCTAGGCACTGTTAGATTAAAAGAACTTTTTTTTAATCACTCGATAGACATTGAAGGCGCAAAAGAGTATATAGAAAAAAAACTCTCATCCTTGCCTAAACATTTTCAATCTGAAACAATTATAGGGATTGGAGGAACAATTAGAGCATTTTCTGATATGGTTATGAAAAAGATGGAATATCCTTTAGAAACTGTGCATGGGTTTGAATATAATATTGAAGAATTCAATTATCTTTTAAACCAAATCTCAAACTGCACACATAAAGCAGAACTCAAAGAGATAGGTGTAAAAAAAGACAGACTCGATACTATGCAAGAAGGCTGTTTAATCTTTGAAAGATTAATAAAAAAAACAGGAGCTATCAAAGTCCTTACAAATGGAGCAGGAGTTAGAGAGGGAGTGTATTTAGAAGATTTATTGCGGTCTTCAAATCAAAAATTCCCATCTAATTTTAAAGTAAGTGTAAAAAGTTTAAGTGATAGGTTTATTGATGATCCAAAAGAGAATCAATACATAAGCAATACAGCACTTAAACTGTTTGATGCACTTGATTATCTTCACAAAATTGATCCAAAATACAAGGAAGAACTTAAAATTGCTTGTAAACTTTACAATATAGGAAGAAAGTTAAGTTTTTATCAAGAGCACTTACATAGTTTTTATTTTATTTTAAATAATCTAAATTATAACTTCACACATGAACAAAAAGTTTTGATAGCTTTACTTGTTAAATATCATACTAGAAAACTACCAAGCTATGAAGATGTAATGGCTTATAAAAAACTTTTACCAGAGATAGAAATCGTAAATTGGCTTAGTTTTATCATTTCACTTGCAAAGTGTTTGAATTCTGATTTAAGTAGAACTAAGATGGAATTTTCATACGAAAACCACACCCTTGTAATAAAAAGTTCAAAGAAATTATATCTAGCAAAAGAGTGCATAAAGAAGCTAGTAAAACCAGCCTCTTTTGCGATAATCATAGAAAACAGTTAAAACTGTCTTCCCATACTAAATTCAAAGCTTGATGTATTATCACCGGATTCTTCAAGTAAAGGTTTAGCAAAAATCAAGGATATTGGTCCCATAGGAGATATCCACTCTAAACTAATTCCAGTTCCAGCTCTTTTTATATCAAGTCCATCATATCCTATCATACCATAATCTAAAAAAAGTGCGCCTCTCATTTTTAATCTCTCTATTAGTGGGAAACTAGCTTCTACACTATTTGCAAACATCATATTGCCACCATAAATCAATCTACTATCTACTACTTGAGTCGGGTACAAAGAGCCTGATGAATAACCTCTAACACTACTAATACCACCCATTTTAAAATAATCATCTAAAGGAACATAACCATTGTCTATTAAGTATTTAGCTTGTGCTTTATATCTTAAAATCAAATCATACTTTATTTTATCTCTTAATCCATAATAATAATTAAACTTCGTTATACTTTTTGCAAATTTTGCATCCCCACCAAGTCCTGCAAACTCTAGTGAAGTTTTAAAGCTCATCCCTTTTCTTGGTAAATAATAATCATCTGTATTATTAAATGAAAGTGCTGGAATGATTGAACTTTTTAATATGTCAGGATAATTTGCATCTGTGTAAATTCCAAGTCCTGTTGTATCTTGAAAGTTTGAATATTTAACGCTTTGTAAAATGTAACCAATGCTACCTGAAAAGTGTCTTCCAAATCTTCTTCCAACGTTTAAGCTAAATCCTGTTGTCAATGTATTATAATTATAGTTTGAATAATCTTGTCTATATATACTTCCACCCAAACTATAAATTGAATCAAATATTCTTGGATTATTTAAAGATATCTTTCCACTAAGCTCTTTATCACTTCTATCAACATTAACACTTGCTGTTATACCTGAGCCAAATATGTTTGTATCAGATACGCTTGCATTTAGTAAAAGACCATCACTTGAGCCATAACCAATTCCACCACCAATACTTCCAGTTGAAGCCTCTTTTACTTTGACAATCAAATCAATCTTATCTTTGCTTACTCTTTTTTCTTCAATTTTGACATCTTCAAAATAACTACTTCTTTTAAGAGCTGATTTTGAATCTTCCAAATCTGTTTTATTATATAAATCTCCAGCTGCTAAGAAAACTTCTCTTCTTACAACTCTATCTATAGTTCTACTGTTACCTGAAATTCTTACATCATTTATGTAAACTTTGTTACCTGGAACTACTCTTAGATATATATCAGCCACTGCTTTTTCTTTATTTTTTTGAATATCTGGAATTACTCTTGCGTATGCATAACCTAGATTTGCAACTGCAGTTTCTACTTTTTTAACATCTTTTCTTAGTCTGTCAACATCAAAAACATCTCCACTTTGCAAAACCATTTCATCTTTTAATTCATCTACTGATATATTTAAATCTTCAGGTTTTTTAATATCAACTAAACCAATTTTATACTGTTTCCCCTCATCAATTTTATAAGTTAAAGTTGCAGTATAACTATCTAAATAAGCTTTTAAAAATGGCGTACTAACAGTCGCGTCTAAATAACCATTTTGCATATATACATTTTTAATTCTCTCAGGGTCATACTCTAAATCAGAAAGTCTTAATTTACCATCATTAAAGCCCCACATCCAAGGAAGCCATTCTGCCTCTTTATTTGCAATGCTTGGTTCAACATCACTATACTCTAATGCTTTTGCACCACACATTTTTACAGATTTAATAAAAACTTCTTCACCTCTGTTTATTAAAAAATTTAATTTTAATGCAGTTTTATTTATAAATTCTTTTTTATGTTCTACTACTGTATCAAAATACCCTTGAGCTTCATAATACTGTGCTATTCTTAGTTGAGCAAGTGTAGCTTTTTCCAAATCATAAACTTCACCCTTTTTAAGCCCCAAAATTCCCATTACTTTTTCTTTATCATTTTCACCAATTCCGCTTAACTCAATTTGAGCGATAGTAGGCTTCTCTTTGAAATGAAAAACAAGTTCACCATCTCCTGTATCTTCTACCCAAACATCCTCAAAATATCCTTGCTTATACAAAGTTTTAATTGCTTTATCAATTTTTTCTATATCAACATCATCACCTGATTTTATACCTATCATTTCAGAAGCAACTTCTTGAGATATATGAATAAGGCCATCAAATTTTAAGTTTTTAACTGTAGCTGCTTGAAGAGTCATAGTTATCATAAAGACAAAGACAAGGAGTTTTTTCATAATATGCAATCCTAATTGTTAGTTTTAAATAAAAGACTTGTTACGATATAATTATATACCATTAACTTAACACATTTGTTCATAATCAAGGCAACACTTTGCAGGAATAGCCGTAGCTATTTCAAGAAGTGTTAACGAAGAGTATGGGCAAATGTGTTAAGCCCGAAGGGTACATTTTAAAGAGGCAACCTTGCACAAAACTTTTTATCAACATAGCTTTGGCTATGCCTTAAAAAAGTTTTACACAATCTTACCTCTTTAAAGCATATTAATGGTGCATAATTATATTGCAACAAGTCTAAAGCAGATATAATACCATTTTTAGAATTAATCAATAGTAAAATTAAAAGGAAAAATTTATGCTAGTAGGAATAGTAGGACTAGGTCTCATGGGAGGTTCACTCGGGCTTGCTTTGAAAGACACAAAATTAGTATCAAAAGTATTAGGTTTTGATCATAACTTAACACATTGCGAAGATGCTTTAAAACTAGAATTAGTTGATGATATTGTCTCTTTTGAAGATATAAAAAAGTGTGATATTGTTTTTCTAGCAATTCCTGTTGAAGCTATTAAAAAAGCACTTCAATCATTAGGTGATATAGATAAAAATACAACTGTCATAGATTTAGGAAGTACTAAAAAAGATATTATAGATAGCGTTCCAGCAAATATCAGACAGAACTTTGTAGCAACTCACCCGATGACTGGTACTGAGCGTTTTGGACCAAGTGCAGCATTTAGTACTCTTTATCATGATAAAATTGTAGTTTTATGTGACACACAAAATAGTGGTGACTTTCATAAAGACAGAACCATACAAATTTTTTCTCACATAGGTATGAAAATCGTTTTTATGGATCCTATCTCACACGATAGACATGCATCTTTTATCTCACATTTGCCTCATGCAATCAGTTATGCATTAGCAAACAGTGTAATTGGCCAAGAAGATCCTAAAAGCATCCTTCTTCTTGCAGCTGGTGGTTTTAAAGATATGAGCAGACTTGCAAAAAGTAGCCCAAATATGTGGTCTGATATTTTTAAACAAAACAAAGAGAACTTACTAACTTCTATTGATATTTTTGAAAAAGAGTTATCAAAATGTAAAGAAATGATACAAAATGATGATTATGAAAAATTAGAGCAGTGGATGGGAGATGCCACAACTTTACATAAGATTTTATAGGTTATAATATTATTTTCGTGGGGTATTAGCTTAGCTGGGAGAGCACAACGCTAGCAGCGTTGGGGCCAGCGGTTCGAGCCCGCTATACTCCACCATGCTTTAAAAATTTTTTTAAAACCTCTTTATCAATCCTATTTTTCTTATTTGCATAAATATTTTCTTCAAGGAGTTTTATCTGCTCATTTATTTTTTCATCTTCTCCTCTGTATTTTAAAAGCTCTTTTAGATAATCTTTATCACTTTTAAATTTTGGAAGTTTTATATCTTTTTTCTTTGAAAAGATATAAAATATGATAAAAGCTATAAAAAATCCTCCTATAAATGCTAACGCTATATATTTGTAATCAATTACTTTTATCTCTTTTATAACTTCTTTTTTTTCAATATTTTGTGGTGCTACTTGAAGAGTTTTTTCAACTTTAGAGCCATCAACTTTTATATTTATTGGGTTTGTTTTTTTAGTTACTACTTTTTTTAATGATGCGTCATAATAAGTCAATTTTACAGAAGGAATTGTAAAATCACTTGATGATGTTATGGAAAATTTTTGCTCAAATTCGCCAGTTATTGCATCACTTAGGGCGTATGTTTTAATTTTCGGTTTATCTTTGTAGATATTAGCTCCATCAATCTTTAAATCAAACTCATCAATATCATCAAAATTGCCTTCGCCTTTTATCTTAAGAGTATAATTAACTGCTTCATTTGCTTTTATACTATTTTTATCAACACTTGCACTTATCTCAAATTTTCCATATAAATTCGCTCCTATTAGAGGCTTTACATGTAGACTAATCGGATTTGAAAAAACACTTTTCCAATCTAATTGTTGATTTAAAAAACCAAATATATCTCGTCTATTACTTCTAAGTCCTACATCTATTCTAGCTGGATTTAACTCAAAATCTCCACTTTTTTGAGGATATAAAAAATATGTCATGGTATGAACTACAAATCTTCCCTCTTGATAAGGTTTTTTCTTTTTACCCTCTTTTACCCAAAAATTATCAAATTTTGGAGGCAAAAATCTTAAGTCATTTACTTCCTCATTTATATCTCTTTTAAAAACAAACTCCAATTTAACAGGCTCAAACTGCATTATATTTTTTTTATTTGCTCTCATTTCAAATAAAAATTTACTATTTTGTATATTTGCTTTGCTAACTTCTACATGTAAAGGATTTGTTTTTTCAATTTCTCCATTTACTTTAACTTCAAAAGCTGGGATATCTATACTTTTTGTTGGCATAAACTCATAATGTTTTTCTATTTTTTTAGTCACTTTTCCATTTATATTAGTAATGCTTTGAGACAATCCTGTACTTGAAACTTCAAATCCACTAATCTTTTTAATCTCAGGAAATTTTATATCTTCTCCACTTGCACTTATTATCAAAATAACTCTATCACCTTGGACGATACTGCTTGAACTTAGTTTCGCAGTTGCTGCATATAAATTTAAAGTTATAATTAAAAAAAGAGCTATCCTACCAACTAATTTCATTATCATCTCCTTTTACTAGAGGCATAGGTCTTGTTGTAAAATTTTGTTTTTTCATAATCTTTTCCCATTTTTTAGCCTCTGCTTCACTTATTTTTTTCTCTTTTTTCTTTGTTTTATTGCTGCTGTTTTGCTTATTTTTTTTACTTTTGTTTTTATCATTTTTATTATCTTTGTTTTCTTTCTTTTTTTCATCTTTTTTCTTGTTTTTATCACTCTTGTTTTGATTGTTTTTTTTGTTATCTTTATCTTTTTTATTTTGATTATTCTTTTTTTTGTTTTTATTTTCTTTGTTATTTTGCTTTTTGTTTTGCTGATTTTTTTTCTTTTTTAATTTCTTCAAAAGTTCCAGATTATACCTAGCATCCTCATCATCTTTTATTTTTAAAGCTTTTTCATAAGAGTTTATGGCTTTGTCTATCTGGTTCAATTTTGCATAAGAATTTCCCTCATTGTAAAGTCTTTTAAATTCATTTTCATCTTTAAAACTTTTTATTTTTTCGTACTCTTTTAGAGCATCCTTGAACTTTCCTTGCTTATAAAGAGCATTTGCCCTATCATAAATCGCTTCGTCTTTATTGATTTTAGAAAAATGCTCATATGCCTTTTTATAATCACCTTTTTCATAACTTTTTTGAGCTTCATACTTATCCCAAAAATCAAATATACTAGCTTTTGCAGGAGTTACATGTAGGCTCATAATTACTAAAGCTAAAAAAGGTAATCTAATAGAATTAAACAGTAAAAAAGTAGTAATTAAAGCTAAAGATAAAGGATAATAAAACAGTTCTTTAAAATTATCAGTTGATTTTTTCTTGATTTTTTTAATTTTTGCACTATTTTTTATATTTTTAGCCAACCAATCAAGCTTTTCAATTTTTCCACTAAGAGCTAAAAATGCCCCACCTGAATTTGATGCAACTTTTGCTATATTATCATCTCTTTTTGAAATTACAATATTGCCTTTTTTATCTTTTATAAGCTCACCTCCTTCATCTTTTAAGGCTGAGCCTTTTTTGGTACCAACATTGAGTACATGTAAGATTATATCTTCATCGTTTACAAACTTAGAAATCTTCTTTATCCCTCTTCCATCAGCTCCATCACTTATGAGTAAAACTACTTTTTTCTCATCCTTTAAAGATTCAAAAGCTCTTTTTGTAGCTTTGAGGGCTGAGCTTATATCACTTCCTTTAGAGCTAAGCGAATTTGGATTTAAGTTTTTTATCAAAAATTTTATACTATCAAAATCATCACTAAATGGATTTACCAAAAATGCATCATGCGTAAATGCAATGCTTGCAATTTTTGCCCCTTTTAATTTATCCATTAACTCAAAAAGGGATTTTTTTGCAAATTCTAATCTATTTGGAAAGATATCATTTGCTTCCATTGATTTTGAAATATCTAGTAAAACCACCATATTAAAGCTATCGTAATTGTAAAAACTCTCTATGTTTTTATCTAGCATTACAGGTCTAGCAAGTGCTAAAATCATAAAAACAAGAGTAATGATTCCAAAATAAAATCTACTTTTGCTACTTGATTTGTTGATTAAAATTTTTTCTAAAATCTCTTTTGAAAAAACTCCTTCAAGAGAAATAAAACTACTTTTTTTTCTAAAATAAACCAGTAAAATAGGAATAATCAGTAAAAATAGAACAAAAGGATATAAAAAAATCATTCATCACCTCTTATTAGTAAAAATCCAAGTAGTGATAAAAACGCAAAAAATAGTGGGTACATGTAAAGATACTCTTTTTTAAATCGTACTCTATCTTTTAATTCATCTTTTTGTAATTTATCTATATACTTATAAACTTTTTCTAATGTACTTGCACTATTTGCTCTAAAAAATTCTCCATTTGTACTTTTTGCAATGTCTTTTAAAACATTTTCATCATACTCACCATATCTTCCAATACCTATACTAAAAACTTTTATATTTTCATCTAAAATCGCTCTTTTTGCTACGCTGTAAGGCACTTTACTCGCCGTATCAAAACCATCAGTTAGTAAAATTACAACTTTTTGTTTTGCTTTTGATTTTTTTAAAAGTCTAGCACTTAAAAAAAGAGCATCATATAAAGATGTTCTTTTACCTGCTATTCCTCTGTTTAGTCCATGCAAGATATATGAAGTTGCCTCATAATCAAAACTAAGAGGTGAAGCTACATATGCAAAATCACCAAAAACAATAATCCCTACATGATCACTCTTTCTCTCTTTCACATAAGTACTAGCTATCTCTTTGGCAACACTGAGTTTATTTGCAACACTAGTACCATTGTTTATAGGGATTCTGCCATTGCTCATAGAATCACTCACATCAATTAACTGCATTACTGCATGAGCTGGTCTTGTATTGCTTATGGCACTTTTTATAGTTGGGCTTGCAAGTGCTGTTAGTGCTAAAAAAATAGTAAGCCATTTTAAAATCTCTTTTACATAATTTATCTTCAATCTATGATTAAAATCAAAAATTTTTGGCATATACATGTAGAGCTTTTGAGGTTTACATGTAAAGCTGCAAATTATAAATAAAATTAAAATCAAAAAAACATAAGGGTATTCAAATTCAAACATTTGTCCCCCTTAGTATCTCTTCAATTTTTTGCAAATCTTCTTCGCTAAAATCCTCTACAATTTTTTTATATTTGTACTTATCTAAAAAAGACAAATCAATATCAGAATTTAAAACTGGAATATACTTAGATAGCTTATATGCACTTTTCTTTGCATTTTTTAAATCTATTTTTTTAAGCTCGTTTTTTGCAATTTTTTCTTTACTTATGCCTTTTTTTCTATTTTTAAACACTTTAAATAAATACCAAATAATAGCAATAAAAATAATTATAAGAGCTATAAAAACATACAAAGAGTACTCATTAATCTCAATTAATCCTTTTATATCTCTTATATTTTCCACTCTATCAACCTTATACTACACTCTTTTAAATACTCTTTTAATCTCAAATCATGTTTTAATAAACTTTTTTTGTAATGTTTTAAATTTGTATTTGAAAAATAAAGAGAACTTTTTTTCAAGCTAGTTGGATCAACTACTCCAATTTCACCTATTGCTTTAGGATTTAATTCAAACCTATCTCTTATTTTAACAGCTACAATTTCGTGTTTTTTTGCGGCTGCTTTTAGATTTGGAATATCATAAAAATCTCCCAAAATAAATATAAAAGATCGTTTTTTTATGCCATATAACAGATAATTTAATAACTTATCATAGTCTATATCTTTTTTTAAAACATCAAATTCAATGATTTTTTTTATACCATTTAATACACCAGCTTCTTTTTTTGTAGGCTCAATCCTATTTTCCAGTTTATTGCTAAACAAAGAGATACCAAATCTATCAGAATTTTTTACACAATTTATGCCAATATCACGAGCAATACTAGCAAGTGCATCTTTTTTTAAAATGCGAGAACCAAAATACAAACTCCCACTCATAAGTGCAATGACTTCAACATTTATCTCTTTACTTTCATAAAAAGTTCTAAGATAAATCTCACCCATCTTGGCAGTTGCAATTGGATCAATTCTTCTTATGTGTTCACCAAACTCATATGGGCGAATTTTTGCAAAATCATAACCATCACCTATGATTTTTGAGTTATGCTCTCCTAGTAAATCCCCATAAATATACTTTTTTGACTTTGCTACAATCTTTTTTACATCAATCATGGCATAGGTAGTTTATCTATTATTTTATCTATTATTTTATCACTATTTAAATTTTCTGCTTCAGCTTCATAGCTAAGTATAATCCTATGTCTTAGCACCTCTTTTGCTACATATACTACATCTACAGGAGTAACAAAATCTCTCTCATTTAAAAGAGCATTTGCCCTACTTGCTCTGTGCAAATCTATACTTCCTCTAGGACTTGCACCAAATCTTATGAGTGGCTCAATATCTTCTAGTTCGTATCTACTTGGATATCTTGAAGCAAATATAATATCTGCAATATACTCTTCTACCTCTTTGTCTATGTGAATCAAGTCTAATTTCTTTTTAAACTCATCCAAATCACTGATATCTAATACTTTATTGATTTGTATATTTTTCTTAAAAGCAACTCTTCTCATAATCTCAATCTCATCTTCTTTTGAAGCATATCCAAGGTTTAATTTCATCATAAATCTATCAAGTTGTGCTTCAGGAAGTGAGTATGTTCCTTCGCTCTCTAGTGGGTTTTGAGTTGCCAAAACAAAAAATGGATAAGGTAGCTTATAAGTAGTTTCAGCGATTGTTATTTGTTTTTCTTGCATTGCTTCAAGAAGTGCAGATTGTACTTTTGCAGGAGCTCTGTTAATTTCATCTGCTAAAAGAAGGTTTACAAATGCAGGGCCTTTTTTAACTTCAAATTTACTATCTTTTGGATTATAAATCTGAGCCCCTATGATGTCACTTGGAAGAAGATCTGGAGTAAACTGAACCCTTCCAAATTCTAAACCAAGAGTTTTTGCTAAAGTGTTTATTATAGTAGTTTTTGCAAGTCCTGGAACACCTTCAAGCAAAACATGCCCATCACAAATCAAAGCTATTAAAAGAGAGTCTATAACTTCATCACCTGCTACTACAAGTTTTGATATTTCACTCTTTACATCTTGTAATTTTTTATGCATACATTATCCTTGGAATTATTTATCAGTATTATATTAAGGATAAAAGTATACTATTAAAATTTAAATATTAAGTAAATTTTTCTTAAGACTTTCTTGAGCTGGTTTATCACTTAACCATATACCAAAAAGAGCTTTTTTAAAATCTAGTCCTTTTATAGTACTTTTTAGTTGAGAGTTTTTAAAAATTTCTACACCATTACTTGGTTCATAAATAAAAGTGTAAATATCATCTTTTTTTATTTCTTCTTTAAAAACATCTATAAAAGCTTCTATTTTTTCTTTTATTGGTGCAATATTATTGTTTGTTGAATTTTCAAAGCCTTCCATTGTAGCATCTTTCATTTTTTCACTACTTATTAAAGAAGAAATTATGTGGAGTTTTATTGCCATTGGCTTGTTTGCATTGATTATATCTTTTGCATCATTGTTTTTCTTTTGAAGGTATAATCCTGCAACATAAAGATCAAATATAAATTTGCTTCTAATTCCAGCACCATTTAAAACTAAAGCTGGTTTTTCAATGCTATCTGGTAAATTAACTTCTCCGATGTCTCTAGCCAATAAGTTTGAAGATACAAATAGTAGTAAAGATAAAATTAAAAACTTTTTAAAGATATTCATTTTAATTCACCAAAATTTTTACCAGCAAATTTAACCAAAGCGCTACCCCATGTAAATCCACCGCCAAAAGCATCAAGAAGCATTAAATCTCCATATTTGATTTTACCTTCTTCATACATATCGTTCATAGCCATTGGAATTGATGCTGATGATGTATTGCCGTATTTGCTAACTGTAAGTGCTGTTTTTTCTAGTGGAAAATCAAGCTTAGTTCTAACTGCTTCTATTATCCTATAATTTGCTTGATGTGGGATAAACATATCTACTTGGCTTGGCTTTATGTTGTTTTTTTCAAGTATTTGTATAACATCATTTGTAAGAGTTTTTACAGCTACTTTAAAAACCTCATTACCTGCCATTTTCATGTATTGGTGCTTTTTATCAACATTATCTTCTCTAATTGGGGTTTTTGAACCACAACCAGGAGTTATAAGTAAATCTCCAAAAGTTCCATCTGCACTGGCTAAAACATCCACAATTGCTTCGTTTTTATCTTCAGTAGCACTAATGATAGCTGCACCTGCACCATCTCCAAAAAGTATACATGTACCTCTATCTGTATAATCTACTACACTACTAATCTTTTCAGCGCCAACTATTAGTATATTTTTTTTAACACCAGATTCTATAAAAGCTTTTGCAATAGAAATAAGATATATAAAACCAGTACAAGCTGCACTGATATCAAATGCCATTACATTTGAAATTCCTAGTTTTTTACCTATCATTGCTGCAGTTGAAGGCATCGTTAAATAATCAGGACTCAAAGTTGCACATATGAGCATGTCGATATCTTCAATATCAATCTCAGCTCTTTTTATAGCAACTTTTGCTGCTTCATAACCCAAATCACTCGAAGCTTGATCGCAATTTGCTATTCTTCTCTCTTTAATACCTGTTCTTTTACTAATCCACTCGTCACTAGTATCAACCATTTGTTCTAAATCATGATTAGTTAAAACATTTTCAGGAATATAACTTCCAATAGATTTTAATGCAGCATACAAAAGAGAGTCCTTTACTTTTGAATTTTAGATAATCCTTCTTGGATATCTTCGTTTATATTAGAGTTTGAAAAATTAATTGCTTGAAAAATTGCATTTTTTACAGCTTTAGGATTACTTTTACCATGTCCTATAATTGCACAACCATTAATCCCTAAAAGTGGTGCTCCACCATATTCTGCGTAATCAACTTGTTTTTTCAAACTTCTAAAAACTCGTCTCATAAGAAGTGCACCTGCAATAGCAAGTGGTGATTTTCTAATGTTTGTTTTTATAATTTTAGTAATAGATTCAGCAACACCTTCACTGGTTTTTAAAAGAATATTACCAACAAAGCCATCACAAACTACTACATTTACCTTTCCATTAAAGATATCATTACCTTCTATATTACCAACAAAACTATCTAATGTAATAAGCTTTTCATAAGCTTCTTTTGTAACATCATTCCCTTTGCTTTTTTCTTCACCATTTGATAACAAACCAATTTTAACAGAATCAACTTTTAAAACATCTCTTGCATATGCTTCACCCATGATTCCAAACTGAACTAAGTGTTCACTTTTACAATCAACATTTGCACCAACATCTAAAACTAATGTAGGTTTGCTTAAAGGTGTTGGCATCAAAGTAGCAATTGCTGGTCTTAATACACCCTTTAATCTTCCAATTCTAAGAGTTGCCAAACTCATAGTAGCTCCACTATGACCAACTGAAACTACTGCATCGGCTTTGCCATCTCTTACTAAATCAACCGCTTTGTAAATAGATGTTTCTTTTCTTTTAAGAGCTTCAGTTGCACCATCACTCATAGCAAGTACATCACTTGCTTCAACAAACGAAACTCTTTCTTTTAACGAAGTAGGGATGAGTGACTCTATCTCTTTAGTTTTTCCAACTAAAATAGCTTGAAAATCTTTTCTCTCTCTTAAGGCTTTAACTGTACCTTGACAGATTGGACGACTTCCAAAATCACCACCCATTGCATCTATAGCAATCTTTATCATTTAGTTTTTATATTCGCCTGTAGTTTTATTTACATGGTGAGGCATTCTCCATGTTCCATCAGCATCTTTAACTGGTGTTGGTAAACTTACTTTATAGTGAGTTCTTCTCTTTGCTGATCTTGTTTTACTTACGCGTCTCTTTGGAACTGCCATTTTATTCTCCTATATATTTTCTTTACATGTAGAACAATAGTGATAATCACTAAGCACTACACCTAATTCACTTTCTAATATTGTATCAAAATTTACTAAACCTTCAAAAAATTCCATTACATCAAGAGCATAATCTTCACCGTTATACTCTCCATCACTTGCAAATAAATCAACTTTTTCATCAATTTTTAAATCAAATTCATTACCGCATCTATCACAAATGTGAGTCAATGTTCCAACTAATTTTCCATTACAATGAACTAAGTTATTAGAATCTTTTTTTGCAAATCCAGTAAATTCAACTCCATCTATTGTAGCTTTAAAATCAATTCCACTTGTTGAAATTTTATTAAAGGCTACTACCATTTATATTATACAATCTCTCTTCTTGCGAAAAAGAAATCAATTTCTATTTTAGCATTTTCTAAAGAATCACTTCCATGAACTGCATTTGCATCAATACTTTCTGCAAAATCTGCTCTAATTGTACCAGGAGCTGCTTCTTTTGGGTTAGTAGCACCCATCAACTCTCTGTTTTTTGCAACAGCATTTTCACCTTCAAGTACCATTACTACAACTGGTCCACTTGTCATAAACTCTACTAATTCACCAAAAAACGGACGCTTGGCATGTACTGCATAAAAGTTACCAGCATCTGCTTTACTTAACTGTACTTTTTTCATAGCTGCAATTCTAAGTCCGTTAGACTCAAATCTGTCAACTATTTTTCCAATTACATTTTTAGATACAGCATCAGGTTTTATTATTGATAGTGTTTGTTCCATAAATTTACTCCTAGATTTTACAATAACCTATATTGATAGGTCAGGACGTGGGAGTATATCAAAAAAAAGATTTAAAAAGTATTAAATTAAAAAATTATTTAAAAAAAGTTAAAAAGATGATGAAAGGCTCTTGCCTTTCATCATAAACTATATTTATTCAACAACAGGAGTGTCGCCTTTTCTCATATCTGCACCAATTTCATCACGGCTTGGCTGTCCATCTACAACAGCATCCCAAACGATACATCCTTCAGTTGGACAAGCTTCAGCACAAGCTGGAGCATCATGGTGACCTACACACTCAACACATTTATCTGCATAAACATAGTATGTATCTTCACCTGTTGGGTTATCATCTTCATCAACAATCGCTTCAACAGGGCACTCATCTATACAAGCACCACAGCTAATACAAATATCAGTAATTTTTACTGCCATTTTCTTCTCCTTATGAAATTTTAACTACAAAAAGTAGTTATCGAGTTAGAAACTATATCAAAACTTAGTTAAATAAATATTAAAAATCTTTATTAGGTATAACTTTATAATTCTTTTAAAAGCAATTTTATTTTATTTTATCTAATACTTAATATTGATATTGTATTATACATAACTAGAATTAAAAAGGAGATTAGTGTGTTTAATTCAATAACAAAAAAAGTAACATATATCCAAGTTATAGTTGTTATTCTTGCAATGCTTGGTCTAATTACATACAATAGTAATTATATAAGTAATTACATAAAAGAAGACACAAAAGAAAAACTTCAAACAAATGAAATGAGTATGATTCATACTCTAGAAACTTACAACGGTGCACTTGAAGATAGTGCTGTAAAACTATTTAAAATTTTCCAAGAAAGCTTTGGAAGCTTTTATATTGACCCTGAAGAAAGAATTGATGTAAATGGAGTTAAAACTCCTCTTTTAGCAACAGGAGGAAGACCACTTAATAATAAATTTGGCGAAGTTGAAAAATTTAAAGATTTAACAGGAAGTGTGGCTACTGTTTTTGCAAGAGATGGAGATGATTTTGTCAGGATTTCTACATCACTTCTAAAAGAAGATGGCACAAGGGCTATGGGAACATATCTTGGGAAAAAATCACCTGCTTATAAACCTATTATGGAAAAGAAAAAATATATTGGAAATGCAAAACTTTTTGGAAAAGATTATGTAACAGTTTACTCACCAATACTAGATATGGATGAAAATGTAATTGGTATTTTATTTATAGGTTACGATTTCACGCAAGGTCTTAAATCTCTTGCCGAAAAAGTATATGAAATGAAAATTGGCGAAAATGGATTTTTCTATACAATTGATTTAAAAACTAAAGAATATGCAATCCACAAAACTAAAGCTGGAAAAACTGTAGATGATGAAACTATAAAACAAATAATTAAGATGAAAAAAGGCTATTTAGAAGTTCAAAAAAATGGAGTTGACAAAGCTTATCAATTTGATATTTATCCTGATTGGAACTGGCTGGTTGTATCTGAAGCAAATCTTGGTGATTTTGAAAAAGCAAATACAAAGCTAAGAACAAACCTCATAATAGCTTCAGCAATATTTACTCTAATAATTATGCTAATTACTTGGATTGTTTCAGTAAAATTCATAGCAAAACCACTTGATGGTTTGATTGAAAGAGCAAAAGATTTATCTAGTGGCAATGGAGATTTAACAAAAAAACTACCTGTTATAGGAAAGGATGAAGTTGCAAGAGCAAGTAGTGAAATAAATAATTTTATAGAGAAGGTAAGAACCATTATAGAAGATGCAAAAAATCTTTCAAATGAAAACTCTTCAATAGCACATGAGCTTTCAAGCACATCACTAGAGGTGGGAAAACTTGTAGAAGAATCTTCAAATGCAACTCAAAATGCAGAAGAAACAGCAAATGAAATGCAAGAAAAATTAAATATTTCAGTAAGAGAAGCTCAAAAAGCAAAAGAAGAGCTTGAAAAAGTTAATGAAAAAATGAAAGAAACAAACTCTAAGATTATTCAACTTACAAATGAAATACAAAATAGTGCTTCAACAGAAGTAGAATTAGCTAGTAAGATTCAACAACTTAGTAGTGATGCTGAACAGGTAAAAGAGGTATTAACTGTAATTAGTGATATTGCTGATCAAACAAATTTACTTGCACTAAACGCTGCAATTGAAGCAGCAAGGGCGGGTGAACATGGAAGAGGATTTGCAGTTGTTGCAGATGAAGTTAGAAAACTAGCCGAGAGAACTCAAAAAAGTTTAGTTGAAATAAACGCTACCATTAATGTAATAGTACAATCAATTATGGATGCAAGTGATCAAATGAATAGAAATTCTAAAAAAATTGAAGAACTAAGCAACTCTACAACAGAAGTTGAAGAAAATATAGAATCAATGGCAGAGGTTATAAATTTTGCTGCAACTAAAACTTCTGAAGTTACAACAAAAGGTTATCAAGAAACTCAAGAAAATATCAGCGAAATTACTGAGCAAATTTCTAAAATCAATGAATACTCAACACAAAATGCAAGAAGTGTTGAAGAAATTGCAAGTGCTGCTGAGCATATGAATAAAATGACAGAAAGTCTTAAAAATAAACTAGATCAATTTAGAACTTGATTTACTTCTACATGTAGCCAAGTAACATGACCTTGGCTACTTACTATATACTTGTGATAAATTATCGTCACTTTAAAGTTACTCTAATCATTTATTGGTTATAATTCCTTATTAATAAAAATTATTGTTTAAAAGGAACGAATATGTTAGTAACAAACCCAGCACCAGATTTTACTGCAACTGCTGTTTTAGCAGACGGTCAAATTGTTGAAGATTTTAAGTTGAGTGAAAACTTTGGAAAAAAAGGTACAGTTGTATTTTTCTATCCATTAGACTTTACTTTTGTATGCCCTTCTGAAATTATTGCATTTTCACATAGATATGAAGAATTTCAAAGTCGTGGAGTAAATGTAATAGGTGTTTCAGTAGACTCTCAATTTTCTCACTTTGCATGGAGAGAAACACCAGTAGAGCAAGGTGGAATTGGAAGAATCAATTTCCCACTTGTAGCTGATTTAACAAAAAGTATCGCAAGAGACTATGATGTACTACTAAATGATGCTGTTGCACTTCGTGGATCATTTTTAATTGATGCAAATGGAATCGTAAGACATGCAGTTATCAATGACTTACCTCTAGGAAGAAATGTTGATGAAATGTTAAGAATGATCGATGCACAGCAATTTACTGATGAGCATGGTGAAGTATGTCCAGCAGGATGGCAAAAAGGTGATGAAGCAATGAAACCTGATTCAAGTGGAGTTGCTGAATACTTAGCAAAACACGCTGAAGAATTATAATATAACTAAGTAAGCCCTAATATTGGGCTTACTTACAAAACCTACACTCACTAGTTGAAGCTATAACATCTAACCTATCTAACTGAATATTCTTGCTTTTTTCTAATTTTACTTGGTAATCAAATAAATTTTTATCATAATCTAAATCTTCTACATGTCCACAGCCTGAACAAACAATATGAATGTGGGGCTTTGAAAGATAATCATACCTCATTTTTTTACTAGGTATATTTATCTCAATAACAAGACCAGAATCTCTTAATACATTTACATTTTTATAAACCGTTGCTAGTGAAATAGAAGGGTTGTCTTTTTTTATATTTTCATACATTTCATCCATTGTTGGATGTGTTTTTTTATCTAACTCTTTTAAAACTGCTACTCTTTGTGGAGTTGCTTTTAATCCAGCTGATTTTAGTACTTCTATGTATTTCATATCATTTTTCTCTTTCTATAATTTTTTTTGCTATTTGCTCAGGTAGTATACCTAAACTCTCTTCAACTAATTTTGTATTTCCATGTTCAATAAATTTATCTTCGTATTCAAAACTTATAACTTTAACGTTATCTAAACTCAAATCATTTTTTACACAAGTTATACTTGATCCTACGCCACCAATTTTTGCACTATCACTAATAATATACCAACTATTATATTTTAAAGACAATTTGTTTAACATCTCAATATCAATTGGCTTTATAAATCTAAGATCCAAAACTCCAGCATCTAAACTGTTTTCTTCTAAAATCTTTGCAACTTCTAATGATTTTCCTACACCATTACCATAGCCAATTATTAATATTTTATCTTTTCCTTCTTTTAGTAGTTGAGCTTTTCCTAACTCAAAAGGAATATCTTCTGCCCCATCACAATCATAAAATGCTCCCCTTGGATAGCGTATCGCACAAGGTCCTCGATGTTCATATGCATATTCGACGGCTCTGTACATACTTGCATTATCTCTTGGGGCAAAAATAGTCATATTTGGAATTGCACTTAGATAAGATATATCAAATGCACCTTGATGAGTTTCTCCATCTTCTCCAACAATTCCTGCTCTATCCATTGCAAATACTACATTTAAGTTTGATATACAAACATCATGAATAACTTGGTCATAACCTCTTTGTAAAAATGTAGAATAAATTGTAACAAATGGTTTAAAACCTTCTTTAGCCATAGCTGCCATTGATGTTACTGCATGTTGTTCAGCGATTGCAACATCCCAAAATCTATCTGGAAATTCTTTCATAAGCCTAGAAATTCCTGTTCCGCTAGGCATTGCAGCTGTTACTCCTACAACATTTTTATGTTTATGAGCTATCTTTGATAAAGCATCACTGAAAACTGAGGTTGCACTCTTTTTTCCACCACTTTTTAAAAGTTTACCACTATCAATATCAAAAGGTCCTACTCCATGCCAATTTTCCTCATATCCCTCAGCTTTTTCATAGCCTTTGCCTTTGATAGTTTGCGCATAAACAATTACTGGTTTTTTTAATTTTTTTGCTAGTTCAAAAGCTTTTATCAAATCTTCTACATCATGTCCATCTACAGGACCAATATAATCAATTCCAAGCTCTTCAAAGAGCATTCCAGGAGTGATTAATTTTAAGCTCTCTTCAAATTTTTTAGCCATATAAGTAGCACTTTCTGGCAAATATTGTAAAATTTGTTCAGTTGTTTTTTTAGCTTTTTGAAACAAATCACCAGCAATTTTATGTGATAAAAACTTACTAATTGCACCAATTGGTTTTGCAATACTCATTTTGTTATCATTTAAAATAATAACAACTGGAAGTTTTATGTCTCCTAGTTCATTAAGAGCTTCAAAAGCCATTCCCGCACTCATAGAGCCATCTCCAATTAGTGCAACTGGCACTCTTTTTTCACTCTCTTTTTTTAATTTTATAGCTTTTGCTGCACCTAGTGCTAGTGAAATTGAAGTTGAGCTATGTCCTGCTATAAAATAATCATATTTTGACTCACTTGGTTTTGTATATCCACTAATGCCTCCAAATGTTCTTAATGAATCAAATCTGTCCCATCTATCAGTTAATAACTTATGTGCATATGACTGGTGAGAAACATCAAAAATAAATGGATCATTTTTTACATCAAATACATAATGCATAGCCACTATAAGCTCAACTGCACCTACATTACTACTTAAATGTCCACCATTTTTACTTACTGTCTTTAAAATTTTCTCTCTTAAACTTACACATATATCTTTTAATTCTTCTATTGACTTACCTTTTACTTCTATCATATCTCAACCATTATCTATCAAATTTTTTACTTTTTCTAATCTTGTCTTTATATTTCCATCTAAATTTCCAACATCACTCAAAACAACAACACCACCTTCGCTTATAGCACTATCACTATTAACGCTAATATGTTCGATATCTGAGTATACAGATTTTATATCTTCAAAATCTTTTGGATTTACTTTTAATTTTATTTTTTTAGCATCCTTAAGTTCTTCCATTAAAACTTTTGATAACTCTTTTGCAATACTTGCACTTGATTCTTTTACCTCTTTTGCTATAACTTCTTTTGCCACTTCAATTGCAACTGAGGATAATTCTTCCTCAAGCTTTTTCAAAAAATTTTCTTGTTTTTTTGATTCTTCTTCTAATTTTTTGAATGAGTTCAAATACTTATCTTTAATCTCTTTTATACTAACTTCTAATTCTTCTTTTGCTTTATTATAGCCATTTTCATAAGAGCTTTGTCTCTCTCTTTCTAATTCACTTTGCAATCTTCTTTCAAACTCTGATTCTTGTTTTTCTATTTGCATTTGAAGTTTTATTAGATTTGATGAAAGCTCATCACTTTTTTTTAGAAGCTCTTCAACAAATTTATTATCATTTTCTTGTTTGATTACTTCTTGCTCTATTGGAACTACTTCTTGTTCTATATTACTGTTGTCTACAACATCTTCTTCTGATGTTTCAACCAGTTTTGCTCCACCTAGAACTTTAAATCTATATGGTTCAATCATATGTTCTTTCACTTCATTTGTCTCAATAATAGTTTTCAATTAATTATCTCCCAATGAAAAAGAAATGAATCACATATTTTTATATTTTTCATTACTCAATCATCTCTTCAGCTTCACCGATTTGTAGTACACCTTGCTCAGCTAGTTTTTGCACTTCTTCGACAATTTTTCTTTGTGCTTCTTCAACATCTTTAACTCTTACTGCTCCTAAAAAGCTCATCTCTTCTAAAAATGCTTCGCTTGCACGCTGTGACATATTTTCCAAAAATTTATTTCTTAACTCTTCAGCTGCACCCTTTAGGGCAACCATCAAATCTTTTTTATCTGCAACTTTAAGTATCTCTCTGATACCTGTATTATCAAGTTTCATAATATCTTCAAAAGTAAACATCATATCTTTAATAATAGCAGCTAATTCTTCATCAGTTTGTTCAATGTAAGAAATCGTAGTTTTAGAAGCTTTTTGCCCTAGTCTATTTAAAATTTCTGCAACAGCTCTTGGCCCTCCTACTTCAACTTTATATGAAGTTAATGATTCTAATTTATTTTCTAAAACAGCAGAAACTCTTTTTACAACAGAAGGTGAAATATCTCCTAAATTAGCCATACGAATTGTTACTTCGCTTTTTAATTCATCTGGAAAAAATGATATAGTTTCAGCTGCACTACTTGGGTCCATATGAGCTAAAATCAAAGCTACAGTTTGAGGATGCTCTGTTACAATAAAATCAGCTAATTGTTGAGGCTTGATTTGAGATAGATAACCAAAACTTTGTGTATTTTCCATTGTTTTAGCTAGTTTATCAAGTATCTTTTGAGCAGCATCTGGCCCAAAAGTTCTATATAAAATCTCTTTAGCATACTCTAAACCTCCACTTCTTATATATTGGTTTGATTGGAGTATTGCATAAAACTCTTCTAGTACTGCATTTGCAACTGCTTTATCTATATTTTTAACAGTTGCTATATGTTTTGAAATATCTGTTACTGCATCTATATCCATATGTGAAAAAAGGTTAGTAGTAGTATCTTCACCTAATTGTATTAGAAGAATAGCAACTTTTTCTGCCATTGTTAATTCATCAAATTGTATCTTTTGTGCATCACTTAATTTCATACTATACCTTTTATCTATTCTTCATTTGATGTATTTTTTGAACTAAAATCGTATTCACTTTCATTTCTTATCATAGTTTGAATAAGCCCAGCCATTTCTTCACTTTTTTCATCTGCAATTGTTTTTAATTTTTCCAATAAGACCTCATATTTTAATTCTTCTTCATTAAAATCATTATGAATACCTAGTTGTTCTTCTACTTTTTGGCGAGCTTTTTTGAATTTTTCTAAAGTATCTTCTGCACTATCATCGTCATCTTCTTCCATTTGTATATCATCAACATTAAGTTCTTCTTCTGTATGTTCAATCATTTTAACACTAAATGGAACAATAACTTTTTTGTAGAAAACAAACAATAAAATAGCTGCTATTAAATATTTGATAATTGGTATAAGTGGAGCCGAATAGTATGCAATCTTATCGATAATAGTTTGAGTTGGAGCCTTTGTTCCATCTTTTTGCAAAGGTTTGAACTCAAAATTGCTTACTGTTACCTCATCACCTCTATCCAAATTAAAACCAACAGTCTTTTTTACAATTTCATTTATAGAATTTAATTGTTCTTGAGTTAAAGGAACATATTTTAACTTACCTGTTTCATTTCCATTTGCATCTTTTTCACTCTCATAATTACCATCAACTACGACTGCTGCTGTTAATCTTTTGATTTTTGCAAAAGTTCCTTTTACATTTGTTACTTTTTTTGAAATTTCATAATTTGTTGTTGATGTACTTTTTTCATATTTTTCACTTGTTTTATTATCACCCAATCCTTGAACAGGGCCAATGTTACTAACAGCTCCTGGTACTCCTCCAACATCACTTGGCTTTGAACCCTCTCTTTTTTCATCAACAGTTTGTTCACTTCTTGGCACTGAGTTTGGATCATATACTTCACTAGTACTTTCTTCTCTAGAAAAATCAAAATCAATTGTAACTTTTGCAACAACTTTATCAACTCCACCGATTACAGGTGCTAATACATTGATTATTTTATCTTCAATATCTCTTTCATAATCTTTTTTATATTTTATTTGTGATTTAACCAGTTCACCTTCATAAGCTAGCGTATCATCATCACCTAATGGAATCCCATCTTGATCAACTATTGAAACATTTTCACTAGATAAATTTGTAACTGAAGATGCTACTAAGTTTTTGATTCCTGTAATTTGTTTTAATGTAAGCTTCATTCCTCGTTTAATATTTATAACTATAGAAGCAGTTGCTGGAAGCTTATCTTGAGCAAAAACAGTCTCTTTAGGAATTGCTATATGCACACTTGCATTTTCTATTGGCATCAATCCTTCAATAGTTCTTGCTAATTCACCCTCTAATGCTCGTAAATATTTTATTTTTTGTTCAAAATCAGTTGCACCAAACTCATTTTTATCAAATATCTCAAATCCAACTTTACTATCTTTTGGAATTCCTAGAGCTGCAATTGCGATTCTTTGTTTATATACCATATCTGATGGAACTGCAATTGTACCTTCATTTATAACTTTATAAGGAACTCCATCTTTTTCTAGCTGTTGTATAATGAGTGCTGAATCACCTGGATTTGTTTTTTCAAAAAGAATACTATAACCGTTAGCCAATATAGAATCATTGCTTCTAAATAAAACTAAAAATACTATAAATCCAACTACTACTAATATAGATACTAAAGCTACTATTTTTTGGCGAAGTGTAAAGTTTTGAAAAAGAGTTGCAATTTGATCTAAAAGAGTTTTAAAATCCATTTATGCCCTTATAAAGTCTTATATACATTAAAAAATCTACTATTTTGTTCTGGTGTACCAATTGTTACTCTTATGGCATTCATTCCATATGAGCTTAAATCTCTCACAATTATACCTTTTTTCATAAGCTTTTGTGAAATTTGTGAAGAATTTTTATCATCATCATACTTAAGAGTGATAAAATTTGTAAAACTTGGTATAAAATCAAAACCATTATCTTTTACAAACTCTTCATAGCGTTTCATTTCTTCAAAATTTTCAGCTATGCAATTTTGCACAAATTCTTCATCTTTTAGTGCTTCAATTCCTGCTTTTAAACTTAGAGTTGTGATATTAAATGGAGCTCTTAGTTTATGAAGTGCCTTTATGATTTCACTGTTTGCTATCCCATATCCACACCTAAGACCTCCAAGTCCATAAGCTTTAGAAAAAGTTCCTAGATAAAGAACATTTGGAAACTTAGTAATTAAATCTTTTGCATCTATTTTTTTATTTTCATCCTTGTATCTTGCATACTCCTGATAAGCACCATCAACTACAACTAATGTATCTTCATCGATTTTACTTATAAAATCATATACATCTTTTGTATCTAAACACTCTCCTAGTGGATTATTTGGCAAACAAAGAAAAACAACAGCTACATCACTGTTTTCTTTATACATTTTCAATAATTCATCTAAGTTATGAGTGTGAGAAGGTGTTTTTAAAATTTTTGTACCTGCTTGTCTTCCATATATCTCATACATTGCAAATGTTGTTCTTGCCATTAAAATTGCATTATTTTCATTTGCTTTTGCTTTTATTGCAAAATCTATAACTTGGTCACTTCCTGCTCCAATTATGATATTTTCACTAGCTACTTCAAATCTTTTTGCTAAGCCTTCTTTTAATTCAAACATACTATCATCAGGATATAAATGTACTTTATTAACCTCATTTTTCAAAGCTTCTAAAACTTTAGGACTGCATCCTCTTGGATTTTCATTACTTGCTAATTTTATAACATCTTTACTTTCTATACCAAACTCTCTTACTACAAGTTCTATTGGTTTTCCAGCTTCATAAGTCTTTAAACCATCTAAATTTTTATTAAATTTCATTTATTCTCCTGCCTTTACATAGCTTCCTAGCCATTTGATATCATTTACACCTTCATTTGCCTTTAAAACTCTTTTAACATTTTCATCATCTATATGACCTTCAAAATCAAGATAAAATACAGCTTCAAATCCACTATCTTTTACTGGTCTTGATTCAATCTTGGTAATATTTACCTTTTCGTTCTCAAAGGTTTGCAAAAATTTAACAAGGCCTCCTGGTCTATTTTGGGTTTTAGCCAAGATTGAAGTTTTGTTTTGCAAACCAGGCTTATTTTTAAAATCACTTAAAATCAAAAATCTTGTTCTGTTTGCCATATTGTCTTCTATTTTTTCAAACATGATTGGAACATTATATAACTTTGCTGCAATGTGAGAACATATAGAAGCACTATTTGGCTCATTTGCAGCCAATTTTGCTGAAGCTGCAGTTGATTTTGTAGGGATAAACTCAACATCCATTAGCATATGCTCTTCTAAAAACTTTCTACACTGATTGTAGCCTTGAGGGTGAGAATAAATCTTTTTTATATCTTTTAAATTTTCACACTTAGTTGCAAAAGAGTGATGAATGTCCATATAAATCTCAGCCACAATTAAAGAGTTAAATTTCCCAAGACAATCAAGTGTGATTCCTACTGCACCTTCTGTGTTGTTTTCTATAGGAACAACTCCGTATTTTGCTTCTTTGTTTTCTAGTACATTAAAAACAGCTTCAATAGAATTTAAAGCTATATAATTACCCATAGCCCCAAATCTACTCTCTGCTACTTGGTGAGTATAGCTTCCTTCAGGTCCCAAATAGACAATTTTTTCAGGCATCTCTAGATTTCTACTTACTGCAAATACTTCTAGAAATATAGCATCTATTGCTTTTTCATTTAACTTTCCATTGTTTAAAGACTTTAATCTATCAAGTATCTCTTTTTCACGCTCAGGTCTATATATAGATGTTCCTGTTGTTTGCTTATACTTTCCAACGGCATCAACAAACTTCATTCTCTCATTTAAAAGCTTTAATATTTTATTATCTATCTCATCTATATTTTTTCTTAAAATATCTAAATTATCCATTTAGTTTTCCTATATTTGGTACTATTCTATCAATATTGTCTTTTACATGTAGAACTTCTTTTTCACTTTTACATTTTCCACTTAATACCAAAGTAGTTTTAGCTCCAAGCTCTTTTATACCACATAAATCCCCAACAGCATCATCACTAATCATTTCTATTTCATCAAATCCATTCGCTCCAAGTAAACTTAATCCCTCTTCATAAAAAGCTTTACTTGGTTTACCTATAATCGTATAATCACTGCCAGTTGCATAAGATAGCATTTTCATAATAGCTCCAACTCCAGGATATCTTTTATCATCCTTTGCATAAATGCTAGTAGCATGCATCCCAATAAGCTTTGAGCCATTTAAAACCAAATCAATCATCAAAGCAAAATCATCACTTCTAAAATCTTTAGAACTTGTAACAAGAATGGCTTCAGGATTTTCAAAGTCGATTTCATATCCCAAAGATTTTATAACACTTTTAAAATCATCTCCTCCAAAGCATGCTATTTTCTTTACATATAGAAATTTTTGTAAAACCATAAATGGATCAAGATAATTCTCTTTTGGAATTTCAAAGCCTAAATCAATCAAAAATTTATAAAAATCTTCACTTCTTTTTTTAGTGTTATTAGTTACAACAAGGTAAGGAATATCTTTTTTATTTAAATTGTTAATGAAATCTATTGCTCCATCGATTGGCTTTTTATCACTATCACTGATTAGTGTACCTTGAACATCTATAAAATACTTCATTGTACAAATGTGCTCTCTCTTGAAATCATATCTTCAAAGCTTTCTCTTTGTCGAATAAGTTTGTATTTGCCATCAACATAAGCAATTTCAGCAACTCTTGGTCTTGTATTATAATTACTACTCATTGTAAATCCATAAGCCCCAGCACTTTTAATTACTATTAAATCATCATGCTTTGTTTTAGGTAATTTTATATCTTTTATAAAAAAATCCCCACTTTCACAAACTGGGCCAACTACATCACAAGAAGTTTCATCTACCTCTCTATTTTGTGCATTTAAAAGCTCAACACCATGAAATGCGCCATAAAGAGCAGGTCTTAAAAGATCATTCATAGCACCATCTACAATAACAAATCTTTTGTTGCCATTTCTTTTTTCATATAAAACTTTTGTTAAAAAATATCCTGCATTTCCAACCAAAAATCTTCCAGGCTCACAAGTCAAAGTAACATCAAGTCCTGCTAAATTTTCTAAAATCACTTGAGCATAATCATAAGGTTTTATAGTCTTTTCACCATTATAATCAATCCCAATTCCACCACCTACATCAAAAAATTTCAAATCTATATTAAGTGCTTTTAAATTTCTAACTAAATCACTAACAACCTTTGAAGCATCTTTAAATGGCTCAATTTCTGTTATTTGAGAACCAATATGAAAATGAATTCCAATTGGATCTAAGTATTCTGAATTTTTTGCTTTAAGATAAATTCTCTTAGCTGTATCCAAATCTACTCCAAATTTATTTTCATGAAGACCTGTTGAAATGTATGGATGAGTTTTTGGGTCTATATTTGGGTTTACTCTCACGCTAATTCTAGCAGTTAATCCAAGCTCTTTTGCAATCTCTTCAACCCTTTGCATCTCTTCATAACTTTCAAGATTAATCATCAAAATATCACTTAAAAGTGCTTCTCTTATCTCATCATCTCTTTTACCAACTCCTGAGAATATGATTTTGTATTTAGCAATACCAACATAAAGGGCTCTTTTAACCTCTCCAATAGAAACACAATCACAACCTGCTCCTAAATCTTTTAAGTGCTTCAAAACAGAAAGATTTGAATTTGCTTTCACTGCATAAAAAATTATTGATTTTCTAGCTTTAAAAGCCTCTTTTAATTCTAAAAATCTATCAGTAATATAATTAAAATCATAAACATAAAGTGGAGTTCCGTAATTTTCAGCCAATTTGTTAAAATCCATACATTAAACCTTTTTTTGTTTAAAATGTATATATTTTATCTAAAAGTTTATTAATTTTCTTTATAATATTTGTATAGAGTAAAAACTCCTAAAAATACAATAGGAACTATTACCCCTAATTCAGGTATAATAACTGAGGATGAGGATAATTTAGTCAAAATAAACAAAATTCCCCAAGTAAGAAGTGTAATAAAAACAAACATAAAACTATGAATTGCAGAGTTTAAAAACCTACTACTTGCTGGAAGATTATAGAAGAGTATTACTACCATAAAAGGAGCGAATAAAGGAAATAAAAGTTGTGAATAAAGAATCGTTTTTACTCTATCTAAGTTTAGGTTCTGAGATGAAAAAAACTTTAGTGCATCAATTGCATCAATAATAGACATTTTGTATTCACCTTTATGAACATTTTCTATAATTTTTGGCCTAAAGTCTTTTAAAGTAATATACTTTTTTTTATAAACTTTTTTTATACCTTTAGATTTTATAGAGTTTACCTTTGGTTTATCTTCGATAATCACCTCTTTTAATATCCAATTTCCTTTTGAAAAATAACCACTTTTTGCACTTACAATTTGGCTTAAATCATTGCCTTTTACTGTAAAGATTTTGATCCCTTTTGTATATTTTTTTATAGGATCTAAGCTTTTAAAATAAATATATTGGTCATTATTTTTTAAAAATAATTCGTTTGAAGTTTTAGAAATCGTGCTATATTTTAAAAGATTTCTACTGTATTCTAGTGAATAAACAAAAGATGTAAAATTAAGAAAGATATATACTAGTGCTAAAAAAAGTGCAGAAGAAAATAACGGCTTTATAACATCTTTCTTGCTAACTCCTACAGAATATAAAGTAACTAACTCGTTTGATTTTATCATAGCAAATTTTGTTACAATCATTGCAAATACTATAGAAAGTGGGGCTGAATAGTTTATAGCATCTAGGCTTTTAAAAACAACATATAAAAGTTGTAAGTTCGCAGATTCTGGGAGTTTGGTATAATTTGCTAAGATATCAATACCAACATAAAAAAACTCTAATGAAATAAAAATTATAAAAAAATTCTTTAAATAATTAAAAATAATGTATTTTTGAAAAATTTTCATCTATGCCTTCTTTAGAGTATATCTTTGGCATATTGTACTTAACTCTTCATTTATAAGTTCTTTAACAGCTTTTATGGCAACATCTAAAATTTCATCCAACTTTAAAAGCTCATCTTTTGAAAAATCACTGAGTACATATGAAGCTATCTTTGATTTATCTTGTGGTTTTCCTATGCCAATTCTAACTCTAAAATAATCTTTACCAATATTCGCATCAATTGATTTTAATCCATTGTGGCCACCATGACCACCACCTAGTTTAAATCTCAAATTTCCAAATGGCAAATCTAAATCATCATGAACAACTATGACTTTTTCAGGCTTATAATAATCACAAACAGCTCTTACACTTTGACCTGATAAATTCATATAAGTGTGTGGTTTTAATAGCAATATATCTTTTGATTTGTAAAGAATTCCTCTAAATTGAGGTTTTGAAATATCTGTAGTATTTAGCTCATCGATAAATTTATCGATGAGCATAAAACCGACATTGTGCCGATTATTTTTGTATTTTAAATCTGGATTACCAAGTCCAACGACTAGAGTCATTACTTAGCTTTTATAACTCCAACAACTGAAACTCTATCTTCATCCATGATTTGTACATTTGCAGGAACTTCAATATCTCTAATCAAAATTGTATCTCCTACATCTAAATCACTAACATCTAAAGTAAAGTTATCAGGAAGGTTTTCACCTGCACATTTAACTAAAATTCTTTTTTTAGAGTTGATTAAAACACCTTTGTTTTTTAAACCTTTTGGAGTTCCAACAGTTTTTACAGGGATCAAATACTTTGATACAACACCATCTTGAACAACTCTTAAATCTACATGTAAAAGCTGTGAAGTTACTGGGTCTTTTTGATACTCCTGAACAACAACTTTGTATTCATTATCCCCAACTTTAACTGGGAAAGCCAAAGATGATTTATTTTTAACTGCTTTTACGAATTCGTTTGCTTTAAACGCAGCATTTATATTTTCAATGCCTTTTCCGTAAATGTTAGCAATTAGAAAACCATCTCTTCTTAAAGCCTTAGTAGTCTTTTTGTCGATACTCTCTCTAACAATACCTTCTAACATTTCTATCCTTTTTAAAATTTAAGCTGCAAATTATACATAAATAATGCTAAATTATTGCTTTAGTTTAAATATATCTTTGTCTTCTTCTATAAAAGTTTTTTCAACTCCCTTTTTTGCCGTTGCTTTTTGTGCATCATAAAAATCAAGAGCCATTGATAAATCATTTCTACTAGTAGCACTGATTAGTGCTTCCTCTCTTGATATTTTGCCAATCGCATACAAATCTAAAAGAGCTTGGTCAAAAGTTTGAGATTTATAAACATCTTTGCCCTCTTTTAGAGCATCAGGAATTTCTCCATCTCTTCCATCTAATATTAAAGATTCAATTCTTGTATTTTTAACCAAAATTTCAACTGCAGCACATCTTCCACCCTCTATAGTTTTTACAAGTCTTTGTGAAATAATGCCTTGAAGAACTGAAGCCAATGACATTTTAATACGATTTTGTTCACTTCCAGGAAACATACCTATAATTCTTCCTATAGTCTCTTTAGCATCAACTGTATGAAGAGTTGATAAAACCAAGTGACCAGTTTCAGCAGCGTGCATAGCAGTTTCAATGGTTTCTAAATCCCTCATCTCACCTACTAGTATAACATCTGGGTCTTCACGAAGTGCTGCTCTTAGAGAATCTGCAAAACTTATTGCATCTTGTCCAATTGCTCTTTGATTTACTATGCTTTGTGCATCTTTATAGACAAATTCTACTGGGTCTTCAATAGTTATAATATGCTTCTTTTTAGTTAAATTGATACGGTTTATTATTGAAGCAAGTGTGGTTGTTTTACCACTTCCAGTAGGACCAGTAACTAAAACTAATCCTCTTGCAATATCACAAAAATTATTTATAACCGGAGGCAATCCTAAAGATTCAACTGTTGGCATTGTCATTGGAATTGTTCTAAAAACACCACTAACGCCATCAACTTGAAAAAAAAGATTTACACGAAATCTATATTCATCATTTAATTTAAAAGTAAAATCAACATTTTTATTTTTAACTAAATCATCAAATCTACTTCTTAAAAGCTCTTTTGCCAAAGTTAAACCATCTTGATAAGTTAAAATTTCTTTTGATAGTGGAACAATTTCTCCATTAATTCTTCCTCGTATGTTAGTCCCACTTTTTATATGCAAATCACTACCATTATATTGTACTAATTTACTAAGATAAAACTTTAACTTTTTAGTCATCTCAAAGGTTAATGATTCTACATCTACTGACATTTTATAACTCTTTTAAAATTTGTTTGAATGCATCTTTAAAAGATTGCAAACCTTCTTCTAGCAATTCATCATATACTTTTTGCATATCTATACCATTTTCTTCTAATTTATCAAAAAATTCTACATAATCTTTTTTTAATTTTATCTCATTGGCATCGTCATTTTTTATAAATTCTTTAATAGTCGCTAAAGGTGCCGTGTTGATTGAGTTTTTAAATAACAACTCTTTGATATAATAATCTGCTCTTAAATCATCTCTTTTTACACCAGTACTTGCAAACAGAGTTCTTACATTTTCAAGACCATAACTCTCTATCAAATCATAAATCTTAATAGCATTATAAATTCCAACTTTTGCCTCAGGTAGTCCTAAAGATTTCAATCTTTCATCAAGCTTACTATCAAATCTACTTACAAATACACTAATAACAGCTTTTGGAAGGTTGACACCTAACTTTTCATTTGCTTTTTTAAATGCACTTAGACAATTTTGTGCTTGCTCTTGTGAAAAAATCAAAGTAGCATTTACATTTATCCCTTCACTCATCAAAGATTGCATTGCTTTATATCCTGCATTAGTTGCTGGAACTTTAATCATAACATTAGGATAACCTATCTTTTCAAAAAGCTTTTTCCCCTCTTTAATCGTGCCTTCTGCATCATCGCATAACAAAGGATCAACCTCAATAGAGATAAAGCCATCATCTCCTTTTTCATATAAAGGCAACAAAGTTTTTGCAGCCAATTTTATATCTTCTATAGCCAGAGTTTCATAAACTTCTTTAGCATCTAAATCTTTTAATTTTTCTCTATCACTTTTATAAGCAGGCGAATTTAAAAAAGCTGATTTAAAAATGGCAGGATTACTTGTAGCTCCATTGAACACCTTTTTTTCTAGTAGCACTTTAAACTCACTTTTTAAAAAATCTCTTTCAACGAAATCACACCAAAGTGAAAAATTTATATTTTTATACATCTAAATAAACTCCAATAATTTTCTCATATCTTTTGTTTCAATTACGGCATTTGCCTCTTTTTTCAATACATCTTTTGCACAAAATGCTACTTTTGTTTTAGCATGGGCAAACATAGATCTGTCATTTGCGCCATCGCCAACAGCAATTGTATTTTCTTTGCTAACTCCTAGTAGTGATTGAAGTCTTAAAAGCATATCGCCTTTACTAAAATCAAACATCATATCACCACCAACTAAACCACTTAATTTACCATCTTTTACATGTAAAACATTTGAAAAATCTGCATCATAACCTAATATATCTTTTGCATAACCTGTTGCGTTTCTAAATCCACCACTAAAAACAACAACTTTATAACCATTTTTCTTAAGTTCGCTAATAGCTTCTTTAGCTCCATTCATATATGGAAGATTTTTACATACTTCATCTACAACGCTAACATCCAAACCTTTTAAAAGTTTAACTCTTGTTGTTAAGCTTTCAAAAAAATCCAATTCTCCATTCATAGCTTTGTTTGTTATGCTAGCTACCTTGTCTTCTATTCCTAATTTTGATGCAAAAAAATCTATTGTTTCTCCATCCATCAAAGTAGAATCAAAATCAAATACACAAAGTTTCATTATTTTCCTATTGTAACATGTAGAAAATGAGGGGGCAAAGCCCCTCAAGAGTTTTAGAAATCTCTTTTTAAAAGAGACTCCACTTTTAGAATTGTTAACATACTATCTTCTCGTTTTCCAATACCATATATCATACCAGCATCAGTTGAAATAGTCTCTGGTGGGGGATCGATTCTATTTTGATTTATCCTAATTGCTTCAGTAAGTCTATCTATTACAAACCCTGCAATATTATTTTCACCCTTCATTACTATGTATCTAGTATCTGGAGTTGGATTAATAGGAGGAAGATTAAATTTTCTTCTAAGATCAATTAGTGGTATTACATTTCCCCTTATATTAAAAACCCCCAATACGTAATCAGGAACACTAGGAACTCTAGTATATTCTATTGGCTTTATAATTTCTACAATATTTAAAATCGGTATTGCATACTCTTCATCACCTATTATAAAACCTACTAACTGAACAATATCTTCATCAGTTTTTTGTGGCTCTTCAATCTGCTTTTGTTGCTTTTGAAGTATCTGTTTTAATTTATCTGGCATAATATTACTCCGCTAAAAGATTCGTATTTTTGCGTACCACATTTTCTAGGTACTCTGGTGAATAAGGCTTAGTTATATACTCTGTCATACCTGATTCTACACCTCGTAATCTATCTGCCTTGCTTGTTCTTGATGTAACTGCAATTAGAGGTAGATTTTTATACCTAGAATATTTTCTAATTTCACTAGCTAAAGTATAGCCATCCATTCTTGGCATCTCAATATCAATCAAAATGATATCAATATCGTGTTCACCTGATTTTAGCATATTTAGAGCTTCTTGACCATTTGTTGCTTCAATTGTCTTAACTCCAATAGGCTCAAGTGCTTTTTTCATGATATTTCTATCCATTTTACTATCATCAACAACTAACACAGTATAATCACCTGGTTCGGTCTTTTTCTTTTGTTCTGACTGCATCTTTTCTCTGATATCTACTTTTAAGCCCTTTGCCATCTCCATTAGTGATGCTACATCAACAATCAATGTTACTCCACCATCACCCCTGATTGTAGCTCCTGCAATTCCGTCAATTCCTTGTAGATAATCTCCCATTGATTTTATAACTGTTTCTTCTTGGCCAACTAAAGTATCTACTATAATTCCAAGCTTTTGCTCAGCCAATCCAATAACTACAACATAGGTATGCTCTGCTGATTCATAAACTTGTTTAACACCAAATATATCTGAGAGTCTTACTAAAGATAAAACTTCATCTCTCAAACGAAGAACATTTCTTCCCTCAACTGTATAAATTTCATCAAGAGAAATTCTAACAGTTTCAGATACTGCCGCTAGTGGAATTGCATAGTATTCTTCTTGAGCACCAACAAGTAATGCTTGTATAATAGCTAGAGTTAAAGGAATTTTCATCTTAATGATTGTTCCTTTTCCAATCTCACTATCAATATCAATAATACCATTTAATTTTTCTATATTTGTTTTTACAACATCCATTCCAACACCGCGTCCACTTACATTGGAAACTTTTTCAGCTGTTGAAAAACCAGGCTTAAATATAAGGGCAAATGCCTCTTTGTCACCCATTATATCTGCTTCTCTCTCAGTAATAATACCTTTTTCGATGCATCTAGAGCGAAGCATATCTGCATCAAGACCTTTACCATCATCTGTAATTTCTATTACTATTGAATTACCTTCATTATAAGCTTTTAGTTCAATTACTCCCGTTCTACTTTTGCCCATAGCCTCTCTAGTATCAGGATCTTCAATTCCATGATCACATGAATTTCTAATAATATGAACTAATGGATCTCCAATTTCTTCAACAATAGACTTATCAAGCTCAGTCTCTTCACCAGAAATTTTAAGCTCAATATTTTTGTTAAGTTCGCGAGACAAATCACGAACCATTCTTGGAAACTTATTGAAAACTTTTGCAATTGGAAGCATTCTTGTTTTCATAACAGCAATTTGAAGATCAGTTGTAACTAAAGAAATTGCTGAAACTACTTGATTTAACTCTTCTAAAAACTTCTCACCTTCATATCTTTCTTCAACATCATCATAAATTTTTAAAAGTCTATTTTTGCCAAGTACAAGCTCACCAATAAGATTCATTAAATGATCTAGTCTATTAACTTCAACCCTTATTGTCTGCTCTAATGTTGATGCTTGTTTTTTAGCAGGAGCAGTTGAGCCTGAAGGCTTTGTATCTTTTTTAGCTGTTGGTTTAGTACTATTGGATGGAGGAGTTGGAGTATTTTGCTTTTTAGATGCTTTTTTCTTTTTACTCTCAGCTTTCTTTTCGTTTAAAAGCCTTTCAATTTCTGCTTCTACCTCTTCATCACTTAAATTTGAATAATCCTCAACACTATCACTTTGTACTTCTGCTTCAGGCTCTTTGGTTTCTTCCTCAACCTCTTCTTTTACTTCTTCAGTTTCATCTGAACTAGCAGGAATCTCATCTCCATTACTTATAGCATCAAGCCTTGCAATAATATCTGTTAAATCCATTCCAATTTCAGTATCATTTCCATTATCACGAATACAAAAAAGAAGTGTTTTCATCATATCAATGGATTCTAAAACAACATCCATAACATCTTCAGTAAGCTTAACCTCACCTTTTCTTGCTTTGTTTAAAACATCTTCCATGTGATGAGTAAGTTTAGTAAGGACATCAAAGCTTAAAAATGAAGATGAGCCTTTTACTGTATGAGCAACCCTAAAGATACTGTTTAATAGTTCTAAATCTTCAGGATTGTTTTCTAACTCTACCAAGTCTTGATCAAGCTGTTCAATTAATTCAAACGCTTCGATCAAAAAATCTTCTAAAATTTCTTGAATATCATCCATCACTCTAGCCCTACCCTTCACTATTTACATGCGATTTTATAACATTAGATATTTCTTTATAAAAAACCGACGCATCAAATTTTGTCAAATAGGCTTCTCCGCCCGCCTCTTTTCCTCTTATCTCACTAAAATGATCACTTATTGAAGAATTAAATACTATTGGTATCTCTTTAAATCTATCATCATCTTTTATGTTTGCTGCAAAATGGAATCCATCCATTCTTGGCATTTCAACATCAGAAATGATTATTTTAAGCTCTTTTTTCAAATCTTTTCCATATATATCATAGAGCTCATTGATTTTTTCAATTCCTTCTAAACCATCTTTTGCTTCAACTACTCTCATACCCATTTTAACTAAGGCATCATGAACTAGTTTTCTAGCAGTTATACTATCATCTAAAATTAAAGCTGTTCCATCAATTTGGTCTATAATTCTATTATCAGCTTCCATTTTTGGCTGATAAATTCCTAGCTCTTGTACAACACTTTCTAAATCTAGAATCAATAATACTTCATCATTTTCAATTCTTGTAACACCAGTAATTTGAGATTTATCTAATGCTCCCATTCCCGCGACAAAAGATGCTGGTTCTATATCATTCCAGCTAATTCTTCTAATTCTTTTTGCTTCATGAACAATAAAACCAATTAGAATATCACTAAACTCTGTTATGATTACTCTAGGTTTTAAATTTTCTATAGGAGGCTCGGTTATTTGCATCCACTTTGCTAAATTAACAACAGGGATAACAACTCCACGCAAATCAAAAATACCTTCTATGTATTCTGGAACTCCAGGAAGCTCGGTTAGTTTAGGAATTTTGATAATTTCTCTAACCTTTGCTACATTTACACCATAAATCCCTTCGTATACATTATCTTCTTCTTGCTTTAGAATACGAAAGTCAACCAACTCCATTTCATTGGAGCCTACCTTTAAAACATCATCATCAAACATTATAGCCCCTTATTTTTTATGAGCAAATTTTTCTTCTAAGGAGCATTCTACAATAAAATAACTTTGATTACACGCAAAAGAGGGTAAATTGATATAATTAATTTTATTTTTGGAAAATTTGTAATCTTGATGATAATGTCCTTCTAAAATAAATTCACCTTTTTGGGCCCCATAGTAACCTATCTTTGCGCTAATAATTTCTTCAAAATTTTCAATTTTCCTACAAATATCCTTTTTTAATTGATTAGATTGTATCGTTTTAGAAACTTTGTTAAAACACAAAATATCTATTATATTTAAAAGTTTTAAAATAGTTTTTGAGCGGATTATTTTAGTATAAATTACATGTATGTACTTTTCAAACTTATCGCCATGAGACAAATGTACTTTCGTTCCATCTTCTAACAAACCAATAACAGGTTGAGACTCTATTGGTATGACTTTTACATTTTTAAATAAATTTGAAAGTGAAAAGTCATGATTGCCTTCAAAATATATGGTTTCTACATGTAAAGCAATTTCATCAAGTAAATCTATATATTTTTCATACATTTCAACTGTAGCATCTACTTTACCAACTAACAAATCAAACATATCTCCCATCAAAAAGAGTTGTTTAGTTTGTATGTCTTTAGCATGAATCTTTTTTAAAAAATCGTAAAAATTTGAAGTAGAGCTATTTTCATGTGAATCAGCTATAAAAATAGCTCCATTTTTTATATTAAGGTGCATAAGCAATAGTTGGTATCCCTAGAGTTTCTTCATAGCCACACATCAAATTTGCATTTACAACTGCTTGAGAAGATGCTCCTCTTAGCAAATTATCTATGCTTGAAGAAACAAACAGGCTTGAGCCATTTTGAGCTACAAAAATATCGCAAAAATTTGTTCCAGCAGTTGATTTAATCTCTACTGGAGTTTGCCTAACCCTAACAAATTTAGTATCTTTATAAAAATCTTCTACTACTTTTTTTGCATCTATCTCGCTATTTAATTTTAGATATATACTAACCAACATACCTCTTGTTACAGGAATCAAATGAGGTACAAAGTTTACTTCGAAATCTTTATTTGTAACTTTTTTCAATTTTTCTTTTATCTCTGGAGAGTGTCTGTGTTTTAGTGGATTGTATGCAAAAATATTTTCATTTACTTTTACAAAATGTTTTACATCACTTGGAGTCTTTCCAGCTCCGCTAACACCGCTTTTTGCATCTATAAAAATAGGATAATTTTCATCTATATACTTAGAAAATGGCAAAAGCCCTAAAATAGATGCTGTTGGATAACATCCTGGATTTGCTATGAGACTTGCTTTTTTTATATCATCTTTATAGATTTCAGGAAGCCCATAAACTGCATTTTTTAAATTATCTTTATCTTCATGGGAGCAGTAAAACTCTTCATAAGCTTCAAGTTCCAACCTATAATCAGCTGATAAATCAACTACTTTTACACCTAATTTTAGTAATTCTTTTGCAAATCCCATGGCAGTCTTATGTGGAAGTGCTAAAAAAGCCAAATCAGCAACTTTTGCAATCTCTTTAGGATCACTCATTTGGACTTTACATGTAAAAACATCTTTTAAACTTGGATGCATTGAAATAAAATCTTCTCCACCCTTACTTGTTCCAATATAGCTTAGTTCAAACTCTGGATGATTTATCAAAATTTTTATAAGTTCAAGCCCCGTGTAGCCACTAGCACCAATAATCGCAACTTTTTTCATCTTATTTACCTTCAAAATCTATAGGTTCATAACTCACTTCTAATATTTCAAATTCACTTTTTCCACCAGGAAGCATGATTTCTACTTCATCGCCCTCAGCTTTTCCCATGAGCCCTTTTGCAAGAGGAGTATTAAAAGAGATAAGACCTCTATCTGGATCACTCTCAAACCTTCCAACTATAGTATATGTAATTTCTTCTTCAGTATCTAGGTTTTCCAGCTTTACAGTTGAGCCAAACCTGACTTGATCATGTTCATAAGTAGAAGGATCAATCACTTTGATATCAGCTACTAGTGAACTAAGCTCAGCAATCCTGCTTTCAATAAATGCTTGTTTTTCTTTTGCTGCATGATACTCTGCGTTTTCTTTTAAGTCTCCATGACTTCTTGCAATATCAATCTCTTGAACAATATTTGGTCTTTGTACTTTTTTTAAATCATTTAATTCATCTGTTAATTTTTTATAACCGTATTGGGTCATTGGTTCCATTTAACTGTCTCCTTTTTTTCTGAACGAAGTCCAGCAAAAAATTCCTCGCACTCTTGTGAAGCGAAGCGGTTTGCTTTTGCAAATCACTCTTTGCAAGAAAGCTTAGGCTGTCGCCTAGAATTATTTAACTGTTTATTAAAGTAGTATTATATCTTAATTAAGCTTATCATTCTCTCACAACTTCCATGAGATAAGATTTGATGTAATTTCAAAGAATTTTTAAAAAACTTTTCTCTATCCATCAATTCATACTCTTTTAAAAGGTTTTGGCTAGTTACATCTTCTTGTAAGAGTTCTACATGTAAAGGCTCTAAACCTTCAAAATCCATTATGATATTAGCCAAGCCAACATGACTCAATTTTACAAATCTTTTAGCAATAAAAGCATCAAAGGATTTTGCTTTATATGCTAAAACTAAAGGCGTTCCAATAAGAGCTCCTTCAAGTGTTGCAGTTCCTGAACAAACAAATGCAAACTCACTTCTTAAAAAACTATCATGCGCATCTCTTGAAATTTCAAAATCACTAATATCACCATAAATGTTAGATATTTCTTCATCACTAAAATGTTTTGGAATTACTAAAATATTTTTTTTATTTATTTGTTTTGCTACATCTTTGTAAATTGGAAAAAGTTTTTTAATCTCGCTTTTTCTACTTCCTGGCAAAAAAGAGATATATCCGGTTTTTTCATACTCTTTTTTACATGTAGAAATTTCATCAAGCAGTGGATGCCCCACATAAGTTGCTCTATTGTAAAATTTTTGCTCAAACGGTAAGATTGAAGCCAATACATCACAATACCTTTCAACCTTTTTTACTCTCTTAGCTTTCCATGCCCAAACTTGAGGTAGTATATAATAAATTATTTTTATATTTGGATTTTGCTCTTTAATGGCTTTTGCAAGTGGTAAATTAAAGGCTGGAGAATCAATCAGCAGTACAAAATCAGCATCAAAGCTTAATTCTACCATTTTTTTAATTGTTTTTTTTGCTAGTTTTATCTTTGGGATTGCATCTACAAAACCCATAATAGAAAAAGATGAACTTGACTCTATAGGTTTTCCAAACCTCTCATCAAATATACCAAGAAGCTCACAATTGTCCAGTTTTTTTAATATAGGCTCAAAGTGAAGATTGCCTGAAGGCTCCAAAATAGAGACTAATAATTTCATAACTTACCTACTATAGATTAAATTCCTAGTAGTTTACTAAAAAATCCTTTACTTTCTTCTTTTTTCTCTACCTTTCTTTCATCAATAAAATCTGGGTCTGGTTTTAAAAGAGCTTTATTAAAAGGCGTTCTTGTAGTTTTTTCACGCTTTTTATATTTTCTTACTCTTGGGGCTTCCCTGTTAATTGGAGCATGCATAACACACATAACATATCCTTTCTTTACTTATCTACTACGGTAATTCAAATTTAAGTTTTACATCAAATTTTATCGGTTCTTGGGACGTTTATTTGTGCAAGGATGCACAAATAGTCCGAAGCCTCGGAAAAAATGCAAGGATGCATTTTTGAGAATGAGATCAAAATTGATGTAAAACTTAAATTTGAATTACCCTGTTATTCTATCACAATATGTGTGTAGTCAATGTTTATATGCTATAATAAAAACAAAAAAAAGAGAATATATGAAACAAATATTAATAACTAATGATGATGGGTTTGAAAGTGATGGATTAAAAGCCTTAGTAGAAGCATTAAAACCACTAGGACATGTAACAGTTGTTGCTCCTACAACTGAAAAGTCTGCTTGTGGTCACTCGCTCACATTAACAAGACCTTTACGATTTGTAAAATTAGATGATGACTTTTATAAACTTGATGATGGAACACCAACTGATTGTATCTATCTATCTTTGCACGCTCTTTTTAAAGAAGATAATCTACCTGATTTGGTTGTTAGTGGGATAAACAAAGGCTCAAATATGGGAGAAGACATAACATATAGTGGAACTGCAAGTGCAGCCATGGAAGCAGTTCTACAAGGAGTTCCAGCTATTGCGATTTCTCAGGTATATGAAAATGGAGTAGAGTCAATTAAAAAATATGGTTATGATTTGGCTCAAAAATATGCCTATGAAATTTCAAAAAAAATTCTTGATGGTGGTTTTCCCTTAGGGGAGAGAAGATTTTTAAATATTAATATACCTCCAATAAAACTAAGCGAATGTAAAGGCATAAAAGTTACTCACGCAGGTTATAAGATGTACAACAATGATGCACATCTACATAGAAATCCTAGAGGAGAAGAGTACTACTGGATAGGAACACATGTACTTGATTGGCAACCTAGCAAAAATAAAAGCTGTGATTTAAGTGCGATTGAAGATGGTTATGTCTCAGTTACACCAATTAAGCTGGATATGAGTGCTTATGAAGATATGAATAAACTTAGTGAGTGGGTGCATGAAAGCAGATAAGTTTTCAAGAAGTAGACTTCTTTTTGGAGATGATTTTCAAAAACTTCAAAATGCAAAAATATTGCTTTTGGGAGTAGGTGGTGTTGGTAGTTTTTGTCTAGATGCACTTTATAGAACAGGTTTACAAAATATAGCTATAGTTGATTTTGATACTTATGATGTTACCAATCAAAATAGGCAAATTGGGAGTGAAAAAGTTGGAGAAGTTAAAGTTCATAGACTAAAAGAGTTATATCCAAAAGTAACTCCAATTGAGACAAAAATCACTCCAAAATGGATTGAAGAATTTGATTTTGATAAATTTGACTTAGTAATTGATGCTATTGATGATATGAATGCTAAAGTGGCATTAGCAATCAAAGTTTATCCAAAACTTATAAGTTCTATGGGAGGAGCAAAAAAATTAGATCCAACCAAGATTGAAGTAACTAATATATGGAAAACATATGGCGATGGACTTGCTAAAAAATTTAGAAATGAACTTAAAAAAAGAGGATTCAATAAAAAGTTTGATGTAGTTTTTTCTCCTGAAGAAGCAAAGTGTAAAGAACTAGGTAGCTTTGTAGGGGTAACAGGAAGCTTTGGGCTAACTCTTGCTAGTTTAGCTATCAAAAAGTTACTTCATCAACCTTGAGTTTGATGGTTTTGTCTATATCTTTTCTATACATGTAGACAAAACTTCTTCCCATATATAATACATCAGCCTCAAAAAGAGTTGAGCCAACTTTTACCTGTTGATTCTCTTGTTTAAAAATCATATCTCCAAATGCTTTTCCAACTGGAGCATATAGAGTAAAAAGAGAGGCAATTAGCACAACTAAGTAAATTTTGAAGAAAAACTTTGAAAAGGCGCTATACAAGAGAAGATAGCCGACTACAAATGATAGTGGCAAAAGCATATAAAAATTTTGATTATCAACAAATATGATATTAAAATACTCACTAATTCCATAAAAATCAAAATAGTTTATCTTAAGTCCAATAAAATATAAGAAATCTAAAATACTAACAAAAATAATTCCCATAAAAAAAGAATTAACAATATAAAGCATTACCTAATCCTTTGCTGTTTCGATTTAGAAATCTTTATTATTTTTGAAGGTGAACTCTCAAAAAAACCTCGCTCATCTTCAACTATTATATCAGCTTTTTCATTAGCATATCTAAAATCAAAGTTTTGTCTTGTTTTATTGGCTGAAGATGAGTACATCCAATGAAACTTTTTTAGGAATTTTAAGTGCTCTTCATCCTTTACTACTCTTATTGCCTTTTTATTAGGATATATATAAGTTGTTTTCTTTGCTCTTCTAATACTTTTTTTTAAATTTTTTGGAACTCTTGTAAAATTTTTTAAAGTTTTAAAAGAATCAACACAAATCAAAAATTTTTGATTTGGATCTCTTTGTTTTGAGCTTGAAAGTTTTAAAGGATTTTGAGATAAAAATCCAGCAGTTGTATCTGTTTGAACTAAATATACTAACTGCTGAATCATTTTTTACTCTAAATAATCTTGCAGAGCTTTTGGGATAAGTGCACTTCCATCTTCTACTTCTTTTATAGAAAGTGCTGCTGCTCTTGCTGCTGCTATTGTTGTGAAATATGGTATATTAAATCTTAGAACTGATTGTCTAATCTTTTTAGCATCATCTTTACTTGATTTTGCATCACTTGTATTGATAACTAAATCTATATCACCATTTTTAAGCTTATCTTCGACATTTGGTCTACCTTCACTTATCTTATGGATAAACTCTGCATCAACTCCTGCCATTAATAAAGCTTTATGAGTACCACTTGTTGCTAAAATTTTAAAGCCAAGTTTACTAAAGCCTTCTCCTATCTCTTTTGCATAAGCTTTATCAATATCTGTTAAAGAGATAAATACTGTTCCTTTGCTTGGAAGCATATTGAATGATGCGATTTGAGATTTTGCAAATGAAGTAGCAAAACTATCGCTAATCCCCATAACTTCACCTGTACTTTTCATCTCAGGACCTAGTATAAGATCAGCCCCACTTAATTTACTAAATGGAAATACTGCCTCTTTAACACTAACATGTCCTTTTAATTTTGGCTTTAGTATGCCATCTTCTTCACAAACAACATTATACTTATCATAAAAACTAAGTGCTTCTCTTAAATTTCCTTGCCACATTACTCTTGTTGCTACTTTTGCCAAAGGAATTCCAGTAGCTTTACTAACAAATGGAACAGTTCGACTTGCTCTTGGATTTACTTCAATCATATAAACATCATCTTTATAGATTGCAAATTGTATGTTCATAAGCCCTACAACTCCAAGATTTAGCGCAATCTTTTTAGTTTGTTCTTCTACTTTTTTTCTTAAATGTTCACTTAGTGAAATTGTAGGAAGTGAACATGCACTATCTCCACTGTGGATTCCAGCTTCTTCGATATGTTGCATAATTCCACCAATGTAAACATCAACTCCATCACAAACAGCATCTACATCAAGTTCAATTGCTCTATCTAAAAATTGGTCTAACAATACTGGAGAATTATGCGAAACACTAACTGCTTCTTGCATATATTGTTTTAACTCATCCTCATTATAAACTATCCTCATAGCTCTTCCACCAAGTACATAAGAAGGTCTTACAAGTACTGGATAGCCTATCTCTTTTGCATATTTAATTGCTTCTTCTTCACTAATTGCAGTTGCATTTCGTGGTTGTTTTAAGCCATTTTCTTTGATAAATGCTGAAAATTTTTCTCTATCTTCTGCTTCATCAATAACTCTTGCAGTTGTTCCTATAATCTTTCCACCGATAACAGTAAGTCTTTTTGCAATTTTAAGTGGAGTTTGTCCACCAAAATGAACGATAATTCCATCTGGATTTTCTCTTTCAACCACACTTCTTACATGCTCAAAATCAATTGGTTCAAAATAAAGTATATCACTAGTATCATAATCAGTAGAAACTGTTTCAGGATTACAGTTATACATTATAGTTGTAATGCCCATATCTTTTAGAGCATAAGAAGCATGAACACAACAGTAATCAAACTCAATTCCTTGACCAATCCTATTTGGTCCACCACCTATTATCATAACTTTTTTCTTATTTTCTTTTTTTGCTTTAGTTTTTGGAAGCTTAGTTATATTTGTTGTTGAATAAAGATAAGGAGTTAAAGCTTTAAACTCAGCTGCACAAGTATCTACTTCATTATACTCAAGTTCAATTCCAAGCTTTTGTCTTGCTGTATAAATATCATTTTGAGTCAATTCTAAATTATCATACTTATTGATAAGCCAAGCTATCTTTTTATCAGAAAAACCAAAAGTTTTTGCTTTTCTTAAAAGCTTTTCATCATTTAAAGCAAACATATCAAGCTTTTTTTCTAGCTCTAAAATATCTTTAAACTGATTTAAATACCACTTATCAATTTTACTTAACTCATGTATCTCTTCAACACTCATGCCTCTGCCTAATGCTTCCATGATACAAAGCATTCTTTTATCATTTGGTCTTCTAATCTCTTTTTTTAACAATTCATCATCATATGTTATTTCATCAAAACCACTAAGCCCAATCTCAAGAGAACAAAGAGCTTTTTGAAATGACTCTTTAAAAGTTCTTCCTATTGCCATTACTTCACCAACACTTTTCATACTAGTTCCAAGTGTACTATCTGCCATAGGAAATTTTTCAAATGTAAAACGAGGAATTTTTGTAACAATATAATCAATAACTGGCTCAAATGAAGCAGCAGTTCCTGTTATATCATTTGTGATTTCATCGAGAGTAAAGCCAACTGCTAAAAGAGTCGCAACTTTTGCGATTGGATAACCTGTTGCTTTACTAGCAAGAGCCGAGCTTCTACTAACACGAGGATTCATCTCAATTACAGTCATCCTGCCTGTTTTTGGATCAACTGAGAATTGAACATTACTTCCTCCAGTATCAACTCCAATTTCTCTTAATATCGCAAAAGATGCATTTCTCATCTTTTGATACTCTTTATCTGTTAAAGTAAGTGCTGGAGCAATTGTTATACTATCTCCTGTGTGAACTCCCATAGGATCAAAGTTTTCAATAGAACACACAATGATACAGTTATCTTCCCTATCCCTGATAACCTCCATCTCATACTCTTTCCATCCCAACAAAGACTCTTCAATCAAAATCTCACTAATAGGAGAAATTTCTAGGCCGCTTGAAGCTAACTCTTTGAATTCATCTATATTATATGCAACTCCACTTCCTCCACCTGCTAGTGTATATGAAGCTCTTATGATAAGAGGAAATCCTATCTCTTCAGCAGCGCTCATGGCTTCGCTCATATTATATGCATATTTACTCTTTGGTAAATCCATGCCAATTTTCATCATGGCTTCTTTAAAAGCTTGTCTGTCTTCACCTTTTTTGATAGCTTCAGGATTTGCTCCTAAAAATTTTACATTTTCAAGCATTCCTTTTTCATACATGCTCATAGCAACATTAAGTGCAGTTTGCCCTCCCATAGTTGGCAAAATAGCATCTACATTTTCTTTTTCTATTATTTTTGCAATAATGTCTTCATTAATAGGCTCTATGTATGTTCTATCTGCAAATTCAGGATCAGTCATAATAGTTGCTGGATTTGAATTTACTAAAACAACTCTATATCCTAATTCTTTTAAAGTTTTTGTAGCTTGAGTGCCACTATAATCAAACTCACAAGCTTGACCTATGATAATAGGGCCTGAACCTATTAGTAAAATTGTTTTTATGTCTTCTCTTTTTGGCATATGTGTAATCCTATGTAAAAATTCAATTCAAATCCAATAATATGGCTTTAAATTCAATTTTTTTCAATAATATGATAATAAAGTGGCACACTAATTTTTGAGTATGGCTCTATAATTGCACTTTTTGAAAACTCTTCTTTTATAACCTCTTTTACAACTCCAACTCTAACTCCAGGAAAAAAAATACCATCAAGCCCACTAGTTGTAACTTCGTCTCCTACTTTTGGATACATCCACAACGGTATGTATTTAACTATAACTTCATGTTTTTTACCAATTACAATACCTGGAATTTTATCTTTTCCAACAAAAACAGAGAATGTTGATTTAGGATCTCCTAAAAGAAGTGCCATTGGATTATTGTTATTTGAAACAACTATCCCCGCACTTGCACCATTATTCAATAGTCCGTATATCTTTGAGCTATTAAAATCTTTATAATCTATCCAAACTTTAAAATAATCATTTAAATTAACATACGAAACTGAACGAACTAATTTTACTTTTGGAGTGTACTTATCAACTCCTTTTTGTTTTAAAACATCATTCAAGTGAGAAGCAAAAGCTTCTAATAACTCTTTTGAAGCTTTTAACCTTTGATTTTCTTCTCTTAACTTTTTTATCTCATTGGCTTGTGAAAAATGCTCATCTATTTTGTTTTGGATAAACTCCTTATAATCAAGATATGTCGAGACACTCCCAACAGAAAACTTTACAAAGTAGCTCTTAATATCATTACCATATTTTAATGATACAAGAGCTATTAAGCCTATGAGTATAAGAAGTTTAAGTTTATTCATTTGCTAATTGTTGCAATAATCCTATCTCTTCTAATGCACGTCCTGTACCTTTTGCAACTGCTAAAAGTGGCTCTTCTGCTACAAAAACTGGCAATTTAACAATATCAGATAAATACTTATCAAAACCTCTAATAAGTGCTCCTCCTCCAGTTAAAACAATTCCATTTTCAACTATATCTCCAGCTAAATCAGGAGGCATTACCTCTAAAACATCTTTTAGAGCATCTGCAATCTCTTTTAAAGGCTCTTTTATAGCATCTCTTACATCTTCACTAGTAAGTTCAATCCTGCTTAAAAGTCCACTTACTTGGTCTCTTCCTTTTACCATCATTGAAAGTGGCTCATCCATTGGAATTGCTGTTCCTATTTCTATCTTTATCTCTTCACCAGTTCTCTCACCGATTAAAAGGTTATATTTTCTTTTAACATAATCTACAATTGCTAAATCAATCTTATCTCCAGCAGTTCTAATTGATTTACTGATAACTAATCCTCCAAGTGACACAACTCCAATCTCAGTTGTACCCCCTCCAATATCAACAACTAAGCTTCCTTTTGGATCACGAATCGGCAAATCTGCACCAATAGCTGCTGCCATTGGCTCTTCTATCAAAAATACCTCTCTAGCACCAGCACTCATTGCTGATTCTCTTACTGCTTTTCTTTCAACTTGTGTTAGCCCATAAGGAACACATATGATAATTCTAGGTCTTAAAAAACTTTTTCTTTTATGAGCTCTTTCAATGAAATATCTAATCATCTTTTCAGTCATATCAAAATCAGCTATAACCCCATCTCTCATTGGACGAATCGCTTCTATATTTCCAGGAGTTTTACCAACCATGTTCTTAGCTTCTTGTCCAACTGCAAGTATGTTTTGTCTTCCATACTTATCTCTTTGAACTGCCACAACTGAAGGCTCATTTATGATGATACCCTTACCTTTTAAAAGAACAAGCGTATTTGCTGTTCCCAAATCTATACTCATATCACTTGAGAAAAAACCTATTATATTATCAAGAATCATTTCTTATTACCTTATTAAGCACTTTTTTTATTTTTTTTGATATAAAGTGGCTTTTCACCACTAATTATTACATCTTTTGTTATCATTACCTCATATCCCTCGAGCTCAGGAAGTTCATACATGATATCAACCATCACTTCTTCCATAATTGATCTCAAACCCCTAGCTCCAGTTTTTCGTTTGATTGCAAGTTTTGCTATCTCTTTTAAAGCATCATCTTCAAAATTAAGCTCAACATTATCAATCGCAAAAAGTTTTTTGTATTGTTTTAATATAGCATTTTTTGGTTCAGTCAAGATTCTAACCATCTCATCTTCACCAATTTCACCAAGAGTTGCCACTACATGTAAACGACCAATTAACTCAGGAATCAAACCATAATGAACTAAATCATCTGGCTCAACTTCTTCTAGTAGCTTACTATCATCACTTTTTGATCTTTTTTCCTGATCAAATCCAAGTACATTTTTACCTTTTCTTCTTTTGATAATCTCTTCAAGTCCATCAAAAGCTCCACCACAAATAAACAATATATTTGAAGTATCAATCTGTAAAAACTCTTGATTTGGATGCTTTCTTCCACCTTTTGGAGGAATATTTACAACACTTCCTTCTATGATTTTTAAAAGAGCTTGCTGAACTCCCTCACCACTTACATCTCTTGTGATTGAACGGTTTTCACTCATCCTTGCTACTTTATCAACCTCATCAATAAAAACTATGCCTTGCTCAGCTCTTTTTACATCGCCATCAGCTGCTTGAAGAAGTCTTGTTAAGATATTTTCAACATCTTCTCCAACATACCCAGCCTCAGTTAGGCTTGTAGCATCACTTATAGCAATTGGAACATCTAAAAATCTTGCCATTGTTTGAGCCATCAAAGTTTTTCCACTTCCTGTTGGTCCTATTAAAAGTATATTTGATTTTGAGATTTCTGTATCATCTTCTATACTTGATTGCTTAAAAATTCTTTTGTAATGATTATATACACCAACTGAAAAAACTTTCTTGGCATTATCTTGTCCAATTACATAGTTATCTAACATCTCTTTTAATTGCTTAGGAGCTAAAAGCTCACCACTAAAAGATTCTTTTTCTTCTTGGTTTTGCTCTTCTAAATCTCCAAAAAATATTTTATACGCTGAAACTACACAATGCTCACATATGAAAACATTCTCTCCAGCTATTAGTCTTGTGTCACTACTCTCTTTTGATCCACAAAAGCTACATTCCTTCATACTGTCCCCTTCAACTCAAACAAAGTCCGAGATGAATTCCTCGCGACTCTTGTGCTTTGCACTCTCTGTGAGAAAGCACAACCTCTCGGTCGTATTGCTAATTTGTTATTCATTTTAATTATTTTTCCTCTCATAAGGTATACCTCTTTTAGTTTCAAGTATAAAACTACAAAGTTGTTGTACCTTTTCATTTGTATCTTCTCTTAAAAGTTCATTTGCCACATCTTTAATAGCAAGTGAACTTCTAAAAAGTTTTCTAAAAGCACTCTGTAATGCTCTTATATCATCTTTTTCAAATCTTCTTTTTAATCCAACAGCATTTAAGCCTTTAACAACTGCACGGTTTCCTTCAGCTAAACAAAAAGGAGGTATATCTTGACTAATCGCACTAGCTCCTCCAATCATACATCCTTCACCAACTTTCACAAATTGATGAATAGGTGTCATACCGCCAATTACAGTATAAGAGCCAATCTCAACATGTCCTGCTAGTGTAGCATTGTTCGCCATAATTACATTGTTTCCAACCTGACAATCATGAGCAATGTGAGAATAAATCATAATAAAACAATTATCCCCAATTCTAGTTATGCCACCACCATGTTTAGTACCTGCATTTATCGTAACAAACTCTCTAATTGTGCAGTTTTTGCCAACTATTACCTTAACATCATCTTCACTTTTATATCCAATATCTTGAGGAGGCATGCCAATAATCGCATATGGATAAACTTTTGTATTTTCATCTATAAAAGTATCACCATAAACTCCAGCTCCTTGCATAATTTCAACACCATTTTTTAAAACAGCGTCTTTTGATACAAAAGCATTTGGACCGATTATGACACTCTCTTCTAAAACTGCGCCATCTTCTACAACAGCACTTGGATGAATTTGCGCCATTTTTATTTATCCACAATCATTGCTTTTAATTCAGCTTCACAAACTAACTTATCATCAACATATGATTTTGCGTCTAAAACCCAAATACTTCCTTTGTGTTTTAACACGCTTAGTTTATAAACCAATCTATCTCCAGGTCTAACAGGGGTTCTAAACTTACACTTATCAATACTCATAAAATAAACTACTTTATCTTTTGCTGCTTCTTGCTCATCTTTACTAGCACTTTTAAACGCCAAAACACCACCAGCTTGAGCCATACCTTCTACAATCATAACTCCAGGGTAGATTGGATGGTCTGGAAAGTGTCCTTGAAATACATGTTCACCAATAGTGACATTTTTAAAAGCTTCTATGCTTTCTCCCTCGTTTAAATCAGTAACTCTATCTATGAGTAAAAAAGGGAAACGGTGAGGTAAAATTTTTTGGATTTCTACTACATCTATAATCAATTTTAAGCCTTTTTTAAAAATTTTACTATTTTATCTAATTTTTACTAAATTTTCTCTAACATCATTATAGGTTTTAGATTTTATTAGCAATTCATATTTACAAAGCTCGACTTTTTCAATAACGATTATTGGATTTAGCGAGGTAAAATCACTATAACTAAGCTCTTTTCTTACATATAGTTCAGTTTTAATTGAGGGCGGATTTTTCATCATCTCTTTTATGTTTTTATAATTAGTTTTTGCAATTTTATTAAATTTTTCAAGCTCAACAAACAAAACTTCTTCTCTGTTAAAATAGCCAACTCCATCTTCAATAAACTCAATTTTTCCTCTTGTAAAGCTTCGATTTAGAGTTGAGTAAAACAAAATATAACTATCAATCGGTTCTTTTTTTCTCCTAAGTAAACCTTGTAAAAGCCTATAATTTAAGAACTTTTCTCGTCTTAATTTAAATTTTGCATTATTTTCTTCACACTTTATAACTTCTTCATACAAACAAATTCTATCTTCAATAGAGTTTGGTAAAACTTGAGCAGTTATAGGACTCATAAGTTCATCTTTTAATCTGTCTTGTTGCTCTCTTTGAACTTCAAGAGCAAACAAACATCCACAATAATTTTGATGATAAAGCATATCTTTTTTAGCTAGTGCAAATTGCTCCTGAGTTCCTCCACCACTTCTAAAATCTGGAGTTATTACCTCGATATCAAATTTCTCCTCTACATGTAGAGCATTTTGTCTTAACTGCTCCATTGATTTTTTAGGACTTGTAAGCAAAGTTGTAGTGATTTTATCTATGCCTAATTCAACTGCTTTTTTGGCAGTTCTCTCTAGACGATTATCAAAACAAATGGAGCATCTCTTTCCTTTTTCAGGCTCAGATTCAAATCCTCTAACAGCTTCTATCCAACCCTCATAATCATACTCTCCCTCGATGAGTTTTACACCTAATTTATCACAACTTCTTTTTACATCCATTAAACGAAGTTTGTACTCACTAAAGGGGTGTATGTTAGGATCATAAAAAAAACCAATCAACTCTTCATTTGGGTAAAATGACCTTAATTTTTGTAAAAAAAAGTGACTATCGACTGAACAGCATATATGAACTAACAAATTTAAACCTTTTTTTTATGTAAAATGATATAATGATTATAACTTATTTTTCTTTTAAGGTAGTAAATATGAAGTATTTAAAAAGTTTTTGGTTTTGGATTGGTTTTTTGTTTTTAACTTACAATTTAGTAGGTTTTTTACTCATTCCTTGGTTTGTTACCAGTAAACTTCCAACTATTTTAAAAGATAAGATAGGTCTACATGTAGAAGTATCGGATGCTAGTTTTAACCCATATGAATTTGATTTAAAACTTCACAATATCGTTTTAAAAGATTTAAACAAAAAGCCTGTACTTGGTGTAAAATTTTTACATGTAGATTATAGTTTTTTAGGACTTCTTGAAAAAACAATTTTGTTTAAAACACTAGATATAAACTCACCTAAACTTTATACTTCGATTTTACAAGACGGGAAACTCAACCTGCAAAATATTATAAAAACTAGCAATACTAAAGAAGTAAAAACAGAGCAAAAGCCACAGCAACTTCCTATAATAAAACTTGAGAAATTAAACATAAAAGATGGAAATATAAAATTTAACGATTTTAGAGATAAAAAGCAGTTTGAACTAAACTTTGGGCCTTATGATTTTATGGCACATGACATAAGCACAAAAGCAGGTGACTTAAATGGCTATGCTTTTAAAACCAAAGTTGGTAAAAATGGTGAGATACTTTGGGAAGGTGGTATGAGGATTGAGCCTCTTAATATATACGGCAAAATCAATCTTACAAATCTAGAACTACCAAAGCTTTATGATTATGCATTAAGTGACTTAGAAGCCAAACTAACAAGCGGAAATATATCTTTTGAGCTTCCTTACAAGATAGATTTATCAAAAGATTTACAAGCTAGTATAAATGATGCCAAAATAACTCTATCAAATATAATTATGAAAGATAAAACAAATACTCTTTTTGATTTAGCTAAAATCGATGTAAATAGTTTAAATCTAAAATGGCCAGAACAAAAAATATCAATAGATAGTTTAAATCTTCAAAGCCCAAAAGTATTTGCAAGTTTAGATAAAAAATATCAACTAAATTTACTAAAAGCTTTTGAAATGAAAGAGTCAAATTCAACATCAAAAAAAGAGTCCAAACCATGGGATTTTCTTTTAAAAGAAGCTAATATAAACGAAGCAAATGTTATTTTTGAAGATAATTCCTTAGATAATCCAATCAAAAGTGAACTAAGTAAAACAACTTTACATGTAAAGAATATTTCGCTTGATAAACAAAGTCCTATAGACTTTGATTTGATGACAGATATTAATAAAAACGCAAAGCTAAAAGCAAAAGGACAAATAAAGCCTGAACCACTTATAGTATCTTCAAAAATTGATCTTAAAAATCTAAATATAAGCGATTATAAAAATTATCTTTCTAAGTTTGTAAATTTTGATATCAATAATGCAGATTTAAGTATTATGGCTGATTTAGATGTTGATTTTTCTAAATCAAAAGATATAAAACTCATAGCTGATACCAGCATAGATAAACTTGTGATAAACCAAAACAATGGCGAAAAACTTTTATCATGGAATCAATTAAAAATAAATGGCATAAAATACAACAATGATGATATTAGCATAAAAAATTTAGAACTTAAAGAGCCTTACATAAGAGCTCATGTAAACAAAGATGGCTCCACAAATTTTTCAAATTTAACAAAACCAAGTAGCTCTAAAGAAGAAAAAACATCAAAAGAACCATTAAAACTAAAAATTGGCCCGATGGTTTTAACAAAAGGAAGTTCTGATTTTAGTGATTTTTCACTACCATTTCCTTTTAAAACGTATATTCATGATTTAAATGGAGAGTTTTCAACACTTGATTTTCAAAAAACCACTCCTTCAACTCTAAAATTAAAAGGTAAAATTGATAAATATGGATATACAAATATCAATGGAGTTCTCTCACCTTTTAACATAAAAGAAAATGCAAAGATAAATGTACTATTTAAAAACATAGATTTAAGTTCCATTACTCCATATTCAATGAAATTTTTAGGATATAAAATAAAAAATGGAAAATTATCCATGGATTTAAAATATGATATAAAAAAAGCAAAACTAATAGGCGATAATAAGATAAATATAGACACCCTAACTCTAGGAGAAAAAGTGGAAAGTAAAGACGCGCCATCGCTTCCACTTGAACTTGCTATTGCGATTTTGAAAGATTCAAATGGACAAATTGATATTGATTTGCCAGTAACTGGAAATATGAATGATCCACAATTTAGTTATGGAAGTATCATTTGGAGAGCTATTGGCAATATGATTACAGGAATTGTTACAGCTCCTTTTAGATTTTTAGGCTCAATGCTTGGAATTAAAGGAGATGATTTAAAAGCGATTGATTTTGAAATTGGCTCATACAAAATCATATCAAGCGAATATGAAAAACTAGATAACTTAAATAAAATTCTCTCCAAAAAACCAGGTATAAAACTTAGTATAACAGGAGCATATAATAAAGATTTAGATACTTATGAACTACAAAAACAAAAGTTTAAAATCATAATAAACAAAGAGTTAGCAAAAGATACGAATAGTACAAATGATGTTTATGGAAGTGCTTTAAAAACTTTATATGTAAAAGATTTTTCGCAAAAAGAGTATGAAGATTTACAAAAATTGTTTATCATAAAACCTAAAAAAGATGACAATAAAACTAAAAAGACTAAAAAACCTCAAATCAATATCATTGCATTTAACAATGAAGTACAAACAAAAATCACCAAAAACATCAAAATAAGCCAAAAAGAGCTGGAAAACCTTGCAAATAAAAGAGCTAAATCAGTTAAGTCATCATTAATCAGTAAGTACAAAATCTCAAAAGAAAGAATCAAAATCCTAGCTCCAAAAGAAAAAGAAGCGAAAAGAGATAGATGGATAGGCTGTGAATTAGAAATCGCTATTTAGCGATTTCTTCTAATTTTTCTTTAACAGCTTCTACATGACCTTTAACTCTTACTTTTTCCCAAATAGCTTCTATCTTACCTTCTGGTGAGATAAGAAATGTTGAGCGAACTACTCCCATGTACTCTTTTCCATAGTTTTTCTTTAGTTGCCAAACACCATATTTTTCACATACTTCTTTACTCTCATCTGCTAAAAGAGTTATGAGTAAATCTTTTTTTGCTATAAAATTTGAGTGTTTTTTAGGGCTATCTGGACTTACTCCTAAGATAACTGCATTTAGTCCATCAAAATCTGGTAGAGCTTCAGTGAACTCACAAGCTTCTGTTGTACATCCTGGGGTATTATCTTTTGGATAAAAGTATAAAACTACCCATTTGCCTTCTAAATCCCTTAAACTTATCTCAACTCCATCTTGATTTGGAAGAGTGACTTCTGGTGCTTTATCTCCTATTTTTAACATAAAATTCCTTTTTTTAATGAAATTATATCCTTTTTTTGCCTATCTTCATAGAATCTTCATAAAGTGTTACTAAGATGTCACATAAACAAATTCTGAGGAGAATAAAATGAAGAAAAAATTAGCGATGGCAATAGCAACTTCAGCTCTACTTTTTGTAGGATGTGCTTCAAACTACGGTGACAATATGTCAATGGATTCAAAAGCAGCATTTTTGATGGATAGCAAAGGTATGGCTCTTTATACTTTTGACAAAGACACAAAAGACAAGTCTAACTGCTACAACGGTTGTGAAGCAAAATGGCCTGTATTTGCAGGTGATGCAAGTAGTTTAAAACTTCCTGCAGATGTTAAAAAAGAAGATTTTGGAATGATAAAAAGAGATAATGGAGCTATGCAAACAACTTACAAGTCTCAGCCACTATACTACTTTTTTAAAGATACAAAAGCAAACGACATGCATGGTGATGGAGTAAAAGGTGTTTGGCATTTAGTTAAGCCAAATATGTAAACATTTTTTTGTTACAATAGTAAAAAAGAAAGTATTATATGAAAAAAAAGATACTTATAGTTGAAGATGAAGAGACTATTGTAAACTTTATAAAAAACCGTCTAAAAAGCGATATCTATGATGTAGATATCGCTTATGATGGAAAAGTTGCTCTTAAAAAAATAGCTGCCAATTCTTATGATTTAGTTACACTTGACATCATGCTGCCTCATGTAGATGGTTTTGAGATTTGTCAAGCAATAAGAAAAAAATCAAAACAAACACTTGTCATAATGATAAGTGCTTTAGATACTATAGAGTTTAAAACTAAAGGCTATAATTTTGGGATTGATGATTATATAGCTAAACCTTTTTCTGCAAAAGAGTTAGCTATAAAAATCCAATCTCTTTTAAAGAGAAAAGAGGAATTAAGCTCTTTAGATGGGCAATCTATCGTTGATATACTCCTTAATGAAGAAGCAAAAGAGATAATTGTAAATGGCTTTAAGATTGAGTTTACTCCTAGTGAGTATCTAATCTTGACCACACTAATCAATAATAAAAATAGAGTCTACTCAAGAGCTGATTTAGCACAAATCATATACGATAACTACTTTGGGGAGATTGATGAGCAGGGGATAAATAGCCATATATATCATATACGAGAAAAAGTAAAACAATTTTATGAGAAAGATATCATTAAAACAGTAAGAGGGATAGGATACAAAATATATGAAAATTAAACCTTTTCTAATCATAATTTATACACTTGCTGGCTTTTTTATATCGATTTTAAGCTCATTTTTGACGTATATTATCATAGGAAAACCCATTGGGATGCCTATGGTTATACAAATTATATTTGTCATTGCCTTTTTAACTCCAGTCATAGGAGTTATTAGCTTTTTTCTTGGAAGATATTTATCAAAAAAATTCAACTTTATCAATCATCGCTTAGAAAATATCAGAAGTCACAATTATGAGATAGACCATAGTCAAAACAAGATAACAGAGATACAAGACATAAACAACAATATGAACTTTTTATCTTCACAACTAAAAAAGCACATAAAAGATTTAAAACAAAAAAATCAAAATCTTTCAAACCTTCTTATCTCTATGGCACATGATGTGAAAACGCCTATCACTATAGTAAATGGCTATATTGAAGAGATAGAAGATGGTATGGTTAGTGAAGATGATTTGCCTTTAGTTTTAGAGCATATGAGAGAAGAGATAAAGTTTTTAGATGAACTTACGATTGATATGTTAAAATTTATAACATCGATGCAAGAGCATAAAAAAACAGAAAATATAAACCTATATAGTTTTATAGATAATGAAGTATTTTCAATCTTACCAAAAAATGAAGATATAGATTTTATCAATAATATAGATAAATCTTTTATCATAGTTTTCAACAAAATGGACTTAAAAAAAGTATGCGTAAACATACTCACAAATGCTTTAAAATTTACAAATAAGGGCTATATAAAAGTAGATAACAGCGATGAAATAGTAAGCTTTGAAAACAGTGGCGAAAAGATAGAAGCAGAGTTTAAAGAGAAAATTTTTGAACCATTTTTTACTATATCAAAAAGTAAAAACAGAAAAAAGAGTGGCTTTGGATTAGGGCTTTCTATAGTCAACAACATATGCCTAAACAATAAATACACATGCTATTTGTATGATAGCAACAAAGAAAGAACCATCTTTCACATAAAACCAAACGGAGAAACAGAATGAAAAAATTACTACTATTACTAGCCCTTACCGTATCAATGTATGCAAAAACAGAAACTATAGTTTTTGGTGCAGGATGCTTTTGGGGAGTTGAAAAATACTTTGAACAACAAGAGGGTGTCATAGATGCAAAATCAGGATATGCTGGAGGAAACTATATAAATCCAACATACAAAACTGTTTTAAAGTACAGAAATAGTACAGACAAAAATATAATAAACTATACTGAAACAGTAGAAGTTATATTTGATAATCAAAAAACAAGTGCTGGGAAGCTTATAAGAGAGTTTTGGGAGTTACACAACCCTACACAAGGCGACAGACAAGGCAATGACATAGGGAACAATTATAGAAGTGCCATATTTTATACAAATGAAACTCAAAAAAACATCGCACTTAAAACAAAAGATGAGTACCAAAAACTACTTACAAAAGCAGGTTTTGGAAAAATCACAACACAGATTGCACCACTAACAAAGTTTTATGAAGCAGAGGATTATCATCAAGATTACCTTCAAAAAAATCCTTTTGGATACTGTCCAAATCATAGAATTGGTGTAAAATTTGAAAAGAAGATGAAGAAGCCTGCTTTTATAACACCACTAGGTGGTAAAGAAGTTGTAGTTATCGATGCACCTTATTGTCCTTATTGTGAAAAGTTTGCTAAAGATGTAACCTCATCATATAAAGGTGATACACCGCTGCGAACTGCTAATAGTGATAAGCTAAAAGATTTTAAAATCAAAACACAACTTACAGCAACACCAACTATACTCTTTATAGAAGATGGCAAAGAGGTCTACTCACATGTAGGATACATGGATAAAAAAGATTTTTATAGAGCTCTTGGAGAGTTTAAACTAGGAACAAATAGTGAAGCTTTTAATGTTGCATTTAATCAAGGAACAGATGGAAGATACTGTAAACAGTACGAAATCTTTAAAAACACTCCTGATGGAGTTTTTGTAGATAAACTCTCAGGTGATATACTATTTGATACCAAAGATAGATTTAACTCAGGCTCAGGTTGGCTTAGCTTCTTTAAAGCAGTTGATGGCTCAACCATAGAGAAAAAAGATACAAGTTATGGCATGATAAGAACAGAAGTCATAGCAAAAAACAGTGGTGTTCACTTAGGTCATGTTTTTAACGATGCACCAGGTGGCAGACAGAGATTTTGTATAAATGCTACTGTTTTGAATTTTATTGCTAGAAACGATATAAAAAAGTAGTACTTGTGAGAAAAACATATCAGACTAAAGATAATGAGCTTAAATTTTAAGCTCATTATCTAGTTTCACCGTTATAAAGGAGATTTCGATTTCTATATTTTTGTTATACTTACAGGAATTGCTTGCCTTGCATTTGAGCCAACGACAAAATCACTTAGCGTAGCCAATTTTCTTGATGGGTCTAAAATACCTAATTTATTGATATTTACTCCTGTTTTTCTCTGAACAATTCCTTTAAAAGTCTTTGCTCCTATAGCTACAGTTTCAGCCCCTTCTGCATCTCTTCCTAGTCCATGTTCTATGGCTAAAGTATCAGGCATCACACCATTTCTAAAGCGCAACATACCTTCAATACTTCCTCCTTCTGAAGATATTTTTACCATATCTCCATGTTTTAAGTTTTGTTTATCAGCACTTTTTGGATTGATATCTATATAAGTAGTAAATCTTATATTTTGCATACCGCTACTTGAAGCATCACATTGAGATAAAACATTTGATTTATAACTAAATGCAGATAATGGATATTTAGATGGTGGAAATTCTTTTTCCAATAGTTCTCCACCATTTAATCTTGCAGGATAAAATCTTGGTACTCCACTAAATCTTTCACCGGTCATTGCATGTTTTTCTTTACCAACTACAGGATTGTATATTTGAATACAGTTCTTTGTATAAGGGTGAGTAAGTTTTCCGTCTTTATATCCACTCTCTTTTGAGGCATATCGTCCTCCACGAGCCATTGCATATGCTACTTTTTTCCAATTATCACCAGATATCTCCTTTAGTTTGTCTACATAAGACTCTAAATTTGCAAACTTCAATTCTTCATCACTTATATCAGGTACTGGTTTACCATCTAAAACAACATTTTCAAAAGCTCTTAAGTAGTAGTCGCTTGGTTTATCTAAATTGTACTTCTTTCCACCAGCCCCTTTTATAGCACCTTTTCCAAAACCAGGTAAGCCTAATTTTTTACCCAATTCAATCACAAAACTATCCATACAGATAGGTTCTCCATTTTTAAAAGTTGCTTGTTTTGGAGTAAAAGCAGGGAAAGCCATCATATTTATCTTAGTTTGATATCCAGCCCAAGCTCCTGCAGCTCCCCATGTCTCATAAATAACAGAATCAGGAACAATATAATCAGCATATTTTGATGTTTCATTTATAAATGGGTCTATAGAGATAAACAAAGGAATTGATTTTTTTGGATCAGCAAGTAAATCTTTTATAAATCTTGTTCCGCTTTGACCATACAAAATATTTGCATTCCAGCTTATAATTGCTTTTAAATTATAAGGGTATCCTTTTGCACTATTTGTGATAATTTCACTTTCTAGTGCATTTGTGAATGGATACCAAGTATCTGTAGCAGGATATGGATTTTGTCCATTTGCAACTTTTGTTTTAAACTCTTTAGTCCCTTCATAGGATTTTCTTGTTTTATCTACTCGATAACCTTTTGTTTTTACCTTTCCTTTATAAGCTATTAAATTATATTTTTTTCCTTTAAGGTCTTTATATCTACCTCCACCAACGCTCATTCCGCCTTGGTAATTAAGATTACCTACCATTGCTCCTAGCATCATGATTGCATAAGTTGTATAAAAACCTGTTGTGTGCATAGTTCCACCGTGGCAATCAATCGCAGCTTTTCTGCCATGAGATGTAAATTCTCTTGCAGTAGCTATGATTTTTTCTTTACTTATCCCACTATTTTTAGAATAAACATCCAAACTATACTCATTTGCTGACTCTTTCAAAAGAGTCATAGAGCTTTTTACTTGATAATATTTTCCATTGAACTCAACGCTTTTATCTACAAAAAGTTCAGCTTTTTTTACCAATGATGCAACTTTAAGTAAACCATCTTCAGAGTCTATTACTAAAGCTTCTTTTTTATCTTTCAAAATACTTCCAAAATCTTCATCATCTTGAATTACCAAATGAGAAGCATTTGTAAAAGATGCATCATTTGCCTCTTTTTGTGCTTCTTTAGATGCTAAAGATAGATAGTCATGGTTGTATAACTTCTCTTCAATTATCACCCTTAGCATACCCATTACAAAAGCCAAATCTCCACCTGGTTTAACTGGTATCCATTGACTTTGATTTCCAACAGCTATAGAATCAGCATTTGTTAACATAGGTGCAACAACAACATACTTTAAATTCTTTTTTGTTCTCGCTTTTGATAACAATTTAGCTTGTCTTTTAAACGGATTTCCTGCTTGTGCTGGAGCTGTACCAAAAGTCAATAAGTAGTCACAATTTTCAAAATCAGGTTTTAGATGTGGATATTTCTTGAAATCTCCTAAGTATGCTGCCTCTCCTGAACGCATAGCTAAACCACATATTGAAGTATGCCCCTGATAATTTACAGTACCAAAAGATTTTACAAAACGATGTATTGCAAACTTTTTACGACCATCATCACCAGTTGCTAACATACAAAGTTGGTTGGCTTTTGGTCCAAGAGATGGATCTTTTGGATCTAATGGAGTTTTAATATCCCTGATAGATTTCAATCCTTCTACATTACCTTCACCAAAAAGATTACCTCCTTGTACAATCTCATCTATTAGTTGCTCGATTGGTATCTCTTCCCATCTGTTTTCGCCTCTTTTACCTACTCTTTTAAGCGGCTTAGTCACTCTTAAAGGATCATCAATCTTATCAAATACTGTATTTCCTCTTGCGCATGCAGTTGAACGAAAAGTTATGTTCTCTTTTGAGTCTTTACCAAGTATCTTATAGCTATCTTTTAATGGTGTATTATAAGGAAGCCATGGGTCTGTTGACAGTGGATTGTATGGATCTCCTGTAACTTTTACAACTTTATTTGTTTTATTATCTATTCTTACGCGAACTCCACAATGAGTTGTACAGCCATTACACATATTACTCATAATTGAAAAAGAGCTATTTTTATCATAAATATCATTAGCTATTTTTGCTTCTGGAATTAAAGAATTTCCATATATAGAATCTTTTGCCTTCTCACCTTTATTAGATAGTGTAGCTACAGCGCCTAAAGTATCTTTGTATCCTCCGATTGATGCTGCTGCAACAACTGCACCTGAACCTATCAGAAAATTTCTTCTATTATTTTCCATTTTCAACTCCTTCATAACAATCTTTCATCTCATCATCCCACGGGAATATAACCAATACAGCACAAATTAGAGCAAATAAAATACCCCAATTTGACAATATTGCTATTATGCTATCTTGTCCAAACATAGGAGGTGTATAGTCTAAAAACCCTGGTGTAGTTCTAGGAATTGTTTGTCCTCCAATAACTGTATTCCATCTAAATATCCAAACACCAACAGCTGTTAATATTGCTCCAGTATAGACAATAAACGGCTTATATCTTAATTTAGTGAAGCCTATGATAAGTGGAATAAATAAACAAAGTACATAATCAATCCAAAATGTTTCTGCAAAATGATTAGTAAAAAATTCATACAAATAGTATTTTTCAGCATTTGCAAATGTTAGTGAGAAAGTTAACCAAAAGAATCTCATAACTAAATCAGCAATAATAAACCATGATAATAGTTTTGCTAAAGTAGCTACCATATTGTTATCTACTTTTTTCATCGGTGATAAAAATCTTTGAAAAAGTGGTATTAAAATCAGTAATAAACCTGTACCAGAAACCATAGCAGAAGCTAAAAAGATGATAGGCATCAAAGGAGTATGCCACATAACATTTGCGTGAACTGCTCCTAAAATGTAACCTGTATATCCATGAACAGCAAGTGCTAAAGGTATACCAATTGCTCCTAGTATAAAACCTTTTTTATGATCTTTTTCAAGTGCTTCTTTGCTCAAATCCATATTTCCAAATGTAAAAAGCTTATTAAATGCTTTGCCTAAACCACTACCATTTTTTACTTTTTTTACAAAATACGGTCGATATAATGCTTGAGCCTCAAAGAATATAAGTATCGGATAAGCCATTAAAAGTAAAACTCCCCATTTCATAGGAGATGTTGGAAAGTTTTCCCAACCATACATAAAAAAGTTTAAAATCCTACCTGGTTGTTTTAAATCATCTATAAGATTTAATGGTGCAGCTACAAGCAAAACAAAAGCCAGCAACAAAGAGATTCCAGCAATAGGTTTATACTTTTCCCATCCAAAAACATGCGCAAAACTTGAAATAATAAATGCTGCTGCTGAACTACCTGTAAACCAAAAATAATTTGGTATGTCTATGCCCCATGGCTTTTCTATTGTTACTGAAGACACGATTGTTATTAAATGTTGAATATTATCCATGATTATTTACCTCCGGCTTTGCTTTTCTCCACTCTTCTTCTATACCTATTTGTTCTTTAATTAAGTCATCTAAACTTTGTGTAGAATTTAATATTTCTGTTAGTCTTGAATCTAAACCAATATAAAATACTTGTGGTTTTGTACCTTCGTATGGTTTCAAATGAGTAGTTGATAAACTATTAATTAGTGTATATACATCTGAATTTTTATCATTTAAATCACCAAAAATTCTAGCTCCACCAACACAAGTTTCAACACATGCAGGTAAAAGACCATCATCAACTCTATGAGCACAAAAAGTACATTTATCGGCAGTTTTAGTATCTTTGTTAAAATACCTTTTATCGTATGGACATGCGCTTATACAATATCCGCAGCCCCAACAAACTTCATTGTCAACTACCACAATCCCATCTTCTCTTTTAAAAGTTGCTCCTGTAGGACACACTGGTACACAAGCTGGTTCATTACAATGATTACACAACTGAGGTAAAAAACCTTTTCTTACATCAGGAAATTCTCCAAGTTCTGCTTCAGTAACAAATGTTCTATGTTGCCCAATAGGAACATTGTTTTCAACTATACATGATGCGGTACATGCTTGACACCCTACACATTGCCTTAAGTCGATAACCATAGCATAGTGTTTCCCTTTTTGCCCTATATACCTAGAATCTTCTTCATCTCTTCCAGGATTTTTCAGTGAAAAAGCACTTGCTTGAGAGCTTGCTAGCATCGCAAATGCTGTTGATGCAAGACCTTTTCGCAAGAAATTTCTTCTTGAATTGTCTTTTGACATATTTACTCCTTTAGTAAATTGTTTTAAGAACTGTATCAAGAAAAAGGGGGAAACTAGGGAGAATGTAAAATATTTAAAAGGTTACAGTAAATATCGCTCCTATGTCAGAATTTACTACTTCGATTTTTCCATTATTGTTTTTTTCCTGAGTTTCTCATAGGACACCCAAATTTTCATTTGAGATAAATAGCATCATAAATTTTTTGTTGAATTTCATCCATTTGTAATGGTTCGATACCATATGGAGTTTTATAACCATACATTGTTTTAATATGATCAAATGTGAGTTTAAATTTTATATCAATATTAGATTGTTTGATTTTTCTTTCAAATTCTTTATATATTGCATAAGAAACAAATGATATTAGGATATGAGCTTTAATTCTTGTTTCTAGCCTGTGATATATAGGCCTAATTTTAAGATCAGTTTTAGATATTCTAAATGCTTTTTCTACATCATATTGATTAGCATAGTGTTCAATAACTTCATTTGCTTTAAGGTTAAAATCATTTGTAATAAATCCCTTAACACCATCTAGTTTTTCATCCTCAGATATTTTTGCTTGATTAAGTTTATATTTGATATCACATTTTTCATCTATATCAAGGTATTTTGCATAATATGATAATTTAAGATCACTTTTATTGATATTTTTAGATAGTTTGGCTTTAATCTTTTCAAGAGCTTTTTGTCTTGTATATTTATCCTTTTTAGCTCTTTTTGATGAATATGTTAGAATAAGTCTTTGTTTGGTATTTATAGTCTTTTTATCACTCTTATCTTTGTATTTTATTTTTTGATTTATTTCAATAGTATGAGTGACACCATCATTTAAAAAAGTTAAATTTGATATTTGCTCTTTTAAATCATTAGATATATTTTTAATTTTAGCTGCTATTATATATTTGTAGTTATTGTTTTCTAAATAAGCAATATTATCATTATTTAGCATTCCTCTATCAGCTACTACTATTGGTTTAGTTTTTATATTAAATTTCTTTTGAAAGTTTTGTAAGATATCTATTAGCGTATGCCCCTCATATTTATTACCCTCATACACTTCATAGGATAATGGATACCCTTGCAGTGTTGTAAACAATCCTAATTGTATCTGAGGACGTGCCAGTTTTCCTTCTTTACTAAATCCTATTCGCCTAAGATCATCTTCACTCTCAGACTCAAAGTATAGTGTTGTAACATCATAAAAAGTAACTGTGATAGTATCATTCATGATTTTCTTAGTATGTTCAAATATACACTTTTGGATTTTAAATTTTAAATCATCTTTGCAAATGGTATCCATAAATCTATAGATCTTATTTTTATCTATATTTTGCTTTTTATAAATATGATAGTAATCAATTAGATAGAGTTTACTTCCTGGATATAACAATCTTGATATTACTAAAGCTTTAAATAGTTCTAAGTCTTTAGTTTTTATAAATGAAATATTTTTACATCCAATATCTGAAAAAAGTTTTCCAAATATAAGTTCATCACCAATAACTCTAATATCTTTGTTTGTTAACTTATGTTTTTTCTCTTGATATTTAACAAAATCAAATAGATTTGGCTCTAGTTCTAATAATCTCTCATTGGCTTGTTTTAATAACTTTTCTATCTCATAATTATTTTTACTACAACCTATAGTTTCAACTACTTTATATTTACCTTTACTTTTAGAAATTATCTGAATACTAATACTACCACTTTTATTTTTTTTCTGACGAACAAACATAGTTAAATTGTATCAGCTTTTAGCTTGGGACACCCTAATTTAGGTTGATAAACATTTATAAACCCCTTAATTTAGGGAAATTGAAAATTAAGGTTTTAGAAGTGAGAAACTCAGGAGCTTGCTAGCATCGCAAATGCTGTTGATGCAAGACCTTTTCGCAAGAAATTTCTTCTTGAATTGTCTTTTGACATATTTACTCCTTTAGTAAATTGTTTTAAGAACTGTATCAAGAAAAAGGGGGAAACTAGGGAGAATGTAAAATATTTAAAAGGTTACAGTAAATATCGCTCCTATGTCAGAATTTACTACTTCGATTTTTCCATTATTGTTTTTTTCTATTATCGTTTTTGTCATATAAAGTCCGATACCTGTGCCACTTTTTGCATGCTTAGTACTAAAATAGGGCTCAAATACTTTATCTATAGGAAAGACTTTTATACCTCCTGCATTATCACTTATAGTAGTGATATGTTTGCCATTTTGAATAAAAGTTTTTATCTCTATTTTTGCATCTTCTATTTTTTTCTCTATTAAAACATCTTTTGCATTGCTTACTATGTTCAAAAATGCCTGAGCTATTTCATTTGGAAAGCCAAATATCTCAAAATCATCTTTTATCTCAATATCTAGTTTTATATCATTGTTTTTTAAAGATGCTTCTACTAGATTATCTACACGATTTATGATTACAGAAATTTTGTACTTTTCTTTTTGCTTTCCTGTTGAAAAAAAGTTTCTAAAGTCATCGATAGTTTTCGACATAAATACAATCTGTTTATTTGCCTCTTTTGCTTTAATTTCAAATTTTTCTTTCGTAAGCTTGTTTCTTTCAAAATAGAGTTGTAGATTTATAAGTATGGACGATAACTCAGTTAGTGGTTGTCTCCACTGATGAGCTATGTTTCCTATCATCTCGCCCATTGAAGCAAGCTTGCTTTGATGTGCTAAAATTCTCTCTTTTTCATTGGCTTCTCTCTCTTTTTTTAGCTTCAACTTTATCTGCTCTTCTACTTCTATTTTCAAGTTTTTATTTAAATTTTCAAGTTTCTTTTGACTTAATTTTAGTTTCTCATTTGATTCATCCAGCTCTTTTAAAATTATATCAAACCCATAGTTTATGATGATTGTCGTCACAAGTGCTAAAATCAACAGAGCAATCAAGCTCTGTAGTATTGCTTTTTTAATCGTTGCTTTCCAGTGCATGATGTCTTGCAAAAAAACTATTTTAAAATTATTTTGCTCATTTATACCTATCCCCTTTATGATATATGGAAGAAAGATACCATCTTTTATCTTCACTTCTTTGTGACTTATTATATTTTGGTTTTTAACTAAATCTGTTATAGAATCATCTTTTTTTAACATAAAAAGTATCTTTTTATTATTTTCAGGAATTATATATGCATATATATCCATCAACTTTCTTATCTCTGACAAAAAGTATTTTGGATTAATCGTAAAAACTAAATAACCTATGATGTTTGATTTGTCATCTCTAGCTTCTGCTATTGCATGGTAATCAAAAGAATTTTTATTTAACCAAAAACCATCATATGATTTTTTTGAAGTTTTAAAATATTGAAGTTTTTTTTCTGGTTTTTTACCAAAATATGTCAAAAGATTTCCTCTATCATCATAAAAACTAAAAGATTTTAAATATTTGTTTTCTTTAGTTATAATTTCCCATCTAGGACGGCTGAGTTCATAAAGTGATTTTGCATCTTTGTTTTTAAAACCATCTTTTATACCAAAAGAATTGATATTAGCATATCCTCTTGCAATGTAAAACTTTTTCACCTTTTTAAGGGTTTCATTATATACCAGTTTCACTTTTTTAAACTCAGAATCTTGAGCACTTTTAGCAAAATCTTTTATATCTAAATATCTAACAAAGAAAAAGATTATGGAAAGTATCAAATATAACGCTAAAACCAAAGTAATAGTCTTAGCTTTAACAGAAAAAAGTTTGTTTATTTGTTTATATTTCAAACATATATCCTATGCCATAAGTGTTTTTAATACACTCTTTACCTATCTTTCTTCTAAGCTCTTTTATTAAAGATTTTATGGCTTCTTTACTAGGTTGTTCAAACTCCCATATATAATCATATATCTCGTTAAAAGTCACAGTTTGATTTACTCTTTTTATAAAGTATTCCAAAAGTCTACTCTCACTTTTTGATAGTTGTATATTTTTAGTCCCCCAACAAGCTACTTTTGTACAAGGATTATAAGTACATCCATCTTTTAACTTTATATCAAGATTATTGTCCACTAACTCTAATGCTGTATCTTCCAATGCGTTTATAAGTGTATCTTTATCGTATGGCTTTGTCAGATATTTTGTGATTTTAAGTTCAACCGCTCTCCACAGATACTCCTGTTCGGTATGAGCTGAAAGTATAAGTATTGGTATTTTTTTATCTTTTTCTCTGATATTCTTAATAGCTTCTAATCCATCGATGTTAGGCATACAAATATCAAACATCAAAACATCATAACTGCTCAGGACCATCTCCTCTAATGCTTCTTTCCCATCACTAACAGAAACAACTTTTTCAAAAAAAAGTTCTAAAATTTCCACCACATTTTTACGAATACCTTCTTCATCTTCCGCATAAAGTACTTTTTTATCAGACAATATATCTAAAATATTATATCTATCCATCATTTATCCTCGTATTTTTATTATAATACACTAATAAAACTGAATGTAAAAACTGAACCTTTAGATAAGCTAGATTCCACATCTACATGTACACCATTTTTATCGCATATATTTTTTACGATGCTAAGACCAATCCCAAAGCCTCCACTTATCTTGTCTCCTCTGTAGTATCTATCAAAGATTTTGTTTGTATCTTCTATACCTTTACCCTCATCTTTGATTTTTAACATGATTTTATCATCACATTTTTGTAGAGTTATCTCTATTTTTGTTTTGTTTTTTGAGTACTTGATAGCGTTTGAGATAGTGTTATCTATGATTCTTGAGAGTTCAAGGTTTGAGAAGTTTACTTCTAAATCATCTTCTATATTTTGTATGACTTTTATCTCTTTTGAGTTTAACAAATCCATAAAAAACTCTACTCTCTCTTTTGTAAATTTTGATATATCTATAGACTCTTTTGGATGTTCAACTCTGTTTTTTCTTACAAAAAACTCCAAATCTTCATAAACAACAACCATATTTTTCAAAGCTGATTTTGCTCTTTTTATCATCTTGTTGTTTTCGTATATGCTATCTAATCCATCAAGATTGAGTAAAATCACGCCTATTGGGGTTTTGAGTTCATGCATAGCATCTTTTATAAAGTTTTCTAGGTACTGATTAAACTTTTTATATGGCTCTAAACTTTGCTTTATGATAAAAAAACTAGCTAAAAATACTAAAAAAGCGATGACTATCAAAATAGCCAATACATTTTGAATCATTTTTGCATGAGTAATTTTTTTTGAGACTACTAAATATCTAGCATCAAACACATTGTCTTTTAGCTTTATCTTTAAAAATCTTTTTGAATTTAATATGAAAGAGTTTTTATTTGACAATTCAATCTTTTCTTCAAGTAACGAAAATATTTCATCTCCATTTTTATCATAAATTGCACTTTTAAAGGTGTTTGAGCGAGGAAAATAAAACTCTTTATCATTTGAATTTGAAAATCTATAAATCTTATACGCTACTTTTTGTGCATATAGTTGCAACTCAGCACTATCTTTAAAAGCACTATTTTCAAGCTCACTCTCTATATAAAAATGTAGAGGAATAGATACTATCAAAATCAATATAACTGCTTGTGCTAAGATATACTTGATACCTATAAAGTTTTTTTCAACCAATTTTGTATCCAACTAGCTTTTTGTTTTTTATAAAGTCTTTATCACACTTTTGACGTACTCTTTTAACACACATCCTTATATCTGCATAGCTTATGTCTTTGCCCTCCCAAACTACATTTTGCAAAGTATCTAAAGATATATAGTATCCATTGTTTTGAACTAGATACGAAACTAACTCTATTTCTGTAGTGCTTAATTCTATGGTTTGATTAGATTTAAAAAGAGTTTTTGTTTTGATATCATAACTATAAACTTCATCAATTTTTATCAAATCTTCACTACTTTTAAAATTGTGAGTTTTGATGATATAATCTACTCTATATTTTAACTCTTTGAGCTCAAAAGGTTTACGAAGATAATCACTACAACCAAGCTCATACCCAAGACTTAGATTTTGAATGTCAGTTAAAGAAGTTAGCATAATCACTGGAGTTTGCACACCGTTTGCTCTAATGTCTTTGAGAATCTCATATCCATCCATGCTTGGAACTCTTATATCTAAAAGCAACAGTGCATAAGTGTTAGAATAAATTGCATCAAGTGCCTATGCTCCATCATCATAATCATCTACTTCATAACCATTTGCTTCTAAAAAATCTTGAATAGTTACTTTGTATAGATAGTCATCTTCCAATAGTAAGATTTTCATTTAATTATCCCCTTTATCAAGAAATAATTCTTGATAAATTCCTCGCGACTCTTGTGAAGTGAAGCGGTTGCATAGCAATCACTCTCTTTGAGAAAGCACGAAGTAAAACTTCTGCATATTTCATTTTATTACCACTTTTCTTCTTTTTTGATTGAACTCATAACTACTGTTTTCATGTTCTATATCAACTCTAGGATAAGTATAAGCCTCATTTTGTTTGGCATCCATACAAAGAACTATAAAACCAACATCTTGAATCCCCACGCTAAGCATAGGAACAAAGACGACAATCTTACCATCGATTTCATAGTAAAATTTATCTTTTTTAAAAATGTACATATTGTTTTTTAGTTTTTGATACAACTCTTTTGAATACTCTTTTTCAGTTATAAAATACCTATCTATCTTTTGATTGTTTTTTAAATAAACAGCTATATTTATAAACTTTTTATCAAGCAGAGGCAACATCTTTAAGTTAAACTTTTTAAGCCTCTTTTCTACATTTTTAAAATCCATAATTATCTCTATTGAGCCTATAAAGTTTTGCTTTTCATCTAAAATTGGAGAAATTGCCTTGATATTCAACCTTTTTCCAAGCTCAATGGAAACTAAAGATTTTTTTGTTTTTTTAACTTCAACAAGTCCTTTTCTAAAACCACTCAGCTCTAAACCAAGATAATCACTCTTATCCCAGTTTCTTGCAAATGCTCTTAAATCTTTGGTGTGAACTTGTATGTCTATATTGTCAATACCAGTTGAATTTTTTATATCTTTTAAAAACTTATCAATTTCAGCTAGTGCCATTTTTTGGTTATTTACATGTAAAGCTTTTTTGATTGTTTGATTTTTAGAAATAAAAAGTGAAAGTGAAAGTGCATACTGCTTTTCAAAGTTAAGATTGTCATTTAAAATATCTATATTTTTGGATATATAAGCATCAACTTTTTCATCTTCGAAGACACCTCTGTAGCGATTGTAAAAGACAAAAAGTATGAGTAGTATGGTGCTAAAAGCAACTATGGCTAAAAAATATATTTTTTTCATAACACATTATACCAAAGGGGAGTAAAATCCCCTTTGATTTTGTAGATTATTTAATTTTTTTATCGCCTCTGATAACATCTATATCTAATCCCAACGCTTTAAAGTTACTTCTAACAGAGTGTTTCTCTTTTAAAACATTAGAGTTATAGTAACCCATTTGCTCTTTTGGAAGTAATCCTTTTGCGAGATCAAAATCAGCTCTTTCTTGTGCATTTACAAAAAGCATAACATCTGCAGCTTCTTGATCACTAAGACTTCCACCTTGTCCTAAAGGCATTTTCAGTTTAACCCAAGCAGCACCTTTATCAAGTTTACTCATACCAGCTCCTGTGTTATAAGCTAACCATTCACCTTTTGCATTTCTACCCCAAAGTGGAGGGAATGAGCCCATACCTTGACCTTTTTGCCCATGACACATAGCACATTTTGTTGCATATACTTTTTGACCATTTACATAATTTGCATGAGTTGCTTTTTTTTGTATTGGTTTAAAATGTTTTATTCCTGCTGGCCATAGCTTTGCATTTGTTGGTCCCCAAGGCCCTTTTCTATCCATCTTCACAGGCTTACCTTCTGATAACCAAGTGATATATGCCGCAATCGCAATAGAAGCTTTAGAATCTATAATCAACCTTTTTCCATTCATACTTCTCATAAAACAGTTATTTGATCTATCCTGTAAAGTTTGAACAGATTTTTCTCTTTTTGACCACGCCGGAAAAGCTGTACCTGTATCTAGCCAGGAAGTAAGACCATCAGCAGTTCCAGGTTTTCCATCTTCTCCTTTTAAGTGACAATTTGCACAGTTTAGTTTGTTACCTACAAAATCTTTTGTAAGAGGATGAGTATCTGTATGTAAAGCAATTTGCTCACCTAATTTAACCATCTCTCCAACTGGACCTTCTGGATACTCTTTTGGTGCAGCGCCCGCATAAAGGTAACTAATACCAAATAAACCGATTGTGATTACCTTAAGTAATTTCTTCATCATTTCTCCTTTTTTAGATATATGATAAAATTTTATACTTTTCGTGTAACTCAAAAATAACAATGCTAGTTTAGTAGCAAAAATAAAAATATCATTTGTGGTATAATTAAAGGGCACCTCTAAAAACTAAGGAGAAATTTTATGAAAGTAGTTTGTCCACATTGTTTACAAGTAAATAATGTACCTAAAAAAGATAGCTACAAAAAAGCAAATTGTGGTAACTGTAAAAACTCATTACTAGAAAATAAAATCATAACAGCAAATGCTTCAAATATTGATAAGATTATAGATAATTCAGAACTTCCTGTTATCATTGATTTTTGGGCTCCGTGGTGTGGTCCTTGTAAAATGTTTGCACCTGTTTTTGGAGCAGTAGCAACACAGTTTCCACTAAAAGCACTTTTTATAAAAGTAAATACTCAAGATGAACAATTTTTAGCTTCAAGATTTAAGATAAGAAGCATTCCTACTCTAGCAGTTTATAAAGATGCTAAAGAAGTTCATAGGATGAGTGGAGCTATGAATGAAGAACAATTTACACAATTTGTTAAAGAGTTTATATAACTCTTTAACAAATAACAACTGATTTTATTTGAGTATACTCTTCTTCAAGAGCATATTTAGGTCCCTCTTTTCCAATTCCACTTTGTTTAAATCCGCCATATGGCTGTATGTCAAAACGCAAAGTTGGGATGTCATTTACTACAACTCCTCCAGCATCTAACTCTTCAATTGCTCGTTTACATGTAGATAAGTCATTTGAAAAAATTGAGTGCTGAAGCCCGTAAGGTGAATCATTCATCTTATCTCTTGCTTCTTCATAATCTTTTACTTTTACCAAAGATACTATTGGAGCAAATACTTCTTGGCAAACTATATTCATATTTTCAGTAACATTTGTCATAATTGTTGGAGAAAAAAGTAAATCCTTGCATGAACCACCAAAAAACATAGTTGCACCTTCGTCTTTTGCATTTTGTATCCAGCTTTTTGCTTTATCTACTGCATTTTGATTTACCATAGGCCCGATAAATGTTTCTTCATCATATGGACTTCCAACTTTAAGTTTTTTTGTTTCTTCCATTAGAGCTTTAGCAAACTCATCATAAATATCAGCATGAACATAAATCCTTTGAAGTGAAATACAAACTTGACCAGAATTTATAAATGCTCCTAAAGCACACTTTGAAGCCGCTAGGTTTATATCACTTTGTTTGTCTATGTAAGTTCCTGCATTTCCTCCAAGCTCTAATGCAATTTTTTTAATTCCTGCTTTACTTGTTATCTCTCTTCCAACTGGCACACTTCCTGTAAAGCTTATAACTCTTGGAATTTGACTTTTTACTAAAGTATCATTTACACCCTCTCCACTATAAACTACACTTAAAGCATCGGGGGTTGCAAATTCACTCTCTATAAAAAGTTTCGCAAATTTAAAAGCAGTTAATGGAGCTTGGCTTGTAGGTTTTAACACAACACTATTTCCAGCTACCAAGGCTGGAGCGATTTTGTGGGCTACTAGATTTAGAGGAAAATTAAATGGAGTTATAGCAAGTACAACTCCAACAGGTACTCTTTTATAAAACGCTAAAGTCTCTTTACCACTTGGCATTGCAGTGGTATCAAATGTCTCTCCATGCAAATTCATCATAGCATTTGCTGAAAGTTTTATAGTTTCGATGGCTCTATCTACTTCCACTCTTGAAAACTTAATAGGTTTTCCAACCTCATCAGTTATAGTCTTAGCCATATCTTCTTTGTTAACCTCTAGTTTTTTGGCAACATCTAAAAGCCAATTTACTCTTACATGTAAAGGAGTTTTTTTAGAGTTTTCAAAACTTTTTCTAGCTATTTTTAGAGCATCAAGAGCATCATTACTAGAACAAACTGCCACTTTAGAAACTACTCTCTTATCATATGGACTAAGTACATCTTTGTACTCATTTGATTGTTTACATGTAGAGCCCAAATAAATACTTGCTTTCATTCTCTTGCCTCCTGTATATAGTATCTGTGATTATTTTGATTTATCTTCAAATTTGCTTGAAAAATTGTAGATAAATCTTCATCATTTAATATCTCTTCTTTTAAACCTGTTTTATATATTGTACCATTATAAACTAGTGCTACTTTTGAAATCTCTTCAAAAATCTCTTCAATATGATGAGTTACTAAAATGATTGAACTTTGTTTTGATAATTTTTGCAAAATTTTTATAAATTTAATTTGTGCTTTTATATCAAGCCCAACAGTAGGCTCATCCAACATAAAAGCTTTAGGATTATGAATAAGAGCTCTAGCTATGATACATCTTCTAAGCTCACCAGTTGACATAGTATCAAGTCTTTTATCTCTAAGATATGAAATCTCCAAAAAATCTAAAGATTCTTCTACTTTTTTGTGTTGTTCACTTGTAAAATCTTGATGTTTAAAAATTCCAAATGTAGAGTAAAAACCACTTTGTACTACTTCATATCCTGTTAAAAATGGTAACTTAAATTGAAAATAGTTGTGCAAATCGTTGCTTATAACTCCTAGTTTATGCCTTAATTCAAATAGTGAATATCTTTTTTGTCCAAATAACTCTTTGGTTGAATTTTCATCATATCGTGGGTGTATTTCAGATTGTATTAGCTTCATCAAAGTAGATTTACCAGAACCATTTGCTCCTAATATAGCCCAGTTTTCACCCTCTTTGATAGTTAGATTTACATCTTTTAAAATGATATTTTCATCATATCCCACATTGATGTTTTTTAACTTTATGATATTCACATATGCCTCCAGTTATTATAAAAAAAGCTATTTTAAATAAAATTTTGCTAATATTATACTCATTTATAAATAAAAAGGTAGATACACAATGGAAAAAGCTAAATATATCTGGATGGATGGCGAGTTAGTAGCTTGGGATGAAGCTAAGATACATATTTTAACTCATACTTTACATTATGGTAATGGAGTGTTTGAAGGAACAAGAGCATATATGACAGAAGATGGTTTGGCTATATTTAAGCTAAGAGAGCATACAAAAAGACTTTTAAACTCTGCAAAAATTACAAGAATTAAACCAACTTTTTCATTAGAAGAGTTAGAAAATGCTCAAATTGAACTACTTAGAGCAAATGATTTTAAATCAAATGTATATCTAAGACCTCTTATCTATCTTGGATATGGTATTATGGGACTTTACCATGTAAATGCACCTGTTAAAACTTCTATTGCTGCTTGGGAATGGGGAAGTTACCTTGGAGAAGAAGGGCTTGAAAAAGGAATTAGAGTTAAAATCTCATCTTTTACTAGAAACCCTGTAAGCTCAACCATGGGAAAAGCAAAAGCAGCTGCAAATTACTTAAACTCTCAAATGGCAAAATATGAAGCCATGGATGCTGGATATGAAGAAGCTTTACTTTTAGATGATGAAGGTTTTATCGCTGAGGGTAGTGGTGAGTGCTTTTTTATCGTAAGAAATGGAGTTTTAATTTCACCTCCAAATGATACATCACTAGAGAGTATCACTCAAGGAATGGTTTTAGAACTTGCTCGTGAAGCTGGAATTCCAATCGAGAGAAGAAGAGTAACTAGAGATGAAGTTTACATTGCTGATGAAGCATTTTTCACAGGAACTGCTGCTGAAGTTACTCCAATAAGAGATATTGATAATTATGTGATTGGTGATGGCAAACGAGGAGAAATAACAGCTAAATTACAAGCTGCATACTTTGATGTTGTTTATGGAAGAAACCCTAAATATAAGCACTTATTGACTTATATTTAGATTGTGTTTATAAAGTTACGATAGAATAAAACAAAAAACAAGGAAAGAAATGCCCGCAGATTTAAATGACTATTTTAATAAAAAAAATGGTAATAGTGGTGGAGACGATGGTGGAAATAGAGGCCCAAATAGAAATATAGAGCCTCCTCAATTCCTAAAAGATTTTAGTAAAAAAGCTGGTTTTTTATATGTACTAATAGGTATAGTAGTATTGCTTGTTATTGCAAAACCTTTTGTAGTTATAAATTCTGGTGAAGTAGGTATCAAAGCAACTGCAGGTAAGTTTGAGCCAATTCCTATGAATCCTGGATTTCATCTGTTTATACCTTTTCTTCAAAAGATTTTTGTAGTTGATACAAAAGTTAGAATTATGAATTATACTTCTGGAGAAGATATTGAAATCTCTAGAAGAGGAACTGGTATAAAAAATAAAAATGCAATTTCAGTTTTGGATGCAAGAGGACTTCCTGTTTCAATTGACCTTACTGTTCAGTACAAACTATCTCCTTCAACAGCTCCACAAACTATTGCTACTTGGGGACTTGCTTGGGAAGATAAAATCATAAATCCAGTGGTAAGAGATATAGCTAGAAATGTTGTAGGTCAATACACAGCTGAAGAATTACCTGTAAAAAGAAATGAAATAGCGGCTAAGATAGACCAAGGTATAAGAACAAATATAGATGCACAGCCTGGTCAGCCAGTTGAGCTTCTTACAGTTCAACTAAGAAACATTATACTACCTCAAAAGATAAAAGATCAAATCGAAAGAGTTCAAATCGCAAAACAAGAGGCTGAGAGAACAAAGTATGAAGTTGAGCGTGCTAACCAAGAAGCTAAAAAAGCGGCAGCTTTAGCAACAGGTAAAGCAAATGCTAGAAAAATTGAAGCTCAAGGTCAAGCTGATGCTGTTAAGATTGAAGCTGATGCAAATGCGTACGCAAATATGGAAATTGCAAAAAGTATAACTCCAAACCTATTGAAACTTCGTCAAATCGAAGTTCAAGGAAAATTCAACGAAGCTCTTAAAACAAATAAAGATGCTAAGATTTTCTTAACTCCTGGTGGTGCTGTTCCTAATATCTGGGTTGATACCAAAAATACACAAAAAGCAACTTCAGTAGCAAAATGATAGAAAAAATTGACTGGTCAAAACAAGAGTTGATTCCTGCGGTGGTGCAGGATTCAACTACTAATGAAGTATTGATGTTAGCTTATATGAATAAAGAAGCATTAGAGTTAACTTGTAAAACAAACCTTGCTCATTATTACTCAAGAAGTAGACAAAAGCTTTGGAAAAAGGGTGAGAGTAGTGGAAATCTACAAAAAGTAAAAGAGATATATCTTGATTGTGATTTAGATACTATTTTGCTAAAAGTAGAGCAAGTAGGTGGGGTTGCGTGTCATACGGGACGAAAATCATGCTTTTTTAATAGAGTAGATAAAGATGAAGCCCCAAGCAAAATACTTCAAGATATAGATTATTCAATAAGTGATAAACTATATCATGTGTTGCAAGATAGGAAACTAGCAGATCCAAAAACTTCATATGTTGCTAGTTTATTTAAAAAAGGTGAAAATACAATCCTAAAAAAAGTTGTTGAAGAAGCTGGAGAATTTAGCTTTGCTATAAAAGATGATGATAAAAAAGAGATTGTTTACGAAGCTGCTGACTTAGCTTTTCATACTTTAGTAGCACTTGCATATAAAGATATAAACCCTGATTTAATAAAACAAGAATTGCAAAGAAGATTTGGATTAAGTGGGATAGAAGAGAAAAACTCTAGAAAAGACAAATAAGGCAAATTAATGAGCATAGAAGCTTTAAAAGTTTCAATTATGAATTATGTAAGTCATTTTACTATTTATGATTATGTTGCTTATGCATGGCTTATCCTTCTTTTTTTTATTATGATTTTACTAGCAACTGTGCTAAGTAAAAAATCTCAAATTATTTCACTTTTCTTTTTGTTTGTCTCTTTAGGACTTTTATTTGCTGGTCCTTTTGTACTTAAAAATTATCTAGATAAAGCACTAAGGCAAACAAAAGTAGAAACAACATTGGTTAAAAAATTAAATTTTTCAAATACCTTGATAGTCCAAGGGAACATAATAAATCTTTCCAAAAGAAAACTTTCAATTTGTTCTTTACACGTAGATGTTGTGAGAAATGGAAAAAATTCGCTACAAGAGTTCGTAAATAAGCTAAAACCAATCCGTAAAAGGACGATGATACTTGATAGGAGTTTGGATATAAATGATTCTATTGATTTTAGAGTCGTTTTTGAAAACTTCTTTAATGAAAAAGATTTTAATGTATCTATAGAATCTAGTTGTTATTAAAGGCTGAAATATGACATATTTTACAATTTTACATTGGATTACTCTACTTATTCTTTTTATCATTTTTATCATTTTTAATATAATCGCATTAAAACAAACAAATAAAAAAATACTTGTTTCAATGATATTTTCAAATTTTTTAGTTATAAGTATGCTTGCTGTATTTTCAATGTTTGTACTTGATAAGTATACAAAAATTGCAAGATTAGAAAATGTATCTCAAAAAAGAGTACTTATGAATGAGTCTTTTGCTATAACAGGACAAATAAGAAATATCGGAAGATTTGATATAGGTCAGTGTAAATTAGAAGTAAAATTAGTAAACAACGCAATTACAAATTCTCAACTAGGAGGCTCTAATGTTTTTAAACCAACTAGTGGTCTTAGCGAATTATTTGGTAGAAAAACCAATCAAAAGCCATCAACTGTAATTAAAGAGTTTGTTATAGCAAAAAATTTCAAAAGCGGAGAGCTTAGAAATTTCACGGTTATGATGAGATATCCAGCATATTTTGAAAAAACATCTTTATTTTACAAACTTTATTGTCATTAGACTACATAACTTCTATATCTTTAACATCTCTACTTGATATTTTTTCCATCTCTAATTCAACCATATTAATAAACTCTTGCCTACTATCTTCACTCATATTTTTATTAAGCATATCTAAAATATATCTTATACCGTTTGCATTTATTTTTTTAACACTTGCTAAATAGTGTACAAATGCTATGAGTTTTACATCATTTATAGAATATAGCTTTTTTACTTGAGCATTCTCAGTAGGCAATAGCCCCTTTTCCTCATACATTTTAAGTGTTCTAACTTTTGCTCTTAAAAGTTCTGCTATACTGCTTAATGGTAATATATTTTTATCATTATCTAAAAGTGCCATTATAATCCTTTTATAATATTTTAACATAAATTAAGTTTAATTTATATTTTATACAGTATAATTGAAAATATTAGCATAATAAATGTAAAAAAATAACTTTTTTATTGTATTAATTAAACATTTTTTTTGCTACTAAAGAAGATAAAAGGAGAAAAGAATCGATTCAAAAGAGATAAAATTGACTGTCAAAAATATCTATAAAGTATTCGGAAACAATCCTAAGCTGGCAATGAAACTTCTAAAAAGCGGAGAAAACAAAGATTCAATTTTCAAAAAAACTGGTATGACAATAGGAGTTCAAGATGCTAGTTTTGAAGTTTATAAAGGTGAAATTTTTGTTATTATGGGACTTTCAGGTTCTGGTAAATCGACAATGGTTAGATTATTAAACAGATTGATTGAGCCAACTTCGGGGGAAATTTATATAGATGATACTAATGTAACTAATCTTAGCGATAAAGAGTTAATAGACATAAGAAGAAATAAAATTTCAATGGTTTTTCAATCATTTGCTCTTATGCCTCATTTAAACATTATAGACAATGTTGCATTTGGCTTAGAATTAAGTGGTGTAAAAAAAGAAATTAGGCATGAAAAAGCAATGGAAGCACTAAAACAAGTAGGATTAGAAAACTACCCTTTTATGTATCCAGATGAACTAAGTGGCGGTATGCAACAAAGAGTAGGATTAGCAAGAGCTTTAGCAAATGACCCTGATATACTACTAATGGATGAAGCTTTTTCAGCACTTGATCCACTAATAAGAACAGAAATGCAAGATGAACTACTAGAGCTTCAAGAAAAACATGAAAGAACTATTGTATTTATTTCTCATGACCTAGATGAAGCAATAAGAATAGGCGATAGAATTGCCATAATGGAAAATGCAAACATTGCTCAAATAGGAACCCCTGAAGAAATTTTAAGCAATCCTGCAAATGATTATGTAAAATCTTTTTTTAAAGGTGTAAATATTACCAATGTTCTAAGCGCTTGCCATATCGCAAGAAAAACCAACCTAACAATTGTAAAAAAAGATGGTAGTGGACTAAAAGCTGCAATAAGATATATAAGTGACTATGATAGAGATTTTGCATATTTTATAGACAAAAGCAATAGATATTTGGGATTAATTACTCTTGCATCACTTAAGAAACAAGAAAAGATAGGTGGAAATATATTTGATGCTATCATTAAACAAGAAAGTATACTTGATTCGACTCCTATAAGTGAAATCATATCCTTAGTCTCAAAATCAAAATATCCTGTAGCTGTTGTAAATGAAAATGGTAAATATGTGGGTTCTATATCAAAAAGTATACTTCTTGAAGCATTTGATGAAGGAGTAGATTATGAGTAGTAATCCATGGGGAGTAACTGCTGAGACTAATTCAACAATGAATTGGGATACAAATACAGTAGAAGTTGCTAAGCATTTTGATTTTTCTCATCCTTTTGATAATTATGTAGTTCCATTTGGGCACTGGGTAGATGTATCTCTTTCATGGGTGGTTGATCACTTTAGAAATTTTTTCCAATATTCTAAAGCGCCAATTGAAGCTACACTTTTAGGAATTCAAAATTTTTTATTACATCTCTCACCAATTGTAGTAATTTTATTTTTTACTCTTCTAGCATGGCAGATATCTTCAAAAAAAATGGCAATAGGAACTTGTTTATCACTACTAGTAATAGGTTTTATTGGTGCTTGGGATGAATCTATGATTACTTTAGCACTTGTTTTAACTTCTGTTATATTTTCAACATTGCTTGGTCTGCCCTTGGGAATTCTAAGTGCAAAATATGACAAATTTGATAGTATTATACGACCTATTTTAGATGGAATGCAAACAACTCCTGCATTTGTTTATCTAATCCCAATTGTCATGCTATTTGGTATTGGAAATGTTCCAGGAGTTATAGTAACTATTATCTTTGCACTTCCTCCTCTTATAAGGCTTACAAATCTAGGGATAAGACAAGTACCAGAAGACTTAATAGAAGCTTCAAGATCATTTGGCGCAAGTAGTACACAAATGCTCTTAAAAGTTCAACTCCCAGTAGCAATGCCTACAATAATGGCTGGAATCAATCAAACACTGATGTTATCACTCTCAATGGTTGTAATTGCTTCTATGATTGCAGTTGGAGGACTTGGACAAATGGTTTTAAGGGGAATAGGAAGACTAGATATTGGCCTTGCTGCCGTTGGTGGTTTAGGAATTGTGATTTTAGCAATAGTTCTAGATAGATTAACCCAACAGATGGGTAAAAAAGATAAAAATGACAAATCAAAGTGGTATGAAAAAGGGCCAATTGGATTAATCTTAAAATTAAGGAGAATTAAATGAAAAAGATTATGTTAGGGCTAATCCCTATGTTATTAGCAGGAAGCTTATTTGCTGGTGGAAAAGTTATACCACTTAAAAGCTCAATAGCTGAAGAAAGTTTTCAAACTTATATAGTAAATGAAGCTTTAAAAGAGTTAGGTTATCAAGTAGAACCCATAAAAGAAGTTGCTTATGCAGTAGCATATCAAACTATGGCACAAAATAGCGATAGTGATGATGTATATTTTTTAGCAACTAACTGGGATCCATTACATGAGTCAATGTATCAAAAAGTTGGTGGAGATAAAAAACTTTTTAGAAAAGGTGTATTTGTAGAAAACTGTGCTCAAGGATACTTGATAGATAAAAAAACTGCAGATAAATACAATATCAAATATATTAATGATTTAAAAGATCCAAAAATCGCAAAGTTATTTGATGCAAATGGAGATGGAAAAGCAGATCTTGCTGGATGTAACCCTGGCTGGGGATGTGAAAAAGTTATCGAATATCAATTAGACAAATATAACCTAAGAGGAACTGTAACTCACAATCAAGGTGAATACTCAGCTATTATTGCTGATACTATAGCAAGATACAAAAAGGGAGAACCAATTTTATACTATACTTGGACTCCTTATTGGGTAAGTGGAGTTTTAGTACCAGGTAAAGATACAACTTGGTTACAAGTAACCCACTCAGCAAATCCAAATACAAAAAGTACAAAATTACCAAATGGTATGGATTTTGGATTTAATGTAAACAATCAAAGAATAGTTGCAAACAAAAGTGTAGTGAGAAAACACCCAGACATTGCTAAACTTTTTTCTATTATGAAATTAAGTGTAAATGATATAAGTGGCGAAAATATGCTAGTAGCAAATGGTCAAAACAAAGATTCAGATATGAAAAAACATGCAAAAATGTGGATTTCTCAAAATAGAGCAACTTTTGATAAGTGGTTAAAAGAAGCAAAAGCAGCTAAATAGATAATTTGAAAAGATGGGTTAAAAACCCATCTTATTTTATAAAATAATTCCCATCAAAACTAACTAAAGAGTAGTTAGTATCATCTCCCAAACTTTTTTTCAATGCTTCGATACTCAAAAAGCTCAATGAATCAGCCCCTATATACTCTCTTATCTCTTCAACGCTTTTATTTGCACTAATTAACTCTTTATAACTTGGCGTATCAATTCCATATTTACAAGGGTGTTCTATAGTAGGAGAAGCTATACGCATGTGAACTTCACTAACTCCAGCTTCTTTTAGAATTCTAACGATTCTTTTTGCTGTTGTTCCTCTTACTATACTATCATCAATAACAACGATTTTTTTACCTTTAAGCAAAGAAGGAATAGGAGAAAGTTTTAACTTAACTTTCATATCTCTTCTTTCTTGAGTTGGTTCAATAAAAGTTCTTCCTACATAATGATTTCTTACTATTCCCATCTCAAAAGGTATCCCACTCTCTTTAGAGTATCCTAATGCTGCACTTACGCCACTATCAGGAACTGGGATAACCAAATCAGCATCAACTTTTGATTCTCTTGCTAATTCCCTTCCCATCTCTTGTCTAATTGCATAAACGTTTTTACCTTCTATATCACTATCAGGTCTTGCAAAATAAATATATTCAAATGCACAAATATGAGGATCTGGTTCAAAAAGTTGAATACTTTTATACTCATCACTTCCTCTTTCAAAAATCATCATTTCTCCAGGACGAACATCTCTTATAAACTCTGCACCTACCAAATCAAATGCACAAGTTTCACTAGCTACGATATACCCTCCATCAGGCAATTTACCAAGAGAAAGAGGTCTAACACCATATCTATCTCTAATCGCAAATAGTTTTGTTCTACTTTGAATACAAAGACAATATGCGCCTTTTATAACATTAAGAGCTTCTACAATTCTATCTTGTAAATGCTCTTTATGACTTCTTGCTATTAGATGAATAATATTTTCAGTATCCATTGATGATTGAAATATAGCACCCTCTTCAATCAAAGCATTTCTAACTTCATTTTTATTTACTAAGTTTCCATTGTGAACGATAGATATCTCACCAAGCTTATAATTAGCAAAAACAGGTTGTGCATCAAGAACTGATTCACTTCCTGCAGTTGAATACCTATTATGGCCTATTGCCATATCTCCCACCAAAGAACTCAGAGTCGGTTCGTCAAAAACTTCAGTAACCAAACCTCTTTTTTTAACTTTTTTTATATGTTTACCATCACTTACACTAATACCAGTTGCTTCTTGTCCACGATGTTGCATCGCAAATAAAGAATAATAAGCAATTCTAGAAGCTCCAGAGTTTCCAACTACACCGACTATTGCACACATTTTAATTTAATCCTAAACAATCACTTATATGGTATAAACCATTTTGTTGATTAACTATCCATTTTGCAGCTTTGATAGCACCTTTAGCAAAAGTATCTCTACTTGTAGCAGTATGATTTAACTCAATAAATTCTCCATCATTATAAAAGCCGACAGTATGACGACCAACTATATCTCCACCTCTTAAAGCCATTATAGCAATTTCATCTTTACTTCTCTCTCCAATAAGGCCATTTCTTCCACTAACTCTTACATCATCAAGTTCAAGGCCACGAGCACTTGCAGCGTGTTCTCCTAATGTAATAGCAGTACCACTTGGTGCATCTTTTTTATATCTGTGATGTTGCTCTACTATCTCAATATCAAAATCACTCAAACTTTTAGAAGCTAAAGCAACTAATTTATTTAAAACTGCAATTCCCAAAGACATATTTGTAGAGTAAAGAATAGGCATTTTAGTACTTGCTTCTTTTAAAAGATTTAACTGATGAGTAGACAATCCAGTTGTTCCAATAACTAAAGGTTTTGGATTTTCAATCGCCTCTTCTAAAAGTGTTTGTGTTCCTATAGCAATAGTAAAATCAATTATAACATCACTATTTTTAAGAAGTACAGAATGCTCACTAGTTACTATTGCATCACTTGGTATAGCAAAATCAAACTCTTCAATTGCATGAAGCACGTGTACTTTTGCACTTTCCTCTTTTTTCAAATTCTCAATCAAAAGTTTTCCAACTCTTCCTGTTGAGCCATGAATCCCTACATTTAACATATACTTTCCTTAATGATTTACATATTCTAAAGCTTGAATACCAGCAACTGCTCCATCACCTGCTGCACATACTACTTGCTTCATAGCATCTATCCTGATATCTCCAGCTGCAAATAATCCAGGAACTGAAGTATGCATTTTTAAATCTACAATAACATTTCCATTTTCATTCATATCACAAAGATAACTTCCATCTTCTTGTTTCAAGATAGAGTTATTTACATTCATTCCAACAAAAACAAAAATTCCTGGAACATTCAAGTCTCTTTTTTCTCCATTTTTATTTACTACTTTTACACCAGTAACACCCATGTTGTCTCCAAGAATTTCTTCTACTTGAGAATTTAAAATAAGCTCTATTTTGTCATTTTTCATAACTCTATCAACGGTTACTGGAGATGCTCTAAAAGTATCTCTTCTATGAATAAGATATACTTTTGAACAAATATTTGCTAAATAAAGTGCTTCTTCTAGTGCAGTATCACCACCACCTAAAACAGCTACTTCTTTATCTTTGTAAAAGAATCCATCACATGTAGCACAAGTACTAACTCCCTTACCAAAAAATTCATCTTCACCTTTTACGCCTGAACGCCTTGGTGTACTGCCTGTTGCAATTATTACACTCTTTGCTTTTACACTATCTTTTCCTGCTAAAAAAACTTCAAAAGTACCATCATCTTTTTTTGAAACTCTAGTAACTTCGTCCATACTATGTTTCATACCAAATCTCATACATTGCTCAGGCCATGGCTCCATAAGTTCCATTCCAGTAACTTCTTTTGAAACCCCAGGATAATTTTCTATTTCGCTACTACTTGTAATTTGACCACCTGGCATTCCTTTTTCAAACATTACTACTTCTTTTAAACCACCTCTAGTTGCATAAAGCCCAGCTGTAAGTCCAGCAGGTCCACCACCAATTATTGCTAAATCTAACATTTTTATTTCTCCTATTCTACTACTTCAATCATGCTATCTTGTTTGAAGTTATTATCTTTAAAGCGCTTTATTCTAAATGCTGTTGGGAGTTCATATACATTAAACCTTTGTATAATTTTCAAGATAGTATTCATACCACTTGTTACGTATATAACTCCACCTTCTTCACCTCTTTTTTCTTGAAACATATCAATTGCAATTATAGGATTATCTTTTGATAATTTATTCAAAACATTACTAAAATTTTGCATTTTAGAACTATATATAACAACAGTGTAAATATCATGTTTTGGAATAAAAATATCTTTTTTAGTATAAAAAATTAATTTTGAAAAATCTACAAATTTGTACTCTGAAAAGCGCCAATTAGAGTACGCAAAAGCAGCAGCAATCATCGCTGCACCGAAAAAAGAAGCAAAAACGAGGGAGAATTGTCTTCTCCCCCTACTTGTACTCATTATTAAAGTGAATTAAGTTTATCTGCGATAACTTGCTTTGAAGATGCACCAACCATTTGGTCAACTAATTCTCCATCTTTAAAGAAAAGCATTGTTGGTATTGAGCGAATTCCATATTTTACTGCAATATCTTGCTCTTCATCAGTATTTACTTTACAAATTTTTGCTTTTCCATCAAAATCTTCAGCTAACTCTTCGATAACTGGAGCTAACATTCTACATGGTCCGCACCATGGAGCCCAAAAGTCAACTAGTACGATACCTTCTTTTATTGTTTCATCAAAATTAGATGCACTCAACTCTAAATATTTTCCCATTTCATTCTCCTTGAATTCTTATTTATGGTGAATTATACTTTTTTAAACTTTAAACTTTCCATAGCCGACAATATTACTCTTATAAGCTGATATTTTCTAAAATTTCTATCGTCTTTTCATTTACCAATATTACGTCAATTTGGTAATCTAAATCCATGTTTTTCTTATACATGTAAAAGTTTATTGTTTTTATAATTTTATTCAATTTTGAAGGAGTAACTCTCTCAATCGGGTCATAATTTTTAGAATATTTCACTTCAAAAAAATGCATAATACCATTTCTTTCTGCTATGATATCAATTTCTCCAAATTTAGAATAAAAATTTCTCTCTAAGATTATAAAGCCAAGTTGTTTTAAATACTTGGCTGCTTTTTCTTCTGCTTTATTACCAATCTCTTTGCTAATCTTCTATCCTTATCATGATTGGTTTTTCTTTACATGTAGAGAGTTTTTCTATCTCATTCATTGCTTTTTTTATATCTTTTTCTATCGTTTTGTGAGTAGAAAACAATAATGTTGCACAACTACTGTCTTTCTTGTCTTGTTTTTGCAAAAAGCTGTCTATTGAAACTCCATTTTTTCCCAGAATAGAAGTAATGTCAGATAAAACTCCAAGCTTGTCAACTACCTTGACTCTCATATAATATTTTGTTTCAATCTCATCTATATCTAAAAGTTCAAACCTATTGCATTCTAAAGTTCTTTTAAATCCTAACATTGGAGAGCTTTGTCCAACTCTTGCAATGTCAATAAGATCAGCAATAACAGCACTAGCAGTAGCATCCCCGCCAGCTCCAGCCCCATAATACATAGTCTCACCAACACAATCACCAACAACACTAACACCATTCATTACGCCATCTACTTTTGAAAGCATTTTTGTATCTTTTAAAAGTGCTGGATGTGCTCTTAATTCTACTTTATTATTTTTTGCTTTTTTTGCAATTGTCAAATGTTTTATGCTATAGCCAAACTCTTTAGCAAAGAAAATATCATCACTGTTTATCTCTTCAATGCCCTCTATTAAAATATCTTCTGGATTTGCATGAACCCCATAAGCAATACTTGCAAGTATTAAAAGTTTATGAGCCGCGTCAAAACCACCAACATCAAAAGTTGGATCAGCCTCAGCATATCCAAGTTCTTGCGCCTCTTTTAAAACTTCTCTAAATTCTACATTTTCATTCATCATTTTAGTCAAGATATAATTGCAAGTTCCATTCATGATACCTTTTATGGATTCTATGTGATTTGCACTCAATCCTTCTCTTAAAGCTTTAATGATTGGAATACCACCAGCTACACTTGCTTCAAATCCTATTGGTATATCTTTTGCAATATCTTGAAGTGCATATCTGTGATAAGCAAGTAAAGCTTTATTAGCGGTAACTACTGCTTTTTTATTTTCCAAAGCTTTTTTTACTATTTCAAATGCACCATCTACTCCACCCATAAGTTCAATTACAACATCAATGTCATCATTTTCTAAGACATCATTGACATTAGAACTAAGAGGTAGATTTATGCCTCTCTCTTTACTTGTATCTCTTACAACCCCTAAAACTGGGACTATTTTTTTGCCACATCTAGCTTCAATTATATCGCTATTTTCTTGCAATATTCTAGCCACACTCGCTCCAACAGTTCCAACTCCAATTATCCCTACTTTTAACATTTATTTACTCTTTTCTAAACTTTTTAAATATTTTTTTAAATTTCTAGCAGCTTGTCTTATACGATTTTCATTTTCTATAAGAGCAATCCTAACATACCCTTCACCACCTTCACCAAAACCGTTCCCTGGGCTTACGGCAATTTTCGCTTCAGTTAAAAGCTGTTTTGAAAAACTCATACTTCCTAAATGAGATGCAACTTCTGGGATTTTTGCCCATACAAACATACTAGCACTTGGTTTATCAATCTTCCAGCCAGCATTTGCAAAGCTTTCGAGTAACACATCTCTTCTTTTTTGATAAGTTTTTATAATCTCTTCAACACAATCTTGTGGGCCATCAAGCGCAACAGTAGAAGCTACTTGAATAGGCGTAAACATACCATAATCAAACCAAGATTTTATTTTTTGTAAAGCCCCAACAAGCTTTGGATTTCCAACTATAAATCCTACTCTCCAACCTGCCATTGAATAACTTTTTGAAAGTGTATAACTCTCAACTGCAACATCTTTTGCACCTTCAACTTCTAGTATAGAAGGAGTTTTATAACCATCAAATGTCAAATCTGCATATGCAATGTCACTGATGATGTAAAATCTTTCTTGTTTTGCAAGAGCAACTAATTTTTCATAAAAGTCTTTTTTAACAGTAACTGTTGTTGGATTGTGAGGAAAATTAACCACTACAAACTTTGGCTTTGGAACGGATTCATTAAATGCTTTTTTTAAATTTGTAAAAAAGTTATCATAATCTAACTCATACTTTTCATTCCACTCCAAACCGATTTTGTGAACATTACCACCTGCAATAATAAAAGCGTGAGAATGAATCGGATAAGCAGGATCAGGAACAACTGCCACATCTCCTGGATTTGTAATTGCTTGTACTAAATGTACATAACCCTCTTTACTTCCCAATGTAGCAACTGCTTCACGATCAGGGTCTATATCAACTCCATATTTTCTACTATACCACTTACAAATTGCTAGACGAAGTTTATATATACCTTTGCTAGCACTATACCCATGGGTTTTATCCTTATTGGCTGATTCAATTAGTTTATCAATAATATGCTGTGGTGTTCTTCCATCAGGATTTCCCATAGAAAAATCTATGATATCTTCACCAGCTCTTCTTGCATTTAATTTAATCTCATTAATTTCAGCAAAAACATAATTTGGCAATCTCTCAATCGTATTGAACCTAATCTCATCAAACATCAACTATCCTTTATCTACTTTTAACATAAACTAAAATTCCTCTTTTTATATTATCCAAAGTATATATATCATTTATTTTAACATACTTTGCATTTTCCGGAACTTTTAATTTTATATTTTTTACAACACTGTCTTTTTTATAACTTTTTACAACATTTAATTTTTCATCGAAAAACACAACACTTGGATGCCATCTATCAGCAATTTTTGTTCTAATAGATATACTTTTCATCCCATAAACATCAATCCAATAAGGTCTTATTGCTTTTTTTAAAGTTACTGTTGTATCTTCTTCTACATGTAAACTATCAACTCGTATGTTATTCGTATCTATCTCATAACGCCATTCATTCTCGCTTAATTTTTCAATATTTTTAAAAAAACAGCCTCTATTTTCAAGCCTTTTGGCCAAAATCAAGGGGTCAACTACATGCTCAGTAGAAACTACTATCTTCCATAAAAAACCATCTTGATTTTTAATAGCTTTTTTTGTTAAAAAATAGTTATACCCCATCAAAGAAAGAGACTCATTAATAACTCTCATAAATATAATAGAGTCTTCTTTACTAAAAAAACTCAAATATAAATCTCTTGGCTCAGAATAAAAAAGCTTCAAAAGTCCATTTTTTTTAAGTTCCGATAAGACTTTAATGTCATCAACAAGTCCATCATCTTTTAAAAAAGCACTTTTATTTTTAAAAATTATATTTATTAAATTTTTTTGGATATTGTAATTTTTATTTCCAACAAAACTTTCTATCTTTTCTTCAAGAGTAACTGCATTTAAAAAAATACAAAACAGTGATAAAAAAACAAATATTCTTACCAAGGTTTACCCTCGTTTAACTCTACAAATTTTTCCCAAGTAATTTTTGTTATATTTCCATCTTTTACTAAAAATCTTATTGGTGCTTGACTCTTATAATCAATCGTTTTATCTTTTACATGTAAAGAAAAATTTCCATGCCCTGTTGTTATGATTTGGTCGTGAGATAAATCTATGGAAAAATTACCTTCACCTAAGAAAGATCTTCTTTTTTTATCATCTAAATTTATAGTTCCAACCCATAACTTAGCATTAGGTGCAATAACTGCATCATATTGAATATTTTTACTAACTTCTTTCTCTTTTTCTGACGCATTTGTATCTTCAGATAATGCTGTAGTATTTACATCAGTAGATTCTACATGTAACTCTTCATTGACATTAGTTTCATTAGTATCAATTGCAATATTATCAGTTTCATTTAAATCAGAAACTTCATTAGTGTCTTGTATAGATAAATTTTCTTCGTTATTTTTAATCGCATTTTCTAAAGACTCTTTTGCTTCTTCTACAACTACACTTTGTTCTATTAAAGTATCTTTATTTATAGAAGTATTATTTGAAGCAAAATCTACTTTATCTTTAAAAATAGAAAAAAGCATTCCAACTGTGACAATTAAAAGAATAATTAAAAGGAAAAACAGGAATTTTTTGCTACCACGAGAGCTATCTTCAACTACTATAAACAATCCATCACTTTGTTCACTCTTACGGTTTTCATTCCAATACTCTTCAAATGTTTCACGAAATCCACTTAAATCTAGACCATACTCTCTTGATAAAATTTTTATAAATCCTAAAGTATTAACATAATCTAATTTATCAAAATCACCATCAACCATATATTTAAGATATTTCTCTTCTATGTGTGTTTCGTTTGAAACTTTTCTAAGGCCAATATCTTTTAATACTTTTATATCATCCATTAGCAATCCTATCACATATAATTGCAGTTGCTACGCTCACATTTAAAGAGTCAAAATCTCTCACCATTCTTATAGATACTATTTTATCTAATTTTGCTTTAACTTTTTTATTAATTCCTCTACCTTCGCTTCCCATAAAAAGTGCTACTTTAGTATCAAACTTTGTTTCATGGACACTAAAGCCATTCATATCTGCACCGTATGTACTAAAACCTACCTGCTTTAATTCATTTACTAAATCAAGTGCATTTGGATACAAAACTATAGGCAATTCAAAAATCGCCCCACTACTTGATCTCACAACTGATTCAAGATTGATGTTTTTTATGCCACTTATGATAAGTCCATCTGCACCAAAAGCATATGCGCTTCTAATAATAGCACCAATGTTACCTACATCAGTTATCTCATTTAACACTACTAAAAATGATCCATTTTTTACGCTACTAAAATCACTAAACTCAATATCATCAATTTTCGCAATAAATCCTTGATGATTTCCACCCTTACTTAAAGCTTGAGCTTTTTTATTATCTACCCTTAATATATTTGCACCCGTCCTTGCAATTTCATTAAAAAGTGATTGTTCACACTTCTTAGAGAGATAAACCTCTTGAAGTTTTTTGGGATAGTTTTTTAGTACATGTAAAAATAATTGTTTTCCATATATAATCATCTGATTATTGTATCTAAAATGGCTTAAAATTGAAGCATATCAAGGAGTTTTTTGTTAAAAAAATAGTTAATTTGTTACTTAGTATATTTTTTTAAAAATTATTTTAAATATTAACCATTTTCTAACTTTTTCACAACTATAATAAGGTAACTCATCATAAAAGGTTAAACTTATGGCCGGAAGTGAAAAAATACTAGATGATACAGCTTTACTCGTCTCAGAAACTGATAAAAGTGGAAAAATTATTTATGCAAATGATCTTTTTTTAGATATGAGTGAATTTCCTTTAGAAGAGCTTATAGGAAAACCTCACAATATTGTAAGACATCCTGATATGCCAAAATCTGCTTTTAAAGAGCTTTGGGAAACTGTAAAAAGTGGAAAAGTTTGGGAAGGGTTTGTAAAAAACAAAACAAAAAATGGCAATTATTATTGGGTATTTGCAACCGTTTTTCCATTTGGCAAAGACCACTATCTCTCAGTTAGAAAAATGGCTTCAAGAGAAGAAATTGAAAAATATGAAAAACTATATCAAAAAATGAGAAAGGCTGAGAGATGATGAAAAATTTATCTATTCAAAAAAAACTAACTATTTTGATTGTTGGTGCTTTGATTCTATCAGCATTAATCACTTTAATTGCTACTATAACTTTAACTATTAGTAAAACTGATGATAGATTAGAAAAATTCAAAGAAGCTATGACACAAAATAAAATAAAGTCATTACAAGCAAACATCTCAATAGCTAAAAATGCAATTGCAGCATTTTATAACAATTCAAAAGAAAAAAATATAGCAAATGAACTAAAAAAAATCTCTCAAGAATTCAAAGACACACTAAATAGATTTTACGAGGAAAACAAAGACAATTATACTCAAGAAGAAATGCAAGAGAAAATTAAAAAATTCGTAAAAGCATTTAGATATGACAAAGGTTTAGGATATTTTTGGATTAATGATTTAAACCAAGTTATGATAATGCACCCTATAAAACCTACACTTGACGGAAAAGATTTAACAAATTTAAAAGACAAAGATGGGACACAACTTTTTGTCAATATGACTAAAGTTATAAAACAACAAAAAGAAGGAGTTGTGAAATACAAATGGGCGAACCCAAAAACAAAAAAAGTAGAAGATAAAATAAGCTATGTATTTGAATTTGAACCGTTTCATTGGGTAATTGGAACAGGTAAATATAAAAGTGAAATTATTAAAGAATTTCAAGAAAAAGCAAAAAATGTAATAGCAAATTTAAGATACGACAATGGCAAAGGCTACTTTTGGATAAATGATTTCACTCCAAAAATGATTATGCATCCAATCAAACCAAATTTAAATGGAAAAGATTTATCCAATGTAAAAGATCCAACAGGAAAATATCTATTTAAAGAAATGGTTGAAGTTGCCTCTAAAAAAGGAAAAGGTGTAGTTAATTATATGTGGGCAAAACCTGGATTTGATGAAGCTCAAAGTAAAATTTCTTATATTGAAGCTTTTAAAGAGTGGGGGTGGATAGTAGGAACTGGAGTATATGCAGATGATATTGATGCACTAGTACAAGAAGAAAAGAAATCTATAGATAAGCTTATAAAAGACCAAATCATAAATAATTTTATTATTTTATCAATTATAATAATTGTATTTTCACTTCTTTCAAGATATTTAAGCAAAAAACTTATTGGAAATAGACTTGATAATCTTAAAAAGTATATTGAAACTTTCTCTTTGTATGTGACTAACAAAAAAAATGAGCTTGACTACAATATAAAAGATGATTCAAGCGATGAAATAGGCTCAACAGTAAATCTAATAACAAAAACTTTTGAAGAATACAAAAAAATTCATACAGATGACATAAGAAGTATTGGAGAAGTGCTTTTAATAAGCTCTAAAATGTCAAATGGTGATTTTACAGATAGAACATCTTACACATCTTCTCATTATTTGACAAATCGTTTATCTTATGAAATAGACATTATGAATAAAAAGTTAGATGAAGTTATAACGAAAACTGTAACTACTTTGAAAAATTTCCAAAAAGGTAATTTTGATACAAAAGTAGAGATAGAAACTTCAAACCAATTAAAAGAATTAGTTGATGGCGTAAATTCTTTAGGAAATTCTCTAAAAGAAATGACTGAAGAAAACAATATACAAAAATTAAACATACAACAAAATGCTAATGCTATATCATCGTCTATTACAACTATAAAAGATGAACCTTTAAAAGAGCTAGATGATATAGTGCATGTTACAACTTCATCAATGCAAGAAATTGGTGCAAACCAACAAACACTCTCAGAAAATCTTATCATGCTTACACAAAATGCAAAAGAAGCTGAAAATGCACTTGATACAATTGCAGAGATTGCTGATCAAACTAACCTACTTGCACTAAATGCTGCCATTGAAGCAGCAAGAGCAGGTGAGCATGGGCGAGGATTTGCAGTTGTTGCAGATAGCGTAAGAGATTTAGCAGATAAAACAACAGAATCTTTAAATGAAATTCAAACAACCATAAAAGTTATGGTTGAAAATATAACTAAAAGTTCAGATGATATGAAATTAAATGCATCTGAGGTAGATAAGATTTCTAAAGATATTCAAGCTATTAAAGAAAAAACTTCTTATATATTAAAAATCATGGATGGCTTAGTTTAGAATACCAACTCTTAACACTCTCTCCAGTTAGTTTAGCTAAAAGTTTTGCTTTTTGCTTTGGAGGGATGTTAAGTTCCAATAAATCATCGCTACTGATCGGAATGCCGTCTTGATTGGAAACTCCATCTACGACAATTGCCCATTCACCTTTTAAATTCATATCTTTTGTGTATTCTTTGATATCTCTTGCAAAACATTTAAATTTTTTCTCGAACTTCTTTGTAGCCTCTTTGATAAAAAAAACTTGCCTATTGGGAATCAATTCTTCTAATTCGCTCATTAATTTTTCAATACGATGAGGGGATTCATAAATAATTACAGGATATTTAGAGTTTTTTATCTCATCTAAACCATTAGCTCTTTCTTTACCTTTATGAGGTAAGAATCCATAAAAAATGAATCTGTGATTGCTAAAACCACTACTAGCATATGCTAAAAGTGCTGCATTTGCACCAGGTATAATGACATATGGTATATCTTTTTCCTGGCAAAACTGGATAAAATAGCTTCCAGGATCACTAATGCAAGGCATTCCTGCATCGCTTACATACGCAACATCTTCATTAAATATATCTATATCACAACTCTCTAAAACTTTTTTTTCATTGTGAGAGTGCATAGAAATATAATTTTTTATATTCAGCTCTAAGTTATATTTTTCTTTTAAAAGGGAAAAAAGTTTTTTTGTAACTCTTGTATCTTCACAAAAAACAGTAGTAACTTCACAAAGAAGCTTTAAACTTCTTTGTGAAATATCTTCAAGATTTCCTATCGGTGTAGGAATAAAATAAACCAAAACGGTTTTACACTAGATTATTTTAAGTTATATTTCTTCTTAAATTTCTCAACTCTACCTGCAGCATCAACTATCTTTTCACTTCCTGTGAAAAATGGGTGACACTCACTACATATGTCTATTCTAATCTCTGGCTTGTTTGACATAGTTTCAAAACTATTACCACAAGCACATGTAACTTTACATTCAACGTATTCTGGATGTATATCTTTTTTCATTTTTTTCTTTCCTAAAACTCATATTTTTATTCGCCCAAACACTTAAAAATGCGGGGAGCAACTTCGTGCTCACCGCTATATAGGGGGAGGGGAATTGGGATTATATCAAAAACTATATTAAAATTCAAGCTAAACTAGAAGTTTTGAGCAAACTCCCACAACCGCTGTTTCACTTCTTAGTATATTTTCACATCTCAAACCAAAAACTTCTCTATCACTAAATAGCTCTCTTTCTTTATCGCTAAATCCACCTTCTGGCCCAACTAAGAAGCTCTCTACATGTAAAGTATCATCTAAGTATTTATCTGCAAAATCGATGATTATACTATCTTGGTATCTATCTAAATACTCTTTTAAAGTATCAATAACTTCAATCTCAATCAAACTAGATTTTCCACACTGCTCGCAAGAATTAATTAAAATCCTTTTTAACCTATCAAAATCGATTTTAAAATTTTTTTGAGAAAATTCTGAGTATACAAAACTTATCTTGCTAACTCCTAACTCATTTAACATAGATATGTTTTTTTCTACAGTCTTAGGATCAACAACGCACCAGCCTACATGTAAAAACTTTGAACCTCTCTTTTTATCCTCTTTTTTATCTTCCAAAATCAAACTAGCTCGTTTTTTACCGATTTCATCTATCTTGTATGTATATATAAAATTATCTTGTAAGTTTCTAAAAAAAAGAGGTTTAGATTTATCTATCCTTCTTACTTTAAAGATATGAGCATACTCTCTTACATCAACTTCAGCCCTTTTTTCTCCAGCAAATTCTCCATAAACAAATTGCATCTATCTCACCATATAAGCTAAACTCATAGTAATTAAGATAAGCAATATATCAATAGAATATTTTTTTTTGGCAAATGTTCTGTATTGGCTATTTGATTGATGTTTATAAACCTTAAAAAGTTTCATACTCATGATAAAAATAACCAAAAAAACAATTATCATTAACCAAACTGCATGAGAAACATGAAGTTGATTAACTCCTAAAATAACAACACCTGTAAAACCAGTTGCAGCTAAAAACATATAATAAATTGGATTTATCATTTTAACTTTTTTTGAAAAATCATCGCTACTAAATATAAAAAACAGATTAACAAAAGCTACAATCAGCATAAACCCAACTGATAGCGTATGATAAAAAATAGCACTTTTTACTAACTCTTCCAATATAATTCTCCTTTTTTGGATATAATTATACCCATTCTAAATCAAACTAATGCTTAACAGCATTTATATTTTGTTCAGTAAAAACAGGAATATACTATGAAATCTTATGAAGAAGCTTTAGAGATAATAAAAAACAAAATCATACCAATAAAACTAACAAAAATGACTCCTCTTTTAAACTCTACTAAGCATATATGCGCCCAAAGGCTAAGAGCTAAAACTTCTATACCAGCTACTAACATAGCATTAAAAGATGGCTATGCATATTTAGACAAAATAGAAGTTTCAACCGGAGATATTTTAAATGATGATGTAAAATATGTAATTCCTTTTGAAGAAAATCAAAACCAAAGCAATATACCTCTTTTTTATAACATAAAATTAAAAGCTGAAGATATAAAAAAGGATGAAGTCCTTATTGACAAGGGTGATTTTATCAATGCATATACCATAACAGCACTTGCAGCTCAAGGCTTTAAAAAAATAAAAGTATATAAAAGACCAAAAGTTAGCATACTTAGTATTGGTAATAACCTTTGCCCTGTTCAAAAAGAGAAAAAAGATGATGAAGTATATAATTCAAATGCATTTTCACTAGCATCTAGAGTACTTGAACTTGGAGGTCAAATCAATAAAGTTTGGCAAGCAAAAAACTCTTTTGCTGATATTCTTGAGTGTTTAGATACTTTATCTTTAGAAAATGATTTAATCATCACAACTGGTGCTATGAGTCACAAGGATGCTATGAATCAACTCATTTATAATGATAAATTTGAGGTACTTTTTCACAAAGTTCAAATTGCTCCAGCAAGACCAAGCGCATTAACATTGTACAATAATATTCCAATCTTACATCTTCCTGGGCTTCCTCTTTCCTCTCTCTTAGGATTTGAACTGCTTGGTGCCCCTCTTTTAAAACATTTAAAAAATGAAAATTACAAAAGAGATTGGATTTTAGTAAAAAATGCAACTAATTTTGACGTAAAAGAAGATTGTGCAAGTGCAATACCTGGATATTTTGATGGTAAAATTTTCAAAAGTGCAAGCTCTTACAAAGCAGGAATGCTAAATACTCTTGCAAAGTGTAATGGCTACGCACTTATTGAAAATCAAAGTATAATCAAACAAGGTGATGATATAAAATTTTTTAGTTTTTAGCCCCCAGTTTCATAAAATGCTCTTGTTGAGGTTTCATTTTCACTATCACTGCTCCACTTGTTTTTCTCAGGCTTATTTTTTAAAACCTCTCTTAGAACCTCGCTTGCACCTTTTACATCACCTCTACTTACAGCATCTTTGATACTCATTGCCTCTTCAAAATATAAACAAGGTATCAACATACCCTCTGCAGTTAGCCTAATGCGGTTACAATCTTCACAAAAATCGTGAGCATGAGGATTAATGATACCAAATCTATATCCATCTTCTAGTTCATAAAGTTTAGAAGGACTAGAAGCCTCTCTTGGTAACTCTTTAAAACTATATTTTGAAGAAATTATAGCCTTAACCTCATCTTCGCCCAAGCCTTGTAGTTTATCTTTTGCATGAACATTTTCCATATACTCTATAAACCTAATTTGCATATCTCTTTTTTTACAATACTCTAAAACTTCTAAAAGTTCATTATCATTTATACCTTTAAGTGGTACATTGTTGATTTTTACTTTCAAACCAACTTCTCTTGCTTTATCTATACCTTCTAAAACTTTTTTTAAAACATCTTTTCCTGCTATTTTATGAGCAACTTGGGGCTTTAGAGTATCAAGTGAAATATTTAATCTTTTAAGACCAGCATCTTTTAAATCTTTTGCAACATCAGCGAGTAAAAATCCATTTGTAGTAAGAGCCAAATCTAGTCCACTTTTATAATCATTTATCATTTTTATAAATTTATCTAAATGCGCTCTTAAAAGTGGTTCTCCTCCAGTTATTCTAATCTTATCTATTCCCTCATCTATCCCTACTTTTACAAATAAAAATAGTTCTTCAAAAGATAAAAGGTTCTCTTTTGGAACCCAAGAAAATGGTTTTTCTGGCATACAGTATTGACATCTAAAATTACACCTTTCTGTTACTGAAATTCTAAGGTAATTTACCCTTCTTCCATGTCCATCTATTAACAATTTGTATCCCTTATTTTATTTTAGTGAGGTATTATAGCAATTTTAAACAAAATGTAAAATACTCTTAGATAAAATGATTTTTATCAAGGAGGTAATTATGGCAAAACCTACACCAAACAATAAAGAGTATACAGTCAAATCTGATGCTTTTTTAGTTTCAAAAACAGATTTAAAAGGACACATAACATATTGTAATCCACCTTTTATGGAAATAGCAGGATACAAAGAAAAAGAGCTTTTAGGAAAACCTCATAATATTGTTAGACATCCAGATATGCCTCGCATAATTTTTAAGTTTTTATGGGATTATATAAAATCACAAAAAGAAATTTTTGCTTATGTTAAAAATATGAGTGCTGATGGAGGATACTACTGGGTATATGCAAATGTCACAGCTTCGCTTGATAGTAGAGGAAATTCGATAGGATATTATTCGGTAAGAAGAAAACCAAATCCAAAAGCACTTGAAGTTATAATACCACTTTATGAAAAGCTACTCTCACTAGAAAAAAGTGGAGGCATGGAAGCTTCTGAAAAATATATGAACGAATTATTAAAAGAAAAAGGAGTAAGTTATGATCAATTTTCAAACGATCTTCAAAGATTATAAACCTCAAATACTACTAGGATTTACTCTTTTTTGTGTTAGTATATATCAGTTCATATCAGGAGATATGACAAGTGGTTCAACTCTATTAGCAGGAGCAGTTGCTGGATCTTTCTTTGGTAGTAAAAAAACAATACCTTGTGATGCTGATTTGTTCGAACAAATTATAGCAGTAACAAAAGAAGCAGCAAATGGTAATCTTGAGCCAAGAGTTGTCAACCTAGATGACAATAAGCCTTTATCAAAAGTAGCAAAAAATGTAAATGATCTTTTGGATCAAGTTGAAGCAATCCAAAGAGAAACTAAAACTTCTATTTTGAGTGCTAGCGAAGGAAAAACTTATAGAAATATTTTCAATGAAGGATTTAGAGGAATTTTTGCAGCAAATGCAAAATATATCTCTGAAGGTGTTCAAGGTATCATAGACAGCCAAAAAGGAAGAGCTAAAGGAGAATTAGCTAAAAGATTTGACGAACTTGGAAATGGTATAGAAGGCATTACAGATATTCAACATGATTTAACAGATGGAATTGAAGCAATGGGTGATATAACTAAAGCTGCTTCTAAAACTGCAACAAAATCAAATGAAAGCTTAGAAAATGTTACAAAAGTTTCTAATGATTTAAAAGAGTTAGTAGAGCTTATCAACAATACAAACGAAGCAATTAATTCACTAGGAGAGAGAACTGCAGAGATATCTTCAATAGTTGCACTTATTAAAGATATTGCAGACCAAACAAACCTACTAGCCCTAAACGCTGCTATAGAAGCTGCAAGAGCGGGGGAACACGGAAGAGGATTTGCAGTTGTTGCAGATGAAGTTAAAAAACTGGCTGAGAGAACCGGAAAAGCAACTCAAGAAATTGCAATTACAATCCAAACACTCCAACAGGAAACAACAGGAATTCAATCAAATTCTGAGAGAATTAATTCTATTGCAAATTCCTCTGAAGAGAGTGTAAATAGTTTTGAATCTACTCTTGTAGAATTTAATGATGATGCTAATAAAACAGCAAAAATAGCTACTAGAGTTGAGACAAAATCATTTTTAACTCTAGCTAAGATTGACCATCTAGTTTATAAAACAAAAGCATATTCAAGCGTACTAAATGAAAGAGTAACTGATCAATTCTCTTCACCAGATGAATGTAGACTTGGAGTTTGGTACAATACTGGTGATGGAAAAGAAAAATTTAGCTGCCATAAATCTTACCCTCTTCTAGATGAACCGCACAGAATAGTTCACAACGCTGTTCACAAAGCTATGGACATAGTTGAAGAAGGAGGAGGATTTAGAGTTCATGAGGTAGAACCAATTGTTGATTGTTTCAAAGAGATGGAAAAAGCTAGTGATAAACTATTTAAACTTTTAAATGATTTGAGTGAATCAGATGAGAGTTGTGCGTAATAGTCTCATAGGTTTAAAAAACTCTTGAACTTTGCTTTCATAAATAAACCCTACATTGTAAGGATGTAGGGTTTCAAAACTTTTAAATTCCAAAGAAATCGGTATCTGCTTTTTTATATCTTTTGCCATATTCCCAAACAAAATAAGCTCAATCTTGTTTCTATCTAATCTACTAAGAACTCTTTGGATAAAAACTCTAAATTTCTTTACATGTAGTTTTGTATCTTTTTTATCTGTAAATATTAAAGCAGTGTTTAGTAATAATACACCATTTTTTTCAAAATTAACCCTTAATTCATCAATAGAATTTATATAATTTGTTTTATCAAGTTTTGCTATCGCTTCTTGGCGAAGATTGTCTTCTTTTAAAACTCCCTCACACAACAAAAGCATTTTTATAAAATTTCTAAGACTTGTTGCTCTATTTACCTCTTTTGATAATCCAGTTTTACTAAAAATCTCTTTTACATTTCCGTCGATAAAAGCATACCCAATAGCACTTTTTTCTCTTGGATATGGATCTTGTCCAAAAAGAATGTATTTTGTATTTTCTAGTTTTAAAGTATGAAATGCATTTAAAAAGTTTTCATAAGTTGGAAAATACCCTCTATTGTTTTCTAAAAATTCTCTGTATTCACTATCAAGTCCATCGTAGGCATACTCAATTATATCTTGCCAAGATTCATCAACTCGTATCATTTTAAATTTGCCAATTTTAAAACCAAATCAACCTCGCCTATGCCAATCCTCAGATCTTTTGCTATTGCAGCTTCACTCTTACCTGAGGCGTATTGGGATATAATTAATTTTTCATTTGATATTGAGTTTTTTGAAGTTGGAATGTAGCCTATCTCATTTGATTTTTCTTCTATGCGATTAATCCTTTGAATTTGTTCCTCTTGAAAACTTTGCATTACATTCTCAATCTCACGCATAGATTCAATAAGAGGATAAACACTTTGCTGTACTTTTTCTTTAATTCTATCTTCTAAAATCTCATCCATCTCGGAGATAAATTTATCTCTTTGTTTGCCAAGTTCAATTATCTCTTTTCTTAGTCTATGATTTTGCTGGCTTAAATTTTCTATACTTTGCTCATATCTTGAAAGTTTTTTAGAAGTTTCACTATCTTTTAAACTCATAAAAATCAGTACTATAACAACTAAAAATACAACTCCAACTAAACCCATAAGCTCTATACTCATTTTTTTGCCCTCATCTCTCTTATCATAACTCTCTCTCTGGCTACTACATATGCATTCCAATCTTTTTCATCTCTTTCGTGAAAAAGCTCAATTTTTGCTTCTTTGTTACTAATTGCTGTAAAAAAAACAGGCACTTCTCTTTTAGGAAAAAATGGCATATCTAACCTTCCATAATAACTTTTTCCTATTTCTAAATCATCATCTTTTAACATAAAATGCTCATATCCAATAGCTTCAATCTGTGCTTTACATGTAAGGCTTAGCAACTTCTTTTCTTCACCTTTTATATAGGCATTTAAACTATCAATTTTTCTATGAAGTTCCAATACTAAAGTAAGTAAAACTTGATCACTTTCATTTGTTTCACCTCTTGCTTTTGCAAGTCTTAGCCATTCTCCTACGCTATCATCATCACTTCCTGAGAGTGAGTCAAACTCCCTTTTATAATCTTCATTTATATTTTCATCATAAATCAAACTAAGAGGAGCATTTACATAGCGAACATTTTCCATCAAGATATCCTATCGATTAAAATCATAAAAAAGAACATTATGCCTAAATATCCATTTAATGTAAAAAATGCTCTATCAATCTTGCTAAAATCCTTTAAAACAATTTTATGTTCAAAAAACAGTATGACTGCACTTATCAAAACTCCGAGATAAGCAAAAAATCCTAGATTGGAAGCCATACAAAACAAAAACCAAAATATAACTGTTAGTGCATGAAAAAGTTTAGATATAAAAAAAGTTGCTTCTTTACCATACACTGAAGGAATTGAGTAAAGACCTTTTGATTTATCATACTCCATATCTTGCAAAGAATAGAGCAAATCAAAACCAGCTACCCAAAACATAACTCCTAAAGAAAGTAGCAATGACCAAAGAGTTATACCTTCTTTTATCGCAACTACTCCAGCAACAGGAGCAAGTCCTAAAGAAAGACCTAGAACCAAATGAGCATATGACGAAAATCTTTTAAATATAGAGTATCCTCCTAGGATTACTAAAATTGGAAAACTTAGCCAAAAAGCAAGAGAGTTTATCATATAAGCAACTATAACAAAAACCAAAGCATTTATTGCTATAAATAATATAAGATTATCTTTTCCAACTCTTCCATCTACACTAGGTCTTGAAGCTGTTCTTGGATTTAATTTATCTATATCTCTATCAGCATATCTATTAAACGCCATTGCAAAATTTCTAGCACTAATTGCAGCTAGCAATCCTAATAACAAAAGTTTCGAGCCAAACCAAACTGAACCATTTTCTTCTACTGAAGCTACAATCATGGCAATGAAAATAAAAGGCAATGAAAACACAGAATGCTTAAACATAATAAGTTCATTTATATCTTTTAAAACTTTAAAAAAATTTTGCAAAATTATTCCTATAAGTAAATTTTGTTTTATTTTACTAAAAATAGCTTTAAAGATGTTATAATTGCAAAAACAAACAGGGGTCAGGGCTAAACTTTAAACTTTTTTAAATAAAAGTTTAAAGTTTAGCCCTGACCCCTTAAAACCAAAGGATAATTTTGAGAGAGATTGCTATTTTAGGACCAACTGCATCGGGTAAGACTGCTCTTAGCATAAATTTAGCAAATCAATTAAATGCAAATATCCTCTCACTTGATTCTCTTAGTATCTATAAAGAAATCGATATAGTATCAGCAAAACCAACCAAAGAAGAAAGAGGAAATATTCCTCATTTTGGGATAGATGAAATAAGAGTGGACGAGCCTTTTAATGTAACTTTGTTTTTTGAACTCTACAAAAAAGCAAAAAAAGAGAGCCTAAATCAAAACAAAAACCTCATCATTGTAGGAGGAACTAGTTTTTATCTAAAATCTATGCTAGATGGTATTAGTCCAAAACCTAGTATTTCAAAAAAAACAAAAATGCAAGTAAAAGAAAATTTAAAAAATGGATATGAAATCATAAAAGAATTTGATAAAGTTTATGCAGAAAAAATAGATAAAAATGATTCATATAGAATAGAAAAATGGCTTGAAATTTTTTATGAAACACAACAAATTCCCACTGTTTATTTTCAAAAAAATCAAAAACAACCTATTATAAAAGAAATAGAGCTTTTTGAAATTGATATCCCAAAAGAAATTTTAAGAGATAAGATATACAAAAGAACTGAGCTTATGGTACAAAATGGTCTAATTGATGAAATTGTTTTTTTAGAGAAAAAATACACAAGACAACCAAACCCAATGAAAGCCATAGGTATAAAAGAAACTTTAGATTTTTTAGATGGAAAGCTTAGTAAAAAAGAACTTATAGAGCAAATTTCAATCCATACAGCTCAACTAGCAAAAAGACAAAAGACTTTCAACCAAACACAATTTAAAGAACATTTCAAAGGAACTTTAAAGGAGATTTTAAGTCAGTTTAAAGCCTTCTAAAAAGTTTTGTATAGCCAAAGAAGCATCTTCTAAATCTTCATCAAAATTTACCCAATACTCAATATAGCCCATGGTATAGGCATTAAAAAGATAAGCAAGTTTCATATAGTTTTTTTCTTTTAATGGCTCTTTTTTATCAAACAGTTCAAAAAGATTTGCAAGATACTCAAAGATTGGTTTTGCAGGATTATTTTGTTTGGTGTTCATTTTAAAGAAAAAGAGCGGATCAGCAATCACAGGGTCTTCAATAGCTTTTCTTTTGGCTTTAAACATTTCAAATTTTAATTTAGTATAAATTTCTAGTGACTCTTTTGCATCTGATATATTTGTATTTTTTTGAACTAACAAATCATAAAAAAGATTAATTTGATATGCTATATATTCATAATAAAGCTCCTCTTTTGAACTAAAAAGCTTATAAAGTGCTCCAACTGACATACTTAATTTATTTGCAATATCTTGCATCTTTACACTTGAAAATCCCTCTTCTTCAAAGATTTTAGAAATTTCTTGAAGAACTAAATTTTTTTTAGTTTCAAGAACTTTATGCTTCATAATTTCTTTCATCCAAAACTCCACATCAAATAAACGATTTAACATATTACATCAGAATTTCTTAATAATGAATAAGATATCATTCTAGTGAATTTAATTCATAAGGAAAGCAGATGTCTAAGCGTATAGGAACTTTTATAATTTTAGGTTTAATAATACTTTTTTCTTATATGGGATACTCTTATCTTAGTTACCGCGCCATTAATGCTGTTAGTGATGCTGCTTTTATAAAGAGTGATAATATTTCGATTTTAAGCTTTAAAGTTTCTGGTAAAGTCATCGATGTGAAAAAACTTGAAAATCAAGAAGTTAAAAAAGGTGAACTCTTAGCTAAAATTGATGAAAAAGATTTAAAAATTGCACAAGAAAAAATCCTATTTTCAATAAACAGTTTAAAAAAATCTATCGAGGCATTAGAGCTTAAAAAAGACCGTTTAGAAAAAAGCTTAGAATTGCAAAATGAAATAGCAAAAATTGATATTAATGCAATTCAAACTAAAAAAGAATCTTTAATCTCAAAAATCAAAGCTTCAAAAGTACAATTAAAACAATTGACATTAGATCTTAAAAGATACAAAAATATGCTAAGCCAAAACCTAATAGCATCCATAAAATATGAAAATATAAAAACAAATCACGAAGTACTTAGTAATCAAATAAAAGCTATGGAAAAAAATATAGATGAATTAGACAACAACATAAAAAAAGCAAAAAAAGCATATGAATTAACAAAGATAAATAAAAAAGAGATAAAAGAACTAGAAGCAAGCATACAGGCTCAAAAAGAAAATCTAAATTTACAACTAAAATCTCTTGAAGATATAAACAATAAAATAGAATATACCAAGCTTTATGCACCTTTTGATGGAATTATTGCTAAAAAATTTACTTCAGCTCCTAGAATAGTAAAAGAAGGATCACCTATATATGCACTAGCTGATCCAAATTCACTTTATTGTGAAGTATTGCTTTCAGAAAAGAAAATGCATGGAATAAAAAAGGGAAATGAAGTTAGCATAAAAGTAGATGCCATAGAAGATAAAACTTATAAAGGAACAGTAGAATCAATTTCACCTACATCAGCATCAACTTTTAGTTTAGTTCCAAGAGATATTGCAAGTGGAGAGTTTACAAAACTAGATCAAAGATTTGCTATTAGAATCAAACTTGATAGCACAAAAGGTCTTCTTGCTGGTATGGGTGCAACTGTTGCTATTAAAAGGGACTAAGAATGTCTAATCCTTGGGATATTACATCAAAAGAAAGAGCAATATTTAGCATCATTGTAATGACTGGTGCTTTTATGGCAATTTTAGATACAACTGTTGTTGATGTAATTGTTCCAAAATTAACTGGTCCACTATCAACTGACATGTATGGTGTACAGTGGATAATCACAAGCTATATGGTAGCTGCTGCCATTGCTCTTTTGATCACAGAATATTTAATCAAAAGATTTGGTTCTAAAGCTATCTTTATTTTAGGGATATCCTTATTTACTGCAGCTTCACTTTTTTGTGGTTTATCATCAGCTCTTGAAGAAATTATAATCTTTCGTGTCATTCAAGGATTTGGTGAAGCCCTTATCATGGTTACTAGCCATGTTATGATTTTTAGCTATTTCCCTCCTGATAAAAAAGGACTTGCTATGGGAATATATGGTCTTGGTGTTAGTTTTGCACCAGCTTTAGGTCCTACGATCGGGGGATATCTAACTGAGTATTATAACTGGAGAATGGTATTTTTTATAAATGTTCCAGTTGGTCTTTTGCTGATTATTTCAAGCATCATATATCTTCCAAAAGATAGTCTTTTTGAAAAATTAAAATTTAATTTTGTAAGCTTTTTTCTACTATCCCTTGCAACAGTTTCACTTTTAATTATGCTTAGCCGTGGCCAGCAAATGGGATGGTTTAATAACTCATTTATTGGTGCATTACTATTTGTTTGTATAATCTCTTTTTTGGTTTATATACTAAGCGAATTATACTCAAAATATATGCTGATTGATTTTTCTTTATTTAAAAATTTTACATTCACAAATGGCATAATGATATACTTTTTTATCCTTGGTTTTTCAATGTATCAATACTTTTATCTCTTACCAATATATTATGAGCATATAAAAATGCTACCAACTTTAGATGCAGGAATTGCAGTTTTTGCTTTTGCTGTTTTTATTGGTATCTTTTCACCGCTTGCAGGAATGCTAGCAGATAAAATAGGCGCAAAACAAACTGTACTAATTGCTTCAATCGTTTATGTACTAACTTCCATAATTTTCTTGCCTACTTTAAATTATTATACACCTCTTAATCAGGCTATGCTTTTGACTATTCCATTTGGTATTGGAATGGGATTGTTTTTTGCTCCTGTTACTGTTTTACTTCTTCAAAATGCACCATCAAATAAAAGTGAACTTGCAATTGTACTCATGGATTACTTTAGATTTGTTGGTGGAAGTTTTGGTACAGCACTTGCAACTAATAATATGGAGTATTTTAAAAATTTAAATTTTTTACGAATGGAAGAATTACAAAATATTTCTTATATACAAAACTATCTATTTAGCATGAAAAATTATCTTGGTACTAGTTTGGACCAAATCAAAGCTATATTTATGAATTATGAAACTTTTATGAGTTATAACTATGGCTTTTATAATACATTTATGCATGCTGGATATTGGGGTGTTTTTGGATCAATCTTTGTCATGCTATTATTTGTAAAAACAAAAAAATCTAAGGAATTATCATGAAAAAACTTTTCTTTTTAATATTACCAATCTTAATTTACGCTCAAACATATCAAGAAATTCTAAATGACTTAGATAACTCTTTACAGTTAAAAAGTGCGAAAGAACTTGAAAAATCTGCAAAGCTAATCTTTGAATCAAAAAAGGGAGAAAATCTTCCAGATATTGAATTGAGTTTAAATGCTGCTTGGCTAAAGGATGAGCCAACTGTAAACTTTTTGAATTCAACATTTCCGTTTGGCACAAAACAAAATTTTACAGGCTCACTAAAGCTGACATATCCAATATTTACAGGATATGCAATAAGCAGTGAAATAAAAAAATCAAACCTTATGTACAAGCAAACTTCCCTAAAAGTTCTTGATTTGAAAAGGAATTTGTATCTAAGAGCAACAGAACTTTTTGGAGCAATTTATTCGCTAGAAAAAACCTTAAATGCTAAAATAGAAGCAAAAAAAGCAATTATTAGTGCTTACAATAAAGCAAAAGGATTTTATGATAATGGCATGATTCCACTGGCTGATTTGTACAATATAGAGGCTAAAAAGTATGAAATTGAAGCTGACATTACTGATACAAAAAATCAAAAAAATGCTTATTTAAACCAACTTAGCTACCTTTTAAATAAACAAATATCATATATTGAGTTTAAAGATGAAAAATCTAGCGCTTTAAATAAAGATGATATAGTTTCAACTGCTTTAAAAAATAGAGAAGACATTAGAGCATTAAAATATGCCTTAGAAGTAAACAAAGAAGATGAAAATCTAGCAAAAAGTCGTTTTTATCCAAAGCTAGCATTAGTAGGAGAATTAAAAAAACAAGGTGATACTTTATCTTTAAATGGCAATGGCTTTAGTAATGCAGACCAAAGTTATATTACAACTAATATATCTTGGAATATTTTTAATGGCTATACTGACAAAAAGCAGTATGAAGCATCTAGATATAAAACACTTTCAGCAACAACAACACTAGAAGATTATAAAAATCGTGTAAAAACTGAAATAGAAAATAGTTTTTTAACTCTTGAAGCACTAAAATTAAAATTAAAAAGTGCAAATATGGAGTTTAAAGCTCAAAAAGAATATAACAAATTAATTCAAGGAAGATTCGATAACCAACTCTCAAGTGCAGATGAATTAAGTCGCTCAATTGCAAATCTTTCTAGCGCTAAAACCAAAGTATCTGTTCTAAAAAGTCAAATTTTTATACAAGAAGAAAAAATCAAACTAATGGCAGGATTAAATTACTTTATACTAAAGTAGTTTTAAATTCTGCTCACAAATATCTTTCCAAGAGCTTTGAATTTTTATATCTATACACTCTTGAAAGAATTTCTTCGCATCTTCATTGTTTTTGATTTTCAATGCTAATTCTCCGGCGATATAAAAAGCCCTTACTAAATCCTTTTGATCTAATTCTTTTTTTACTAATTGACTTGCAATCTTATATGCTTCATCAAGTTTTAACAATCTCTCTAAAGATCCTATGAGAGCAAATTCTACCATTGGAGTATAAACATAACTTTTGTACTTATTTTGTAGAGCTAAAACTTTTTTTGCATATGTCTCAAGTAACAAATCATTTCTATCATCACTTGCTCTTTTTACAATTTCCATAAACATATCAGCATTTTTCAAACTATCTTTAAAATTTTTATCTACTTCATTTGCTATTTTTATAGCATTATCAAATTTGTTTAATTTCATAAATGATAAAAACATATACATGTAAGTATCTCTTTTAGGCTTCATTTTAAGAGTAGTTGCTAGTTTTTGAACATCACGTCCAATTTCAACTACTTTTTCGTAATTTGATAGCTTAAATTGACTCAAAGCATAGTTTTCTAACCATACCAATCTTTTTTTCAAATCCTGCTCTTTTAAAAAGCTTAGACTTAAATCTTGTGCTTTTTTATATCTTGATGTTCTTATAAAACAATCAAATAACTTGTTATTATCTAAATCTTTATAGCCTATCTTATATCTTTCTATATAACCAACAGCATCGATGCATTCATCATTTTTTAAATTATCTCTTACTAAAAAATACACTGCATCTTGTACAAGCTTTGGTGTTTTTGTACTGTTTTTATCATCAAGAGCATATTTTAAAGATTTTTCCATCTTTAAAACATCTTTGTATCTTTTTTGAGATAAGAGTAATTTTGCTTTTTCTACAACTGCTCTATCTCCAATTTTATTTTTATATTTTTGGATTAATGTATCATAGTATTTTGCTAATTTTGTCTCATTTGTTTCATTTAGCTCAAAAAATAGTTCATCAAGTGCACTCTGTACAACATCAATAAAATCACCATTTTTATACTCTTTTAGGTATTTTTGTAATTGATTATAGGCTGTATCAATGTCGTTTGCTTTTGCATGCCAAATTCCACTATCTTTTAGTAATGCTTCTGCATTTTCATCATGTTTTTTTAATCCTTTTAGCAATACATCTGCAACTTTTGCCGCTACATCATACAAGCTATTTTGAGCTAATTTTTTTGCTAATTCGTATGAAGCAGTTCTATCTTTGAGTAAATATTCTTCATTAGCATCTAAAACTTTTATGAGATACTCTCTAGCACTTTGTTTTTTCTTTCTGTCTAATTCCTTTTCACTAAGCCTAATAGCTGCACTTGCTGCCACATCTAAATCTCTTGCTGAGTATAAAACCTCTTTATAAAGTTTTATCGCTTTATCTTGTTGTCTTGAATTGTACAAAGAATCAGCAAAAATCAATATAGCTTTTTTAGTAAAAGAACTATCTTTATGTTCACTAACTAAAATATCTAAAAAATAGTTTGCATCAGCCTTAAATCCCATATTAAGATAGGCTTTTGAAATTAGCATTAGAACTTCTGGAATATTATTATCAGAAGGAAATGCTTTAATCCAAGCTTTTCCTTCTTGTGTTATTGTATTGTAATCATACTTATTTGCAACTCTAGGATTATTTTCTTCTAAACCTTTATCAATAGCTCTTAAGCGATATAAAAGTAATTCACTTTTAAATATACTATTGGGATATTTTTCTGTAATTTCTAAACTATCGTCTATAACATTGTCATATTTATTATTTTCATAAGCTTTTTTTAAATCAATATACAAGCGTATATCTTTGCTTTGAACATAAGAAATTGGAGCACCATTTAAATCAAGAGCACCAACATATGGTTTTTCATTTTTTGGAAACATTATAGGAAAATTTATACCATCATTTACCTTTTTTTGTACAAATGGGCTTTTTTCATAAAGCAATACCATCCAATGTTTATATTTTGGTTTTTCATTTTTTATACCAATCTCTTTTTCTTCATATAACTTCTCTTTGACTGCAATAAGTTTCGATTCTACTTTAGGAGAAATGCGTATAAAAAATTCTTTTTCTTTTTCTAAAAAATCTATATCAACTAACTTCATTACTTTAGGTTTTAATGGAGTTTTTACAATCTTATCAAATTTACAAAGATAAACTGACTTTCCTAATTCTTTTGGAATTTCTTCACAAAAAATTGGTTCATTGTCTTCTACATGTAAAAGAGAATAAGATGTTCCCTCTTCCAAAGCACTATTTAAAGATACATTTAAAGAGTATAATTGCGATGTAATGATGAGTATATATATAAATATTTTTTTCATGGGAGTATTATATCAAAATTTGATATTACAAAAGAAAAGCTATAAGAGATTAAATCTCTCATAGCTTAAATCAATTAAAAACCACTCATACTAACATATTTAGTTATGATATCTAAAAGTGGCTCTACTAGTATAGAAGACAATGCAGTTGCTGCAACTGCAAATCCTATAATTACTTTTAGAGTTGGTGATGCGTTTGAAGAGTATATACTTCCATCATCACTAACTGGATCTTTTAAAAACATATAAACAATCAATTTCATATAGTAATAAACTGCTATCGCACTATTTAATGCCATAATAACAGCTAAAATAACATATCCGCTATTTACTGCTGTACTCATAAGATATAGTTTTCCCCAAAAAACTGAAAAAGGTGGCATACCAGCTAGTGCAAACATAAAAATTCCCATAACTACAGCATTTACTGGATTTACTTTTATCATACCAGAAAACTTTGTAAATGGGTGCTGATATCTCTCATCCCATAAATTTTTTCTAGTTCTTGTAGCCCAAAGCATTGTAAATGCTCCGAGGTTTGTAAACATAAATAACATCCAATATAAAAATAGAGCTGAATTTGACTCTGTAGTTCCTATAAGAATAGCAGCTAATACAAAACCTGCATGAGCGATTGAAGAAAAAGCCAACATTCTTTTAACATCTTCTTGAACTAAAGCAACTACATTACCAAATGTCATTGTTACAATAACAGCGATATATAAAATATTTTCTAACCAAATAATGCCTGAATCTATTAGCATTTCAAATAATCTCATAGCTACTATAAAACCAGCAATTTTTGGAACAACTGACATGTAACCAGCAAGTGCTGCACTACTTCCTTCATAAACATCAGGAGTCCAAGTGTGAAATGGAACAATTGATAGTTTAAAACCAAGTGCTGCTAGCATAAAAACTGTTGCTGCCAATACACCAACAAGTGGTTCAAATCCTCTTGCTTGAAGTGCTGTTGCAATTTGGTGAATCTCTACGCTTCCTGTTAATGCATAAAAAATTAAAGAGCTCATTACAAAAAATCCAGCTGCTAGTGCTCCCATAGTAAAGTACTTAATAGCAGCTTCATGAGCCTTTGCACGGTTATGCATAGCAATCATTGTGTAAAGTGCAAGAGAAGCAGTTTCTAATCCTATAAAAATAAGAATTAGATTATCACTTGCTACCATAAACATAAAGCCTGTTACCATAAATAAAAACAATGCGTAAAACTCTGCCATTGCAAATTCTTGAAAACGTTTTCCACCAAGTGCCAACGGAACAAAAAGCGCAGAAGTTAATAAAATAATAATTTGAGTTAAAATTGAAATTCCATCAACTAAGACAACATCAAAAAATCCTCTATCTGGGCCACTAAATCCTAAAACTGCACCTATTGATAAAAGTATAAAAATTACAGTTATAATTGTATAAAAACTTCTTGATAAATTTTTAGTCATCAAATCAATTACTATGATACTAAGAGCTCCAAAAACTGTAATTGCCATAGGAAGTAATGATGTTATATTTAAGCTTCCTAAACTGATTGAAATAGGTTCTAACATTACTCACCTCCTTTGATGCTATTTACTCTTATAATAAATTCTTTAGCCTCAGGGCTTAAAACTTTTTTCTGCATCAATACAATCATTTTTTTAACGCTAGCATCAATTGGATTGAGTAAAGGTTTTGGATACACACCTAGTAAGACAACCAAAACTACCAATGGTATAAGAGCTGCTAATTCTCTTCCTCTTACATCTTTTAATGTTTTATTCTCCTCTTTTGTTATAACTCCAAAAAATGAACGCTTAAAAAGAGTAAGCATATAAACTGCTCCTAAGATTATACCAGTTCCTGCAAATGCTGTCATGAGCCAATTTACTCTATAAAATCCCATTAATGATAAAAACTCTCCAACAAATCCTATAGTCAAAGGAAGACCAACTGAAGCCATTAACATAATCCCATAAATTGTTGCAAAAGTTGGCATAGAGTGTGCTAATCCACCAAATTCACTCATCATTTTAGTGTGGCGTCTATCATAAATCACACCAACTAACATAAACAGCGCCCCACTAACAATACCATGGCTTATCATTAAGAAGATTGAACCAGTGATTCCTTCTGCATTTAGTGCAAAAGTTCCAAGTATGATAATACCCATGTGAGAGATTGAACTGTATGCGATGACTTGCTTCATGTCTTCTTGAGCATAAGCAACCATTGCCGCATAAATAACCATGATGATAGCTGTAACTGCAACTGGCATCAAAAAGTATATAGTAGCATCAGGGAAAAGTGGTAGCAAAAATCTAATCATACCATATGTACCCATTTTTAAAAGCACAGCTGCTAATATAACTGAACCAATTGTTGGTGCTTGTCCGTGCGCATAAGGTAACCATGTATGAAATGGAAACATAGGAACTTTAATAGCAAATGCTAGGAAAAATGCTCCAAACAACCACAACTGTAAATTAAATGGAAGAACTAAAAGCTGCCAGTCTGGAATTGAAAAGCTCCAAACTCCTGTTGTTTGATGATATAAATACCCCATATACAAGATACCAACTAACATCAAAACTGAACCAGCAAATGTATATAAGAAAAACTTTATTGCTGCATAAATTCTTCTATCACTTCCCCATGCACCAATTATATATAGCATTGGTACAAGTGAAAATTCCCAAAACAGATAAAACAAGATCACATCTAGACTTAAAAATACTCCTACCATAGTCATTTCAAGATATAAAACAGATATAATCAAATTTTTAGCATCTTTTTTTATACTAAGTCCAATAAGTGCAACCAAAGTCATAAATGTACTTAAAATTACTAAAAACAAAGATATACCATCAACACCTAAGTGATAACTCATACCAAAATGAGATATTAAAGTCATGTTTTCAACAAATTGGAATCCAGCGATATTTGGATCAAATGCCAACCATAAAGCAATAGTAAGGGAAAACTCTAAAGCAGCAACAGTGATACCATAAACTCTTATGCTATCTTTGCTAACAAAAAATCCTAAAATTCCTGCAAGTAGAGGAAAAAATATAATTAATGATAAAATATGTTCCATGTCTAATCCCCTATACCATTGGTCTATAAAAAATTGCTAGAAGAAGAAGTACTACAACTCCTGCTACCATCCATCTTAGCATAACTGAAAGATTACCAGTGTGAACCTTTCTTGCTTTTTTACCTGTGCCATATATAATACCTGCTATTGCATCGACAGTAGCATCTACTACTTTTAAGTCTAAATTTTTCCATAAAAACTTTGATAAATTTGTAAAAGGTATCATAATAGCAACTTCATAAAACTTAGGTATGTAATACTGATTTTTTAACAATTTATATATACCCCAATTTTCAATTTTTTCACTAAATCCCCCTATTTTGTACTTGTAAATAGCAAATAAAATACCACTTATTGCTATTGCAGATGTGGCCAAAATAAGTACAAGTCCAACACTATGGTCTAGAGTAAATTCATAATTTCTTAAAAGTTCTGTAGTAAACTCATGAAATGAATGCTCAAAGAAACCAGCAACAATTGAGAGTAATGCCAAAGGTGTTAGAGCATAAATAACAAAAGGTTTTGCTTCATGAGGGTGAAAACCAAGTTTTTTATGAACTTTTTCTCCAAAAAATACAAGCATTATAAGTCTAAAACTATAAAATGCAGTAAGTCCTGCACCAATAAATAGTGCAAACCATAGAAAGTAAGCACCTTGATCAAACGCTACTTCTAAAATTTTATCTTTACTAAAATATCCGGCAAACGGATAAATACCACAAAGAGCAACCGAAGCTATACTCATAAGTATTGCTGTTGGCTTCATCGCACTATATAAACCACCCATTTTTTTAATATCCAATTCATCATCCATAGCATGCATTACATTTCCAGCACCCAAGAAAAGAAGTGATTTAAAAAATGCATGAGTCATTAAATGAAACAGTGCTATCCAATAAGCTCCTAATCCACCAGCTACAAACATATAACCAAGTTGGGATAAAGTTGAATAAGCAATAATTCTTTTTAAATCTCTATTTACTAGTGCCATTGAAGCTGCAAAAACTGCTACGAAAGCTCCTAGACTTGCAATAAAAAATCCAACATCTGGAATTAGTGTATAAATTTCACTAGCTCTAACTACCAAATAAACACCAGCTGTAACCATAGTAGCCGCATGAATCAAAGCTGAAACAGGAGTAGGACCTTCCATCGCATCTGCTAGCCATGTATGCATTGGAAATTGAGCTGATTTACCCATAGCTCCAATAAATAAGAAAATTCCAATCCAAGTAACTACTGAAGGATTTAGATTTACAATATTTGCAAAAACTATATCATATTGGAGTGAGCCTATGTTCCAATAAATCAAAAATAGACCCATCAACATACCAAGGTCTGCAATTCTATTCATAATAAACGCTTCATTTGCTGCCCAAGATGCACTATGTTTATGATACCAGAAACCAATTAATCCCCATGAACAAAGACCAACACCTTCCCATCCTATAAATAGTCCTATAAAATTGTCGCTCATAACCAAAATCAACATAGAAAAAACGAATGCTGATAGCCAAGAGAAAAATCTATTAAAACTTTTGTCATGTTCCATATAACCAATTGAATAGACATGAACTACTGTAGAAACTAAAGTAACTGTAACCATCATTATTACTGAAACTTGATCAACAATAAATCCAAATGGAATTGATAAATTTCCAGCACTAATCCAATCCATCATCTTTACATGTACAACAACATCTTCACCTACATAATTTAACAATACCATTGAACTTACAAATGATATAAAAATAAAAACAGATGTAAAAATTCCCGTAAAATAATTTTTTGGTGATTGCGCAAAAAGCAAAGCAACAAGAGAACCTACAAGTGGTGCAAAAAGTGCCATATATAAATATTTTTCCATGCACTTACCCCTTCATTATTTCTAAAGAATCTAAGTTTGTATATCCAGTCTTTTTATACCAAAGAACTAACAAACCAAGCCCAACTGCAACTTCACTAGCTGCAACTGCTATTATAAAAAATGCAAACATTTGCCCACTTAAGTCTCCATAATATTTAGAAACTGCAGCAAATCCTACATTGACCGCATTTAACAAAATTTCAGTTGAAAAGAAAAGCATTAACAAGTTTTTCCTTTTCATAACACCAACTAATCCGATTGCAAATAGGATTCCTGATAGTACTAAATAGTGTGTTATAGTTATCATACAATCTCTCCTTCAACTTCGCTATGCTCTTCTTCAGTGAGGTTTACATCCATTCTCTTACTAACAAGTAAAATACCAGATATCATAGCAACTAAAAGCATTACTGCTGCTAATTCAAATGGAATCAGATATTTAGTAAACAGTACAAGCCCTACCATTTGTATATTTCCAACTCCTTGCATATTTGAAGGATAAAGAGCTTCAATATTAGAAGATACAACTGGAGCACTAAAGATTATTACAATTAATATGGCTGAGAGAGTAGATAGTGTATATAAAATCTTTTTGTTACTTACCTCTTCTTTTACATCTCTTGTTGTATCAAAAAACATCATACCAAATGCATAAATTGCCATAACCGCACCTGAATAAACTATGATTTGTACAACTCCTAAAAATTCTGCCCCGAGAAGGAAAAAGAAACCTGATATAAAAATCATCCCTCCTGCTAATGCACTCATCGAATAGAGTGCATTTTTACTTAATACTACAATACTAAACATAGTAATTGTAAGTATTGCAAATGTGTAAAATGCTATTAATTCAAACATAGTGACCTCAATACGCTAATGGTGTTTTTTTAACAAAAGAGTCAGCATTATCGCTTAATGCACCAAAACCTTTAAACTCTTTTTGTTTATTTGCCTTGAACTCATCTAAAGGTGTGAGCATATCCTCTTTTAATCCAAAATGTGCTCTTTGCTCACTCGCATGCTCATAATCTGCACTATGAACAATTGCAAGTTCTGGACAAACTTCAGCACAATACCCGCAAAATATACATCTACCAAAGTTTATTGTATATTCTGTTACTTCTTTTCTAGAGTTTTCATCAATTCTAGTATCCATTCTAATACAATTAGCAATACATATCTTTTCACATAACCCACATCCAATACATCTTTCATGTCCACTTTCCATCAAACGTAAAAGCTTATGAATAGCTCTGTATCTCGGACCCATTGCTAATTTTTCCATAGGGTACTGAACTGTATGAGTATTGCCCTTTTTAATCATCTCTCTAAAAACAATCCAAAGACCAACAAACAATTCCCCTTTGATAGCTCGCTTAACTACCCTTTTAAAACTTTCCCAACCATTTTTTGGTTTTTCTTCACTATTGTAAAAGATATATCCAGGCAATGCATCTCTTCTTGAAAATTCTTCTAAACCCATATCTCTCTCCCTAAATTAATGCTATGCCAGTGATTAGGATGTTTAGTAATGCTAAAGGCATTAAAACTTTCCAACATAACCACATCATTTGATCAGGTCTCACATGAGGCCAAGCTGCTCTTACCCATAAAAATAAAAATATAAAAGCAGATATCTTAAGAAGTATCATAATTCCTCCTGGAATTATCCAAAGAGGATTATATCCGCCAAGAAAAACAATACTTACTAAAAATGACACTGTAATCATATTTGCATACTCACCAACAAAAAACAATCCCCATCTCATACCACTATAATCAGTTGCATATCCTGAAACAATTTCAGCTTCATATTCTATCAAATCAAATGGAGTTCTATTAGTCTCAGCAAATCCAGCAATCACAAAAAGTAAAAATGCAAGTGGTTGAGACCAAATTAGCCATGAGCCAATTCCCCCAATTTGATAATCATTTATATCTATAAGTGAAAGCGAACCTATCATCATAATCGGTGCTAATAAAGATAATCCTGATACTACTTCAAATGAAAGCATTTGTATAACAGTTCTAGCAGCTCCTAATAATGCCCATTTATTAGTACTACTCATACCAGCTAATAGTGGTGCGTACATACCAGCACTTGCAACTCCCATTACAAAAAGAATACCTATATTGATATCTGAAATTATTGGAGTAACTGTATATCCAAAAACAGTAAATTCTGGGAAAAATGGAACTGCTGCCATTGCTGTAAATGCACAAGCTGGTGCAATTACAGGCGCTATTTTAAATATTGGCTGTACAGCATTTTGAGGTACGATATCTTCTTTTGTAAAAAGCTTTATACCATCTGCTGCTAACTGTAAAATACCATGAGGTCCTACATGCATAGGCCCAAGTCTTCTTTGCATAAAAGCTAAAACTTTACGCTCTATAAAAGTTGCAAATGCTGCCATACCAGCAACAACTGCAAGAACTATAATAGCCTTTATAACTGTTTCAATAATAATTGCTACATCCATAATTACACACCTTTTATGCTAACACTAGAGAATCTATATCCACTAGGGAAGAATTGTGCTGCATTAATTTTAGTATCAAATGTTGGAAGATAAGGAATATCACCACTTATTGTGTTGTCTAACTTAACTCTGACTACTAAGTTAGCTCCAGCCTCATTTTCTATTTTGACCATATCACCATCTTTTAAATTTCTCTTTTCTAAAAAATCACTTGATGCATATAAAGCTCCAGCTTCATTTAGCTGATGTGCAACATTGGTAAAAACATTACACTGATGGACAGGATTTGCAAGGTACATTGGAGATAACATTTCTTCTACATCACTTGCTCTTTTTACCTCATTATCACATTCTACCTCTTTTGGTTCAATCAGATATCCTCTATTTTCTGTACCATCATTGGCAAATTCATTTGGTAAATCATCAAAATCAATTGCCTTGAAACCTTTATCTAAAGGAAGCTTTGGTGTATAATCTATCGTATATTCTGCTTCTAGTCCTAAAGCATTTGCAATATCATTTAAGGTATATCCATTATAAGGAAGTGCAGCATTTGTTGGAACCACTCTTTTATTCATAGATGTAAATGTTCCTTCTTGTTGATTAAGAGCTGGCATATCTAAATCGCCTTTCCCTAAAGAACTTAAAGTAATATCTGCTTTTTTGTTATAACCAATACTATATTCACCCTTTTCTTCATCCAAATCACATATCAAAGATACACCCAATGTATTTGTTTTACTAGGAATTATAACAACATCAAAATCTGTATATTTTTGTATAAGACCCAATATCCTTGCTATGTTTTCGCTTTTAGTATTAAAATACAAATCTGGACCTGCAATTAGAGTGAATTTATCTTTCTTCTCAAGTAACTTTTCTAACTTCTCATCAAAATCATCTCCAAGACCAATTATATCTTCAAGTATATTTTTTTCTATTTCTATGACTTCTTTAACTTTATTTTTGACTACTTTAGCAACTGCTTTTTCTTCACCATCTTCATTTACAATTACATCTTTTATCTCTTGAATTTTTTTAGTTACAACTCTTCTTTCAACACTATGAAAAGTCTCTTGACAATATGCAATTTCAGGTGGCAAATCTTTTCCAAAAAGATCAAGTAAAAAGTATAAGATATCCTCTTCATAACCAACTTTATGTTCAAAAGTAAGAAAGTTTTTTGAATATCCTTGTACTACTTTATCGCCAATTGGATGAAAATAAAGTCCCGCTCCTTTATTCATAGTAAGGGCATTATTTACCATATAGCCAGTAACTGGGCTATCACTCTTAAGGGCAGTTCCTAAACAAACTATAAAATTGCTTTCTTGAATTTTTTTCAAATCCCCACTATACAAAGATTGTCCACTTGTTTTACTAAAGTTATATAAGAACTTTTGAAAAGCCAAAGCATCTGGATTATAAAGTTTATAACCAAACTTTTCTTTTAATTTTTGCAATATCAAAGCTTCTTCGTTTGTTATATAACTTTTAAATTCAATAGTATCTACCTTGTTTTTCATAGCATCTACTATTTTTTCAAATGCTTCTTCATCTTTTGATTCAACTCTATTTTCAAAATCATATCCATATCTAATACCAGCATGTATTGGAGAAAAATGATAATCATTTGTTACTCTATAAATTTTTTCATTAGTATCATCAATACTATTGTGCTTAACTTCATAATAAATTAAAGAACAATCACTTGTATGAGGGTTTGCTGCTGGTATTCTTCTAAGCTCCCAAGCATTTGCACTATATTGAAAATCGCTTCCAACCAATGCTCCAACAGGACAAACTGCCGTACATTCACCACACATTGTACAATCTAACTCTTCTTTTCCACTTGCTGTACCTATGATAGATTTTTGTAGTTTGTTCCACATTGCATATGCATCTTTTGGAGTTTTTTCTTTCCACTCTTTATCAAGTGCTGCTCCACCTCTTTTGACAGTTTTTAGAGCACTCTCTCCAATCATATCTTTACAAACAGTCACACATCTTTCACAAACTATACATAAAGATGCATCATAGTGAATGAAGTTCCAATTTTTTGTAGGTCTGTGAGTATCAGGTATGCAATAGTGCTGAGAGTCAACTTCCATCTCTAATGTATAGTTTTGTAATTCACACTCTCCACTTTGATCACATACACCACACTCCAATGGATGATTTACATCATAAATCTCCATGATAGCTCTACGCTCTTTTTCGATCTCTTCACTTTTAGTTATAACATTCATACCATCTTTTGCTTTTGCATTGCAAGAGTATGCTCTTTTTCCATCAACTTCCACCAAACACAATCTACAAGCAAGTGTTGGAGAACAGTTAGAAACATAACATAGAGCAGGTATAAATATATCATTGCGTCTAGCAATATTCAGGATAAACTCACCCTCTTTTGCCTTACACTGAACACCATCTATCGTTACCAAAACATCGCTCATTTTATTGTCTCCTTTTTACCAAGCAAAGCCCAGCAAAAATTACTCGTACTTTTATGAATTGAAGTGATTGATAAACAATCGTTCTGTTTAAAAGCGCACGAAGTAAAATTCTGTAGTTTCATAATGTATCTCTCTTTGTGATTTTTACTGCTTTGTATCTATAAGCATCGCACTTATTTTTGCTAGGCATCAAAGCAATTGTTCCTTTTAACTTTTTATCAAGCACAAATTTTCTATCACTGTTGCACAAACTAATTTTGTCATTATCTTTAAGTTTTGCTGCTATGCTAAATTGAGTTGAGCCATAAAGTACATCATCTTCTTTTGAAAAATATTCAAAAACAATAGTGCCATCAAAGCTTTCTAACTCTTCAACATCTTCTAATCCATCATCACTATTACTAAGTGCCCCTAATAATTTAATATCAAAATTAGTATATTTTTGAATTAGACTTATAAATTTTGATATATTAGAAGCTCTTTTATGGGTTAATAAGTCTTTCCCAAATATAAAAAGTGGATTTTTAGCTTCTTTAATCATTACATGTAAATCTTCTAACTCTTCCTCTCCTACATTTGTTTCAGCACTCAAATACCCATAATCTAGTTCGTCAAAATAACTTTTAGTTTTGCCATCAAGATTTTTATCTTTTAAAATTTCTTTTGCAATTAAAGCCATTACTCCTTCTTCGCTTCCAGCTTCATATCTACAAAAGAAATCTAATCTTTCCATCAAATTTAAATCTTCTAAAATACTAATTAAAGCTATTTTAGAATTTTGTATCTTTTCTAAAAGTTCAGGTGCATCAAAACTTAAGCTTGAACCTATGATGACTACTAAATCATTTTTAATCATTTAGAGCCTTTTTTGACAACAATAGTCCAATCAACTTCATTAAATTTTAAAGAATTCATTAGTTCATGACCTGCATCTCTTATAACATCTGCGACTCTTTGTACATGTGAAAAATCACCAATCTCAAACATAAAAATAGATACTTCATTTTCACTTGTACTATCTATAATCTCTAGCATTCTGTCATAAAAATCATCTTTTAAATGTCTTAAATCATATCTTTGCATTATATATCCTTAACGGTCTATTTCGCCAAATACGATATTTGCATTACCAATTATCGTTACAACATCAGCTAGATAAGTTCCAACTAGCAACTCTTGAAGTATACTTGTATGCCAAAAACTTGGAGCTCTTAGCTTTACTCTATAAGGATATGGGTCTCCTTGAGAATTGATATAAAAACCAAGTTCTCCCTTTGGTGATTCAGTTGCCACATAAACTTCTCCAATTGGAGGTCTCATACCTTGAGTTACTAATACAAAGTGTTGCATTAGTGAATAGTTTTGAGTCATGATTTGCTCTTTTGGAGCTGAAATATATTTTGGAGCATGAGCCATGATCTCAGGACTTGTCTCTTTGTACATTGGGATTAATTGTTTTAAAATCTTAAGTGACTCTCTCATCTCTTTCATATGAAGTTTATATCTTCCGTAACTATCACATCTATCACTAACTGGAACATCAAACTCAACTTCATCATAAAGCTCATAAGGCTCTTCTTTTCTTATATCCCAAGCAATTCCACTTCCTCTTAGCATAGGTCCACTACACGCCCAAGTCTTAGCCATTTCAGGAGAAATAACTCCGACTTCTTCAAGTCTCATTTTCCAAATTCTGTTTTGATCTAGCAATCCTTCATAATCAGCTATATTTTTAGGCATTTCTTCTATGAATTTTGTTAAACTCTCTAACCAACCTTTAGGCAAATCAAGAGGAACTCCACCTATCCTTATAGCACTGTGAGTAAGTCTTGCACCGCAGTAATCTTCAAACAAATCCATAGCATACTCACGCTCACGAAATGCATATAAGAAAATCGTCATAGCACCAACATCAAGAGCATGGGTTGCTAGCCAAAATAGGTGAGAAGTTAAACGAGATAGTTCTAAAAGCATCATTCTTATAACTTTTGCGCGTCTTGGCACATCTAAATCAAGTAGTTCTTCTACTGCCAATGCAAATCCATAGTTATTTGAAGTTGACGCTATATAATCCATCCTATCAGTAGCACTGATAAATTCATTGTAAATCATATTTTCAGCCATCTTCTCTAAACCTCTATGAAGATAACCGATATCTGGAGTTGCTTTTGCTACAAGTTCACCATCAAGTTCTAAAATCAGACGCAACTGGCCGTGAGAACTTGGATGCTGAGGACCAAAGTTGATAATCATATGATTATCGTCTCTTTCAAATACTAAATTTTCAAAAAATGGTTGAAGTCTATTAACTTTTTGCATGATTATGGTCTCTCTTTTAGTATTTTGCTATCTTTTTTAGACATTTTTTTCACAATTGGAATTCCACCCTCTTCTTGGTAGTCAGTTTCTACTTTTTCTTCACTATACTTCTGGCCAAATGGAACTTCATGTCTAATTCTTGAAAATCTATGTGTATTTTCTTTTACAATTCTTGCAGGATCTCTCTCTTCTGGTCCGATTATATCTCTGTACTCTTTTCCAAAGATTTTATCTACTTCATACCACTGCGCTTCTTCATCACCTGTTAGAGGATAAGTTTTTCTTAATGGATGGTCATGCCAATCATCAGGCATTATAATTCTTTTCATGTAATGGTGACCGCTAATTCTTACGCCAAACATATCGTACATTTCTCTCTCAGCCCAATCAGCACTCTTATAAACTTTAGAAACTGTAGGAATTACATCTTTTTCTTTTATAAAGTATTTAACTCTCATTCTTTTTCGTTTACTAGTTGAAAGCATTTGATAAAAGATTTCAAACTCACCACTTTTAGCTAACCAATCAAGAGCACTTAATTCGCTTAAAAAATCATATTCTAAATTATCTCTAAGATAAGTCATAACTTCAACTATATCTTTTGGCTCAATATAAACAACCAGTTGTCCTCTTTGAATGTAAGCTTCTTTTATATTGAAATTAGCTTTTAAGCTTTCTACATCTTTTGCAAAAATTTCATCACCACTTACATCTTCTTTTGGGATGTGTGGAACTTTATGAAACCTATCTGTAAAATATGGTTTTTTTTGTACATTTTTTTTATCTACATATCTTCTCATCTTACTGTCTCCTTTTTAATGAGCAAAGCCCATTAAAAATTCCTCGCACTAAAGCACGAAGTAAACTTCTGTAATTTTTCATCTTACTGTCTCCTTTTTAATGAGCAAAGCCCATTAAAAATTCCTCGCACTAAAGCACGAAGTAAACTTCTGTAATTTTTCATCTTACTGTCTCCTTTTTAATAAGCAAAGCCCATTAAAAATTCCTCGCACTTTTGCGCGAAGTAAACTTCTGTAATTTTTCATTATATCAACCTTTTTGGCTTCAATTTTCTAGATGCACTCTCTTTTCTAATTTTCTTTTGTAAAAGCATAAGTGCATATTGAAGAGTTTCAGGACGAGGTGCACAGCCAGGTAGATAAATATCAACAGGGATTATTCTATCAGCTCCTTGTACAGTTGCATAAGTGTTAAACATTCCTCCTGTATTTGCACAACTTCCCATACTAATAACCCATTTTGGTTCACTCATCTGATCATATAATCTTCTCATAAAAGGTGAGTGTTTTTTTGTAAGAGTTCCAGCTATGATCAATACATCAGATTGTCTAGGGCTAGCTCTAAAAATTGTTCCAAACCTATCAAAATCATATCTACTAGCACCAGTTGCCATCATTTCAATAGCACAACAAGCAAGTCCATATGTCATAGGCCATAGTGAGTTACTTCTACCCCATTGTATAAGTTTATCAACAGTAGTAAGGGCAACTGGTAAGCCACCTTCACTTAAATAATTTATTTTATGCTGTGCCATTCAAGCGCTCCTTTTTTCCATGCATATACAAAACCTAATGCTAAAAGTAAAATAAATAAAACCATTTCAGCAAATCCAAACCAGCCAAGAATTTTGAAATTTACTGCCCATGGAAACATAAATATAATCTCCACATCAAATAAAATAAATAAAAGAGCAAATAGATAGAAATGTGCAGAAATTTTATTTGGTTGTTTGGAAACTTCTGGCCCACACTCATATATAGTAAGCTTTAGCTTTTCATTATCGAGCCTTGCCATTCTTCTTGAAACTATTCTAGCCAAGATGGTAATGCCATAAAATACACCAACACCAAAAACCAATAGGAAAAATGCTCCAAAATAGGGATGAGCAAAATCCATATGCGATATTTGAGTCATATGAAATCCTTACATGTATGAACTTTTAATTCAAATTATACAATATAACTATAAAAGTCTTGCTAATAATTTAGATTAAATGCCATAAAATTTTTATCAAGTCAAATAAACTCTAAATTTTATCTGAATTCATATAATTTTAATTTTAATTTATATTTTTACTTTTTGTTTGTAATTTCTTCGCCATATGATATAATAAATTTATCTTAATTTAAACGATATAAATCAAGTATTTACAAAACCCATAGACTTTTCTTCGCCAAACATTCCACCTTTTTCTCTATTTATTTCTAATATGAAATCTTCCATATAAAATATTGGCTCATCTTTAAGCGCTACCCTTAAAGCACAGTTTTTAAGCACTAGCTTAATCTGTCCACCACTTAATTTATATTTAGCCAACTCCTCAATAGAGAAATTTTCCTCATAAACTGCACTCTCTGGCAAAAGTTTTTGCCAAAGTTCTACTCTTTGTTTAAAATTAGGATTCTTAAACTCTATCTTATAATCAAATCTTCTTGAAAATGCTGGATCGATAGAATCTAACATATTTGTAGTAGCTATTAAAACTCCACTAAAATTTTCAATTTGTTCTAAAAATATATTTTGCATTTGATTATGCATTTTATCACTACTTGAAGCTCCTTCACTAACTCTTGTGCTTAAAAATTGGTCAGCTTCATTTAAAAGTAACACTGGTTCACTCTTTGTTTTTTGGCTCAAATCTCTGTAAGTATCAAAAATTTTTCTTACATTTTGTTCACTCTCACCTACATATTTTGATAAAATTTTAGAACAATCAAAACTAAGTACTCTTTTTTTCATACTTTTAGCAAGAGAAAGTGCGCTCATTGTTTTTCCTGTTCCTGGAGGTCCATAAAATATAACTTTTGCATCAATCCCGCTTCTTCTTTCTTTAATCCCCCACTCTCTTAATAATCTTATAACTTTTCTATCTACTTGTTTTAATAAATTATTTAAAAGCTCTCTTGTTTGAGAATCTAGCACAACATCTTCTAAAGTATTTTTTGGCTCAATCAACTCAAAAAGTTCTTGTTCTCTAACAAGCATATCTAATTTTATCTTTTTTACTTTTTTATCTTTATTAGGATGCATAATCTTTTGAAGTAACTCTTCACTTATGAAAAAGCTTCTACTAACTCCTCCAAAGCCATTAAGCATTTCATCATAATCTATAATATCTTCTTCAATAAGTTTTGAACCCTCTTCTAACAAAGCTCTGTTTTGTATCTTTTCATACTCATCAAAACTAATAAGACTAATAAGAGTATTCATATCTCTTAAGCTTTCAAACTCTCCTGCATATTCCTCTTTTAAAAGTGCTAAAAAAATAATTTGTTCTTTTTGATTTAAGCTGTGTTCATTAAAAATTTCTTCAACTACAATTTGGATTTCACTTACTTCAAGTCTTGCTTGAATACGTGATTCTAATAGTTCTAACTTTGTTTTTAATCTAGAACTATTTACAGAATTTTCTGCTAAATTTTGCTTATTTGAATTTAGTTTTTGATACATTTCAATTCTTAAAAATTGATCTTTTAAATATTCTAAATGATCATTATATGGAGTAATTTCAGGCAACTCAATGTCAAGCGAGCCATCTTCTAATAATTTTAAAAATGCATTACTCAAAGATATGGATGAATTTAATAACTCTAGATTAGATACCTCAGAAAGCTTTAGGTTTACAAATGCCCCATGAGTAATCCATCCTTGTTCAAGTAAGTTTTTTATGTGATGTAATTCTTTTATGTGAGCATAGTTTTTATCGCCAAAAATTGAAATCAATGTATCTAATACAACAACTTCAACACTGCCTTTTATGTAGCTTTTTGTAATTTCTTGAAGAATTTTAGCTTCTATTTCTGTACATTTTAAGTGTTCAAAAATTTTACTATCTTTAATATTTGAACTTTCTAAAAAGTCAATCAAGTAATGCAAGCATATTCCTTATGATATCTAATGAAATTTTTCAATTCAACATTTTCTATACAAATTAAATACTTAATTTGTTATTCTAGTATCATAACATAACAAACAGATGATATAGTTTAAGACAGTAAATTACTGCCTCAAACTATACATGTAAATCAAGATTTAGTAAATTTTCCTTTTTTTACTTCATCTTTTAAAACTCTTTTTAAAACTTTTCCTGTTGCATTCTTAGGAAGTTCTTCAACAAAGTAGATATGTTTAGGTAATTTAAAATTGGCTAGGTGTGATTTTAGATATTTTTTTAGTTTCATTTCATCTAATGTAACCTCATCTTTAGCCTGGATAAATGCCATAACTTCTTCATCTTTAGTTTCTGTTGGCATACCAATAACAGCTACACTATCAACACCTTCATATTTAGCGATAATTTCTTCAATCTCTCTTGGATATATATTGATTCCTTTTGAGATAATCAAATCTTTTTTTCTATCGACTATATATAAAAAACCATCTTCATCAACTTTTCCTAAATCTCCAGTTAAAAGCCAACCATTAACGATAGTTTCATCAGTAGCATCAGGACGATTTAAATAACCTTGCATGACACAATCACCCTTAACTATGATTTCTCCTACTTCGCCAACTGGAAGCTCTACCATCTCATCATTGACAATTTTTACTTCATATCCATCTAAAGGCAAACCAACAGAGAGTGGTTTTTGTCTATCTAATCTATTTACAGCAACTGCTGGCGAGCATTCACTCAAACCATATCCTTCAGTTAAAACTGCATTTTTAAATTTTTTAGAAAAATCATTTAAAACTGCTTCGCTAAGAGGAGCTGAACCACTTATAAAGATTCTTATTTTATTAAACCACATAAAATACCATGGAATTTTTGCTTTTATGAGTGAATTATAAAGAGTTGGAACTCCTAAGAATATAGTAGCTCTTTTTAAAAGTGCTTGTTTTAGTACATTTGCAAATGGGAAAACTGATTTTACGATGATGACTGAGCTATTTACCATGACAGGTAAAATTACCATGATTGAGAGTGTAAAAGAGTGAAACATAGGTAAAAAAACTAAAAATCTATCTTTTTCATCTATTCTAAAAGCTCTTGTTCCACTTACTACATTTGATAAGATATTGCGATAACTAAGCATTGCACCTTTTGGTTTGCCAGTTGTGCCTGAAGTATATACAATACAAGCTAAATCATCTAGTTTTGGAGGGTTTGCAATTTGCTCATGAGTTTCCATACTTCCAACAATCTCTGTAAAACTATAATTTCTTTCATCAAGACCATCATAAGCATCAGTCCAAACAATCTTTTCAACATTTGTAGAAAAAAGCAGATTTTTTGTTTCTTTTGCAAATTTAGAAGATGTTATGAGCATCTTTGCTCCACAATCACCTACTATGTACTCAAACTCTTCTCTTTTTAAAAAGTTATTGATAGGTACTACAATAGCACCTATCTTTGTAATAGCAAATAGTGAAACCATAAACTCTTCAGAGTTGCCAACTATCATAGCAACTCTATCTTTTGATTTTACACCACTAAACTCTAAAAACCTAGCAAAAGTATCTATCTTTTGCTTAAATCTTAAATTATCAACCTTTCTATCATCTATAAATATAACTGGTTTTTTAGGACTTACTTTGGCATTATGCTCAATTGCCTCGTAAAAATTTTGATAATTATACTCTAGCTGCATATTAGAACCTATATTTTAGTGAAGCTGTTACTAAGTGTGCTGCTGAATCTGTAAAAGTTCCATCTAATGTACCATTATTTACACTTCTTGTATCTTTATCACTAAAGAGATAAGAAAAACCAAGTTTCATTTTGTCATTTACTTTATACTCTAAACCAGCTGAGTAAAGGTAAGCATCACTATCTGGAAGCTCAAATCCTAAAGTAGCATCTGGTGCTGGAGTTTTATCGATAGAAAAGCCTGCCATTAATTTTAATTTATCATTGTACTGATGTGTTATACCGATACGATATGCATTTACATCTTTCCAATTTTTTGGTTTAACATTATCAAAAGTAGCCAACGCTCCGGTTGTTAAATCACTATCATAATTAAAATCTAAATTTTTATAATCTGACCAATATGTTCTATCTAAAACTAATTCAACTGTTGTTTTATTAAATGTATAAGCAGCAGCAATTGCCAATGTAGCTGGAAGAGGGATAGTAACACTTGCCCCACCATTATATGTTCCTAAAACTGTACCATATGGTGCTAAGCCTGAAAGAACAATATTTGACAATTTCGCATCTCCTGTTACAGTCAAGTCCACTTTTGAGCGATAAGTTGTCGATAGAGTTAAATTTTCTATTGGTTTGTAACTTAGCGCTAAGTTATAACCAAAATCAATTGAATCTCCTGTCATATCTCTTTTTACATTAACATAAGACTCATTGGTACCATCTAAATTTAAATCAGCTGGTGCTGCTCCATCACTCTTAACTATACCATCTGTATAAACACCTCTTAAACCAAAACCTATAGAAAATTTATCATTTACTTTATATGCTGCAGTTGGGTTTAATTCTAATATTTTTAGTGTAAATTCTTCAGAAAAAGTTTTAGAAAAAGCCTCATCCCATCTTTTTGAAAGTCCACCAGGAGCTACAAAAGAAAGACCAAATCTCCAGTTGTTTACTTCAGGTGATACATAGTGAAATGTAGGTACATAAAAGTTCTCTTGTTTAGAATCACCATTGTAAGTTGACGTTCTATTATCTGTATATTTAACTTTTGGAAGATTTATATAAGTAAATGCTAATTCCATCTCACTAGCATTATCATTCCAAACCATATTTGCAGGGTTATAATAACTAGCATCTGCACCATTTGCATTTGCTACATAAGCAGCTCCTAAAGCCACACTGTTTGATGATTGCTCAGGGATTCTATATCCTGATGCATTTAAGCTCAATGCACCAACCCCTAGTAGTACTAATGCCTTTGTATATGTATTCATATGTTCTCCTAAATAATTAATTTTCAATAAGACTATATAAAAGTTCGATTTCTTGATCCCATATAGTCTCATCTATGGTCTCAAGCACCATTGGTATATCATCAATCCTTTCATCATTCATAATAAATCTAAATGCATCAAGACCGATTTTGCCCTTACCAATAGACTCGTGCCTATCTTTTTTGCTGCCAAGCTCAGGTTTTGAATCATTTATGTGCATTCCCATAAGATATTCAAAACCGACAATTGTATCAAAATTTTGCATAGTTTTTTCATATGCCTCTTTAGTTCGTATATCATAACCTGCTACAAACATGTGACAAGTATCGATACAAACACCTACTCTACTCTTATCTATACTATTTTCAATCAAATATGCAAGATGTTCAAACTTATAGCCAAGATTACTACCTTGACCTGCTGTATTTTCTATCACAAGCTTTACATCTTTTGTTACCTCTAAAGCTTTATTCATAGATTTGCTTATATTTTCTAAACACTCTTCTTCACTAATAAGTTTTAAATAACTTCCTGGGTGAAAATTTAATCTATCAAGTCCTAAAAGTTCACACCTTTGAAGCTCATCAATAAAAGCATTTAAAGATTTTTCTCTTTTTTCAAGCTCAGGATGTCCTAGATTTATAAGATAGCTATCATGAGGTAAAACATGTTTAGGTAATATCTCACTTTTTTCTAATTCATCTTTGAATTTTTTTATAATTTTATCATCAAGTGGTTTTGCATTCCACTGTCTTTGATTTTTCACAAAAAGTGCAAAGGCTTTTGCATTTATCTTTTTTGCATTAATAGGAGCATTAAATACTCCTCCACTAGCACTTACATGAGCACCAATATACTTCATCTTATTTCCTTAAGTTTTATTAAAACTCTATTTTGTTTATCTTTAAAATATAAACTATCTTCTTTAATTTCGTAAAATACATCATAGTGTTTTGTTTTTAAACTTTGATTAAATCCATTTTTTAACTTTTTTAAACTCTTTCCGTTGTAGATTGGCTTAAAATTAAACAAATCATCCACAAAAGTTTTGTAATGAGAGTATCCAAAAAAATCGCTATTGAACTTTTCTTTACTCACACACACATAATCTAAACATACATCATCTTTTATAAGCAAATCCAAAACAGGAGTCCCTGCTGAAAAAAGTTGCAAATTAAATCTTTTACTATCTTTTTTTATAAAACCAGTATCACTCAAAGCAATCTGCTTATTTTTAATCACAACATGATAAGATTTAGATGACATATAAGGATTTTTAAAAGAACATCCGCCTAGTAAGAAAACGAGTGATACAACTACAAAAAATCTAATCACTAGAGCTTCTTTTGTTTTTATAGTAAGTTCCAAGCTCTGCACTTAATGTTCCTACCAAAATCAATCCTGCTCCAAAAAGCTGAGTAGCTAACAAACTCTCATTTGCAAAATAGTATCCAAAAAATCCTGCACTCACTGGTTCCATTGTAAATATAATAGCAGTCTTTGCCGGAGTTGTAAATTTTTGCATAACAGTTTGAACAAAAAAAGCAAAAACTGTTGCGAAAAGTACCGTTATTATTAATGCTTGTAAAAATATTCCATCAAAACTCTTAGGCATAATCTTACCATCTAAAACCATAGCTCCTATTAAACTAAACAAAGCCACAACACTAAATTGGATTGTAACTAATAAAAATGGACTATATTGTTTCGAGTAATTTCCTGTGAAGACTATATGAAGAGCAAACATAATTGCACAAATAAAAGTATAAAATTCACCTCTTGCAAATCCTATCTCATTGTTTGTTAAAAAATACAGTCCAATTGTAGCTAAAATTGCTCCCATCAATGAGTAAGTAGAAACTTTTTTCTTAAAAAGTAGATAAACCAACAAAGGCACAATTACAACATTTAAGCCTGTTATAAACGCAACTGTTGAAGAGTAAGTATAAGTTAAACCAAAAGTTTGAAAAGCAAATCCTAAAAACATAAATAAACCAAGAAGGAATCCTGCTTTTATAGTTTTTTTATCTACATGTAAAAACTCTTTATATGAAATAACAGCCATAAAAATTGCAGCCATAAAAAAACGCCAAAATAAAAAAACATAAACTGGAGTATCTTCTATGGCATCTTGAACAATAAAAAATGTTCCTCCCCAAGCAATTGCTACAAGTAAAAGTGAAAAATCAGCTCCAAACTCTTTTATCTTACTTTTTATCAAATTTTATATCCTTATTATAAAAACGCGTATTCTACCATATATCGAAAATATTTCATAATTTAATATAAATCAACTCTACTTTGAACTTTTTAGTAAATTTTATTTAACATTTTAACAAAATAGTGCTATAATATTGAAATTTTGCCATGAAGGTTGTCATTATGAATTTTTTTAGATTAATTTTATCAGTTTTATTTTCATTTTCTTTATTGCAAGCAAACTCAATAAATGATTTTAAAGAAGCCAAAGAAATTTTCAAAGGATGTGCAAAATGTCATGGTAAAGATGGGAAAAACAAGGCTTTTGGGATGAGTGATGCCATAGCAGGTCAAAGCGTTGAAGATTTGATAGATAGTATGAATTTTTTTAAAGATTCAAAATTTGAAGGCAGAGGCGTGACAAAAGTAATGGCTAAAAAAATTAAAGTACTAAATGATAAACAGATAGAAGAACTCGCAAATTACATATCAAACCTAAAAAAATAAGGATAGAAATAAAATGAAAAAGATATTTTCATCTCTAATTGTACTACTTACTTTAGTTGCATTTACACAACAAGCAAACGCTAGCGTTGTTAAAGGAAAAAGATATTACATCCAGCTTCTAAAAAAACCTTGTGGATTTAAAGGTGACGTTATGGGTAAATATCACACAAAAAGAGAATGGAGAAATATCTATAGAAGTGGTAAACTAGCAGAAGAAATTCAAAGAATATGTCCAAAAGCACCAAACATATCTTCAAAAAAGAAACAAAAAAACTTATATCATTTTTTCAGCTCATTTGCTAGTGATAGTGGAAACGTGCCAAGCTGTAACTAAATGTAAATACAATAACATTAATAGTATATATAAATGTAACAAAAATATACATTGTTTAAAAAATATACACGAAATACCTTTTTTTTATATTCGTTTTATGATAAGCTGATAAAATCACTATTACGCAATTAAAGAAAGGGTTATATGGAAAAACCAATAATTAGCATGAAAAATGTTGAAAAGTACTATGGAGATTTTCATGTACTTAAAAATATCAACTTTGATGTAAATGAAGGTGAGATAGTAGTTATATGCGGACCTAGTGGAAGTGGAAAATCAACTTTAATTAGATGTATAAATCGCTTAGAAGATATTGATAGTGGAGACATTTTTGTTGATGGACAAAATCTTTACGACAAATCAGTCAATGTAAATGAGCTTAGAGCTGAAACAGGTATGCTTTTTCAGCATTTCAATCTCTTTCCTCACTTAACAATACTAGAAAACATAACAATAGCACAAGTTAAAGTTAAAGGTACTCCAAAGCATGATGCAAATGAAATATCTTTGAAACTTTTAGAAAAAGTTGGACTTGTTCACAAGGCTGAAGGATATCCAAATGAGCTTAGTGGTGGTCAAAAACAGCGTGTTGCAATCGCTAGAACACTTGCAATGAAACCAAAAGTTATACTTTTTGATGAACCAACAAGTGCACTTGATCCTGAAATGATAGGTGGTGTTTTAGATGTTATGAGAGATCTAGCGCACGAAAATTATACTATAGTTTGTGTAACTCACGAAATGGGTTTTGCAAAAGAGGTTAGTAATCGTGTTGTATTTATGGATGAAGGTCAAATTTTAGAAGAAAATACGCCGGAAAATTTCTTTAAACATCCAAAAACTGAGCGTGCACAAAAATTCTTACAAGAAGTATTAGTACACTAATAAACAAAAAATCAAAAGGAGATAGAATGAAAAAAATTCTTGTTGCATTATTTTTAATGCTTGGACTAAACGCAATGGCTGATGATATCAGTTTATGGCAAAAATCAACACTTAATCAAGTTCTACAAAGAGGTGAATTAAGAGTTGGAATGGAACCTGGCTATATGCCATTTGAGATGAAAGATAAAAAAGGTAATATCATTGGTTTTGATGTTGATATAGCTAAGGCTATGGCAAAAGCAATGGGTGTTAAACTAAAACTTGTTCCAACTGCATGGGATGGAATCATAGCTGGTCTTTTAACTGATAAGTTTGATATTCTTATGAGTGGTATGACTGTAACTCAAGAGAGAAACTTAAAAATCAACTTTGCTAATCCTTACATAAGTGTTGGTCAAACTATCATTGCAAATAAAAAGCATGCTGGAAAAACTTGGAAAGACCTAGATAAACCAGAATACACTATAGTTACAAAACTAGGAGTTACTGGTGAAATTGCAACTAGAAAAATGTTTAGAAAAGCAAAAATCAGAACTTTTGAAACTGAAGCTGACGCAGCTCAAGAAGTACTAAATGGAAATGCAGATGCATTTGTTTATGACAAACCATACAATGCAATTTTCTATGCTCAAAAGCAAGCAACTGGAAAAATAGTACATATGGATGAAGACTTAACATATGAGCCTTTAGGATGGGCTGTAAGAAAAGGTGATCCAGATTTTCTTAACTGGTTAAATAACTTCTTAAATCAAATCAAACATGATGGTGTATATGATAGAATATACAACAAATGGTTTGAAAAAGATGCTTGGTTGAAAAAGGTTAACTAATCAATGGCAAAATCAAAGCAATCGCTTTTACACAACAAACTGTTCGGTCACATAGTGGCCGTTCTTTTTTATGTAATGATAGGATATTTTTTATATGGTGCTGCTTCCAATATGAACTATATTTGGAAATGGACAAGTGTTCCTAAATACTTTGCATACGAAAAAGTATTTAACATAGAAGCTCCATATGAAGGAATTCTAGAGATAACACCTAGTAACAAAGTTCGAATAAAAAATGAAGATGGTATAAAAGAGATAGAAATTCCAAGCGGATATGAGCTAGTAGCACAAGATGGTGATGAAGTTTATGAGTATGACCCAATAGCTTCAAAAACTGCTTGGGAAACTGGACCTTTACTAAAAGGTCTTGGAGTTACTCTTAAAATCTCAGGAGTATCTGCTATCTTAGCTTTTAGTATTGGTATTACTCTTGCATTTATGAGAATATCTAGTTATCAATTTCTAAGAGATATTGCAACAGCATATATTACCGTCATAAGAGGTACGCCTCTTTTGGTTCAGATATTTATATTTTACTTTATAGTTGCTACTATATTTAACTTGGAGAGATTTGTAGCAGGGGCATTATCTTTAGGACTCTTTTTTGGTGCTTACATAGCTGAAGTACTAAGAGGTGCTATACAATCAATCGATAAAGGTCAATACGAAGCTGCAAAATCACTTGGTATGAATTATGTTCAAACTATGGTTTATATCATTATGCCTCAAGCCTTAAAAAGAGCACTTCCAGCTTTAGTTGGCGAAATGATAGCTCTTGTTAAAGACTCATCTTTGGTATCAGTAATTTCAATTACAGATTTAACTAAGGTGGGTAGAGAAATTGTTGCAAACACATTTTCACCATTTGAAACATGGCTAATTGTTGCTGGTATGTACTTTAGTATAACAGCACTTTTAGCACTAATCGGTGGTAAATTAGAGAAAAAAATGGAAGCTAGTGGAGGTATGTAAGCTTTTGCTTACATCCTCTTTAATTTGTCTTTTCTTCTAAAGTATTTAAAATATTAATTTCCCTTGATTTTACATATTGATTTATGAGATTCTCATCACGAGAATTAGGAAAAATCTTTATGCAATATCTATATGATTCTTTATACTCTATTATATTTAAAATTTCTCCATAAACTAGTACTTTTCTCAAACCATCTTTAAAATCTAAATCAAAGCTTATATCCACTTTTGCACCTGCAAATATGCCATTGTTTTGCGAGCTAATAACACCAAGTCCACTTACAGATAAATCATATAAAATTCCATTTGTGATCAAATTTGGTTCAAGCTCTAATTTTACATGTACTAATGCTTCTGGATAAACTCTAATATGTGTTCTATTCATGGCTGGCATATTAAAAAGATAACTAAAATTTCCCAATACAATTTGGTCTTCATGAAATGAATTCTCAATAATATCTGCTTTTATGTATTTTGTAAAATCGTCATTTTTTAATATATAAGCAACTCTCTCATCCAACATGGCTATTTTTTGCAATTTATCTACATTAAATGTTATTTCATCATTTTCTATTTTTATAATTTTACCTTCACTAGAAATTGGAATGCCTTCGTATAAATTAAAAAATGTTACATTTTTTTTGTTTTTACCTATATTTTCTAAAATTTTATATATTTTTTCATCATCCCTATGGCTTTCTTCTGTATCAAAGTTTAAGGAATATGGTTCTTGAATATTTTTTTTACAAATTTCTATTTCAAAATCAATCGTATATTTATGAACCAATCTTACAAGCAATTCTAAATTGTTACTATAATCTACTGATTTATTTTTAAAAAATTCAATATATTTTTCTATTAGAAAAAAGCCTAACTTATTTATGAGAAATCCTACTAATACACCATCTTCTTTCATCTCACTAAAGATATTTCCTTCAAAAGTAGTGATGAAAATATCATCTTTAAAAATATCTTGGTATATCAAAGCACCAACATCTCGTAGAGTATTTTCTTCGTAGTTGTTTTTATATGTTCTACATAACTCAATAAAATAATCTACAAATTCATCTTTAAAACTTTCAATAAATTCAATTGAGTCATCTAAAAAATTTTTAGTTTCTTCTTCAATCATTTTACATTACTCCGCTATAACTTTACTCAAATCGAGAGAAATTTTAGTTCCTTTTTCTTTTTTTGAGTCAATTTTGATAAATATCTTCTCTTCATCACAATAAGCTTTTACTATACTAAGACCTATACCATAACCCATGTTTTTGTTATCTTCTTGGTAGTAACGATTAAATACATTAAAAACTTCACTCTCATCCATACCTATCCCATTATCTATTATACACAATTTTGTATCATTTAGCTCTATATTTATTGGATTATTATTTTTATTATATTTTATGGCATTATCTAATAAATTAGTAAGAATCTTTATAAAGCCATGTTTATCTACTTTAAGTTTTAATGATTTTCCATCATAATTAATCTTTACATGTAGATTTAAAGAAGCAAATTTTTCAATAACACTATTGAGTACTTCACTTAATTCAAACTCCTCTTTTAAATCCTCTAAAACCTCTTTCTTGATGTAGTAATCAACATCTTTATAAAGCCTTGTCAATTTCTTCGCCATATGATATAATAAATTTATCTTAATTTAAACGATATAAATCAAGTATTTACAAAACCCATAGACTTTTCTTCGCCAAACATTCCACCTTTTTCTCTATTTATTTCTAATATGAAATCTTCCATATAAAATATTGGCTCATCTTTAAGCGCTACCCTTAAAGCACAGTTTTTAAGCACTAGCTTAATCTGTCCACCACTTAATTTATATTTAGCCAACTCCTCAATAGAGAAATTTTCCTCATAAACTGCACTCTCTGGCAAAAGTTTTTGCCAAAGTTCTACTCTTTGTTTAAAATTAGGATTCTTAAACTCTATCTTATAATCAAATCTTCTTGAAAATGCTGGATCGATAGAATCTAACATATTTGTAGTAGCTATTAAAACTCCACTAAAATTTTCAATTTGTTCTAAAAATATATTTTGCATTTGATTATGCATTTTATCACTACTTGAAGCTCCTTCACTAACTCTTGTGCTTAAAAATTGGTCAGCTTCATTTAAAAGTAACACTGGTTCACTCTTTGTTTTTTGGCTCAAATCTCTGTAAGTATCAAAAATTTTTCTTACATTTTGTTCACTCTCACCTACATATTTTGATAAAATTTTAGAACAATCAAAACTAAGTACTCTTTTTTTCATACTTTTAGCAAGAGAAAGTGCGCTCATTGTTTTTCCTGTTCCTGGAGGTCCATAAAATATAACTTTTGCATCAATCCCGCTTCTTCTTTCTTTAATCCCCCACTCTCTTAATAATCTTATAACTTTTCTATCTACTTGTTTTAATAAATTATTTAAAAGCTCTCTTGTTTGAGAATCTAGCACAACATCTTCTAAAGTATTTTTTGGCTCAATCAACTCAAAAAGTTCTTGTTCTCTAACAAGCATATCTAATTTTATCTTTTTTACTTTTTTATCTTTATTAGGATGCATAATCTTTTGAAGTAACTCTTCACTTATGAAAAAGCTTCTACTAACTCCTCCAAAGCCATTAAGCATTTCATCATAATCTATAATATCTTCTTCAATAAGTTTTGAACCCTCTTCTAACAAAGCTCTGTTTTGTATCTTTTCATACTCATCAAAACTAATAAGACTAATAAGAGTATTCATATCTCTTAAGCTTTCAAACTCTCCTGCATATTCCTCTTTTAAAAGTGCTAAAAAAATAATTTGTTCTTTTTGATTTAAGCTGTGTTCATTAAAAATTTCTTCAACTACAATTTGGATTTCACTTACTTCAAGTCTTGCTTGAATACGTGATTCTAATAGTTCTAACTTTGTTTTTAATCTAGAACTATTTACAGAATTTTCTGCTAAATTTTGCTTATTTGAATTTAGTTTTTGATACATTTCAATTCTTAAAAATTGATCTTTTAAATATTCTAAATGATCATTATATGGAGTAATTTCAGGCAACTCAATGTCAAGCGAGCCATCTTCTAATAATTTTAAAAATGCATTACTCAAAGATATGGATGAATTTAATAACTCTAGATTAGATACCTCAGAAAGCTTTAGGTTTACAAATGCCCCATGAGTAATCCATCCTTGTTCAAGTAAGTTTTTTATGTGATGTAATTCTTTTATGTGAGCATAGTTTTTATCGCCAAAAATTGAAATCAATGTATCTAATACAACAACTTCAACACTGCCTTTTATGTAGCTTTTTGTAATTTCTTGAAGAATTTTAGCTTCTATTTCTGTACATTTTAAGTGTTCAAAAATTTTACTATCTTTAATATTTGAACTTTCTAAAAAGTCAATCAAGTAATGCAAGCATATTCCTTATGATATCTAATGAAATTTTTCAATTCAACATTTTCTATACAAATTAAATACTTAATTTGTTATTCTAGTATCATAACATAACAAACAGATGATATAGTTTAAGACAGTAAATTACTGCCTCAAACTATACATGTAAATCAAGATTTAGTAAATTTTCCTTTTTTTACTTCATCTTTTAAAACTCTTTTTAAAACTTTTCCTGTTGCATTCTTAGGAAGTTCTTCAACAAAGTAGATATGTTTAGGTAATTTAAAATTGGCTAGGTGTGATTTTAGATATTTTTTTAGTTTCATTTCATCTAATGTAACCTCATCTTTAGCCTGGATAAATGCCATAACTTCTTCATCTTTAGTTTCTGTTGGCATACCAATAACAGCTACACTATCAACACCTTCATATTTAGCGATAATTTCTTCAATCTCTCTTGGATATATATTGATTCCTTTTGAGATAATCAAATCTTTTTTTCTATCGACTATATATAAAAAACCATCTTCATCAACTTTTCCTAAATCTCCAGTTAAAAGCCAACCATTAACGATAGTTTCATCAGTAGCATCAGGACGATTTAAATAACCTTGCATGACACAATCACCCTTAACTATGATTTCTCCTACTTCGCCAACTGGAAGCTCTACCATCTCATCATTGACAATTTTTACTTCATATCCATCTAAAGGCAAACCAACAGAGAGTGGTTTTTGTCTATCTAATCTATTTACAGCAACTGCTGGCGAGCATTCACTCAAACCATATCCTTCAGTTAAAACTGCATTTTTAAATTTTTTAGAAAAATCATTTAAAACTGCTTCGCTAAGAGGAGCTGAACCACTTATAAAGATTCTTATTTTATTAAACCACATAAAATACCATGGAATTTTTGCTTTTATGAGTGAATTATAAAGAGTTGGAACTCCTAAGAATATAGTAGCTCTTTTTAAAAGTGCTTGTTTTAGTACATTTGCAAATGGGAAAACTGATTTTACGATGATGACTGAGCTATTTACCATGACAGGTAAAATTACCATGATTGAGAGTGTAAAAGAGTGAAACATAGGTAAAAAAACTAAAAATCTATCTTTTTCATCTATTCTAAAAGCTCTTGTTCCACTTACTACATTTGATAAGATATTGCGATAACTAAGCATTGCACCTTTTGGTTTGCCAGTTGTGCCTGAAGTATATACAATACAAGCTAAATCATCTAGTTTTGGAGGGTTTGCAATTTGCTCATGAGTTTCCATACTTCCAACAATCTCTGTAAAACTATAATTTCTTTCATCAAGACCATCATAAGCATCAGTCCAAACAATCTTTTCAACATTTGTAGAAAAAAGCAGATTTTTTGTTTCTTTTGCAAATTTAGAAGATGTTATGAGCATCTTTGCTCCACAATCACCTACTATGTACTCAAACTCTTCTCTTTTTAAAAAGTTATTGATAGGTACTACAATAGCACCTATCTTTGTAATAGCAAATAGTGAAACCATAAACTCTTCAGAGTTGCCAACTATCATAGCAACTCTATCTTTTGATTTTACACCACTAAACTCTAAAAACCTAGCAAAAGTATCTATCTTTTGCTTAAATCTTAAATTATCAACCTTTCTATCATCTATAAATATAACTGGTTTTTTAGGACTTACTTTGGCATTATGCTCAATTGCCTCGTAAAAATTTTGATAATTATACTCTAGCTGCATATTAGAACCTATATTTTAGTGAAGCTGTTACTAAGTGTGCTGCTGAATCTGTAAAAGTTCCATCTAATGTACCATTATTTACACTTCTTGTATCTTTATCACTAAAGAGATAAGAAAAACCAAGTTTCATTTTGTCATTTACTTTATACTCTAAACCAGCTGAGTAAAGGTAAGCATCACTATCTGGAAGCTCAAATCCTAAAGTAGCATCTGGTGCTGGAGTTTTATCGATAGAAAAGCCTGCCATTAATTTTAATTTATCATTGTACTGATGTGTTATACCGATACGATATGCATTTACATCTTTCCAATTTTTTGGTTTAACATTATCAAAAGTAGCCAACGCTCCGGTTGTTAAATCACTATCATAATTAAAATCTAAATTTTTATAATCTGACCAATATGTTCTATCTAAAACTAATTCAACTGTTGTTTTATTAAATGTATAAGCAGCAGCAATTGCCAATGTAGCTGGAAGAGGGATAGTAACACTTGCCCCACCATTATATGTTCCTAAAACTGTACCATATGGTGCTAAGCCTGAAAGAACAATATTTGACAATTTCGCATCTCCTGTTACAGTCAAGTCCACTTTTGAGCGATAAGTTGTCGATAGAGTTAAATTTTCTATTGGTTTGTAACTTAGCGCTAAGTTATAACCAAAATCAATTGAATCTCCTGTCATATCTCTTTTTACATTAACATAAGACTCATTGGTACCATCTAAATTTAAATCAGCTGGTGCTGCTCCATCACTCTTAACTATACCATCTGTATAAACACCTCTTAAACCAAAACCTATAGAAAATTTATCATTTACTTTATATGCTGCAGTTGGGTTTAATTCTAATATTTTTAGTGTAAATTCTTCAGAAAAAGTTTTAGAAAAAGCCTCATCCCATCTTTTTGAAAGTCCACCAGGAGCTACAAAAGAAAGACCAAATCTCCAGTTGTTTACTTCAGGTGATACATAGTGAAATGTAGGTACATAAAAGTTCTCTTGTTTAGAATCACCATTGTAAGTTGACGTTCTATTATCTGTATATTTAACTTTTGGAAGATTTATATAAGTAAATGCTAATTCCATCTCACTAGCATTATCATTCCAAACCATATTTGCAGGGTTATAATAACTAGCATCTGCACCATTTGCATTTGCTACATAAGCAGCTCCTAAAGCCACACTGTTTGATGATTGCTCAGGGATTCTATATCCTGATGCATTTAAGCTCAATGCACCAACCCCTAGTAGTACTAATGCCTTTGTATATGTATTCATATGTTCTCCTAAATAATTAATTTTCAATAAGACTATATAAAAGTTCGATTTCTTGATCCCATATAGTCTCATCTATGGTCTCAAGCACCATTGGTATATCATCAATCCTTTCATCATTCATAATAAATCTAAATGCATCAAGACCGATTTTGCCCTTACCAATAGACTCGTGCCTATCTTTTTTGCTGCCAAGCTCAGGTTTTGAATCATTTATGTGCATTCCCATAAGATATTCAAAACCGACAATTGTATCAAAATTTTGCATAGTTTTTTCATATGCCTCTTTAGTTCGTATATCATAACCTGCTACAAACATGTGACAAGTATCGATACAAACACCTACTCTACTCTTATCTATACTATTTTCAATCAAATATGCAAGATGTTCAAACTTATAGCCAAGATTACTACCTTGACCTGCTGTATTTTCTATCACAAGCTTTACATCTTTTGTTACCTCTAAAGCTTTATTCATAGATTTGCTTATATTTTCTAAACACTCTTCTTCACTAATAAGTTTTAAATAACTTCCTGGGTGAAAATTTAATCTATCAAGTCCTAAAAGTTCACACCTTTGAAGCTCATCAATAAAAGCATTTAAAGATTTTTCTCTTTTTTCAAGCTCAGGATGTCCTAGATTTATAAGATAGCTATCATGAGGTAAAACATGTTTAGGTAATATCTCACTTTTTTCTAATTCATCTTTGAATTTTTTTATAATTTTATCATCAAGTGGTTTTGCATTCCACTGTCTTTGATTTTTCACAAAAAGTGCAAAGGCTTTTGCATTTATCTTTTTTGCATTAATAGGAGCATTAAATACTCCTCCACTAGCACTTACATGAGCACCAATATACTTCATCTTATTTCCTTAAGTTTTATTAAAACTCTATTTTGTTTATCTTTAAAATATAAACTATCTTCTTTAATTTCGTAAAATACATCATAGTGTTTTGTTTTTAAACTTTGATTAAATCCATTTTTTAACTTTTTTAAACTCTTTCCGTTGTAGATTGGCTTAAAATTAAACAAATCATCCACAAAAGTTTTGTAATGAGAGTATCCAAAAAAATCGCTATTGAACTTTTCTTTACTCACACACACATAATCTAAACATACATCATCTTTTATAAGCAAATCCAAAACAGGAGTCCCTGCTGAAAAAAGTTGCAAATTAAATCTTTTACTATCTTTTTTTATAAAACCAGTATCACTCAAAGCAATCTGCTTATTTTTAATCACAACATGATAAGATTTAGATGACATATAAGGATTTTTAAAAGAACATCCGCCTAGTAAGAAAACGAGTGATACAACTACAAAAAATCTAATCACTAGAGCTTCTTTTGTTTTTATAGTAAGTTCCAAGCTCTGCACTTAATGTTCCTACCAAAATCAATCCTGCTCCAAAAAGCTGAGTAGCTAACAAACTCTCATTTGCAAAATAGTATCCAAAAAATCCTGCACTCACTGGTTCCATTGTAAATATAATAGCAGTCTTTGCCGGAGTTGTAAATTTTTGCATAACAGTTTGAACAAAAAAAGCAAAAACTGTTGCGAAAAGTACCGTTATTATTAATGCTTGTAAAAATATTCCATCAAAACTCTTAGGCATAATCTTACCATCTAAAACCATAGCTCCTATTAAACTAAACAAAGCCACAACACTAAATTGGATTGTAACTAATAAAAATGGACTATATTGTTTCGAGTAATTTCCTGTGAAGACTATATGAAGAGCAAACATAATTGCACAAATAAAAGTATAAAATTCACCTCTTGCAAATCCTATCTCATTGTTTGTTAAAAAATACAGTCCAATTGTAGCTAAAATTGCTCCCATCAATGAGTAAGTAGAAACTTTTTTCTTAAAAAGTAGATAAACCAACAAAGGCACAATTACAACATTTAAGCCTGTTATAAACGCAACTGTTGAAGAGTAAGTATAAGTTAAACCAAAAGTTTGAAAAGCAAATCCTAAAAACATAAATAAACCAAGAAGGAATCCTGCTTTTATAGTTTTTTTATCTACATGTAAAAACTCTTTATATGAAATAACAGCCATAAAAATTGCAGCCATAAAAAAACGCCAAAATAAAAAAACATAAACTGGAGTATCTTCTATGGCATCTTGAACAATAAAAAATGTTCCTCCCCAAGCAATTGCTACAAGTAAAAGTGAAAAATCAGCTCCAAACTCTTTTATCTTACTTTTTATCAAATTTTATATCCTTATTATAAAAACGCGTATTCTACCATATATCGAAAATATTTCATAATTTAATATAAATCAACTCTACTTTGAACTTTTTAGTAAATTTTATTTAACATTTTAACAAAATAGTGCTATAATATTGAAATTTTGCCATGAAGGTTGTCATTATGAATTTTTTTAGATTAATTTTATCAGTTTTATTTTCATTTTCTTTATTGCAAGCAAACTCAATAAATGATTTTAAAGAAGCCAAAGAAATTTTCAAAGGATGTGCAAAATGTCATGGTAAAGATGGGAAAAACAAGGCTTTTGGGATGAGTGATGCCATAGCAGGTCAAAGCGTTGAAGATTTGATAGATAGTATGAATTTTTTTAAAGATTCAAAATTTGAAGGCAGAGGCGTGACAAAAGTAATGGCTAAAAAAATTAAAGTACTAAATGATAAACAGATAGAAGAACTCGCAAATTACATATCAAACCTAAAAAAATAAGGATAGAAATAAAATGAAAAAGATATTTTCATCTCTAATTGTACTACTTACTTTAGTTGCATTTACACAACAAGCAAACGCTAGCGTTGTTAAAGGAAAAAGATATTACATCCAGCTTCTAAAAAAACCTTGTGGATTTAAAGGTGACGTTATGGGTAAATATCACACAAAAAGAGAATGGAGAAATATCTATAGAAGTGGTAAACTAGCAGAAGAAATTCAAAGAATATGTCCAAAAGCACCAAACATATCTTCAAAAAAGAAACAAAAAAACTTATATCATTTTTTCAGCTCATTTGCTAGTGATAGTGGAAACGTGCCAAGCTGTAACTAAATGTAAATACAATAACATTAATAGTATATATAAATGTAACAAAAATATACATTGTTTAAAAAATATACACGAAATACCTTTTTTTTATATTCGTTTTATGATAAGCTGATAAAATCACTATTACGCAATTAAAGAAAGGGTTATATGGAAAAACCAATAATTAGCATGAAAAATGTTGAAAAGTACTATGGAGATTTTCATGTACTTAAAAATATCAACTTTGATGTAAATGAAGGTGAGATAGTAGTTATATGCGGACCTAGTGGAAGTGGAAAATCAACTTTAATTAGATGTATAAATCGCTTAGAAGATATTGATAGTGGAGACATTTTTGTTGATGGACAAAATCTTTACGACAAATCAGTCAATGTAAATGAGCTTAGAGCTGAAACAGGTATGCTTTTTCAGCATTTCAATCTCTTTCCTCACTTAACAATACTAGAAAACATAACAATAGCACAAGTTAAAGTTAAAGGTACTCCAAAGCATGATGCAAATGAAATATCTTTGAAACTTTTAGAAAAAGTTGGACTTGTTCACAAGGCTGAAGGATATCCAAATGAGCTTAGTGGTGGTCAAAAACAGCGTGTTGCAATCGCTAGAACACTTGCAATGAAACCAAAAGTTATACTTTTTGATGAACCAACAAGTGCACTTGATCCTGAAATGATAGGTGGTGTTTTAGATGTTATGAGAGATCTAGCGCACGAAAATTATACTATAGTTTGTGTAACTCACGAAATGGGTTTTGCAAAAGAGGTTAGTAATCGTGTTGTATTTATGGATGAAGGTCAAATTTTAGAAGAAAATACGCCGGAAAATTTCTTTAAACATCCAAAAACTGAGCGTGCACAAAAATTCTTACAAGAAGTATTAGTACACTAATAAACAAAAAATCAAAAGGAGATAGAATGAAAAAAATTCTTGTTGCATTATTTTTAATGCTTGGACTAAACGCAATGGCTGATGATATCAGTTTATGGCAAAAATCAACACTTAATCAAGTTCTACAAAGAGGTGAATTAAGAGTTGGAATGGAACCTGGCTATATGCCATTTGAGATGAAAGATAAAAAAGGTAATATCATTGGTTTTGATGTTGATATAGCTAAGGCTATGGCAAAAGCAATGGGTGTTAAACTAAAACTTGTTCCAACTGCATGGGATGGAATCATAGCTGGTCTTTTAACTGATAAGTTTGATATTCTTATGAGTGGTATGACTGTAACTCAAGAGAGAAACTTAAAAATCAACTTTGCTAATCCTTACATAAGTGTTGGTCAAACTATCATTGCAAATAAAAAGCATGCTGGAAAAACTTGGAAAGACCTAGATAAACCAGAATACACTATAGTTACAAAACTAGGAGTTACTGGTGAAATTGCAACTAGAAAAATGTTTAGAAAAGCAAAAATCAGAACTTTTGAAACTGAAGCTGACGCAGCTCAAGAAGTACTAAATGGAAATGCAGATGCATTTGTTTATGACAAACCATACAATGCAATTTTCTATGCTCAAAAGCAAGCAACTGGAAAAATAGTACATATGGATGAAGACTTAACATATGAGCCTTTAGGATGGGCTGTAAGAAAAGGTGATCCAGATTTTCTTAACTGGTTAAATAACTTCTTAAATCAAATCAAACATGATGGTGTATATGATAGAATATACAACAAATGGTTTGAAAAAGATGCTTGGTTGAAAAAGGTTAACTAATCAATGGCAAAATCAAAGCAATCGCTTTTACACAACAAACTGTTCGGTCACATAGTGGCCGTTCTTTTTTATGTAATGATAGGATATTTTTTATATGGTGCTGCTTCCAATATGAACTATATTTGGAAATGGACAAGTGTTCCTAAATACTTTGCATACGAAAAAGTATTTAACATAGAAGCTCCATATGAAGGAATTCTAGAGATAACACCTAGTAACAAAGTTCGAATAAAAAATGAAGATGGTATAAAAGAGATAGAAATTCCAAGCGGATATGAGCTAGTAGCACAAGATGGTGATGAAGTTTATGAGTATGACCCAATAGCTTCAAAAACTGCTTGGGAAACTGGACCTTTACTAAAAGGTCTTGGAGTTACTCTTAAAATCTCAGGAGTATCTGCTATCTTAGCTTTTAGTATTGGTATTACTCTTGCATTTATGAGAATATCTAGTTATCAATTTCTAAGAGATATTGCAACAGCATATATTACCGTCATAAGAGGTACGCCTCTTTTGGTTCAGATATTTATATTTTACTTTATAGTTGCTACTATATTTAACTTGGAGAGATTTGTAGCAGGGGCATTATCTTTAGGACTCTTTTTTGGTGCTTACATAGCTGAAGTACTAAGAGGTGCTATACAATCAATCGATAAAGGTCAATACGAAGCTGCAAAATCACTTGGTATGAATTATGTTCAAACTATGGTTTATATCATTATGCCTCAAGCCTTAAAAAGAGCACTTCCAGCTTTAGTTGGCGAAATGATAGCTCTTGTTAAAGACTCATCTTTGGTATCAGTAATTTCAATTACAGATTTAACTAAGGTGGGTAGAGAAATTGTTGCAAACACATTTTCACCATTTGAAACATGGCTAATTGTTGCTGGTATGTACTTTAGTATAACAGCACTTTTAGCACTAATCGGTGGTAAATTAGAGAAAAAAATGGAAGCTAGTGGAGGTATGTAAGCTTTTGCTTACATCCTCTTTAATTTGTCTTTTCTTCTAAAGTATTTAAAATATTAATTTCCCTTGATTTTACATATTGATTTATGAGATTCTCATCACGAGAATTAGGAAAAATCTTTATGCAATATCTATATGATTCTTTATACTCTATTATATTTAAAATTTCTCCATAAACTAGTACTTTTCTCAAACCATCTTTAAAATCTAAATCAAAGCTTATATCCACTTTTGCACCTGCAAATATGCCATTGTTTTGCGAGCTAATAACACCAAGTCCACTTACAGATAAATCATATAAAATTCCATTTGTGATCAAATTTGGTTCAAGCTCTAATTTTACATGTACTAATGCTTCTGGATAAACTCTAATATGTGTTCTATTCATGGCTGGCATATTAAAAAGATAACTAAAATTTCCCAATACAATTTGGTCTTCATGAAATGAATTCTCAATAATATCTGCTTTTATGTATTTTGTAAAATCGTCATTTTTTAATATATAAGCAACTCTCTCATCCAACATGGCTATTTTTTGCAATTTATCTACATTAAATGTTATTTCATCATTTTCTATTTTTATAATTTTACCTTCACTAGAAATTGGAATGCCTTCGTATAAATTAAAAAATGTTACATTTTTTTTGTTTTTACCTATATTTTCTAAAATTTTATATATTTTTTCATCATCCCTATGGCTTTCTTCTGTATCAAAGTTTAAGGAATATGGTTCTTGAATATTTTTTTTACAAATTTCTATTTCAAAATCAATCGTATATTTATGAACCAATCTTACAAGCAATTCTAAATTGTTACTATAATCTACTGATTTATTTTTAAAAAATTCAATATATTTTTCTATTAGAAAAAAGCCTAACTTATTTATGAGAAATCCTACTAATACACCATCTTCTTTCATCTCACTAAAGATATTTCCTTCAAAAGTAGTGATGAAAATATCATCTTTAAAAATATCTTGGTATATCAAAGCACCAACATCTCGTAGAGTATTTTCTTCGTAGTTGTTTTTATATGTTCTACATAACTCAATAAAATAATCTACAAATTCATCTTTAAAACTTTCAATAAATTCAATTGAGTCATCTAAAAAATTTTTAGTTTCTTCTTCAATCATTTTACATTACTCCGCTATAACTTTACTCAAATCGAGAGAAATTTTAGTTCCTTTTTCTTTTTTTGAGTCAATTTTGATAAATATCTTCTCTTCATCACAATAAGCTTTTACTATACTAAGACCTATACCATAACCCATGTTTTTGTTATCTTCTTGGTAGTAACGATTAAATACATTAAAAACTTCACTCTCATCCATACCTATCCCATTATCTATTATACACAATTTTGTATCATTTAGCTCTATATTTATTGGATTATTATTTTTATTATATTTTATGGCATTATCTAATAAATTAGTAAGAATCTTTATAAAGCCATGTTTATCTACTTTAAGTTTTAATGATTTTCCATCATAATTAATCTTTACATGTAGATTTAAAGAAGCAAATTTTTCAATAACACTATTGAGTACTTCACTTAATTCAAACTCCTCTTTTAAATCCTCTAAAACCTCTTTCTTGATGTAGTAATCAACATCTTTATAAAGCCTTGTCAAATCCAAACAAGCCAAACTTATCCTATCTAATCTTTTTATTTTTGAGCTACTTTTTTCTTCTAGTCTTAAAAGTTGCAAATTTGCATTTATTACACTAAGTGGAATATTTAGTTCATGCAAAGTATCTTTTAAAAGTAAATCTAAAATCTTATTTGTTTTAAACATTGGAGCTAAAAAAAAGTTTATACTGTTATACACTAAAAATAAATAGACACCAAAAAAGAAGAGGTTTAAAACAATATACAAGTATCCATCAACTTTTAATATCTCAATATACCTAAATCCTACTACAAACAATAAAGATAAAAAAACTACACTAAAAGTGGCAAAAATAATAATACTTTTTTCTTTATTTTTCAAACCTATACCCAATGCCTCTTATATTTGTAATTTGCTCTTTTCCAAAAATCTTTTTAAGATTATTTATGTAAACTCTAATAGCTCCTCCTGTTGGAACTTCATTTGGGCTCCAAAGTCTATTTTCAATCATCTCTTTTGTTACTACTTTTCCTCTATTTTCCAAAAGTAGTTCTAAAAGTTTAAAATCTTTTAGATTTATCAAAACCTCTTCGCCACTTCTCATTAAATTTTTTCTTTTTATGTCTAAGTAAAAATCTTCATCTATCTTTATCTTATCTTGTTTGTAGCCTTTAACTCTTGATAGAATTGCTTCAATCCTAAGCCATAACTCCTCTAAATCAAATGGTTTTTTTATGTAATCATCTGCACCGAGTCTAAATCCCTCTTTTAGCTTTTCTTGTTGTTCGTAAGATGTTATAAATATAGCTGGAGTTAAATCTCCAGAATCTCTAAGTGATTTTAAAAACTCAAAACCACTAGAGTTTGGAAGCTTTACATCTAAAAGATAGATATCAAATTTTTGTCTATAAACAACTTCCATTGCCTTTTGTGCACTATCAACCAAAACGGTATCACATCCCTTTAGGCTTAAAAAATCTTCATAAGTTTCAAGCAAAAGTTCATTGTCTTCTAAAACTAAAACTCTATACTCCAAGAAAGCTCCTCATTTGCAAACATAGGCACCACATTTTCATAACTACTTGGCACTCTAAAAGGTTTTTTAACTAAAACAATTTCTTTTTTTACTGGTTCTAGACCATATATCCTTTGCGCATTATCACTAACAAATTTTTGAAGATTTTCCAAAGCATCATGCTTTTCAAATAATCCAGCAAGTGCTTGAAGAGCAATTGGAGCGCTAAATACCCCAGCAGCACATCCACAACTCTCTTTTTTGCTAACTGGATGAGGAGCTGAGTCACTTCCAAACATAACTTTTTCATGTCCACTAAGTGCAACACTTAAAAGTGCCTCTTTGTCTTCTGGCCTTTTAGCAATTGGTTTACAAAAAAGATGAGGGTTTAGCAAGCCTCCTGCTACATCATCAAGAGTTATAAAAAGATGTTGTACTGTTATAGTAGCATAAAGATTTTCATATCTTTCAAGTAAACTAACACTCTCTTTAGTGGTTATATGCTCCATAATAATCTTTAATTTTGGGAAATTAGATGCAAACTGTTCATAAACTGAGCCAAACTCTTTTTCTCTATCCATTACAAAGCCATTTGTTTCACCATGAACGCAAAGTGGAATTTCAAGCTCACTCATAGCTTCTAAAGTTTGCCTTAACTCCTCTATATCCATGCTACTTACACCTCCTTCAGAGTTTGTTGTAACTCCTGAAGGATAAAGCTTTATAGCTTTAATATATTTTTTTGCCTCTTTTAAAAACTCATAATCATAACTACTTTTAAAAAATAGTGTCATATATGGTTCAAACTCATCTTTACATGTAGACTCTAAAATCCTTTTTTTATATGCCCGAACCTCATCTATACTAACAATAGGAGGTACTAAATTTGGCATTACAATGGCTCCTGCAAAACTTTTGCTGCTAAGAGGAGCTACAATCTTTAACATTTCATTATCTCTTAAGTGCAGATGCATATCTAGTGGTGAGTTTAAAACTATCTTTTTCAAATCAACTCCTCAATTCTTTTTGGTTTACTAAAGTAAAATCCTTGCCCAAAATCAACACCTAAATCTTTTAAAACTTCTTCTTGCTCACGAGTTTCAATACCCTCAGCAATCGTTTCATAATCAAAACTTTTAGCCATCAAAACCATAGCTTCAATGATCTTTATATCACTTCTATCTTCTAGTATATCATCAACAAAAGATTTATCAATTTTAATCCTCGAAATTGGAAGCTTTTTGATATAACTCATAGATGAATAACCTGTTCCAAAATCATCAAGCTCTATTTCAAAACCAAACTCTCGCATCTTTTGTAGCATTTCTGAAGATTTTTCTATATTTTTAATTATATTTGTTTCTGTTATCTCTAAAGCTATATTTTTAGGTTCAATTCCTAGTTCATTTACTATAGTTATAAATTCATCAAATAAATTTTTATTTAAAAGTTGTGCAGTCGATAGATTTACTGAGATTGATTGTAAATCTTTATTTGATTCTTTTAGCTTTTTAAAATCTAAACAAGCCCTTGTAAAAACAAATAAACCAATATCGTTAATGATTTTCATATTCTCAGCAATTGGTATAAAATAAGCCGGACTTACTAAACCTAACTCATTAGATTCCCACCTAATAAGAGTTTCATAAGCCGTAACTTTTTTACTTCTTAACTCATACTTTGGCTGGTACACAACATACATTTCATTTTTATGTATCGCATTTTGTAAAAGATTTTGAGTTATTATCTTCTTTTGTAAACGATGAGACAAACTTTTTGTATAGTATTTGAATCTATTTTTACCTTTTAATTTTGATTCATACATAGCAATATCAGCATGTCTTAAGAAAGAGTTTATATCATCTTTATCTTTGTTGTATTTTGATATCCCTATGCTAACTCCAATCTTAATCCTATGTTTTTCAATGGTAAATTTTTTATTTATCTCGTTTACTATTTTCTTTGCCAATTGTGCACTTATGCTTTTCGTTTGTTTGTATGTCAAAATAACAGCAAACTCATCACCACCTGTTCTAAAAACTAAACCTTTATCTTTTATTAGGTTATTAAGTTTAAGTGCAACTTTTTTAAGAAGGATATCTCCAACATTGTGTCCAAGAGAATCATTGACTACCTTAAATCCATCTAAATCTAAAAACATTAAATCAACATCATAGTTATCATCACCAAGCAAAGATTCTAGCTCTTGTCTCATATATCTTCTATTTGGAAGTTTAGTTAAACTATCATGAAGTGCTAGAAACTCTACTTCCCTTTTTTGTCTTACATAATCTGTGATATTGAGTTTAATCGCTAAATAACCTTTTAATACTCCATTTCTAAACATAGGAGTAATAGAAGCTTGTTCGTAGTAAATATTTCCAAATTTATCTTTATTGATAAACTCTCCGGACCATTTTTTACCTTCATCTAAAGTTTTATTCATATTTTTATAAAATTCTTCAGACATCTTTCCTGATTTTAAAATATTTGGATTTTTACCAAAAATCTCTTCTTTGCTATATCCGCTAGCTTTGCAAAAAGCATCATTTACATATGTAATTCTTCTTTCTTTATCAGTAACTAAGATAGAATCATCACTATTTTCAACTGCATATTTAAACGAAGCAAGTTCATCTTTTAAACTAAGAGATTTAATATAACCAATAATAATCATAATTGTTAAAATACCGGAGAGCAGATAAATAACATCATATATTCTATCTTGAATACTTTTTATATCGTTAAATCTAGTTAAAAAGACTTCTTGAAAACCTTTTATAGATTGCACTAAATTTATATCTTGATAATTCTTTTTATAAATTTTTAAATTAAAAATACTATCTTCTAGAAATTTTGAATACTTTAAAAATTGATTTAAAGCTTCATCATTGATGCCAACATTTAAGTTTTCTAACATTTCAATTTTATCTAATATATCATCCGAATTATTAGAAAAATTCATATAATTTTTTAATATCAAATAAACTAAATCACTTGAGAGATCTTCTATCATCTCAATATCATTATTTTTTGCAATTTTTTGTTGAAGAGCTATGATGTAATTAAGAGAAAAAAGTGTTAATGCATTTTTAGATTTATACTTTTCTAGTATATGCTTTTTTGCATCAAAATCATACTTTACTTTAAAAAAATGTTTTTTTAACTCTTCACCTAAACTTTGATATAAGCTTTCATCCTCAAAATCTTTCATCAAGCTTTCAAACTGCTTTATATTTTGCTCTAATTTATCAAAATTTTTAACTTCACTTTGAGCAAAGATAAAAGAATCTAATTTTATATTTATATTTTGCATAAGCAACAAATTTTCATACAAATTTTTATATTTGTTATTTTGTTCTTTTGTCTGTTTTAAGTAAACATATGAACCAGACAGAACAAGAGCTAAAAATATGATAGTTAAGACTAAAAAATCAATCTTTTTAATTATTTTCAAAATCATAAACTTCACCATCTAATGTTTTTAAAAACTCTATAATCGATTTGACTTTTTCTTTATCTGCTTCTAAACCAAGTTGAAAATTCATCATAGCACTAACTGCATCTTCTAGCCTATCAAACCTCCCATCATGAAAATATGGAGCTGTCTTAGTTATATTTCTAAGAGTTGGAACTTTAAAAACTCCTACATCATCAGGATCTTTTGTTACGCTATATCTACCCAAGTCTTTTTTTTCATACTCATCAAAAATACCAAATCTAGCATATGTATTTCCACCTATATTTACCCCATTATGACAAGCTACACATCCCATTGACTTAAAAAGTTTATACCCCTCTTTAGCCTTTTTACTTATCGCATTTTTATCACCTCTCAAAAATTTATCAAAAGGTGAATTTGGGGTGATAAGAGTTTTTTCATACTCAGCTAGTGCATCAGTTATATTGTCTTTTGTAATTCCATCTTTGTAAATTTTTTTAAATTTTTCATTGTAAGGTGTATTTTTTAGTTTTTTAACTAAATTTTTAAAATCATGACCCATCTCAACTGGATTTTCTATCGGACCTTTAGCTTGCTCTTTTAAATCTTTTGCTCTTCCATCCCAAAATTGAGCTAAATTATACCTAGCGTTTAAAACCGTAGGAGAATTAATGCTTCCTTTTTTACCCTCTATACCAAAAGAAACTTTAAGTCCATCATCCCCTCCATCATTTAAAACATGACAGTTTACACAAGCCACACTCCCATCACGAGATAAAATCGGATCAAAAAAAAGCTCTTTTCCAAGCTTAGCTTTTTGAATGTCGACATCATCTACATGTAGAGAAATCGGAGTAATTGGCTCAGCCGATAAGCTTACATAGCAGAATAGAAAAAAAGCTACTAAAACCATTTTCATTTATATTTCCTTGAGACTAATATATCATTATATCCAAGATTGGTAAAAATTAATATTAATTTATTCTTAAGAAGTTATTTAATAGAATTACGGTGTTAATAGATAAACAAGTAGATATAACCTCTTGTTATGTTTACCGCTGTAATGGAAAAATTCGATTTTTCTCTATTTAACTTTTAATAAACATACATATTAAGAGCTTTAGAGAGTGTTGATACAAATTTTCCATAAGGCGACCTCTCTTTTTTCTCTCTTGATATTACAAAGGAAATTAAATGTTAGTATTAGAGATAGAAGATATAAAATCACTTATATCTAAAATTGGGTATAAAGAGTTCTATAAAAGACTTATAGAAACCCTAAAAGAGGATTATTCAAACTGGGAAAAGTTTGATAAGTGTCCAAGGGTTGCTAACCATGTAGATGGTGGTGTGATTGAGCTGATGCCTGTAAGTGATGATAAACTATATACTTTTAAGTATGTAAACGGTCATCCAAAAAACCCACTTCAAAATAAATTTACTGTTATGGCAACAGGGCAATTGAGTCTAACTGAAACTGGTGAGCCTTTAATGTTTAGTGAAATGACCCTATTAACTGCTTTTAGAACAGCTGCAAACTCTGTTTTAGCTGCAATTTATCTTGCAAAAAAAGATTCTAAAGTTTTAACTCTTATTGGAACTGGAGCTCAGAGTGAATTTCAATATCTTGCATATAAAGACTATTTTGATTTACAAGAAGTAAGATATTTTGATACAGACCCAAAAGCTATGGAAAAATTTGCTAAAAATATGCAAAGCTATGATGTAAAACTAACTCCTTGTAAAGACTCTTATGAAGCAGTTAGTGGAGCTGATATTATCATTACATGTACAGCTGACAAAAGATATCAAACTGTGCTAACTAAAGATATGATTAAAAAAGATGTTTTTATAGCTGGTCTTGGTGGTGATTGTCCTGGAAAAACTGAAATACAAAAAGAGTTGGTTGAAAGCTCAACAGTTGTTGTAGAGTATCTTGAACAAGCAAAAATTGAGGGCGATATACAACAAATGCCAAAAGATTATACATGTACAGAACTTTATGAAGTTATTAGAGGTGAAAAAAAGCTAAATGTGCAAACTCATGGTACTATTTTATTTGATTCTGTTGGGTTTGCGCTTGAAGATTACTCTGTTTTAAGACTTATATATGAACTTGCCAAAGAAAACAATGTTGGCAAAGAGATGAACCTAATCCCTAACATCCCTGATGTTAAAGATTTGTTTTCACTTCTTTAGAGGTCTAGCATGCCAGAAATTTACAAACACATAAAACTAGTAGAAGTTTATGCAGACATTGCAGGTCATAGAAAAGGTGCTGCTCTTGGCTTAAAAGCACTAAGGAAAAGCTCACGAGAAGTAAACCCAGAATATTACGAAAAGTTTGAAGTAGAAGAGATAGAGCAAGATAACAACATTGATGAAAATGAAAAATTTACAAATGCAAAATATATAGACAAAGTCTATCCTGTCATCTCTCAACTTGCAGATAAAGTTAAAAAAATGAGAGAGGATAAATTATTTCCAATCATCCTAGCAGGAGATCACTCAAGTTGTGCTGGAACTATGCATGGACTTAAGATGGCTCATCCTAATGAAGAGATTGGAGTGGTTTACATAGATGCTCATGCTGATATTCATACACCCTATACTTCACCTTCAGGAAACATGCACGGAATGCCTTTGGCAATTGCCTGTGATATTGACAATACTGAGTGTAAAAGAAATGAAGTTAGCGACAAAGAAAAAGAGTTTTGGGATAAACTAAAAAAGCTATCAGGAGATGAAGCCGCGATAAAACCTGAAAATATAGTATTTTGTGCATTAAGAGATTATGAGCCAGAAGAGGATGCTTTAATCAAAAAGTATAAAATTCCAGTTTATAGCGTAGAAGAGATTACTTATAAAGGTATCCAAAAAGTAGTAGAAGAGATTTTTAAAAAATTATCTTATTGTAAGCACATCTATATATCTTTTGATGTTGATAGTATAGATCCCCTTTATGTACCAGGAACTGGAACTCCTGTGAGCAATGGTCTCTCTTACGAACAAGCAATGCAATTAAATCTAGAATTGATAAAAAACGAAAAAGTTTGTTGTTGGGAGATGGCTGAAATTAATCCGATTTATAACAATAGCGATGAAGATTCAACAAGAGTATTTAAAATACTAGAAAAAGTAACAGATACTCTTATCAAATATTATTAAGACACCTCGCCCAAGGGGTGTCTTTTAGGAAATGACATGCTAAAAAGCTACCTTGATCAAATTGAATTTTTTGATAATTCAAAAAATTTGACAAACTTACCTTATACAAATCAAGATATACTTAGTTTAAAAGGTTTTAAAAAAGCTTTTAACGAGATAAGTTCATGGCCAAATTATAAACCAACACCATTAGTATCATTAGATAACTTAGCAAAAGAGACTGGTGTATCTAAGATTTATTATAAAAATGAGCACTTTAGATTTGATTTAAAAAGCTTTAAAGCCTTGGGTGGAGCATATGCACTATTAAATATACTTCTTGAAAAACTAAAAGAAAAAGGCATGAATGCTAACTCAAAAGATCTCTTTTCTAAGAAATATGCTTCATTTACAAATAACATAACAGTAGTTTGTGCAACAGATGGTAATCATGGAAAATCTGTTGCTTGGGGAGCTAATATGTTTGGCTGTAAATGTGAAATATTTATCCACTCAAAAGTTAGCAAAAATAGAAAAAAAGAGATAGAAAAATACAATGCAGTTGTGCATAGGATTGAAGGTAACTATGATGAGTCAGTTAAAATAGCAGATAAAATAGCAAAAGAAAAAGGATATATAGTTATCTCTGATACTTCTTATGAAGGATATACAAAAATCCCAAAAGATGTTATGCAAGGCTATAGTGTTATGGTATATGAAGCTCTAGAGCAAATGCGAGATATTCCAACGCATATATTTATGCAAGGAGGAGTTGGGGGTTTAGCTGCTTCGATAGTATCATATATGAAAGAAAAATATCCCAAAAATAGTCCAATTTTTGTCATGGTTGAGCCTAAAAATGCAGATTGTTTGCTAAAAAGTGCAAAAAACAAAACCCCAACCATAATTGAAGGTGAACTAGATACCATAATGGCTGGACTTTCTTGCGGGGAAGTTTCACTTATAGCATGGCAAGTACTAAAAGATAAAGTAAAAGCTTTTGTATCAATTCCTGATGAGCCTATTTTAGATGCGATTAGGTTTTTAGCAAATCAAAAAGACTCAATCATAGCTGGCGAATCAGCAGTTGCTGGATTAGCTGGGTTTTTGATTTTACAAAACTCTAAAAAATGCAGAGAAATTTTAGAGCTAAATGAAAGCTCTAAAATTCTATTTTTTGGAACAGAGGGCAATACAGATGAGTTATTGTACAAAACAATAATCAATTCCTAAATTTTAGATTTGATAAACTCAGGATAAGACTCTACTCCACACTCTTCAATATCAAGCCCTTCATACTCATGCTCTTCATCACTTCTAAGGCCAATTATCTTTTTGATTATAATAAATGCTAAAAATGAAATAGGAAATACAAAAATACCTACAACAACTACACCTTTTAATTGTACTAAAAGAGAAAAGTCTGCAAATAAAGCAACTGCAATAGTCCCCCAAATACCATTTACTAAGTGAACAGAAAGTGCACCAACAGGATCATCTATCTTTAATTTATCAAAAAATGGAACAGCAAAAACAACCAATGCTCCACCAATAGTTCCTATGATTATAGGCTCCCAAAGCCCAAATACATCTGCTCCAGCGGTGATTGCAACTAAGCCTCCTAAAGCTCCATTTAATATCATGGTAATATCTAGTTTTTTATATTCAGCGTAAATTATCAAGGTTGCACTTATTGCACCTGCAAGACCTGCTGTATTGGTATTTAGTATAATGAGTCCAACTAAATCGGCAGATTCTTTTGAAGAGATATTAAAGGCACTTCCTCCATTAAATCCAAACCAGCCAATCCATAAAAGAAGACCTCCTAGAGTAACTAATGGGATATTTGAAGCTGGAATTGGTCTAATTTTACCACTTTTTGTATATTTTCCATTTCTAGCACCTAAAACAAGAATTCCTGCTAGCAAAGCCCATCCACCAACTGAGTGAATTACTGTACTTCCAGCTAAATCATGAACATCACTTAAAAGACCGCCAGCCCAAATAGCATGACCAACTAACGGATATATAAAACCGCTCATTAAAATAGCAAAAACCATAAAAGGAATGATTTTTATCCTCTCACTAACACCGCCACTCATTATAGAAACTGTTTTACTAACAAAAGCCATTTGAAAAAAGAAAAATGCATAAGGACTATAACCATTAACTTCAACACCATTGAGAAAAAATCCATCTCCCCCAAACATTAAGTTATATCCAAATATTAAAAAAACAAATGAACAAATTGCATATAATAAAACGTTACCAGTAAGTACTGCTGTTACATTTTTTGTACGAACCAAACCAGCTTCTAACATAGAAAAACCTGGAACCATTAGTACGATAAGTACTGCTGAGAATATAAGAAATAGTGAGTCTATTGCGTATTTTATTTGAGTAATTTCCATAGCTGCCCTTTTTTAGTTAAATTATACTAAAAAAAGAGCAACTAAGTTGTTTAATTTTTAATCAAGTGACTAAATTGCTTCTTCATTTTCCTCTGAAGTTCTAATTCTAACTACTTTTTCAACATCTGATACAAAGATTTTTCCATCACCAATTTTTCCAGTTTTTGCTGCATCTACAATCGCTTTTATTGCTTTATCTACATCAGCATCATTTACTATGATGTCAATTTTGATTTTTGGTAAAAAATCAACAACATACTCAGCACCTCTATAAAGTTCAGAGTGTCCTTGTTGACGACCGTAACCTTTTACTTCACTTACTGTCATACCAGTAATTTCTATAGCTGTTAGTGCATCCTTTACATCCTCTAGTTTAAAAGGCTTGATAATTGCTTCAATCTTTTTCATCTTTTCCTCCGTAATATTTTTAACTTTTACAATTATAACCAGTTTTACTATATATTACTTCGGATTTTTGCTTAAATTTTAATCATTTTAACAGATAAGCCTTGATTATTTTAATATCTTCAAGAGGTTTTTTTCTAGAATCAACTTCAACATTTTCTATCTTCTCTAGTACATCATAACCTTCAATAAGCTCTCCAAATATAGTATGCCTTCCCTTTAACCAAGGTGTTGGAACTGTTGTTATAAAAAATTGACTTCCATTTGTATTTCTTCCACGATTTGCCATAGCTAAAAGGCCGTTTCTGTTAAAAACTACATTTGGTTTAAATTCATCTTCAAAAGGTTTACCCCAAATCGATTTTCCTCCCATACCTGTACCACTAGGATCACCACCTTGAATCATAAAATTTTTAATAACTCTATGAAATATAATTCCATCATAATATCCGCTCTCAACTAACTTAGTAAAATTCTCTACTGCCTTTGGAGCAATTTGGGGATACATCTCAAAAACCATTTTTCCTTTACTTGTTTCAAACACAACATTAGGAGTTGCAGAAAAAAGAAAAGTTGAAAAAAATAAGAAAAATATTAAAATAATTTTTTTCATTCTATCCCTCATCTTTTATAAATCTAGTATTTTGAAATCTATACACTTTGTTTTTGATTTTTTCTAAAACACCAGCTTGAATTAATTGTTTAAACATATTTACTACTGTTGGTTTACTAACTCCAATATCATCCATTATATCTTGGTATGAACCATAAAATACATGATCTTTATCTAAATGATCGATTATGTATTTTAAAATCTCTATCTTTTTACCACCAACAAGGATTGAAAGAGCATCAACCATATATGAGCATCCTTGAAGCTCTTCATTTTGTATTTTTGGAAGCATTACAGTATATATCGAATTAATCAAATCTTTTATATTTATTGGCTTAGTTATAAACCCATCAACTTTTAGCTTTATAGCTTCCATCAAATACTCTGTTTCAGTAAAAGCTGTAGTTATAATCGCAGGGATTTCTTTTTCATGCTCAAATTTTAATGTTTTTAACATATCAATTCCATTCATATGAGGCATCATGATATCAGTAACAATCAAATCAACCTCTTCTTCAAGAGCAATTTTTAGCCCCTCTTCACCATCATTTGCAGTTTTTACCTCTTTTACAAAATCACTTAAAATCATTTTAGTTTGATTTTGAACACTATCTTCATCTTCAACATACAAGATTACACAATCTTTTAGAGCATTTAAATCCATTTCATTCCTCCTTTATCGGCATTACTATATTTATACAAGCACAATTCTCATATACCTGTTCATCATTTTCAAACTTATGAGATATATTCTCAGCCCAAATTGAACCATGCATTTGCTTTTCAACTATTTCTTTAGACATATAAAGTCCAATCCCAGTACCACTACTTTGGTGCTTAGTCGTAAAGTATGGTTCAAACATCCTATCTAAGATATCTTGTTTGATACCTCCTCCATTATCAATTACTAATATAACTCCATTTTTATTGTCATCATTTTTTTCTATTATCACCTCTATACGTTTATTCACTTCATCATCTAACTCTTGTAAAACATCTTTTGAATTTGAAAAGAGATTCATCAAAACCTGAGAAAATTCATTTGGATATCCTAATGTTTCAAAATCTTCTTTACAAACTAAGTTGATATTAATTTCTATTTTTCCATAGTATGCTGAAACTAAATCAATCGCTTCTTTTACAGATTTTTTTACACTAAAAACTTCTTCGATTTTATTTGGCTTAAAAAAGTTCCTAAAATCATCTATTGTTTTTGACATAGAACTTGCAAGTTTTATACCCTCTTGTACTTGAGCATCTATAAACTCATCATCAAGCTTTCCAACCATTTTTTTCATTTGAAAGCTTTGAATTATCAAAACTATTGCATTTAAAGGTTGCCTCCATTGATGAGCAATATTACCTACCATTTCTCCCATTGCAGCAAGTCTTGATTGACGATACATAATCTCATCTTTTTGCCTACTTTGTTCAACTTCATGTTTAATTCTTTTTTCTAACTCTTTATTTAGTTTCTGTAATTCTCTTGTTTTTTCATCAACCATTTTTTCTAATTGATTATGCAACAATCTAATATTTTGCAATATAACAATCGCTAAAAGTGCTGCAACTGCAATTGTTCCAACAGTTGCAGCAACAATCCACTCAAAAGTACTATCATAAACTGCCTCTGTTCTTTGCTTACCATAGCTAGCTGCTTCAAGATTTAAGCTTATTAACTGAGTTAGCTGTATATTTATAGAATTTATACTAGGATATAAATCTTCTTGCAAAATTTTGTATGCTTTTTCTTTGTTTCCTTGATTAAATAGATTAAAAATTTTTACCAATATAGAATCAATTTTTTTAATTTTATTTTCTATATTCATTCTCATATCATCTTCTAAAGAATTATCTTCAACTTTTTTTGTTTCTTTTATCAAACCCATAGAAACTGCTAATGAAACTATCCAATCACTCTCGTCTATATTTAAGCTCTCTTTATATTCTTTCCAATCTCTTATGATTAACTCTCTAGCTAACCTTATGACAGCTCCTCCATCACTTTCGCTTATTAATCTATTTTCAACATCTCTTAAAGTATCTAAGACATTGATACTGTATATATCTTTTATCTTCTCTAGTTTAATAACAGGAATCATCCTTTTGTCATATAAAATATCAAAATCACCCTTTATTCTATTAAGGCTCATATGGGCAAAACTTCCAATAAAGAGCATACCAATTACCATAATCAAAAACAGCAAGCTTGTTTTTTTTGCTATGGTCATATCATCAATACTGCCCATAAATTCTTTAAAAGGGTTTTTAATTTTATTCTTCATCTAAATCCCAAAAAATTCCATCATCATATCTGGTTAAATAAACATTATTTAGGCACTTGCAAATTCTCTTTGATTGGTCTAAATCTTTTGATCTTTCAATTTCTAGATACAGATTTCTCATCTCATCTATAAAATCTTCTTTTGTAAATTTTTTTCCAACTCTTTTAAAAAGCTCAACAGTCATCCTAGCTACAAAATACCCCTCTAATGAAACATAACTATAATCTTTTCTAGGGTTATATTTGTCCATTAATTTTCTATAAATTCTCACCTCTTTTGAAAGAGAACCCCAAGGAGAAGGCACAACTTGTGAAAAAACTATATTTTTTGCTTTTTCATCCAACTCTTTCATCAACATACTTGAATCAACAAAGGATACGATACCAAAATGAAGATTTTTTGTTGGCTCATGCTCTCTTGCTCGTTTTATAAATTCTGCTGTTGGCTTAGTTGCTCCAATCATGATTACAACTTCGGGATTTTGATGAGAAATCTCATACAAAGCGTGACTTACAGCCAAAGTATTTCTTTTATAACTTCCTTCGCCTGAAAGCTTCATATCTCTTTTTTTAAGAGCTTCTTTTACACCTTTAAGACCGGACCTTCCATAACTATCATTCTGATAGAAAACTCCTATTTTTTCGTAATGCTTTTCATCTACATAATATTTAATAAGCTCTTCAATCTCTTTTTCATAGCTAGTTCTTCCATTTAAAATCAGTGAATTTCTTGGCTCTTTTCTTAATATCCCGGCTCCACTAAATGCTCCAATATATGGAATTCTATATTTATTTACAATTGGAAGTACAGCTTTACTAGTTTCAGTTCCAACAAAACCCAAAAAAGCAAAAACTTTATACTTTTCGATAAAGTCTATTGCGTTTTCTGCTGCGATTCTTGGCTCATACTTATCATCTTTTATAATAAGTCTAAAAAATCTACCATTTATACCGCCTTGTTCATTTATATGTTTAAAATATATACTAGCACCCATCTCAAGCTCTTCCCCTAAAGAGCTCAATGTCCCACTAAAAGGTCCGCTCATTCCAAGACGTATCTCTTTTTCATTATAGTATGACCCATAGTTAAAAAAAGCATATGACAATACTAAAGTAATTACTAATCCTATTAAAATTTTATACATAAATGCTATAATAGCAATATATAGCTTAATTAGTAAATAAACTTTTACTAAAAATAGGAAAAATTAAATGAAATGTAAAATTTGTAACGAAATAGCAAGTAGTTTTGAAGATAAAGAATTAGGAAAAATTTTTTATTATTGTTCTAAGTGTGAATATATATTTTTGGATAAAAAATTTTACAAAAGTGCAAGTGATGAAAAAAAACAATACGACCAACACAACAATTCTTTAAAAAATCAAGGATATGTAAAAATGTTCGAGGATTTTTTGGACTTTTCTTGTGAAAATGAAAAAATAAAATCTGCACTAGATTTTGGAAGCGGACCAACACCAGTTTTGGCTGAACTTTTAAAAAAAAGAGCTTTACAAGTAGATTACTATGACAAGTTTTATCAGCCTAAAAAAATTTATGAAAATAAATCATATGATTTAATTACTTCTACTGAAGTTTTTGAACATTTAGAGCACCCTAAAGAAGTTCTAAAGTTACTAACAAACCATTTAAAAAAGAGAGGAAAGATTGCTATTATGACACTTTTTCACACTAACAAACAAGATGATTTCTTAAAGTGGTGGTATAGAAGAGATCCCACTCATATAGGCTTTTTTAGATCAAAAACATTTGAATTTTTAGCAAAAGAAACTAACTTACGCGTTAGTAAATGTGATAACAAACGAGTTATTGTATTACAAGAGGGTTAATCACCCTCTTGTTTATTTTAACTTTGAAATATACTCAGCAACTTTTTGAATATCTTCATCGCTATAACTAGAGACTTGTCCTTTCATAAGACCTTTCATAGCTCCTCCATATGAGCCATCTTTGTAGCCTTTTAAAGCACTAACAATTTTTTCTTTATCCCAACCTTGAATAACATGTGACTTGTTTAAAGCTTTTTTTTCAGCCTTTGCACCATGACAAGCTGAGCACTTTTTATACAAACTAGCTCCATCATTTGCCATAAGAGTTAAGGCAAACACTGTCGTTAAAAGTAAAACTATCTTTTTCATTTCAAACTCCTTATTTTTGATATTTAAAGTATAAAATAAAAAAGTGAAGTGATTGTGAAAAGAGCGGTAGCCAAGAGGGGTAACTAATCCCTCTTGCTGGTAAATTAATACAACTTAGTTACAAGAACTAAAAGAAGTATCAATATTGCTACCACCCTAAAAGAATTCATGGGAACCTTTCAAGTGACGCTCCCACCCACTCCATCCGCCTTTTTCAGGCAAAAAAAAAGGGTCAAGCTGTTAAGCTTAACCCTCTACGTCACTTTTTAGGTAGTTAATCCAAAAAGATTTCCCATGTTTTCTTTGAAAAAAGTATACAATAAATAATATTATTTTTCAATAGTATGTATTAGTCCATAACATAATTAAACTATTTTAATTTACCAAAAACTTTATATATCTCCCAATACTCATCAATTGCTTCTTGGAGTTCTTTTTCATCTAGTGTTGTTGGTTTTTTTATGCCAAATCTATCTATCAACTCTTCTTGGAGTATACTTTTTTCTTTGCTTGGATTTTTTAAATAATCTTTTAGTGAATTTTTTAGATTTTCTTCGGAGCTATATTTTAAAAGATATCTGTAAAAGAATTTATCAATTTTTACAGGCAATTTTTCGTGACAACTAACACAGTTTTGTTCATAAACTGAAGCATTTAATCCGACAGCGAAAAGAAACGCTAAAAGGAGTTTTACCAAGATACTTTTACTTGTGTCCATTCATCCTCCTTTGAAGTTATGTCTACTTTTAAATTATACTCACTTGCTATCATCATAACGATACTAAGCCCTATACCAAAGCCACCAACACTTTTATTTGCTCTTGCATACCTTTTTGTAATGTAGCTAAGTTTATCTTTTGCAATTCCTCTACCGCCATCTTTTACAATAAAATAACTTTTCTTTAGCTCTACATGTAAACTACCTTTTAGCTTATTGTATTTAATAGCATTTGAGAGTAAATTATCTATAAGTTTTGCGATTTTTTTTCTATCTATTTTTAAGTAAACCTCATCTAAATCATGACTTAAAACCAATTTCTTGGAATTTGCAAAAAGAGAAAAATACTCAAGCCTCTCTAGCATTAGCTCTTTTAAGTTGATATTTTCATCAGTAGAGACAATTTTATGTCCTAGTGTAAGATAAGTTAAATCTTGATACAAATTAGACACTGTTCTAGCTGCTATATCAATCCTTTTTATCTTTTTTGATAATTTCTCATCCAAACTACTTTCATCTATCATCTCGATATTTGACATAATTGCATTTACCGGAGTATTTAACTCATGAGTTGTATCTTTTATGAATCTATCAAGTAGTTCTATCGCTTCTCTCATAGGCTTTAGTAAAAGTTTCATCAAAAAATATCCAAACACAACTAACAAAAAAAATATAATGAAACCATAAAATAACATAGTTTTTAATCTACTTTGCAACCAATTTGTCTCTTCTTTAACTTCTAGAACTAAGTATTTAGTTCCAAGGTAGTAAGATTCTGGCTCTTTTATAAGATAAATTTTTCCATCTTTCATATAAATTACTTTTGAAAAATCTATCTCATCTGCATCAAAAGTTGAAAAAATTTTTTTATATGAACTATCATATATGGCTGAATTAAATCTTTTGTCTCTTGGATATACTCTTTGCTTGTCAAAGTTTCTATGAAGTTGTTTTAATCTTGAAATTTGTTCATTTGCTAAATTTGAAAGCTCAATTCTATATTTTTGTAAAATCAAATCTTTTTGAAAATTATAGTACATGTAACCCAAGATTGATAAAAGAGTAATAGTAAAAATCAAATAAAGAATAAAAAACGAAAAAAGTGTTTTTTTCTCACTTGAGAGTAAATTTGTATCCCAGCTTTTTAACACTAATTATCCTCTCTTTTCCTATGATTTTGCGTAGATTTTTTATATAAGTTCTAAGAGCACTATCACTTGGACTCTCATCATAATCCCAAAGTGTATTTAGTATGACTTCGTGAGAGATTATTTGCTCTTTTTTTTGTAAAAAAAGCTTTAAAAGAAGTGCTTCTTTGTTTTGAAGTTTTACCTCTTTACCTTCTACATGTAAAGAGTTATCTAGCGCATTATATTCTATGTTTTCATCGATTTTTATGGTATCTTTTTTGTTGTGAAAAAACTCTCTTTTTAAAAGTGTTTTTACCCTTAAAAGTAACTCTTTTAACTCAAAAGGTTTTCTTATATAATCATCACAACCGCTCTCAAATCCAATCTCCACATCATCAATGGAGTTTAAGGAAGTCAAAAAAAGTGCTGGAGTTTTAATGTCTTGTTCTCTTAGGTTTTTTAATAATTCAAATCCATTGATTCCAGGAACATTTACATCAAGTATCAAAAGATCGTAAGAGTTTTCATATATTGCATCGCTAGCTTCAATTCCATCATACACACTAGTTACTTCAAACCCACTTTCTTCTAAAAATTCGCACACTGTTTCATTTAAATTTACATCATCCTCTAAAAATAAAATCTTATTCATTTTTTTATCTTATCTAAGTTTTTGATATATACTTTCTTTTCTTTTTCACTCATCTTAGGAAAACGCATCTCAAGCTCTTTTGCAAAATCTTTTTTATTCTCTTTTTTTACATATCCAATCATTGCAAAAAGCTCTTCAGTACTCATCTCAGAGTAATCAACTTTTGCAAAAAGAAAAGTAAAACCAAACATAAAAATCAAAATATACTTCATATGCTAACTCCTAATAAAATTGTATTGTTTTAAAGTGAATTTATTGTGAATTTTCCTCACATTTTAAGTTTTATATCAATTTTTAATTGGTATAAAACTTAAGGGCACCTCTAATAACCCTAAATGGTCTCAGCTTTTCATAGAGAGTTGTAATCAAGGCAGATGTTCTTCAGTGTAGCCATAGCTACATTGAAGGTTATCTAACGCCGAGTACTACTCTCTATGAAAAGCCCTACGGGAGGGATAAAAAAAGCGATCTTGCAAAAAACTTTTTATCACCGTAGCTACGGCTACGCTTCAAAAAAGATTTTTTACAATCTCATCTTTTTTTCTTCCCTCTGGGACCTTTTAGGGTTTTTAGAGGTGCCCTTAACTTTGTTTTTCATCTATTGTGCCTAACAGCATAGCAATTTTTTTTGTTTTTGGGTTTGATTCAAGTGCCAATTTTAAAGTCATACTAATTGGAACAGCTAAAAACATACCAACTGAACCCAAAACCCAGCCCCAAAACAATAAAGATATAAAAATCACTAAAACACTAAGTCCTAAACCTTTTCCTAAAAATTTAGGCTCTATTATATTTCCCATCAAAACATTTACACCAAGATAAAGCAATACTACCCAAAAAACAGAGTTTAAATCAAGCCCAACTAAAGCCACTAATATAGCAGGAATTGCAGCCAGGATTGAGCCAATAGCAGGGATGAAATTTAGCAAAAATGCAATAACACCAAGTAAAAGTGCAAAATCCACACCAATGATGCTAAGCCCTAAGCTTATACACGCTCCTGTTATCAAACTTACGATACTTTTTATAGCAAGATAACTATTTAATTTCTCACTAAATTCATCAAATGGATTCTTGCTTGAATTTTCTTTGTCTGTTAGTAAATATATCTTTGTTTTTAAACTTGAAGATTCAAAAAGCATAAAAGTTACGCCTAAAAAAATCAAAAATGATTTTGAAAGAACCGCACTAAAAGATTTTAAAAAACCTCCTGCGAAGTTTAAAGCACCACTTGGATTAAACATAGTTTCTAAATCACTCTTTGAAACAATAATCCCAAATTTTTCTAAAACATCTTTTAAAGAGCCAATAAGACTAATGATTTTTGAGCTGTATACTGGAGTATTAGCTAAAAAACTATCAAGCGAAGTTGAGAGGATATATACAAACCCTAAAAGTATAAAAACTACAAAAGATAGTACTATAAAAAAGGCAACAATCTTTGGTATCCCAAATTTTTCTAACTTAAAAATTGCAGGAGCTGAAATAGTTGCTATAAAAACAGATAAAAGGATTGGCACAACTATACTAGAGGCTGCTTTTATACCAGCAATGACAATAACAAATGCAGCAAAGCCTACTAAAAATCTATAAACATTAAATTTTTCATTTTGCATTATATAGCCACTCGCTTAAATCTTTTATAACCAAACCTAATGCTTTTTGATAAGCTTTTATAACTGCTTTCGTATTTTTTTCTTTCACTTCAATCTTATGCTCAATCAACTTAGAATCTATTAACTTAGCATTTTTCCTAGAAACAAGCCTAAATCTAATCTTTACATGTACAAATGATTTTTCTTTTACATATAACTCTTCAAAATTTTCAATAATACTTTCTAAAAATAGATTTGCTACTACAAAGGATGAGCTTGAGACAACTGAAGAAAATATATGCTGATTTTCAAGTGCCTCAGTCAAGATTTGTTGTAATCTAACAGATGGAATTTCACTCCATCTTGCATACTTATACGGTTTTATAGCTGAGTTTTGTTTATAAAATAAAAATCTACTATTAGCAACCCTATCACCCTCACATCTTTGTACTCTTAAAACTCTTTTATCATTTTTTGGTTCTATATATTGATTTGTGCTAACTTCTAACTTATACTCAACTGGTCTTGTTTGAACCTCTTTTAAACTACATCCTGTTAAAACCAAAACTAATACAATCAGCCAAGAAAATCTCATTTTTCTACCTTTTCATTTGGAGCTTCGCTTATCTCACTCTTTTTCCATAAGATATCACTTGGACTATCTTTTAGATTTTCAACCAAAGAATTTACCTCGTTTATAAGAGTTCTTAAATCTTCTAAATCTCTTTGAACTGGAAGAAGATTTTCTCTTATGATGATATCTAAATCCAAACTTCCATCATTTAGCTTTTTATTTAAACTATTCATCACTCTTGAAGTAGTATCAGATGCCCCACTCATCTTAGCAAGAGTTTTATCACCTGATACCGACCAAATTTCAGCCATTTTTGAAATTTTATCAAATGCCTCAGTAGCTGATTGTTCAGTTTTTTTCATACCAATTAAAACATCTTTTAAATCTTTTTCTTGTTTATTTATCATATTTAAAGTTTTATTGAGAGAATTTGTAGCATCTGCAAAATTTTGTAAAATCAATTCAATATTTTTTATGTTTTTATCACTCATCACACGCTGTGTTTTATCCAAAATCTTTTGAGTTTTTTCTCCTATTTCACTTATACTTTCATCTACTCTTTTTAACATTGAAGATTTTGTATAAATGACACCTAGTTTACCCTCTTTTGTTTTTAAAAAAGGTGCATTATTACTTCCTCCAGTAAGCTCTACATAACTAAGCCCTGTAATACCTTGTAAACTAATAAGTGCATAAGTATCTTCTTTTATAGGAGTTCCCTCTTTTACTTGTATCAAGATAACTACATCTTCAGAATTTTCTTTGCTTATGTATATGTCTTTAACTTCTCCAACACTAACTCCTCTTAATTTCACAGGGGCTTTTAGATTTAAGCCTGAAACACTATCTTTTGTGATAACTTTGTAGTAAGTATATGCTTCATTATGAGCGTATTTTCCAAGCCAAAGTATAAAACCAGCGGTAGAGAGTCCAAGAACAAAAACAAAAATTCCAACTATTATGTAACTAACTCTATTTTCCATTTAATCTTCCCAAAACTCTCTTAAACTTTCATCTTGACTTTTTTTCAACTCACTAAATGTACCTTCAAACTTGATTTTTTTATCTCCTAAGATAATAAATCTATCTAAACTTGATTTAATCGTCTCTTTATCGTGAGTTACCATAACTACTGTAATGCCCAAAGTATCTCTTAGTGCAACTATAAGTTCATCAAAATCTCTAGCACTTTTTGGATCAAGTCCACTTGTTGGCTCATCTAAAAATAAAATCTTTGGATCTCTAATCAAAGCTCTTGCCAAACCAACTCTTTTTTTCATCCCTCCACTTAACTCACTAGGATACAAATAAGCACTTTTGCTAGGAAGTCCAACCATACTTAGTTTAGTCAAAGCTGATTTTAATATCATATCATTTGTTAAGTTTGTATACTCTTTAAGTGCTATTGAAATATTTTCAATCACATTAAGTGAACTAAACAATGCTCCAAATTGAAACAAAACTCCCCAATTACTCATTAAATCATGCTTTTGGCTGTCACTTAAATTTTTTAAATTTTTACCAAGTACTTCATACTCTCCACTTTGATATTCTCCAAGAAGGATTATCTCTCGCAAAATCGTAGTTTTACCGCTTCCACTGCCTCCTAAGATACCAAATATCTCTCCCTCATTTACCTCAAAACTTATTTTATCGTGAATTACATTTGAATCAAACTTAGTGACTATCTCTTTTGCTTTTATGATACTCAAAGTCCAATCTCCGTTAAAAGTACTGAAATCAATGCATCCATGGCAATCACCCAAAAGATAGCATTAACAACGCTTATGGTTGTGTATTTGCCAACGCTTTGAGTACTTCCGCTTATCTGAAATCCTCTAAAACACCCGATAGATGCTACAATCAAACCAAATATAGGAGCTTTTACAAGCCCAATAATCACATGTTTTATTTCAACACTCTCTTGCATACGAGCTAAAAACTCTTCAAAACCAATTCCTAGTTTTGCTGAAGCTACGACCATACCTCCTGAGATTGAAACAATATCTGCAAAAAATACAAGTAAAGGAAGAGAAAGCATAAGAGCAAAAACTCTTGGAATAATCAAAAAATTCCAAACAGAAAATCCCATCGTTTTCATAGCATCAATCTCTTCAGTTATCTTCATAACTCCAATTTCAGCACTAAATGAACTTGCACTTCGTCCTGCAATGACAATGGCTGTTAAAAGTGGGGCTAACTCTCTTGCAACTGAGATTGCTACCATTTCAACAATAAAAATATTTGCACCAAACTTTTCAAGCTGAACTGCACCTTGAAAAGCGATTACAACACCAATCAAAAAAGATGTTAAAAATATAATCGGAATTGCTCTTAATCCACTATTTTCTATGTGAAAAAATGTAGCTTTAAAACGAATCTTATGAGGAATTAGTAGGAGTTTTAAAATAGCTGAGCTCATACCTCCGACAAAAGAAAAAAAGTTAATAAGCGTAGAAAAAGAGTTTAGTGTAGTCTTTCCAATACTGTAAAAAAATTCGCTAAAAGTTTCTTTTGGAGGAGAAATTACAATCTGTTTTGGAAAATTCTTTTTGCAAACTCCAAAAAGTTTTAAAAATTTATCACTTCCACCTTTTGTTTTTACTTCACATCCTCTTGTTTCTAATTTATTCATCCAATCAAGCAGTAACACGATACCATTTGTATCAAACGAATTTATATCATTAAAATCAAAAATAATTGTTTTGTTTTTATGGGTATTATTGATGGTTTTATAGATTTTATTTACATGTAACAAAGTCCAATCACCTTTACATGTATAAGTAATCAAGTCATCGTTGTTAATAGTTTGTGAAAAAAAAGGCGTATGACTCATAATAAACCCTAAATGAATATCCAATTTTGCTTATTATATCACACATTTGTAAGAAGGTAGCTAAAAAAAGGAGGAGAAGCGCTTGGCGAAACCTCTCCTGATTTTTATTAATTATTTTGAAGACATATGAAATTTGCTTATTGAAAGTATAAGATAACAGGGTAAACGATTGGTTAACTTGTTTTCATAACTATATCAAATCGCAAATTTTTGTTTTTAACTGTTGCAATTCATCAGGTGAAAGTTTAGTGATAACACCTTTATCTAGTTGTATTTTTTTAAAATCAAGCGTGCAAAGCCAGTTAGCCACTATAAAACTCTTTTCTTTCAGATTATCTCTTGGTACTATATAGTCACCCCTGAAAAACCAAATAAATCCCTAAATTTAGGGGTATAAAAGCACTTTTATCCTATAATTTCGACCAATAAAGTTTAAAATATAACCCAATTTCCTGTCGAAACGGACTAAAAAAGATGCTTAAAACTCCTCTTAAAAAACAACAACCCAATCTCTTTTATCCTCCACTCTCTCAAATGCTTGATATGAACGATCCCTTGATCGCATTGGCAGATACGATTGACTGGAAAATATTTGAAGAGAGTTTCGAGAAATATTATTCAAAAGATGGCAGACCTGCCAAGCCGATACGCTTAATGGTAGGGATACTTCTTCTAAAACAGCTGAAAAATCTTAGCGATGAAGAGATAGTAGTGCAGTGGAAACAGAATCCATACTTTCAATACTTCTGTGGCTTTGATGAACTGCAAATAAAAGAGCCCTGTCATCCTACAGATCTGGTTTACTTTCGTAAGCGTATTGGAGTAGAGGGAATGCAGTTGATATTTGCCATGAGTGTCAATCTTCTCGGTGATGCAAAAGAGGAGAAACAGGTTATTGTTGATACAACAGTACAAGAGAACAATATCACATATCCTACCGATGGAAAACTTGCCATTAAAATCATCAATCATCTTCATAAAATTGCCAAAGCAGAAAAAATACAACTACGTCGTACCTACATGAAAGAGATCAAGGGGCATCGTATATCGTTAAGATTTTTCAGACATCCAAGGAAAATAAAAAAAGCAAGAAGTGCAATGAAACGATTAACAACTATTGCAAAAACACTTATCAGAGATTTTAGATAGAAATTTCAATGATGCACAACACCAAAAATATGCAGTGGCACTCTACCTCTACATGAGAGTATTGCTTCAAGAGAAAAACTCCAAACATAAGATCTACTCACTCCATGAACCACATGTTTATGCAGTTGGCAAAGGTAAAGATCACAAGAGATGGGAATATGGCACCAAAGCCTCTCTTGTCATAACAAAAAAGAGTGGCGTCATTATCGGTGTCGCAGCACATGAGAAAAACGAGCATGATTCAAAAACATTAGAAGTCGCACTTACATCAGCACTCTCAAACAGAGATAAACCGATCAAAGAAGCAATCTGTGATAGAGGTTATCAAGGAAAGAAAGAGGTGCTCGGTATAGAAGTCTCCATCCCCTCTAAAGTACGCAAACGAGATACCAAATACCAAAGAGAAATAAAACGAGAAAAGTTTAGAAGACGTGCCGCAATAGAACCTGTTATAGGACATATCAAGTCTGATCACAGAATGGAAAGGAACTATCTCAAAGGATTTATCGGAGATGAAATGAATCTTCTGCTTGCAGCCAGCGCTTTTAATCTCAAGAAATGGATAAATAACTTCATCCGGCTTATTATTTTACTGAGAATAGCGATGATAATTTATGCTATCCAACAAGAGAAGCCCCAAGAGAGACAAAAATATTTGCAGATTTTTTTGTTGGTTCTAAAATTGTGGTAAACTTGAAATATTAGAATTTGCAAGTCTGCTGGATTTTTGGTTTTTCAGGACTGACTATATAACCTAAATTGCTAGTGTACTGCTTAATATTTGGTTGCAATAAAATTTTATGGTATAATTTACCATAAAAAAATAAGGATAAAATAGATGGTAAAACAGGAAAAATTAACTATAATATTGCCTCACGATTTAAAAACGGAAATTGTTGAGCTTAAAAAAAAATTTAAAACCTCTATAAACTCAATAGTAAATAAAGCTATTGAAGAATATGTTAAAAAAAATGAGGTAGATAGATGGATAAAAGGTGCAGAAAAAGCTGCAAAAAATAGTGATTATAAAAACGAGGCATTAAATATGGATGTAGGGGATGATTTTTATGAACATTAAACAGGGTGAAGTATGGCTGGTAAATTTTGATCCAAGTGTTGGCTCTGAAATTCAAAAGAAAAGACCATGTATCGTTGTAAATGATGATAGAGTAGGAAGGTTTGGTATCAAAATAGTTGTGCCAATAACTACCTGGAAGGATTATTATGTTGATTATCTATGGATTGTTAAAATACCACTTAATGGAGATACAGGCTTAACAAAAACATCAGGAGCTGAATGTTTTCAAATAAAAAGTTTTTCAGAAAAAAGATTTATTAAAAAAATAGGAGTTATTTCTACAAATCTTACAAAAGAGATACACTCTACTATATTAAAAACACTCAATCCATACTATGGATTAGAAAACTAGGCATTGAGTTTAAGGTTTTCCCCTCTTACTTCTGATTTTTTTATGATACTTTAACTGGCTAAAAGCTAAAATTCAATAACTAACTTTATGCAAAGTTATTACTTAAAAGGAATGTACTTATGAAAAATTTATTTCGATATTTAGTAGTTTTGATTTTTGCTACAACTCTGTTACAAGCAAACAAACCTACTTTGGTGGTTTATACTTATGATTCTTTTACTGCTTCTTGGGGTGCTGGGCCTAAAGTGAAAGAGGCTTTTGAGAAAGAGTGTGGGTGTAATCTAAAGTTTGTTGCAACTCCAAGTGCGATTGGAACTTTGCGAAAAATTCAGCTAGAAGGTAAGAATACAAAAGCTGATGTACTCTTAGGGCTAGATACAAGCTCTGCTGGAATTGCTAGAAAGACTGGATTGTTTGTAGAACACGGCATTGATACTTCAAATCTTGATTTGCCTGTAAAATGGAGCGATAAAGTATTTTTGCCATATGATTATGGTTATTTTGCTTTTGTGTATGATTCAAATAAAACAAAAAAAATTCCTAATTCTTTTGATGAACTTGTAAATATGCCAAAAGATTTTAAAATCATCATACAAGACCCAAGAAGCTCAACTCCAGGCTTGGGACTTATGCTTTGGATAAAAAAAGTATATGGCAACAAAGCAAATCAATATTGGAAAAAACTTGCTCCTCATATCTTAACAATTACAAAAGGTTGGAGTGAGGCTTACGGATTATTTTTAAAAGGCGAAGCAGATATGGTGCTTTCTTATACTACATCTCCTGCTTATCACATCATAGCTGAGAAAAAAACAAACTACAAAACGGCAAATTTCAAAGAGGGACACTACGGACAAATAGAAGTTTTAGCGATACTAAAATCTTCTAAAAACAAAGAATTAGCTAAAAAGTTTTTACAATTTACACAAAGCGAAACTTTTGCAAATATTATCCCAACAACAAATTGGCTTTATCCGGTAGTTAAAACAAAAAAAGGTTTACCACAAGGATTTAAAGAGCTTCAAATTCCAGCAAAAATGCTTTTGATTGATGATGAAACTTTAGAAAAAAATAGAAAAACTTGGTTAAATGAGTGGTTAAATTCAATTCCAAGATGACAAAAACAACTTTGGGGCTTCGATTTGGAAGCCTCATTTCATTTTTGATTCTTCTTTTAGCATTTAGTCTTTTATATCAACTTTTTAATTTTGAAGGTATTGATGATTTTTTTCCAATCCCCCCTAGAATTTTATCGCTTTTAAAATTTACTCTATTTCAAGCTTTTTTATCCACTATGATATCAATTGTTTTAGGAACTCTTCTAGCTTGGTCTTTAGTCCATCAAAATAATTTTACAGGAAGGCAAACTCTAATAGCTCTGCTTTCTTCATCGCTTGTTCTTCCAACTTTAGTAGTTGTCTTTGGACTTATATCGATACTTGGACAAAATGGCTGGATAAACAGAGCCTTAATGTATCTATTTGATATAAATCTTGGAAGTTATGTTTACGGATTAAGTGGCATTTTAATTGCTCATGTTTATCTAAATGCCTCATTTGCAACAAGAGCGATTCTTCACTCCTTAGAATCAATTCCAAAAGAGAGATATAAACTTGCAAAAAGTTTGAATTTTTCTTTGTTTAAAAGATTTTTACTCGTTGAATTCCCAGCTATAAAGTTAACTTTACAAAGTATTTCTATTACAATATTTTTACTATGTTTTAGTTCTTTTGCAATTGTCTTAACACTTGGGGGAAGTCCAGCTTATAACACACTTGAAGTTGCAATCTATGAAGCTGTTAGACTTGATTTTGACATACCTATGGCTTTAAAATTAGCCCTGATTCAATTGAGCATAACAACTATCTTAGTATTAATTTCTTCAAAGATAAAAGTTTCAAGTTCAAACATAAAAGCAAACAACTTTACAATAAAAGAAACAAAAAAAACTAAGATTTTTCAAGTATTTGTTATTTTTATCTGTTCATTTTTATTTATCTTACCTTTGATTTCGATTTTCATAGATGGTTACGAAGCAAATTTTTCAAAACTTTTTTCAAATCCTATTTTTATAAAGTCTTTTTTCACAAGCCTTTACATTGCTTTTATTTCGGCTATTTTAACTCTTACATGTAGTATTTTTATTAGTGAAGTAAAAAGGACTATACAAGTTAGAATAAGAGCATCTTTTTTAACAAATATTGCAAATATACTTATCTCTCTTTCAACAAATGTTTACTTAGCAATCCCATCTTTGATAATCGGACTTGGATTTTTTCTTTTATCACTAAAGATACAAATCCCAAATCTAGCAATAATTGCCATAATTTGTGCAAATATTTTAATGTCACTTCCTTTTTCTATGTCAGTAATCTATCCTGCAATGCAAAAAGTTGCACAAAGATATGATAAACTATCACTCTCATTGGGACTTAGCGGGCTTAAAAGATGGTATTTTTGTGAGTTTGGCTACATAAAAACTCCAGCAATTTATGTGTTTGCTCTTAGTTTTTGTTTATCGCTTGGAGATTTAGGAGTTATTGCACTTTTTGGAAGTGATGAAGTTACAACTCTTCCTTGGTATTTGTATCAATTAATTGGTTCATACCAAAGTAAAGATGGTGCTGGAGTTGCACTTATGTTGTTAGTTTTAGTACTTGGTGTATTTATATTTCTACCTAAACTACTAGAGAGGAAATCAGATGCTTAAAATCACAAAATTAAAATACTCATACAAAGAAAAATCCCAAAAATATGATTATGATTTTTCTTTACATGTAAACAAAGGTGAGATAGTTGGGATTATCGGCAAAAGTGGTAGTGGCAAATCTACTTTGCTAGATTTAATCGCTGGCTTTTTAACTCCGATAAGTGGAGAGATAAAATTTAAAAACCAAGATATAACAACACTAGAAGTTGAGAAAAGACCTCTTACAATTCTTTTTCAAAATTACAATATTTTTGAGCATTTAACAGTTTTACAAAATGTTTTATTAGGAATCAAAAACTCTTTTACATATTCAAATGAAGAAAAAAACAGAGCAAAAGAGATTTTAAAAGAGCTTGGGCTTGAAGGATTTGAAGATAAAAAAGCAAGCAAGCTTTCAGGAGGAGAAGCTCAAAGAGTAGCACTAGCTAGATCGCTTCTTAGAAGTCAGCCTATACTTCTTTTGGATGAGCCATTTTCTGCGCTTGATTACCAAACAAAAGAAAAAATTTTGGAGTTGGTAAAAAGAATAGCTCTAAAAAATGGGCTTTATGTTTTGATGGTTACTCACGATTTAAATGATTGTAAAAAAATCGCAAATAGAGTTTATGAAGTAAAAGATGGTAAAACTGTAGCTATATGATAAAACGACTAAAAAATCAAGGACTATCACACAGCACTTACATCTACAAAAACTATATCATAAAAAAAATTTCATCTTTACATGTAGAAAAAGAGTTTACAAACTCCATACTAGCATACAAAAAAGGAGTTGGAGCAAAGCCAATATTTTTTGATAAAAAAAGAGACATTATGTGTTTTGGGCTATATGAGGGTATTCACAAAACAAAATTAAAAAGAATTGACATCGTTAATCTAGCAAAAACTCTAAAAATATTACACTCTATAAAAGATAGCAAAAAGCGTGTTTTTTGTCATAAAGATTTAAATCCACAAAATATAATATTTGGTAAAAAAATCAAATTTATTGATTGGGAATATGCAAGTTTTGATGATTGTTATTTTGATTTGGCTTGTTTGATAATAGAATTTAACTTAAGCAAAAAAGAAGAAAAAATACTTTTGAAAAGTTATTTTAAAAACAAATTTCAAATAAATTATAAGAAGGTACTTTTTTTTAAAAAAAAGTATCTTCTTTTATGTATAAGCTGGTTTAAACAAAGAGATTATTTAAACCAAAAAGTAAAATTCCAAAGAAAATTATCTAAACTCAACTACTTCTTCAAAAGGTAGTCTTTGTTGAGCTGGTTGTTCATTTAGTCTATAACCAAATGGCAATACCATTGCAACTTGGTATTTTTTAGTATCAAGCTCTAATAATTTTTCAAGATTTTCTTTCTCAAAACCTTCGATAGGACAAGAATCTATACCAATAAATGCAGCAGCACTCATCATATTGCCAGCTGCAATATAGCACTGTCTAGCTGTCCAAGCCAATATGTTTTCATCACTACTTAGAGTATTGGCCAAATGTTTTGCATATAAATCAAGATAAAAATCTCTTTTTTCTTTAGGCATTTCTCGTCTAGCAAATCTTTTTTCAGGAACTCCTGAGCTTGGTTTTACATCTTCAATTCTTGCTAGTATGATAACTAAATCGCTACATGTAGTAATTTGAGGTTGATCCCAACAAAATGGTTTTATTTTTTCTTTTAATTCAAGATTTTGTACCACTAAAAATTTCCAAGGCTCCATTCCAAAAGAAGATGGTGATTTTTTTCCAACTTCTAGTATATAATGCAAGTCTTCTTTGCTTATTTTTTTATTTTCATCAAATATTTTACAAGCATGTCTAAAATCCATAGCCTTTAAAAAATCATTTTTCATATATTTCTCCTAATTAATTTTTTAAAATTATAATTGTTTTTTACTTAATTTACTCTTACTTTACTTTAGGTAAGTAAGAGTAAATTATATAAGTTATGATATAATACAAATCAACAGATAAGAAGGATAGAAATGTATATTATAAACAACAAAGAATATGTGTGTTCAGTTGCGGTTACTCTTGATATATTTAATGACAGATGGAAACTTTCAATCATTTGGTATCTCTTAAGTGGAGAAAAAAGATTTAAAGATTTACATGAACTCATAAGCGAAATAACACAAAAAACTTTGAGCATAAAACTAAAAGAGCTAGAAGAAAAAAAAATAATCCACAGAGAAGTATACGCCGAAGTTCCACCTAAAGTTGTTTACTCTTTAACTCCTATCGGACAAAAACTTAGGCCTGTTCTTGAAGGGATGTATGATTGGGGAATTGAGTATGTAAAAGAACATGGTCAAGTTTGTACACAAAAATGATAAGAATATATTTTTTAATAACGCTTTGCGTACTTTTTTGGTCAGGCAATTTTATCATAGGAAGATATGTACACGAAGAAATTGAGCCTATGCAACTAGCCTTTTTTAGGTGGCTTGGAGCCGCTATTTTAATGCTTCCAATTTTTATAAAAAGCTATAACAATATATTTCAAACTATAAAATCAAACTTTATTATGATTAACTTTTTAGCACTATTAGGAATCACTCTTTTTAACACACTTTTATATGTCGGTTTACAAAGCACAACAGCTACAAATGCTCTTTTGATAAACTCTTTTGTTCCTATTTTGATACTAATTTTTTCATATTTTATTTTAAAAATTTCCATAAATCAAAGACAACTTATAGGCATACTTTTATCTACTTTTGGAGTTATTTTTTTAGTACTAAAAGGAGATTTTTCAAATCTTTTACATGTAAAGTTCAATAGTGGCGATTTTTGGGTGATAAGCTCATCTGTTACTTGGGCTGCATACTCCGTATTTGTAAAGTTTAAACCAAAAAATTTAAGTGATTTTGAGTTTTTTACGACTATTGTTTACATAGGTCTTTTTTGGCTATTTTTAGCTTATACTTTTTTTGGATATTCTATAAAAGAAGATTTGCACTTAGTTATCAAGTTTTATCCAGCATTTTTATATGTTTCTTTGTTTACTTCAGTTTTATCTTACTACTTTTGGCACCAAGGCATACACCATATAGGAGCAAATAAAACTGGGCAATTTACTCATCTGATGCCATTTTTTGGAGCAATACTAGCTTATATATTTTTAGGTGAGAGATTGTACATGTATCATATAATCGGGGCTTTTTTGATAGGAAGCGGGATTTATCTTTCATTGTTTGTAAAAAAGGAAATTCAAAATGCAAAGTGATAAACAAGTAGTTTTTAGATACCACGAAGAAACTAAACATACTCCATATAGATATGCAAAATCACTAGGATATTTAGATTGGGACAATCAGCCAAACCCATTTAGACAGTACGATACGGCACAAAAGATTGAGCTTATAAACTCTTTTAAAAATCAAACACCACCTTATCACGAAATATTTGATAAAAAGCAAGATATACCTTTATCTATGGCTTCAATATCTCAATTTTTGCAATTTTCTTTTGGAATTTCATCGATAAAATCAAATGGAGTAAATAAGTGGGCCCTTAGATGCAATGCATCAAGTGGAAATCTTCATCCAACTGAAGCATATGTAATTTTGCCACCTATTGAAAATATATCAAAAAAAAGTAGTGTTGCTCACTATAACTCTTTGCATCACTCTTTAGAAATCCTTTGTCATATGGATTTTTCATGGGATAAGTTTCCAAAAGATTCATTTTTTTTGCTCATAAGTTCGATTGATTATAGAGAGATTTGGAAGTATGGAGAAAGAGCTTTTAGATATGTAAATTTAGATGCTGGTCATGCTCTAAGAAGCGCACAAATCAGTGCTAAAACTTTGGGCTGGAATTATGAAATAATCTCTTGCATAGAAGAGAAAAAATTAAGCCAACATTTTGGGTTTGATAAAAACCCTATAAAAGCAGAAGAAGAACATGCTGATATACTTCTTTTAGTAAGTAAAAACGATATAAAAAAACCTCTACATGTAGAGTTTGATTTTACTTGTGATAAACTACCAAACAAGCTTGCTAGCAACCATCAAAACTGGCCTATAATCAAAGAGGTAAGAAAAGCTACTGTTCTACAAAACAAAGCCTTTGCTCATCCGTTTGAATTCGAAAAAATAAAAAGAGAAAAAACAAAAGAGGCAAAAGAGGTAATACTAAAAAGAAGAAGTGCTCAGCACATGGATAAATCAAATACAAAAATAGAGCTAGAAGATTTTTTGGCACTGCTAAAAAGCACTAAAGAGCATTTTTATAAGGATGAGAGTTTTCTTAATCTAGCTTTATTTGTTCATGATGTAAAAGGCTTACAAAGTGGGCTTTACATGTACATAAGAGTAAATAGATACTTAAAAGAGTTAAAAGAAGTCTGCAAAAATGAATTTTTATGGGAAATGGTTGCTGATGATTTGTATCTACTCAAAAGTGGAGATTTTAGAAGCATTGCAAAACAAATCTCTTGTTCACAAGACATAGCAAGTGATGACTCTTTTTCTTTAGGCATGATAGCTCCTTTTAGCCAAGAGATAATAAGTCAAGGAACTCACAGATACAAAGAACTTCATTGGGAGTGTGGAGCTATAGGCCAGCAACTTTATCTAGAAGCAACATCACTGGATTTGAGTGCAACTGGCATTGGTTGTTTTTTGGATGATTTATTTCACAAACTTTTAGGTTTTCAATCAAATCAATTTCAATCACTCTACCACTTTACAATTGGAAAAGCATTAAGAGATAATCGCATTTTAGATATAAATATTTTTGATGACTAGTAGACAATAAATAATTTGAACTATTAAGAAAATTAAAAAGGTACTATCAAGTACCTTTTTGTTTCAAAATCCCATTGGCAGCTCTGATACCTGATGCCCAAGCAGCAGTAATTCCTCTACTAGTTCCTGCGCCATCTCCAATGATGTAGTATCCATCTTTGACCATAAAATATTTATCAATAAACTCTGGCTTATTTGAGTAAGTTTTTATCTCTGGATAATAAAGTATCGTTGAGGGATGTAAAACTCCGGGGATTATTGTATCAAGCATTTTTAGAGCTTTCCAAATATCTCTTAGAATTTTAGCTGGCATACTAAGAGATAAATCAGCAGCAACTGCACTTTTTAGTGTTGGTTTAAAATCATATAAGTCACTATTGAAAGTCTCTTTTTTGCTTCGACTTCCCATCCTAAAATCTCCAACTCTTTGCATGATGACTGAGCCACCACTAAGTTGCATAACCATTTCACCCAAAATCTTTCCAAACTGTTGTCCACTAACAACAGGTTCTGTTAGTCTTATCGTTTTTAAAAGAGCAAAGTTTACAAGATGGTTTGGTTCGTTATCGCTGGATAAAGAGTGCCCATTTACAGAGTAATAACCTTTATATTTTTCTCTAACGATGTGAGCACACCCTGAGTTAGTACAAAATGTCCTTACTTTATTTGGAAGTAAAATCTTTGGATCATAATAATCCTTAACAATAGAGTAGTTCTCCTCTTTCATCTCTACTCTAACACCAATATCTACTATATTATCGCTATATTTAACTCCAAGAGTGTCCATCTGGTCTTGAAGCCAGTCATAATCAGCTCTACCTGGTGCTAATATGATGTGCTTAAATTCTATAACTCTTCCATCACTTAGTACTATCTCTTTTTTATCTTTTTCAAGCCTGCTAACTTCTGTTTTTAAAGCTATATCTACATGTAAAGCCCTTAGTTCTTCTAAAAGGCCATTTATAAGCGCTGAAGATTTATCTGTTCCTACATGAGCTTGATCAATCGCTAAGATATTTACTCCTATTTTTTTAGCTCTTTTTACATACTTATCTATACTCAATCTTGTTTTATGTGTTGGCTTTAGATGAGCTTCTACCTCTTTTAAAAGTTCATTTGCCTCATCTTCTTCCCAATGCTCAAAGGGAAAACCAACAGGATAAGTATAGTTTTGTTTACAATCATTTCTAAGACCACCTGAGCTAATTCTTTTTTTCTCTATCAATAAAACAGAATTATCAGAATTTTCAGCCACCTTAAAAGCCGCACCCAAACCAGCTGGACCCGAGCCAACTATGATAACATCATAATAAGAATTGATACTTTGTTCTTTCATAAAAAAATATACCCTTAATTAAACTGATATTTGATTTTTTCCATTTTCTTTGGAAATATATAATTTGTTATCAACCTCTTTTATTAATTTTTCTTCATCTAAATCTTTATCATCATTTACTTCAACAATACCTATGCTAAGAGTAGAGTTGAAATTTATCTCTTCATTAAATTTATACTTTGCTTCTGCAAATTCGTATAAAATCTTTTTACCGACTTTTTGTGCATTTTTCAGGTTTGCATCTTCTAAAATGATAGCAAATTCATCACCACCAATTCTAAATCCAAGATCAGATGCTCTTATGTTTTTCTTGATAATTTTACCAAGATTTTCTATGACTTTATCCCCACTATAATGCCCATATCTATCATTTATATTTTTAAAATCATCAATATCTAGATAAATAATAGAAAATATCCTATCAGGATTTCTTTTTAAAAAAGCAATTTTCTTTTTTAAAAGCTCTTTAAAAATCTCTTTTCTAAACAAGCCAGTCATTGGATCTGTTTTCATGTGATCAATAACTTGACTTGCGTACTCAACAGTTAAAGCATTATTTAAAATAAGAGTTAGTTTATATATGTTTAAAAGTGATGAGTAAAGAGGTAAAATCTCCAAGTACTCTTCTCTATACAAAAAGAAAAATAAATTTTGAGCATCAATAAATATACGATTTTCTATCTCAAGATACATCTCTTTTCTCTCAGGAGAGATATTATCTGATAAATTTATCCAATCTGTAAACAAAGCTGAGTTAGCATCTATCTCAAAATCTTCACTTTTTTCAATGGCATTTAAAAGATTTTTAAGCCACTCAATTTTTTTAAAGATTACTTGCTTTGGAAGATAGTCATCATCACTTTTTTCAAGTGTTTGATTAAAAAATAGATCAATATCTTTTTGGTCTTGTTGAATCATACGGTTTAAGTAACCCTTTGCAGTATATGATTTCATGATTTTAAAATAGTAAAGTATCTCTTCCATCAAATCATTTGAATTAGAGATATCATAGGAGTGCATCAAAAAATGCTCTTCTAGTATATCTGCTCCCTTGATAAAATCAATATACGGAATTCGTATATCATAATGATACTCTCCAAGTTTTACATAAACCTTTTTTAAAGTAGACTTATCCATATGCAAAGAAGCTCTAAAATACTCTTTTTGCTTTTGTATGAGAGCATCTACTTGTGCTTGAGAATCAAAAAAAACTCCCAACCTCGTATCGCTTAACATAGTTTCGTAAAACTCTTTGAAAGCCTCTTCTATATCTTTTTCTAGCATATCTATATATTTAAACAATCTCATAATCCTATCCACTTAATTAGTAGCAAACATTATATCACTTTTTTGTAGATTTGCTTATAATAAATCAATTTAATTAGATTTTTAAAATTTGATATAATAAACAAAAAAGGAAATCCATGCTGTTTGAAAACTTTACTACAAAAGATATAACTTTAAAAAATCGTTTGGTTATGAGTCCTATGTGCATGTATAGTGCTAAAGAAGATGGCATATTAACACCTTGGCATTTAAATCACTACGAAACAAGGGCTGCTGGACAAATTGGTATGATTATGACTGAAGCAACTGCAGTATCTACTGAAGGTAGAATAAGCAATAACGACCTTGGTTTATGGTATGATGAACAAATCTACATGTATAAAAAATTGTCAGATAAAATCCATGCTCATGGTGCTAAAATAGCAGTACAATTAGCTCATGCTGGAAGAAAATCTGAAGCAAAAGACACACCAATTGCTCCAAGTCCAATTGCTTTTAAAGAAGATTTTAGAGTACCTAACAAAATGAGCCAAAGCGACATCGATAAAGTCAAAAATGATTTCTTAGAAGCAACAAAAAGAGCGATAAAAGCTGACATTGACATCATAGAAATACACGCAGCACATGGCTACTTAATCAACCAATTTTTATCTCCAATCTCAAATAAGAGAGACGATATTTACGGAGGAAATTTTGAAAATAGAAATAGACTTTTAAAAGAAATCGTAAGTGACATAAGAGATATATTTGAGGGACCACTTTTTGTAAGAATTTCGGCAGATGAAACACTAAAAGAGGGCAACCACATATCCCAAAGCATAAAAACAGCAAAAATGTTAAAAAGCCTTGGAGTTGACCTTGTAGATGTTAGCTCAGGTGGAGTAGCTCCAATTGCTCCAAAATTTTATCCTGGATATCAAAGCTTATATGCAAAAGAGATAAAACAAAAAGCAGAGATAAAAACTGGCACAGTAGGACTCATACAAGATGCAAATTTCGCTCAATTTTTACTAGAAGAAAAGTTTGCTGATTTAATCTTTTTAGGAAGAGCCCTACTAAAAGAGCCATACTGGGCAATCAATGAAGCAAATAAAAAAGGTATAAAACTATACCCTAAAGCTTACGAAAGAGCTTATTTGTAATCTAAAGAAATAAGATGGCATTTTTACCATTTGTTTTTATTTGATACAAGGCATCATCTGCATTTTTTAAAAGAGTATTTAAATCGTTTTTATACATAGATATACCAAAACTTGCAGTGATGTGCTTGTCTAATTTAAAATCATAATTTGAGATATAATCTTTCAATTTTTTAGATATTTCAAATAAATCTTCTTTACTGCACTGAGGAACTATGATAAGAAATTCTTCTCCTCCCCATCTGCCAAGGGTATCAGTTTTGCGAACATTTTCTTTTAAAATCCATGCTATCTCTTTTAAAACTCTATCTCCTACTAAGTGTCCATAAGTATCATTTATATATTTAAAATTATCAATATCTACAATTATAACCCCAAAGCTTTGCTTATATCTATCACATCTTCTTTCTTCTTCTTCAAGCACAATATCAAGTTTATGCCTGTTATAAATACCAGTTAACTTATCTGTGATATACAACCTCTCAAGCTCTTCATTCTTTTTAGATAGCTTTTTTAATAAATTCAAAATCGATACTTTTGCAGACTCAAAACTCTTACCAAGTGAACTAAGCTCATCATTACCAGACCAAAAATATTGTTTATCTAATCTATTATTTTGAAAATCCAAAGCTTGATTGTTAAGCACCATTATAGGACGCAATATTTTATACTGTAAGATACTATACATAGTTATCATTAGGATTAAAGATGAAAAAAGCAAAATATTGAAAATTATACTATTTGCACTTTCTAACTCTTTTTGTATTTTTGCATCATTAAAAGTTATCTCTACCCATCCAATCTTTTTAGAGTTATCATAAATAGTTTCACGATTTTTAAATAAATTTCCTTTTGCTCTATTTGGTATATAGATATTTATAAAATCAATATCTAAAAGCTCATCATATATTAGAATTTTTACGATTTTTTTATCGTTTTTTGTAATCTCAAGAGCTTTTGAACCCTCACTTGGAGAAAATTTCTTGATAGGCTCCACCATATATCTAGCGATATTTTTAGTAATTTCTTCTCTTTCTTCTTTGAAAGATTTGTACAATGCCTCGCTATTTTGCTTTTCAATATACATTTTAGCAAAAAGAAATGAACCAAAAACACTAACAAATACAGCAAGTAAAATGTAAGTGCTTAATGATAAAGAAAATTTATTCTTCAAAACAATTTTTTCCCCTCATATATACATCCTTGAGAGATAGTATAGTATGGTAAATCAATATTTTTTAAAATTATATCTGATTTTATTTGATTCAATTCATTTCTTAATTCTTTTGATATTAAGTTTTCGTTGTATTCATCAAATGCCAATTCTACACCTTCTTCTTGAAGCCCCATCTTTTGTATTTGGTCTCCCCAAACATTAGCTTTTGCAGCCATAAGCTCTCTATAGATAGCATTATCTATTCTAACCATAGTAGATGTAAGAACACTGCCGGCAAACAGATAATTTTGATTAGAATCAACTCCAATCCCATATACATTATGATCATGCGCAGCTTTTAGTATATCAACACTTCTATCTCCAGCTGGTGCAAATATGACATCTGCGCCATTTTTTATCATTTGTGCAGTAATTTCGTACTGATTGATTGATTTAATCCATTCTGCAAAAGTATGACCAAGATACTTATAATCAACCACTACATTTTTATCTGCATACTTTGCACCTTTTATGTAACCACAAAGAAAATTTTGAATAACAGGTATATCAGCTCCACCAACAAAACCTATTTTTTTAGTTTTGCTTTTTTTAGCTGCCAAATATCCAGCTAAAAACGAACTCTCTTGATTTGAAAAAGACAGGTAGCGAGCATTTGGCATGTCAGTGTAGCCACTAAGAACAATGAATCTAGTTTTTGGATGATTTCCCAAGATTTTTCTAACTGTATTTTCTGTATATTTTGTAGCACTTAATATAATAGGATTGTGCCCTTTAGCTACTAATTCATCAATAAGTTTGATTGACTTATTAGCATCTGGTTCATTTACTATCTTAACTTTAATATTCGTTTTTTTCTCAAATTTTTTAACACCATTGTATATAGTTTCATTCCAGCCTTTATCAAAAATCACTGAACCATCATACATAACAACAGGCTTTATTTCATTTGAAAACAAATATACTGACACTATTACTAAAAGAAAAACTTTTTTTAACAAAATAAACCCTATATTTTAGATTTAAAGGATAAATTACAATCCAATAGAACAAGTAATTATACTCTTTAAAGATTCTAAAAATACTTAAAAAAGATATAAAATTATAAGGAAATATAATTGATTATTAAAATGGGGGGGGGATTAAAGCCCATAAAACAGGGTAAAAAATGGTGCGGATGAAAGGACTTGAACCTTCACGCATTGCTGCACTAGATCCTAAGTCTAGCGTGTCTACCAATTCCACCACATCCGCACCTAACAATAAAAAGTGGTACTCCCTACACGATTCGAACGTGTGACCTACGCCTTAGAAGGGCGTTGCTCTATCCAGCTGAGCTAAGGAAGCATATAAAAAATGGTGCGCCCGACAGGAGTCGAACCTACAACCTACGGATCCGAAGTCCGTTGCTCTATCCAATTGAGCTACGGGCGCTGACCCGCGAAATCATGGGGTGAATGATGGGGTTCGAACCCACGACCCTCGGAACCACAATCCGATGCTCTAACCAGCTGAGCTACACTCACCATAATAAATGGTCGGGGCGAAAGGATTCGAACCTTCGGCCCCCTGGTCCCAAACCAGGTGCGCTAACCAGACTGCGCTACGCCCCGAGCCTCTCAAAACAAAAGACCAGCTTCCGTAATAAGGCTGAAATTTTACCCAAATAAACAAACTTTGTCAAGCAAAAAAGCAAATTTTGTAAAATTTTTTATAAAATTTTACCTTCTAATATATCTATGATTGTTTTTGGTAAAAGTTCATGCTCAATTTTGTGGATTCTATCTTCAAATTCTTCTAAATTCATACCTACTTTACTAAAACACTCTTGAGCTATAATATCTCCACCATCTAACTCTTCATTTACCCAATGAACACTAACTCCACCAACTTTCATATCACTATTAAAACTATCTTCTATCGCATGAGCTCCTTTAAATAAAGGAAGAAGTGATGGATGCAAGTTGATAGCTTTTATATTTTTTGTAAATTCTGGTGTTAGTATCCTCATAAAACCAGCAAGTACACTAAGTTCAGCTCCACTTTTGTTTATAATTTTTACCAATTCTTTATCAAACTCTTCTCTACTCTTAAAATTTTTATGTTCTACAATAGTAGTTTCAAGCCCAAACTTTTTTGCTCTTTCTATCCCAAAAGCATCTTTTTTATTGCAAATAAGACAAGCAACTTCTACTTTACATATAGAAAAACTTTTATTGTGAACTTTTTCTAAAATTTTTTCTAAGTTCGATCCACTTCCACTAAATAAGACTGCTATTTTTTTTGTAACCATTTTATACCTTCACATAAATCTAATGGATTTAATCCATAATTTGCATACTTTATTTTTTTTGCTGCTAGAGCATGAGCTAGGCTTGCGTTTATTGCACTCTCAATTGGGCTATAACCTTGTGCTAACATAGCACCAATAAGTCCTGCTAAAACATCTCCACTTCCGCCTTTTGCTAAGATGGATGAGCCAAGATTATTTATATAGATTATACCATTTTGAGCTATAAGAGTATTTGCTCCTTTTAACAACAATACAACACTAGGATATTTTAAACTAAATTTTCTTGCTAATTCAAATCTGTTGCTTTGTATTTCATCAACGCTGAAATCTCCAAAACCACTTATTTTCAAAAGCGAGCTAAACTCTTTTGGATGAGGCGTTAGTACTACTTCTTTATCTAAAAATTCTAAAACTAAATCTTTATAAAACATATCAGCATCAATTACTAAAGATTTACTATTTGCAAAATCTCTTAACTCTTCTTCTCTCCAAATATCTCCCAATCCCATTCCAAAAACCATTGTATTTGAAGTTTTAGGAACTACTTTGTTTTTCATCAAGAAAACTGGAAAATCAAACTCACTTTTACTAACTATACTTACTAACCCAGCTCCAAAGTTAAAAGCACTAGATGCCGCTAGTATAGATGCACCTACCTTATCTCCAGCAATAATACTAACATGTCCATAACTTCCTTTGTTAGTCTTTTGTTTGTTCCTTAAAGGAAGTTTTAAATCACTTTTTTGCAATAAAAATGTTTTAGCTTCTCTCTCATAATTTTCTCTTGATATACCAAGATTGGCAACTTTTATTTTTCCTACAAAATCTTTTGCACTATCGCTAAAAAGTGATTCTTTTAAAGCTCCCATTGTAATTGTTACATCTGCTTTAAAGCATTTGCTTTTTATATTTCCCATAAAATCAATTCCAGTTGGAATATCACATGCAATTTTTTGTCCATCTTTTGCATTTACTTTATCTATGATATTATTTACTTCTTCACTAAGCTCTCTTTTAAGGCCAGAGCCAAATAAACAATCTATAAAGGCATCTGCCTTAATTAACCTATCAACTTCTTTAACCCCTAGAACTCTAGCTCTTTTTAACTGAAGCTTGGCCATGGGTGATTTTACTCCAAGAGGAATATAGATATGTACTTCATAATCTTTATCCAACATCCTAGCACATGTAATTCCATCAGCCCCATTGTTTCCAACGCCACATAAAAATAAAACTTTGCTATTTTTGCTAACTCTTTTTTTAATCTCTCTTGCTAAAGCACTTGCAGCTTGCTCCATCAGTAAGTCTTCACTTAAATAAAAATCATCATAACATCTCTTATCTAAACTGCCAACTTCAAAAAACACTTTTTCCATCATCGCCTCCTAAAACTTAGGGCTTCAAGTATATGCTCTTTTTTTACCATTTTGCATTCTTCTAAGTCTGCTATACTTCTTGAAACTGATTTTATCTTGGCTACACTTCTATGTGATAAGCCAAAGTTTTGAACTGCTTTATCTAAAACTTTTTTTGCTTCGCTATCTAGATTTACTATTTCTTCAAGCTCTTTTTCACTAAGCTTAGCATTAAACTCTACTTGATTTCTATTTTTTTGAAAAACAAATGCTTTTAAAACCTCTTTAAACATATCTTCCGAGCTTTTAGTTTCTATATCTTCGTACTCATCACTCATTTGTACATATAAATCAATTCTATCCAAAAGTGGCTCAGAAATACGATTTTTATATCTTTTAATTTCAAGTTCATTGCACCTGCATTCCTTGGTTGAGGATAGTAAATTTCCACAAGGACATGGATTAGCTGCAGCTGCGAATAGAAATTTCGTTTTATATTTGACTTTTGTATTAACCCTTGAAATTAGTATTTGATTATCTTCTAAAGGCTCTCTAAGAGCTTCTAATACACTTTTTGAAAAATGGGGAAATTCATCAAAAAAAAGTATGCCATTGTGTGCTAAGGCACATTCACCAGCATTAGATTTTGAACTTCCACCACCAAAAATACTCGGTTTAGAAGAGCTGTGATGTGGACTTCTAAAAGCTCTTGTTGGACTTAAATCTTTTTCTTCTCCCTCTAAACACTCATAAGCATTAGATTCTAACATCTCTTGCATACTCATTGGAGGAAGTATATATCTGAGCCTTTTTATACCCATACTCTTTCCACACCCAGGACTTCCTTCCAAGAATATATTATGCATACCAACCGCACTTATAACAAAAGCTCTTTTTAGCCTCTCTTGTCCTTTTAAATCTTTAAAATCCAATTCAAAATTTTTTGTATAAAAATATTTGTTATTATTGATTTCTAAAATATTTTCATGCAAAAAACTTTCATCATTTTTTATCTCTATCTCTCCTTTTAAAAATCCAATAGCTTCGCTTAAACTTCCAACTCCATAAGCTTTTACATTTGGAATTTGAGATATTTTTTTTGTCATACTTTTAGGAACAATTACCTCCAAATCTTGCATAGATGAAGCTAGGCTTAAAATAATAGGAAATATACTAGTAGTTGATTTTACATCTCCATCTAGTCCTAATTCTCCAAAAATATAAAAATCTCTACATATAGTCTCTTCTTTTTGAAAATAAAGAAGTAATGCAATCCCCAAATCAAAATGACTTCCTTCTTTTTTTAAATCACTAGGAGATAAACTTACAGTTATTTTTTGGGGAGGAAATTTGTATTTTATGTGAGACAAGGCTGCTTTAATTCTATCTTTTGACTCTTGAATAGATTGAGAAGCCATTCCTACTATACTAAAAGCAGGAAGAGCTCTTATAGTGGCTGATTCTACTTCTACTTCATAAGCTTTATTATGTAAAAGAGTAGCACACTTAAATTTATTCACATTACCTTCTTGCTTTTAACTTCTTTTTCCACTCTTTTTCAAATTTTTTTCTCTTTAAATATGAAAGTTTTTCTATAAATAATCTTCCATTTAAATGATCACTCTCATGCTGAAAAGCAATAGCCATAAGACCATCTAGCTCTTTTTCAATCTTATTACCATATCTATCATAGTATCTAACTTTAATTTCTTTATATCTCTCTACCTCATCATAGTAGCTAGGAACACTAAGACATCCTTCTTGATAAGTTGTAACTCCATCGCCCTCTAATATAACAGGATTTATAACTTCAACTAAATCTTCAGGATTTTGATTACCATCCTCATCTGTTAGATTAATGATAAGCACTCTTTTAGCAACCCCTATTTGAATTGCTGCTAATCCTATGCCATCTTTTGCATACATTGTATCTTTCATGTCTTCCAAAAGAGCATGCAATTCTTCATCAAAATTTTCCACATCCTTAGATACTTCTTTTAATTTTTTATTTGGATATACTAAAACTTCACGGACCATTTTATTTATTCTCCACTGCTTCTATTTCTTCAGGAATTTCACAAACCACATAAGATTCTAAATGTTTACCACTTTTAGGCAAAGCATCCAGAGCATAAGATATCAACTCTTCAGTGGTATAACCATTAAGAATAGGAACTATTGCTAGCTCAATATCAGTTTCAATTTCATTATCGCCTATAAAAAAACTTGTAGCATAGATAAGATCACTAATACGCTCACAAGCTCTACCTGCATTTGATATATCTGTATGCTTCATAAGCATTCCAAAAACACCATCACCATAGTGAGCTACAACATCACTTCTTCTTGATGTTTTTAAAAGTAATTTTGCAATATTTCTTGTAAGAATCATTCTGTCTTTTGCATTTACTATCTTATTTAGTATTGTATCTTTAATCTTTACTAAAACAATAGTACTTTTATGATTAAATTGCTCTATCGATTTACATTCACTAGCAATCGCTCTTAAAAAATATTTACGATTATATACTCCAAACCTAGAATCAAATATAGCTTTATCTTCTATCTCTTTTAGTATCTCACCTGTTTTTTCATAATGAGTTTTTAATGTATCAGTCTGTTTTGTCATAAGTTCAGACAATTTTTGCAAATCTTTATTTAAAGCAGATATAACATTTGAAACAGCTAACTGATTTGAATTTATTTCAAGTTCAGCAATTCTCTTTTTAATAATTTCCTTCATTACATTTATATTTTTATAAACTTTTGAAACTATTTGCATAATACCTTTTATCTGAATAAATCCCTCTTTAATGTCTCTTTCCATCTTAGCGCGATATTCATCATCATTTATATTTTCAGCTTCTAAAAGTTCATTTATACGTTTTCTAAAGGAAAGTGGTTTGTTTTCTAAAAGTTTTTCAAAATATATTTGAAAATTATTTGGTGTTGGAGGAATATTTTCATCCATCAACACCTTTAAAACATACATAGAGAATTTTTCAAGTTCGCCACTTACATTTTGTGGCTTAGTATTGGTTTCTTGTGCTTTGTTTTCCTCTACACTAGGACGTTTTCCTAAACCACTTTGTATTTTATTTTTATCCAAGCGAACCATCAAAATTCTCCATATACTATATTATTTAAAACTTTTTTCCAATACTTTATCAATCAAACCATATTCACAAGCCTCTTTTGAACTCATAAAAAAGTCTCTTTCTGTATCTTTTTCAATCTTTCTAAGAGTTTGCTTTGTATTTGACGCTAAGATTTCATTTAGTATCTTTTTAAGTCTTAAAATTTCTTTTGCTTGTATCTCTATATCAGTTGCTTGACCTTGAGCACCACCTAGTGGTTGATGTATCATAATCCTAGAATTTGGAAGTGCATACCTCTTGCCCTTAGTTCCACAACTTAATAAAAATGCTCCCATTGATGCAGCTTGACCAATACAAATAGTACTAATATCAGGTCTGATATAGTTCATAGTATCATAAATACTAAAACCACTAGTAATTACTCCACCAGGAGAGTTTATATAAAGATATATGTCTTTTTCAGGATCTTCTGCTTCTAAAAAAAGTAATTGAGCTACAATAGAAGAAGCAACAGCATCATTAATCTCTCCGCTAAGCATGATAATTCTATCTTTTAAAAGCCTAGAATAAATATCATAACTTCTCTCCCCTCTTCCACTCTTTTCAACTACAATAGGAACATAACTCATATTTTACTTCTTTTCACTAAAAAGTTTTGAGAATAATCTCTCTTCAATCAGACTCATTTTGATAGCTGGAAGAACACCTTGCTTTTCATAATACTCATAATAAGCTTTTGGATCTTGACCTTGTTGCATTGCTTCAAAATAAATCATTTGCATGATTTCATTATCATCTACTTTTATCTCTTCTTTTTTAGCCAATTCATCTACTAAGAAAGTAAGTTTTACTGATTCTGTTGCTGCTTTTCTAAACTCTTCTCTTTTTTCTTTTATTTTTTCTGGATTTTCTGAGTATTCTTTGATCTCATCTTCACTTAATCCTTGGAAAATATTTCTAACTTGTACATCTATCTCTTGTTCTACAATATTTTCAGGAAGGTCAAACTTGATATTTTCAACCAATGCTTCAACATATTTTGGTTTTACCTCATCAGCAAATACTTTTGAAAGTTTTTCATTTTTGATTTGCTCTTTTACTTCTGCTTCTAATTTTTCCATAGTTGGCTCTTCAACTCCTGGAAGAAGTTTTTTAAGAGTTTCTTCATCTGGTTTTTCAGGTATATCTTTTACTTTTATTTCATGAAGTTTTACTTTAAAAACTGCAGGCTTTCCAGCTAAATCTTTTGAACCATACTCTTTTGGGAAAGTAACTTCAATATCTTTTTCCTCACCAGCTTTCATGCCAATGATAGCATCTTCAAAACCAGGTATGAAAGAACCACTTCCAATTTCTAGTGAATACTTCTCAGCTTTTCCACCTTCAAAAGCAACACCATCAATAAATCCTTCAAAATCAATTAGTACAAAATCTCCATTTTGAACAGGTCTGTCTTCTTCAATCTCTTTTAGCGGAGCTGAAAGTTTTAGCATAGTATTGATTCTCTCATCAATATCTTTTTTCATAACTCTTGGAGTTTTATACTCAGGTACTAAATCTTTATATCCATCTATGTTAATTTCTGGACGAAAAGAAATTTTTATCTCAACTTCTAGTCCATCATCAACTTTTTCAAATTTAGAGATAGTTGGCTCACCTACAATTCTTTCTGGTTTTTCACCAAGCTCTTCTAATGATTTATTTAAAAACTCTCTTAAAACCTCTTGTTCTGCATCTTGCTTGATTTTATCACCATGCATTTTCATAACAACATGTGGAGGAACCTTACCTTTTCTAAACCCATCAACCTTCATGTTTTTAGCTACTTCTTTAGCTATCTTATTTTGCTTTTCTTCTAAAAGCTCTTTGCCAATTTTTGCTTCTGCTTTGGCATTTGCACTATCAATTTTTTCTACTTTGATTTGCATATATTCCCTTTATAAATAAAAAATTTTTTTTAATATAGCAAAATTTTACTTTATATCCTATTATATTTATATTTTTTATCACTCAAAAAGGAAAATCAAGCTATAATCCAAACAAAAAAGATGAGTATAAATAATGAGCAAACAAGAAAAATTTGAAGAAGCAGTAAAAACAATGCTTGAAATTATTGGAGAAGATGTAAACCGTGAAGGTCTTATAAAAACTCCTAATAGAGTATTTAGATCATTCTTAGAAATGACAAAGGGATATCAGCAAGATCCATTATCAGTATTAAATGATGCGCTTTTTGAAACAGATAACGACCAAATGGTACTTGTTAAAAATATAGAATTTTATTCTATGTGTGAACACCACTTGCTTCCTATCATCGGTAGAGCACATGTTGCTTATATACCAAATGGGAAAGTAGTTGGACTTTCAAAGATTCCTCGCATGGTTGATATTTTTGCTAGAAGATTACAGATACAAGAGCAATTAACAGAACAAATTGCAGATGCTATTAATGAAGTAATTTCGCCAAAAGGAGTCGCTGTAGTTGTTCAAGCAAGGCATATGTGTATGGAAATGAGAGGAGTTGGAAAAACTCACTCAGCTACTACAACTTCAGCTCTTCGTGGTTCATTCTTAAGAAGCGATACAAGAAAAGAGTTTTTTGACATAATCAATTCTCCTGTGGAAGCTAGATATTAATGGCACTACATAGTTTCAAAGAGAGATTAAAAAAAGGAAATTTATCACCTAAATTTGGAACTATAAAAAAAATAAGCTCAACTACGATAGAAGCCGAGGGCTTAAGACCAAGTATTGGAGATATAGTAAAAATTATCTCTTTAGATGATCCAAATAAAAGTGAACTTGGTATGGTTACTGAGATTGATCAATACTCATTTTTTATATCTCCTTTTGGATTCATTGAAGGCTTTAAAAGTGGCGATAAAGTATTTATAAACGAACAAGGCATGAGTATACCTGTAGGAGATTCTCTTTTGGGAAGAGTGGTTGATCCATTTGTTAGGCCAAGAGATGGAAAACCTCCGATTGAGCCTAGTGTATGTTCTCCTATCATGAAAGCTCCGCTTGATCCTATGAAAAGAGGTTTGATTGATGAGCCTTTTAGTGTTGGTGTTAAAACAATAGATGCACTTTTGACATGTGGTAAAGGGCAGAAAATAGGAATTTTTGCAGGAAGTGGAGTTGGTAAATCTACTCTTATGGGAATGATTGTAAGAGGGAGTGAAGCTCCTATCAAAGTAATTGCACTAATTGGTGAGAGGGGAAGAGAAGTTCCTGAGTTTATTCAAAAAAATCTAGGAGGGGATTTAAGTAACACTGTTATCGTAGTTGCTACAAGTGATGATTCTCCATTGATGAGAAAATATGGTGCATTTAGTGCTATGAGTATAGCAGAGTACTTCAAAAACCAAGGTAGAGATGTTCTTTTCATGATGGATTCAGTTACTAGATTTGCTATGGCTCAAAGAGAAATAGGACTTGCTCTTGGAGAGCCTCCAACTTCAAAAGGATATCCACCTTCTGTTCTGGCATTACTTCCTCAGCTGATGGAAAGAGCTGGAAAGGAAGAAGGGAAAGGCTCAATTACAGCATTTTTTACTGTTTTAGTTGAAGGTGATGACTTAAGCGACCCCATAGCAGATCAATCAAGAAGTATACTAGATGGTCATATTGTTTTAAGTAGAGAAATGACAGATTTTGGAATTTATCCTCCAATTAGCATACAAAATAGTGCTTCAAGAGTAATGAGTGATGTTATAGAAGAACAGCATAAAATGTTAGCAATGAAATTTAAAAGGCTTCATTCTTTGTTAAAAGAAAATGAAGTACTTATTAGAATTGGTGCTTATCAAAAAGGAAATGACAGAGAATTAGACCAAGCAATATCGAAAAAAGATATAATGGAAAAATTTTTACAACAATCCCCTGAAGAGATAAGTAAATTTGATGAAACAATAAAGAAATTAAAACAAATTTTGGAGTAATTGCAAAATTTTATCATTATTTAATGAATAAAATAATAGTATTCAAAAAAAGTAATAGGATATTTTTTATCCTAATTAAACGGAGACAATAAAGAATGAGAGTTTATTTAGACAATAATGCAACTACAATAGTTGATCCAAAGGTTTTTGAGAAAATGGAGCCATTTTTTGTACAAATGTATGGAAATCCAAACTCATTACATCAATTTGGAAGTGAAACTCATCCTGCATTAAGAGAGGCAATGGATCATCTTTATGCTGGCTTAAATGCTAGTGATGATGATGATATCATAGTAACTTCATGTGCAACAGAAAGTAATAACTGGGTACTAAAAGGTGTATACCACGACCATATCCTAAATGGGGATAAAGACCATATCATAACAACTGAAGTAGAACATCCAGCTGTTATTTCTACATGTAAATTTCTAGAGACTTTAGGCGTAAAAGTAACTTATCTTCCTGTAAATGAAAAAGGTATCATAGAAGTTGAAAGCCTAAAAGAAGCCTTAACAGATACAACTGCTTTAGTTAGTGTAATGTGGGCAAATAATGAAACTGGTATGCTTTTTCCTATAGAAGAGATAGGGGAAATTTGTAAAGAAAAAGGTGTCTTATTTCATACTGATGCAGTTCAAGCAATTGGTAAAGTTCCTGTTGATTTGCAAAAAAACCATGTTGATTTCTTGAGCTTTTCAGCGCATAAATTTCATGGTCCAAAAGGTGTTGGAGGACTTTATATCAAAAATTCTCAACCATTAACAAGCTTACTTCATGGAGGTGAGCATATGGGTGGAAGAAGAAGTGGAACACTTAATGTTGCTGGAATTGTTGGAATGGGTGAAGCTATGCGTTTGGCTGTAAAATATCTTGATTTTGAAAAAAGCAATGTTAAAAAACTAAGAAATAAACTTGAAGATGAAATTTTAAAAATTGAAGATACTTTTGTAGTTGGTACAAAAGAAGAAAGAACTCCAAATACAATTCTAGTAAGCGTAAAAGGAATTGAAGGTGAAGCTATGCTTTGGGATTTAAACAAAGCTGGAATTGCTGCTAGTACAGGAAGTGCTTGTGCTAGCGAGGATTTGGAAAGCAATCCAGTAATGGAAGCAATTGGAGCTGAAGCTGATTTGGCTCACACTGCACTTAGACTTTCACTTTCAAGATTTACAACAGAAGAAGAAATTGATTATACAATTGAGGTATTAAATAAAGCAGTAAAGAGATTAAGAGCGATCTCAAGTACATATTCATATGCCCCTGAATGGCATAAGAGTGGATTATAGGAGAAAGAAATGGCAAAAAATAATTTAATAGGCGGTTCAATCTGGGAAGAGTACAGTCAAAAAGTTCAAGATTTGATGAATAACCCACAAAATATGGGTGAAATAACCGAAGAACAAGCAAATGAAATGGGCTGCAAACTAGTTGTGGCTGATTTTGGAGCTGAAAGTTGTGGGGATGCTGTAAGATTATACTGGGCAGTAGATCCTGATACTGACATCATAAAAGATGCAAAATTTAAAAGCTTTGGTTGTGGAACTGCAATCGCTAGTAGTGATACTATGGCTGAACTTTGTAAAGGGAAAACTGTTGATGAGGCAGTTAAAATTACAAATATAGATGTTGAAAAAGCAATGAGAGATGAACCTGATACTCCAGCTGTTCCACCCCAAAAAATGCATTGTTCAGTTATGGCATATGATGTTATAAAAGCAGCTGCGGCTAGTTATAAAGGTGTTGATGCTGATAGTTTTGAAGATGAAATCATAGTATGTGAGTGTGCTAGAGTAAGTCTTGGAACTATAAAAGAAGTTATTAAACTAAATGATTTAAAAACAGTAGAAGAGATTACAAACTACACAAAAGCTGGTGCATTTTGTAAATCATGTATCAAACCAGGTGGCCATGAAGAAAGAGAATGGTACTTAGTAGATATCTTAAAGCAAACTAGAGAAGAGATGGAAGCAGAAAAACTTGGAAATCTTGCAGATGCTAAGATAAATGGTACAAGTGAAGAAATTCCTTTTGAAGAGCTAAGTGTAGTTCAAAAACTTAAAAGAATAGAAGCCGTTATAGATGAAAATATTCGTCCTATGCTAGTTATGGATGGTGGTAACTTAGAAATTATCGATATAAAAGATACTGATGATGGAAACACTGATGTATATATAAGATATCTTGGTGCATGTAGTGGATGTGCAAGTAGTAGTACAGGAACTCTATTTGCAATAGAATCTATGCTACAAGAGAAATGCTCTAAAAATATTAGAGTTTTACCAATCTAAAAAACTTTACATGTAGGATATTTCTATATCCTACATCTCTTCCAATTTTTTCAAATCTATTGTAAAATATCCTTTTAGCTAAAGGATTATATGTGGACAATAATATGACAACTCTGTTTCATATGTTTTTAAATTCATATGAAAACTACAAAGACAAAACCTCTTTTATTTATAGAGTAGATGAACAACTTTTTAATGTAACTTATGAAAAATTATTTGAAGATGTTTTATTGCTCTCAAGAGCCTTTGTTTCAAAAGGCATTGATAAAGGCTCAAAAGTCATGTTCTTAAGTGATAATAGATATGAGTGGATGGTTACAGACTTAGCTTTAATCTCACTAGGAGCCATAAGTGTTCCTAGAGGAAATGACACTCCAACTGAAGAGCTAAAATACATCATGTCACATAGTGAGTCTAAGTATTTAATCTGCGAAACCCAAGCCATTTATGAAAAACACAAAGATATGTTAAAAGAGTTAAATTTAAAAGCTATTTTTATCATCCAAGCAGATAATATCCACTCCTTTTTTGACAACACTTTCTCATATAATGATTTATTAAAAAATAGAGAAATTTTTGATAATGATATAGATGATTTTTTCTCTCTTAAGGAAAATCTTAACAGTGATGATATTTTTACACTAATTTACACATCAGGCACAACAGGAACTCCAAAAGGTGTTATCCTGACACATAAAAATATAATGTATAATATAAGAGAATTACCCAAACTAATTGCTCTTAATAGTGATGATGTTTGGGTTTCAATTCTTCCTGCTTGGCATATCTTTGAAAGAGCAGTTGAGTATCTAAGTATCGCTTATGGATGCTGTATAGTTTACTCAACTATAAAAACTTTCGCAAGTGATTTAGAAGAGTTTAAACCTACACTTGTGGCAACTGTTCCTAGACTTTGGGAGTCAATGTATACTAAGATTAATAATACCCTAGAAAAACAAGACCCTAAAAAAGCAAAAATTTTTAAAAAATTAGTTAGTATCTCTACTCTTTACAACTACAATGAAAGAGTTATAAAAGATGAACTTCCAAAATTTAAAAGAGAGAATTGTTTTATCTTGATATATAAAAAAATAATAGCTTATTTTAAACTAATTGCTCTTTATTTACCTAATAAATTTGCAAAGAAAAAACTACAATTAGTACAGCAAAAGTTTGGAGGTAGACTAAGACTTGCTATTAGTGGAGGTGGCTCTTTACCTGATTATTTAGATGAATGGATAGATGCTATAGGAATACGCATTGTAAATGCGTATGGTATGACAGAGTGTGCTCCTGGAATTGCTGGAAGAGCACTAAACTGTAATACTTTTGGAACACTAGGTTTACCTCCTCTTGGAACTACTTTAAAAATAGTAAATGAATTTGAAGAAGAACTACCAGCTGGTGAAGTTGGAGAAATTTATGTAAAAGGTGATCAAGTAACTCCTGGATATTATAAAAATGAAGAAGAAAACAAAAAAGTATTTACACCTGATGGATTTTTTAGAACTGGAGATTTAGGCAAACTAACTATAAATGGTGAATTAATTATCACAGGTCGCTCTAAAGAGATTATTGTTTTAGCAAATGGAGAAAATGTAGATCCAAGTAGAATAGAATCAGCAATTTCTCATCTTCCTTTTATAAACGATGCCGTACTAGTAGGACAAGATAAAAAAGGTTTGGGGATGCTAGTAGTTCCCGATTTTGAAAAGCTAAAAGAGTATATTGAGGATAATTTCAACAAAGCAGTTACCTCAATGGAAAACATGCTAGATGATGCAGAGGTATTAAATAAAATCAAAAAAGACATGAACGACCTACTTAATAACAAAAAAGGCTTTAAACCATTTGAAAAGCTTCAAAACATTCACTTTCTAAGTGATGAATTTAAACCTGGAGAAGAACTTACCAATACCTTTAAAAAGAAACGACATATCATAGAAAAAAAATACAAAGAGATAATTGATAAATTTTTAAAATGATTACTTATTCTCTTTCAATATCTCTTTAAAATCTTCTTCATTCCAACTACCAGGATAAGAATTTAGAAGATTTTTATTTTTGTCCAATACAAAAAAACTTGGTGTAATTTTTTTATAGTTTTTTTCTAAAATTGGTGGTAATTTTTCTTTATCAACATCGATTTCTAAAAATATGTAGTTTTTTGATATCATCTCTTGTATATTTTCTTTTGATAAAACTTCTTTGTACATTTTTTTACAAAAGTGACATGTTTCACTCATAGCTTCAACCATAACTAGTTTATTCTCTTTTTTTGCTAAATCAAATGCTTTATTGATATCTTTAACTTTCAAATTTTTTGGCTTTTTATTTTTTTTATGATATTTTCTATATTCAAAGAGAAAATCAGCAATATTTTCAATCTCTTCTTCGCTAATCTTTCCTTTCATGCTCTCTTTTTTATCATAATACTTTGATATCAAAGGATCACAAATACTATCTTCTTTATTTGGATTATATAAATAATCTTTCATAAACTCCGTAATCTCGTACTTTTGCATCTCAGGATCACTTTTATCTCCTACATGTAAAGGACTATCTTTAAGAGCATAAGCAAGCATATTTACAGTAGGTACTCTCAGTTTTAATAGTTCATTGTTCTTTTCATAAAAATTAATTTTTAAAATTTTGGGGTCTATATGTTTCCCATGGCAACTACTGCATTTTTCTTGAAAAATTTTTTTACCAGTTCCATAATCAGCCAACAAAGAAATACACAAAAACAAAATTATACTAATAAGGCGAAACATCAATCCATCCTTCAGCAACCCTTTCAATCACTTCAGCTATACCAATTTGCACATAATCAACACCACTTATAAACTCAGTTTTTTTCCATCCCATTGTATCCATTGTATTTTTACAAACTATAAATGAGATAGTATCATATATCATTAAAGATTTTATTCTTGAAATAACATCAGGATTATAATCTTTTCTTAATGCTCTTATACCATTTGCATAAAATACAATTTCTACATGTAAAGCTTCTTCTGGATATCCTTTTAGAACATTGTTGATGGCATTTAATATATGATTCATTTTTTCTTTTTCACTACTATTGACTTTTATAAGCCACTTTCTTGGATTCTCAAAATCAGGCTTTGGATCTGCAAAATTAACCTGAGCAAAACTCATTATGCTAAGTAGAAGAATTAAAAATATTTTTTTCATTTTTGCGCCTTTTTATTGCCATTCTAATTGGTCAAAATAGTTTCTTGCATTTCTCATATATAATTCATCATAATGAGGTATGCTTTTAAACTTATCTGTTTTAATATTTTTTGATAAATCTGCTGGATCTATATCTTTTTCATAAGCAATACTTACTTGTTTTTTTAACATTTTTAAATACTCTAAAGTAGGCTTATATGAATCTTTTGAGAAATCATCTCCATGTCCACCTAAAACAAACTTTGCTTTTAAATTTTCTATACTTTCTAATGCTTTTATCCAGCCATCCATATTACTATCACTTGCATAATTTACAAATCTTCCATTAAAGATTATATTTCCTGCAAAAACGAAACTATCTTTAGGAGAATAAACTATAAGGTCAGTTGCACTTTGTGAACCTTCACTTGGCTTTATAATTTTTAAATCTTTATTTTTTCCATTTATAACATACTCATCTTTCACACCAATATCTGCATATACTATTTTTGTATTTTTTATCAAATCAGATGGTAGGTTATCTAGTACTCTTTTGTACTTTTCTTTATGCTCATCAATTGTTTCATTTAAATTTTCTGCTCCAGTTACTTTTACACCTTTTTCTTTAAAGTAAGAGCTTCCAAGAAGTCTATCATCATGATAATTAGTAACTACAACATATTTTATAGGTTTAGATGTATTTTTGTGGATAAACTCATCTAACTCTTTAGCAAAGTTATAAGTAGCTCCACTATCTAAAAGTACCAAAAAATCACCCATATCAACATAACAAACATTAGATACAAAACCTTTGTTTGATTTTAAAACAGGGTTATAATCTCCGATAACACAGCTTATATCTTTTGTTATATTGACTGGCTCAAAAGTAAAAAACTTAGCAAACAACACAATAGGAAAAACCAACAAATAAAACATCTTTTTCATTCACACGCTCCTAATCTACATGTAGGGCTTTAAAGCCCTACAAATCATTATCTTTTATACAAACTCAAATCAATACCAGGATTACCCTTTACTCCAATTATATCTGGTGTTTCAAGCTTTAAGTTTTTGATGTGCTTATGATCTTTTAAATAAGTACTAACAGTTTCCCAAACAGGTTCTCCATCACTCTTGCTTCCAACAGTTGACCAACCAGCTAGCTTATACATTTTGTTAGCTTCTAGTTTTGCTCCGTTGCTAAGTTCAACATTTGTAATTCTTTTGCCAATTTTTTGTCTTGGATCAATCCTATAAGAAAGTCCTCCTGTTCTTACCATATCTCCACCTTGTTGTAAAAATGGATCTTCATTAAATAAGTTATCAGCAACATCTTCCAAGATATTATGGATATCACTTCCTTTAACTTCTCTAACATAAGTCTCAGGATATGTCATAGATGTTTGATTCATCAAGTCATCAAATGTGATTTGACCTCCAGGAAGGATTGATGTTCCCCATCTAAAGCCAGGAGACATAGATATATCAGCTCCTTTAACTTCCCTTAGAGCATTACATATAATTTGATCAAATGTTCCATTGAAGTTACCCCTTCTATATAGCAGTTCATCAGTTGTTGCTAATACTTGATTTAATTTATCAACATAAGGTGCTCTTACATCATCTATATATTTTTGCATCTTCTTATCAGCAGGAACTAAATCAGAAAAAACAGGAAGAAGTGTAAATCTAAAATCTCTTACTCTTTTATCTTTGATATCTATATCTAAAACCCCAATAAACTTTCCATTTGAACCTGAGTTTATTACATGAGTAACTCCACCAGCATTATTAACCGGCCAAGCTTCAGGAACAGCATCATGAGTATGACCACCTAAGATAAAATCAATTCCACTTACAACTGAAGCCATTTTTTTATCAACATCATATCCATTATGAGATATAACAATGATAGCATCAGGTTTTTCTTTTTCTCTTACTTCATTTACCAACTCTTGCATTTCATCAGGTCGTATTCCAAAAGTCCAATCTGGAATAAATCTTTGAGGATTTGCTATCGTAGTATATGGGAATGCTTGTCCAATAACCGCAACATTATTATCGCCCATTTTTTTCATTACATATGGTTTAAAAGCATGTCCTGTATCTTCATCGTATGCTTCTACACCATCCATTAAAGACTCATCTTTAACATAAACATTTTGAGCAACAAAATCTGCTTTAAGCATTTTTATGTTTTCTAATATCTCTTTATCTTTATATGTAAATTCCCAATGTCCTGTACAAACATCAACACCCATAAGATTTAAGGCTTCTACCATATCTTTACCACGAGTATATAGTGATGTAGCACTTCCTTGCCAAGTATCTCCACCATCTAAAAATAGTGTTTTTTCATGCCCATAATTACCACGAAGATAATCTATCATAGTTTTCATATGAGCAAAACCACCTATTTTGTGAAATCTCTTTGCATTTTCCACATAATTTACGCTACTCAAAGCAAATTCTGCTCTTGAATTTGATTTTATTCCATATCTTTTGTTGAAATGATGTCCAACAATATGAGGTGGCTTACCAAAGTTAGAATAAAGGCCAAGATTTACACTTGGCTCTCTAAAATGCACTGGTAAAAGTTGTGCATGTGTATCTGTTATATGTAAAAACCTTGCATTTCCAAAGTTTTTAATTTTATAATAATCCTCAACATCAGCTATCTCATAAACTTTATCATGTGATTTTGCAAACAATGATGAAGTTCCTAAAACTGACATCATATAAAGGAATTCTCTCCTATTTAATGAACTCATCTTATCCCTTTACCTTTTACTGTGGTACAGCGTTACGCCAAGTTTTTTCAGCTTCTTGTGCTTGAATTTCAGCTTGATCTGCTTCATAAATAGCCTCGTTTGCATAAGCTAGTGCATTCTTACTATCACCTTTTTTTGCAAACTCTTTAGCTTTTTTTATTTTTGCTTTTGTTTTTTGCCAAGCAATACCTTCTTCATGAACTTTTTTATATTTCATCTCGGCAACACTTATTGCTTTTGATACATCTGTTATCTGAGATGAACCGGAGTTAGAATAACCCATGTTTGCACATCCAGTAAAAATAAATGCTCCTGCTATAATTGATAATAAAAGTACTTTTTTCATTTTTATCCCCTATTTTCTTGTATCTGGTCCATTTAATTCAAGACCATTTGACATATAAGTAACAAAGTACTCAAGTTGCTTAAGAGCTTTAGATTGTAGTGCTGGTTTTTCTGAACCAGTATCTTTAACACATCCAGCCAATCTTCTTTGTAAAGTTCCAAGCCCGCCCCATTTTAATCTATAAACTGGGAAATGACTAACTGCACCAAGTATTGGGCTGAGTCCTTCTCTTCTAATTCTTTGGCCTGAGCCTTGTACATGGCACTCTGCACAATTTAGATAAAAATACCCTCTTTGTTTATAAAAAAGTTCTTTTCCAGCTTGATATGCTTTTGCAGCATTGGCACTTGGTATTTTTATATCTATTTTTTTGCCACGAGACTCATAAGCTATATAAGCAATAACCTTAGCCATATCCCCTTTTCCATACTTCAGAGGTTTCTCACCATTTTTAACTCTACACTCATTAACAGCTTGTCCAATTGTGATAACTTCTTCTCTTTTAGTATCATAGTATGGATAGTTTTGTTTTATCGCAGGATCAGGAAAACAGCTAGAATAAGTTTTACCATTTGCAAATGGTTTTTCCCATAACTCTTTTCCTTCATCAAGAGGTATTTCATATGGTGGAAATTCATTGATTTCTGCCATTTGATCTCTTGTTGGCTTGTACCAAGCAGCTGTACCATTGACAAAGTCTTCTAATTTTAGAGGATATATATAATCTTTCTTTATCTCTGCTTCCTCTACATATGGAAAATACTGTGCTTGATTTTTAATTGGATCTTCAAATTTCTTCAAAAAATACTTTTGCATAGCAATTCTGTCTTTTTCAGCTTGAGCATTAAACTCACTAGCATACACAACACTTCCTAGTGCTATGATCAGAGCTGAAGTTTTTATAATTTTACCTAACATATAATCTCCCTTAAGTATTTTAGATATTATTTTAATTTAATATCTTTTTTCTCTGTTGCACCTGTATTGTCACTCCACTCAACTGTAATCATATCACCCTTTTTTGCACCTTTAAACGCAAACTTTATATATGGATTTTTTGATATTGCAGATGTTGGATACATATCATATACCAATTTATCACCATGTTTTACAGTTAAATGATTGATATATTTTGAAGGTTTTTTACCACCAGCAATTTTTCCTGGTTCCATTGGATGCTTAATCAATAATTTTACAGTTGCTACATCTTTTTTTACTTTTGCTATTGCTTTTATTCCCATTTTAATTCTCCTAAATTATTTATATATTTTTATTTGTTTATTTTCTTATCAACCACCACAACCGCCAACAGTTACTTTAACCTGTTTAGTTGTTTTGTGTAATACTCCATTTGCATCTTCTACTATCAACATAACATCACCAGTTTTTCTCATTTTGATTCTTGTTGAAAACTTTGGAATTGTTCCTTCTTGTACTTCCCAAGCAGCAACTAATGGATGAGGATTTCCAGCCACTACTATTGCCATAGTTTTTACATTATCCAAATCACTTGAAACTGTAACAGGAACAGCTGCTCCATTTTCTGCAATATCTGGTACTTTTAAATTTGCTTTTCCATCATTAACACTATCTGTTTTTCCATATAGATTTTTAATAGCTCCATCAACAGTTTTGTCTTCAAATGCCGCTGGATGCTCTTTTAGTATATTTGCATTTGCAGCTACACTAAATGCCACAGCACTAAAACTTAATCCTAAAAATTTTCTTCTTTCCATTTTTATCTCCTTATTTTGCTTTTGTTACTTCTTGAAGGTATGTTACTACTGCTTCAACTTGCTCTTTTGTAATTTTGTGATTTCTTCCCATTGGTGGCATTATAGTATTTGGGTTTGTTTTATTTGGATCCCAAACTTTCTCTACCAAATAATCCCTTGGATAAGTGTCTAGATTTGCTAGTTTTGGTCCCAAGCTTCCAGTTTGAGGAATGCTACTATCACCTTGAACTGCATGACAAGCCAAACAGTTACCTAGTTTTTTTGTTACAAATACTTTTCTACCTTCTTTTATCATATCTTCCTTGCTCATTGTCCCCGCATTTGCAGTTGAGACAAGCATAGCAGCAGATATACTAAAAAATGCAATTTTTTTAACTAAGCCCATATTTTCTCCTTTTATTTGCTTTTATCAATCATATATTTGACAATATCTTTAACAAGCTCATCACTAAGTGATTCATCTCCACCTTTTGGTGGCATTGCATTGTATCCGTGTATTGCATGATCAAATATAGTTTCAATTTTTTGTTTTCTTACCTTAGCCCAAGCTTCTTTATCCCCAACTTTAGGAGATCCGGCAAGTCCAGAATCATGACAGCCGGCACATGTATTTTCATATGCACTCTTTATAGCGCTATTTTCTTCTTGTGCTTTTGCTTTTCCAAAGTACCATCTTTCTTCACCAAACTCAGGTTCAACAACTGTTCCATCAGTTTGAATTCTCATAATTTTCATTTTAGAAGTATCAATACAATTTTCCATACATCTAGTATTTTTAGTATCACTTACTCTAAGATTGTTATATTCAAAGCCTTTTTCATTTGGTAAATGAACAGATTTTATAAAATTGGCATCTATAATAGTGTCATCTTCTATATCTTTTCCATTTACTTGTATTTCGTTTAGTTGGAGTAGATAACCTAAGATTCCATATACCTCATCATTACTTAACGATTTTGGAGAAGAAAGTGGCATAGCAGTTTGGATATACCAAAAGAATGGCGCTATATATGGTGCATAACTTCCTAATGTTTTTAAAGGTCCTGGATCTCCTCCGGTTTTAGGATGCAAAGTTAAAGTACCCTGTCCACCTGCTAAAACAGGAAATCTATCAACACCTTCGCCAAAATCACCATGACAAGTTGCACACTTTGCTATGAAAACTTCTGAGCCTTCTAAAACACTCATACTTCCTTCAGGAAGTCCTTTACCATCTGGTCTTACATCAGTATCCCAAGCTTTAACTTGTTCTTTTGTTGCTTTTTCACCAAGGTTATAGCCTTTACCACTATATGGTGAATGATATACATGTTTAACTTTTATCTCTTGGTCGAGTATAATAGCTCCATCATTATTGATTTTTCTTCCATCCTTATCAACAGTTACACTTGGATAAGGATATTTATCTGGATCGATTGGAGTATAATCTTTTGCATTCAAACTACTTACAAAAACAATAGAGCTAGCAAGAAGAATAATTTTACGCATAGATATGTACATTATGCACCTCCCCATTTGGTTTAACTTCCCAAGTTTGAATTGCATTTCTATGGTAAACTGATTCTTTTCCACGAGCTGCTACTAACTGTTTAGCAGTTGGCTGAGTATATCCTGTTTCATCAGTTGCTCTACTTTGTAAAAGCATTGGTTTGCCATCCCACTCTACTTCAAGTGCAAATCTAGTAACAGCTTTTGGAAGAACAACACTTGTAAATCTAGCCTCTTTCCATGTTTTTCCACCATCAGTTGATACATCAACATGACTTATGGCGCCTTTACCTGACCAAGCAATACCTTCTACTTTAATTTTTCCATGCTTTTGTTCCGTCCAATCTCTCTCAGGACATGGAGAAGTGATAACTGAATTTGCTTCAAATGACCAGTTATACATCTTTGCATGGCCATCAGCTTGAAGCATAGTATACTTCGTACTTTCTTCTCTAACCATCCAAGATTTATCATCAAATTTTAAACGCTTTAGCCACTTGATTTGGATTGCTCCTTCCCAACCTGGAAGAAACAATCTTACCGGATATCCTTGTTCAGGTCTTAGGGCTTCTCCATTCATAGCATAAACAAGCATTGCATCATCCAAAACTTTTTCAATTGGAACACTTCTTCCAACTCCAGCTGGGTCTGAGCCTTCTGGAAACATCCATTTTGCATTTGGCTTTAGTCCGATATCTTCTAAAATAACTTTTAAAGGAACACCTGTCCATTCTGAACAACTGAGCATTCCGTGAGTTACTTGAAGCGAATCCATACCAGGGCCTCTCCACTCCATACCATTGTTTGCAGCACACTCAAAGGCATGAATAACACTGATACTTGGATACCTCATAATATCTTCAAGAGTTAAAATAACTTCTTTTTCAACAAGCCCATGAATCATCAATCTATACTCTTTTGGATTGATATCAATAACTCCACCATGACATCTTGTAAAATGAAGACCATTTGGAACAATGATTCCTTTTAAATCTTGCCATGGAGTAAAACTAATAGAAGCTTTTTTATCTGCAGTCAACCATGGTACCATTCTTCTTACAACATGAGCTTCATACTTAGATGGTACTCCATATGGATTTGCATTTATGTCTCTTCCCCACTTCAAACCCCACTCTGGGTTATTTGGTGGTAAGTTATTTGGATTTATCTCATACTTTGCTTCAAGCTTTGAGACACTTCCAATCGCAGCTGCTGCACTTACTGAAAAAAGAAAGCCCTTTTTTAAAAAATCCCTTCTACTTTTTTTAGGGATGTTTTCAAGCTCTTTTGCTACTTTTTTCTTTAACTCAAAAGTAGAAGAACTGTCTTCGTTTTCTACATCTATCACACTCAACATGACCTCCTTTTTCTCATCTATAAACTCTATATAGATTAAATCAATATTTAATTTGACACAATTTTGTCATTTAAAAACTTAATATAAAATTATATAAAATTATAAACAAATAAGTTAATATAATATTATTGAAGTTCAAAAGCCTTTATAATGGGAGTAAATTAGTCTTTTAATATATTTTTTATTTGATAAAAAGATATTTATTTTTTTCTAAATGCTACAACTTGTAACATTAGTATTTGTAATATAGCAATAATTTTGAAAAATTAAAATGTGGAAACAATTCCTCGTATGCCATTGACAAACATTTGAACTGAGAGCATCAAAAGTAACATACCCATAAGTTTTTCCAAAGCACTTAGCCCTTTTTCTCTAAGTACTTTATATAAAAATGAAGAAGAGTATAAAATCAAAGTAGAAAACAGCCATGCAAGTATCAATGAAACAAAAAGTGACCAAAAATGCTCACTATATGACCTTGTCATGACTAAAAGTGTAGCAAGTGCTGAAGGTCCAGCTATGAGAGGTATTGCTATTGGGACTATGAAAGGATCTTCTGAGCCGAACAAAGAGTGATTTCCTTTTTCTCCAGGAAAAATCATTTTTAAGGCTATAACAAAAAATATAACTCCTCCAGCAATAGTAACAGAAGGTGTTTCTAGATGAAAAACACTTAAAAATATATCTCCAAAAAAGAAAAACACAAGTAAAATTATCAAACCAAATATAGATTCTCTTAAAATTATAGCTTTCTTTTTACTTTTATCAACATTTTTTAGTATAGCTAAAAGTATAGGAACATTTCCAAAGGGATCAAGAATAAACATTAAAAGAACAGCCGTTCCTATTATCGAAAATTCTGCATGCATTTATAAGCTCCTATATACATTTATTTTTGCCAACATACCACTTTATAATCGATAAAGTTGTGTAATCCATCTCTCTTTGATCAAAAGGAATGGAATTAATCCTCATTTTTGAAATAATAATTATACTAATTAAAACAGTAAACAATAAAAACAAAAATCCAATCCAAAAGCTATAAAGATACCACCAAAAAAATCCTCCAACTAAAAAAGGAGCTAATAAAATGGCAGAGTATATAAAATATACTAAAAAGTTACACCAAAAACCCTTAATTTTTGGCATAACCTCAATAGCAAAATTGTTTTCGTTATCTAACATTATTTCTTATTTATTTCATATTTATAAAATTTAGAGGTATATCTAAATCCGCTTCCCTAAGCGCTTTTATAGACGCTTGTAAATCATCTATGCTTTTTCCTACAACTCTTACTTCATCTCCTCTAATTGAAGCTTGAACTTTGAGTTTTAAATCTTTTATTTTTTTTACAATCTTTTTTGCATCATCTTTACTAATTGTATCATTAATACTAGCAACAATTTTAACTCTTCCTCCTCCAACAATATCTCTGCTATGCTCTTTTATAGCTTTAGGAGAAATTCCTCTTTTTATTGCTTCGCTAACTAAAGCATCAAACATAGCTTCAGTTTTAGAATCAGTCGTGCTAATAAAAGTAATGCTTTTAGCTTTTTCGTTATAGTCAAATTCAGGATTTAAGCCTTTAAAATCCCAACGATTTGTTATAACTTTTTTTGCTTGTTCATAAGCATCTTTTAGTGTTTGCTTGTCAATTTCAGCTGTTATATCAAAACTATGCTCTTTTGCCATGTAATCTCCTTGTGATTTGTGTAAACTTGTTGCAAGCTAATTATATTGTAACAAGTCTTATTGATATATGAAACTACTTTGTATCTTTTTTGTGATATACTTTACCTCATACATCATTTAAAGGAAGACTAACTATGAGTGATATAAATTTTTTCGATTTATCTGACAACCAACAATCAAGTTGCTTTATAAAAATCTTATACCTTCTTTTTATCCCCTTGGTTATATTTTTAGCTATTATTGCTGGGTACTTTAACATAATACCTTTTAAAGTAGAAGTTCACAGTGTCTTTCTTATAGGAATTATTTTTATTTTATACCTATTTTTTTTAAGACATAATGCTTTTTATGCCTCTTGTAAGTTTCAAAATGAACTAAGACTTTTTAAAGAAGAGCTAAAAAACTATATACAAAAAAATAAACTAAACATAGGTGGTAAAGAAAAAGCAAATGCTCCATATGACTCATTTGCAAAAGAATATACTTCTTCTTTGAGAAACGAAAACTTTGCCAGTGTAGCAGCTGGAATTTTCCCAACCTTGGGGATTTTAGGTACTTTTATCTCTATTGCTATTTCGATGCCTGATTTTTCATCGAAAACTTCTGCTGTTTTAGAAAGAGAAATTTCACTTCTTTTAGGTGGTGTCGGAACTGCTTTTTATGTTTCAATTTATGGTATATTTTTATCAATTTGGTGGATTTTGTTTGATAAAGCTGGAATTAGTGCGTTTGAAAAAAGTGTAAATCACATAAAAAATACAACTAAATCACTTTTTTGGAGCAAAGAAGAGATAGAACAAACTTATTTTCAAAAAAGTATGGAAAATTTTGAGAGATTAAATAGTGTATTTGATAACTTGGCAAAAGATGAACTTGTAGAAAAGATGAATGAGACTTTAAACCAAAGAATAGAAATGTTTGACAAAATCATATCGCTAGAGCAAGAAAGCATCTCAAAGACTTCTAAACTCATGAAAGAAAATATTCAAATCGCAAATGAAGCACAAAAAACTCAACAAGAAATATTTGATGAGTTCAAAATGATGATAAATGAAGCTAAAGAAACTTCTTCAAAATTAGAAAAAAGCAATCTTTCTCTTGAGAGTATAGCTGATTCTTTAAAATCAAAAGAGGAAAACTTAGCACATATTGCAAATGCTCTAAAAAATATAAATGCTGAGAATATAGATAAGCTAAATGATGCAATAATTAAAAATTTTGAAGTTATGAAAAAAGATACAGACCAAATTGGTTGGGCATTTAACTCATATCTGAATGAATTTGATGAAAAGTTTTCCGATAGGCTAAAAAATACTTTGTTAACAATTGATAGTGAAGTCGCAAAAATAGTCAACTCCCTAATAGAGATCACAAAGAAAGTTTAAAATGTATCAAGACAATAAAAACAAAGAAGAAGCTCAAAACTTTTGGATTTCTTATGCTGATTTGATGGCTGGTTTGCTTTTTGTATTTATCTTGCTTGTTGGAGCAATTGTGATAAAATATGTTTTTATTCAAACTGACTTACAAGCCATAAGAACTGATTTAGAACAACAAAAAGCTGCACTTGGACTTAGTGAGAGTGCATTGGCTGATAAGAAAAAAAGATTAGAAGACATAAAAAATAAACTCAAAAATGCACAACAAGAAAATATGCACTTATCATTTCAATTAAGTTCTGCTCAAACAAAATTAAAAATGCTAAGCAAGGATTTAGAAAATACTAAAGATAAAAACCAAAGGTTAAATGACTTTATCGCCACAAAAATTGAAGAGATAGCTCTAAACAAAGAAGAAATCCAAAAATTAAAGGATTTGATATTTGATTATGAATTAAAAGAAAAAGAGCTAAAAAATAAAAATGATTTATTAAGTCAAAAGCTAAACGAAAAAGATAATATTTTGATTTTGAAAAATGAAGAATTAGCTCAACTTGAAAATACCCTTTTAATTCAAAGTAAAGAACATCAAAAACTAGTTGAAGAGCTAAATATCACAAAAGTAAAAATCAAAAACTTAACAGGAATCAGGATAAAGGTCGTTAAAAAATTAAAAGAGAAACTAGGCAAAAGTATAAACATTGACCCTAAAAGTGGAGCTATTGTATTTAATTCTAACATTTTATTTGCACAAGGAAGCTTCAAACTAAAAGAAGAATCAAAAAAAGAGTTAAGCAGTACCCTTCAAAGCTACATTAATGCACTTTTATTTGATGATGACATAAAACAATACATAGACCAAGTAATCATAGAAGGCCATACAAACTCTGATGGCTCATACTTATATAACCTTGAATTGTCTCAAAAAAGAGCATTGGAGGTTATGAAGTTTTTATATCAAAAATACCCAAAAGATAGTAAAATACTTAGAGAATACATAAGCGCAAGTGGTCGTTCGTACGCAAATCCCATCATGAAAAATGGTGAAGAAGACAAAGATGCCTCAAGAAGAATAGAGATAAAATTTAGGATAAAAAATGAAAAAGCAATCAACGAACTCAAAAACTTTTTGGGAAAATGATTATGTCTTAAAAACTTCTATCCAAAGAAAAAAACTTGAATCTTTAATAAAAAAGCATGCAGAAAAAAATGCATCTTTATTTGCCAAAATAAAAAAATTATTTTGGCAAATATTTTAGTTAAATTTTAAAATATTTTTCTATACTTTTTTGCTCTAAAGGTTTAGAGTAGAAATAACCCTGTATACAAGTACATCCTAACTTTTCAAGCTCTTTTACTTCTTCTTCCCTCTCAGCTCCTTCAGCAATCAGATTTAAATCTAAACTTTTTGAAATATCAACAGCAAATTTAATTATTTCTTTGCTGATATCATCATCAAATATAGCAGAAACAAACTCTTTATCAATTTTTAATATATCGAATTTTATACTTTTTAACTCTTTCAAATTTGAATATCCCATACCAAAATCGTCAACAGCTATTTTACATCCAAACATAGACAATTTTTCTAAATTTTCTTTTACATGTAAAGATTCTTCATTGATAGTAGATTCTGTTATTTCTAAAGCTATATTTCTTGGCTCTATGTTTAATTTTTTAATCTTATTTTTTAATCTCATAGCATATGTTTTACTTTTCAAATCAATTACTGAAACATTTATCGATATATGTAAATCTTTCATATCATAAACACTTTGCCATTTTTTCCACTGAGCCAATGCATTATCCATGACCCATTCATCAATCTCACTTATCAAACCGACTTCTTCAGCAATTTTTATAAATAATTCTGGAGATACATATCCTAATGTCTCATGTTTCCATCTAATTAGAGTTTCAATACCAACTAATTGGTTATTTAAAGAATTAATTTGAGGCTGATAAACTAAAGAAAAATCATTCTGCCTCAATGCTTTTTTCATCTCTTCTATGATATAGTTTTTATTGCTATTTTCTTTTTTTAGAGCTTGGGTAAAAAATGCTATTTTATTTTTTAGCTCTCTTTTTTTCTTTATCGAATACATCGCAATATCAGCTGCTCCAATTAAATCCTCACACTCTTTTGCATCGTTTGGATATATAGAAATACCCAATGTTGCAGATATATTGATATTGCAATTATCTATCACAAGAGGTGTTCTTATGATTTTTAAAACTTCTCTTGCATTTTTTAAGATAGCTTTTTTATCTAACTGATAAGGAAAAATTAGCAAAAATTCATCCCCGCCAAATCTTCCTAAATCTGCATCTTTAAAATTATTTGAGATATTTGTACAAATTTCACGCAAAACTTTATCTCCGATACCATGCCCCAAAGTATCATTTATCTTTTTAAAATAATCTAAGTCTATGTATATAAGAGAACAACTTTTGATCGCATCTTTTTCAATATAATTTTTAAGTATGCTTTTAATCTTTCCTCTATTGTATACATTTGTAAGACTATCATAGTCTGCAAAATATTTTAATTTTTCTTTATCCCTTTTCATTTCAGTAATATCTGAAAAAATTGCTACAAAATTTTTTATCTCATTTTCATTCTTAATAACACCGATAGTTAATAATTCTGAAAAAATCTCGCCATTTTTTCTTTTATTATAAATTTCACCCTGCCATTGACCACTTTCTAAAAGTTTATGCCACATTTTTTCATAAAACTTTTTATCGTGTTTTCCAGAACGCAATATTTTTGGATTGTAACCGATAACTTCTTCTTTGCTGTATCCTGTGATTTTCTCATATGCATGGTTAATACTCAAAATTATATTATCTTTATCAGTAATCAATATCCCAAAAGGTGCATCATTGATAATTCTTTCAAAAACTTCAAGTTTATGTGTGTACTCTCTTTCCTTTTCTAAATCATATCTTAGCTTTGCAATCAAACTATTTAGAGTTTTGGATAGTATATCTGCCTCTTTATTGTTATTAAATGCAGGAAGTATAATTTCATCATTTCCCTCACCAATTTCATATGCTTTTTTAGCGATATTTACTATAGGATTTAAAAGATGATTTATGATGTAACTAACAAATAAAATCAAAGCAAAACTAAATATTATAAATGTGAATAAGATTTTATTTTTTAGTGTATCAATTTGTTCTTGGATAAACTTCAAATTTTCTCTTGCTATTATTATCCATTTTATATTGTCTGTATTTTTAGGATTATTATGTGCAAATGCACTAAGATACATTTCATTTGTATCTGGCCAAATTTCTTTAACAACACCAAACTGCTTATTTTTTGAGAGTATATAACTTTTTTGAGTACTTAAATCAATTGAATGAGATGGTATTTTACTATTTCCTAAAAGCAAAGATGAATCACTCTTTAACACCAATATATCTATATTTTTATCATCTAATTTTTGCTTTATTTTGTTTCTAATTTCAAATGCCCAATCCCAACCCAAGTGTCCGCAAATCACACCTAAAAATTCTCCATCGCTACTATAAATAGGAGCAGATATATCAACTAATCTAAGAGGTAAATCATCCCACTTTGGCTTAGGCATAATCTTGGCAAGTAAAAAAGCATCATGAACATCACCCATATGAAGACCTTTTGAGCCATGTATAAACCATGATCTTTTTGCTACATTTTTACCTACTAAAAGATTATTTGTACCTGCTATTATGTTGCCTTTGGTATCAGTCATGCCTATCCAAGCATAGTGTTTGTAAGATTTTTTCATTTTTTCAAACAAGGCTTGTTTTTCTTTTAGGGATATTTGTTTATTTATAACAATGTAAGAAGATGCTATCATTTGTATTTCTTTAGCTCTATTGCTCATCAAGTCATCAAAACTATCTGACATATTTCTAACAATGAGAGATAAAAGATTTTCTTTTTGTTTGATGATTAACTCTACACCTTCTTTTTGAGCATATGTAGATATGAAGTAAGCACAAATCAATAGAGGGATTAATAAAAATAAGATAAACTTATTTTTAGTTGAAGAGAAAAACTTTTTCATAATTTTGCCTTCATTCTTTATGATAGCATTATATCATAATTATGACAATTTAAACAAAACATAATGTTTAGGTGAACAAATAACCCCTCTGTTTTTTTAAATATACCCTAAAGTTACTTTAAAAATTCTTCTATATTTTTAGCAACAATTCTCATAAGTTCAACCCTAGCTTCATAACTAGCCCATGCTATGTGAGGTGTTATAATAAGTCTATCGCTATTTTTTACATGTAAAAGAGGATTTGATTCATTAATCGGTTCAACTTCAGTTACATCAAGTCCTGCGTAAATATCATAAGAGTCAATTGCTTTTGCTAAATCTTCTTCATCTACAATTCCGCCTCTTCCAAGATTTAATAAAATTGCTCCATTTTTCATCAAACTTAGCTGTTCATCTTTAATAAGCTTATATGTTTTATCATTTAGTGGTGCGTGAATCGATACTATATCACATGTTTTAAACATTTCATCAAGTTCAACTCTATCATAAGCTTCTTCTCTTTGAACACCACTTGTTGAGTAGTAACAAACATTTGCACCAAATGCACTTGCAACACTTGCAACACTTTTACCAATAGTTCCAAGTCCAATAATTCCCCATTTTTTATCTTTAATCTGCCAATATGGTCTATCTACATTTGTAAAAACTCCACTTTTACTCCACTCTTTACTTTTAACAAAATCATCATAATATCTCATTTGAGAAATTAAAGATAGAGCTAAAGAAAATGTAGTTTGTGTAACAGAAGCAGTTGAATAACCAGCTGCATTTTTAACTTTTATACCTTTTTCTTTTGCGTATTCTAAATCAACATTATTCATACCAGTTGCTGTAATACAAATCAGCTTTAGATTTTCACAAGCATCCATAACCTCTTTGTCAATTACAACTTTATTAGTTAGTATGATCTCAGCCTCTTTTGCCCTTTGGATAGTTTCTTCTTTTTTTGTTAAATCATAAGTTATAAACTCACCAAAGTTTTTAAAAGCATCCAAGCTTATATCACTACCTACTGTTTTTGCATCCAAAAATACTATTTTCATACCTAACCCCTCTTATAATTTTAACAATTTTAGCAAATTTGCGCATAATTTTGTATAATACTCAAAAAAATGAAGGAGCAATATGAAAAAGATATTATTAATGCTTAGCTTAGTGTTTGCAACTATTGTTTTTAGTGGTTGTGCTAACAATTTATACTATGCAGGGATGGAAAAAGTTGGTTTTCATAAACGAGATATTATGGTAAGTAGAGTTGAGAAAGTAAAAGATTCTCAAAAAGAAGCCCAAGAGGAGTTCAAATCCGCACTAGAGCATTTTGGCTCTTTAGTTAACATAAAAGATACTGATTTAAAAAAGGCATATGAAAAGTTTAATAGCGAATATGAAAGTGCAAAAGAAGCAGCACAAGACTTGAGTAATCGTATAGATGATTTAGAAGATGTATCACTGGCTCTTTTTGATGAATGGAAAGATGAGTTAAAACTTTATAAAAACAAAAAACTTAAAGCTCAAAGCCAAAAACAATTAAATAATACAATTAAAAAATACAACAAAATGATGAAAGCTATGAGAATTTCAGAAAAAAGAATGGCCCCGATACTTGATACTTTTCAAGACAATGTTCTTATGTTAAAACACTCTTTAAATGCGCAAGCAATTGGTGCTCTTCAAGGAGAATTTAACACTCTTAAAAAAGAAATTTCAATACTAATTTCTCAAATGAATCAGTCGATAAAAGCATCAAATGAGTTTATAAAAGAAATCCATTAGTTTAAATTAATACATATTTAATTATAATAACTAAATATTTTTTTAAGGAGGATGTAAATGAAAAACTTATTTACTAAGAGTTTGTTGGTTATTACTTTAACTATACCAACTATGTTAAGTGCTAGTCAACTTAAAGGGTTAAATGTAATCGTAACTTCTGCAGAGCCTCAAACTCAAATGATGGCGATGGTTCTTTCAACTATGGCAATTAAAAAGCATAAAAAAATGGTAAACATTACATTATGTGGTCCTGCTGGTGATTTAGCTGTCAAAGGCATGAAAAGTACACCTATTAAAAGACCTGATGGTAAATCTCCAACTCCAAAAATGGCATTAAAAGGCTTAATTAAAGCAGGAGCAAAAGTTCAAGTTTGTCCTTTATACTTACCAAATGCAGGAAAAGATAAATCTGTATTATTAGATGGTATCACTGTTGCAAAACCACCTATGGTAGCAGCAAAATTGTTAAATGATGATTTTAACAATCTAACTTTCTAATTACAATAAAAAAGGAGCGTAAAATTTTACGCTCCTTTTTACATTTTAAATCTAATAAATGAAATAAAAACTATCTCAAGTATATAGTTTATTTAGCTATTTTATCAAATAAGCCATCTAGCTCTTTTGCAGAAGCGCCCATAACTCTATCAATATTACCGCCAAACATTTTACTCATTATTCCCATGTTTGCACCACAAAAATAAACTTTTCCATTTTTATCTTCATAAACACCTAATCTGTATGGCATCATTGAAAGTATGTTTTTATCTTTATCATGTTTTACAATTTCATAAGCATGTTTAGCATGTCCAAGTGAAATTACTTGCATTTTTTCAACGTCTTTATTTCCAGCTTTTTCAAAAGATTGTTTCATATTATAAACATGAGGAACATTCCATCCTATCTCTTTTGCACCCTTTTGCATTTGCTCTACGGTATCTTCAAAACTAAGTGAACTTTCTCTATTTATAATCATTAATTTTGGCATACTTTTCCAAACAATTATGGCTAAAACAATCATTCCAACTAAAAACCCAAACAAAAACTGCATTCTTACCCCTTAGTACAAATTTTTGAATATAGTACACTTTAGCTTATAAATAATATATCAAAAACTAATAAGATAGTTGATTTTTTATTTTTATTTCAGTTTCAATAAAATAGATTTCTCAAAAATATACTAAACTTTGCTATCTTTTTTAATCTATAACATGTCCTACAAATTTTGAAAAATTATTTAGTATTTTCCCGCCTCTTCTAAAACCAAGTCCGCAAGCCTCATATGCAAAAAATACACCGGCTTGATAACTCTCGCCTTTGGCATCAGTTGGAAGTTTCACATACTCTTGGTAAATTGGAGCAAAATTTTCATATTCGCCATCTTCTTTTTCTATGATGTTATCATTTTCATCAAGAATTACTGTATTTGCTCCTTCTCTTCCAAAAACTCTCTTTTGAACTTGTTTTTTACCTTTTAATGGCTCATAAGAAGTTTCTAAAAGCAAAGGATGATTTGGGTATAAATCCCATAAAATTTTCATAAATGCTTTACTTTGAAACATCAAAGTATAGGCTGGATTTAGTATGATTGCTTTTTGATTTTCTAAAATATCTCTTAATATAAGAGCTAAATCACCCTCATCAATTCCTATATTTTCCCAAGGAATTAGCTTAAACCAAAACTCAAAATTTTCTTCATTTTTAAAAATTCCCTCTTTAGAAGAAAATTCTACCTCATCAGCAAAACAAAAATCTGTATGAAATCCTGCTTCATTAGCAGCGTTTTGTAAAAGCTTTGTTGTATTTTCATCCTCAATGCTACCTTTTATGCTGGAAAATAGTATCTTCCATCCATTATAAAATTTACTAAAAGAATCTATATCTCCATCAAGAACAACCAATCTTTTGAAATTTTCTTTGATAGCTTCATATACATTGTTAAATTGTAATTTCTCATCCATTTTATTTGCTTTTAGCATCGCCCATTGAACAATAGCTGTTTCAAAAAGAGCAGTTGGAGTATCTGCATTAAATTCAATAAGCTTAATTGGTTTTCCATCAATCCCACCAGCTAAATCAAACCTTCCATAAAGATGCCAATGAACATCATTTTCCCACGAGAGTTTAACCATCTTGGCTAAATTAAAAGGAATTCCAATTTCGTGAAGTAAATCATTTTGTATAACATACTCACCTGCCTCAACAAACATGTCATAAAGTTCATTAGTTGCTTCATAATAAGCATCAGCTTCACTCGAAGTTACTTTTACTAATTCATCTGCTATATATGGGCTTTTATCCTCATCTGTATGCCAATAAAAACCAATGGATTCTAAAAACTCACTTGTTAGTGGAGTTATCTTTTCTAAACTAACCATTTAACCCCCGAATCCAAAAAGCGATCTTGATTTTGTTGTACTTTTGCTTCCAAAAAAACCACTTCTTTTTTTTGCAGTTGATTTTATGCCACTACTTCTAGCTTTTTTGAAACTTTCAGTACTTCTTGTATATGCTTGTGGAGTTTTATAGTTTGTTCTTCTTTGCTGTTGATAATTTTGATTGTTAAACAATCTATTTCCTATCCAACTTCCAATCATTGCTCCAGCTATACTAGAAAGCAGTACTTGTCCAAGCCCTGGCATGCCGTTTGATACTTCAGGATTTGTAAGAGCAGATTTTCCCTCATCAATCTTAGCTGCTTCTTCTTTAATGAGTTTATCCATTTCTTCTTTAGATAAAATCCTCTCGCTTCCATCAGCTTCTCTTACAATGACTCTAGTAACATCACTTGGATACTCTTCTACTATTTTATAGCCACCATTTAGCTCTTTTTCTATAACAACAAATGCACCTTTTATCTGCGAAGCTTCTTTTAAAGCATTCTCATCACTTCTTTTTTCACAACCTTGCATACCTGCTATTACAAGCGCGCCAATTCCACCTGCTATCATATAATCAGAAATTTTTCTAATATACTTTTTTTTCATATCTATCCTATAATCTTCTTTAATTTCATACCTTTTTTTATAAAAAGTTCATCATCAATTTGCTTTACATGTAAACTTTTTCCAAGTTTTTTAAAAACTTTTTTTTCTATCTTTTTTCTTTTATTTTCTTCAAAATCTTTTTTATCCAAATACTCACTAAGCAATTGCCACTCTTCGTAATCTTCGCATATTTTATCTACAATGTCTTCTTCGATTTCAAGCTCTTCAACAACATTAATAGTCTCATCTTTAGTCGTTTCTTGAAGCTTATGCCCTAGTGTTGGGATATTTGCCAATGTTAGTATTGTTTTTAACTGTTCATCTCTTTCTTTGTAAATCTTTTCTATTTGTTCTTTTGATTCTATTAGCATATTTTGAATTTGTTGCTGAAGTTTTTCTTTATCAAATTCTAATCTTTGATTCTTTTCTTTAAGCTCAATAATCTGAGATTTTAATAGTTCAACATACTCACTTTCATGATGTTTAGATTGAACTCTTTTAGGAAGATTTCCTTCTCTTTTTACACTATCTGTTAGTAAAACATACTTCTTGCCATCTTCAATAACACTTTGTAAACTTCCTCGTCTTAAACGATTGTAAATAGCTTCTTTACTAACGCCAAGATACTCTGCCATTTGACTAACAGTTAGTTTTTTTTCCATAAGTTTTCCTTTATATACATATGCTAACAGATGGAAGTATTATACAAAAAAATATTTGGATTACAAAGAGAAGAAAAAATTATGAGGAGAAAATCTCCTCATATAAGTGTGATTAGAGTCTAGATTCGTAGCGTCTAAGCATATAAAGTCTTTTAAGCATTTTCTTTCTAGCATTAATCTTTTGTTTCTTACGCTTTTCAGTTCCTGTTTCAAAGAATCTTCTTGCGCGAGTTTCTGTAACGATTAAGTTTCTATCAATTTGCTTTTTGAACTTTCTATACGCTTCATCAAAAGACTCGTTAGGATGTACCTTAATTCCTGGCATCCTTCATCACCGCCTTTCAGTTAAATTTAAAAACGCATTCTATCCAAACAAAGCTATTTTTAAGCTTAAAACTGACCTTACGCATTATATATAGTGCGTAAGGTCAGTTTTAAGAAAAATTTATGTTATGAACGAAAAAATTAAAAAAGTTCTTGACTTATTACGTCCATATTGATATAATTTCGCAAGAGAGTGACAAAAAGGTGACAAAATGAACATTGTGCTTCTTAAAACAAAAAGTGAAGATATAAACATAACAGTTCAACAAGACACTATCATTAAGTATACTAAACTTAATGGTCTAAGTTTAGATTTAACAGAGTTGGAAAACTCTCGTACTTGTGAAAACCTGGAAGGAAGAAAAGAATTCAAAGGGTTTTTGCGTTCATTAAATGAACATGATACTGTTTTGATATACGATTTATGGGTTTATAGTAAATATACGGGAGAATTAATCAAAATTTTTGATTGTTTGCTAACAAGAAATATTACAACAATTATTTGCAGTTCTAACACAGTAATTGGACCAAATTCAACTGCATTTGAACTTGCTTCTGCTTTATCTAAGTTTAGAGAAAAATCTCGTCTAATAAAGAAAGAGACTTCACAAGGCAGGCCAAAAGGAAGAATGTCAAAATCAAAATTTGATGTTTATAGAGCAAAGATTATTGAGTTTCTTGAAGAAGGATTTTCTGTTAGTAAAATATCTCGTGAACTAGGAGTAAGTAGAACTTCTCTTAAAGATTACATTAATTCAAGGGGACTAAAGGATTTGGTTAAAGCAAAAAAAACTTTGCTAAATGAACCATCAAAAAAAATCATAGCAAAAAAAAGCACTCAACCAAGAGAGTGTTCACTAATAAACGAAATCAAAGGATAAAAAATGTCTACATGTAGCACTCAAAACTGCGAAACAAAATACTCAAAAAAGAGATATATCGTATATGGGATTTTAACGATTATATCTTTGGTATTGCCATTTATAAAAGTCGGTGGTAATCATCTATTTTTATTAAGCTTTGACAAGAAGCAATTGCATCTACTTTTTACAACATTTGACATGCAAGAGCTTTATTTGATGCCATTCTTGCTTATACTTCTATTTTTGGGAATTTTCTTTATGACAACTCTTGGTGGTAGAGTTTGGTGTGGATGGTCATGTCCTCAAACTATTTTTAGGGTTGTTTATAGAGATTTTATTGAAACTAAACTGTTAGGCCTTAGAAATAGTCCTAAAAACAAGCAAAAAGAATCTAAAAAAGAACCATTTAAAAAATTTATTGCCCTTCTTATTTGGTCAGTTCTAGCTTTTTTAGCTGCTTCTAACTTTTTATGGTACTTTGTTCCTCCAGAAGATTTTTTCAATTATATCCAAGACCCAATGGAGCACAAAGTTCTTCTAGGTTTTTTAGTAGGAATTGCTGGATTTTTAATATATGACATAATACTTTTAAAAGAGGATTTTTGTATCTATGTGTGTCCTTATGCAAGGGTTCAATCTGTTATGTTTGACAATGATACAATCCAAGCTATTTATGATGAAGACCGTGGTGGGAAAATATATGACGAACATGGTAAGCTAATTAGCACAAAACCAGCCGATCCAAATGCTGATTGTACAGGATGTGAAGCTTGTGTTAGGATTTGTCCAACTCATATAGACATTAGAAAAGGTATGCAACTTGAGTGTATAAACTGTTTAGAATGTGTAGATGCATGTACTACTGTTATGGGCAAACTTGGAAAAGAATCTCTTGTTCAGTGGACTAGCCCTGAATCACTTAAAAGCAAAAATAAAATTAACTTCTTCCGTTTTAGAACGATTGCTTATGGAGTAGCTCTAAGTATAGCATTGGTTGCACTTTTTATGATGGGAGCTAAAAAAGAGCATATGCTTTTAAATATAAACAGAACATCAGAGTTATACAAAATCAAAGATGAAGGTAAAACAATCGAAAATGCTTATATCTTTTTATTTCAAAATACAGATAGAAAAGATCATGAATACTATTTTGAAACAAATAATAAAGATATCTTAGTAAAAAAACCATCAAAACCATTTAGTCTTAGAGCTGGAAAGAAAATGAAAAAAGTTGTTATTTTAGAAACTAATGAAAACTTATCTACACATAATGAAGAGGATACTCTTTTACATATAACAGTTAAAGCATATGCTGTAGATGATAAAGAAAAAATACATGTTTTAAGAGAAACGACTTTTGTTTATCCAAGCCCAAAATCTGTCAAAGAATACCTATCAAAATAATTAATTACAAGAGCTTTAAAAGGCTCTTGTAACTTTATGTAAATACAAAACAATTATCTAGCAAATATTTCTTCCTTTTATGAAATGTAAAACTATTTTTTGTTATTTTTGTTTATCAAACCTAATACAAAGAGAAAACATGGAAAACTTAAAAAGAACAGCTCTTTTTGATAATCATAAAGAACTAGGCTCTAAGAATATTGGCTTTTGCGGTTGGGAAATGCCTGTGCAATATGAAAGTATTATAAAAGAGCATGATGCCTGTAGAAATCATGCTGCACTTTTTGACACTTCTCACATGGGTGAATTTTTCTTTGAAGGAAATCTTCTTTTTAGTGGCATAAATGAAGCTACAACAATAGATGTTATTAAACTTCCTATTGGAAAGTGTAAATATGGCTTTTTACTAAATGAAAAAGGTGGGGTTATTGATGATCTTATCATCTACAAAGCTTCTGAAGACAGGTTAATGTTTGTTGTTAATGCTTCTAGAATTGATGTTGACTTTGAAGCAATAAACAAATGCTTAGATAATGGCGTTTTTACTAATGCAAGCGATCAAACATCTAAAATAGATATACAAGGTCCAAAATCAAAAGAGATTTTACAAAAAATAGTTCCTTTTGATTTAGATGATCTTAGCTACTTTAGTTTTACAGAAACTACTATTTTTGATACTTTCGCACTTGTTAGTAGAACTGGATACACTGGTGAGCTTGGATATGAATTATATCTTGATAATACAATAGCACCAAAAGTTTGGGATAAATTAGTTAAACTAGGTGCTACTCCAGCAGGACTTGGAGCAAGAGATGTTCTTAGACTTGAGATGGGATATAGCCTTTATGGACAAGAATTAGACGAGGATACTACTCCAATAGAAGCAGGAGTTGGATTTTTTGTAAAATATGACAAACATTTTGTAGGAAAAGATGCTCTTTTAAAGCAACAAAAAGAGGGGGCTAAGCAAAAAACTATAGCTTTTACTACTAACTCAAAAAGAGCGCCTAGACATGGTATGGAAATTTGGCAAAATGATCAAAAAATTGGTTTTGTAACAAGTGGAACCTTTTCTCCTAGTGTGAATTCGGGAATTGGTTTAGGAAGAGTTCAAAGTGATTTATTTAATAAAGAGGAACCACTTGAACTTAAATCAGGAAGAGGAAGTATTCCTATATATTTAACAAAATTACCATTTCTAAAAAAGGATAAATAATGGCAAAAAGATACAGCAATGAACATGAGTGGGCAATCATAGATGAAGATACTGCAACAGTTGGGCTTTCACCTTATGCAGTAGAGCAACTAGGAGACATAACTTTTGTTGAACTTCCAGAAATTGGAGCAAGTGCGAGCAAGGATGAAAGTATTGCTTTTATTGAATCAGTAAAAGCAGCTTCAGATATATATTCTCCAATGAGTGGTGAAGTTATAGAGACAAATGAAGAACTTGAAGATAGACCAGAACTTCTTAATGAAGATGCTAATCAAACTTGGGTATTTAAATTGAAAATCAGTGATCCAAGCGAGTTTGATACTTTAATGGATGAAGAAGCATACAATCAATACATAAAGAGCTTATAATGCCATATACTCCCCATACACAAGATGATATAAAGCGTATGCTAGATGTCATTGGGATTGAAAAGATTGATGATCTTTTTGAACAAATTCCAAATGAACTCAGAGCAAAAAGCTTTGATTTAGAAAATGGATTGAGTGAGTTTGAGGTATTTGAAAATTTTAAAAACTTAAGCAATAAAAATGAAACTTCAAAAGTATGCTTTTTAGGTGGAGGGTATTATGATCACATAATACCAAGTGCAGTTGATGCACTTTCTATGCGTTCAGAGTTCTATACTGCTTATACGCCTTACCAAGCTGAAGCTAGTCAGGGAACCCTGCAAGCCTTGTATGAGTATCAGACAATGATATGTGAACTAACTGGCCTTGAAGTTACAAATGCTTCTATGTATGATGGTGGAACTGCTATGGCTGAGGCTGCTTTGATGGCGATTAGAGCAACTAAACGCAAAAAAATCATCATAGATTCTGGAGTTAACCCAATATATATAAAAATTGTTAAAACATATCTTGCTTATCATGATTTAGAAGTAATTGTTGTTGATACAAAGGATGATGAAGTAGATAGTGATACTGTTTTAAGTCTTATTGATGAGAGTGTAGCTGGGTATATTTTTCAAAACCCTAACTTTTTTGGCTCAATAAATGACTTTAGTAATATTATCACTAAACTACACGAGGTAAAAGCACTGGCCATTATGAGTGCTTACCCAATTGCTCTTGGGATTTTAAAAAGTCCTGGAGAAATTGGAGCTGATATTTACTGCGGGGATGGGCAATCTCTTGGAAACTATCTTGGGTTTGGAGGGCCATCTTTTGGTATCTTAGCAACAAAGCAAAAACTTATTAGAAATTTACCTGGAAGAATTGTAGGAATCACTGAAGATAGAGAAGGTAAACGTGCTTATGTCCTAACTCTTCAGGCAAGAGAACAGCACATAAGAAGGGATAAAGCAACTTCAAATATCTGTTCAAACCAAAACCTTATGGCACTTCGTGCGACTATTTTCATGTCATTACTAGGTAAAGAAGGTTTTGAAAAACTTGCACTTTTGAACTACAATAAATCTGAATATCTAAAAGAAGAGCTTAAAAAAGTACAAAATATAAAAATATGCAACAAAAGACCAACATTTAATGAATTTGTTGTTGAATTACCAATAAGTGCTGATGAATTTATAGATAAGATGGAAGAAAAAGGCTTTTTTGCAGGATTAAAACTAGATAAACTTTTTACAGGTTTTGACAATAGAGTTTTAATTAGCACAACAGAAAAAAGGACAAAAGAACAAATTGATTGTTTTGTACAGTCTGTTAAGGAGGTATTATGATAACTCTTTTTGAAAAATCCCATGAGGGAAGATGTGGAGTTATGCTTCCAAAACAAGAGGTTAATGATGCAAAGCCTTTAGACAAATCTCTTTTAAGAGAGAAAAAAGCAAATCTTCCTGAACTAAGTGAATTTGATGTCGTAAGACATTTTACTGTTCTTTCAAAGAAAAATTTCTCAATAGATGCAAACTTTTACCCACTTGGCTCTTGTACAATGAAATATAATCCAAAGATACAAGAAAGAGTAGCGATGCTAGAAGGATTTGCCAATCTTCACCCTCATCATATAACAAATAACAAACCAAAATATACTCAAGGCGCTCTTGAAGCACTTAGTGTATTGGAAAAAAACTTATGTGAAATTACAGGTATGAAAGCCTTTACTCTAACTCCTCAAGCAGGTGCTCATGGTGAAATGACCGGAGTTATGATGATTGGTGCTTATCATAAGAAAAAAGGTAACAAAAAACGATATGTTATAGTTCCAGATTCATCTCACGGAACAAATCCAGCAACAGCGGCTATGGTTGATTATGAAGTAATTACTGTTAAATCACATAAAGATGGCTCTATGGATCTAGAATCTTTTAAAGAGGCTATGAGTGATGAAGTAGCTGCTGTTATGATGACTGTTCCTAATACTTTGGGACTTTTTAACCCTGCTATTAAAGAGATTTGTGATATAGCACACTCTCATGATGCTCTTATGTATTATGATGGAGCAAATTTAAATGCTATTTTAGGAGTAGTTCGCCCTGGCGATATTGGATTTGATGTAATACACTTAAATCTTCACAAAACATTTGCTACACCTCATGGAGGTGGAGGTCCAGGTTCTGGTCCTGTTGGAGTAGCTGATCGTCTTATAGAGTTTTTGCCTGATTTAAGAGTTGAAGAAGATAAAAAAGAAGGTTTTATTTTTGCAAAACCTAGTGAAAATAGTATGGGAAAAGTATCTCCATTTTTTGGAAATTTTATGGTCTCACTAAGAGCATTAGTATATATGCAAACATTAGGTAAAGATGGACTAATTGATGTAAGCAGAAAGGCTGTACTAAATGCAAACTACATCTTAGCAAAACTAAAAGATCATTTAGATGCCCCATTTAAAAAATATTGTATGCATGAGTGTGTACTAAGTGCAGAGAGTTTAGCAAAAGAACATGGTGTAAGAGCAATGGATATAGCAAAATATTTGATAGATTTTGATTTGCATGCCCCAACTGTTTATTTTCCATTAATCGTTAAAGAAGCCATTATGATTGAGCCTACTGAGACTGAAAATATCGATACTATTGATTACTTTTGTCAAAAAGTAATAGATGCAATTAGTCTTGCTAAAACTAATCCTGAAGCTTTTAAAACACTTCCTAAAACACTTCCAATTAGTAGGCCTGATGAAACAAAAGCTGCTAGACAACTAAACATAAGGTGGGAAAGCTAAAACAAATGAGATTTATCGATTCATCAAACCTTAGCGCAAAAGAAAATATGCAAATTGATGAATTGCTGGTAAATAACTTTGAAGGTAGTCCAACTTTCAGACTTTATAGCTGGAAGAAGGACACCTTTAGTATAGGGCGATTTCAAAAAATTGAAGATATCAAAAACCATCACGAACTTGGCTCTAACTGGGCTAAAAGAATCACTGGTGGTGGAGTTTTGCTTCACGGATGTGATATTTCTTACTCACTAGTACTCCCTGTAAGTTATTTTGGGAATAAAAGCGTAAAAGAGAGTTATGAATTTATTTGCTCTTTTATTCTTGATTTTTACAAAAATTTAAATCTACATGTAGAGTTTGCAAAAGATACTGATGTAAACCTTAGTAAGAGTCCTTTTTGTCAAGTTGGATTTGAACCTTATGATATCATAGTAAATGGTAGAAAAATTGGTGGAAATGCTCAAAGAAGAACAAAAGAGCTTATATTTCAACATGGCTCAATTCCATTAAAAAAGGATTCAAGAAAATTTAGTGGCTATAGCCTTGATGAGTGTGGAATCATACTAGACGAAGATGAAGCCAAAAAACTTCTAAAAAAATCCTTTCAGAAATTTTTTAATCATAAACATCATCCATATTAAAATCATCTTCTGGCTCAGGTGCTTTTATATACTTTAGTGAACTATCATCTACTTTTGAAGCATTAAAATCATATGTTTTTTCATCATAAAACATTTGTTCTTTTGCATATTTTTCTTCAAACTCCATTGCTTTTTGGATATTTTTTTGAATTATTAATTCTCTCTCTTTTGTCAAATCATCTGATGCAAATAAAGTCACATAAAACAGTGATAAAAAAAACATAAAATATTTCATAGCATACACCTTTTTATAATTTTAATCTATTATATTCATTATTATACATAAACATTATTAATCATTTTTAAATTCTCTAAATATTTAGATATAATAAAATCTATTATTTTAAAGGAATCTTTATATGTCAGTAAAAAGAAAGCCGGATTGGCTATTAAAAAAAGTGTTTTTTAAACAAAAAGAAGAGGTGGAGATTGAATTAAAAAGTATTGGCATTCATACTGTTTGTCAAGAAGCAATGTGTCCTAATATGAGTGAGTGTTTTTCTAAAAAACTAGCCACTTTTATGATTTTGGGAAATACATGTACAAGAGCATGTAGTTATTGTAGTGTCAAAACTGGGATGCCAAATGGTGTTATTGATGAAAAAGAGCCTCAAAAAGTAGCGAAAGCTGTAAAAGCTATGAATCTAAGGCATGTTGTAATTACAAGTGTAACAAGAGATGATTTGGATGATGGAGGAGCAAAGCAATTTATAAAATGCGTTAGTACCATAAAAGAGATAGATAAAAATATTACTGTTGAACTTTTGATTCCTGATTTGAAATATAACAAAAAAGCTTTAAATGAAGTTGCCAACTGTGGCGCTGAAGTAATAGGACACAATATGGAAACTGTTCCTAGACTTTATCATGTAAGAAAGGGAGCCAACTATAAAAAGTCACTTGAAGTTTTAAAAATGCTAAAAGAGTTTAATTCAAAGGTAAAAACAAAAAGTGCTTTTATGCTTGGACTTGGTGAGACTAAAGAAGAACTAATAGAGAGTTTACAAGATTTACTAGATGTGGATTGTACTTTACTTACTATGGGACAATATTTAAGGCCTAGTATGGCTCATGTTGAAGTAAGTGAGTATATCGAGCCTAAGAAATTTGAAGAGTATGGCAAAATGGCCATTGATATGGGATTTGAGTTTGTTAAAAGCTCACCATATACAAGAAGCTCTTATATGGCTCATGAATATTTCGAAAATGAAGGAAGAGTAAATGGATAAATTTGATGTAATTGTCATAGGAGCTGGCCCAGCTGGGAAAAAAACCGCTATAAAATTAGCAAATAAAGGTTTACATGTAGCAATTATAGAAAAAGACAGAGTTGGCGGAACTTGTCTAAATGAAGGTTGTATCCCTGCAAAATTATACCTTGAGAGTGCTTCTTACATGTATAAACAAAAGCATTTTAGTTCATACGGTGTACATGTAGAAAATATGACTTTTGATATGGGTGAATTAAAAAACAAAAAAGAAGAAATGCTTAATATGTTAAGAAGTGGGGCAACCACAAGTATAGAAAAAAGTGGAGTTAAACTAATAAAGGGTGAAGCAAAGTTTGTAAATGAAAACTCTATTGAAGTTGATGGACAAACATATAGTGCAAAAAACTTTGTTATAGCAACAGGCTCAGAGCATAGACCTCATCCGATTTTAAAGCTAGATAATAAAAAAATACTCTCAAGCAGAGAAATTTTTGAATTAGACTTTATCCCAAAATCAATTTTAATTGTAGGAGGAGGAGCTATTGGGTGTGAATTTGCTACTTTTTTTAACTCACTTGGAAGCAAAGTTCATATCGCTGAGTTTACACCTCAAATAGTTCCAGCTGAAGATAGTGATGTTGCAAAAACTCTGGAGAGAGAGTTAAAGAAAAAAGGGATTAAAATAACTGTTGAAGCAAATGTAACTTCTTATGAATACAAGCAAGATAGTATACAAATAAATATGCAAACAAAAAAGGGTGAGCTAACAGAAGAATACGATATAGTTCTTGTAAGCATCGGAAGACAACCTAACACTTCAAATTTAAACCTAGAGCTTGCAAATGTAAAAAGCGAGAGGGGATTTATAACAATAAATGAAAACCTCCAAACAACTAACCCTAACATTTACGCACTAGGTGATACCATACCAACTCCAGCTCTAGCTCATAGCGCTTATAATGAAGCTGATATTGTGGCTAACAATATAACAAACGATACAAAAACGAGTCCATCACAAGTTATTCCTTTTGTAACTTTTTCATCTCCTCAAGTTGCAAGTGTTGGAAAAAATGAAAAAAGTTTAAAAGATGCTGGAGTGCAGTACGAAGTTATAAAAAACTTTTATAAATCTAGTGCAAAAGCTAAAATAAAAGGTGATGATAGTGGATTTATAAAAGTTATATGTGATAAAAACGGAGTTGTCATTGGTGGAGCTATCATTGGTAATGATGCGACTGAAAATATACATCAAATTTTACTAGCCATTGAAACTAAACTAACAAAACAAGATATTTCAAAAATGGTATTTGCTCATCCAACATTAAGTGAAAGTTTTTGGGAAATGTTTTAAAAGAATAATCTAGCACCACTTAGTGGTGCTATATGGAGTTGTTTAAAGTGCAGCTTTAGCTTGTTTTACAACAGCAGCAAAAGCTTCTGGATCATTCATAGCCATATCAGCTAAAATTTTTCTATCTAATTCAATATTTGCTTTGTTTAAAGCGTTTATAAATCTTGAATAACTAATGTCATTTAATCTACAAGCAGCATTGATTCTAGTAATCCAAAGTCTTCTAAAATCTCTTTTTTTGTTTCTTCTGTCTCTATAAGCATAAACAAGACTTCTTTCAATCTGCTCTTTCGCTTTTCTAAAGTGTTTTCTTCTACCACTATAGAAACCTTTTGCTAATTTTAATATCTTCTTATGGCGTCTTCTTCTAACTATACCAGTTTTTACTCTCATTTTTGTCTCCTTGACCTTATTGGTGTCGCTTTTGGCGAACTTGCCCTACTGCATTTATAGGGGAACATTGATTAGTGATTACACTAAAAACTTATAAGCTTACGCTTGTCCTAACATCAACTTTACAGATTTTACATCTCTTGAATCTACAGATTGAGCTTCTTTAAGACCTCTCATTCTTTTTGTAGGTTTCTTTGTAAGGATGTGGCTTCTAAAAGCTGAGCCTCTTTTGATTCTGTTCTTTGCTGCTTTAAATCTCTTAGCTGCACCACGAACTGTTTTCATCTTAGGCATAACAACTCCTTTATAATTTTGTTCTTATACTACCAACTTTTTGTGATAAATTTTATCACAGCAAGTATAATAAGCCTGAGATTATATCTTAAAGTTTCTTAAAATGGAGTAAATCGAACAAGAAGTACTAGCCAAGTAAAGGCTAGTACTTTAGTATCTATTTTTGTTTTGGAACAACTAGCATATTTACGTATCGGCCTTCAAGTTTTGGAGCTTTATCTCTAATGCCAATATCTTCAACCATAGGCCAAACACGCTCAAGTACTTCAACTCCGGCCTCAGGGTTAGCCATCTCTCTACCACGCAGGAAAACTCTAAATTTTACATGTTTACCAGCTTCTAAAAACTCTCTAGCATGTTTAATTTTATAGTTTATATCATTTTCAGCAATTTTAACAGAAAGCTTAATCTCTTTTACTTCGATTACTTTTTGCTTTTTCTTTGCTTCTTTCTTTTTCTTTTCTTCTTGATATTTGAACTTTCCATAGTCCATAATCTTACAAACTGGTGGTTTCGCATCAGGTGCAATCAGAACTAAATCTAACCCCAGCTCATCAGCTTGTGCTAACGCCTCATTACGAGAAATAATCCCATATTGAGTCCCATCATCGCCTAAGCACCTCACCTCGCTTGCTCTAATTTCGTGGTTGAGCTGAACCTCTTTCTTTTTACTCAAAAGTGTACCTCACTAAGTTTTTCCTTTACTATCGACATAAATTCGTCTTTTGTTAAATTATACTGTTTTCTTTCTCTTCTATCTCTTAAAGCAACAGTTTTTTTCTCAACTTCTTCATCACCTATTACCAAAATCATCGGAACACGCATTTTTTCAGCATTTCTAATGCGTTTGTTTAGAGATTCATTTTTCATACTAATCTCTGCATCTACATCATAAATGAGTAATTCTTGAGCTAATTCTTTAGCATAAGCTTGATGTGCTTCTCCTATTGGTACAATCACAACTTGAGTTGGTGCTATAAAAAATGGAAATTCTCCAGCAGTATGTTCGATTAGAATACCTATAAATCTTTCAAAAGAGCCAAGTATTGCACGGTGAAGCATAACTGGTCTTGCATGCTCATTATTTGCATCAATATAACTTAAATCAAATCTTTCAGGAAGATTATAATCAACCTGTATTGTACTACACTGCCATTTTCTCTTTAGTGCATCTAAAATCTTAATATCGATTTTAGGACCATAAAATGCTCCGCCACCCTCATCAATACCATAAGCTATATTATTTTCATCAAGTGCATCTTTAAGCCCCTGGGTTGCTGCTTCCCAAAAAGCATCATCTCCAATAGCCTTTTCAGGTTTAGTAGAAATTTCAATCTCATACTCAAAACCAAAAGTTTTCATGATGTCATCAACAAAACCTAGCATTTCCATAACGCTATCTTTTATCTGTTCTGGTGTACAAAAAACATGTGCATCATCTTGAGTAAACTCTCTTACTCTAAAAAGCCCATGCATAACACCACTCATCTCATGACGATGTACAACACCGTATTCAAAATATTTTAGTGGTAAATCTCTATAGCTTCTTACATCATTTTGATAAACTTTGATATGTCCAACACAGTTCATAGGCTTCATTCCATATTCAAAACCATCAATCTCTGTAAAGTACATATTTTCGCCATAGTTATCATAGTGTCCACTTATCTTCCAAGCATCTGCTTTTAGGATTTCTGGGCCTCGAACTGGCTGATATCCTCTTAGTCTGTGAGCTTTAAAAAGTCTTTGTTCTAACTTACTTCTTAATCTGCTTCCATTGTTTAGCCAAATTGGAAGTCCAGCTCCTACATCTTCATCAAATGTAAAAAGCTTAAGCTCATTTCCTAATTTTCTATGGTCTCGCTTTTTTGCTTCTTCTATCATTTTTTTATAATCAGCCAAGCTTTGCTTATCTGCAAAAGCAGTACCATAGATTCTTGTAAGCATTTCACGATTTTCATCACCACCTAGATATGCTCCAGCAACTCTTGTTAAACTAAAAAATCTAAGATATCTAGTATTTGGAACATGTGGTCCTCGACATAAGTCTTCAAAATTACCTTGCTTATAGGTTGAAACTTCACCATCAGGTATTCTTAATAAAACTTCTTGCTTCAAATCATCATCAGCAAATTTTTTGATTATTTCATCTTTTGTGTAGGTTGCTTTTTGTATTGGCAATTTAGCTTTTGCTAACTCTTGCATCTTTTTTTCGATAGTTTTCAAATCACTATCGCTAATCTTAGCATCTACTCTAAAATCGTAATAAAACCCGTCTTCTATAACAGGCCCTACGAAAAACTTTGCTTCTGGGTATAACTCTTTTATTGCTTGAGCCATCAAATGTGCAGTTGAGTGACGGATCACTTCAAGAGCTTCTTTAGAGTTGTCAAATAAAACTTCTTTGAGATTTGATGAATCAGACGAAGAGACACTTTGAGTGTCAAGAAGAGTTACGCCATCTGTGTAGGCAATAACTTCGTTTTGCATTTTTATCCTTTACTAAATAGAACTTCCATACATTCGGAAGAACAAAATATGGTGGCCACGATTGGACTTGAACCAACGACCACTACCATGTCAAGGTAGTGCTCTACCAACTGAGCTACGCGACCACACAAGAGAGATAATATTACTTAAAAAAAACATAATTTTTACTTAAATTTTAAAATAACTACATGTAAAGAACTCACACACTTCTTTAAAATAATAATTTTTTTAAGTTAATTTATTTTTATTAAAAATTTTTTAGGTATACTATTTACATAATTTTAAAAGAAACTATAAAGGGAGATGCTATATGTTTGGAAAGAATAAAGCTTGTGAAAATAAGATTGTCGAATTAGAACAAAGAATAAAAGAGTTAGAAAAAGAAAATAATGAACTCATAGAAAAAGTACAAAAATATGAAGAAAGTATCACAAGCAATGATACTATTTTAAAAGAAAATAAACTAAAAACTTCTTTGTCAAATCTTCTTATATCAGGTTGTGAAGATAATATAAGAGAAGTTCAATCTTCTGTTGAAAACAACCTAAATAAGGCAGATGATATAATTACTAGTACAAAAGATTCAAACAGTAATATAGCATCACTTAATAAAACATCTGATCTTTTACTACAATCACTTCAAACTATACTAGAATCCTCAAACAACTCTAGAATGAATGCTGGAGATTTACAAAATAGTGTAAGTCAAATAAGTGAAGTTATTGGTCTCATTAAAGATATATCAGACCAAACTAATCTGCTAGCATTGAACGCTGCTATTGAAGCTGCGCGTGCAGGAGAGCATGGAAGAGGTTTTGCAGTTGTTGCTGATGAAGTAAGAAAACTTGCTGAGAGAACCCAAAAAGCAACTCAAGAGGTTGAGTTAAATATAGGTACTTTAAAGCAAAGTGCAAATACAATGTTAGAACAAAGTAGCACACTAGAAGAGATAGCAAATGACTCAAATGAATATATTAGTAACTTCAAAGAGAAATTTGAATATCTTATTTCCAGCTCAAATCATATACAAAAAGAAGCAAGCCAAATATCACTAGAAATTTTTACTACTTTAGCTAAAATTGATCATATATTATTTAAAGTACATGGATATCAAGGTGTATTTAGTGATAAAACGGTTGAGCTGAGCGATCATACTACATGTAGACTAGGAAAGTGGTATCAAAAAGAAGGAAGAGAAAACTTTGCTAAGACATCTTCTTATAAAAATTTAGAAGCACCACACAAAGAAATTCATGAAGAGATAAATAATGCTCTTGCTTGCATACAAAGTGGAGAGTGTTTAAATGATATAAACTATGTACTTTCATTATTTAAAAATGCAGAAGAAGCAAGTAAAAAAGTATTTGAAAGTTTAAATAATATGTTAAAAGAAAAAGGGTAAAAAAAGGCTGTATTTTTGTTACTAAAATAGTTAAATCTATTTTATTTCAAAATATGTAATTGCGATAAACCACAAAGAATTCTATCATGAAAGATTTATCGATTTCAAATAAGATACACATTCCGTTGATTGCCTCTATTGTTATTGGCATGGTGCTAGTTTTGTTTTCTTCTTTTAATAGTATAAAAGAGATTGAAAAAGATGTATATAAATCAGAGTCAACATCACTTCAAGTATACTTAAAAAATCAACTGGCTGCAAAGTATGATGTGGGATTAACAAATGCCATAAATATTTCATCTAATTTTGATGTAATTGAAGCTTTGGAGTATGATAATATAGAATTCGCAATAGAAGGTTTAAATAAACTCATTAAAACTTATAAAGAAAATACTCCATATAAAAATGTAAAAATTCACATACACACTAAAGATATAAAAAGTTTTTTAAGACAATGGAAACCAAATAAAAATGGTGATGATTTATCTAGTTTTCGCCACACCATTGTAAAGGTAAAAGAGACTAAAAAACCTCTAGTTGCAATTGAACTTGGAAGGGCTGGTATGGTCATAAGAGGAATTGCTCCAATTATAAAAGATAAAGAGTATTTGGGTTCTGTTGAGTTTATGCAAGGATTTAACTCTATCGTTAAAGCTGCGAAAAAAGATATTGATGCAGATGTTCTAGTTCTCATGGATAAAGCTCAACTTAAAACTGCAACTCTCCTAGCTAAGGCACCGATGGCAAAAGATACTGTTTTAGCTCAGAGAAAAGATGTTACAAATATGAATTTATTCAATGAAATAAAAAATCTTGATTTATCACAACAAAAGCAAAGTTTTAAAACAAAAAATTATTTTGTCATCAAAAAAGAGCTCAAAGATTTTCAAGGCAATCGTGTTGGACTCATACTTATAGCTGATAAACTAGAACATATTAATCACGCTATTGAAGAAGCAAGAAGTGGTATGATTCAACAAATCATCATAATGATTGCAACAGATTTATTTATAGTTATCGTGCTTATATTTATAATGAGTAAAATGATAAGTAAACCACTAAATGAACTAAAAGATAGAGCTGGAGAATTATCTAAGGGAGAGGGAGATTTAACTCAACAATTAGAAGTTAAAAGTAAAGATGAGATAGGACAAGCCTCACAAGAAGTTAATAACTTTATCAATAAAGTAAGAGAAATAATCACTATTGCAAAATCATCAAGCAATGAAAATGCCTCAGTTGCAAATGAGCTTTCATCTACCGCACTTGAGGTTGGGAAAACGGTTGAAGATACAGCAAATATCATTGATGAGACAAATCTAATGTCACAAGAGATAAAAAATGAGTTAGAAATTTCAGTAGAGGAAGCAAAAAAATCTAAAAAAGAGATTGAAGGTGCAAACAAAAAGCTAGATGATGCAATAAAGCAAATAGTAGCTATGACTGAACAAGTAAATCAAAGTGCTCATACTGAGATAGAACTAGCTCAAAGGATAACTCAACTTAGCAGTGATACAGAGCAAGTAAAAGATGTTTTAACTGTTATCTCTGATATTGCCGATCAAACCAATTTATTAGCACTCAATGCCGCAATTGAAGCAGCAAGGGCTGGAGAGCACGGACGAGGATTCGCAGTTGTTGCTGATGAAGTAAGAAAGCTAGCTGAGAGAACTCAAAAAAGCTTAACTGAGATTAATGCAACTATTAATGTAGTAGTTCAAGCTATCTCTGATACTAGTGAACAAATGAATTCAAACTCAAAAGATATGGAAAAATTAATTGAGGGTGCTTCAAATGCCCAAAACAATATCACAGAAACATCTAAAATAATGCAACAAGCCACCCACTCTAGTGAAAAAACTGTTCAAGATTATATTGATACAGGTAAAAGAGTTGATGCCATAGTTGAAAAAATAGATATTATCAATAAAAATACAACATCAAATACAAGAAGTATTGAAGAGATAAGTAGTGCTGCTGAACACCTAAATAAATTAACAGAAGAGTTAAACGGAGTATTAGGAAAATTTAGAACTTAAAAAGAGGGTATTAACTACCCTCTTTTTTATTCATAAAACTCAATAGTAAAATAATCCCAACTCCAATATCTATCATTACATCAGCAAAATTAAACACAGCGAAGTCAAACCACTTATGCCAATAAAAATAATCAACTACTCCACCATGAATAAATCTATCATATACATTGCTACTTCCAGCACCTAAGATTATGCCAATTGGTAATGAGAATTTTCTAAAGAGATCCTTTTCGTAAAGCAGGTACAAAAACACACCTGCTAAAAGAACAATTTGAATATATTTTAAATTGCCCTCTAAAAAAGAGAGCATTGAAAATGCCACTCCTTTGTTAAAAGTCAAAATTAATGAAAAATAATCTCCATACCATCTAAACCCATCTAAAAAAATAGCTTTTATATTTTGGTCTATAATAAAAACACCAATAAAAGCTAAAAAGAAAACTATAAAGGTTTTAGCCATTTAACTTGCTTTGCAAAAAAGATGATGTTTTTTCCATGAATTCAGCCAGTTTATCTTCATCTTTTCCCTCAAGAAGAAGTCTCAAAAGATTTTCAGTTCCTGAATATCTAATAAGAACTCTGATACCATGTGATTTGATTTCGTTTACTAACTCTTCATAACCTTCAATCTTGCTAAGTTCTATTTTCTTACCAACTACCAAGTTTTTTTGAAGTTGTGGGTAAAGCTCAAACGGATTTAAAAGTTTGCTAACTTTTTCATTTTTTGTTAGTACATTTGCCATGACTGCAAGTGCTGCAACTAGTGCATCACCAGTTTTTGCAAAATCATTTAATATAATATGTCCACTTTGCTCTCCACCAAAATTCAAATCTTTTTGATTGAAAGTTTCTAAAACATATTTATCTCCAACATTACATCTATGGAGTTCTATCTCATGCAGATTCAAATAATCCTCTAAAGCTTGATTACTCATCACAGTAGCAACGCATGAGTTTTTCTTCAAAGCTCCTGCTTCTTTTAAATAGGTTGCCAATGCTCCTAAAAGTTTATCTCCATGAACAACATCACCATTTTCATCTACTACAACTAATCTATCAGCATCCCCATCAAAAGCAAAACCTATATCTGCTCTTAGCTTTCTAACCTCTTCTCCTAAAGCTTGGGGATGCAAAGCACCACAATTAAGGTTTATATTGCTTCCATTTGGATCATCATTCATCAAAATTACATCAGCACCAAGTTCACTAAAAACAGCTGGAGCTACCTTATAAGCTGCACCATTTGCAACATCTAAAACAACTCTTACCCCATGAAGAGTCAAGTTTTTAGGAAAAGAATTTTTGATATGAACTATATATCTTCCAATAACATCATCAATCCTTTTTGACCTTCCGATGCCAAACTCCTCTTTTTGGTTTTTCATAATAAGTTCATCATTATGATAAATTTCTTCTATTTTAGCCTCAGCCTCTTCATCTAGTTTATTTCCTTTTGCGTCAAAAAACTTGATACCATTGTCAAAATAAGGATTATGTGACGCACTTATCATGATTCCAGCATCACATCTCATATCTTCAGTTAAAAAAGCAATAGCAGGTGTTGGCATAGGACCGATTTGTCTTACATCATATCCAATTGCAGTTAAACCTGATACTATTGCATTTTCTATCATATATCCACTTCTTCTTGTATCTTTTCCTACTATTATCTTGTTGTTTATTGAATTTTTGCGAAAATAAATACCAGCTGCCATTGCTAAACGCATAGCAACCATCGCTGTAAGTTTTTTTCCAGCCTTCCCTCTTACTCCATCAGTTCCAAATAATTTTCCCATAAAAATTCCTCAAATATCTTATTTTTTGTGATTATAACACAAATTTGCTTCTACATGTAGAAAATATTTATAAAATTATCCTTAAAATAAGGTTTTTTTAATATTTTCTTCTGTATAATCAATGCCTAAATTTTAAAACGAAAGGCTTAGCAATGGCTAACCATAAATCAGCAGAAAAAAGAGCTAGACAAACAAAAGTAAGAACAGAAAGAAACAGATTTTATAGAACAAGAATTAAAAATCTGACTAAAGCTGTTAGAGTTGCAGTAGAAGCAGGTGATAAGGAAGCTGCAGTTGCTGCTTTAAAGGATGCAAATAAGAGTTTTCATTCATACGCGACAAAAGGTATTTTGAAGAAAAATACTGCTGCTCGTCGTATTAGTAGACTAGCTAAGCTAGTTAACTCTGTGGCTGCGTAATTACGCAGTCTCCCCTTACTTATCCTAAAATACATTCATGTTAAAACAAAAACTACAACCATTTTTAGACAGATACGAAGAGCTATCAAAACTCTTAAGTGCACCTGATATTGCAAATGATATTGCTAAGATGACTGAGTTATCAAAAGAGCAGTCAAACTTAGATCCAATCAAAGAAAAAGCACTAGAATATATCTCAACTATTGACAGCATTGAAGAAAATAAAATTCTTTTAGAAGATGATGAACTAGGTGAACTTGCAAAAGAAGAGTTAAAAGAGCTAGAGCCTCTAAAAGAGCAGCTAGAAGAAGAGATAAAAATACTTTTACTCCCAAAAGATCCAAATGATGATAAAAATATCTTCTTAGAAATAAGAGCTGGAACTGGTGGAGATGAAGCTGCACTGTTTGTGGCTGACCTTTTTAAAGCGTATGTTAGATATGCAGAAAATAGAGGTTGGAAAGTAGAAATTGTAAGTTCAAGCGAAGGTGTTTTAGACGGTTACAAAGAGATGATAGCCATCATCAAGGGTAGTGGAGCATATTCAAGACTCAAGTATGAAGGTGGAACTCACAGAGTGCAAAGAGTTCCAAAAACAGAATCTCAAGGAAGAGTACACACTTCAGCTGTAACAGTTGCAGTTATGCCTGAAGTTGATGATGTAGAAGTAAATATAAATCCAAATGATTTAAAAATAGATGTTATGCGCTCAAGTGGTAATGGTGGGCAATCCGTTAACACCACAGATAGTGCTGTAAGGATTACTCACTTACCAACAGGGCTAGTTGTAACAAATCAAGATGGAAAAAGTCAGCACAAAAACAAAGATGCTGCGATGAAGATACTAAAAGCTCGTCTTTTTGAAATCCAACAAAAAGAGCAAAATGAAAAACTATCACTTGAGAGAAAAGAACAAGTGGGCTCAGGTGATAGAAGTGGAAGAATCAGAACTTATAACTACCCACAAAATCGCATTAGCGATCACAGAATCAACTTAACACTTTATAGACTAGATGCAATCATGGAGGGCGGTTTACTTGATGAAATCATAGACCCTCTAATCACACACTACCAATCAGTTGCAATGAGTGAAGCAGGACTTTAGTCCTACTTCGCATTATCATAATACAACAGTCTATAATCAGTCATCATTTTTTGAAGCATTTTTACATATTTTTCTCTTAACTCAGAATAGTTTATCATAGTTGTTGCAGCTTCTAAACCGGTTAAAATTTTTCCTTCTAATCTTTTTTTATATCTTAAATCTCTAAATGCTTGATAAGCAAAATGTCTGTTTAGATTTAAAACATATGCATTTACTGAATCTTGCAGGGTTCTAAAAATTCTTATCTTATGAGTTTTGCCCTCTTCTCTATTTTCAGGGATTATTCCAACTTCTCCCCATGTCCAATGACCAAAAATATTATTTGCAATTCTAACAAATCTACTCTTTCCCCAGCCACTCTCAATAGCTGCTTGAGTGATAGCTAGCGAATCTGGAACGATATCAATACGTTTTAAATAACTCTCCTCATCAAACAAACTTGTTATTCTGTATTTTTTTGAAAGTTTTAATAATTTTTTTAAGTCTTTAGAATCCATATGCCTAAAAGATGAATTTAGAGCCTTCCCAAAAAAGCTTTTCACAAATGCTCTTTCTTTTAGAATATCTTGATTTGCCTTATCTATCATAGGCTTCATGATATTTATAAATTCTTTTTTTTGCTCTTTCGAATCTTTTATAGCATAATAGCTATCAGGAAAGCCCATGCCAAAAGTAACCGTAGCAAAAAAACTAACTCCAGCGATTAATTTAGATAACTGTTTCAAAAACTTTTTTCACCTTACCTTTAAAAAATAGCCTTCCCCCTACTATTTTTAAGTATAATTCTTCTTTACTTGTTGGATAAACTCTAATTTTATCCCCAATGATTTTCTCTACATGTAAAGCATAAAAGCATGCTGCCATACCAGTTCCACAGGCCCCTGTTTCATCTTCTACACCACGCTCATAAGTTCTTACAAGTAAAGCATTGTCCTTATATAATACAAAATTAACATTTGCATTATGCTTATATCTCATTTTTGAGGCTAACTCTTTTGAGTATTCATCTAGACTATCTACTATAGTTACTAAATGAGGAACGCCGGTATCATAAAAGTACCATACTCTGCCCTCTTCTTCAAACTTATTAGATAACTTTTTTACTTTTGTTAGTTCACTCTCAACAATATCTTCTTCAACACTTGCTGAGATTACACCAGCTTTTGTTAAAAATCTCACATCTTTATTAGCAAGTTTGTTAGTATAAGCGTAGTGAGCAACAGCTCTACTTGCATTTCCACACATTGCGGCATCACTTCCATCAGAGTTGTAAAATAACCATTCAAAATCGTACTCATTATGAGGAATTAAAACGACTAATCCATCAGCACCTACTCCATTTTGCCTATGACACAACTCTTTTGCCAATAAACTATAATCATCTCGTTTGAATGTATGAAAAATTACAAAATCATTTCCACTTGCATTATACTTTGTTACTTGCATCTTGTACCTTTAAAAAATTTATAAACTTTTGAGTCTCTTCTTTAAGCTCACTTGGACCTTTAGAATTATCTATCACATAATCGGCTTTTTCTTTTTTATATTCAATATCTAGTTGAGAAGTTATTCTTCTTTTAGCTTCTTCTTCATTTATATTTTCTCTTTTCATCAACCTCTTTAGCTGTATCTCTTTTGGAGTATAAACAACTACAACCATTTTACATTCATACTCCCCACTTTCAAAAAATAGAGGAATATCAATAATATATGGCTTTTTTAACTTTTCTTGCTTTTGGGCTAATTCGTTAATACTAGCTCTTATTTTAGGGTGAATTAGTGAATTTAATTTTTCTCTCTCTTCTTCACTTTTAAAAATAATACTAGCTAACTTTTTTCTATCTATTGCGCCTTCAACAAATATCTCATCTCCATAAATTTTTCTTAGCTCATCTTTAGAAGATTCAAGTTCATCTCTTGCTATTAAATCAGCATCAATAACATAAAAATCATTTTCTTTTAAAATCTTACAAACTGTGCTTTTACCCGTAGCAATCGAGCCTGTAAGAGCATATCCGTACTGTAACATGATTTGATTGTACCTCACATTTTATAGTGATTTTAACATATATTTGTTAAAATGAATTAAAAACACTTAAGGGCTATTCAAATGAGTACAGTTAGTTACAAAGATGCAGGCGTTGATATAGATGCAGGGAATCAGTTTGTAGAAAATATTAAACCAATAGTAAAATCTACTTTTAGTCAAAATGTAGTAGGGGGGATTGGCTCTTTTGCAGGAGCATATGAACTTCCTAGCGGATACAAACGACCTGTAATGTTAGGTGCTACTGATGGAGTTGGTACAAAACTAAAGCTTGCAATTGATTCTAAAAAGTTTGATACAGTTGGAATCGATTTAGTTGCAATGTGTGTAAATGACCTAATTTGTAACTTTGGAGAACCACTCTTCTTCTTAGATTATTATGCTACAGCGAAACTTGATATAGACGCTTCAACTGATGTTGTAAAAGGAATTGCTGAGGGTTGTATACAGTCTGAATGCTCACTCATCGGAGGTGAGACTGCTGAAATGCCTGGGATGTATGCAAAAGATGATTTTGATTTAGCTGGCTTTGCAGTAGGAATTGCAGAGTACGAAGAAATGAATAGACTTGTACATGTAAAAGCAGGAGATGTTTTAGTAGCGCTTCCAAGTTCTGGAATTCATTCAAATGGTTTTTCATTGGTTAGAAAACTATTTTTTGAAAAACTTGGCTATAAATTTGATGATTTGATTGATGGAGTACCACTGATTGATATGTTACTTGAGCCAACAAAAATCTATGTTAAAACTTTTAAAAAGCTAAAAAACAAGATAAACGCATTAGCTCACATAACAGGAGGTGGGATAGTTGAAAACCTACCAAGAGTACTTCCTGAAAACCTGCAAGCAATAGTATATAAAGAAAAGATTAAAACTCTTCCTATTTTTGATATCATGAGTACACGAGTAGCTGAAGATGAAATGTATAGAACATTCAATATGGGTGTAGGTATGGTTTTAGTAGCAAGTCAAGAAAATGTAGATTATGTACTGAAAAACTCTGATGGATATGTTATTGGAGAGTTAAAAGAGGGCGATAAAAAGGCTATTATGCTTTGATGTATATAATCTCAAAGCTATTTACCTTTCTTATTTTACCTCCTGGTATTTTTATAATTCTTCTTTTCTTAGCCTCAGTATATGCTAAGAAATTCAAAAAAACACTATTTTTGAGCGCTATTTTGTTTTATGCGCTCTCTAATTCATATGTTGCCGATTTTTTGCTTTTGCCTCTTGAGAAGCCTTTTTATAAAATAAAAAATATAAAACAAAAGGCTGATGCAGTAGTCATCCTAGGAGGAGGGCACTTAAAAAGTGTTCCAAATACTCCTTTAAGAGAAGATGCTTTTAAAAGAGCTATTTGGGGTATTTCGTTGGCAAATAAATATAAACTTCCCATACTTTTTAGTGGAGGAGGTCTTGATAAATCTTATAGCGAAGCTGATGCTTTTTATGATGTTTTAAAAGAGACAGAAGAGGGATTTGGAGTAAAAACCACTCTTTTAAACAAAGAAGCAAAAAGTTTAGATACATACCAAAATGCAAAATATTCAAAAGAAATTTTTAACAAACTAGGTATCAAAAAGCCAAAAATTTTTCTTGTTACCTCAGCTTATCATATGAGTCGTTCAATAAAATTATATAAACATTTTGGATTTGATGTAATCCCAATGGCAACAGATTTTAAAGTAAGTTATGAGAAAAAAAATATTTGGGATTTATTCCCACAAATGGGAGCATTTAAAAGAAGCTATAAAGCTCTTCATGAGTACTTTGGCATATTAAGTCTTTATCTTAGAGGTATTTACTGAGTTTTTCCACTTAGCCAATCGTCCATACTCAAAACAGCTGGAAATTGCTCATAAAATTCATCTTCGCTAAGAGAAAATCTAAAATCTTGCATATATGCTTTTAAAAGTTTATAAGCCTTAGAAACCTCATCAAACTTCTTAGCATCTCCAGTTGGCATATCAGGGTGATATATTTTTGATAACTCTTTGTATCTCTCTTTTAAGTCATTCAAGCTAACTTTTGTACAAAGCCCCAATGTATCTACTGCTTCTTCAAATTCTTTATATTTCATTTAAAATGTATAATTTTTTGCTTTTAGTGAAATGTGAGTTTGATCACAAAACAACTTGTCATTAGATGCACCACACCTGCATAAACTATGTTTTTTAGCTTCTTTAGCGCCCGTAGATTCTTCTACATGTAAAGGTCCGTTTTTAACCACTGTTATCTTTTTGATATTACTTATCTCTATATCTTCGTATTGTTCTGTTTTAAATCCACTCATTCTGTGAACTCCATCACAAAATGGCTGCCTTCTTGATTTTCCACATCTGCATAAGATATTGCTTCTTCTAATTGCTATTGATTTGCCTCTTGAATCAAATAATATATTTTCAACCTTGTCTTCATCTGTATCTACGCTCAATCTAAAAGGCCCATGTTCTAGTGGTTTTATACTAATTTTAAGCAAATTTATCCTTTTTTAATATCTTGAGATATTTTATGTGCAGTTTTTTTAGAGTTTGAAACACAATCATTTAGTCCAACTCCAAAATACGCATTTGAATTAAGATATAATCCTTCATGCTCTTTTAATCTATCAAAAAGTTGTTTCATACTCTCTAAATGCCCAACTCTATAATTTGGAATACCTCTTTGATATCGTCTTATATAAACTACACTAGGAACATCTTCAATGCCCATAGTTTCTTTAACGCCTCTTAGAGCTATCTCTTCAAGGGTCTTGTCGCTTTTTAAAGCAAGTTCAGGATTTCTTTGCCCTCCTATCATTACTCTAAGAGATTTTTTACCAGCTGGTGCTCTATCATGAAAAATTGAACTATCCCATAAAACTCCTAAAATCTCTTTTTTAGAAGAGGTGGTTGTCAAAAGCCCAAAACCATTTAATGGGTGGCTTAAATTATCATATCCAAGCCCAACAACGCTAATAGGAGAATACTCTATTGTCTTTAACATCTCAGACAAGCACATATCCAAACCTGTTACTAACTTTGCACTTGTATAAGCTGGGGTTGAGAGAACTACTTTGTCAAACAGATACTTTTTATCATCGGCAATTACTACAAATTTATCGTTTTCTTTATCTACTTTATCAACAAAAGTATCTTTTTTTATCTCAATATCCACACTCTTTGATAATCTGTCAATAAAACTGCTGACACCACCTTTAAAGCTCATCAAAACACCACCAGGACCTGCTTCTTTTTTCTTTTTTGCCAACATCCCACGAAAAAGTCCACCATACTCTTTTTCGAGTTTAACTACAGCAGGAAATGCTGATTTTACTGAAATCTTATCTGGTTTTGAAGCAAAAATTCCAGCTACCATTGCATCTAAAAAGGTATCAGTCATCTCACGACCTACTCTTCTATATCCAAAACTTTGTAAAGTTTCATCACTATCATCTTTTTTAGGGGCTCTTAAATATTCACTTGCAACTCTAATTTTCCCTGAAAAACTCAAAAGAGGAGTCTTCAAAAATGCCATCGGTGATTCAGGTAGTCTATGAAGTGCATCTTTGTAGATATATCTTATTCTAGCATTATCATCGCTCTTTAGCAGTAAATCTTCACATCCCGATTCTTTTACAAGCTCTAGTGTATCAGGTTTATTGGATAAAAAGCCATTACTTCCTTTTTCAAATAAAAAACCATCTTGATTTCTTGTTTTCATCTTTCCACCAAGATTTGGCTTCTTTTCAAATAAAGTAATTTTTACATCAGGATTTTCTTTTTTAAGATAAAAAGCCGTACTAAGACCACTTATACCACCACCAATAATTGCTATGTTCATTGTAGTTCCTTAAACATTTTAAATAAGTATTATAGTGTTATCTACTTAATAAAGAGATAACTTAGGTCAATTTCTAAATTTCACACAAGATGTATTCATATATGTACGCTACTTCTATATTTGTAAAAATATATAATTTCTTTTTATCCTTTTATCTTCCTCAGCCACTCTTCTAAAGTCTTTTCAAACCCTATAGTAGAGTTCTCATAGAAACATAGTTCTTTTTCCAAGTATTTCTGTTCTACCCATCCTCCAAAATCATGAGGGTACTTGTAATCACTAGAATCCATGCTTGTTAGATAACTTGGAGTTGTAAGTGCTTTTTCATTTTTTACATAATTTAAAGCATTATTGATTGCTTTATATGAGCTATTTGATTTTGGGCTACATGTAAGATATACAAGTGTTTGGGCCAATATGATTCTGGCTTCAGGAAATCCGATTTTACTAACACTTTGTAAGCAACTGTTAGCTAAATTTAGTGCATTTGGGTTTGCATTTCCAATATCTTCGCTTGCTAGTATAACTAACCTTCTAGCTATAAAATCTGCACTTTCTCCACCGTCAATCAATCTAGCAAGGTAATATAAAGCTGCATCAACATCACTTCCTCTAACGCTTTTTATCATAGCACTTATCAAATCATAATGTGTTTGGCTTGAGCTAACACCATCTTTTAGAGCATTTGGACGAAGTGATTTTAAAGTATCTATTGTTATATTAGTATCTACATGTAAAGCAAATTCCAAAAGATTTAGTAAGGACCTACAATCACCACTAGATGAGCTTATAAGATACTCTTTGGCATCATCCATTATGCTAAAATCATGATTGTTTTGAACTCGTTGTATAAGTATCTCTAAATCTTCACTATCTAAGGGTAAAAATTCAAAAAGCATTGAGCGAGAGCGAATACCACTTGATAGTGTATAGTATGGATTTTCAGTACTTGCTCCTATGATAATAGCTTCTTTATTTTCCATTGGAAGCAAGAGTACCTCTTGTTGTGTTTTTGAGAGTCTATGTACCTCATCTATGAAAACTAAAGGTTTATAAAGTGCATTTTTGTGCTGAGCAAATATCTTCCTAAATTCTTCAACTTTAACGCTAGTTGCATCCAACTCATAAAAGGGGAGGTCAAGCTCACGAGATATAATCCTAGCAAGAGTAGTTTTACCAACTCCTGCTGGACCGAAAAATATAGCATGAGGAATTGTTTTAGATTTTAAAAGTTTATAAAAAGGTGCATTTTTGCCAACTAAATGCCTTTGCCCAATAAAATCCTCTATAGTTTTAGGACGAAAAGATAGTGCTAGATTATGTATCACTACTTTGCTTTGCATAATTTAGATAATCTCTTAGAGCTCTGTATTCATTTGCTTCAAGATAGCGAGTTTTTCCAGGCTTTAACATACCCAAATCAACTATCCCGTAGCTTACCCTTTTTAAATCCACTACCTCTGCATCAAAATATGCGAAAAATCTTCTTAATTCTCTATTTTTACCCTCTGTTATTGTAACTTTTAGAGTCGAAAAAGTAGGGCGGTTTTTGATGATGCGGTAATTTACAAATGGAGCAAATTCCATAGAGTGAAGTTTGCTTTTTGAGTGTCCTCCAGCTCTTGCATCTTCTGCAACCAAGCCGTTTTTCATGGCTTCTTCCATGCTTGGTGTTATCTCACCTTTTATTTTCACATAATAAACTCTTTCCAAATCACCGTGCATCAAGGCTGAAACAACTTCAGGAGAATCACAAAGCAAAAGCAAACCTTCACTTGAAAAATCTAATCTTCCTACACTTAAAAAATGAGAAAATTTCTTTGGAAGAGAATCATATATCGTTTTTCTTCCTCTATCATCTTTTTTACTAACTAGCTCACCTTTTGGTTTGTTATATACTATGACTGAGTAACCACTTTTTTCAAATAAATTCTTACCCTTAACACTAACTTTGTCTTCAAAGCTTACTTTAGTCGAAAGATCAGTTACAACTTTTCCTCCAACTTTTACCAAACCTTGTTTTATAAGCTCATCAGCTTCACGCCTTGAGTATCTTGTATTGTGTGAAATTATCTTGTTTAGTCTTATTTTTTCCATTATTTTATACCAGCTTCAACCAAATCGTGAATATGTAAAACTCCCTTTACATGTAAAGACTCATCAGTTATCACTAACATTTGGATTTTATGCTCTTCTATAACTTTTAAAGCATCACTTGCTAACATATACTCATCATTTAAAGTTTTTGGATTTTTTGAAGCATAATCTATGGCATAATTATCCATTGAAAAGCCATCTTCCAAAAGAGCTCTTCTCAAATCTCCATCACTTAAAACACCAACTAACTTATCTTCTTTGTTAGTTATGATTACATTTCCAAGTCTACCTTCGCTTATAGCTATAATAGCCTCTTTTAGAGGTGTTTTGTCACTTATGATTGGTAGATTTTTACTTCTCATTAAATCACTAACTTTAACAAACAATTGTTTTCCTAAACTACCTCCAGGATGAAATGAAGCAAAGTCTGATTTTTTAAAATCTCTTTTTTTCATTAAGCAAACTGCTAGGGCATCACCAAGTGCTAATGTTAGCGTAGTAGAAGTTGTAGGAGCAGCTCCAAGCGGACAAGCTTCTTTTTGAATATCAATAGATAAAAAAACATCACTATATTTACCAAGAGAGCTTTCAATACTTCTTGCCATACCAATAAGAGGTATATCAAATCTTTTTATATGAGGTAAGATTTTAATAAGCTCTTCACTCTCACCACTAAAACTAATCGCCAAAACTGCATCATCACTTCCAATCATTCCTAAATCACCATGAAGTGCTTCAGTTGGATGTAAAAAGAAACTACTAGTTCCTGTACTTGCTAGAGTTGCTGCTATTTTTGCACCTATTAGTCCACTTTTACCAACTCCAGTTACAATTAGTTTGCCTTTTGTTGACATTACTAATTCAACTGCTTTTTCTATCTCATTACCAAGTTTTTGAGCACTTCTATTAAGTTCATTTGCTTCTAATTCTAAAACTTCTTTTGCAATTTTTACTAAATTCATCTTTTTCCCTTACATCGCAAAAATCGTAGGAACGATTGTTGGATACTTTTTCATTTTTCTAAATATATGTTTTCTTACTACCTGACGAAGTTCATTTTCTAGTGCTCTTGTATTTTGCAGTAACTCTTTTTTAGCATTTATTATAAATTGATCAATAATCCCTTCCATATCCTTGCTAAAAGCTTGATCTTTACTATCAGGCACTAATCCGTAGCTAACAACTTTTGGCTTAGCTATTAACTTGTGTTCACTTGCATCAATTTGAGCCACTATCATAACAAGTCCAGAATCAGCCATCTTTTGCCTATCAATAACAACATCTGTTGAAATTTGCTCATTGATTTGATTATCAATGAATACTTTTCCAGTTTTTACAGATTTAACTTTTTTGATGTATTTACTACAAACCTCTACTTGATCACCATCGCTCATCAAAAGTATATTTCTATTTGGGATTCCACATTTTATTGCAGTTTCTTTATGTTTTGCAATGTGATTGTATTCGCCATGAACTGGTAAGAAAAATTTTGGTTTTGTTAAGCGAAGAACGAGCTTTTGCTCCTCTTGAGCAGCGTGACCACTAACATGAATTTCACTAAAATCCTGATACGCAACACTTGCTCCACTTTTTATCAAAAAGTTTAGCACTTTTGATACACTTGCTTCATTTCCTGGAATTGCTTTTGCTGAGATTATAATCTGGTCACTTGTTTTTATTTTTATATGTCTATGCTCATCAGTTGCCATTCTATAAAGTGCTGCCATTGTTTCACCTTGGCTTCCTGTTGTAACAATTAAAACCTCTTTGTCACTATATTTATTAACCTCATGAGGATCAATAAAGATACTTTTATCTAGATCAATATAGCCTAAATCAATAGCAGTAAAAAGGTTTCTCTCCATCGAGCGCCCAATAACACAAACTTTTCTGTTATATCTAAGTCCATACTCTATAGCTTGATAAACTCTATGTATATTAGAAGAGAAAGTTGACATGATGACTCTTCCTCTTGCTTTAGAAAAAATTGCATCAAATGTTTTTCCAACGGTGCTTTCGCTTCTTGTTATGCCCTCTTTGTAAGAGTTTGTACTATCACTCATCAGACATAAAACACCTTTTTCACCATACTGTGCAAAACGATGTAAATCACTAACATATCCATCAATTGGAGTATGGTCTATCTTGAAATCACCAGTATGAATAATTGTTCCAGCTTCTGTTGTGATAGCCAAAGAAGAAGCATCTATAATAGAGTGGGTGATATGAAGCCATTCTACCTTGAAATCACCAATTTTAATTACTTTTCTCTTTTCAACTGGACGGAAATACTTCTTATGAGCTTTTAATCCATGTTCATCAAACTTATTTGATATCATTCCAAGTGGCAATGGAGTTGCATAGATTGGAAATTGCATCTCTTTAAAAAGATACGGTAATGCCCCTATGTGATCTTCATGCGCATGGCTTATTACAATAGCTTTAATTTTTTTCTTGATTGTTCTTAAATATGTAAAATCTGGTATTAGTATATCAACTCCATGCATATCTTCTGTTGGAAAACTCATCCCAACATCTAAAATAATTGCGCTAGTATCAGTCTCAAATACACAAATATTCCCGCCAATTTCACCTAAACCACCTAGTGGAGTTATGCGGATTTTTGCATCACCAGAATTGATTTGGTTAAACTTTTGAAGTCTATCTTTGTGCATTTTTTGATTTGCCTCTATTGCACGACGCATATCATTTTGCCACTTTTCATTGCCTTCTAGTGTACTTTGTTTGTCTTTTGCACTTTGAAACTTTTGCCTTTTACTGTTCTGTTTTTTAGGCTGGTTGTTGTTTTGTTTTGCTTGTTGATTTTTGTTTGCTCGTGGTTTGTTAGCTACCTGTTTTTTCCCAGTTTGTTGAGCATTATTAGCTTTTACCTCTTGTTTCTTTTTCTCTTCCATCTTTGTACCTTAATTCGTTAAATAATAGATGATGAGACGAGACGCTTAGCTCATGAGGTCTTATAGATTCTTTGTATTCATACTTTGCCAATATAGATTTTGCTTTTGCTTTATCTACCCAAGCAGAAATATTTTTTAGCCATGTTTTTCTAGGAGCACTAAAGGCATATCTTAGATAAATTTCAAATTCATCTAAATCATCTTGGCTCTTAAAAATTCCATCGCTTCCTATAAAGTTTTTCTCTTTTTCAATTTTTAAAACAGATGAAACCACTTTTGGTTGAGGCTCAAATGATTCAGGGAAAACATCAAATAGAATCTCAGCTTTTGCAATACTGCCAGCCAAAATTGCCAATGATGTAAACTCTTTTGTCTTATGAGGTGCACTAAATTTTTTAGCAACCTCTTTTTGAATCATTACGACCATACTCTTGCACAGTGGGTCTTTTAGAGCTCTTAAAATAATAGTCGTAGCTATATAATACGGCAAATTTGCAACCAAGTCATATGGTTCATTTGCTAAGCTACCACTACTAAATTTCTCTAGTACATCACCTTGCACTAGAGTTAAGTTTTTTTCATCTATTTCTTTAGAAAATTTTTCTTTTAGATAAACACATAAATCTGTATCTACCTCATACGCTACTACAGGTTTAACCTCTAGTAACTTTTGCGTCAAATCACCTAAGCCAGGTCCAATTTCGATAAGTTTTCTATCATTTTTGGGCATCGCTTGGATGATTTTATGAAGGACTGATGTATCTTGTAAAAAATTTTGTCCAAATTTTTTCTTTGCTTCTATCATCTTTACTCTTTACAACTGACCTTACGCACTATATATCGTGCGTAAGGTCAGTTTAAATTTGGCTTGATTTTATCTAAACTTTACTTAGATAGTCATTATAGGTAAATTTTCAGCAGATTTTTGGGGCTATTTTTGTATCATAAGGTCATAGAAAATTTGGAGAAAATTATGAATAAAAAAACGAGTTTTGCTAAAAGAATTATACCTTGTTTAGATATCAAAGATGGAAGAGTTGTAAAAGGTGTTAATTTTGTAGGACTCAAAGATGCTGGTGATCCAGTAGAAGTTGCAAAAAGATATAATGACGAAGGTGCAGATGAGATAACATTTTTAGACATCACTGCAACTCATGAAAAAAGAGACACCATCGTTGATATACTAGAAAAAGTAGCAAAAGAAGTATTTATTCCTCTAACAGTTGGAGGAGGCATCAGGACTCTTGAAGATATTTATAGACTTTTACATGTAGGATGTGACAAGATAAGCATAAATTCTCATGCTATTAAAAATCCTGATTTCATAAACGAAGCTTCTATAAGATTTGGCTCATCCACCATAGTTGTTGCTATTGATGCTAAAAGAGTAGGGGATAGCTGGAATGTATTTATAAATGGTGGTAGAATTGATACTGGACTTGATGCTCTTGATTGGGCTAGGGAAGTTCAAGAAAGAGGTGCTGGAGAGATACTTCTAACTTCAATGGATTGTGATGGTGTAAAAAACGGATATGATATTGAACTTACTTCAAAAATGAGTAAAATGCTAGATATTCCAGTAATTGCAAGTGGTGGTGCTGGAACAATGGATCATATAAAAGAAGCTTTTTTAAATGATGCAGATGCAGCACTTGCAGCTAGTATTTTTCACTTCAAAGAAATAGATATCATGGATTTAAAGCGATACTTAAAAGAAGAGGGGGTAGCTGTTAGATTATGATAGTTTGTGCTGGAAGAAATGAGATATTTGATTTTGCAAAACCTATTGGAGTTGGGTTAGTAGAAAGTAGTATAAATCTTACGAAATTAATTATCTCAAATAAACCTGATTCATTTTTATTTGTAGGAAGTGCAGGAAGCTATGGAAAGCATAATATCTTTGACATTATTCATTCAAAAACAGCTTCAAATATAGAACTTGGATATCTAGAAAACAAATGCTATACACCACTTAAAAATACAATTAGCACAGATAATCTAGATAATGTTCCACGTGAAACAAAAAACATCATAAACTCATCTAACTATATAACAACAAACAAACATAGTTCAAATGAGTTTTTAAAGTTAGGTTTGAGTGCTGAAAATATGGAATTTTTTTCAATCGTTAGTGTAGGGCGTGAGTTCGGTATACCAGTATCTGGAATCTTTATTATAACTAACTACTGTTATGAAAATGCTCACGAAGAGTTTATTTCAAACCATACAAAAGCAAAACAATTACTAACACAATATACAAAGGATTACCTTGCAAAAAATTAATATACTTGACTTTTCAAAAGAAGAATTATCACAAATCATTAAACCATCTTTTAGAGCGAAGCAAATTTATCAGTGGATATATCATAAGTATGCAGATAAATTTGAAGATATGAAAAATCTACCGAAGCAATTAAGAGATGAACTAGAAGAAAAATATACTTTAAAACCACTAAAAATTGTCAAAGTGGAAACTAGTAGTGATGAGAGCAAAAAATATCTTTTTAGATTGCATGACGGATACACTGTTGAATCAGTTTTACTTCCTATGAAAAAAGAGGAAATTGATGAAGATGGAAAAAGGATACATCACACAAAATATACTATATGCATATCTTCTCAGGTAGGATGTAAAATAGGTTGTAGCTTTTGTTTAACAGCAAAAGGAGGCTTCAAGCGAAATTTAACACCAGGAGAAATTACTTCTCAAGTTTTAGAAATAAAAAAAGATAATAATATAGCTCAAGAAAGAAGAGTAAATATAGTATATATGGGTATGGGTGAACCACTTGATAATATAAAAAATGTATCAAAAGCAGTTAAAATCTTTTCTGATTTAGATGGTTTAGCAATAAGCCCAAGAAGGCAAACAATTTCGACTAGTGGATTAAGTAGTCAAATAGAAAAATTAGGAAAAATGGATCTAGGAGTTCTTTTGGCAATTTCACTACATGCAGTTGATGATGAATTAAGAGAAAAGTTAATGCCAATTAACAAAGCTTACAATATAGAATCAATTATAAATGCAGTAAAAAACTTTCCAATAGATGCAAGAAAAAGAATAATGTTTGAGTACTTAGTCATGAAAAATGTAAATGATGATATAAAGAGTGCTAAAAAATTAGTTAAACTTTTACATGGAATAAAAGCAAAAGTAAATCTTATCTATTTTAATCCTCATATAGGAAGCGAGTTTGATAGACCTAGTACTAAAGATGTTCAAGCATTTCAACAATACTTAATAGACCATGGAGTATTATGTACTATTAGACAATCAAAAGGACTTGATATAAGTGCAGCTTGTGGGCAGCTAAAAGAAAAAACGGATATGGAATTAAAGGATCAAGAATGACAATGTTAGATTGGGGACAAGTTGCATTTTTAGCTGTTGTAGTTATAATTGGCGTTGGGGGGATGATAAAAGTTTTATTTATGGACAAGAAGGATAGTTAGGTACTTAACTAACTATCCACTCTTTTTTTACTAAAACTTTTCCACCCTCTAGTATCTCGCCAACAAATTTATCTCCACTTTTTACTGCGCCAACACCTTTAGGAGTTCCACTCATAATGATATCTCCATCTTCTAAACTCATAAAGCTTTGAATTTCGTCTAAAATAGTTTTTGGCTTATACATCATAAGTTCAACCCCACCATCTTGTACAAGCTCATCATTTATGTACAATCTTACATGTAAAGAACTTGCATCTTCAAAATCTACAAAATCACTAAATAATGCTGCGCCATCAAAAGCTTTAGCTCTCTCCCAAGGAAGACCTTTTTCTTTTAATTTTGATTGTATTTCTCTTTTTGTTAAGTCAAGTCCAACAGCAACCCCCTTTAAACTGTTGTTTTCAACTAAAAAAGAAATTTCTGCTTCATAGTGGATTTTGTCTTTACATGTAGAGAGTATATCAGAAATAGAAGAGTTTGGTTTGAGAAAAATTACCATAGAAGTAGGGACTTCATTTCCTAGCTCTTTTATATGTTCTACATAGTTTCTTCCTACACAAACAATTTTACTCGGTTTAACTTTCTTTTGATTGTAGTTTACACTTTTCATAAAAATCCTTCTGTATATCAATATCTGATATTATATCATACTCTTTATCTTTATAGTCAAATTTTATCCTACTAGCATGAAGCATTAACCTTGATGCTTTTGTTACTTTTAGTCTCTCATCATAAGAAACTTCTTTGCTTAAAAATCTATCTGCAAAATCCTCATCAACTCCATAGAGTGTATCTCCAAGAATATTATGTTTCACGTGGAACAAATGAGCTCTTATTTGATGTTGTCTACCTGTTTTTGGAATTGCTTTTACCAGTGTTACATCTAGTTTATCATCATACTTTATAGGCACAATATTTGTAATTGATTTTTTTCCTCGTTCATCTACATGTACTTTTATTTTTATTTTTGAAGTTTCTGAGCCAACTTTTAACTTTGCATCAATTTCCAATGGCTTTTCTATTTTACCCACCACTAAAGCCAAATACTCCTTATGCACTTTTTTATCTTCAAAAAGTTGTTTTAATTCTATTTCGCTTTTTTTGTTTTTTCCAACTATAACCAATCCGCTCGTTTCTTTATCTATCCTATGTGCTGCATTAGCAGTATCTCCAAAAAGATATTTTATATCATCATTTAGTGTTTGTACTTCTTCTCTTTTTCTTGGATGAACTAGTACTCCACTTGGCTTTTCAAAAACTGCAAAATCTTCAGTTTCAAAAACTGGTTTAAGTCCCAAAGGATTTGGCTCAAAAACAACAACTTCAATCTCCCCAAAAACTTCTGCACTTTTGTTTTCAAAAAGTTTTCCATCTACAAATACTCTTTTTCTATCAATTAGTCTTTGAGCTTTATGAACTGATATATTTAATTCATCCATCAATATTCTTAAGATTTTTTTTTGTGTTTTTTGAAAAAACTTTTTTGTGACATATGCCAAAACTGATTAACCTTTTTATAACAATTTTTTAGATAAAATCTATATCTTATATAAAGAATTAGAGCAATTCAAATTTAAGTTTTATATCAACTTTTATCGGTTCTTGGGACGTTTGTTTGTGCAAGGACGCACAAATAGTCTAAAGCCTCGGAAAAAATGCAAGGATGCATTTTTGAGAATGAGATAAAAGTTGATATAAAACTTAAACTTGAATTACCCTAATATAATAATAGAAAATTATAACATAAATACTTCACAAGGATAACAAATGGTAGAGAGATATGCTAGAGAAGAGATGAAAAAAAACTGGACACAAGAAGCAAGATATCAAGCATGGCTAGATGTAGAAAAAGCTGTAGTCAAAGCTTGGAATAAACTTGGACTTATCCCTGATGAAGATTGTAAAAAGATAGTAGAAAATGCAAAGTTTAGTGTTGAAAGAATAGAAGAGATTGAAGCAGTTACAAAACATGACCTCATAGCTTTTAACACAAGTGTTAGTGAAAGCTTAGGAGAAGAGAGCAGATGGTTTCACTATGGAATGACAAGCAGTGATGCTGTTGATACTGGTGTTGCTCTTCAGATGAAAAACTCTCTAGAAATTATCATAGAAGACACTAAAATGCTTATGGAAAGTATCAAAAAAAGAGCATATGAACATAAGATGACATTGATGGTAGGAAGAAGCCACGGGATACATGGAGAACCAATTACTTTTGGATTAGTACTTGCTGTTTGGTATGATGAAATGGCGAGACATCTTAAAAACCTTGAAGAAACAATGGAAGTCATTGCAGTTGGCCAAATAAGCGGCGCTATGGGTAATTTTGCTCATGCTCCACTTGAACTTGAAGAGTATGCAATGGAAGAGTTAGGACTAAAACCAGCTCCTGTTTCGAACCAGGTAATCCAAAGAGACAGATACGCAAGACTAGCAACAACACTTGCTCTTCTAGCTTCTAGTATAGAAAAGTTTGCAGTGCAAGTAAGACATTGGCAAAGAACTGAGGTTTATGAGTGTGAAGAATTTTTTGCAAAAGGGCAAAAAGGAAGCTCTGCTATGCCTCATAAAAGAAATCCTATATTAACTGAAAACATAACAGGACTAGCAAGAATCATAAGGGCTTATGCAAATCCAGCAATGGAAAATGTAGCTCTTTGGCATGAAAGAGATATAAGCCATAGCAGCACAGAGAGATTTTGGCTACCTGATAGTTTTATAACAACTGATTTTATGCTTCATCGCATGAATAATGTCATTGCCAACCTAACCGTAATGCCAGAAAATATGATGAAAAATTTAAATTTGACTGGTGGTTTAGTATTTTCACAAAGAGTTCTTCTTGAACTTCCAAAAGCTGGGGTAAGTAGAGAAGATGCATATAAAATTGTTCAAAGAAATGCCATGAAAGTTTGGGAAGAAATCCAAAAAGGAAAACCTAGCATTAATGAAAAAGGTGAAAGCCTATATCTAAATCATTTACTAAATGATAAAGAATTAAGAGAAAAATTGAGCGAAGAACAGATAAGAGAGTGTTTTAATTATGATTATTACACAAAAAATGTTGATAAAATTTTTACAAGAGTATTTGGAGAATAAATGATAACTGTACAAAAAAGAAATGGAAGAACTGAAGCATTAGATATCTCAAAAATTCAAAAGCATACTAGCCGTGCAGTAGAAGGCCTTGAAAATGTAAGTCAAAGCGAACTTGAAGTTGATGCAAAGATTCAATTTAGAAATATGATAACAACAAAAGAGATTCAAGCAACACTTATAAAAACTGCTGTTGATAAAATAGATATTGATAGACCAAATTGGACATTTGTTGCAGCTAGACTTTTTTTATATGATTTATATCATAGAGTTAATCAATACAGTGGGTATTCTCATTTAAGAGAGTATTTCCAAAGAGGAGAGAAAGAAGGAAGACTTGTTTTAGGATTAAAAGAAAAATATGATTTAGATGATTTAAATGATTATATAAAGCCTGAAAGAGATTTACAATTTAACTATCTTGGAATGAAAACTCTATATGATAGATATCTTTTAAAAGACAAACAAGGAAATCCCATAGAACTACCACAACATATGTTTATGGCAATAGCAATGTTTTTAGCTCAAAATGAATTGAACTGTCAAGATTGGGCTAAAAAGTTTTATGACTTGATTTCAAAATTTGAAGTCATGCTTGCAACTCCAACCCTCTCAAATGCAAGAACACACAGACACCAACTAAGCTCATGCTATATTGGAAGTACTCCTGATAATATTGAAGGCATATTTGATAGCTACAAAGAGATGAGCTTACTTAGTAAGTTTGGTGGAGGAATTGGTTGGGATTGGAACCTTGTTAGAAGTATGGGGGGAAGCATTGATGGACACAAAAATGCTGCTGGAGGAATTATCCCATTTTTAAAAATAACAAATGATATAGCAATAGCAGTTGATCAGTTAGGAACAAGAAAAGGTGCAATTGCAGTTTATATTGAGCCTTGGCACATGGATATAGCTGACTTTTTGGATTTAAAGAAAAATTCTGGAGAAGAAAGAAGAAGAGCTCATGATTTATTCCCTGCTCTTTGGATCAATGATTTGTTTATGAAAAGAGCAGAGGCTGATGAGATATGGACACTTTTTGATCCTTGTGAAGTAAATGATTTATCTACACTTCATGGTGAGGAATTTGAAAAAAGATATGTAGAGTATGAAAACGATCCAAATATAGCAAAAGAAAGAGTAAAAGCTAAAGAGTTATGGAAAAAGATTTTAACTGAACTTTTTGAAACAGGAAATCCATTTTTATGCTTTAAAGACAATGCAAATAGAGTAAATCCAAATGATCATACTGGTTTTATTAGAAGTTCAAATTTATGTACAGAAATTTTTCAAAATACTGAGCCAAATCACTACAAAATAAAAATAGTTTATGAAGATAAAAGTGTAGAATTATATGAAGAGAGTGATTTAGTCAAAGTAGATAGTGGTATAGAAAAACCAGCAAAAAAAATAACTGCTCTTGATAGTATAAATGGCAAAAAGATTTTCATAGTTGAAAAAGAGATGATTGAAGGCAAAACTGCTGTATGTAACCTTGCGAGTGTAAATCTTTCTAAAATAAATACAAAAGAGGATATTGAAAGAGTTGTGCCAATTGCTATTAGGATGCTTGATAATGTAATCGATTTGAACTTTTATCCTCATGCAAAAGTAAAAAATACAAACCTAAAATCTCGCTCTATAGGTCTTGGAGTTATGGGTGAAGCTCAAATGCTGGCTGAACATGGTATAGAGTGGGGAAGCTATGAGCATTTTAGTAAAATTGATGAAATTATGGAAGCTATTAGTTACAATGCTATCAATGCATCATCAAATTTAGCAGTAGAAAAAGGAAAATATCCTGAATTTGAAGGCTCAAAATGGAGTAGGGGAATTTTCCCAATAGATGTTGCAAACGAAGAAGCTAAAAAGCTAGTAGATAGAGGTGGTCTTTTTGGATACACATACAATTGGGAAGATTTACGAAAAAAAGTAAAAGAATTTGGTATGAGAAATGGATATCTTATGGCCATTGCACCAACAAGTTCAATTTCTATACTGGTAGGAACCACCCAAGCAATTGAACCTGTTTATAAAAGAAAATGGTTTGAAGAAAATCTATCTGGAATGATTCCTGTAGTTGTTCCAAATCTAAGCCCTGATACTTGGAGCTACTATACTCCAGCATATGAACTAGACCAAAGAGTACTAATAAAAGCTGGAGCAATCAGACAAAAATGGATAGACCAAGGACAAAGTTTAAATATATTTATAACTCTAGATAAAGCAAGTGGGAAATACTTAAATGACATATATATGCTAGGGTGGAAACTAGGAATTAAATCTACATACTACCTAAGAAGCCAATCTCCAGAGAGCAAGATTGATGTTGCAGATAGAAGTATGGAGTGTGAAGGTTGCCAATAGGCAACTTTCTTTTATTATTGATTGAGGATAAATTATGGCTGGTATAGTTGATTTAAAATTATTGCTAAAAGAGATGCACCCAATTTTAGATGAAACTGATTATGTTTTTTGTACAAAAAAAACTTCAAAAATAACCAAAGATATCATAGACTTAGAGCCAATTGGAACATTTATTGAAAAAGAGGGCATAACCCTAATAATCAAAAAAGAAAAAGCAGATGCAAATAAAATTGCATATGATGGTGTGTTTAATAAAATCACATTAGAAATACACTCTAGTTTAGAAGCTGTTGGATTAACGGCTACATTTTCTAAAGCATTGACATCTTATAATATATCTGCAAATGTAGTAGCTGGTTACTATCATGATCACATATTTGTACCAAAGAATAAAGCTAATTTAGCTATGAAAGCCCTAAAGGAACTTAGCAACTAACATTACTCACTACATATGGTTTTTCATGATTTGTAAAGATATGCTATATATGTTAAAATAAGGGCACCTCTAATAACCCTAAATGGTCTCAGCTTTTCATAGAGAGTTGTAATCAAGGCAGATGTTCTTCAGTGTAGCCATAGCTACATTGAAGGTTATCTAACGCCGAGTACTACTCTCTATGAAAAGCCCTACGGGAGGGATAAAAAAAGCGATCTTGCAAAAAACTTTTTATCACCGTAGCTACGGCTACACTTCAAAAAAGATTTTTTACAATCTCATCTTTTTTCTTCCCTCTGGGACCTTTTAGGGTTTTTAGAGGTGCCCATAAATAAAAAAGGATATTTATATGACATATAAAGCTTTACATGTAGAAGAGATTGATGGTAAATTTACTAAACAAATCAAAGAATTACCTCTAGTTGATTTGGACAAAAACGATATACTTGTAAGAGTAAAATATAGCGCTCTAAATTTTAAAGATGCATTAAGTGCAAGTGGCAATAAAGGAGTTACTAGAAACTACCCTCACACACCTGGAATTGATGCAGCTGGTATTGTTGAGCGAAGTAATTGTGATGACATAAAAGTAGGTGATGAGGTTATTGTTACTAGTTTTGATTTAGGAATGAATACAAACGGAGCATTTAGCGAGTATATAAGCGTTCCAAAAGAGTGGATTGTACCACTTCCTGATACTCTTAGCCTAAAAGAAGCTGCTGCAATTGGAACTGCTGGAATAACTTCTGCTATTGGTGTTTATAAACTAATAGCAAATGGAGCGAAAAAAGCTGATAGTATTTTAGTTACAGGTTCTAGCGGAGCTGTTGGAAGCTTTAGTGTAAAGCTACTATCTCATCTTGGATTTGAAGTAAGTGCTCTTAGTAGAAAAAGCGATAAAGTAGAATTTCTAAAAAAACTTGGAGCTAGTAAAGTAGTAGATAGCATAGAAAAAAACCCTAAAAGACCGCTTTTAAAACCTGTTTATGATGGGTGTATTGATGTTGTTGGAGGAGAGCTTTTAGAAGAAATCCTAAAACAAATAAAACCAGAAGGAAGTGTTGCTATATGTGGATTGGTAGGCTCGCCATCTTTAAATACAACAGTTTTTCCATTTATTTTAAGAGGTGTTAATTTACTTGGAATTGATTCTGCAGAATTAAAAAGTGAACAAAGAATCAGTATATGGAACATGCTATCAAACGAATGGAAAATAAACCTTGATGATTTGATTCACGAACACACACTAGAAGAGTTACCAAAACTCATTGATGATATGCTAGCAGGCAATAGCAGTGGAAGAGCTGTTATAAAAATAGACTAATCTTGTTATATGGAGTAAATTTAACAATTTACTCCATAACTTTTTTGTTACTATTATCTTTATATTATTAAAATAAAAAAAATAATGTATAAATTTTTAACATTTCATAAAAAAAATTATTCATATCGAAAAAGTACTCTTGATTAGGCTCTTTTAACAAAGTTAAACTTTATAAAAATTTTTAACTTAATTATATATTTATTTATATTTTTTAAGTTTATATTTTTAATTAGCTTATTATAATCGTTTTTATAGTATCTATACCTTTTAAGTAATTTTTGCTATTTTTGCTATTTCTTAGTTGTGACAAAACTGTTACGCACTTATTTTTAAGTTTTAGTTTAAATTTCATTTAGTATAATCGCACTAAATTAACCCCCAAAACAAATAGGAAAGTTATGCTTACTAAAATACTAAAACGAGATGGCTCAACTGAGGATTTTCAAGCTTTTAAAATAGAAGATGCGATTAAAAAAGCTTTTAAAAGTGTTAGAGTAACTTATGATGAAAGCGTATTTAAAAATGTTATGAGTGTACTAGACACAAAAAGAGTAGCAGCAGTTGAAGATATACAAGATTTGATAGAACAAGAACTTTATAAAGCAAGATATTTTGATGTAATGCGCTCATTTATGATATACAGACACACTCACAAAATGCAAAGAGAACATGTAGCAGGGCTAAATGAGGATACTACTTTTGTAAATTCAACTCAAACGATAGAAGAATATATCGGTGGAAGCGATTGGCGAATAAAAGCAAATTCTAATACTGGATATTCAAACGCCGGACTTGTAAATAACACAGCAGGTAAAATCATAGCAAATTACTGGCTTGATAAAATCTACTCAAAAGAAGAGGGCTTTGCACATAGAAATGGAGACTATCATATACATGACCTTGATTGTTTAACTGCTTATTGTGCGGGATGGAGTCTTCGAGCGCTTCTAAATGAAGGATTTAATGGTGTTAGAGGAAGAGTTGAATCTCGCCCGCCAAGACACTTTAGAGAAGCACTAGGTCAAATGGCAAACTTTTTAGGAATACTTCAAAGTGAGTGGGCTGGTGCTCAAGCATTTAGCTCTTTTGATACATACCTTGCTCCTTATGTTTTTAAAGACAATTTATCATATAAAGAGATAAAAAAAGCTATAAGAAGCTTTGTATACAACTTAAATGTTCCAGCTCGTTGGGGACAAAGTCCATTTACCAATATAACAATTGACTGGACAGTACCTACTGATTTGGCTGGTCAAATTCCTACATGTAATGATATTCACCTTTTTAAGGGCATTGAAGATAAAAAACTCTTAGAAGAAGCAAAAAATAGAGGTGCTAACTCTTTAGAAGAGATGACTTATAAATATTTTCAAAAAGAGATGAACCTCATAAATAAAGCATATTACGAAGTTATGACTGAAGGTGATAAAACAGGCCAACCTTTTACTTTTCCAATTCCTACTGTTAATATAACAGAAGATTTTGATTGGTATGGAGAAAATACCGATATACTTTTTGAGAATACAGCAAAGATTGGATCATCTTATTTTCAAAACTTTATAGGAAGTCAATACAAAAGAGATGAAAATGGAAACTTAGTAGAAGATCCTGATGCTTATAAACCTGGCAATGTAAGAAGTATGTGCTGTAGATTGCAACTTGACTTAAGAGAGTTGCTAAAAAGAGGTGGAGGACTTTTTGGAAGTGCTGAGATGACAGGAAGTATTGGAGTAGTAACTCTAAATATGGCTAGACTTGGTTATCTTCACAAGAGTGATGAAAAAGCACTTTTTGACAAGATAGAATATCTTATGGATTTAGCAAAATCTACTCTTGAGAAAAAAAGAGTATTTGTTCAAGAGATGTATGAAAGAGGACTTTATCCATATACAAAAAGATATCTTCCTGGATTTGCAAATCACTTCTCAACCATTGGTATCAATGGTGTAAATGAAATGATAAGAAATTTTAGTGATGACAAACATAATATAGCAGATGAATATGGAATGGAACTTGCTAGTAAAATCATAGAGTTCATGCGAAAAAAAATGGTAGCATATCAAGAAGAAACTGGTAATTTATATAACCTAGAAGCAACTCCAGCAGAGGGTACAACTTATCGTTTTGCTAAAGAAGATAAAAAAAGATTTCCTGATATAATCCAAGCAGGAAGTGGAGAAAATATCTACTATACAAACTCTACTCAACTGCCTGCTGATTATACAGCTGATCCTTTTGAAGCACTAGATTTACAAGATGATTTACAATGCGCTTACACTGGAGGAACAGTACTTCATTTATATATGAAAGAAAGAATTAGCTCAGTTGAAGCTTGTAGAAAAATGATAAAAAATGTAATAACAAATTATCGTATGCCATACCTTACAATCACTCCTGTTTTTTCAGTGTGTGAAAAACATGGCTACATTAGTGGAGAACATGAATTTTGTCCAATGTGTGATGAAGAATTGATAAAACAATATGAAAAGGAGTTAGAAGATGAGTAAAGAAGAAGTACTCAAGAAGCTAGAAGACAGAAGAACAAAGTGTATAGTTTACACTAGAGTTATGGGTTACCATCGCCCTGTTGAGAGTTTCAACATAGGTAAAATTGGTGAACACAAAGAGAGAGTAAAGTTTGAAGAAAAACTTTCTTGAGCATAAAAGTGCATTTGACATAACCAAATTTACTACGCTTGATTTTAAAGATCATTTAGCATGTATAATTTGGTTTGCCAAATGCAATATGCGTTGCCCTTACTGCTACAACAAAGAGATTGTTCTAGGTGAGGGCAAATATACAAACCAAGAGATTTTGGATTTTTTAAAAACAAGAATAGGTCGTCTTGATGGAGTTGTTTTAAGTGGTGGAGAGTGTACATTAAATCCACACATAATTGAACTTTGTGAAGAGATAAAAGAGCTTGGATTTGATATAAAAATAGATACAAATGGATTAAACCCAAATGTGATAAAAGAGCTTATTGATTTTAATCTAGTTGATTTTATATCACTTGATTATAAAGCGCCTGCTTATAAATTTAATGATATAACAAAAAATAAACATATTGAACAATTTTATAAAACACTAGATTTACTCATAGAAAAAAACTTCCCTTTTGAAGCAAGAACAACTGTTCACCCTGATTTAATCAATGAAGAAGACATAAATAACATCATAAAAGATTTAACAAAAAGAAAATACAACAACACTTACTACATTCAAAACTATCTACATGTAGAAGACACAATAGGAGAGACAAACCCTCCTACTGCTATTTTAGATAAATCAAAACTATCACAAGAACTACAAATAGAGTTTAGGAATTAATCCTTCTTAGGGATAGTTATCTTTAAAACTCCATCTTTATAATCACTTTTTAATTTACTTGCATCTGCATCATTTGGGAGGGTTAATACCCTTGAAAAAGAGCCAGAAAAGATCTCTTTATAGATGTAGTTATCGCTTTTTTTACTGTTGTCTTTTGAAGTTTTTGCTTCTACTTTTAGCTGGTTGTCTTTTACATCTATATTTATGCTATTTTCATCACTTCCTGGTATATTTAGGTTTAATTCGTACTTATCACCCAAATCTTTTAAATCAAGTGCTGGTGAAATGCTCATATCTTTAAAAAATTTCTCAAATTCAGGAATTGTCGCAAAATTAGAACTCATAGAATTAAATAGCTTATCCATTTCTTTTTGCATTTTTATCATATCTTCAAATGGATTAGCTCCTTGAAACTTATCTAAAGGAAGCTTAGACGAATCTATCACATGTTGGGCAATTACAGGCTCACTTTTTTCATTTAATTTATATATATAATACCCCTGTAATCCTACAATAAGTACAAGAAGTGCAACAATCGCATATAATATATTTTTATAACTTTTCATGGCTCCCTCCTTAAAATAAGTACTTAAGCTCTACATGTAGAGCTTATTTTATACTTATAACTTTTGCTTTTTTAGATTCTTCTTTTTCGATTTCTATGTATAATCTTCCATCTTCAAACTTAGCTTTTATACTATCTTTGTTAATTCCATCAGGAAGAACAAATACCCTAGAAATCTTTCCAAAGTGACTGCTTAGAAGATAATAATCTTCTTCTTTAACCTCTTTTTTCATGTGTCTTACGGCATTTACTTGAAGATATTTATCTTCAACTTTTAACTCAATATCCTCTTTTTTTACACCTGGCAAATCAACTTCGATGTTGTAAACATCAGAATTTTTTTTACCAAAATTCGCGAAAGGAAGATGACTTGCAACATTTGTAAAAATTTCTTTTGTCTTCTCTAAACCCTTCTCAAATTTTTCTTCAATTTTTGAGCTTATGTCATTTGTACTTTTTACAATATCCATGTCACACCTCCTAGAAAATTTTTATTTAATTTTTATCTTTTTAGGTTGGTCTTTTATAACTTCTTGTTTTGGAATCTTGATTTCAAGAACTCCATTTTCACTGTTTGCTTCAATCTTATCGACATCTACATTTTTTGGTAGAGTAAAACTTCTTATAAATTTTCCATAACTGCTTTCTACCTTGTAGTAAGAGTCTTCACTAATCTCATCTCTTACTTTTCTCTCTCCACTTACTGTTAAAACATTGTCTTTAATATCTATTGAGATATCATCTTTTTTAATTCCTGGTAAATCAATCTCGATGTGATAAGCATCTTTTGCCTCTCTTGAGTTTACTGATGGAACAAAAGAAGATATACCAACTTCACTTCCTTGACCTTCTAACTCATTCATAATTGAGTTCATATACTCAAAACCTTTTCTTAACTCTCTTAATTCTCTCATTGGTTCAAATCTTGTTAATAACATGATATTCCTCCTTCAAAGCAATATTTCTTAGTCTTATTGACTTAACTTTGATGAAATTTTATCATGGAAGAAAAAAAAGTTTTGCTACTTTAGTTGCATTACTCTAAAAAATTTAGTTTCTTTATCAATTTTTGTATATCTTTGATGATAATTTGTTTTCGTTTTACTTCTATCGCATTGTCTTCTTTTAGCTCATTTATATGTCTATCTACAACATGTCTAACAGTCCCAATAAGACTAGCGATTTCAGTTCTTGAGAGGTTGTGAAGTAGTGATTTTACTCCATTTGGTGTGATGTTTTTTAAAATCAATTTTATTAAACGCTCTGAAGTACTATAAAGCGAAAGATCAGTTGCTAACTCTTCTACGCTTCTCATCTGTTTTGCTAAATATGGAAAGAAAATTTTGTTGAAAGTTGGGTTTGTTCCTATCCACTCTCTAACTTTTTTAACAGGAATCCTAAGAGCTTCTCCATCTTCTAAAATTTCACTTATTACGTCGTGAGGTTTTCCATCAAGTAAGCTGATTGTATCGTACATATCTCCTAAGGTAAGTATAAAAATTGTTTGCTCTTTTGCGTTTTCTAGATTTATTTGATATATTTTTACTTTTCCACTTAAAAATATATAAAAATTTTTCATAGCATCTTCAGCATTGAAAACATACTCACCTTTTTTAAAAGATATCAGTTCTGCGTGTTTGTTAATCTCATCTTTTAGTGAATCATTTAGGTTGTTAAATATTTTTACTTCATATTGTTTCATAATAACAATTATATATAATTTTAGATAAAATAAAATAAAAGACACAGCAAAATGAAACTTACAGAAGTTTACTTCGTGCTTTCTCGAAGAGAGTGATTGCTATGCAACCGTTTTACTTCACAAGAGTCGCGGGGAATTTTTGCTGGACTTGTTCAGTAAAAAGGGGACAATTAAATGAACAGAAAAAGAATATATAACCCAAATTCAAATGAAAATTTAAATGAAAGAAGGGTATTTGGTGGAAATCCTCATGGAATTCTTAATTTTACAAAAGCAAAATATACTTGGGCTTTAAATCTATGGGATATGATGGAAGCAAATACTTGGTTTCCAAAAGAAGTTGATACAACAAAAGATGTGATTGATTACAACAAAAATTTAACAGATGCAGAGAAAAGAATGTATGATTTAGTTTGGTCTCAGCTAATTAGTATGGATAGTTTTCAAACAAATAATTTAGCTGATAACATCAATCCTTATATTACAGCTCCTGAAATCAATGCCTTACTTGCAAGACAAGCTTACGAAGAAGCAAATCACTCAAAAAGTTATGCAGTTATGGTTGAAGCCATTTGTGATAATACTGATTTAATTTATGAGATGGAAAAGCATGATGATGTTTTAAGACGTAAAAATGATTACATTTCTAGTGTTTATGAAGAATTAGCTGGAGATGTAACAGATGAAAAACTTGTTTTAGCTATGTTTGCAAACCAAATCTTAGAAGGTATTTACTTTTATGCAGGCTTCACTGCAATCTATGCTCTAGCTCGTGCAGGAAGAATGTTAGGAAGTGCTCAAATGATTAGATTTATCCAAAGAGATGAGATAACTCATCTACTACTTTTTCAAAACATGATAAATTCTGTTAGAAAAGAAAGACCTGAGCTTTTTACAGATGAGCTTAAAGCTAAAGTTTTTGACATGTTTAAAAAAGCAGGAGAGCTAGAGATTGAGTGGGGACAATACATAACTCAAAATCAAGTTATGGGATTTACTGATGATATCATTGAAGAATACATTCACTACCTAATTGATGAGCGATTAAGTGCTGTTGGATACGAAAAAATGTACAATGCAAGCCACCCTATAAAATGGGTTGATGACTTTTCAAAATTTAATGAACAAAAAACAAACTTTTTTGAAGGAAATGTAACTAACTATTCAAAAGGAAGTCTATCTTTTGATGACTTTTAATCCTACACTTGTTGCACTTCAATTTAACTACGAAAACAGGAGTCTTGAAGAAAATTTCAAGACTCTTTTAAGACTTATCAAGCTAACAAAAGAAGATTCTATCATACTTGCACCTGAGCTTTGTCTTAGTGGATACAAATATGATAGCCTAGATATATCAGCCCAGTTTAGCAAAGAAGCGATACCAAAACTATTAGAGCTATCTAAAGATAGAACTTTAGCTTTAACACTAATCGAAAAAGAAAATGACAAATATCTAAATAACCTATATATATTTTCTTATGGAAAAATAGTACAAAAAAGAGCAAAAGCAAAACTTTTTCCTCTAGGAGATGAGCCAAAATATTTCACAAGTGGGAAAGAAGAAGAGATACAAACAGTAGAAATAAAAGGAATAAAAATTGCTACACTCATATGTTTTGAGTTGAGATTTACCAAGCTTTGGGATAGAATATCTGGTGCTGATGTTATCTTGATTCCGTCTTTTTGGGGAATGCCAAGAAAAGAGCATCTAAAAGCACTTAGCACAGCTCTTGCTATAGCAAATCAAGCCTTTGTAATAGTTTCAAATAGTAGTGATGAAAGCATGGCTAGTAGCAGTGGCATAATAACTCCCTTTGGTGATATTTATAGGGATGATTCATCTTTTATCATCAAAAAAAATTTTGACTCAAGAGAAATAAAAAAAATGAGAAGATACGTGAATATAGGACTATAATGAGTGATTTTAGTAGTAAAATAAAACTTCAAAAATGCAAAAAAATGGCTGATGAGATAAAAAAAGTAATTCACTTGGATGATGAGGTATACAAAGCAATTTGTTTAAGCGAAAGAGAGCATTTTGTGCCAAAAGGATTTATAAGACATGCATATAAATTAGAAGCTTTACCAATGGTTGCAAACCAATGGATAAGCTCTCCTTTAACAGTTGCTAAAATGACTCAAGCCCTAAAACCAAAGGGAGCTGATAGTGTTTTAGAAATTGGTTGTGGAAGTGGTTATCAAGCAATAGTTCTAAGCAAAATCATAAGAAGAGTTTTTACGATTGAAAGGATTGAGAGATTACTTTTAGAAGCTAAACAGAGATTTAAAGACTTAAATATATACAATATTCACACAAGATTTGATGATGGTCAAAATGGATGGAGAGAATTTGCACCATTTGATAGAATTCTGTTTTCTGCTTCAACTCCAAAAGTTCCAGATAAAATCTTTGAACAATTAAAAGATGGAGGTATTTTAGTAGCTCCCATTGAAAAAGGTGAAAAACAGATAATCACAAGATACAAAAAGACAAATAACACTCTACATGTAGAAGAGTTAGATGATTGCCTTTTTGTACCTGTCAAAGATGGTAAATCTTTTTAAACTATACTAATTTGTTTGATAAGAAGTTGAGGTGTTACAAGTCCTCTGTAAGTGTTTTTAGAAACACTAAATACAAGCTCAACCCTGTCTCCTCTTCTTATATCCACATCATAATTAAAAAATAAAGACTCAATAGAGTGATTTTCTTTTTGAAGTATAAGCTTCAAATGCCTTCCGTCTCTACCTATGATTTTATCAACCTTAACCATAGCATCTTTAAGTATAAAATTTGGTTTTGGATTTTTTTGTCCATATGGCTCAAACTCTTCTAAAATCTCTAAAAGCTCAAAATCTATATCTTTTAAACAAAGCTCTCCTAAAACATCACTTCCAGCTTCAAGTTCTTTTGGGGTTAAGTTTTCACAAGCTTTAATCATTTGACTTTTAAATTTTGGTAGCATTTCTTTTTTCAAAGCAACTCCAGCAGCCCCTTTGTGTCCTCCAAAACCTAAAAGTAAATCTTCTTGAGATTGAATCAAAGAAAGTATATCAATTTCACCAACACTTCTAGCACTTCCTTTTGCAAAATCATCTTTTATAGAAAATACAATAGCTGGTTTTTTAAACTTTTTAGATAATCTTGATGCTACTATCCCAATAACACCTTCATGCCAATCTTCGCCCCAAACTACGATGATATTTTCATCATCACTTATTTGTTCTAGTGACGCTTCAAATAGAGCTTTTTCTTCATCTTTTCTACTATTGTTTAGATGAACTATGTATTCTAGTTTATCCATAGCATCTTCAAGGTTTGTTGATTTTAAAAACTCATAAGAATAAATTGCATCTTCCATTCTGCCTGAGCTATTTATGAGTGGAGCTATAAGAAAAGAGATATCATCTCCTTCTAAAATATCTTTTCCAAAATACTCTTTTATAGCAATGAAAGGAATTCTGTTTGAGCAATTAAGAGCTTTTATACCTCTTAGGACCATTACTCTGTTCATATCTTTTAATTCCATCATATCAGCTATAATTGCCACACTTAAAAGGTCTAAAAATTTAGAAAGATCATAAGTTTTGAGCCCTAGTTTTTCTTTTAAAGCAGCTACTAAATACCACGCAACTTGAGCTCCACAAATCTCACAATTTGGAAAATCACAATCATCTTGTTTTGGATTTACTATTGCATAAGCATCAGGAACTTCTGAAGGTACGGTATGGTGGTCTGTAATAATTAAATCTATACCTTTTTCTTTACAATGCTGTGCAGCTTCAACTGCACTTATGCCATTATCAACTGTGATGATTACATTGGCGTCTACTTTTTTTACTATCTCAGGATTTAATCCATATCCATCACTAAATCTATTTGGGATTATCAAAGAGTAAGAAACATCAATATCATCAAAAAATTCACTTAAAATTACTGACGACACTACTCCATCAACATCGTAATCACCTACTATAACAATGCTTTCATTATTGTTTATAGCCTCAACTATCCTAGAAGATGCTTTAGATATATCTTTAAATGATTTTGGGCTAGGCATTTGCCCCAAACTTTTACATGTATCATCTTTAAATCTATTTGCTAATATATTCCTTACATCTTCTTTACTTAGTAACCTACCCATCTTTATTTGATTTTAATGCTGCATCACAAAAAGAGAGTAAAACTCTATTTGGCGCAGTTAATCTTGAAGTAAATTCAGGATGAAATTGAACAGCTAAAAACCATGGATGATCTTTGATTTCAACAACTTCAATCAATCCATCACTCTCTCCACTTACTATCATCCCAGCTTTTTCAAAAGCATCTCTGTAACTTGGATTTGCTTCGTATCTGTGTCTATGTCTTTCGTGTATAACTTTTTTGCCCTCATAAACCTCTCTTAGAAGTGAACCAGCCTTTGTATCACATCTGTAAGAGCCTAATCTCATAGTTCCACCAAGCGGGCTTGTATGAGTTCTTACTTGTTTGTTTCCTGAAGCATCTAAAAAGTTATCTATGAGATAAACAATAGGTGATTTTGTATCTTTATCAAACTCAACTGAAGTTGCATCACTTATGCCTAAGACATTTCTTGCATACTCAATAAGACTCAACTGCATTCCCAAACAAATTCCTAAAAATGGGATTTTATTTTCTCTTGCATATCTAATAGCATCTATTTTACCTTCAACACCTCTGTGACCAAAGCCACCAGCTACTAAGATGCCATCTACATCGCTTAAAAACTCTCCAGCACCTTTTTCTTCTATATCTTCTGAATCAACCCATTTTAGATTCACTTTTGCATCCAAATGAGCTCCAGCATGGATAAAAGATTCAGTCAAAGACTTGTATGCCTCTTTCAAATCAAGATACTTTCCAACAAATCCTATTGTAAGCTCACTTCTAGGAGCAATTACCCTTTTTACCAAAGAATCCCACTCATCCATGTTTGGTTTAAGCTCACCCAAATCTAAAATTTCTGCAATTGGCTCTAGTATATTTTCTTTTTGAAAATTCAATGGCACTTTATAGATTGTTCTAGCATCACTTGATTCAATCACAGAGTTTCTCTCAACTCCACATGAAAAAGCGAGTTTATTTTTTAACTCTTTTGGCAGAGGTTTTTCACTTCTACAAATCAAAATATCAGGACTAATTCCAATTCTTCTTAATTCTTGAACAGAGTGTTGTGTTGGTTTTGTTTTTAATTCGCCTGCAACTTTTATATAAGGAATCAATGTTAAGTGAATAAACATGGCTCTTTTTCTTCCCACTTCACTTCTTAAAGACCTAATAGCTTCTAAAAACGGAAGTCCTTCTATGTCTCCAACAGTTCCGCCAATTTCAACGATTAAAATATCTTTTCCCTCTCCAGCTTTTTTAATCCTATCAGCAATTTCATTTACGATATGAGGGATAACTTGAATAGTTTTTCCAAGATAATCTCCTCTTCTTTCTTTTTCAATTACTGAAGAGTAAACTTTTCCTGTTGTAAAGTTGTTGTTTTGAGATAAATCTTCATCTAAAAATCTCTCATAATGCCCTAAGTCTAGGTCAGTTTCAGCTCCATCATTAGTTACAAAAACCTCTCCGTGCTCAAGTGGACTCATAGTTCCTGGATCAACATTGATGTATGGATCTGCTTTTAATATACTAACTTTTAATCCGCTATGTTTTAACAAAGTTGCTATACTAGCAGCCGCAATTCCCTTCCCAAGCGAGCTTAACACTCCACCTGTTACAAATATATATTTTGTCTCTTTTTTGCTCATGTGACTATATCCCTGTATTTTTTTATTATATTATATCAACAATAACATAATAAAGCGTTTACTCAAATATGCTAAAATACAAACAAAAAGGATTTTTTATACCCATGTTAAAATTAAAACTTTTTTTACTAGCAATTTCAGTGAGTTTATTTGCAAGTTATGAGCCTTTAAATGTAGAGCTAAATTTATATAAAAACAAAGCCATACTAAAACAGTCTTTTGAAACAAACTCTAGTTCACTAAGCATTGATATTCCAGCTTTTGTAGACTTAAAAGATATAAAAATAAAATCTATTTGCAACATAAAAAAGTATGAATTATCCAACAATCAAACTTTTAAAAGTTCTGATGAAATAAATAATATAATATATAAAATTGAAGCATTAAGAGCAAAAAATAATCTTTTAAAATCTATTAAGGTAGATAATAATTTTGAAGAGATAGAAAAAATCTCAGATTACATAAGTACAAAATTAATAGAAAATTTAAAAAATATTGATGATCTAACAAACAAATTACAACAAATAAAACAAAACAACAGATTTTTAAATGAGTATAAAAAACTTGAAGTCAGCTTTACATGTAAAGAAAATTCAGCCAATAAAATAGAAGTTTCATTTCCATACAAAGATATAAAAGAATCAGATTTTTACAATATATATGCGAATACAAAAAACAAATCTGTAAGCATTGAAAAATTTAGCAGTATTGATTATAAAGGGATAAAAGATTTAGAAAATGTTGATATAAATATCTACTCTTACGCATTTAATGAAAATATAGCTCCTAGAAAGTTTTATCCAAGATATATTGGTCAGCCTACTACTTATAAAAAAAATATGGCTTTAGCAATGGCAAAAGCTGATTTTTCAGCAGAATCTGAAGCTTTTCACTCAGAATTAGTATCTAAATCCAAATACACTCTAAAAAATCAAAAACTAATCTCAAACCAAAATAATTTATATATGCTAAACAAAGAAGTTTTAGATGCAAATTTTGAAACTTTTATAGATGCTTATGGGACAAATAAGCCTTATATAAAAGCAACTTTTAAAAGCCATAAAAATTTTGAAAGGGGACTTGCAAATCTATACTTGGATTTAAATCCAATTGCTAAAAGAAATATCCAAACCATTAAAAAAGAATCTCTTAGTACTATGTATTTTGGAGAAGACGAGCATATACAAATAAAAAAAGAATTGATTAAAACACTAAATGATAAAACATTCTTTGGAGATAAAACAATCTCAACCCAAAACTGGAAGTATAGTATAAAAAATGCTGGAAAATATAGCAAAAATGTAAATTTTACAGAGCAAATTCCTGTATCAAAAGATGCAGAAATAAAAGTAAATTTTATAGGAGAGCCAAAGCCAAGTCTAAAAAGTCCAAATGGAAAAATCCAATGGAAATTTAGACTTGAAGCTGGCGAATCTAAAGATATTATTTTTGGATATGAAATTGTAAAAGACAATTAAAAAAGCATAGATTATCTATCATTTAGACAATCTATGCAAATTAGTCATCTCTCATCTCTTTTTTTCTTTTTATGTGTTCAAAGCTGTCAGTTTCGCTAGAATCTTCTTCATCATCGAAAATTCTTTCGTAGCCTAATTTTTCAAGCTCTACATCTATTCTTTTACCGCTTAGTCGACCCTCAAGTTTTGACATAATAGCATCAATGTCATCTTGGTCAACACCATTAACTACCATCTCATATACATATGCATTCATGTTTTTCTCTTAAACAATTATTTAGACTTCAAAGAATAAATCTACAATGCTATACATAGATAAAATCTATAATAGTAAACGTAATTATAATCAACAAAATGAAGATTTTTGCTAAAAATAATCTTAAAATGAAAAAAAAATTATCTTCTTAAAAAACTAAGATTTTTTTACAAACTCTTGTTTGATCTTGATAGCTCCAATTCCTGGAATTTTGCAGTCGATATTGTGTCCGTCATTTCCTTCTACAACTCTAATACCTTTGATTTTTGTACCAACTTTGATACCACTAGAGCTTCCCTTTACTTTTAAATCTTTTATCACTGTAACATCATCGCCAGTTTTTAAAACATTTCCATGTGCATCTTTTACACTAAACTCTTCTTCTTTTTCTTCATTAGCTGACCACTCATGAGCACACTCAGGACAAACTAATAATTCTCCATCTTCATAAGTGTATTCACTCCCACATTTTGGGCAATTTGGTAAATTTTCCATTTTTTTCCTTATTTTGTTTTATTCGTGATATTATATATAAAACTAAAAACTTCTGCAACTGCTTTGTATAGATTTTGTGGGATTTCTTTGTCTATATCTATTTTTGTTAAAAGTTCAACCAAATCTTCATCTTTTTTTATAGGTAGTTCATTTTCTTCAGCAATTTTGATAATTCTCTCAGCAATTTTTCCCTGTCCTTTAGCCACAACTTTTGGTGCATTCTCTTTTTTTTGATTATACCTGAGAGCTACTGCTTTTTTCATCCTACTGCCCAAACTCTTTGATTTTATCTAAAAAAAGTTTTCCGTATCTCTCAAGCTTGACTTCTCCAACTCCATTGATTGCTAAAAAACTTTCTTCATCTTTTGGTAATACACTTGCAATTTCTTTTAGTGTTTTATCTGAAAAAACGATATACGGAGGAACTCCATCTCTTAAAGCAATACTCTTTCTAAGCTCTCTTAGTGCTTCAAAATGCTCATCTTTATGAATAAAATCTATCTCTTTTTTAGCCAATGATACTTTTTTATCTTGCTTTTTAAAAATGTCAACTTCTGCTTCAACTTTTACATTTCCTTTTAAAATCTCAGCTCCAAGTGGAGTTAAAACAAGCTCTCTAAACTCTCCTCTACTTATAGCTTTTAACTCAAACAATTTATCAATTACCAAGTTCCAACTAGTACTGCTAATTTCACTTCCAATTGCATAAACACTTAATTTATCGTGATTGTTATCTAAAACTTTTTTGTTTTTACTTCCTCTTAAAATATCAACGATATGAGCTTTACCAAAGTTTTGATTTGTTCTATAAATCGTAGAAAGAACCATCCTAGCTTCTTTTGTTATATCAATCTCATCTTCATACTCTTTTTGACAATTATCACACAAAGTATTGCAAGGAGCTATCTCTTCTTCAAAATAACTCGTAATTGCCTTGTGTCTACACTCTTTAGAGTTTGCATAAGCATAAAGCTCTTCAATCTTATTTTTTGCAAAGTTTTTATATCTTTCATCTTCTATTTGATTCATCAGTTCACTTTTTTTAACAACATCACCCATAGAATACAAAAGCAAACATTCACTTTTCAAACCATCCCTTCCTGCTCTTCCTATCTCTTGATAATATCCCTCCATACTCTTAGGCAAATCCATATGAACAACAAATCTAACATTTGATTTATCTATGCCCATTCCAAAAGCTATGGTTGCTACTATTATTTTTACTTCATCTTTTACAAATTTATCTTGCGTATCTCTTCTAAGTTCATTACTCAATCCTGCATGATAAGCCAAAGCTTCAAAACCTCTAGTATTTAAAAACTTTGCAACTTCTTCGCTCTCTTTTCTAGTAAAAGTATATATAATTCCGCTTTCACCTTCATAGTTTTTTAAAAAATTCACAAGCTCAATTCGCCCATTTCCCACTCTTTTTTTCACATTTAAAATGAGGTTGTCTCTAAAAAAACTTCCTTTTAGTTTAACTGGATTTTTTAATCCAAGAGCTTCTACTATGTCATTTGCAACTCTTTTTGTAGCAGTTGCTGTAAAAGCTGCTATTGGGATATGTGAAAACTCCTCTTTTAAAAAATGAAGACTTCTATAATCAGGGCGAAACTCATGTCCCCATTCGCTCACACAATGAGCTTCATCAATCACAATAAAGCTAATATCAAGCTCATTTAAAAGCACTTTAAATCCATCAGTATTTGCTCTTTCAGGGGAAACATATAAAAGTGAAACTTCATGGTTATATAGTTTTGTATAAACCTCATCAATTTCAAATGCATTTTGCTCACTAGTTAGTTTTTGTGCATTTATGCCATTTTGCTTTAGAGCCATTACTTGGTCGTTTATGAGAGCGATTAAAGGAGAAATAACTATGGCTACTTTATCCCTAAAATAAAGTGCAGGAAGCTGATAACAAAGTGATTTTCCTCCACCAGTTGGCAAAATCGTAAGTAAGTCTCTACCTTCAATGATAGCTTTTATACTTTCTTCTTGAAGAGCTCTAAAACTATTAAATCCAAATTTTTCTTGCAATATCTTTTGTATCATATCTCTATATTAATCCCATTTCCAAGCTCCATTGAACTTGCATAATTTCTTGTATCTTCTTTTAATTTTTTATCTTTTTTAGAATCAAAAAGTTGAATATTTGAAGGAACCAATCCTAATTTATTCATACCTTGTTTCAATGCCAACAAATTCTCTTGTACCAACTCTAAAAAATCTTTGTTTTGTGTAAAAAAAGAGACATTTACATGTACATCTTCAAAAAGCATCAACATCAAATCAATACTACCATACTCTTTTAATTTCAAGTTAATCTCACAAAAAAATCTATTTTCTTTTAACCTTTTCAAACTAATCTGCCCACCTTCTAAACTATCCCAAGAAAATGGCAAATATGAAGTTAAAGAGTTTGAACTAAGAGAAACAAGTTGAAAATAATCAATATGAGTTAAAAGCCTATCAACTTGAACTAATATATCTTTATGAATTGGAGTTTGAGTTGAATTAATTTCATGTTTTATACTAAGAAGTGTAGCTTTAACATCATTTAGTAGCTCAGGTTTTAAAGGCATTTTGAGGTTTTGATTTGGAACAATCTTTTTGCTTTGAATTTGCTCTTTTATAGTAAATTCTAATTTATTTGCTAGTTTTTCTACCTCTACATGTAAAGGGCTTTTTATATCTGTTTTAACTAACTCACTTTTTAAGATATTAACTACTTGCTTGATTTGTTCAGATACACTTGCATTATTTAAACTTTTTGGAAAGACTTCTTTAGTAGCTATGATTTGATTTGCTATATTTGTAATTTGAGCTTTTTCATTTATACTTGTTTTACTAATCAATTCTTTTAACTCTGTCATACTCTCTTTTATATTGCTAGTTACTTTCTCAATCTCTTTTGGAGGAATTTCAACCAAATTACTAATTTTAGATTCTATTAATTTACTTTCTTGAGCAATGTTATCAAGCTTTGCAGTAATCTTAACTAGTGGTTTTGCTTTTAAATCTGATAGTAGGGTTTTTATATCTTGCATAAAAACCTTGTCTACTTTTTTCGCATCTAAAAGTCTGTTTATTGTTTCTACATGTAAAGTACTTTTTGGTATGTTTTTTTGAATTTCTTGTTTCAGTTCTAAAAGTGTATGTTTTATATGAGTGTTTTTTTCTAAAGCATTTTGTAATTTAGTTAAAATATTATCAATTTTATTTGGCAGTACTACATCTTTTTTTATATCTTTTATCAAGTTTTCTAAATTGTTTTTAAATCCTTTATCCATCTTTTTAGAACTCAAAAGTACATCAATGCTTTTTACATGTAAAGACTCTTTTTTGATTTCATTTTTTAGTTGCAATAAAATATCTTTTATAGGAGCATTTTGTTTTATAGCACTTTCTAGTTTTGTTAGAGGCAATGATACTGATTTTACTAAATTTACATCTTGTTTTATATCTTTTATCAAATTTTGAATGGTATTAAAAAAATTTTTGTCTGCTTTTTTGGCATTTAAAAGTAAATCTATAGTTTTTAATATTTTAGGAGAGTCATTTGAAATGTATTTTTTTAGAGTCGCTAAAACCTCTTTTAAATTTTCAGGCATAATATCTTTTGTTTGATTTGCCATTTTAGACTCCATCAAAACTCCAGAATTTAATAGGCTAGTTTTTATATTTTGAGGATTTATATCTTTTACATGTAAAAGAAGTTTTTCTAAAATAGGAGCAAATTTAAAAAGAGACTTATCGCTCTTTATAGAATTTAAAAGTGTGTTTAACTCCTTGCTTGTATTTTGTACCTGCTTTGATATTTCATTTTGCTTTAGACTTTCACTCACACTCTCTTTTGTTTTTGCATTTAAACTCAAATCTTTTAGTAAAGTTTGTATCAATTTACTTGATGTTATCTTTGGTGCTTGTGTGTTTGGAGCTTTTGTTTTCGTATCTAAATTTACAAATTTTTTTACACCCTCTTTTATGTTTTTTATATTTTCTTTAGAAGAGAGTTCTATCATCTCTTTTGTAGAAACTCTCAACTACTTACTCTCTTCAAGCATTTTTTTCATCTTTCTTTCCATCCTCTTTTCAAATGCTTCATTTGATGGAGTTTCAGGATTTGCAAATTTTGCCTTTCCAAAAAGTACACATCCCTTATCTCCAGGATCACACTCTTTTTTTATGATATCACATATGCCTCTTACATCATGTGGACATGTCCATCCGCCTTCATTCATTCCTCTTCCTTTTTATCTGAAAATTGTCTACTTATTATAACTAAATCGGTTTAAGGAAAAAAATTTGAAAAAAATTAGTTTTTTTGCATTTTTCCTTAATATTAGCTTAAAATTATCTGTATTTTGTTAAAAAAATCTTACTTTAATAAAACTAAGCTTAATTTTAATCTGATGAGTTTTTGCTTTTAAGTTAATATAAGAGTAATTTTGAAACATTTTTTAATTTAATAAATTTATTTTTATATAATTTATTTTATTTTAAGCTTATTTATGTATTATTTCAAAAATACTTTAAAGGATATGAAATGGAAAAAGAAGAAAAATCATTACAAATTTTAAAATATGTTGATATAGCAGCGATTTTTTCACTAATTGGTTTTGGTTACGCATTGTCTTTAAGTATTGCTTAATTATAACAGCTATTAAGTATACAATCACGTTAGTATACTTTTTATCTAATCTAAATAACCTTTGAGCAGTGCAGTTGTACCTGATAGTATAAATTGCACTGCAATCGCTCCTACTATCAAGCCCATCAAACGACTTATAATTTTTTGACCTGTTATTCCTAGAAATTTTCTGATATAAATACTGTTTTTAAAAGAAAGATATACACTAAATGCAACAATTAAAAAAGCAATTATAAGTGCTAAGAGTTCACTAATACTATGAGAATGACCTTTTAGTATGACAATGGTAGCAAAAATACCCGGGCCAAAAGTTATAGGAATTGCAAGAGGGATTACAGAAAAATCTTCATGAGTTTTTACCTCTTCTCTCTCCTCTTTTGTTTGGTTTTTGCTCTCATTTGCTCCATTTACCATCTTTATGCCCATAAGCAAAAGTATAATTCCACCCATAACTTTAAGAGAATCAAGCTCAATTCCAAAAATCTTTAACAAAAAATTTCCTAAAAAAAGTACCAAAAAAAATGCTATTACAATAGTCAGGGTAGATTTATATGCTATTTTATTTACTTCTTCTTTAGTCGCACTAGAATGAAGGAGTGAGAGCATAATGGCACTCACCCCTAGTGGATCAACAATGGCTAGCATTGTTATAGTATTTTGTAAAAGAGTGTTTAAAAATTCCATTTACTATCTTTAAAATTCCGTCTTTAAAACAGCTCCGCTGCTAGCATTTGTTACAAGTTGTCTGTATTGTTTTAGCCAACTTCCTTTTATCTCTTTTACTTTTGGTTTAAACTCACTTCTTCTTTTTTCAATCTCTTCATCACTAAGATTTACTCTTATCTCATATGTATCAACATCGATAAAGATTTCATCACCATCTTTTAATAGACCTATCATTCCGCCTTCAGCTGCTTCAGGGCTTACATGACCAATACTAAGTCCTCTAGTAGCACCGCTAAATCTTCCATCAGTTATCAAAGCAACACTTGCTCCAAGTCCCATACCCATAATAAGACTTGTTGGAGCTAACATTTCTTGCATGCCAGGGCCTCCTCTAGGACCTTCATATCGTATTACAACAACATCCCCAGCTTTTACTTTTCCACCAACTATACCATCAATTGCTTCTTGTTGAGAATCAAAACAAACTGCCTTTCCAGTAAATCTTCTCTCCCCTGTAATTCCAGCTGTTTTTATAACACAGCCTTGTTCTGCTAAATTTCCAAAAAGTATAGCAAGTCCACCAACTTTTGAATATGGATTATCTAAGGTATGGATGATAGATGTGTCTTTAATCTTGGCATCTTTAATTCTCTCTTCAATCGTATCTCCTGTAACTGTTAGGTTATCAAGATACATAGCTCCATTGTCTCTTTTTGCAATTTCAGCCATAACAGCTCCAACTCCACCAGCTCTATTTATATCTTCCATATGAACTGTACTTAATGATGGAGAAATTTTTGCTATGTGAGAAACTTTTTTACTTATTTTGTTAATGTCAGCTATGTTAAAATCAACTCCAGCTTCTTTTGCTATAGCTAACATATGTAAAACTGTATTTGAGCTTCCACCCATCGCCATATCAATTGCAAATGCATTTTTAACTGCTTTTTCATTTAGTATATTTCTAAAATTATATTTTTCATCAAGTGCGATTTCACAAACTCTTTTTGCAGCAGCTCTTATGAGAGCTTCTCTTTCAGGAGTTAGAGCTGGAATAGTTCCATTTCCAGGAAGTGCTATACCCATAGCTTCCATTAGTGTATTCATAGAGTTTGCAGTAAACATTCCAGAGCAACTACCACCACTAGGACATGCATTGCACTCCAAATCACTCAAATCATCTTCGCTAATTTCACCTGATTCAAACTTACCAACACCTTCAAAAACAGTTGCTAAATCTATCGGTGTTCCATCTTTTTTTGTATAACCCTTTTTCATAGGTCCGCCACTAACAAAAACCGTAGGAACATTTACTCTTAATGCGCCCATAATCATACCAGGAACTATCTTATCGCAGTTTGGTATACAAATCATAGCATCAAGTTTATGTGCATTCATAACAGTTTCTATTGAGTTTGCTATAAGTTCTCTTGAAGGAAGAGAGTAAAGCATACCATCATGCCCCATTGCAATACCATCATCAACTCCTATTGTATTAAACTCAAAAGGAACACAACCATTTTTTCTTATTTCATCTTTTATAATTCTTCCATACTCTTGCAAGAAAAAATGACCAGGAATAATATCTATGTAAGAGTTGGCAACACCGATAAATGGCTTATCAAAATCCTCTGTTTTAACCCCTGTTGCTCTAAATAAACTTCTATGTGGAGCTCTATCATAACCTTTTTTTACTTGATCACTACGCATACCAATCCTTCAATTTTTTTCTTATTATAACGAAATTTTAAAAAATTTTATATATACCCTTTACATTTAAGAAAAGACATGATATAATTTCACCTCATTTTTGATTGCGGGAATAGCTCAGTGGTAGAGCACAACCTTGCCAAGGTTGGGGTCGCGAGTTCGAACCTCGTTTCCCGCTCCATTTACTTGATACAAAAAATGCGTTTGCCCGGGTGGCGGAATTGGTAGACGCAAGGGACTTAAAATCCCTCGCTCCTTTACGAGCGTGCCGGTTCAAGTCCGGCCCCGGGCACCACTTATAACTTGTTTTGAAAATGAAACGAGGCGACAAGAGGCGACATAGCCAAGTGGCTAAGGCACGAGCCTGCAAAGCTCTGATCCCCGGTTCGAATCCGGGTGTCGCCTCCAAAATTTTACATATCATTGTCGGGAGATGGCAGAGCGGTTGAATGCACTGGTCTTGAAAACCAGCGAGGGTAATACCTCCGGGAGTTCGAATCTCCCTCTCCCGGCCACTACTTTTTAACCCCCTAAAATAGGGACTTAAACTAATTTATTTTTTTAAAGTAGTTAAATTAATCAAATATTCCTAAATTTTTACTCATGTTTCGTACATCATTTTTAATATATTTGTTATATCTTCTAAATAACATAGACGCATCAGCGTGACCTAAAATTTGAGAAATTAAATTTTGATCTATTTTTTGAATTGTTTTTTATATCATACTACAAGCCAATAATTAACCTTTTTGCAAATATATGCTAAAATATTCTTGCACTTTTACATGTAAAGGTTAAATATGTCTGATATATTGGATTTGAAAGAAGAAATCGGTGATTTATCAATACTTTATGTTGAAGACAATGATGCCTTAAGACAAAAAGCAACTAAGCTTTTAGAAAAGATATTTCAAACTGTATATTCAGCTTCAAATGGTAAAGAAGCAATAGAGATTTTTAAAGAGCATTTTTCTCCGATAATCATAACAGATATCAATATGCCCGAAATGGATGGCCTAGAACTTGCAAAAAGGGTTCATGAGATTAATCCAGATGTAAAGATAATCATAATGTCAGCATTTGATTCGCAAGAGAATTTGCTCAAATCTATAAAATATAATATATTTGATTTTCTAAAAAAACCAGTGGAGGTAAAAACACTAACTTCTACACTTTTTAGAACTATAAAAAAGATAAAAGATGAAGAAGAGCAAAAAATCTTTTATGCGCAGTTAAATGATATCTTCAACTATCAAAGCTCTATGTCAATTCTTTTAAAAGGAAGAAAGGCTCAAGTTGTTTCCCAAAAATTTCTTAACTTTTTTAAAGTAGAAAGTGCAAAAGATTTTAACCATAAATTTCATGATTTAGGAACTAAGTTTTTAAAACATGATGGCTTTTTGTATAACGATGAAAAACGAGATTGGTTTGATGAAGCTTCAAGAAATCCAGATAAACTTTATCATGTAAAAATAGCTGATACAAAACACAAAATGCACCATTTTATATTTAAACTGCATTATATACCAAAAAGAAAGGGTTATTCTATTGTATCACTTGATGATATTACTGAGCTTAATTTACTTGGTCTATTTGATAAAAATCAAGAACAAAATGACTCATACGAAGAAGAACAAAGAGCTATATTTGACCTTTTAAGGGTTATTTTAAACAATGGAGCGCAAGTAACTCTTTATAATTATTACAGAGGTATAAGTATAGTAAATGATGCAATTATTTCTGAAGTTTTGGATGATAAAGTAGTATTAAAAAGTACTTTTACACAACAAAAAGCAATACTAAGAGAAAAAGGAGCTTTGATTTACTCAGAAGCCCTGCCAAAAGCTGTACTTTGTAAAAATGTTGTTAAGAATGATTTTGAAACTCAAACTATAGTATTTTCAAATCTAAGATTTTTAGAACACTCTGCGATAGAGAGAAAGATAGTAAGGGTTGAGCCTGATAAAGATCATACAATTTCTATGTTTTTTAATGGCCGTAAATCATTAACTCCTATGAAAATTTTAGACATCTCGCTAAATGGTATAAAGATAGAAGCAAGTAGCCTTCCTGTTGGATTAGAAGAAGAAGCAAAAGTTAGAATAGACATGGTATTTACTGTTGATAAAAAACATATGATTATAAATAGCGATGCAAGTGTTTATAAAATAGTAAAAAAAGAGAGATCTTATTACATAATCTGTTTTCTTCATCCAGATGAAAAAGGAAAAAGGACTCTAACTGAGTATATTTCAAAACAGCAAATAAAAATAATAAAAGAATTTAAAGGTTTAAGATAAATAACTAAAGGCAAAGCTTTAGTAAGAAGAATTTGTGTTGAAGTTTACTTCCAACAAAAAGGAGAATATTAAATGAAAACAAAAGAGTTTGAGCTTTACAATGATGGTCTTCACAAATGTATAATGTTTAGCTTGGATGATGAAGAGTATGAAAACAATTATCTTTCTTTAAATCAATACTTAATAATCCAAAAAGATGAAGGGATATTGATTGATCCAGGTTCAAGCTCACTTTTTTATGATTTAAAAGATGCTGTTGAGAAGCACATAGATTTAAATAAAATAAAATACATCTTTTTTTCACACCAAGATCCAGATGTTGCAGGTTCCATTACAGAGTGGAATATATCAGCTCCTAGTACATTTATAGTATCTAAAATTTGGATTAGATTTATGAGTCATTATGGATTTATGAATACTGAAAAAATTATTCCTTTAAATGACAAGGGTGCTAAAATAAACTTTGGAGAGGATTTTTTACATTTTATACCAGCTCATTTTTTACACTCTCCTGGAAATTTTTCGCTATATGATAGTCGCTCAAAGATACTTTTTTCAGGTGATATTGGAGCTAGTGTTAAAGAGCCTAATGAGGATGAGATAAGTGTGAGTGATTTTGAAGAACACAAAACTTTTTTAGAATCTTTCCACAAAAGATATATGGCTAGCAATGAAATTGCAAAAAAATGGGTAAGTAAAGTTAAAAAGTATGATATTGACATTATAGCTCCACAACATGGCTCACTTTTTAAAGATATACATGTAGAAAATTTTTTAAATTGGTTTGAAGAGTTTAAGTGCGGAAGTGATTATCTAGATGAGTTATATGGAAAGTAAATGAAAATCTCAAAAAAAATATCACTACTTATATTTTTAGTTAGCATAGTACCTATACTTTTTATAACTTATATATATGACCAAGAAAATGAGATATCAGATAGCTTTAGAATTAATATTTTAATCATAATATTAATAATTACAATAATGGATTTTTATATACACAAAATCATAACAACTCTTATAAAAAAAGAAGTAAGATCAAAAGAAAGATATGAAATGGCAATACATGGTTCCAAAGAGGGACTTTGGGATTGGAATTTGGTAACAAATGAAGTTTATTTTTCACCTCAATGGAAAGAGATGCTAGGATATAAAGAATATGAGATTGAAAATAGCATTGAAGCTTGGCAAAAATTAGTTCATCCTGATGACTCACAAAATGTTTTAGAAACCATTGATAAGATGAAGATAAAAAAAGAAAAATTTTATGAGCATATTCACAGGCTAAAAAGAAAAGATGGAAGTTGGGTTTGGAACTTAGATAGAGGAGAAATAATATACGATGAATTTGGAAATCCGATTAGAGTTATAGGTTTTTATACAGACATAACAGAACAAAAAAACCTTGAAATTCAACTAAAAGAGGCTAAGAAATTATTTGATCTTTTTATGGAAAACAGTCCATTTTTAGTCTCTATAAAAAATGAAAAAAATGAAGTTTTATATGCAAATGAGAGATTAAAAAGATTTTTAAACCATGAATTAGTAGGTGTTAAAACTGAAGATATTTTAGATGAAAAAACTGCACAAAAGATACAAAAACTAGCCAAAGAAGCTTTAAAAAATGGAAATGCTGAAAATATTGTTGAGTATGTTAGAGATGGAAAAACACACTATTTTAGAGCATATAATTTTAAAATTCCTTTGGAAAATAGAAAAGACTATATAGGAAGTTTATATAGTGATATTACAGAGCATTACTCTTTAAAAAAAGAGTTAGAAAAAAAAGATGAACTCCTCTTAGCTCAATCAAGACACGCTGCTATGGGTGAAATGATAAGCATCATAGCTCATCAATGGCGACAACCAATTTCTATCATAAATATGGCTGTAAATAATACAATAGTAGATATAGAACTAGAATCTCTTGATGAAAAAAGTTTAAAAGAGGAGTTAGAGTCTATCTTAAAACAAACACAATATCTCTCTAAAACCATAGATGATTTTAGAAACTTTTTTAAACCAAACAAAGAAAAAGAGTATTTTTATGTAAAAGATATAGTAGATGAAATGCTAAACATCATAGGCAAAAGCCTCGAAAACAATAAAATTTTTATTTGTAGAGAAAATAATGAAAAAAGTAAAATTTACTCTTACTCAAGAGAGTTACTTCAAATTTTTATAAATATAATCAATAATTCAAAAGATGCTTTTAACGAAAGAAATATAAAAAATAGAAAAATAAAAATAGTAACAAATGAAGAAGATTATTTTATACATGTAAATATAATCGATAATGCTGGAGGAATTCCTGAAGATATCCTTCCAAATATATTTGAACCATACTTTAGTACTAAAAAAGAGGAGGGAACTGGAATAGGGCTATATATGTGTAAAATAATCATGGAAAAACATATAAAAGGTAGTATAAGGGCTTTTAATGTAGAAGATGGTGCTTGTTTTCATATGAAAATTCCTGTTGATTAAAGGCTGCATATGCAGATGAATACGCTCTCAAACAATCAATTTCTAGATAATTTTGTGCTAAATAAAGAGTTATGTCATAAAGTTGGAATTTCATCAAATGCATACAGGTTTTGGAAAAGTGTAAAAGCGGCAAAATATGATGGTAGTAGAATTGTTTTTTTAGACAAAAGAACAATCATCCCAAAATATCATGAAGTTATTTCTACATGTAAAGATTTAAGCGGCTTTGTTTTAGCTAGTGCATTTTGTAAATACACTGGCATTGCACCTTCACATTTGATAAAAAGTAATAACTCTTCTTTGTATGAAAAGCTGGATATTTTTGAGATATTTGGCATAAAATTTGTAAATTTAAAAGAATTTTATGATGATTTAGGGCTTGATTATGGCTATCAGATATATGTTGAAAAATGTAAATATTTTGGGCCATCTCCTCTAGAAAAAAAGATAAAACTCACCCAAGAACTCTGCTTAGGATACTACTAATCAAGATTGAGAGTATAAAAACTACCCCAATAGCTAGTCTTATATAAAATCTTTTATATCTTTTATCCATAAAATTTTTCCTCTACATGTAAAAACTATATACTTATCTTATCTTTTTTTATATAATTATGTGATTATAAAAGAGGTGTGATGAATACAGAGGAAAAGATATTAAGAATATTAGAAGAAGAGATTGTTCCTGCTGAGGGTTGTACTGAACCGATTGCTCTTGCTTATACAGCTGCAAAAACAAAAGAAATACTAAATGATGATGATATAAAAGAGGTAATCATAAGAGTATCTGGCAATATAATCAAAAATGTAAAAAGTGTAGTTGTACCAAATAGTGGGGGAATGGTGGGAATTGAAGTATCTGTTGTGATGGGACTAATAGCTGGAGATTCAAAAAAAGATCTTATGGTTATAAGTGATATAACAGATGAAGATATGAAAAAAGTAAGAGAATTTTTAGATACTAAAAGCATAAAAGTAATTCATGAAGATACTGATGTTAAATTGTATATAAAGATTGAACTTAAATCAAAAAAATCAAGTGCTAGTGTTGAAGTAAAACATATGCATACAAATATAACAAAAATCACAAAAGATGGAAGGGTAGTTCTTGATAGACCTTGTAATGATATAGATTTTAACTCTCCTCTTACAGATAGAAAAGTTTTATCAATAAAAACTATTTATGAATATGCTAAAAAAATTGATTTAGAAAAAATTGAACCACTTTTTAATAAAGTCATAGCTCTAAACTCTCAAATTGCAAAAGAGGGATTAGTCGGTAATTATGGAGTTAATATAGGAAAAATAATAGCTGATAATATAGAGCTTGGAATTTACGGAGATGATGCTAGAAACAGAGCTGCATCTTTTGCAAGTGCTGGAAGTGATGCTAGGATGAGTGGATGTGCACTCCCTGTTATGACAACAAGTGGAAGTGGAAATCAAGGAATGACATCATCTTTAGCTCTTATAGAATACGCTAGAATCATGAAAATTTCTCACGAAGAGCTTATTAGAGCACTATTTTTCTCTCATCTTGCTACAATTCACATAAAAACAAATGTTGGAAGATTATCTGCTTATTGTGGAGTTATTTGTTCTTCTGCTGCAGTTGCTGGGGCATTGGCATTTATAAACAAGGAGAGTTTTGAAGTAATTGCTCACTCGATTATCAATACACTTGGAGATGTATCTGGGATAATTTGTGATGGTGCAAAAAGTTCTTGTGCTATGAAAATATCTACAACAATTTACGCTGCATTTGATTCTTATCTTTTAGCACGAGTAGGGAAATATCTACATGGTGGAGATGGTATAATTGCAAGTGATATAGAAGAAACACTAAAAAATATTGGAAAATTATCTCAAGATGGAATGTATACAACCGATGAGGTTATTATAGATATTATGAGTCATAAAAGTTAATATTTCTTGACTTAGAACAATTTTTTTGTTTTTATATATAATATAATTACAAAGTTATTTAATTATTTATCTTCTCCAAATAATTAAATCTGAAATTGAAAATTAGGAAATTCACTTATTGTTATATGATTTTGAAAATTTGTCATTCTTATCACACACTCCTATACAGATTCTCATCTTAAAAGTGAATTTGCAATTTTATCACTTATAAAAGGGGCAAAGCCCCCTATTTTTTAAGATAGAATTTCTTCGATTGTAATATAATCTCCAACTCTTCCTGTCATTTGTTCAACATCAGTATTAACAGGAAGTGTTTTTTTACCTGGTACCCAACCTGCTGGACAAACTTCACCAGTTTCACTTGCGTGTTTCCAAGCTTTTACTTGACGTAAAAATTCATTTACATTTCTTCCAACCATTGGAGCTTGAACTTCTTGAGCAACACATACTCCTTCTGGATTAATTAAAAATCTTCCTCTAAGAGCTATTCCTTCTTCTTCAATCATAACACCAAATGCTCTTGTCACAGTACCAGTAGGATCAGCCCCTATTGTTAATTTTAAACCTTTTAAAAGTGGCTCAGTTTCAACAAATCTTTTGTGAGAAAATTTAGTATCTGTTGATACTGCTAAAATTTCTACTCCTAGCTCTTGAAACTCATCATACTTTGCATTCATAGCAGCTATTTCTGTTGGACAAACAAACGTAAAATCAGCAGGATAAAAACAAACTACATGCCATTTTCCTTTATAATCCTCACTACTTACACTTATGTAGTGACCACTTTTTGCATCATATGCATCCATTTTAAACTCAGGTACCTTTTGTAAAACCATTGATGAACTCATTTTTTCATTCTCCTTATTTATTTTATTTTCTTTTTTTTCTTCAGTTCTTTCATTTTCTATTGCAACAACCTCTTTTGAATCGCACGCCATCTTAACTCCTAAACAATAATTTTTTTCAACAAGGAAATTATTGCATATAATTACTTAAAATAAATTTAATTAGTTGCTAAAAATTATTATTTGTGATATAATTTCATTATAAAATTAAAAAGGAACAATTATGTCACATGTTGACCTGTTAAAAAACTATGAATTAAAAGCAACACCACAAAGACTTTGTATATTAGATACACTAGATAAGTACGGACATGCAACTTTAGAAGAAATTGAAAAATACTCTAAAGAAAAATTCCCAACACTCTCTTTATCTACTATTTATAGAAATATAAATGAAATGATAAAAAAAGATGTTTTAAGCGAAGTAAAAATCGCTAATAAGAAAGATTATTTTGAAATTACTAAAGAAAAACATGTTCATCTTATATGTAAAGAGTGTGGAAAAATAGAAGATCTTATGGTAGATTCGCAAGAAATCATACAAAAATTTCAAAAACAAACTCAAAGCAAAATACTAGATACTACAATTTCATTTGATGTTATATGTAAAGAGTGTCTAAGTAGAAAATAGATAAAATTCCACTCTACAAAGAGAGGTGTCCGAGTGGTTGAAGGAGCACGCCTGGAACGCGTGTAAGGTGCAAGCCTTCGAGGGTTCGAATCCCTTCCTCTCTGCCATTTTAAGGAGTATTCCTATGAAAAAAATATTTATACTATTAGTTTTTTTAATTTCATTTTCATATGCTAATGTAAACAGTGTTGTTAGTATACAACCATTAGTTACTTTTGTAGAAAAAATTGGAAAAGATAAAGTTAATATTAGTTTGATGGTAAAACCAGGAAACTCTCCACATACTTATGAGCCAAAGCCTTCTCAAATGAGGGATATTAGTAATGCAGATATCTATTTTGCAATTGGTGTAGAATTTGAAAATATTTGGCTAAAAAGATTTAAAAACCAAAATCCATCTTTACATGTAGTTCATTTAGATGATGGTATTGAAAAAATACATATGCAAGAACATCATGAACATAATCATGAAATACATCACGATAAAGAAGAAAGTTATGATCCTCATATATGGTTAAGTCCTAAAAATGTTAAAGTAATAGCAAAAAAAATTTATTTTGCTTTATCAAGTCAAGATAAGAAAAATGAACAATTTTATAAAAAAAATTTAGAAGCTTTTTTAGAAGAGATAAATAAAACAGATTTAAAAATAAGAGAAATTTTGAAAGATGTAAAAAGCGGATCAAAATTTATGGTTTTTCATCCATCATGGGGATACTTTGCAAGAGATTATAATTTAGAACAAATTGCTGTAGAAGTCGAGGGAAAAAGTATCAAACCTAAAACTCTAATCAATATTATAAAGATTGCAAAAAAGGAAAAAATCAAAGCAATTTTAACTCAGCCTGAATTTTCTGATAAAATTGCAAAAACTTTGGCAAATGAATTAAAAATAAAAGTTTTAAAAATTTCTCCACTAAACAAAGATTGGTCAAATAATTTAATAAAACTAAGTAAAGCAATAAAATAATATGAATGTAGTAGAGATAAAAGATTTATCATTTTCATATGCAAAAGAGACTATTTTAGAAAATATTAATCTACATGTAGAAGATAAAGATTTTTTAGCCATTATTGGCCCAAATGGTGGAGGGAAAAGTACACTTTTAAAACTTATGTTAGGGCTTTTAAAACCTCAAAAGGGAAGTATTAAGATTTTTGGCAAAGAACCAATTAAAAATCTAAGCGATATAGGATATGTTCCTCAAAATACAAACATCAATACTAATTTTCCTATTAAAGTCATAGAAGTTGTAATGATGGGACATGTGGGAAGTAAACGTCCTTTAATAGGCTATAAAAAAGAAGAGATTTTATGTGCTAGAGGTGCCTTAAAAAGTGTTGGTATGCTTGAATATGAAAATAAAAAGATAGGTTCACTCTCTGGTGGACAAAGACAAAGAGTTATGATAGCAAGAGCGCTATGCGCTCATCCAAAAATTATGATTTTGGATGAGCCAACTTCTAGTATAGATGTAAAAGGGCAAAAAGAGATATATGATTTATTAAAAGAGTTAAATAAAACTATGACAATTATTGTAGTAAGTCATGATATATCTGTTATTTTGGGTTATGCTAATGTCGTTGCACATGTAAATAAAACACTAACTTATCACAATATAAAAGATCAAAAAAAGTTTTATACAAAAGATGAACATTTTTGTGAAGTTGAACTTTTACAAATGTTAGGAAATAAGCATGCTTGAAATTTTTAATTATGAATTCATTCAAAATGCTTTAATAGCTGGGATTTTAGTAAGTATAGCTTCAGGAATTATAGGAAGTCTAATAGTTGTAAATCGTATGGTTTTTTTAGCTGGAGGTATTGCTCATACATCTTATGGTGGAATTGGATTAGCAGTATATTTTGGACTACCAATCTTTTTTGGAGCATCGATTTTTAGCGTATTAGCAGCTCTTTTAATCTCTTATATAACTATCAACCAAAAACATAGAATTGATACTTTTATAGGTCTTATTTGGGCAGTTGGAATGGCTATTGGAATAGTTCTAATAGATTTAACGCCTGGTTATAATGTAGATTTGATGAGTTATCTCTTTGGCTCAATTTTGGCAGTTAGTAAAGATGATATATATTTTATGTCTATTTTGGTTATATCTATACTAGTGATAGTTACATTTTTTTATAGAGATATTTTGGCTGTATCTTACGATAGTGAATATGCTAGATTAAGAAACATAAATGTAAAGTTTTTCTACACACTAATTTTAGTACTTTCTGCTCTTACTGTTGTAATTGCTATTAAAGTAGTTGGATTAATACTAGTTATTTCTCTTCTTACAATTCCTATTTATATATCTGAAAAATTATCAAATTCGCTTTATAGTATGATGTTTTATTCTTCAATCATCTCAACATTTTTTACTTTAGTTGGTCTTTTTGTATCTTATAATTTTGATATTACATCTGGAGCTTCTATTATACTTGTTTCAGCACTATTTTTTGTACTATTTTTGCTCTTTAGAAATTTCTATACCTCTAGAAATTAATTCACTTTCAAAATACTCCAAAATTCTAGTTTGGAGTAAAACGGTTTCTTCATCACCTTTGCAGTTAAAAAATTGTTTTAAGTGATCTAAGTTTATTTTATAGGCAAATCTTTTATATTTTCTTAAATCTCTATCAATATCCAATAAAAGTTTATCAATATCTAAAAAATCTTTTTGAACAACTTTTTTAATATACTCTTTTGTAGTATGAATTAAAATATCTATTCTATATTCATCATTTTTATAAATATCTTTTGCAATATCTTTTAAAATTTCATATTCACATTCATCATTCAATTTTTTTGTTGCAATCATTGAGGCAAAAATTTTTGCTCTAAATTCTAAAGAAGTATGATGATAGACAAAAAATTCTCTAAAGAAAGATAAAAAAAATATTTTAATTTTTTTAAAAAACATATTACATCCCTATTCTAATTAAGATAAAAAATATTTTATTTTGGTATAATTTCATCCAGCCTTCCTTTAGACCTGTGCAATGAGCTTGAAGAGCAACGCTTCAGGGTGGGAACACAGCAGAGCACTCTTTTAGTTTCATGTGCCGCAGTAATCTGGAGGAAGGTCTTAATTAAATAAATGATCTTCAATCTCACAAGCGAGTTTATAAAAATCAAATCCTTCGACTTTTCCTTTTTCTTTTAGAGTATTTTTTATATAATCTTTTCCTTGAATCAACTCTTTTGATTTTACACCATGAGATATAGATAAAACTGCTTCAATAAAAGCTGAGAGTCTGTCACAATTTTTAAGAGCTACTCCATCTATGGCATTGTATCTATCTTCATTATAAGTTGACAAAGTATCTACAACTAAAACCTTTTTTTCATTAATTTTATTTAAAAATTCATCTTTTTCATTATCTCCATATAAACCCAAAAGATATTTAAAATGAGATTGTATATTAGATGGTATAAAAGGCAATATCTCATCTTCAATCATATCTATCTCATATACACTTATAATATCATCTAATCCATTTACAGAGTATTTTACAGGACTTATTATATCTCTTGTTAGAGCTTCAGGTAAATCATGAAATAAAGCACAATAGAAGTTATTTTCCATCCTTTTTGGACATGCTTTTATATGCAAAGAATAAAAATAACCTAAAATAGCAACTATTAACATATGTCCTAAAACAGAAGTTTCAGGAATCCTTGGAGTTTGTGCCCATCTTTTTTGAAAACGAAGTCTTCCGCTCAAATCTATAATTTTTGCTAATTTTTTATTAAGAGCAATTTTTCTTACACCAATTAACTCATAATAATCTTCAATCTCTTCTTCAACAGCTTCTTTTACTCTATCAATTCCACTTAAAAATTGACTAGTTTGATAAACTATTGAAAACTCCCATCTAGTAGAAAGATATGAAGCTGCTTTTAGTATAAATCTCTCTTTTTTATACATTTCTGGATTATTAAGATAGTTTTTAAATCTATCGTAAAATTCTCCATCTTCTATATCACAAAGTTTATCATGAAGTTTTGCAAGTACCCACTCGTTTATCTCTTTTTCTTTCTTTTGAAGTGCTTTTCTAAAAACATCAGGCCTTATGTCAGTTACAACACCACGCCTTAAAAATTCAAAAATTCCAGCTTCAATTAAATGAATATGATTTATTTGTTCTTCTTCAATTCTTGCTAAAAAGAATGCTATTATAAATTTGTGAGCTTGTTTATCAAGTTCAACAAGCTCAACCATTCTTGGATAATCATTCCATCTTTGTATTGAAGCTGAAGAAAAAAACTGCTCAATGAGTGAAGCACTTAACATACTAATTTTCTCTTCTTATCTCTTTTGAATCAAGTTCAATAACAGTATGAACATTTCCTCTAGGATTAAAATCTGCTACTACTTTTAACCATTTTGGTTTTAACTTTGAATCTAATACATCATAAATCTCATTTGCGCTATCTTCATGAGATATATTTCTGTTCATAAAACTATTTATATACAGTTTTATTGCCTTTAATTCTACTACTAACTCATTTGGAATATACTCAATATAAATAGTAGCAAAATCAGGATAACCACTTCTAGGACATAAACACATAAACTCAGGAAGAGTTATTTTTATAACATAGTTTTTTTTGTGTTTATTTGGCCAAATTTCCAAATCTTTATCTACATCAAATTCTACAATCTCTTTTTCACCATATTTCATTATAATATTTCCTTTAAATTTTTTGGTTTTGAAATAACAAAACCTTGAATATAATCAAAATTATAACTATTTACAACTTCAAGCATACTGGTTTTGTCTATGAATTTTATCATAACTTTTATACCAAGTTCATTTAGTAATTCTTTATATGATTTCAAAATCTTTTTACATCGACTTTTATTTAAATTTTTAGTAAATTCTATATCAAATTTTACAATATCAATTGGCAAATATTTTATATATTCTAAAGAGCAATTATTTCCACCAAAATTAATTAATCCAATTTTAAAACCATATTTTTTATAACTATTTAGAATTTCTTTAAATCTATTTATTTCACTATATGCACTATTTTCAAAAAATTCAAGTACAAAATTTTCAGGTTTTAAAGTACTTTTATGAAACAACTCTACTACATATTGCCTAAATTCACTATTTCTTAAACTAACCGCAGATAATTTAACTGAAAAAACTTTATTTTTAATATCAACACTCTCTAATTCTTTTATTAAAACTTTTAGTATTTTCTTATCAAAAATTGTTTCATATCCCACATGATTTACAACTCTTTGAATTTGTGAATGAGAAAGCATTCCTTCACTTTTTGTATAAATTTTAGTCAATACTTCTACAAATTCAACTTCTTTATTTTTATTGATTGAAGGTTGATATTTAAAAATAATTTTTTCATTATCAATTGCCTCACAAATTATTTTTTCAAACTCATTTGGTTTTATATTTGGAAGTTTTGAATCTTGCATTTCATCTATATCAGATAGAAGTTTTTTTACAATATTATCTACATTATCATCATAATTAGATTCAATTACAGCAAATTTTATTTTTACTTCTATGTTATTAATACCAATATTTTTTAATTCTTTTGAAAAAATAGTTACTAAATGATTTAACTCTTTTTTTCTACCTTTTGTTACAAGTAAAAAATTTCCACCACTATATCTTCCTATTTTTGTATCAATAAAATTATAACTTTTAAAAAAATCATCTAATCTTTGAACAAACTCTTTTAAAATTTTATCAGCATTATCGATCCCATATCTATCATTGATATCTATTATATTTAATACTCTTATTAAAATTACACTTGAATCAAAATTTTTTTTCTTAATTGATTTTATTTTTTCGTATATCTCTTTTCTTGTGAAAGCTTTTGTAGTTGAATCAATAAGAGTAGATTTAAAACCACTATATATAAGATAAAAAATATAATAAATATATATTGGAACTAATATAGTTAAAAGTATAATAATATCTAAATTATTTTTATATGTTCTTGTTATAAAAACAAGAATTAGAGCCAAAATAAAGAGAAATGGTATACTAATTTTTAATGCTAGTATAAACCTATTTTCTCTCTCTTTTGACTCAGAATAAAGCATTTTATACGTCTAAGTGTTTTACATCTTTTGCATGAGCTTGTATATAATTTCTTCTAGGTTCTACTTCATCACCCATAAATAGTGTAAATGTATCACTAGCTTCTTCAAAATCTTCTATTTTTATTTGTAAAAGTCTTCTATTTTCTGGATTCATTGTAGTTTCCCAAAGTTGCTCAGGATTCATCTCACCAAGACCTTTATATCTTTGAATATAAGCACCTTTTTTAGCAGCTTTTTCTATCTTAATCAAAGTTTCAACAGGATCTTCACCTTCTAGTATTGAAAGGTCTCTCTCTTTTATTTTTTCACTTATAAAAAGTGCTTCTTGATAAAGCGGATTTGTAAAAAAGTTATCATCTAATTTTAACTCTTCCAATCCACCTTCTGTTTGAACATAAAGATGAATATATTCATCAGTTACTTTGTGATTTAAAAGGTTATATCCAATTTCATCCATAAATTTTTTAATCTCTTCAAAAAGATCATTTGAGCTTAAACTAACAAGATCTGGATTTTCTATGAGATGTCTAATGACTGCAATAACAGAAAATCTTTTTTCTAACTCTTTTAAAATACTTCTATAAGCTGATACTATCTTGAAAAAATCAATTAAATCTTTAGTTCCAATTCCTTCAAATTCAAAATTATCAATTCCAGTTTCAATCAAGTAATTATTTAGTTCTGTATCATCTTTTAAATATATCTCTTTTTTACCTTTTTTATATCTATAAAGAGGTGGTTGAGCAAGATATACATATCCTTTTTCAATAACAGGGCGTAAAAATCTAAAAAGGAAAGTTAAAAGTAAAGTTTGTATATGACTACCATCTACATCGGCATCTGTCATAACTATAAGTTTATGATATCTTAGTTTTTCTTCGTTAAACTCTTCACCGATTCCACAACCAAGTGCTGTTATCATATTTTTAATTTCATCAGATTTTAAAATTTTATCTAAACGAGATTTTTCAACATTTAAAATTTTACCTTTAAGAGGTAAAATTGCTTGAAAAACTCTATCACGACCTTGTTTAGCTGAACCTCCAGCACTATCTCCCTCCACTAAGTAAAGTTCACTAATACTTGCATCTTTGCTTTGGCAATCAGCTAATTTACCAGGAAGTGTTCCTACACTCATAGCATCTTTTCTACGAGTTAAATCTCTTGCTTTTTTTGCAGCTTCTCTTCCTCTAGCAGCACTTAAAGCCTTATTCATTATAGCTTTTGCTTCGATTGGATTTTCTTCAAAATATTTTACAAGTTTTTCAAATGTTAGTTTTTGAACAATAGGTTTTACATAGCTTGAGCCAAGTTTTCCTTTAGTTTGTCCTTCAAATTGAGGCTCAGGTACTTTAACACTAACAACAGCAATCAAACCTTCTCTTACATCATCACCAGTTATTTTTGTATCTTTTTCTCTTGCATTTGCATTATTGTTTATATAATTAACTATTGCTCTTGTAAGTCCAGCTCTAAATCCACTTTCATGAGTTCCACCATCAATTGTTCGTATATTATTTACAAAAGACAATAAATTCTCAGTATATCCAGAGTTATACATCAAAGCTATATCAACTTCTATATCATCAACACTATCATTGTAATGATAAGCAGAAGTTACTTTTTCTCTTTTGTTCATATCTTCAACAAATTGTCTTAAACCACCTTCAAAGTGATAAACTTCTCTTTTTCCAATTCTGTTATCTTTAAATTCTATTGTTATTTTTGGATTTAAATATGCAATTTCTTTGAATCTCTTTGCTAAAGTATCAAATTCAAATTCAACTGTCTCAAAAATAGAATCATCTGCCCAAAACTCTATTGAAGTTCCTGTTCTATTTGTAGTTTTTACTTTTTCTAAATCGCTTTGAGGAATTCCTTTTGCAAACTCTTGTCTATGCTCATATCCATCTCTTTTAATAGTAGCTACAAGTTTTTTTGAAAGTGCATTAACAACACTTACACCAACACCATGAAGACCACCACTAACTTTATATGTATCTTTATCAAATTTTCCACCAGCATGTAAAACAGTTAAAACAACTGTTGCTGCACTCATGTTTTCACCCTCATGGTGAGCAACTGGAATACCACGCCCATTATCCGTGATGATTGCAGAACCTTCTGTTGTAATTTCAACTGTGATTTTATCACAAAATCCAGCCATTGCTTCATCTATAGAGTTATCAACAACTTCATAAATAAGATGGTGAAGACCGTTTATATTGGTATCCCCAATGTACATTCCTGGTCTTTTTCTAACTGCTTCTAGTCCCTTAAGAACTTTAATATTACTTGCACCGTATTCACTCATATTTAATTATCTCCAGTTTTTTATATCATTATTGGCATGACTATTGTCATAAAATTTTCACTCTCTAATGAAAAAGGAAGTCCAGTATCATTAAAACCTAGTGTAAAGCTGTTACTTTCTATATTGGATAGAAAATCTATAATATAGCGAGAATTAACCGCCATTGTAATTTCACTATCTAGTCCAGTTTTAAAATCTACTTCTGTTTTAGCTTCTATATTATCATCATTTAAACTTTCAAATAAAATAGATTCAGGTTTAAAAGTTATTTTCATTTCATTTGAAACAGTTGAGATTTGTTTTATAGAATCTACCATTTTATTTCTATCTAAAAGAAGTCTAAATCTTTTTTCTTTTGGAATTATTCTTTCATAATCAGGAAATTTTCCATTTATCAGTTTTGTAAAAAATTGAAAATTATCACTTTTTGCTATTAAAGTATTTTCATCATAAAAAATTTCAATATCATCAAAAAATAGTTTTTGAATTTCTGCTATTGCTTTTTTAGGAATTATAAGTGAAAATTGATCTTCACTTGAATTTTCAATTTTAACTAATGCTAATCTTCGAGTATCTGTTGCTACTAAGTTGATAAATCCATTTTTAATATCAATTAATGCACCATTTAACTCATATTTTGGATTATTAGTATCAATTGCATTTGCAATTTTTTTGATATTTCTTACAAAAGTATTTGAATTTATATCAAATTTTGGTTTATTATCAACTTTTGGAAGTTCAGGAAATTCATTTGGATTAAACATAGGAAGTTTAAATTTTGAACTATTTTGTTTTATATATAAATAATCATTTATAGTTTCAAGAACAATATCATCATCTTTTAAAATTTTTACTATATCTAAAAGTTTTTTACCATTAGCAGTTGCAACTCCATTATCTGCTATTTTTATATTTTTAGTTTTATATTCTAAGCCTATTTCATAATCAGTTGCTTTTACTATAAACTCTTCATCATTTGATGAAATATATAGATGTGATGTTATTTGACTTAAATCTTTTTTTTCTAAATAAGCTGTTGTATTTAAAAGAATTGTTTCTAACACATTTTTATTTATTGAGACTTTCATTTTTTCTCCTTTTATTATTTATAATTATAGTAAAAGTAGTAGTTTACCCTGAATTTGTGAAATAGGTTAAAAACTCTTTAACAGAGCGATTTTAACTAGTGAAAAAAAATTTTTAGTTTTTCACTTTTATTCACATATTTTTTATAAACTTACAACTAATCCTTTGTTAAAACTTTATTTTTAAGTTCATCAACCTTTAATCTAAATGTTTCATTTGTTTCTATTAATTCATTTATTTTTTTCATATTATGTGAAACTGCTGTATGATCTTTCATACCAAAAAATGAAGCGAGTGAAGGCATTGAGTTTGGTGTTAAAGTTCTAGCTAGATATATACCAATTCTTCTTGCTTCTACTATATTTTTATTTCTTTTTTTAGATTTTATTTCACTTGGTTTTATATTTAGTTCTCTTGAAATTGTAGCTATTATATCTTCTAAGCTAATATTTTCTTTTTTTTCTTTTATTTGCTCTTTCATAACATTTTTTGCAAATTCAAAGGTTATTTCTTGACGCATTAGTGAAGCATAAGCATTTAGATTTATAATTGCACTCTCTATTTCTCTTATATTATCACCCATTTTTGTTGCTATATAGTTTACTATATCATCATTTAAATCTATTCCATCAAGTTCACATTTTTTCTTTATAATTGCAATCTTTGTTTCAAGTTCAGGTAAACCAATATCAGCTATCAGTCCCCACTCAAATCTGCTTTGAAGTCTTTCTTCAAGTCCATTTATGCTTTTTGGTGGTTTATCACTTGTTAGAACTATCTGTTTTCCTGCGCTATGAAGTTCATTAAATGTGTGGAAAAATTCCTCTTGAGTTTGGATTTTGTTTGATAAAAACTGAGTATCATCGATAAGCAATATATCACAATTTCTATATTTATCTCTAAATCTCTCCATAGATTGATTTCTAAGGTTATATGTAAAATCATTCATAAACTGCTCAATAGTAGCATAAATTACAATTTTTCCTTGATTTTGTGAATAATTCCCAATTGCATGAATCAAATGCGTTTTTCCAAGTCCAGTCGGACCATATATAAAAGCTGGATTATACATAACATTTGGTTTAGTTGCTATACTTTTTGCTATTGTATAAGCGTATTGGTTAGAACTTCCAACTACAAAACTATCAAAAGTGTATGAAGGATTTAAGATTGTATTTTTACTGCTTTTTGTAAGCTCATTTAACTCGATTGGAACACTTTTTTTAGTATTTGTACTTATTTGATTTTTTAGCATTATTTTTACAGTTGGTTTTATACCAGTTTTTACTTCAAAAAGATGGGCAATTTTGTCTGAATATTTTGTCTTTACCCAATTTGCTATAAGTATATTTGGAGCAATAAATACAACATGGTCTGACCTTGAGCCTTTTTCATGATATTTTAACTGCTTTATATATCTATTAAATTCAACTTCACTTATCTCTGATTTTAATAGTTCTAAAATAGTATCAGCTAACAA